>NZ_CP168268.1:0-89547 GCF_040149425.2 Cupriavidus sp. DF5525 | reverse complement strand
GGGGTCTCCTCGTTTTCAGTGCAATAAGTGACGGTACGAAAAGCTAGCACTGGCGCGGAGGTGGTGTTGGTAGATCGTTGATTTCATTGACTTTCCTGTTCACTTTCAAATCTGCGATTCGTGGCGTCAAACCGTGGTCGGTTTCATCCATTGGTGCCAGTTATCGATGCATTTGGCCGCGAAGGCAGGATTTGGTCAGCATAGCGGTCAACCGGGAAGCGAAACACACCCCGCAAGTTGATGCTCTCCAGCCTGGTGGGCGCAATCTTCCCGATCAGTTCCGGTGGAATGACCTGGCGGCGGTTCGACCAGCGATCCAGGACCGCCTGCATCTGTGAGGTATTCCACGCCATCACGATGTTGGCCATCAGGCTCAACGCATCGGCCACAGCCTGCATTTCATCGACACGTTTGGCCTGCGCCGGGCTGATCCGGCCGGTATAAATGGCGCGCTTGAGGGCGTTAACAGCCTCGCCCCGATTGAGCACCCGGCGCAACTCGTTCCTGAAAGCGTCCTTGACAAAGTAGTCAGCCAAAAACGCCGTACGCAGCAACCGCCCCAATTGCACGCCAGCCTCATAGATTGGATCGCCCTGGGCGGCAGAACCGAACCGCGCAAGAGCTGCCACCGCACTGGCATGTCCGCTCATGACCGAGGCTGCCAGGTGCACCAGACTATCCCAATGCTTTTCGATCAAAGCGACGTCGACATTGGCTTCGCACACCGCAGCGATTTCTGCGGGCACTTTGGTGCCGCGTGGCACAAAGAGGTGGCGCTGTTTGAGTTCCTTCAACCGCGGGCAAAGATCAAAACCAAGCAAACGGGCATGTGACATGGCAAAGTCGGTGTAGCCATGGGTATCCACAGCAAGCTGGCTGGTCTCCAGCTTTTCTTGGCGGATGACACCTTCAATGGCCACGCCCGCCTGGCGCTCATTGAGCACAAAGGGCTGCGCATGGAAGATGCCCCACCGGTCTTTTACATGGGAGTAGATTCCAATGGAAGGTGTGTTGCGCCGAGGATCAAGCCGGGCTTGCCACACCCGTTTGGTGGTCTCCATGGTCATCATGTCAGAAGATGCCAAATCGGACCGCCCCCAGGTGGCGGCAATCGGGTGTCGCTGCATGAATTCCAGCACAGCCTGGCAGGCCTGGCTCAGACGCCGTTCGTCCCGCGCCCAGCGCATGGCCTGGCGAATGCTGGTGGCAGACAATTGCGGAATCATGCGCGCGCATTCGACCGCAGTCAGACTGGTGCCGTGGGCCATGATGCCGGCATAGACCATCAGCAGCTCGTCGGTAGAGCGCGGCTCACGTCCGAGCATGATCCAGCTAAAGCGCACCTGGGCGTCAACGGCCAGAATCACTTCCGGCAATTGAACCTCACCGATGCGGTGATCCAAAGCCGCGCGCAGCTTGGTCACTTCTGGGTCTTCGTCCTCTGCGGGCAATGGCGACAAATGGAGTTCATCATCCACGCGCAGTACGCCACTGCGGGCTGCAGCGGCCACCGCATCGACACCGGCAGTTACTCTGGCCAGCAAAGGCTTCAAGAAAGTGGCAGCCTTGCTGGGTAACGATAGACGGGCATAGTGTTTCTTGGACTCTGCCTGCCAACGCTCGTCCGTGAAGAACAAGCGCGCACGACCCCGAAAGCTCAGGCTGTGCTCAATCCAGACCGAGCCATTGCGCACCGCGCGGCGCAGGGCAAACAGGGTGGCCACCTCCAACGCCTGAAACGCCCGTTCCCGGTCTGGGCTGGAGATCGAAACCTGCCAGATCATTCCCAGACTTGGTGCCACCACTTCAACTGGCAGCTTTCTGGATCCTTTGAGATATAAAGCTTGCAGCTTGGCAAGGTACTCGATGGCAGGATGCTCGCCGGTGGCCTGCCAGGGCAGCTTTGCAATGGCGACGAGCAACGACCGCACGGGGCGAATTCCATCAATCAATCCCTCGCGGACCAGGGAGGCCCTGCTCGGTGGTTTGCGTTTCTGGGTTTCGGTGATCAAGGCTTCAAGACGGGCACGCAACTCAGCATCTGGCACCGCACCTTGCGCGCTCAAGGCAACAAGTTCGCCGAGCAGCGTTTTGTACATTGCGGCCCAATTGACGGTAGCGGGGACATCGGCGGCAGCCTGACGCCACAGATCGGCGATCCGGCGCTGCACCATAAGGATCAACTGGTCTGTGGTGGTGAACAGGCAATACCGAAGAAAGCATGCGACCTCCACGGTGCGCGCTGGCTCTTTGATCTTGGCTCCGGCTGAGGGCGGCCTGGAGACAAGTCGGCGCGCGTAGCGGCGCAAGATGAGATCGGGGATGTCTGCCAGGTGCTTATGAACGTCCAGCGTGTAAAGCAGGTCGATGCGCTCCAGTACCTCGCTGATTTGGCGGGTTGAGTGTTTCGCCGGTGCAGCCCATAGCCAACTCTGCTGGGTTTGTCCATCTGGGCGCAGCTCTGAAACTGAGGCTCGCCAGCGATCAAGTGTTGCTGGATCAACGCTGGCGGCGATGGCGGTGCCTGTTTCAACTTCAAGCTGGGCAAGTGCCGCCGCAATCAGTGTCCGAATTGCCCGCTCGTGCACGATCACCAGCTTGTTCTTGTACAGCCATTGACGCGCCCGCACGAGTACTGGAATTACCCGAAAGGCACCGAGCAAACGCCCACTCATGCGCAGGAAACCAATATGGAGCGCCAGACCAAGCTTGTGGGAATCACCTCGGCGTGCATTGATTGCGTCGCGCTCGGCACCATCGAAGGTGAAAAATGCCTTCATCTCGAAGTCGCTGATATCGCGGGGGAGCCCACGCATCCCCAAAAACGTTGTGTGCCAACCCTGCATCGTGAACCTCAAAAGTGGGAGGCCACCATACCCGTTTACAAAGCGAACAGGAAAGTCAATGAAATCAACGGTCTACCCAGACCACCCCCGCGCCAGTGCTAGCTTTGCGTACCGTCACTTATTGCACTGAAAACGAGGAGACCCCGGCTACGGCTGGTACGGAATGATGGCGCCGGCCGGCACGCCGGCCGATGTCGTGGAGCGGCTCAACGTCGCGGTCAACGCGGCCATCGCCGACCCCGAGGTGCGCCGCAAGGCCGAGGCCGCAGGCCTGCAGCTGCGCGGCGGCACGGCCGCGGCGTTCAGCAGCTTCATCACCGCGGAGACGAAGAAGTGGGCGCAGATCATCGAGGCGGCGAACATCAAGGCCGAGTGAAGTCGGTCTGAGGGCCCGCCGCTGGATCACCCTGCAGTGATGCGCCCGATCAGCTCCTCGCGCGAGGCCGCGCCCGCCGCGGGCGCCAGCACGAAGTCCCAGTCCACGCGCCAGAACGGCGCTTGCATGCTGTGGCGGCGGGCCTCTTCGGGATTGTCCACCTTCCGGAAATCAGGAAACGGATCGCGGCCAGCCACTCCTGGTGCGTGGGCTCGACCTCCTTGACGGCCGCATGCAGGTGCCGCACTAGCGCGGCCATGCCCTGCTGGAGGCGCGGCGAGGCGTCCTCGCCCATGCGGGCGTTGACGACCTCGGCCGAGCTGTCTTCGGCGAAGTACGCGAGGCCACCGCGGTCGCTGTCGGATGGGGGCTGTGGCATGGAGTCTCCTGTTCGTGGCGGTGGCGGGCGCCCTGCCCGCCGGGCGGCGCGCTCAGGCCTGGGCGACGTCATGCCGGCACGGCGTCCGCCTGCGGCACCGGCCCGCGGGCCTGCGGCTCCACCGCCCCCACCCAACCGGCCGCCGCGCCGATGCTGTGCAGCAGGTGCTCCGTGAAGGCACGCACCTTGGCATTCGCCTTGCCGCTGGGCCGCAGCAGGTGGATGCCGCTGACCTCGGCCGGCGGCGCGTCTTCCAGCTGCAGCGCCACGATGCGCCCGGCCGCCAGGTCTTCGCCGATGGCCCAGTTGGGCATCAGTGCGATGCCCAGGCCGCGCGCCGCGCACAGGCGCCGCGTGTCGCAGTCGTTGCTCTCCAGCGCCACCTGCGGCGGCTGGCGCCAGTCGATGCCGGCCAGCTCGCGCCAGCCACGCACGCTGGTGCTGTGCTGGCGGTCGATCAGCCGGTGCTGCGCCAGATCGGCCATGCAGCGCGGCGTGCCGTGGCGGCGCAGGTAGGCCGGCGAGGCGCCCATCACATAGCGCTGGCTGCCGATGCGCCGGCTGACCAGCGCGCTGTCGGGCTGGTCGCCGATGCGGATCACGAGGTCGAAGCGCTCGGCCACCGGATCGACCACGCGCTCGGTCAGCTCCAGCTCGACATTCAAGGCTGGATAGCGGTCGAACAGCGTGGGCAGGTGCGGGGCCACATGGCGGCGGCCGAACGCGGGCACACAGCTCACGCGCAGCAGGCCCTGCACGCTGCCGTCCAGCGCCACCACCTCGCTGCGCGTGTCCATGAGCTCGTGCAGGATCTTCAGCGCGCGCTCGTACAACAGCGCACCGGCCTCGGTCAGCGCCAGCGCGCGGGTCGATCGCGTGAGCAGCGGCACCTGCATCTCGCGCTCCAGCGCGTCGATCTGCCGGGCCACGGACGAGGCCGCTAGGCCGCGGCGCCGCGCGGCGGCGGAAAAGCTCTTGTCCTGCACCACGTCGACGAACAGGGAAAGGCTTTCGGCAAAACCCAGGGGATTCATCTGTGCACCTCACGCAAAGGCGTTTGACCCGCGGGCGGCATTCCGCTCGCGTGGCGCAAAGAATAGCATCGACCGCCTCATCCGACCGAGCCTTCACGCCATGCACACACACGAGACACCACGCGCCCACGGGTGCATTCCCGCAACAACCCTGCGCCGACGCCAGGCGCTGCTGGGTGCGGCCGCGGCGCTGCTGCTGGCCGGCCCAGGACCGGCGCGTGCCGACGACTACCCCAGCCGCATGCTCACGCTGATCGTGCCCTTCGCTGCTGGCGGCACCGTGGACAAGGTGGCCCGCATGCTGCAGGAGCCGCTGCGCGAGCGGCTGGGCCAACAGGTGGTGGTGGACAACCGCGGCGGCGCCGGCGGCACCATCGGCATGGCCCAGCTGGCCAAAAGCGCGCCCGACGGCTACACGGTGGCCATGGTGTTCGACTCCTACGCGACCGAGCAGCACATCCACCGCAAGCTGCCCTACGAGACGCTGCGCGACTTCGCTGGCGTCTCCTATGCCGTGCGCTCGCCCATGGTGCTGGTGGTGCCCGCGGCTTCTCCCTACAAGACCGTGCAGGACTACGTGGCCGCCGCGCGCCAGCGCGAAGTGACCTACGCGTCGGTGGGCGCTGGCAGCTCTAACCACCTGGCGGCCGAGCTGTTCCACGAGACCGCCGGCAGCCGCGGCCTGCACGTGCCCTACAAAGGCGGCGGCCCGGCCATCGCCGACCTGCTGGGCGGCCATGTCGATTCGATGATCGCCAGCCTGCCACTGGTGCTGCCGCACGTGCAGGCCGGCAAGCTGCGTGCGCTGGCCGTGACCTCGCAGGCGCGCAGCGCCGCACTGCCCCAGGTGCCGGCCGTGGCCGAGGCGCACAAGGGCTTCGAGATCTACTCCTGGGTCGGCATGGTGGCGCCGGCCAAGACGCCCGCGCCGGTGCTGGACAAGCTGTCGGTGGCGATGGCGGCCACGCTGCGCGACCCGGCGCTGGCGCGCCGCATGGCCGACAACGGCTTCGAGGTGGTGGCCGGCGACCGCGCCGCCATGGACCAGCTGGTGCAGCGCGAGAGCCAGCGCTGGGGCCAGCTCATCGCCAAGCGCAAGATCAGCGTGGAGTGAGCGCCGTGCAGAACCAGCCCTTCACCTACGAGAGCCGGGCGCAGCGTGTGCTGTTCGGTGCCGGCACGCTGGCGCAGGCGCCGGCCGAGCTGGAGCGGATGGGCGCGCACAAGGCCCTGGTGCTGTGCACCGCGCCGCAGCGTGCCCAGGCCGAAGCCGTGGCGGCCCTGCTCGGGCCGCGCGCCGCCGGCATCTTCGACGGGGCGGTGATGCACGTGCCCATGGCCAGCGCCGAGGCCGCGCGCGCTGCGGCAGCACAGGCCGGCGCCAATGCGCTGGTGGCCGTGGGCGGCGGCTCCACCGTAGGCCTGGCCAAGGCGATTGCGCTGGTCTCGCCGTTGCCGGTGCTGGCCATCCCCACCACCTACGCGGGCTCGGAGATGACGCCCATCTACGGGCTGACCGAGAACGGCCTCAAGCGCACCGGTCGCGACGTGCGCGTGCTGCCGCGCAGCGTGCTGTACGACCCCGAACTCACGTTGGCACTGCCGGTGGGCCTGTCGGTGGTGAGCGGCATCAACGCCATCGCGCACGCGGCCGAGGGCCTGTACGCGGCCGACGGCAACCCGGTCATGGGCCTGATGGCGACCGAGGGCATCGCCGCGCTGGGCCGCGCGCTGCCCGCGCTGCACGCCGCGCCGCACGACCTGCACGCGCGCAGCGATGCGCTGTACGGCGCCTGGCTGTGCGGCCTGGTGCTGGGCAGCGTGTCCATGGCCCTGCACCACAAGCTGTGCCACACGCTGGGCGGCAGCTTCAACCTGCCGCACGCCGAGCTGCACACCGTGGTGCTGCCGCACGTGCTGGCCTACAACGCCAAGGCGGCGCCGCACGCCATGCAGCGCATCGCCGCCGCGCTGGGAACCGCCGATGCCGCGCTGGGCGTGCACACGCTGGCGCGGCGACTGGGCGCACCCACCGCGCTACGCGACATCGGCATGCGGGAAGAAGACCTGGACAAGGCGTGCGCGCTGGCCCTGCGCGACGCCTACCCCAATCCGCGGCCGATCGAGGCCGCGCCGCTGCGGAACTTGCTGCAAGAGGCGTTCGAAGGTGCGGCGCCGCGGCCGCCAAACCCCTCGACAACACCGACACAACAAACGACGGAGACGACCCCATGACACGTCTACAAACCTGCATCGCCGCAGCCAGTTGCGCCGCACTGGTCGCCTGCGCCAGCGGCCCCGGCACGCCGCCAGAGCGCACTGTGCAGGCGCGCGTCGTCGCCCAGCAGTCTGGCCCCTCCTTCCTCGAAAGCATCGCCGAGGGCCCGGACCGCGCCTTGTATGTCACCGACTTCCACAACCGCCAGCTGTTGCGCTACGTGGACGACAAGGGATTCAGCGTGCACGCCCGGCTCGACGTCCATCCATGGGGCATGGTGTTCGACAGCGATGGCACGCTGTACTTCGGTGCGGCCGAGCGCGGCATCGTGGACAAGACCTCGCCGCCCACGCAGTGGGTCTGGCGCCAACGCCGCGGCGAGGCACCGCAACCCTTTCTGAAGATCGAGCAGGCACGCGCGCTGAACGGCATGACCCTGCTCGCGCCAGGCCGCATCCTGATCGCCGACGGCCGCGGCGGCACGGTATGGCTGCTCGATGTCGCCGCCCGCAGCGCCAGCCCCTTCGTGCGCGACGCGCTACTGGATGTGCCACCCGGCTTCGCGCTGCCCACACCGGCCGCGAACGGCCTGAAGATCCACGCCGGGCACCTGTACGTTTCCAACACGGCGCGCGTGGCCATGTTGCGCATTCCGCTCGGTGCCGACTTGCGGCCCGGCGCCGTGCAGGTCTTCGTGGAACCGCTGCGCGCGGACGACTTCGCTTTCTCGCCGAGCGGCAACCTGTATGTCACCACGCACCGGCGCGAAATCCTGCGCGTCACCCTTGAGGGACGCGTCTCGGAGGTGCCAGGCATCGGACCCGAACTGGTGGGCAGCACTGCCATGGTCTGGCGCAGCGGCGAACACAGCGCCTACGCCATCAACGATGGCGGCTTCATCGGCTTCCACTGGTACGGGGGCTCCACGCCCACGGCCTCGAACCTGGTGCGGCTCGACGGGCTGGACTGAGAGGTTGTGCATCTCTGGCGGGCCCTGACGCCAAGGTGGCATGCCCCACCATCGCTGTTCCATGCGGAGAACACCCCAGCCGGCCCGCATCAGCGCCCCAGAAAGTCAGGCTTTTGGCGCGCGAAGAACGCGTCCACGCCGGTGCGGAAATCGTCCGTCGCGGCGCACACCTGGAACGCCGCCGACTCCGCATCAAGCTGCTCGGGCAGCGCGCGGTCAAAGCTCGCGCGCATGAGCCGGCGCAGCTGGCCCAGCGCCACCGTCGGGCCATTGGCCAGCCGCTGCGCCAGCGCCATGGCTTCGCCCGCCAGCGCATCGGCCGGCACCACGCGGTTGACCAGGCCCATGCGCTCGGCCGCCGCCGCGTCGAGCATGTCGCCCAGCATGGCGATCTCCAGCGCACGGCGCAGGCCGACCCAGCGCGGCAGCGCCCAGGAGGCACCCACGTCGCAGCTCGTGCCGATGTTCACGTAGGCCAGGTTGAAGCGCGTGCCCTCGGCCGCGAGCACGAAGTCGGCCTGCAGCATGAGCGACAGGCCGGCGCCGGCCGCCACGCCGTGCACCTGGGCCACCACGGGCGCATCGATGCCGGCCAGCACCACCAGCGCCTCGTGCAGCGGGCCGATCAGCGCCTTGGCGCCGCCCTGCGGATCGGCCTGCAGCACCGCCAGGTCGCCGCCGGCCATGAAGCCCTTGCCGCTGCCCGACAGCAGCACGGCGCGCACGCTGCTGTCGGCGGCGATGTCGCGCACGGCCGCGAGAAAGCCCTCGGCCATGGGCACGTCCAGCGCATTGAGCGTGGCCGGGCGGTTGAAGCGCAGCGTGGCGACCGCGCCTTCGCGGCCGATCTGCAGGGGGGCGTCGTCTTGCGTCATGCGGGGCTCTTTCGTGGTGCGCGCCGGCCCGGTTGGCGGGTGGCGGCAGCTGGGGGAACAGGGGGAACGGCGGGAACGGGGGCGAGCACGCCGCCCAGCAGCAGCGCAATGCCCTGCTCGGCGATCTGCTTGGGCGCCATGGCGCCGTCGGGCCGGTACCAGCGGCCGATCCAGCTCAGCGCGCCGGCCAGCATGAAGGCCGCCAGCTTGGGATCGCAGGGCTGCAGCGAGCCTTCGGCAATGCCCTCTTCGACCAGCCGGCGGAACTCGTGGTCGATGCCGGCCTTGAGCCGGCGCAGCTCCTTGCGCAGCGGCGGCGGCAGCGGGTCTTCGCCGATGCGGATCACGCACTGGCCGAAGTCGTCCATCACGATGGCCGCGTAGCTGCGCATGCAGGCCTGCAGCTGGTCCAGCGCGCGGCCGCCCTGCTGGCGCACCTCGGCAATGCCCTCCTGCATCATGGCCAGCGCCGCGCGCACGCATTCGAGCAGGATGTCGTCCTTGCTCTTGACGTAGTAGTACAGCGTGGGCTTGCTCACATGGAGCTTCTTATTTAGCTCCAGCAGCCCCATTGATACTGTGATTTCATCCAGCAATGGTATCCGATTGGCTCTCCCCGGTGTTCTTGCTCACGACATCCCCATACGTCACTGGCGGCGTAACCACCGCTTGCTGCAGCAAGCGGTAAAACAGCATCCCGCGTGAGCTGGATGTGCGCCGGTTGAAACGGAACACGAATTCATCGAGATAGGCGTCCAGGTGGTCTGGCTGTACAGAGCCATGATGTGTTCCCAGCACCCAGCGCTGTACCAGTGAGGCGACCCGGTGCACTCCCGCCATGGAGACATGGGCAGGTACGCCTGAGCCGAGCATGACGGTGCGCTGGTGGGTGTAACCCAGTTCTCCCAGAGCGCGGTATGCCGCCGAACCATCCGTGCGTACCTGGGCTCCAGGCTCGACCACCTCCTGCACAAAGGGGATTACGTGGGTGGCGGCGTCTCGGTCAATGCGGCGTAACCGGATGCGCCCAAACCCCTTGGGCTCCACGATCTCCACCGCCATGACCATCAACACTTTGGTGGTGCTGCTCTTGCGCCCTGCAGGGGTGGCGGGATTCTTGCGATCCGTGATGGACAGGTACGTTTCATCCACCTCCACAAGCCCCTTGAGCTTGTCCCGGCCCGGGCGGACCATGGCACGTCGAAACCGGTGCAGCATGGTCCAGGCGGTCTGGTAGCTCCCCAAACCCAATACGCGCTGCAGCCCCAGGGCGCTCACGCCTTGTTTCTGATTGGTCAGGTACCAAGCTGCAGCCAGCCAGACACGCAGCGGTGTGCGCGTCTTGTCAAAGATGGTTCCAGATGTCACTGTGCCTTGGTACTGGCATGAGCGGCACATCAGGCGGGTGCGGCTGGCGCGGTACACATCGCCAGCGTTGCCGCAACGCGGGCAGACGAAGCCTTGGGGCCACCGAAGCTTCTCCAGGAACGCCTGGCAAGCCTCTTCGGTGGCAAACCAGTCAAGAAATTCGTTCCAGGTGCGGGGGTAGTCCCCTCCAGGAGTTGGCGTTAGCATCTGGGTTTCCATCCAGCTATTCTCACGTCACTGGAGCTAAATAGATACCCCTTGCATTTGTACAGTATTCATGTCAGCCACTTCCAAGCCCAAGCTCTACAACCCACGCCACCCCGAACGCACGCTGCTCTACCAAACGGTAGCCGAGCACTACGAGACCTGGCTAGAGTTGGCCAGCGCGGGTCAGTTCGACGGCCAGGGCGACCACCACACCCCCAAGCCCTTCGTGCGCAAAGCGTTTGCCAAGTATCTTGAGTGCGGCATCTTTGCCCATGGCTTTGCCCGCGCTCGCTGCGGCGACTGTGGGCACGACTACTTTGTAGCCTTCTCCTGCAAAGGCCGGGGAGTCTGCCCCTCGTGCACCACGCGGCGGATGGTGGAGACGGCGGCACACCTGAGCGACCACGTTTTCCCCCGCCTGCCGGTGCGCCAGTGGGTGCTCTCCGTGCCCAAGAGGTTGCGGTACTTCATGCAACGCGACGGAGCGGTGCTGAGCATGGTGCTGCGCATCTTTCTGCGGGTGATCGCACAAACTCTGCAGACCCACAGCCCCGGTGCGGCCCATATGGACAAGGCAGGCCTGCACATCGGTGCCATCGCCTTCATTCACCGATTCGGCTCCAGCCTCAATGAACACGTCCACTTCCACGTCTGTGTGGTGGGCGGGGTGTTTGAGGAAGTGGAGGGCGAGGGCGATGCTGATGCGACCCCTCGAATCTCATCGCCGGGTGTCATCTTTCACGCGGCCACCGGCATCGATGCGGCTACCGTGGCCCCAGTGCAGACCACACTGCAAAAACGCATCCTGCGCGCCTTCGTTGCTCGGGGCCTGCTGGAGAACTGTGACGCCAAAGACATGCTGGGCTACAAACACAGCGGCTTCTCGGTGGACGCCGGTGTCTGCATCGAAGCCCACGACCGCGCTGCGCTGGAGCGGCTGCTGCGCTATTGCGCGCGTCCACCGTTTTCCATGGAGCGCCTACGCAAAGAGGGAAGCAAACTGGTGTACCGCTGTGCCAAACAGCGCAGCGAGCCCACCAGTGACAAGCGTGGTGCCAAGGCAGATGAGCTGCACCTCACACCGCTGGAACTGATCGACCGCATCGCCGCGCTGGTGCCACCGCCACGCACCCACCGGCACCGCTACTTTGGTGTGCTGGCACCAAACTCGCCGCTGAGAGCGGCGGTAACGGCGCTGGCTCAGCCTGCTGCGTCGCAACCAGCCACGGTGGAGACTGCACAACCTGGCGCGGGCGTACCTGGGGTGGCGGCGCCGGGCAACGCGGCCACACCCACACCCGAACCTGAAGCACGCCCGAAGCGAGCGGCGCATTACTTGTGGGCGGTGCTGATTGCCCGCATCTACGAGGCATTTCCGCTGCTGTGCCCCATGTGCGGTGGGCAGATGCGCATCATTGCCTTCATCACCCACAGCGCCGAAATCCGCCACATCCTGAACCACATCGGGGTGGAGTCTGCCCCCCCGCACATCACCCCGGCACGCGGGCCACCGCTGTGGGAGGGCTGCGACGCGCCGGTGGATGATGGTGCGCAAGGCGAGCCGGATTGGGATCTGGCAGCTCAACCCGACGAGGTAGACCAGCGCGTCAATTGGTGACCCAGTGAAGCGGCGGTATCCATCGCTGCGGGGAAGCAGCTGCGCGCGCGCCAGGCCCAAATGCATACTGCCTCCCAAGCTCTTGCCATTGAGCGGCAAGCGAGCGCTCAACCTTCCTTGGCCGAACGTGTTTCGAGGCCCAAAACTCGTGCCATACTTGGCCTCATGCGGTTGAATTTCCTATCCGTAGCATGATCTACGTTCTGCACCTGCTCGACAGGCCTGGCACCGAGGCGCTGCGGGCCGAGGTGCGCCCCAGGCACAAGGCCTACCTGGCCCAGGTGGCCGATCGCATCGCGTTCGCCGGGCCGCTGCTGTCGGCAGGTGGCCAGCACGGGGTCGGCAGCCTGCTCGTGATCGAATTCGCCAACGCGGCGGCAGCGCAAGTTTGGCTCGACGCAGAGCCCTTTACCCGCGCCGGCCTGTACGCACAGACCCTCGTTCACCCCTTCGAGAATCTCTGGCCGCAGAAGGCCGGATTTCCACCCCAACCCTGAACCAAGCCCACCATGATCAAGCACATTGTGATGTGGAAGCTCAAAGGCAGCACGCCCGCTGAGCGAAAGCTGAATCGCCATATCGTAAAGCACGCCCTAGAGAGCCTCCGGGGCAAGGTGCCCGGGCTTTTGCGCCTGGAGGTGGGGCTCGACCAGAGTGATGTCGACTACGCATTCGATGTCGTGCTCTACAGCGAGTTCGAGTCGAGCGCTGCGCTGGCCGCCTACGCCGATCACCCGGAGCATCAACGAGTACGGCGCGAGATGAGCGATCTGCGCGTCCAGCGCCATCAAGTCGACTACGCCATCAACTAAAGGAACCAAGCCCCATGAGTCACCGAATCGATCCCACCGCCTGGGCCGCCCTGTTTACCGAAGCACGCAGCCAGAACGGCTGGCTCGACAAGCCGGTCGGCGAATCGCTATTGCAGGAGTTGTACGAGATCACGCGCATGGCGCCTACATCGATGAATTGCCAGCCTGCGCGATTCGTCTTCTTGACCACCGAATCAGCCAAGGCCAGGCTCCTGCCGGCCCTGATGCCCGGCAATGTAGAGAAGACCCGCAGCGCGCCGGTCGTGGTCATCGTGGCCTACGACAGCTGCTTCTATGAGGAGATGCCTCGCATCTGGCACAACCCCGCCGCACGCGACATGTTTGGCGGCAATTCGGCACTGGCCGCGAGCACCGCGTTTCGCAACGGCTCGCTGCAGGGCGGCTACATGATGCTGGCGGCGCGCGGGCTTGGGCTCGATTGTGGCCCGATGAGCGGCTTTGCCACCGACAAGGTGGACGCAGAGTTCTTCCCCGATGGCCGCTGGAAATCCAACTTCCTGTGCGGCCTAGGCTACGGCGACG
Source organism: Cupriavidus sp. DF5525 (assembly GCF_040149425.2). NCBI lineage: Bacteria > Pseudomonadati > Pseudomonadota > Betaproteobacteria > Burkholderiales > Burkholderiaceae > Cupriavidus > Cupriavidus sp. DF5525. Next base: position 76,301 of record NZ_CP168268.1, on the reverse strand, counting down.
CCACCAAGCTGATGGCGCGCCAGCCGCGCCTGTCTTTCGCGGAAGCGTGCCTCATTCTTTAAGGCTGGCATTCACATGATCACGCTGCACACCTGGGCCACGCCGAACGGGCGCAAGATTTCCATTGCGCTCGAAGAGCTAGGCCTACCCTACGAGCTGCGCGCCGTGGACATCGGCCGTGACCAGCAGTTCGCGCCCGAATTTCTGGCGCTCAACCCCAACAACAAGATTCCGGTAATCGAAGACAGCGACGGTCCCTGCGGGCAGCGCCTGGTGTTGTTTGAGAGCGGCGCGATCCTGCTCTACCTGGCCGAGAAGTCCGGTCGACTGCTGCCTGCCGATCCTGTCGCGCGGCTGCAAGCGATCCAGTGGCTGATGTTCCAGATGGGCGGAGTCGGTCCAACTTTCGGGCAGACGCACCATTTTCGACGCTACGCCCCCGAGCAGACTTACGGTTTGCAGCGCTACTCGAAAGAGACACACCGCCTTTACCGGGTGCTCGACGGCCACCTCGCACACTCGACCTACCTCGCGGGTGACGAGTACACGATCGCCGATATTGCCACGTATCCGTGGATTGCCCGCTTCGAGCTGCACGCATTGCCGTGGAATCAGGTGCCACACGTCAAGCGCTGGTTCGACACGGTGGGCGAGCGTGCCGCAGTGCGGCGCGGCATGGCAGTCCCAAAGATTTGAGCGCATGGAAAGGTAACGATATGCTGAAAGTACTGGGACGGGCAAGTTCATCCAATGTTCAAAAGGTCATGTGGTGCTTGGCTGAGTTGGCTCTGCCGAGTGAGCGGGTGGACTTCGGTGGCGCCTTTGGCGGCAACCGCGAGGAGACCTATTTGCGACTGAACCCGAACGGAGTGGTCCCCACGCTGATCGATGGCAATCACGTGGTTTGGGAGTCGAATACGATCCTTCGCTACCTTGGCAACACGCGGGGCGAGTCCTTGTACCCACCGCAACCTGCGCGTCGAAGCGAGGTGGACTGCTGGATGGACTGGCAGCTCGGGACGCTGAACAACGGCATCACGCCCTTGTTTCAATCAATTGTCCGCACGCCTGTAGATCAACGCCAGCCGGAAGTCGTCGAACAACACCGTGCGGCAACGGCACGCTGGATGTCGCTACTCGACGCGGCGTTGGCTCAACGCGAGTTCGTTGCCGGGCCGACACTTTCGTTGGCCGATCTTGCGCTTGGTCCCTCGGTCTATAGATGGTTCGAGCTACATGTCGAGCGGCCCAAGCAGCCGCACCTGCAGGCGTGGTACGAGCGCATGGCGAAACGGCCTGGGTTCCTCACCCATGTCATGGTCGGCCTGTCATGAAGGAGGTCGACCTCTTTGTCATTGGCGGTGGTTCGGGGGGTGTGCGCGCGGCGCGCATTGCTGCGGGCCACGGAGCAAGGGTTGCATTGGCCGAGTCGTCACGCATCGGCGGCACCTGTGTCATCCGTGGCTGCGTGCCCAAGAAGTTGATGGTGCTGGCTTCGCGCTGTTCGCAGGAGATCGACGTGGCCACCGCCTTCGGTTGGACCGTCGGTGAGCGCCGATTTGATTGGGAGCGCTTGCGCAGCAACATTGCTGCCGAGGTTAGCCGCCTGGAGGCCGCCTACACCAATGGGCTGTTGCAGGCGGGTGTATCCGTTCTGTACGACCGCGCGACCCTCGAGGACCGTGGCGTGGTTCGCCTTGCAGGCAGCGGTGAGGCTATCCGCGCCCGCCGCATCCTGATCGCGACCGGAGCACGGCCGTCGACCGCGGAGGAACTGCCGGGCGCGGAACTCGCGAGCGACTCTGACGCGTTCTTCGAGTGGCATTTGCAACCAGCACGCGTTCTGGTTCAGGGGGCAGGATACATCGCACTTGAGCTGGGGTGTCTCTTGCAGCGCCTAGGCTCGCAGGTCACGCTGGTGATGCGCGGCACGACCGTGCTGCGTGGCTTCGACAACGGTCTGCGCGAACATCTCCAGCAGGCCCTGTTCGAAACGGGCATGGCAATCGTGCCACGCTGCACGGTGACGGGGCTCACTCGCCACGCCGATGGCAGCATTCAGGCCAAGTTGTCTGACGGCAGTTCAGCCGCCTTCGATGCGGTCCTGCGCGCCACGGGTCGCCAGCCCAACACACGCGAGCTGAATCTGGAACAAGTCGGTGTGGCCACCACCGCGAGCGGCGCGATCGTCGTCGACGAGTGGTCGCAGACCTCGGTGGCGGGCGTTTACGCTATCGGCGACGTCACTGCACGGGCTTTGCTGACCCCGGCCGCCGTGCGCGAAGGCCACGCGCTGGCCGATACCCTGTTCGGTGGCCGCAAGGTGCCGGTCGCCCACGATCTGATTCCTACCGCCGTGTTCACCACGCCCGAGGCGGCCACGGTCGGCCTCGGCGAAGAGGGCGCGGCGGCCCGCTTCGGTGCGATCGACGTCTACGAGGCGCGCTTCAAGCCGATGAAGCACGCAATGTCCGCCCAACCCGGACACATGCTCATCAAGGTGATCGTGGATCGCGCTAGCGATCGCGTGCTCGGCGTCCACATCGTCGGCCCGGAGGCCGCCGAGATGATTCAGTTGGCGGGCATAGCGCTGCAAATGGGTGCGACAAAAGCACAGTTCGACGCCGTGCTTCCGGTACACCCGACCGCGGCCGAAGAAATCGTGACGCTGCGCGCACCGACGCGTCGCCACGGGTGAGCGGCCCGACTCAAGCCGATGGACCTGCCGCGCCACCAGACCGCGATGACCGTGCTGATGACACCAGACACAGTCAACTTCGCAGGCAATGTTCATGGCGGCACGATTCTTAAGCTGCTCGATCAGGTAGCTTACGCCTGCGCCAGCCGCTGGTCGGGTCAGTATGTGGTGACGCGCAGCGTCGATCAGGTGGTGTTTCGCGAACCCATTCATGTCGGCGAGCTCGTGACCTTTCTGGCCAGCATCAACCATACCGGCCGCTCGTCGATGGAAGTGGGTGTGAAAGTGCTTGCCGAGGACGTGCGCAGCGGTGCGGCCCGTCACGTAAAGCGCTGCTGCATGTGGCGGCCGTCATGGACGAGGTCAGCCACATGGCCGACCTGGGCGTGGACTTTGGCGCACCGGTGGTCAACATCGACAAGCTGCGCGGCCACAAGGAAAAGGTCATCGGCAAACTCACCGGCGGCCTGGCCCAGATGGCCAAGATGCGCAAGGTGACCACGGTGCGCGGCTACGGCGCTTTCGTCGGTGCCAACCACCTTGAAGTGGAAGAAACCACCGGCACCGGCCAGGACAAAACCGGCACCAAGAAGGTCATCGCTTTCAAAAAAGCCATCATCGCCGCCGGCAGCCAGGCCGTGCGCCTGCCCTTCATGCCCGACGATCCGCGCGTGGTCGACTCCACCGGCGCCCTGGCGCTCAAGGAAGTGCCCAAACGCATGCTGATCCTGGGCGGCGGCATCATCGGCCTGGAAATGGGCACGGTGTACAGCACGCTGGGCGCGCGCCTGGACGTGGTCGAGATGATGGACGGCCTGATGCAGGGCGCCGACCGCGACCTGGTCAAAATCTGGCAAAAGATGAACGCCAAGCGCTTCGACAACATCATGCTCAAGACCAAGACGGTGGGCGCCAAGGCCACACCCGAAGGCATTGAGGTGACGTTTGCCGCAGCGGAAGAGGGTGGGACCGCCCCCGCGCCCCAGATGTACGACCTCGTGCTGCAGGCCGTGGGCCGCACGCCCAACGGCAAGAAGATTGCCGCTGAAAAGGCCGGCGTGGCCGTCACAGACCGCGGCTTCATCAACGTCGACATCCAGATGCGCACCAACGTGCCGCACATCTTCGCCATCGGCGACATCGTCGGCCAGCCCATGCTGGCGCACAAGGCGGTGCACGAGGCGCATGTGGCGGCGGAAGTGATTGCCGGTGAACTGCAAGGCAACAAGGAGCTGGCCAGCGCCGCCTTCAATGCCCGCGTGATCCCCAGCGTGGCCTACACCGACCCCGAAGTGGCGTGGGTCGGCCTCACCGAAGACCAGGCCAAGGCCCAGGGCATCAAGGTCAAGAAGGGCCTGTTCCCGTGGAGTGCCTCGGGCCGCGCCATTGCCAACGGCCGCGATGAAGGCGTCACCAAGCTGCTGTTCGACGACAGCCCCGAAGCAGGATCAGGAGACGGCCATGCTGGCCGGGGCCACGGCAAGATCTTGGGCGGTGGCATGGTCGGCACCCACGCGGGCGACATGATCGGAGAGATCGCGCTGGCTATCGAGATGGGTGCGGACGCAGTGGACATCGGCAAGACCATCCACCCGCATCCGACGCTGGGCGAGAGCATCGGCATGGCGGCGGAAGTGGCGCATGGCAGCTGCACGGATGTGCCGCCTGCGCGCAAGTAAGTCCGCAGCCAAGCTACCCTGCCAAGGCCCGAACTGGCGACGGTTCGGGCCTTGTGCTTTGCGTACCCAAACAATCGCCGCAGAATACTGTGCATTTGTACAGCATTCATGCCAATCACTGCAAAACCCAAACTCTACAACCCACGCCACCCCGAACGCACGCTGCTGTACCAAACGGTAGCCGAGCACTACGAGACCTGGCTAGAGTTGGCCAGCGCGGGTCAGTTCGACGGCCAGGGCGACCACCACACCCCCAAGCCCTTCGTGCGCAAAGCGTTTGCCAAGTATCTTGAGTGCGGCATCTTTGCCCATGGCTTTGCCCGCGCTCGCTGCGGCGACTGTGGGCACGACTACTTTGTAGCCTTCTCCTGCAAAGGCCGGGGAGTCTGCCCCTCGTGCACCACGCGGCGGATGGTGGAGACGGCGGCACACCTGAGCGACCACGTTTTCCCCCGCCTGCCGGTGCGCCAGTGGGTGCTGTCGGTTCCCAAGCGGCTTCGTTACTTCATGCAGCGCGACGGGCCAGTGCTCAATATGGTGCTGCGCATCTTCGAAGCGGGTGATTGCGCAAAGCCTGCAGGCGCACTGCATTGGCGCGGCCAATGCAGACAAGGAAAGCCTGCACATCGGCGCAGTGGCCTTCATCCACAGGTTCGGCTCCAGCCTGAACGAACACGTCCACTTCCACGTCTGTGTGGTGGGCGGGGTGTTTGAGGAAGTGGAGGGCGAGGGCGATGCTGATGCGACCCCTCGAATCTCATCGCCGGGTGTCATCTTTCACGCGGCCACCGGCATCGATGCGGCTACCGTGGCCCCAGTGCAGACCACACTGCAAAAACGCATCCTGCGCGCCTTCGTTGCTCGGGGCCTGCTGGAGAACTGTGACGCCAAAGACATGCTGGGCTACAAACACAGCGGCTTCTCGGTGGACGCCGGTGTCTGCATCGAAGCCCACGACCGCGCTGCGCTGGAGCGGCTGCTGCGCTATTGCGCGCGTCCACCGTTTTCCATGGAGCGCCTACGCAAAGAGGGAAGCAAACTGGTGTACCGCTGTGCCAAACAGCGCAGCGAGCCCACCAGTGACAAGCGTGGTGCCAAGGCAGATGAGCTGCACCTCGGGGTCTCCTCGTTTTCAGTGCAATAAGTGACGGTACGAAAAGCTAGCACTGGCGCGGAGGTGGTGTTGGTAGATCGTTGATTTCATTGACTTTCCTGTTCACTTTCAAATCTGCGATTCGTGGCGTCAAACCGTGGTCGGTTTCATCCATTGGTGCCAGTTATCGATGCATTTGGCCGCGAAGGCAGGATTTGGTCAGCATAGCGGTCAACCGGGAAGCGAAACACACCCCGCAAGTTGATGCTCTCCAGCCTGGTGGGCGCAATCTTCCCGATCAGTTCCGGTGGAATGACCTGGCGGCGGTTCGACCAGCGATCCAGGACCGCCTGCATCTGTGAGGTATTCCACGCCATCACGATGTTGGCCATCAGGCTCAACGCATCGGCCACAGCCTGCATTTCATCGACACGTTTGGCCTGCGCCGGGCTGATCCGGCCGGTATAAATGGCGCGCTTGAGGGCGTTAACAGCCTCGCCCCGATTGAGCACCCGGCGCAACTCGTTCCTGAAAGCGTCCTTGACAAAGTAGTCAGCCAAAAACGCCGTACGCAGCAACCGCCCCAATTGCACGCCAGCCTCATAGATTGGATCGCCCTGGGCGGCAGAACCGAACCGCGCAAGAGCTGCCACCGCACTGGCATGTCCGCTCATGACCGAGGCTGCCAGGTGCACCAGACTATCCCAATGCTTTTCGATCAAAGCGACGTCGACATTGGCTTCGCACACCGCAGCGATTTCTGCGGGCACTTTGGTGCCGCGTGGCACAAAGAGGTGGCGCTGTTTGAGTTCCTTCAACCGCGGGCAAAGATCAAAACCAAGCAAACGGGCATGTGACATGGCAAAGTCGGTGTAGCCATGGGTATCCACAGCAAGCTGGCTGGTCTCCAGCTTTTCTTGGCGGATGACACCTTCAATGGCCACGCCCGCCTGGCGCTCATTGAGCACAAAGGGCTGCGCATGGAAGATGCCCCACCGGTCTTTTACATGGGAGTAGATTCCAATGGAAGGTGTGTTGCGCCGAGGATCAAGCCGGGCTTGCCACACCCGTTTGGTGGTCTCCATGGTCATCATGTCAGAAGATGCCAAATCGGACCGCCCCCAGGTGGCGGCAATCGGGTGTCGCTGCATGAATTCCAGCACAGCCTGGCAGGCCTGGCTCAGACGCCGTTCGTCCCGCGCCCAGCGCATGGCCTGGCGAATGCTGGTGGCAGACAATTGCGGAATCATGCGCGCGCATTCGACCGCAGTCAGACTGGTGCCGTGGGCCATGATGCCGGCATAGACCATCAGCAGCTCGTCGGTAGAGCGCGGCTCACGTCCGAGCATGATCCAGCTAAAGCGCACCTGGGCGTCAACGGCCAGAATCACTTCCGGCAATTGAACCTCACCGATGCGGTGATCCAAAGCCGCGCGCAGCTTGGTCACTTCTGGGTCTTCGTCCTCTGCGGGCAATGGCGACAAATGGAGTTCATCATCCACGCGCAGTACGCCACTGCGGGCTGCAGCGGCCACCGCATCGACACCGGCAGTTACTCTGGCCAGCAAAGGCTTCAAGAAAGTGGCAGCCTTGCTGGGTAACGATAGACGGGCATAGTGTTTCTTGGACTCTGCCTGCCAACGCTCGTCCGTGAAGAACAAGCGCGCACGACCCCGAAAGCTCAGGCTGTGCTCAATCCAGACCGAGCCATTGCGCACCGCGCGGCGCAGGGCAAACAGGGTGGCCACCTCCAACGCCTGAAACGCCCGTTCCCGGTCTGGGCTGGAGATCGAAACCTGCCAGATCATTCCCAGACTTGGTGCCACCACTTCAACTGGCAGCTTTCTGGATCCTTTGAGATATAAAGCTTGCAGCTTGGCAAGGTACTCGATGGCAGGATGCTCGCCGGTGGCCTGCCAGGGCAGCTTTGCAATGGCGACGAGCAACGACCGCACGGGGCGAATTCCATCAATCAATCCCTCGCGGACCAGGGAGGCCCTGCTCGGTGGTTTGCGTTTCTGGGTTTCGGTGATCAAGGCTTCAAGACGGGCACGCAACTCAGCATCTGGCACCGCACCTTGCGCGCTCAAGGCAACAAGTTCGCCGAGCAGCGTTTTGTACATTGCGGCCCAATTGACGGTAGCGGGGACATCGGCGGCAGCCTGACGCCACAGATCGGCGATCCGGCGCTGCACCATAAGGATCAACTGGTCTGTGGTGGTGAACAGGCAATACCGAAGAAAGCATGCGACCTCCACGGTGCGCGCTGGCTCTTTGATCTTGGCTCCGGCTGAGGGCGGCCTGGAGACAAGTCGGCGCGCGTAGCGGCGCAAGATGAGATCGGGGATGTCTGCCAGGTGCTTATGAACGTCCAGCGTGTAAAGCAGGTCGATGCGCTCCAGTACCTCGCTGATTTGGCGGGTTGAGTGTTTCGCCGGTGCAGCCCATAGCCAACTCTGCTGGGTTTGTCCATCTGGGCGCAGCTCTGAAACTGAGGCTCGCCAGCGATCAAGTGTTGCTGGATCAACGCTGGCGGCGATGGCGGTGCCTGTTTCAACTTCAAGCTGGGCAAGTGCCGCCGCAATCAGTGTCCGAATTGCCCGCTCGTGCACGATCACCAGCTTGTTCTTGTACAGCCATTGACGCGCCCGCACGAGTATTGCGATTCTCGAATAGGTAGCAAGTTCAAGAATGTTTTCAGAATCGGCGCAATGTGATCGTGACGGTAGATACAACTGACCGGTACAGTGGCCTTGGAGCCCACGAGTTCAGTGAAGCCGAAGTCAGGCCACGAAATCATGGCTACTGTCTCGGGAACAATTGTCACGCCGACGCCGGCCAACGCCAGAGCCATGGCTGCATTGACGTCTTCAACTATGGCGACAACCTTTGGCTCCACTCGCGCGTTTTTGAATACGCCGATGACTTCGTCTGCGAAACTGGGGCGTCCTTCTCGCGGGAACAGGATCAAGGGCTCGTTACGAAGCGCGCTGCAATGAACTTGCTCACCAAACGAGCGAGCGCGCGACTTTTGCGCACCCAGAAATAGCCTCTCATTGGTTACGTTTCGGACAACTACACCCTCCTGATAGGGGTAGAAACGCCCGAACCCGATATCGATGGTGCCAGCGTCCAGCGCTTCAATCTGGCGGTTCTTGCTCATCTGCGTCAAGGACACAGTTGCCGAGGGAGCAACCGACAAGAGTTGCCGCAGCAGTAGCGGTAGCGTATGCAAAACGACGGTTCCGAAATAGGCGACGCGCAATTCCCCGATTTCACCGCGCGATGCTGCACGTGATCTCACCCTTGAGATCTCGGTAACGTGCAGTAGGCGCCTGGCATCCTCTAAAAATGTTGTACCCGCTGCCGTCAGTTCTACGCCGCGGTGCGTGCGTTCAAACAGCACCACACCGAGATCCTGTTCCAGGGCCTGTATTTGTCGGGTAATGGGCGGCTGAGAAATATGCAGGCGTCTTGCCGCAGCACCGATATTTCCCTCTTCTGCGACCGCGATGAAATAGCGAAGCTGCCGAAATTCCATTTAATAACCTCTGGTTTTCCCTAGGGTGAGCACCGCCAATCCATACCGATCCCGTATCAAAAAGGCCAAAAAAAGGTATTGGACCGCATGACACGCGAATCTTAGCATTCATGTTTGAAGCACCAACTCATCGGTGTTTCAGCCATGAAATCTTGAAAGGAGACGAGTCATGGATAAACGAGTTGCCGAGGTCGCAGGCGCGATCGTCGAGGCAGTACGCAAAATTTTGCTGGACAAGCGCGTCACGGAAGCCGAATACCGCGCGGGTGTCGACTATCTCACCGAGGTCGCACAGACGCGGGAAACCGCGCTGCTTCTGGACGTTTTCCTGAACAGCACCATCATCGAAGGCAAGGCGCAGCGCTCGCGGACCTCTGCGCCTGCGATCCAGGGGCCGTACTTCCTGGAAGGTGCTCCTGTAGTTGAAGGCGTCCTCAAGACCTACGATAACGACGACCACAAACCGCTGATCATTCGCGGTACGGTGCGCTCGGACACGGGCGAGTTGCTCGCTGGCGCTGTCATCGACGTGTGGCACTCGACGCCTGATGGCTTGTACAGCGGGATCCACGACAACATCCCCGTGGACTACTACCGCGGAAAACTCGTGACGGATTCCCAGGGCAACTTTCGCGTGCGCACCACGATGCCAGTGCCATACCAGATCCCCTCCGAGGGGCCGACTGGGCGTCTGCTGGGCCACCTGGGCAGCCATACCTGGCGTCCGGCGCACGTGCACTTCAAGGTGCGCAAGGACGGTTTCGAACCGTTGACCACGCAATACTACTTCGAAGGGGGCAAATGGGTGGACGATGACTGCTGTCACGGCGTCACCCCCGACCTGATTACGCCCGAGACGATCGAGGACGGGGTGCGGGTCATGACCCTGGACTTCGTAATCGAGCGTGAGCAGGCCGAGCAACGCAAGTCGGCTACGGAGACAGTGGCATGAAGATCGAAGCGATCGATGTGACGCTGGTGGACGTCCCAGCTTCGCGTCCCATCCAGATGTCGTTTACCACGGTGCAGAAGCAGAGCTATGCGATCGTGCAGATCCGTGCGGGCGGGCTTGTCGGCATCGGCGAGGGCAGCAGCGTAGGTGGGCCGACTTGGAGTTCCGAATGCGCTGAAACCATCAAGGTCATCATCGAAACGTACTTGGCGCCGCTCCTGATCGGCAAGGACGCGACAAATCTGCGAGAGCTCCAGCACTTAATGGAGCGCGCCGTAACCGGAAACTATTCGGCCAAGGCGGCCATCGACGTTGCGCTGCATGATCTGAAGGCACGCTCTCTGAACCTGCCGCTGAGCGATTTGATCGGCGGCGCGATCCAGCAGGGCATCCCCATTGCCTGGACCCTGGCGAGCGGCGACACGCAGCGGGACATCGCAATCGCCGAGGAAATGATCGAGCGGCGCCGGCACAACCGGTTCAAGATCAAGCTTGGCGTGCGCTCCCCGGCAGATGATTTGCGCCATATCGAGAAGATTATCGAGCGCGTCGGTGACCGTGCTGCGGTGCGGGTCGATATCAACCAGGCCTGGGATGAGAACACGGCATCGGTGTGGATTCCGCGCCTGGAGGCGGCCGGTGTCGAACTGGTCGAACAGCCGGTGGCACGCAGCAACTTCGATGCGCTTCGGCGCCTGTCGGCCGACAACGGGGTGGCCATCCTGGCCGATGAAAGCCTGAGCTCGCTGGCGTCCGCCTTCGAACTGGCGCGCCATCATTGCGTCGACGCCTTCTCGCTGAAGCTGTGCAACATGGGCGGGGTGGCAAATACCCTCAAGGTCGCTGCGATCGCGGAAGCCTCGGGCATTGCGTCCTATGGGGGCACCATGTTGGATTCATCAATCGGCACCGCTGCTGCTCTCCATGTGTATGCCACATTGCCGACGATGCCCTTCGGATGTGAACTGCTAGGGCCCTGGGTGTTAGCCGACACGCTTACGCAGACCCAACTCGAGATCAAGGACTTCGAGATTCGGTTGCCCTCGGGTCCTGGGTTGGGTGTTGATATCGATCCGGACAAGCTGCGCCACTTCACCCGCGCGGGTTGATTGAAGTCAGTTAGGGGAAAATCACCATGTTGTCTCGTTTATCAATTCGTTTGGTCGTCTGGCTAGGCTGCGTAGGCTGTGTGGTCACTGGGCGCAGATCGAGCAAAACCAGGGCTTTATCCGCCTGGTCGACGATTTCCTTGCCACGGAGGATTGATCTTGAAACCGGAGTGAGCACCAGGTCAGAAAACTTGTCATCGGCAATTGCCCCACCACTCAGCATCCACCACCTCGAAAAGTGAGGAGACAAATGAACCATAGCGAAACCCCTATCAAGCTGCGCAAGACCTGGAACACCAGCGAGATACAGGCGCTCTTTGACGAGCGTGCCGGACGTATCGACCCGCGCATCTATACCGACGAAGACCTGTACCAGCTCGAACTGGAGCGCGTCTTCGCCAGGTCCTGGCTGCTGCTGGGGCACGAAACCCAGGTCAGGAAGGCGGGCGACTACTTTACGACCTACATGGGCGAAGACCCCGTCCTGGTCGTGCGGCAGAAGGACGCCAGCATCGCCGTGTTCCTGAACCAGTGCCGCCACCGCGGCATGCGCATCTGCCGCTCGGACGCAGGCAACGCGAAGGCGTTCACGTGCAGCTACCACGGATGGGCCTACGACACGGCTGGCAACCTCGTCAACGTGCCCTACGAGGCCGAATCCTTCCCGTGCCTGGACAAGAAGGAATGGAGCCCGCTGAAGGCCCGGGTGGCAACCTATAAAGGACTGATTTTCGCCAATTGGGATGAGAACGCCGTTGACCTCGACACGTATCTGGGCGAGGCAAAGTTCTACATGGACCACATGCTCGACCGCACCGAGGCCGGCACTGAAGCGATCCCGGGCGTGCAGAAGTGGGTCATTCCCTGCAACTGGAAATTCGCCGCGGAACAGTTCTGCAGCGACATGTACCACGCCGGCACGACCTCGCATCTGTCCGGGATCCTGGCCGGTCTGCCGGAGGGCCTTGAAATGGCCGATCTTGCGCCGCCGACAGTTGGCAGGCAGTACCGTGCGCCGTGGGGCGGACATGGCAGCGGCTTCTATATCGGCGACCCCAATCTGATGCTTGCCATCATGGGACCGAAGGTCACCAGCTACTGGACCGAAGGTCCCGCATCGGAAAAGGCGGCCCAACGGCTGGGTAGCGTCGAGCGCGGCTCACACCTCATGGTCGAGCACATGACCGTCTTTCCCACGTGTTCCTTCCTCCCGGGCATCAACACGGTCCGCACGTGGCATCCGCGCGGGCCGAACGAGGTGGAGGTGTGGGCGTTCACGGTGGTCGACGCCGATGCGCCCGACGATATCAAGGAAGAGTTCCGGCGCCAGACGCTGCGCACCTTCTCCGCCGGTGGCGTGTTCGAGCAGGACGACGGCGAGAACTGGGTCGAGATCCAGCAGGTTCTGAAAGGGCACATGGCACGCAGCCGCCCCTTCAACGCCGAGATGAGCATGAACCAGACCATCGACAACGATCCGGTCTACCCGGGGCGTATCAGCACCAACGTCTATAGCGAGGAAGCCGCCCGCGGGCTCTATGCCCAGTGGCTGCGGATGATGACCTCGCCCGACTGGGATGCGCTGAACGTCACGCGCACGCGCTGAATCCCATGACATCCGGCGCCACGGAGTGGCGCCCCCAGAAGACGCATTTGACTTCGATACGGGTTGGGATACGACGGCCTTTATCCACTTCAAACCTACAAGGATTGACCATGCTTGATTCAGTCAAGAGAGCCGACCTCTTCCTGCGCAAACCGGCGCCCGTGGCGCCCGAACTGCAACACGAGATCGAGCAGTTCTACTACTGGGAGGCCAAGCTTCTCAACGATCGACGCTTTGAGGAGTGGTTCGCGCTGCTGGCGGAAGACATCCATTACTTCATGCCCATTCGCACGACGCGGATCATGCGCGATGCCCGGCTCGAGTACTCGGGCACCCGCGAGTATGCGCACTTCGACGACGACGCCACGATGATGAAGGGCCGGATGCGCAAGATCACATCCGACGTGAGCTGGTCGGAGAATCCCGCATCGCGGACCCGGCATCTGGTGAGCAACGTCATGATCGTCGATGGGGAGGTGGCAGGCGAGTACGAGATCTCCAGCGCCTTCATCGTGTATCGCAATCGCCTGGAGCGGCAACTCGACATCTTTGCCGGCGAGCGTCGTGACACCTTGCGCCGCAACTCGAGCGAGGCCGGGTTCGAGATCGTCAATCGGACCATCCTGATTGACCAGAGCACCATCCTGGCCAACAACCTCAGCTTCTTCTTCTAGGGGTGATGTCATGGCCTGGACGTACATATTGCGGCAGGAAGAGCTGCCGCCCGGGGAGATGCAGCGCCATGAAGGCGGCCCGGAGCCGATCATGGTCTGCAACGTCGACGGCGAGTTCTTCGCGGTGCAGGACACGTGCACGCATGGGAACTGGGCGTTGTCGGATGGCTATCTGGACGGTGACGTCGTCGAATGCACGCTGCATTTCGGCAAGTTCTGCGTGCGCACCGGAAAGGTGAAGGCGCTACCCGCCTGCAAACCGGTCAAGGTGTTTCCGATCAAGCTGGAAGGCGGCGAGGTGCACGTCGACCTGGACGCCGGCGAGGTGAAGTGATGGCGACGCATGTGGCGATCATCGGCAATGGCGTGGCGGGTGTCACGACCGCGCAGGCCCTGCGTGCCGAGGGCTTCGAGGGGCGCATCTCGCTGATCGGCAGCGAACCGCATCTTCCCTATGACCGGCCGTCCTTGTCCAAGGCGGTGCTTGACGGCAGCCTTGAGCGGCCGCCCGTACTGGCGGAGGCCGACTGGTACGGCGAGGCCAACATCGACATGCTGACCGGCCCGCAAGTCACCGCGATCAACGCGGAGACACGGACGATCAGCCTGGACGATGGCACCACGCTGTCTGCAGATGCCATCGTCATTGCCACGGGCAGCCGGGCACGGACGCTTGCGCTGCCCGGCAGCCAGCTGGGTGGCGTCGTCACGCTGCGGACCTACGACGACGTGCAGTCGCTGCGCGATAGCTGGACGCCCGCGACGCGACTGTTGATTGCGGGCGGCGGACTGATCGGCTGCGAAGTCGCGACGACGGCGCGCAAGCTTGGCCTGCCGGTAACGATTCTGGAGGCTGGCGATGAACTGCTCGTACGTGTACTGGGACGCCGTATCGGCGCGTGGCTGCGTGGCCGGCTGACTGAACTTGGCGTACAGGTCGAACTGGGCGCGGGTGTCGCAGGCTTCTCCGGCGAGGGCCGGCTTGAACAGGTACTGGCCAGCGATGGACGCTTCTTCGCGGCCGACAGCGCACTCATCTGCATTGGTGCGGAACCCGCGGATCAACTCGCGCGCCAGGCGGGGCTGGCCTGCGACCGGGGCGTCATTGTCGATCACTGCGGTGCGACGCTAGCCGAAGGCGTATTCGCAGTCGGCGATGCGGCCAGCTGGCCGCTGCGCGCAGGCGGCCGGCGTTCGCTCGAAACCTATATGAACGCACAGCGCCAGGCCGCCGCGGTGGCCGCAGCCATTCTGGGAAAGGCGGTATCGGCGCCGCAGCTGCCGGTGTCGTGGACGGAGATCGCCGGGCATCGGATGCAGATGGCGGGCGATATCGAAGGGCCCGGCGAATTCGTCTTGCGCGGCACGCTTGGCAGTGGCGCGGCCCTGCTGTTCCGGCTGCAGGAAGGAAAGCTTCAAGCCGTCGTCGCGGTCGATGCGCCCCGTGACTTCGCGCTCGCCACCCGCCTGGTGGAAGCCCATGCGGCAGTCGAGCCGGCACGGCTGGCAGATATTTCAAACAGCATGCGCGATCTGGTGCGTGCGCATTCAGGAGACACAGCATGAAACTCAAAGGTGAAGTGGCCTTGGTGACCGGTGGTGGCGCGGGCCTGGGGAGGGCGATCGTGGATCGCTATGTCGCGGAAGGCGCCCGTGTCGCCGTACTCGATAAATCTGCGGCGGGTCTGGAAGAACTCAAGAAAGTACATGGCGACGCCATTGTGGGGGTGGAGGGGGATGTCCGGTCGCTCGACAGCCATCGTGAAGCCGTGGCCCGCTGTGTCGATGCGTTCGGCAAGCTCGACTGCCTGGTCGGCAACGCCGGCGTCTGGGACTACCTGACCCAGCTGGTCGATATCCCCGATGACCTGATCTCGGAGGCATTCGAGGAAATGTTCGCGGTCAACGTCAAGGGCTACATCCTCGCGGCGAAGGCCGCGCTACCTGCTCTCTATCAAAGCAAGGGCAGCGCGATCTTCACGGTGTCGAATGCCGGTTTCTACCCCGGCGGGGGCGGCGTTCTGTATACCGCCGGCAAGCATGCCGTGATCGGTCTGATCCGGCAGCTCGCACACGAATGGGGCCCGCATATCCGTGTCAACGGCATCGCCCCCGGCGGGATCCTGGGAAGCGATCTGCGCGGGCTCAAGACCCTGGACTTGCAGGACAAGAGCATTTCGACCTTTCCACTGGACGACATGCTGAAATCCGTCCTTCCGACGGGGCGGGCTGCCACGGCCGAGGAATACGCCGGCGCCTTTGTCTTCTTCGCAACGCGTGCGGACACGGTCCCGCTTACCGGCAGTGTGCTGAACTTCGACGGCGGCATGGGCGTGCGCGGCCTGTTCGAAGCCAGTCTGGGCGCACAGCTTGACAAGCACTTCGGTTGAGAGGGGAGACGTGTCATGAGCATCAAAAGACTCGGCTATATGGGCTTCGAAGTCGCGGATGTGCGCGCGTGGCGCTCCTTCGCCACTGGCAGGCTGGGGGTGATGGAAGCCGCTGCGGCGACTGTGGGCACGACTACTTTGTAGCCTTCTCCTGCAAAGGCCGGGGAGTCTGCCCCTCGTGCACCACCCGGCGCATGGTGGAGACAGCAGCGCACCTGAACGATCACGTATTCCCCCGCCTGCCGGTGCGCCAGTGGGTGCTGTCGGTTCCCAAGCGGCTTCGTTACTTCATGCAGCGCGACGGAGCGGTGCTGAGCATGGTGCTGCGCATCTTTCTGCGGGTGATCGCACAAACTCTGCAGACCCACAGCCCCGGTGCGGCCCATATGGACAAGGCAGGCCTGCACATCGGTGCCATCGCCTTCATTCACCGATTCGGCTCCAGCCTCAATGAACACGTCCACTTCCACGTTTGTGTGGTGGACGGGGTGTTTGAGGAAGTGGAGGGCGAGGGCGATGCTGATGCGACCCCTCGAATCTCATCGCCGGGTGTCATCTTTCACGCGGCCACCGGCATCGATGCGGCTACCGTGGCCCCAGTGCAGACCACACTGCAAAAACGCATCCTGCGCGCCTTCGTTGCTCGGGGCCTGCTGGAGAACTGTGACGCCAAAGACATGCTGGGCTACAAACACAGCGGCTTCTCGGTGGATGCGGGGGTGTGCATCGAAGCCCACGACCGCGCTGCGCTGGAGCGGCTGCTGCGCTATTGCGCGCGTCCACCGTTTTCCATGGAGCGCCTACGCAAAGAGGGAAGCAAACTGGTGTACCGCTGTGCCAAACAGCGCAGCGAGCCCACCAGTGACAAGCGTGGTGCCAAGGCAGATGAGCTGCACCTCACACCGCTGGAACTGATCGACCGCATCGCCGCGCTGGTGCCACCGCCACGCACCCACCGGCACCGCTACTTTGGTGTGCTGGCACCAAACTCGCCGCTGAGAGCGGCGGTAACGGCGCTGGCTCAGCCTGCTGCGTCGCAACCAGCCACGGTGGAGACTGCACAACCTGGCGCGGGCGTACCTGGGGTGGCGGCGCCGGGCAACGCGGCCACACCCACACCCGAACCTGAAGCACGCCCGAAGCGAGCGGCGCATTACTTGTGGGCGGTGCTGATTGCCCGCATCTACGAGGCATTTCCGCTGCTGTGCCCCATGTGCGGTGGGCAGATGCGCATCATTGCCTTCATCACCCACAGCGCCGAAATCCGCCACATCCTGAACCACATCGGGGTGGAGTCTGCCCCCCCGCACATCACCCCGGCACGCGGGCCACCGCTGTGGGAGGGCTGCGACGCGCCGGTGGATGATGGTGCGCAAGGCGAGCCGGATTGGGATCTGGCAGCTCAACCCGACGAGGTAGACCAGCGCGTCAATTGGTGACCCAGTGAAGCGGCGGTATCCATCGCTGCGGGGAAGCAGCTGCGCGCGCGCCAGGCCCAAATGCATACTGCCTCCCAAGCTCTTGCCATTGAGCGGCAAGCGAGCGCTCAACCTTCCTTGGCCGAACGTGTTTCGAGGCCCAAAACTCGTGCCATACTTGGCCTCATGCGGTTGAATTTCCTATCCGTACCTATCTGCTCCGACTCGGCGGCGGCGATGACGTGCCGGCGTCGTTGGAGCGCTTCATCGTTCGTCTGCGTGATCTCGTCCGCCTACGTGAGAATCTAGGTGGCTGACAGAGCCAACCACGGACGTTCAGCTTCAAGAATCGGTCCGGGCGCCGATGCCAAGGTAGTGCTCCGTTGCAGCCATCAGGTCAGCGGCGCTTATTCTGAGCGCCATGGCAATTTTCAATATGACAGGAAGCGTGGGCACGTGCTCCCCGCGCTCGATCTTGCCCATGTGCGAGCGCGAGATGCCTGCCCGGGATGCAAATTCGTCTTGAGCAATACCTTGAGCGACGCGCGCAACGCGCACGGCCTGTCCGAAGGCCAACGCTGGTTCGGATTCATACGTCGATGTGCCAGCGGGGCGGCCTGGCTGAATAGTGGGCTTCTGCATTTGCAGAAGCGTCGGACAAACCTCTGAAATTAACCACGTTAAATTTATAGACGTTAAAGTTCACTCTTGCTTATCATATGGGCTCCTCCTTGACCTGATTAGCCGCCTCTGCGGTGCCCTTATGCACAACGCTACCGGCCAGTCCCCCCGTCTCAGGCTCGCCATAGCGCCAGGCGCGCCGTCGCCACAGTTGTCGGCACTGCTGGCGCTGCAACGCGCGGAAGAGCCCGATGTCGCTCTCGCCTTCTTTGAGGTTTCAGGTCGCGATCTGCATGCGGGACTACATGACGGCCGTTACGACGCGGGGGTTTCAATTCAGGTATCGAGCGACGCGGCGCTTAAAGCGCAGCCGTTGTGGGCCGAGTGCATGGCCGTCGCCATGCCGCTACGATTTCCATTGCTTGATCAGGCGACACTCACGATCGCCGATCTGCTGGACTTCGCCCTGTATCGCTGGCAGGCGGAAATCTGTTCCAAGTTGGATGAGCGGCTTTCCACGCCCCTGCCGACAGGTCGACAGAACATCCGGTACGTCACTTCGTTTGGCCTGTTGGCCACGTGGGTCGCGGCCGGCTACGGCGTCGGGGTGTCCGCGCAATCGCGCATCGAGCGCGCTCACAAATGGGGGATCACGATGCGGCCGCTCATTGACGGCCCCTACGAGATCGTGGCACACCTGCAGCGGCCCCAGGAGTCGACCAGTTCGTTTGTGGAGCGATTCGAGCGAAGAGCGCTGCAGGTTGCCAAGGCGAGTTCTGCATAGCGGGCCGCTACCTATAGCTGGGATGACGACACGGGCCTCCATAGGCCCCTGGGCGAATTCAGACCTCTCTGGCGCTCCTGCGCTATCCACCCGCCGACAGACATTCTGTCGCACATCTTCAGAGATTGGCCGTGGCCAACGACCTCGGTACATCCGCGTGGCATCTATTGCGATTCTCGAGTAGGTAGCAAGCTCAAGAATGTTTCTAGAATCGGTGCAATGTGATCGTGACGGTATATACAACTGACCGGTACGGTGGCCTTGGTGCCCACGAGTTCAGTGAAGCCGAAGTCAGTTCTCGAAATCATGGCTACTGTCTCGGGAACGATTGTCACGCCGACACCGGCCAACGCCAAAGCCATGGCTGCATTGACGTCTTCAACTATGGCGACAACCTTTGGCTCTACACGCGCGCGTTTGAATACGCCGATGACTTCGTCTGCGAAACTGGGGCGTCCTTCTCGCGGGAACAGGATCAAGGGCTCGTTACGAAGCGCGCTGCAATGAACTTGCTCACCAAACGAGCGAGCGCGCGACTTTTGCGCACCCAGAAATAGCCTCTCATTGGTTACGTTTCGGACAACTACACCCTCCTGATAGGGGTAGAAACGCCCGAACCCGATATCGATGGTGCCAGCGTCCAGCGCTTCAATCTGGCGGTTCTTGCTCATCTGCGTCAAGGACACAGTTGCCGAGGGAGCAACCGACAAGAGTTGCCGCAGCAGTAGCGGTAGCGTATGCAAAACGACGGTTCCGAAATAGGCGACGCGCAATTCCCCGATTTCACCGCGCGATGCTGCACGTGATCTCACCCTTGAGATCTCGGTAACGTGCAGTAGGCGCCTGGCATCCTCTAAAAATGTTGTACCCGCTGCCGTCAGTTCTACGCCGCGGTGCGTGCGTTCAAACAGCACCACACCGAGATCCTGTTCCAGGGCCTGTATTTGTCGGGTAATGGGCGGCTGAGAAATATGCAGGCGTCTTGCCGCAGCACCGATATTTCCCTCTTCTGCGACCGCGATGAAATAGCGAAGCTGCCGAAATTCCATTTAATAACCTCTGGTTTTCCCTAGGGTGAGCACCGCCAATCCATACCGATCCCGTATCAAAAAGGCCAAAAAAAGGTATTGGACCGCATGACACGCGAATCTTAGCATTCATGTTTGAAGCACCAACTCATCGGTGTTTCAGCCATGAAATCTTGAAAGGAGACGAGTCATGGATAAACGAGTTGCCGAGGTCGCAGGCGCGATCGTCGAGGCAGTACGCAAAATTTTGCTGGACAAGCGCGTCACGGAAGCCGAATACCGCGCGGGTGTCGACTATCTCACCGAGGTCGCACAGACGCGGGAAACCGCGCTGCTTCTGGACGTTTTCCTGAACAGCACCATCATCGAAGGCAAGGCGCAGCGCTCGCGGACCTCTGCGCCTGCGATCCAGGGGCCGTACTTCCTGGAAGGTGCTCCTGTAGTTGAAGGCGTCCTCAAGACCTACGATAACGACGACCACAAACCGCTGATCATTCGCGGTACGGTGCGCTCGGACACGGGCGAGTTGCTCGCTGGCGCTGTCATCGACGTGTGGCACTCGACGCCTGATGGCTTGTACAGCGGGATCCACGACAACATCCCCGTGGACTACTACCGCGGAAAACTCGTGACGGATTCCCAGGGCAACTTTCGCGTGCGCACCACGATGCCAGTGCCATACCAGATCCCCTCCGAGGGGCCGACTGGGCGTCTGCTGGGCCACCTGGGCAGCCATACCTGGCGTCCGGCGCACGTGCACTTCAAGGTGCGCAAGGACGGTTTCGAACCGTTGACCACGCAATACTACTTCGAAGGGGGCAAATGGGTGGACGATGACTGCTGTCACGGCGTCACCCCCGACCTGATTACGCCCGAGACGATCGAGGACGGGGTGCGGGTCATGACCCTGGACTTCGTAATCGAGCGTGAGCAGGCCGAGCAACGCAAGTCGGCTACGGAGACAGTGGCATGAAGATCGAAGCGATCGATGTGACGCTGGTGGACGTCCCAGCTTCGCGTCCCATCCAGATGTCGTTTACCACGGTGCAGAAGCAGAGCTATGCGATCGTGCAGATCCGTGCGGGCGGGCTTGTCGGCATCGGCGAGGGCAGCAGCGTAGGTGGGCCGACTTGGAGTTCCGAATGCGCTGAAACCATCAAGGTCATCATCGAAACGTACTTGGCGCCGCTCCTGATCGGCAAGGACGCGACAAATCTGCGAGAGCTCCAGCACTTAATGGAGCGCGCCGTAACCGGAAACTATTCGGCCAAGGCGGCCATCGACGTTGCGCTGCATGATCTGAAGGCACGCTCTCTGAACCTGCCGCTGAGCGATTTGATCGGCGGCGCGATCCAGCAGGGCATCCCCATTGCCTGGACCCTGGCGAGCGGCGACACGCAGCGGGACATCGCAATCGCCGAGGAAATGATCGAGCGGCGCCGGCACAACCGGTTCAAGATCAAGCTTGGCGTGCGCTCCCCGGCAGATGATTTGCGCCATATCGAGAAGATTATCGAGCGCGTCGGTGACCGTGCTGCGGTGCGGGTCGATATCAACCAGGCCTGGGATGAGAACACGGCATCGGTGTGGATTCCGCGCCTGGAGGCGGCCGGTGTCGAACTGGTCGAACAGCCGGTGGCACGCAGCAACTTCGATGCGCTTCGGCGCCTGTCGGCCGACAACGGGGTGGCCATCCTGGCCGATGAAAGCCTGAGCTCGCTGGCGTCCGCCTTCGAACTGGCGCGCCATCATTGCGTCGACGCCTTCTCGCTGAAGCTGTGCAACATGGGCGGGGTGGCAAATACCCTCAAGGTCGCTGCGATCGCGGAAGCCTCGGGCATTGCGTCCTATGGGGGCACCATGTTGGATTCATCAATCGGCACCGCTGCTGCTCTCCATGTGTATGCCACATTGCCGACGATGCCCTTCGGATGTGAACTGCTAGGGCCCTGGGTGTTAGCCGACACGCTTACGCAGACCCAACTCGAGATCAAGGACTTCGAGATTCGGTTGCCCTCGGGTCCTGGGTTGGGTGTTGATATCGATCCGGACAAGCTGCGCCACTTCACCCGCGCGGGTTGATTGAAGTCAGTTAGGGGAAAATCACCATGTTGTCTCGTTTATCAATTCGTTTGGTCGTCTGGCTAGGCTGCGTAGGCTTGAGCTTGCTGGCAGTAACGGCGAGTGCTGCAGACTACCCGAGCAAGCCCATTCGATGGATCGTTCCATTCCCGCCGGGCGGTGCAATCGACATGGTTTCTCGTGTCTTGGCCCAGCGCGTGTCGCAAACGCTGGGGCAGCCGGTGACAGTGGAGAATCGTCCGGGCTCGGGCGGGATCATCGGCAGCGCGGAGGTCGCGCGCTCCCCGGCTGACGGTTATACGCTGCTGGTGAACTCGACAGGGCTGGCAGTGGACAAGTGGTTTTATCCGAACGTCGCCTACGATGCTCGGAAAGCATTTGCCCCCGTGGCGCTGTTGGCAACTATCCCCAGCGTTCTAGTGGTGCCGGCTGATTCCCCATACAAGGATGCCAGGAGCCTACTAGCGTACGCAAAGGCCAACCCCGGTAAGGTGTCATTCGCCTCTGCAGGCATGGGGACGTCGATCCATCTGGCGGCCGCTCTGCTGGCCGCTCAGGCCGGGGTTGACCTGCTCCACGTGCCCTACAAAGGGAGCACGCCAGCTGCCGCCGACCTGATCGCGGGGCGAGTCTCCATGATGGTCGATTCGATCACCGCACAGCAGTCGTTTATCAAATCTGGACGGGTGCGTGCGCTGGGTGTCACCAGCTTGCAACCCGCGCCCTCATTGCCTGGGATTCCTCCCCTGGCGCAAGCAGCCGACCTTCCGAAGTTCGAGGTCCTGACATGGTTTGGCTTATTTGTGCCGTCACGTACCTCGCCGGACATCGTCAAGGTGCTCAACACAGCAATGAATGAAGCACTGAAGACCCCGGAGGTACAAAAGGCGCTGGCGGATATCGGCGCTTCAGCGCAGGGGGGAACATCGCAAGCTCTGGGCGTCTTATGGGACAACGAGATCGACCGATGGGGCCAGTTGATCGTCCACCATCGACTCAACACCCAATGAACTGTAATCGGAGAGATGAAGATGTTGACTGAAGGGATATCGATTCAATCGTATGACGGGCATACATTCGGCGCGCTCGTGGGCTCGCCGGCCAAAGCGCCCGCTCCCGTGATTGTGATCGCTCAAGAAATATTTGGTGTGAACGCGTTCATGCGAGAAACGGTGTCATGGCTGGTCGACCAGGGGTATGCGGCAGTTTGCCCTGATCTGTACGCGCGCCAGGCGCCAGGTACAGCACTCGATCCGCAGGATGAGGCGCAGAGAGAGCAAGCCTACAAGCTCTGGCAGGCCTTCGACATGGAGGCCGGCGTGGGCGATCTGGAGGCTGCTATCCGCTATGCGCGACACCAACCCTACAGCAACGGCAAGGTGGGATTGGTGGGGTATTGCCTGGGCGGTGCGCTTGCCTTTCTAGTGGCCGCCAAAGGATACGTGGATCGCGCCGTAGGCTACTACGGTGTTGGACTGGAGAAGCAGCTCAACAAGGTCCCGGAAGTCAAGCATCCGGCGTTGTTTCACATGGGCGGCCAAGACCACTTCGTGCCCGCGCCAAGCCGCCAGCTGATTACTGAAGGCTTCGGTGCCAATCCATTGCTGCAAGTGCACTGGTACGAAGAGGCCGGACACTCGTTCGCCAGGACGAGCAGTCCGGGCTATGTGGCGAGTGCCGCGGCGTTGGCCAACGAACGTACACTGGATTTCCTGGCGCCCTTGCAGAGCAAGAAGCCATGAATTTCATTCACGACTATCGTTCCCCGCGGGTGATTTTTGGACCCGATAGCCTCGCCCGATTGCCGCAGGAACTGGAACGTCTCGGCATTGACCGGGCGCTCGTGTTGACCACGCCTGAGCAGGCGCCCCTGGGACGGCAAGTGGCCGAGCCGGTCATCGGCCACGTGGCAGCCTTCTACGATGGTGCGACCATGCATGTACCCGCTTTGGTGGCTGAGGAGGCCTGCAAGATTGCGCGCACGAGTGAGGCTAATGGCGTCATTGCGATTGGTGGGGGATCTACTATCGGACTCGCTAAGATCGTGGCGCTCCGTACAGAGTTGCCCATCGTCGCTGTGCCCACGACATATGCAGGTAGCGAGATGACGTCCATCTTCGGTATCACAGAGGGTGGCGTCAAGAAAACCGGCCGCGACGCGCGCGTCATGCCCCGTGCAGTTATCTACGAGCCCCGGCTGACCCTAGAGCTACCTCTTAGCATCAGCGTGACCAGCGCGATCAATGCAATAGCCCATGCAGTTGAAGGCCTGTATGCGCCAGATGCCACGCCGCTGCTTACCATCATGGCCCAGGAAGGAATCGCAGCGACGGTACGCGCGATTCCCAAGTTGTATCAATCACCAAGAGATCTTCAGGCTCGCGGCGACGCGCTTTATGGCGCTTGGCTCTGCGCGAGCGTGCTTGGCAACGTCAGTATGGCATTGCACCACAAGCTGTGCCACACGCTGGGAGGAACGCTCGATCTCCCTCATGCCCAGACCCATACGGTCGTGCTGCCCCACGCGCTGGCCTATAACGCGCGCGCGGTGCCAGACGCAATGCGTGTGCTGCGCATTGCCCTGGGGCATGACGATCCACCCACGGCCTTGTACGAATTGGCTCGCGACAATGGCGCACCCGTGGCCTTGCGCGATCTCGGAATGCACGAGGAGGATATTGAGCATGTTGGCGACCTGGCATTGCAGGACCGCTATCCCAATCCGCGGGAACTGGATCGAGACGCATTGCTTGCATTGCTGCGCGATGCGTACCACGGACGCCCGCCTTCCGCTTGAGGAGGTTGGCATGGAATTTTCTTTTGATACAAGTTGACGCCCCAGGCGTTGGCCACTCCAGCCGCACAGCCGGGCGGAGTGAACACAACAACACCACCACGAGGTTGCGATGGCGCATCTGTCCTACTCTCCTCCGAGGAATTTCCACGCCCTTTACCGACAACGTGTATTCCAGTCCCATCAGGCCGTGCGCATGCATGACGCGGCAGCGCGAGAGTTGGCCGACCATAGCCTGACATGGCGTTCGGGCAACGTCGATGCGGCTTTGTACAAGGCACGCGCGCGGCGCCTAACCCTGTTCTCCTTTCGCTATGGTGCAGAGGTCGAAATTGCACCAAGACCGAGCGAGGAGTTCATCGTGGTGCATCATTCGATCAGAGGCGCCGCAGAATTGACCGTTGACGGCCAGTATATGGTATTGCCACAAGGGCGCACCGGCTGGATGGCGCCACGGCGAAATTGGCGCATGCGCTGGGAGGCAGGATGTGAGCAACTTATCCTGAAAATCCCGCGCGACATGATCGAGTCAGATGACGTCGCACCGATCGCACCGCTTGCGACTTTGCCAGCAGGGCTGGATGCGCAGTGGCTGCTGCTAGTCCAGGTGTTGCTGGGTGCGTCGTCCGCACCGACCTGCGCGGGAGAGTCCGCCGCGTGGGTGGAGCATATCGAGCAGGGCTTGGCTTCGCTGCTGCGCGCGGCCAGTTCCTGTAGTTTGCCGCGCGAGTCGAGCGATCGGAACTTCGTTGCGCGCGACCCCATCGCCCGGCTTCAGGCCATGGAAGACTATATGCGTGAGCGCCTTGGGGCGCCTATCGGACTGGCAGACCTATCAGGTGCGGCCGGCGTCAGCGCCCGGGTCCTCCAGCAGACTTGTCAACGTCACCGGCAGATGAGCCCCATGGAGTTGCTACGAGACATGCGCCTGGATGCTGTCCATGCGTGGCTATCCGAGCACCCGAGTGCCAACATCACCGAGACAGCCCTGTTCTACGGATTCGGCCACCTCGGCCGATTCGCCGCCTACTACCGGCAACGCTTCGGAGAGTCACCGCACCAGACGGCGCAGCGTCGGTGTTGCGCTCTCTCCTGACTGCGATATCGCAGCGTCAGTGCATGCCGAACGCTACGGCGTAGCGACGGCCGGTATGTCTCTCGCGAGCACGACTGGTTTGCGCGCTGCAGGATCTGCAGGATGGGCTGCCGCTGTTGCGGGGCCGAACCGTTCGAGGCCTTGGCACCGTCCTTCCAGACCGGCTCAAATCCTTGCTGACCCGCGTGACGGCAACTGGAGTCAATGTTGCCTGACGGATGGGCTGTGGCGTCTTGCCTGGTGTTAGCGAACCGGATTCCCCCATCCATCGCTTCATCGCTTATCTCGGTGCCGCAGACGTGGTGATCCTGATCCTGCCCTTGGTCTATGCCCCATGCTTACGCAGGCGGCGGAGGCAGCCAACACAGCACCTTAGCAGTACCAGCCTGAGAGCGTGTGTGGACGCCCCGGAGTGCCAAGCCCTCAGTTCGTTAAGGCAATGGATCGCGTTGCGGAGCGTCCTCGGCCATGAAGGCAAGCAAGGTACGGCGCAGCAAAGCTCCACTCTTCATCGCTGACATCCGTCTGATACGGCCTTCTTGGCGCCGCTCCAAGGTACGGAATCGCCCAGCCGATCAATTCAACAATTAAGAAAGTACGCGCACGCGCTAAGGCCGGCCGCATGGCATGTCGCCTGGGGTCTTTCTATTTTCACCAGTTTCGGACTCTGGGGATATCCCTTGGATTTTCGCAATCCGGATTCTGATTCATATACATATTCGCGCAGCGGATAGCTGAGATGAGCAGGCGTTCCTAGACTCCATTCAACGCAATGTTGAAAAATGTCCGCTGTCAAGTCTTTGATGCGGACGAGTAGCAGTGCGAAAGGGCTTACGGGGCAATAGGTTAGGCCCAATTCTCGTCGTTGCGTGTCCCGGCCGTTTTTTGAGCCAGGTGCCACATAGGCGCTTTGCGGTGGGAAACGCAGGGGCATCGTGGCGGGCTGAGTCGCATCGCCATCCTAGCCTCCAGGCCATCGCACTCCACCTCCAAAATGCGAAAGCGCAGCCCTTGGGCTGCGCTTTCATTCCTGGTCGATGGTGAAGATGCCAATATGGTCAGGACTGCTTCAGCGGCATGGTCTTAGTGTTTGCGCCCTTCCTGAATCCCCGATCGCCGGCCATGAACGCCTCCAGCATGTGCGGGATCAACTTCTCGGCATCGACAACCTCGCCGTACGCCTGCGCGTGCAGCGCGGCGTAGCGGTCGAGGTCGGCCTTCAAGCTGGCCGGACAAGCAAAGGTCAGCTTGACGCTCTCGGTCTTGGGCAGTGGCCCCAGCCGCAGTTTCTTGGTCGTGTTCATCGCATCGCCCCCCTGTTGAAGAACAGCGGCTGGTATGGCCGCAGCACCAAATCACGGTTGACGATGATCCGTACCGGCAGGCCGGGCCGTTCGGTCAGCGTCGGCTGGATGTTCATGTTGCGCCGGGTCATCTCCTGACCGACCTGGTTCACGCTGTCCTGCAAGCTGCCCTGTCCGGCGATGATGACCCGGTTGCCGTCCTGCCGGTTCTGCGGCGCGGCCAGCTCGGCGCCCACGCCCAGCAGCGTGGTCAACGCCGCACCGGCAAAGACGCGATCCCAATGCCAATCGACTCCATCCTCCAGGCCGGCATAGCCGGCCGGATCGGTGCCCGCCAGGTTGTCGAGCGTGAGCGAAGACGTGTCGGGCAGGATGATGCGGTTCCACACCACTTGCACGCGGCTCTGCCCGTAGCTCACCTGGCTGTTGTATTTGCCCAGGATGCGCGAACCCTGCGGGATCAGCAGGAACTTGCCCGTGGCCGAGTCGTAGACCGGCTCCGTCACCGTGCCGATCACGTCACCCGGCAGGTCGGACTTGATGCCCGTCACCAGCGCGCCAGCGATCACCGTTCCGGCCATCACCTGGTACGGCGAGGCGGGCATTTGCAGATGGCCGGAATTGCGGGTTTCCGTAGAACCGCCTTTCAGGAAAGCCTCTTTCTGGTCTTGCCGGTTTTGCACAGCGGTCGGGTCGGACGCGGACTGTTGAGTTTGGGCCGCCGTCGAGGCCGGCCCGGCGGCGAGCGGGTCGAAGCCCGCCAAGGCGCTGCCCGGCGCAGCCGTGGCGGCTTGGGCTGCGGCAGGCGCTGCGGCCTTGCCCTGCTGGCCCGAGCGGAAGAACACCGTCGAGGCCGCCGCAGCGGCGGCCTCCTTGCGCCGCGCATCCTCCGGGTCGTGGCCCGGCGGCGCATAGGTCGGTGTCACGGGCTGCTGGGACTTCACGATGGCCGGGCCGAGGTCGCCCGGCAGCGGCGGCCCCAGCTCCGGCACCTTCGCCGGCAGCTTGGAGTAGTCCGAAGGCAGGCCGTCCAACCCTTCGGACTTGGACACGCGATCCACGTTGTAAAGCTCGGTCTGTTCGCCCGCGCCGCGCCGATGCGGCTGCAACGACCAGATCGTGGCCCCGAGCACGGCGACCGACAGGCCGCCGGTGAGGATGGCCAGCGTGCGCCGGTTCAGGCGCGTGACCGGACGCGGTTGCGCGCGCAGCGCCATCGCCTCCGGCGCCACCTTGCCGGCCTGCGGCGCGGCATGGTCGGAAATGGGGTCTCCTCGTTTTCAGTGCAATAAGTGACGGTACGCAAAGCTAGCACTGGCGCGGGGGTGGTCTGGGTAGACCGTTGATTTCATTGACTTTCCTGTTCGCTTTGTAAACGGGTATGGTGGCCTCCCACTTTTGAGGTTCACGATGCAGGGTTGGCACACAACGTTTTTGGGGATGCGTGGGCTCCCCCGCGATATCAGCGACTTCGAGATGAAGGCATTTTTCACCTTCGATGGTGCCGAGCGCGACGCAATCAATGCACGCCGAGGTGATTCCCACAAGCTTGGTCTGGCGCTCCATATTGGTTTCCTGCGCATGAGTGGGCGTTTGCTCGGTGCCTTTCGGGTAATTCCAGTAGCCTTGTGGCGCCACCTTGGCAACGAGCTTGGCATTGCAGCACCAGAAGTCGCCTCGCTGAGAGCCATGTATGAACGCGGGCGCACGCTATTCGATCACCAACAAGTAGCCTGCACGGTCCTTGGATTCCAGTGGATGAGCGAGCACCAGCGCCGCTCACTGGTACGTGAACTGCGCGACGAAGTGGCGCGCTGCGCCGACCGCGATCAGCTACTCGTGCGGGCGCGTCAATGGCTGTACAAGAACAAGCTGGTGATCGTGCACGAGCGGGCAATTCGGACACTGATTGCGGCGGCACTTGCCCAGCTTGAAGTTGAAACAGGCACCGCCATCGCCGCCAGCGTTGATCCAGCAACACTTGATCGCTGGCGAGCCTCAGTTTCAGAGCTGCGCCCAGATGGACAAACCCAGCAGAGTTGGCTATGGGCTGCACCGGCGAAACACTCAACCCGCCAAATCAGCGAGGTACTGGAGCGCATCGACCTGCTTTACACGCTGGACGTTCATAAGCACCTGGCAGACATCCCCGATCTCATCTTGCGCCGCTACGCGCGCCGACTTGTCTCCAGGCCGCCCTCAGCCGGAGCCAAGATCAAAGAGCCAGCGCGCACCGTGGAGGTCGCATGCTTTCTTCGGTATTGCCTGTTCACCACCACAGACCAGTTGATCCTTATGGTGCAGCGCCGGATCGCCGATCTGTGGCGTCAGGCTGCCGCCGATGTCCCCGCTACCGTCAATTGGGCCGCAATGTACAAAACGCTGCTCGGCGAACTTGTTGCCTTGAGCGCGCAAGGTGCGGTGCCAGATGCTGAGTTGCGTGCCCGTCTTGAAGCCTTGATCACCGAAACCCAGAAACGCAAACCACCGAGCAGGGCCTCCCTGGTCCGCGAGGGATTGATTGATGGAATTCGCCCCGTGCGGTCGTTGCTCGTCGCCATTGCAAAGCTGCCCTGGCAGGCCACCGGCGAGCATCCTGCCATCGAGTACCTTGCCAAGCTGCAAGCTTTAT
This sequence comes from Cupriavidus sp. DF5525, assembly GCF_040149425.2. NCBI lineage: Bacteria > Pseudomonadati > Pseudomonadota > Betaproteobacteria > Burkholderiales > Burkholderiaceae > Cupriavidus > Cupriavidus sp. DF5525. Next base: position 46,800 of record NZ_CP168268.1, on the reverse strand, counting down.
ATCTCAAAGGATCCAGAAAGCTGCCAGTTGAAGTGGTGGCACCAAGTCTGGGAATGATCTGGCAGGTTTCGATCTCCAGCCCAGACCGGGAACGGGCGTTTCAGGCGTTGGAGGTGGCCACCCTGTTTGCCCTGCGCCGCGCGGTGCGCAATGGCTCGGTCTGGATTGAGCACAGCCTGAGCTTTCGGGGTCGTGCGCGCTTGTTCTTCACGGACGAGCGTTGGCAGGCAGAGTCCAAGAAACACTATGCCCGTCTATCGTTACCCAGCAAGGCTGCCACTTTCTTGAAGCCTTTGCTGGCCAGAGTAACTGCCGGTGTCGATGCGGTGGCCGCTGCAGCCCGCAGTGGCGTACTGCGCGTGGATGATGAACTCCATTTGTCGCCATTGCCCGCAGAGGACGAAGACCCAGAAGTGACCAAGCTGCGCGCGGCTTTGGATCACCGCATCGGTGAGGTTCAATTGCCGGAAGTGATTCTGGCCGTTGACGCCCAGGTGCGCTTTAGCTGGATCATGCTCGGACGTGAGCCGCGCTCTACCGACGAGCTGCTGATGGTCTATGCCGGCATCATGGCCCACGGCACCAGTCTGACTGCGGTCGAATGCGCGCGCATGATTCCGCAATTGTCTGCCACCAGCATTCGCCAGGCCATGCGCTGGGCGCGGGACGAACGGCGTCTGAGCCAGGCCTGCCAGGCTGTGCTGGAATTCATGCAGCGACACCCGATTGCCGCCACCTGGGGGCGGTCCGATTTGGCATCTTCTGACATGATGACCATGGAGACCACCAAACGGGTGTGGCAAGCCCGGCTTGATCCTCGGCGCAACACACCTTCCATTGGAATCTACTCCCATGTAAAAGACCGGTGGGGCATCTTCCATGCGCAGCCCTTTGTGCTCAATGAGCGCCAGGCGGGCGTGGCCATTGAAGGTGTCATCCGCCAAGAAAAGCTGGAGACCAGCCAGCTTGCTGTGGATACCCATGGCTACACCGACTTTGCCATGTCACATGCCCGTTTGCTTGGTTTTGATCTTTGCCCGCGGTTGAAGGAACTCAAACAGCGCCACCTCTTTGTGCCACGCGGCACCAAAGTGCCCGCAGAAATCGCTGCGGTGTGCGAAGCCAATGTCGACGTCGCTTTGATCGAAAAGCATTGGGATAGTCTGGTGCACCTGGCAGCCTCGGTCATGAGCGGACATGCCAGTGCGGTGGCAGCTCTTGCGCGGTTCGGTTCTGCCGCCCAGGGCGATCCAATCTATGAGGCTGGCGTGCAATTGGGGCGGTTGCTGCGTACGGCGTTTTTGGCTGACTACTTTGTCAAGGACGCTTTCAGGAACGAGTTGCGCCGGGTGCTCAATCGGGGCGAGGCTGTTAACGCCCTCAAGCGCGCCATTTATACCGGCCGGATCAGCCCGGCGCAGGCCAAACGTGTCGATGAAATGCAGGCTGTGGCCGATGCGTTGAGCCTGATGGCCAACATCGTGATGGCGTGGAATACCTCACAGATGCAGGCGGTCCTGGATCGCTGGTCGAACCGCCGCCAGGTCATTCCACCGGAACTGATCGGGAAGATTGCGCCCACCAGGCTGGAGAGCATCAACTTGCGGGGTGTGTTTCGCTTCCCGGTTGACCGCTATGCTGACCAAATCCTGCCTTCGCGGCCAAATGCATCGATAACTGGCACCAATGGATGAAACCGACCACGGTTTGACGCCACGAATCGCAGATTTGAAAGTGAACAGGAAAGTCAATGAAATCAACGATCTACCAACACCACCTCCGCGCCAGTGCTAGCTTTTCGTACCGTCACTTATTGCACTGAAAACGAGGAGACCCCTCACCGGGCCGGTGGCCCTCGCCGCTGGGCTTTGCGGCCCTGACGGGCCTTCCTGGCCCGTTTCCGGGGCCTTCCCTGCCCTGCCCCACCGGCGCGGCCGTTGTGGACAGTTTCGGGACAAGTCGGCCGAGGCCGGCCGGCGCAGCCCTGACGTTGACACTTGAGGGGCAGCGGGGCCGGCGCGATGTTGACACTTGGGGGGCAGCGGCCGATTTCGGCCTGGTCGAGCCGTCCAGGCGGCCGCCGAGGCGGCCTAAGTGCCTGATCGGCATGGAGTTATCCACCGAAGTTGTGGATAACCCTGTTAGGAACCCTGCCCCGGTATTGACACTTGAGGGGCGGCCCTACTGACACTTGAGGGGCGCGGTTCTTGACACTTGAGGGGCAGCGTATTGACACATGGGGGGCTTATCCATTGACACTTGAGGGGCGGCCTCTTCGCGCTTTTCCTTGGCGTGACAACGGTTTACGCGCGTTTTTCGGTCATGCTAACCAGGTTTTTAACCGTCTTTATAACCTTTTTATATAACCAGGTAGTTTTAACCAGAGGCTGGCGAAAAAAACGGCAACACGGCCCAAGCTACCGCGCAGCATGACCGGCCGCCGAAGGGGGGAAACCCCCCTTCTCGATCCCACCCGGCCGCAAGCGGCCTCCCATCCCCCCAGGGGCTACGCCCCTCGGCCGCCTTGCGGCCTCACCCCACAATGGAGCGCCTTCGGCGCTACGGCTTAGGAGAGCCAGGCGCAAGCGCCTGGCGGAAGGCAGTAAGTTCGAGAGCTTGCGAGGGGGCAAAGCCCCCTCACACTCCCCAACCAGGTCGCCGCGGTTCGACCGGCCGCGCGATCCTCAAGCATCGCAGCAGCTCCACCGCCGCAGGTTTTACGCCAAGGAAGGGGGTCGGCCAGCTCGGCCGGTGGCGCGGAAAGCGCCCCTCAAGTGTCAATGAAACGTGAGACGCGGGGCCAGGCCCGCGCCGATCACAAGCCGAGTTCGGAGTGAGAGCCGAGGCGCACCAGGCGCAGCGTGTCGGCGTCGGGCTTCTGGTAGATCAGCACCAGGTCGGGCTTGACGTGGCAATCCCGGTGATCCTTCCAGTCCCCGGTCAGCGCGTGGTCGCGGTGCCGAGGTTCCAGCGGCTGGTCGTCGGCGAGCGCGACCAGGACGGGCACCAGGTCGGCGTCGAGCGTGGCCCGGTGCTGCCCTTTCGCCTCGCGCTTGTAGTCGCGCTTGAACTGGCCGGTGCGCTCAATCTGCCGCATGCAGATCGGCCATCAGATCGTTGACGGTGGCGAAGCGCGGCAGCTTGCCCTTGCGGGCTTCCTTCATCGCCTCGATGGTGGTGGCGTTCGGAATCAGCGGCTCGAAGGGCAGCGCCTTGTCCTGGGCCACCTTCGTGAGCAGCAGCCGCACCGCGTCGGACACGGTAAGGCCCATCGCGGCCAGGACGGCCGCCGCTTCTTCCTTGATCGCGCCGTCGATGCGCGTTTGTACGAGCTGGTTTGCAGCCATGATTGGTTCTCCGGTTGGGTTCGTGAATTACATTGTAATGCACGCCAAGGGAAAGGGCAAGGTTTAGCGGCTAAAACGTTTAGCTAAAGTGCTTGACGATTAGGACATTTTGCCCTAATATAGCACTTGAAGGCCGGGCATTTCGCCCAGGTCAACTACCGGAGAAAGTCCGATGAACACCCAAGAGCAACCCGTTACCGCTTCCCTGGTCGCCGAGGCCCAGCGCCTCGACTTCCTGCCCGCCTACTTCGGCCCGCGTCTGATGATGCGCGGCGAGGCCCTGGTGTATGCCTGGCTTCGCCGGCTCTGCGAACGCTACAGCGGCGCGTATTGGCACTACTACACCTTGTCGGACGGCGGTTTTTACATGGCCCCCGACCTGGCCGACCGCCTGGAGATCGAGGTGGACGGCAACGGCTTCCGAGGCGAGTTGTCGGCCGACGCCGCCGGCATTGTCGCAACCCTGTTCGCGCTGGGTCAGCTCGCGGCCGAGGCCGCCGACACGGACGCCGGCGATGCCCTGATCGACCGCTATCACTTCCTGCGCGGCTTCGCAGCCAGCCACGCCGAGGCGGCCGCGATCTACCGGGCTATTGACTGATGAGGGGCGGCCCCGGCTTCGGCCGGGGCTTCCAGGAGGCGACCATGACCAGGAACAACGCTCCCCAGGCACCGACGAACAGCTACGCGACGGACGGCAAGTGCCACAACGCCGAGCCGGGCACCTACGGCCACGAATGCGGCAAGCCGGCCGCATGGATCGGCACGAACCACAAGGGGTTCAGCTCGGGATTCTGCGACGACTGCAAGCGCCACGGCTACGAAGCCCGCGACGTGATCGCGTGGCGGCGTGCTGACACTTGAGGGGCCGGCCGATGGCGAAGAAACGCAAGACGCCGGCCCAGCCGGGCCAGGACTGGAACGCGCCGGCGGCCGAGCTGCTGGCCGAGCTGCCCACCGACCGCGACGAGCTGCTGGCCGCCGCCGTGGCGGCCGTGGTGGAGATCGACGCGGCGATCATGCGCGGTGACGGTGCGGCCGCCGAGGCGGCCAGCGACCGATACGAGGCCGTCATCTGGAAGATGAACGGCGGAACGCACGTGGGCAGCATGGCCGACCACGACGCGCCCGGCCAGGTCATCGAGCGCCATTGCGCGGCGGTGCCTGGCGACGTGCCCTTGTGGGGCCAGCGCGGCCAGTTCCTGGTCGCGGATGGCGACATGCGCGCCCTGGTGGAGTACGAGGCCGGCTACGGCGGGCCGCTGGGTGCCCACTTCCAGTTCCACGTCATCGACCTGGACAGGCCGTTTATCTCCGAAACGGGCTACCGCTCGCACTTCGACACGGCGCAGGGCTGCATGACGGTGGACGAGGTTGCGCGCGGCATCCTGGCTGCGCAGCGAGCCGAGAAGAAGCGCCCGGTGATGGTCGAGGCCAGCTACCGCGACCGCCTGGCCGATGCTCCCCTGCCCGCTTGGCTGGCCGGCTTGGAGCCGCCGGCGCGGCGCGCACCGGCGACCGTCCTGGTGCCGCCGGGGTTCGTCCTGGTCGATGTGGTGCTGCCCTCGCATCGGGCCTTCATCGCCAGGCGCTGGGCGGCCGAGGCCGCGACCAGGATCAAGGCGGCCAGGGCCGCCGGGTTGGACGCCAAGGGAAAAATCACCGGCGCAGGCCCGGAGCGAGATCCCGCATCGCCAGAAACGACGATGACCTGCAGCATCGTCAAAGCCGACGATGCCGAGCCGGGCGAGGGCGGGCCTGTATCGCCGGAAACAACGATGCCGCGAGCGAGCGCGGCAACCTGCAGCATCGCCAGGAATGGCGATGGAGGCCCGGCCGACCTGGTGGAGTTCAAGCCCGGCCAGCGGTGCGAGATCGTGAGCGTCCATCACCCGGTTTTCGACCGCTACATCGGCAAGCGCATCATCATCGTGAAGGTGCATCCCGACACCCGCCAGGTGTGGGCGCACGACGACAGGCCGGTAACGTACAAGACCAATCGCGCAGGCCGGCGCGTGGTCGATTCAGACCCGAGCTGCATCCAGTCGATCTACGGCTTCGACCAGTTGCGGCTTATCACTTGACCAGGAGAACGAACGAATGACGAACGACGCCAATATCCGGCTGGAGTGCTTGAAGCCGGCCGAACGCTGGGCGCAACCGACCGGCGAGGAAGTCCGAGAGGTGCTGCGCCTGGCCGGGTTCAGCGGCAGCAAGGCCGCGAAGGCGCTGGGGCTGGGCGCGAAGGGCGACCGCACGATCCGCCGCTGGATCGGCGAGGACACCCCGATTCCCTATGCGGCATGGGCGATCCTGTGCGACCAGGCCGGGCTGGGCGTGATCTGGAAAGAGGATTGACGCCAAGGGAAAGGTTTTAGCGGCTAAAGTTTAGCCTTCGGATTCCGGTAAAGCGAAAAAAGTTTAGCTAAAGTGCTTGACAGGTTAGGGCATTTTGCCCTAATATAGCACTTGAAGGCCGGGCACATTGCCCAGGTCAACTACCGGAGAAAGTCCGATGAGCGACAACAAGATTATGCCCTGGATTGACGAGCTGGAGGGCGCGGCAGCGACCGACTTCCCGGCCCGCCGTGACGAGATCGCGGCCATGATGGCCGAGGCGGCCGAGCTGGTGTGCAAAGCCGAGGAACTGCGCGGCAAGGCGTACTTCGCCGGATGCTCCCTGGAGGGGCAGGCCAAGGGCCATTGGTCGATGGAAGCCGTCGAGCAGGCCAAGCGCCGGGCCGGCTGGTAAGAGCACATGGCCCGGTCGGCAACGGCCGGGCCTATCGAGGACGCCAAGAAGGAGTATTGCGTGAGCCGAGGCAAGATCAAGGGCGGCCCCAGGTGGAGGAACGCCCCGGAGTGATCCGGGGCGCTTGGCCTGGTGCTGGCACACCGTAACCATGCTTCCGAGTGGGAGCACCCAGCATTCAACACGTAAGCGCGTGGAGGGTCAAGCTATGTCCAACATCATCAAGTTCCCCAAGGAGATCGAGCAGCCCGCCGCGCCCGCGCCGGTGGAGCCTGCCGCCGCGTCTGCTGCCCCCAACAAGGCCCCCGGTGCTGGCCTGCTGGCCGGCCTGGTCAAGTTCGTATGGGTGGCGACCGTGCTGGTCTGGCCGATCCTCAAGTGGGTGCTGTCGATTGCCACCTTCTTCCAGTTCGTGCGGATGCTCTACCACTGGAACACGCCTGGCGTGTATGCCGGTTGGTCGTTCCTGGCGTACTTCGCGGTGCTGACCGCGATCACCTACTTCGTTTCGATCTACAAGCCGAAGGGGCTTTGACATGAAAAAACAGACCCTACCCTACCCGCCGGGATTCGTGGAGCCGAACACCGGCCGGGTGGCCGTCCTGGTGCGCGAGTACGCGGCCAGCGACTTGAACGGCGATGCGCCGGCCTATTGGTACAGCGCGCAATCCGAGGAATGGGGCCTTGACCCCTGGCGACTGGTGGAAGGCGTCGATCCGCACACCGCCGGCGGTCAGTTCGACGTGTGCTTTGCCAACGGTTCGAGCCGCACGGTCGGCCCGCTGATGACGTTCTTCATGAGTGCCGCTGACGCGGCCAGGTTGAACGCCAAGAAAGAAGATCACGCGCCCATTTTTAGCCGCTAAAACGCTTGACGCGGGCGGCGAGTTTAGCTAAACTTCTGCACATGGTCGGCGGCTGGCACCGCCTTTTGTTCAACAACCGGGTGTGGAGTTTATATGGGTGTTCTCCATGAAGAAACGGCTAACCGAAGCCCAATTCCAGGCGGCGATCAAGGGCCTGGAGATCGGGCAACAGACCATCGACATAGCGCGCGGCGTGCTGGTCGATGGAAGGCCCCAGGCCGAGTTTGTGGCCTCGCTGGGGCTGACCAAGGGGGCGGTATCGCAAGCGGTCAGCCGCGTGTGGGCAGTGGCGGGGGAAGTGCTCCCGCAGGGCTTCGAGCGGGTGACGGCGGTACTGCCGGAGCATCAAGCGTTCATCGTCAAGCGTTGGGAAGCCGACGCCAAGGGAAAGAGGAAACAGGAACCCAACTCATGAAAACACTGGTCACGGCAATTCAGAAAGGCGGTCAAGGCAAGACGTTCGCAACCTGCCACCTGGCGTTCGACTTCCAGGAGCGCGGCCTTCGGGTTGCAGTGATCGACCTGGACACCCAGGGCAATGCGAGCTGGACGCTGGCCGGCCACGACTCGGGCTATCCCGCCAGTCGCATGTTCACCGCCGGCGGCGACGAGCTGCGCGCCTGGTTCGCTGACCGGGAGGATGACGGCCTGGCGCTGATCGCGGCAGACGCCAACCTGGCGAACCTGGACAAGATGGAGCTTTCCCAGGCGGCCGCCGCGCTGCGGGCCAGTGTGGCCGCGCTGGGCGAGTTCTTCGACGTGTGCCTGATCGACACGGCCCCCTCCCTTGGCGTCGCCATGACGGCGGCCGTGCTGACGGCCGACTACATGCTGTCGCCCATCGAAATGGAGGCGTACAGCTTGCAGGGCATGAAGAAGATGGTCGCGGTCATCAGCAACCTGCGCAAGCAGAACCCCAAGCTGCGCTTCCTCGGCATGGTGCCGAACAAGGTGGACGCGCGGAAGCCGCGCCACGTCAACAACCTGGCGACGTTGCAGCAGGCATACCCGCAGCTCATCTTGCCGTTCAGCATCGGCGCGCGTGACAGCATCGCCGAGGCGCTGGGCGAGCAGATGCCGGTGTGGAAGATCAAGAAGACCGCCGCGCGGAAGGCCACCCAGGAGGTGCGTGCGCTGGCGGATTACGTGTTCACGAAGATGGAGATCGCGCAATGAGCGCCAAGACCAACGCCAAGAAGAAGGAGCAGGACAAGCCGCAATCGTCCGGGCTGGGCCTGGACGGGCTGGGCGACCTGGCCGGCCTGCTGAACGAGCAGCCGGCGGCCAACGCCGGCGGCGCAGGCCCGCAGGAGCTGCCGCTTGACCTGATCGACGAAGACCCGCACCAGCCGCGCACGGCCGACAACCCCGGCTTCTCGCCGGAGAGCATCGCGGAGATCGGCGAGACGATCAAAGCGCGCGGCGTGAAGTCGCCCATCAGCGTGCGCGAGAACCCGGACGCACCGGGGCGCTACCTCATCAACCACGGCGCGCGGCGCTATCGCGGCTCGAAGTGGGCGCACAAGACCACGATCCCGGCCTTCATCGACAACGACTACAACGAGGCCGACCAGGTTATCGAGAACCTGCAACGCAACGAGCTGACGGCGCGTGAGATCGCCGACTTCATCGGCCGCGAGCTGGCGAAGGGCAAGAAGAAGGGCGAGATCGCCAAGGAGATCGGCAAGTCGCCGGCCTTCGTCACGCAGCACGTCACGCTGCTGGACTTGCCCGAACCCATTGCCGAGGCGTTCAATAGCGGCCGGGGCAAGGACGTGACTGTCATCAACGAGCTGGTGACGGCCTACAAGAAGAACCCCGACGAGGTGGCCGCCTGGCTGGCCGACGACAGCCAGGAGCTGACGCGCGGCTCGGTGAAGCTGCTGCGCGAGTTCCTGGAGGACAAGCGCAGTCACGAGGACGGCGACCGTGATCCCAACACCGTCGATGCGCTGACCGGCAAGACCGACGCCGAGGCCGGCGACGGCGAGCAGGGGCCGCAGGATGATGACGCCAAGGGGAAGAAGGAGCCGAAGGAGGCCGACCCCGACAAGCTCAAGAAGGCCATCATCCAGGTCAAGCACGACGACCGGCCGGCACGGCTGATCCTCAACCGCCGGCCCCCGGCCGAGGGCTGGGCCTGGCTCAAATACGAGGATGACGGCCAGGAGTTCGAGGCCGACCTTGGCACCGTGCAGCTTGTCGCGCTGCTGGAGGGCTGACACGCCCAGCGCCGGGCATCGCCGACCACCGACCCCCACCCATCGCCCCGCCATCGAGCGGGGCTTTTTTTGCCCGCGTTTTAGCCGCTAAAAAAAGTTCAGCTAAACCGCTTGCGTAGTGTTGTATGTTGTAGTATGCTTCACGCTACAACATACAACCGGCCAAAGGAGGCCCGACATGGCGATCTCGAAGGAGCAGATATTTGCGGTGGCCGACGAACTGGACGCGGCCGGCCAGAACCCCACGCTGGCGAACGTGCGCAAGCAGCTCGGCAGCGGCAGCTTCACCACCATCAGCGAGGCGATGAACGAGTGGCGCGCACGCAAGGCCAGCCAGGCCGCCCCGATCCGCGAGCCGGCACCGCAGGCGATCACTGACAAGCTGGCCGAGCTGGGCGGCGACTTGTGGGCCGTGGCGCTGGAAATGGCGAACAACCGCCTGGCCGCCGAGCGCGAGGCGCTGGAGGCCGTGCGCCAGGAGACGGAAGCAGCGCGCCAGGAAGCCGCAGAGCTGGCCGACCAGCTCACCGGCGAGCTGGACGAGGCCAAGGCCCGCATCGCGGCCCTGGAGGCCGTCGAGGCGGCCGCCAAGGGCGAGGCCGACGAGCTGCGCGGCAAGCTCGCGGCGACCAGCGAGCGCGCGGCCACGGCCGAGGCCAGGGCCGGCGAGCTGCGCACGGAGCTGGATCACGCCCATCAGGAAGCCCGCCAGGCGCGCGCAGAGCGCGACAAGGCCCAGGAGAGGGCCACGGCCAGCGCCGACCAGGTGGAGGCCCTGCGGGCCGACCTCGCGGCCGCGAACAGCCGTACCGCCGAGATCGAGCGCCGCGCCGGCGAGCTGCGTGCCGACCTGGAGCGGGCGAACCAGGCGACCGACCAGGCGCGCGCCGCTCAGGCCGAGCAGCGGAAGGCCACCGAGGCGGCCGCCGCCGAGCGCGACCAGGTGCGCGCGGAGCTGGTGAAGGTGCAGGCCAAGGCCGAGGCGGCCGAGCAGGCCCACCAGGAGCAGCGCAAGGCGATGGCGGCCGAGGCACACCGCCAGGCCGAGCGGCTGACCGCCGCCCAGGGCGAGCGCGACCAGGCGAAGCGCGACGCTGCCCAGGCCCGCGAGGAAGCGGCCGGGCTTCGCGGCCGGCTGGAGGCCCTGGAAACCGTCATGGCGCAAGGCCGGGCGGCCGATCCGACCAGCGGCGGACGCAAAAAGACCTGATAAATCGGTTGGTTTTCCTTAAAATTACCCTGGAACCCTGACAAAACGCACAACCCGGCCGCTGGGAAGAGCCGGCCTCGCTTTGCCGAGGTAGGCTTTTTTGTTGGAGCGCGGCTTGCATGGGGCCACCATCACCCTTTTGAGAACTACGGCAACCATAGGAGTGCCCGATGAAAGAACGCCTCTTGGTCATGAACGGTCAACGCATCGTTCAGGCCGAAAAGGACGGCGCTTGGACGAATCAGAAAGTAGACAAGGCGGGCGCGTTGAAGCCCGGCATCTACAACCTGTACACGGCCCAAGCGGCCGACAAGAAGCAGACCCACGCCGGCGTGATCGTTCATGCCGACGCCACCAACGTGTACCAGCAGATCGGCAAGAACTTTGTCATGCACGCTCGGTCAGATTTCGATAAAGTACCTGAAATTGGGAGCGCAAAGAGCATCAGCTACAACGCCCAGGGCAAGGCGGCAGTCGCCGCAGAGGCCCCGAAACTGACGCGGGGGCGCTCCATGTAGCTTTAGCGGCTAAAAAGGAGGCACGCCCTTGAAACGACTCACCATCCCCGGCAGCGGCACCGAGAGCCGCGCCACCAAGCCGGCCCGCGTCAGCGCGCCGGCCACCCTCGGCGGTGCCGCCTTCGGCGCTTCGCGCGAGGACACCGGAGCCGACTTGCTGGAGGCCGCCCAGGCGGCCGAGATCGAGCAGCAGGCCACCCTAGAGGCGGCCCCGGTCGAGCAGTCCTACCCCGAAACCCTGGCGCTCTACGTGCAGGCCAAGCACGACCAGGTGGAGCACATCGAGGACAGGCTAGAAAACCTGATCGACCGGCAGCAGGCCCGTTTGCAGCAGACCCAGGCGTCCGCGCCTGGCCGGCTTTCCTTGCCCGGCTCTAAGCGAGCCTGGCAGAACCAGCAGGCGCAGCAGCAGGCCCGCTTGCAGACGCTTCACGCGCGCCTGGAGGCCGTCCGCGAGATCAAGGAAGGCATGGGCCTGCACTCGCCGAAGATCGAAGAGCTGGCGACGCGCAAGATGCGCGCCGAGAACCCCGAGCTGGCTTCCGATTGGGATGCCATGCGCGAGGCCGCCCGCCGGCATGAGCTGCTGATGCGCAAGCAGGAGCAGGAGCGCAAGCAATCCCAGGCCCAGGAGCGGCCAGGGAGATCGCAGTCCTTGGGCCTGTCAGCCAGGCCCGCATAAAAACGAAGCCCGGCGGTCGCCGGGCTTTTTTCTCGAGCATCGCCATTTCTGGCGAGGGAGGCCCGCCGAGGGCCTGGTGGAATCATCCTGCAGCATCGTCACAAGCGACGATGCCGGGAGCTGGCCAGCATCGCCGAACCTGGCGATGCCGCCGGCGCGGTCGACCATCGCCAGTTCTGACGATGAGATCCCGCATCGCCATCTACAGCGAGGCCCACAGGGCCAGGCCGGCGGCCACGACCGCCATGCCGGCCGCGACCATGTTCATCATGGCGACGCGCCGCGCCTCGCGGATCGGCGCGACGAGCTGCGCCGTCACCGCCTCAACCTCACGCCGCACGGCCTCGGCGGCCGCCTTCGCGCCCTCCTGCATTCCCCGCGTCATGGCGTCCTTGCTGGCCGCCAACGCCGCGTTGAGCGTCCTTTCCGCCTTTCCCTTGGCGTCATCACCCCATCGGTGGGCGATGGACTCCAGTTCCGACTTGAAGGCGTCCAAGATTTCCTGCTGGGCCGATGCGCTGTCCTGCATCAGCTTCATGTTGATGGTCTGGAGGATCAAGATCGGATCGTCGCGGCCCACGGCGATGCCGTGCTTGGCCGCGATCTCCCGTATCAGCTCCTCGATCTTGTCGTCGGCCGCCATCAGAGCACCGCCGCGTTTTCGAGCTGGGCGAAGAGCTGGGTTTTCACGATCTTGAGCCGCTGCCGCGTCATGATCGTGAGCGCCGAATCGGCCAGGGCCTCATCGAAGGTGCGCCGATCCTGGAGCATTTCGGCGAAGTCGCGGCCGTAGGTTTCCTCTTTCAGCGCCGGAATCTGGATGATGGCGGACACACGGCCCTTGTTGGTCGTGTACGCCTTCAACTGCTCGAACCCCTTGCCCTCGTGCTCGATTGGCCCCCAATACGGGTTCAGCCAGACCACGAACAGGCATTCGGCCGGGAACTGGCTGGCGAGCTGGGCGAAGCCGCTCACCGTGTCCACCAGGGCCTGGCCGCCGGTGACGACCGTATGCACCACGAGTTCGTGGCCCATGTCCTGGAGCAGCGCCGGCACCTGGTTGCTGATGAGGTAGTGCGACAGCGGCACGAACGAGCTGGCCCCGTTGTCGATGATGACGTCGCCCTCGGCCGACGCGATCATCTCGACCAGGGCGTCGAAATTCCGGGTGTTGATCTCGTCGCCGTCCATGATGTTGAGCCGGCGCACGTTGAGGGCTTTGTAGCCCTCGAACGTCGCGTTCACCGGATCGGTGTCGATGCAAAGCGGCTTCTGTCCCTTGCCGGCTTTGTACTGCGCGATGGTGGCCGCGATCATCGACTTGCCGACGCCGCCCTTGCCTTGCAGAACCATGTGAATTTTCGCCATTACAGTAAATCCTCTTTCTTTGGAGTCGCATCAAACGTGAAGCCGCCGATCTTGGGCGGCTCACTCTTGGATTCCGAGGCCGGCGGGGCGGCCTTCGGCTCGGGCTTCGCGCCCTTGGGCTGGCTGTCCGGGGGAGTGGCGGGAGGCGGCGGGGAAGCTACCGGCGCGGCCTTGATGTACCGCTTCACGTGCTGGGTGAAGGTTTCGTACCGACAGCGCAGCCGGCCGGTTTCCTTCATGTGCTCCCAGATCGTTTTCATCGCATAGCCCGCATCGAGCGCCGCTTGAACGTCGCTCTTGACGGCCAGGAACGCGACCACGTGCTTGTCCTGGCGCGGCTTCTTGGCTTCCCGTCCCTTCACCCATTCAGCCAGCTCTTCGGGGTAGGTCTTTGGCATCGTGTTCGTCCATCTAATCCTCTCATCGCAAATGTAACGCTACTAAGCGGCGCTACGGAAACGCAAAAAGTCCGCTATCGGCGTGCATTGGCACGCTTCGATAGCGGCATTATGGGCCATTGTGGCGGTTTTCGCTATATCCGTTGCTGCTTTTGCGGCCTGATAGCGCGATAGTTGCGGATAAATCGTAATGGCTGGTGTAGACTTTCCTTGGTGTTATTAACGCCGTAAGGCGGGCAGGATGTGTGAAGTTAGCTAACCGGCGAGCCGGTTATCTATCTTCACTGTCCCTTATTCGCGCCGGGGGCGCTCAACGGGTCATCCTGCTCTGCGAGGCAGCCGGCTACCGCCGGCATGAGAGACGAGGCGAGGCATGGAGAACGACGAAAAGGAACACGGCCGCCGGCGGCGGCAGCACCTGCGGGTGCCGGTGTTCCCCGAAGAGAAAGACGAGATCGAGGCGAACGCCAAGAGGGCGGGCGTCAGCGTGGCGCGCTATCTGCGCGACGTGGGCCAGGGCTACCAGATCAAGGGCGTCATGGACTACCAGCACGTGCGCGAGCTGGTGCGCGTCAACGGCGACCTTGGCCGCCTTGGCGGCCTGCTCAAGCTCTGGCTGACCGATGACGTGCGAACGCTCCAGTTCGGCGAGGCGACCATCCTGGCCCTGCTGGGCCGGATCGAGGCCACCCAGGACGAAATGAGCCGGATCATGAAGGCCGTGGTTCAGCCGAGGGCCGAGCCTTGACTTCTTTAGCGGCTAAAAAGCCGGAGGGGCGGCCATGATCGCCAAGCACGTGCCGATGCGCTCGCTTGGCAAGAGCGACTTCGCGGGCCTGGCGAACTACATCACCGACGCCCAAAGCAAAGACCACCGGCTGGGCCACGTGCAGGCGACGAACTGCGAAGCCGGTTCCATCCAGGACGCCATCACGGAGGTGCTGGCGACCCAGCACACGAACACCCGCGCGAAGGGCGACAAGACCTACCACCTGATCGTCAGCTTCCGGGCCGGCGAGCAGCCCAGCGCCGACACCTTGCGCGCGATTGAGGAACGCATCTGCGTCGGGCTGGGTTATGGCGAGCATCAGCGAATCAGTGCCGTCCACAACGACACCGACAACCTGCACATCCACATCGCCATCAACAAGATTCACCCGACGCGGCACACGATGCACGAGCCGTACTACCCGCACCGGGCGCTGGCGGAACTCTGCACGGCCCTGGAGCGCGACTACGGCCTGGAGCGCGACAACCACGAGCCGCGCAAGCGCGGCGCGGAGGGCCGGGCCGCCGACATGGAGCGGCATGCCGGCGTTGAAAGCCTGGTCGGCTGGATCAAGCGCGAGTGCCTGGACGAGATCAAGGGCGCGCAGTCCTGGCAGGAACTGCACCAGGTCATGCGGGACAACGGAATGGAGCTGCGCGTCCGCGCCAATGGCCTCGTGTTCGAGGCCGGCGACGGAACGATGGTGAAGGCGAGCACAGTAGCCCGCGACCTTTCCAAGCCGAGCCTGGAGGCGCGGCTTGGCCCGTTCGAGGCTTCGCCCGAACGGCAGGCGCAAACCACCGCGAAGCGGCAGTACCGCAAAGACCCCATCCGCCTTCGCGTCAACACCGTGGAGCTGTACGCGAAGTACAAGGCCGAGCAGCAGAGCTTGACCACGGCGCGCGCCCAGGCCCTGGAGCGCGCCCGGCATCGCAAGGATCGGCTGATCGAGGCGGCCAAGAGGTCGAACCGCCTGCGCCGCGCCACGATTAAGGTGGTCGGCGAGGGCCGCGCGAACAAGAAGCTGCTGTACGCCCAGGCGAGCAAGGCCCTGCGCAGCGAACTCCAGGCGATCAACAAGCAGTTCCAGCAGGAGCGCACGGCCCTCTACGCCGAGCACAGCCGGCGCACGTGGGCCGACTGGCTCAAGAAGGAGGCGCAGCACGGCGGCGCCGACGCCCTGGCCGCCCTGCGCGCCCGCGAGGCGGCCCAGGGCCTCAAGGGCAACACCATCCGGGGCGAGGGCCAGGCGAAGCCCGGCCACGCGCCGGCGGTGGACAACATCACGAAGAAGGGGACGATCATCTTCCGCGCCGGCATGAGCGCCGTGCGCGATGACGGTGACCGCCTGCAAGTCTCCCGCGAGGCCACGCGCGAAGGGCTGCAAGAAGCCCTGCGCCTGGCGATGCAACGCTACGGCAACCGCATCACCGTCAACGGCACGGTGGAGTTCAAGGCGCAGATGATCCGCGCCGCCGTCGATTCCCAGCTACCCATCACCTTCACCGATCCGGCTCTTGAGAGCCGGCGGCAGGCGCTTTTGAACAAGGAGAACACCCATGAGCGAACCGAAAGACCAGAGCATCGAGGACGAACTGGACGCGGCGCTGGCGGCCCTGGACAGCGGCCCGCTGCCGACCAGCACGCTACCGGAGCCGCAGCCGTCGCCCGAGCAGGCGACGGCCGGCCAGCCGCCGGCCGAGGCGACCGCGCCGACGCCGGCCTTCACGCCGCCACCGTCCACCGGAAGCCCGACGTTGGACGCCTTGGAAGAAAACCGCCGCCCCAAAGCCAGCACCGTTTGCGAGCACTGTCCGAACTCGGTGTGGTTCGCATCGCCGGCGGAAGTGAAGTGCTATTGCCGCGTGATGTTCCTCGTCACGTGGAGCAGCAAGGAACCCAACCAGATCACGCACTGCGACGGGGAATTTCTCGGCCAGGAACAGGAGTAGGCCAGACGCCGCCGGGCGTCGCCGCCGCCGACAAGTACATCGCCGAACGCGAGGCAAAGCGCCTAAAAGGTTTCGATATACCGAAGCATTCCCGATATACTGCCGGTGATGGTGCGCTCACGTTCCAGGGCACCAGGACTATCGAGGGCCAGGCGCTGGCCCTCTTGAAACGAGGTGATGAGGTCATGGTTATGCCCATCGACCAGGCCACGGCCCGGCGCTTGACGCGCATCGCGGTCGGCGATGCCGTCTCGATCACCGCGAAAGGCTCCATCAAAACGTCGAAAGGAAGGAGTAGATGAAGATCAAGATGAACAACGCGGTAGGGCCGCAAGTCCGAACCGCCAAACCGAAGCCGAGCAAGCTGCTGCCGGTGCTGGGCGCGGCCTCGATGGTCGGCGGCCTCCAGGCCGCGACGCAGTTCTTCGCCCACACGTTCGCCTATCACGCGACCCTCGGCCCCAACGTGGGCCACGTGTACGCGCCCTGGTCGATCCTGCACTGGACGTACAAGTGGTACAGCCAGTACCCGGACGAGATCATGAAGGCCGGCAGCATGGGGATGCTGGTTTCGACCGTGGGCCTGCTGGGCGTGGCCGTGGCGAAGGTCGTCACGTCCAACAGCTCGAAGGCGAACGAGTACCTGCACGGCTCGGCCCGCTGGGCCGAGAAGAAGGACATTCAGGCGGCCGGCCTGCTGCCACGCGAGCGCAACGTCCTGGAGATCGTCACCGGCAAGGCCGCACCCACGGCTACCGGCGTGTACGTGGGCGGCTGGCAGGACAAGGACGGCAATTTCTTCTACCTGCGGCACAGCGGCCCCGAGCACGTGCTGACCTACGCGCCCACGCGCTCGGGCAAGGGCGTCGGCCTGGTGGTGCCCACGCTGCTGTCGTGGGGCGCGAGCAGCGTCATCACCGACTTGAAGGGCGAGTTGTGGGCCTTGACCGCCGGCTGGCGGCAGAAGCACGCCAAGAACAAGGTGCTGCGCTTCGAGCCGGCCAGCACCTCGGGCGGCGTCTGCTGGAATCCGCTGGACGAAATCCGCCTCGGCACCGAATACGAGGTGGGTGACGTGCAGAACCTTGCCACGCTGATCGTTGACCCGGACGGCAAGGGCCTGGACTCGCACTGGCAGAAGACCGCCTTCGCGCTCCTGGTCGGCGTGATCCTGCACGCGCTGTACAAGGCCAAGGACGATGGCGGCACCGCCACGCTGCCGTCCGTCGATGCGATGCTGGCCGACCCGAACCGGGACATTGGCGAGCTTTGGATGGAAATGGCGACCTACGGGCACGTAGACGGCCAGAACCATCACGCCATCGGCTCGGCGGCCCGCGACATGATGGATCGGCCCGAGGAAGAAGCCGGATCGGTGCTGTCCACGGCCAAGTCGTACCTGGCCCTGTACCGCGACCCCGTGGTGGCCCGCAACGTCAGCCGGTCGGACTTCCGCATCAAGCAGTTGATGCACGAGGACGACCCGGTAAGCCTCTACATTGTCACCCAGCCCAACGATAAGGCCCGCCTGCGGCCGCTGGTGCGCGTCATGGTGAACATGATCGTGCGCCTGCTGGCCGACAAGATGGACTTCGAGGGCGGCCGGCCGGTGGCGCACTACAAGCACCGGCTCTTGATGATGCTGGACGAGTTCCCGAGCCTCGGGAAGCTGGAGATCATGCAAGAGTCGCTGGCCTTCGTGGCCGGCTACGGCATCAAGTGCTACCTCATCTGCCAGGACATTAACCAGCTCAAGAGCCGCGAGACGGGCTACGGCCACGACGAAAGCATCACGTCGAACTGCCACGTGCAGAACGCCTACCCGCCCAACCGCGTCGAGACGGCCGAACACCTGTCCCGCCTCACCGGGCAGACCACCGTGGTGAAGGAGCAGATCACGACCAGCGGCCGCCGCACGGCGGCGATGCTGGGCCAGGTGTCGCGCACTTACCAGGAAGTGCAGCGGCCCTTGCTGACGCCCGACGAATGCCTGCGCATGCCGGGGCCAAAGAAGAACGCCCAGGGCGAGATCGAAGAAGCCGGCGACATGGTGATCTACGTCGCGGGCTACCCGGCGATCTACGGCAAGCAACCCCTGTACTTCAAAGACCCAGTGTTCTCGGCACGCGCCGCGATCCCTGCGCCCAAGGTCAGCGACCGCCTGCGCGCCGTCGCACAGGCCGAGACGGAAGGGGAGGGCATCACGATATGAGCCGCATCCTGAAACGCATCGCGGCAGGCGTCGTCATCGCGGGCGTGGCCGCCCTGCTGCTGGCCGCCGGCGGCTATGCCGCCGGTGCCCGCGTGAACACCACCAAGAGCATTCCGGTCGGCCTGTACTGGACGAGCAGCGCGCCGGTGGAGAAGGGGGCCTACGTCCTCTTCTGCCCGCCGCAGCTCGGCGTGTTCGATGACGCCAAGGAGAGGGGCTACATCGGGGCCGGCTTCTGCCAGGGCGGCTACGGCTACATGATGAAGCGCGTTTTAGCCGCTAAAGACGATGCCGTCGCCGTCGCCGATGACGGCGTGCGCGTCAACGGCGAGCTGCTGCCCCTCAGCGCGCCGATCAAGGCCGACAAGGCCGGTCGGCCGCTGCCGCGCTATCAGTCCAACAGCTACACGCTCGGCAATTCCGAGGTGCTGCTTATGTCGGACGTGAGCGCCACATCCTTCGACGGCCGCTACTTCGGCCCGATCAATCGTTCGCAAATCAAGACCGTGATCCGTCCGGTCATCACCTGGTAGGGAGACACACCATGCGCCTTTTCATCGCAGAAAAGCCGTCCGTCGCCAAGGCCATCGCCGGCGAGCTGGGCGCGACCGGCAAGGGCGACGGCTTCATCGAGTGCGGCACCGACAAAGTGACCTGGTGCTTCGGGCACATGCTCGAACAGGCCGACCCCGACGAGTACACGCCCGATGACGTGCCGCGCGGCCAGTCCGGCAAGAAGGTCTGGCGCGTCGATGAGCTGCCCATCATCCCCGAGAGCTGGATTCTCAAGCCCAAGGACGACGCGAAGAAGCAGCTCGCCGTGATCGGCAAGCTGCTCAAGGAGGCCAAGGAGATCGTCAACGCCGGCGACCCCGACCGCGAAGGCCAGTTGCTGGTTGACGAAGTGCTGGAGCACTTCCGCAACAGCAAGCCGGTGCGCCGCTTTTGGGTGAGCGCGCAGGACTCCGTTTCCGTCAAGCGCGGCCTGGCCGCGTTGAAGGAGAACACCACCTATGCAGGCTGGGCCGACGCTGCACGCGGGCGGCAGCGCGCCGACTGGCTGATCGGCATGAACCTCAGCCGCGCGTACACGCTGCGCGCGCAGCGCGGCGGCTCGCGCGCCCTGCTGACCGTGGGCCGCGTGCAGACGCCGACGCTGGCCCTCGTGGTCGCCCGCGACCGCGAGATCGAGGCATTCAAGGCCGTGCCGTACCACACCATCCGGGCGGTGGTGCAGCACGCCGGCGGCAGCTTCGCCGCCGCATGGAAGGCGAAGGAGGATCAAGCCGGTCTGGACAGCGAAGGCCGCCTTGTCGATACCGCCGTCGCCGACGCCCTGGTGGCCGCCGTCAAGGGCCAGCCGGGCACCATCGCCGCGTACAAACAGGAGGCCAAGAAGCAGAACCAGCCGCTGGCCTTCGCCCTGTCCGACATTACGGCACTGGCCTCGGCCAAGTTCGGCTACAGCGCCGAGGACGTGCTGAACACCTGCCAGGCGCTCTACGAGACGCACAAGCTGACCTCGTACCCGCGCACCGACTGCGCCTACCTGCCGGAGTCGCAGCACGCCGACGCGCCGCGCGTGCTGGAGGCGATCAAGCACGTCAACCCCGAACTGGCCGGCCTGGTCGATGGTGCCGATCCGCGTATCAAGTCCAAGACGTGGGACGACTCGAAGATCACCGCGCACCACGGCATCGTGCCGACCATGCAGAAGGGCAGCAAGGCCGCCCTCAGCGAGCGCGAGCGCAACATCTACGACCTGATCGTGCGCGCCTACCTGGCGCAGTTCTACCCGCTGCACGAGTACATGCAGACCACCGTGGGCGTCGAGATCGCGGGCGAGAACTTCGCCGCGAGCGGCAAGGTAGTCACGCGCAACGGCTGGCGTGACGTGTACAGCCAGGCCGACGAGGAAGGCGAGAAGGACGAGGACGACGACAGCGGCACGCAGGCCCTGCCGTCGATGGCCCAGGGCGACGCCGTGACCTGCACGGACGCCACCCGCAAGGACGCCAAGACGAAGCCGCCAGCGCGCTTTACCGAGGGCACGCTGATCCGCGCGATGGAGAACATCCACAAGTTCGTCAGCGATGCCGAGCACAAGAAGATGCTGCGCGAGGGCGACGGCATCGGCACGTCGGCCACCCGTGCGTCGATCATTTCCGAGTTGAAGCGGCGCGAGTTCCTGGCCGTCAAAGGCAAGCAGATCATCAGCACGACCCTCGGCCGCAGCGTCATCGACGCGCTGCCCGAGGTTGTGAAAAGCCCGGTGCTGACCGCGCTCTACGAGCGGATGCTGAAAGGCGTCGAGCAGGGCACGGCCGCCCTGGACGCCTTCATCACGAAGCAAGAGACGTTCATCCGCGACCAGGTGGCGAAGGCCAACAGCGGAGCCGTGACCATCGCCGGCGGCAAGGAAGCCGCGCCGGTGTCATCCCTTCACAAGTGCATGGCCTGCGGCAGCGGCTTGTCGCGCCGGCCGAGCAAGAAGAAGGGGCAATTCTGGTGGGGTTGCAGCAACTTCCCCACATGCAAGCAGACCTACCCCGACCTCAAGGGTCGGCCCGACTACAGCAAGGGCCGCAACGGCCCGGCATCCGAATGACCACAGCGAAGGAGATCGACCATGAACGAGCAAACCACCACCAACACCGCCGCCCACGACGAGCCGCTGGCCGTCCTGCCGCCGGTTGACGACGACGCCGCCGGCCGCGAGGCCGTGCGCGAGAAGATGGCCGACGCGCTGACGCCCGGCTTCCAGGTCGAGTTCGACCCCGACGAAGCCGAGCGCGTGGGCGCGTTCGTGGAGGACGCGCTGTCCGAGCAGGACGCCGCCGCGAGCGGCGACGACCTGGTGGAAGTCGATGGCGCGCTGGAGCCGGCATTCCTGGACGACGAAGGCCCGAGCGCCGACATCCCGCCGTTCATCACCACCACGAACGCCCGCGAGCTGTACGACCTGCGGCCCGGCGAGACGGTTGCCCAGGCCGCCGCGCGCAAGGCGTCGGAGGGCTGACCCATGCCGATCACGAAAGCCGAGGCGCAAGGGGTGACGCGGGCTTTCGTCCGCGACTACCCCGGCGCGCTGGAGCTGGCCTACAAGTTCCGCGAGGACGCGGCCGAGCTGTACGGGCCGCGAGCGGCCGAGGTGCCGGCCGACATGAAGGGCGGCTACGTGCCCAAGGAGACGCTGCACGCCGGCCGCGCCTACCGTGGCCGCGTGGACGTGCCCTTGCAGAACGTCGAGAGCGCCGGCGACCTACTGATGACGCTGCGGCACGAGGTGCTAGGCCACTACGGGGCCAACACCTTCGCGCCGGGCGAGAAGCGCGCCTTGCTGGACGGCCTGGCGGCCGCCCGCAACGAACCCACCCTCAAGCCGCTATGGGATGACGTGAACCGGCGCTATGCCGGCCAGTCCCTGGACGTGCGCGCCGAGGAAGTGTTTGCCCTGCACTGCGAGGGCATCGAGCCGAGCCAGCACCAGGTCGCCGACCAGGTGCAGCAGCGCGGCCAACAGTCATTCACGGAAACCTGCATCGCCCGCGTGCGGCCCATGCAGGCCGACGACCTGCACAACATCGTGTGCATGGTCGCCCAGGGCCTGCGCGACCGTTCCCGGACACAGCAGAACTTCCCTCAGTTCAACGAGCTATTCCGAAGGGACGAGAACATGGAGCCGAAGAAGCCGTTTCACGAAGTCGTGGCCGAAAAGCTGATCGAGCAGCTCAAGGCCGGCACCGCACCGTGGCAAAAGCCGTGGGAGCCGGGCGAACCCAACGCCTACCTGCCGATGAACCCGACCACCGGCAAGCGGTACAAAGGGATCAACGCCATCCACCTGATGGCCCAGGGCCGCAGCGATGCGCGCTGGATGACCTACAAGCAGGCCGCCGCCGTGGGCGCGCAGGTTCGCAAGGGCGAGAAAGGCACGCCGGTTCAATACTGGAAGTTCAGCGAAGAGCAAGACAAGCTGGACGACAGCGGCCGGCCCGTCCTCGATGCGAAGGGCCAGCCGGTCAAGGAAACCGTCATGCTGGAGCGGCCGCGCGTGTTCTTTGCGACCGTGTTCAACGGCGAGCAGATCGACGGCCTGCCGCCGCTCCAGCCGAAGAAGGAACAGACTTGGAACGCCGTCGAGCGCGCCGAGCACATCCTGAAAGCCTCGGGCGCGACGATCACCCACGCCGCCGGTGATCGGGCGTTCTACCGCCCTTCGACCGACAGCATCACCCTGCCGGAGCGCGGCCAGTTCCCCAGCTCCGACCGCTACTACGCGACCGCGCTGCACGAGCTGGGCCACTGGACGGGCCACGCTTCGCGCCTTGACCGCGACCTGGCGCACCCGTTCGGGAGCGAGGGGTACGCCAAGGAAGAGCTGCGCGCCGAAATCGCTTCCATGATCGTCGGCGACGAGCTGGGCATCGGCCACGATCCGGGCCAGCACGCCGCCTATGTGGGTTCGTGGATCAAGGCGCTGCAAGACGAGCCGCTGGAGGTGTTCCGCGCGGCCGCCGATGCCGAGAAGATTCACGACTACGTGCTGGCCTTCGAGCAGAAGCAGGTTCAGGAGCAAGACCAGCAGCAGAGCCAGGCCCAGGACGAAGCCGTGGCCCAGGCCCTGGCCGTGGACATTGCCGAAGTCCTGGACAACCCGGACGTGTCTTTCAGCCACTACCAGGCATTCCAGGGCGACACCCTGGAAGACGCCTTGCGCAGCCGTGGCCTCGAAACCGTGGGCAGCATCACCGGCACCGATCCCGAGCAGTTCTACGCGGTCGCGCATGACCGGCTGTCGCCGGTGTTCGGCATCGACCCGAGCCACACCGACACCGACAACGCCTACCTGGAGCGCAAGGGCTTGGCGCAAGAGTTCGCCAACATGGCCGAACAGCTCCACCTCGCGCAGCAGCTCCAGCAGCACGGCGAACAGATCGTGTCGAGCATCGACGCCGAAGCCAGGTGGAGCGACGGCCAGCGCATCTTTGCGTTCCACGACCAGGACGGTGAACCCCACCAGGTTCGCAGCCTGGACGAGCTGAACAACTACGCGCCCGACCAGTTGATGGCCCTGCCGGCGCTGACCCAGCAGCAAGCGGCCGTCGCAGACCAGGAGGCGAACATGACCCCACCGACCAACGACCAGGCGGCCGCCCTGCTGGCCGCCCATCCTGCCGACGCGGTGCAGGGCATCGAGCAGGCCGCCGCCGCGCGCCGGCAGCTCGCCGCCGGCGAGATCGACGGCCAGGCGTTCGCCGACGCGACCCGTCAACACCTTGGCGTTGAGCTGCCGCCCGACTGGAGCGGAGAGCTGCGCATCGTCGGCGTGGCCGAGCAGGACGGCCAGACCGTCGATGCCGCCCAGGCCGGCATCGAGCCGCAGGCGTTCCAGGTCTACGCGCGCAAGGCCGATGCGCAGTTCGGCGAGGACGCCTTTGCCTTCGTCGCCGGCACCCGCACCGAGGGCCAGGCCGAGGCTCTGACCGAGCGCCTGCACCTGGTCGATGCGCTGGGCACCGACAACCAGCACGAGCGCGCCGCCAAGCTGGCCCGCGTGCAGGAAGAGCGTGTACGGCGCGACCCCAACGCGACCGAAGAGGACATTTCAGCCGCTAAAGAGGCACGCAAGACCGCCGAGGCGTCGGCCATGCTCAACGACAGCGACGCGCAGCGCCGCGCGGCCGAGCTGGAGCGCCAGGAACGCGAGCGGCAGCAGGCGCAGCCGCAGGCCGAGAAGCCCGAACGGCAGTACATCAACGTGCCGTACAAGGAGAAGGACGAGGCCAAGAGCCTCGGGGCGCGTTGGGATCGGCAGCAACAGTCCTGGTACGTGCCGCCGGGCACCGATGCCGCTCCCTTCGCCAAATGGGCGCAGGGAGCCGCTACAGCGGCCGTAGAGCCGCGTTCGGCCCAGCCGGCACCCGAAGCCCAGGGCGAGGCGCAGAAGCCCGCGCAGCAGGCCCAGCAGGCCCGCCAGTACCTGGCCGTGCCCTACGAGCAGCGCAACGCGGCCAAGGCCGCCGGCGCGCTTTGGGACAAGGCCGCGAAGTCCTGGTATGTCGGCCCGCGCGCCGACGCGGCGAAGCTCGAACGCTGGAAGCCCGAGAACGTGCAGGCCCAGCAAGGGCCAGCGATGACGCCAAGGGAAGAGTTCGCCGAGGCCATGCGCAGCGCCGGCCTGTTCACCGGCAGCAACGCCCAGGGCGATCACCCGATCATGGATGGCAAGCGGCACCGCGTGCCGGTCGAGGGCGGCAAGAAGGGCGCGCTCGATGGCTTCTACGTGGGCCACCTGGACGGGCACCCGGCCGGGCGGATCATCAACAACAAGACCGGCACGGACATTACCTGGAAGAGCAAGGGCTACGCCTTGAGCGACCAGGAGAAGGCCAAGCTCCAGGCCGAGGCGGCCGAGAAGCTGGCACAGCGAGCCGTCGAGCAGGACAAGGCCCAGGAGGCCACCGCGCAGCGCGTCGGTCGGCAGATGGCCGACCTCGTGCCCATCGAGCAGCCGACGCCCTACCTGCAAGCCAAAGGCATCCAGGCGCAGGCCGGCGTGATGACCGACCGCGAAGGCCAGAAGACCTACATCCCGGCCTTCGACGCAGAGGGCAAGCAATGGACGATGCAATACATCCAGGAGGACGGCACTAAGCGGTTCGCCAAGGACTCGAAGAAGGAAGGATGCTTCCACCCGGTCGGCGGCATGGACGCCCTGGCGGCCGCGCCGGCGCTGGTGATCTCGGAGGGCTACGCCACGGCGGCCCAGGTGGCCGAGGCCGTGGGCCACGCCACGGTCGCCGCCTTCGACAGCGGCAACCTTGAGGCCGTGGCGAAGGCGCTGCACGCCAAGTTCCCGGACAAGCCGATCATCATCGCCGGCGACGACGACCGGCACCTGGTCATGACCCACGGCAACAACCCCGGCCGGGAGAAGGCCGAGGCGGCCGCCCAGGCCGTGGGCGGCAAGGCGATCTTCCCGATCTTCGCGCCGGCCGAGAACACCTACCCGCGCGACTTGCCCGCCATCACGCCCGACAGCTTCAAGACCCACCTGCGCGCCGAGCAGCGCCTTGCCGACGCCGCCGCCGGCAAGGTCGAGCTGGCCGGCGACGAGGCGGCCAAGCTCAAGGCGTCGATGTTGAGCGGCGCGCAGATCGCGGCGCTGTCCACGATGAAGCAGCACACCGACTTCAACGACTTGGCGCACAAGAGCGAGCTGGGCATCGAGGGCGTGAAGCGGCAGATCGGCGCGGCCATCAGCCAGGTGCAGCGCGACGAGCAGCAGCACCAGGAGCAGAAGCACGTCGAGAAAAAGCAACAGCAGATCGAGCAGCGCCCACGGCGGGCCGCTCGCATCGGATAAGTCGAAAAATCCGGCTAAAGTGGCCGAGCTGCACATCAGGCCGCGCGGTTTTCCTCCCTGATCGCCGGCGCGGTTTCTTCCTCCCTGAACCGCATGCAGACTTGCCGCCTCGGACACCCCGAGGCGGTTTTTTTTCGCCTCGCTCGAGCATCGCCGCATCCGACGATGCCGAGACGACCAGGCCGCGCACGTCGAGCTGCAGCATCGCCATTGCCGACGATGGCACCAGGTCGCCGGCGGTGGCCACCGACCTCGAGCTCGCATCGCCACATCCGACGATGCGCGCCGGCGTCGACCATCGCCAGGTCTGACGATGGCGGCCGCCCTGCCCTGGATCTCGCATCGCCATTTCTGGCGATGAGATCCACGGAGCGGCCATTTAGACCCGCCAATAACGACCCGGCCAAGATAATGTCATTTTCAGAAGACGACTGCACCATTCAGCGCGGTTTGAAGCCTCTTGTGCATACGGCTCCTGACAGCCAGATATCAGGACTCCTCTGCACGAAACTCGTCTATGCTCAATACTCGTGTGCACCAAAGCGAGATGAGCATGGCGACCGATACCGCACCGATTACCGAGCACGGCGTGGCCACCCTGCCAGAACAGGCATGGGAGCGTGCGCGTCGTCGCGCGGAGATCATTGGGCCGTTGGCGCAGTCGGAGACGGTTGGGCATGAAGCGGCCGACGCGGCAGCCCAGGCATTGGGGCTGTCCCGGCGGCAGGTCTACGTCCTGATCCGCCGTGCCCGGCTAGGATCGGGGCTGGTCACTGACTTGGCTCTTGGGCAGTCGAGCGGTGGCAAAGGTAAAGGCCGCTTGCCGGAGTCGGTCGAACGAATCATCCGCGAGTTACTGCAAAAGCGCTTCCTGACCAAGCAGAAGCGTAGCTTGGCGGCGTTCCACCGCGAAGTTGTGCGGGCGTGCAAGCTGCAAAAGCTGCGGGTGCCGGCGCGCAACACGGTGGCTCTGCGGATCGCCGGCCTCGATCCGCGCGAGGTCACTCACCGCCGGGAAGGACAAGATGCCGCCCGCGACCTGCAAGGTGTTGGTGGTGTTCCGCCACCCGTCTCCGCGCCGCTGGAGCAGGTGCAGATCGACCACACAGTCATCGACCTGATCGTGGTGGACGAGCGCGACCGGCAACCGATTGGCCGTCCATACCTGACCCTCGCCATCGACGTATTCACCCGCTGCGTGGTTGGCATGGTCGTTACGCTGGAAGCCCCGTCCGCCGTCTCGGTCGGCTTGTGCTTGGTGCATGCCGCCTGCGACAAGCGCCCTTGGTTGGAAGGGTTGAACGTAGAGATGGATTGGCCGATGAGCGGCAAGCCCAGACTGCTCTACTTGGACAACGCGGCTGAGTTCAAGAGCGAGGCGCTGCGCCGTGGCTGCGAGCAGCATGGCATCCGGTTGGACTATCGCCCGCTTGGGCAGCCGCACTACGGCGGTATCGTGGAACGGATCGCCCTTGTCAACAGTGGCGGCGACATCGGTGGCGATGCTGCGGAAGGCCGACAGGTCGCCCAGCTTGGAGGCAGTTTTGCCTTGCGAGGCCGAGACAGTCTGGGCCGGTGTAGTTGATGCTGTGCTTGCGTTGTTCTGATCGGCAGATTTGGAACAACCAGCCGCGAGGGCCAAGAGCACGGCGGCCGAAATGGCGGCAACAGGGCGAGCGATTGAGTGCTTTATGAGCATGTTTTTCTCCTTGTGTAGAGCGAAGATGGTTATTCGACGAGCTGGGCCGAGCGGCGTCCATTCATGCCGATCTGCGCGACGGCCACCAGCATGACGATCACCGTGAGGAACAAGGCGCTTGTCCACATGGCACCCATGCCAAGGCCGCCATAGGTCTTGGCCTGAGTCAGCAAGTCGCCGAGTGCGGCCCCGAAGGGGCGGGTCAATATGTAGGCGATCCAGAAGGTCAGAACGGCGTTGCCGCCCATGCGCCAGGCGGTATAGGTGATGCCAATCAGCACACCGAACGCCACCGCGCCCCAGGTAAAGCCCAAGCCCAATGCCTCGGTCGCCAAATCGCCAGCAGCCGTGCCCAGCGCGAACGTGCAGAGGATGGCAGCCCAATAGAACAGCTCCCGGCTGCGCGTCACAATGTCGTGAATGGACAGGGTGCGCTCGATCCGATACCAGACGAAGAAGATCGCGGCGAGCGCAACGGCGAACGCCGAGGTGCTGATGTACAGGCTGACGCCAAGGCCATCGGTCAGCAGATCGGTGATCTGGGTGCCGACCACGCTGACCAGTACCACCGTCAGCCAGTAAATCCAAGGGGTATAGCGTCGGGTGCGCAACTGCATGAACAAGGCGGCCGCCAACAGGGCAGCCATGACGGTTCGAGTCACGCCTTGCCCCCACCCTGCGTTGACCGCCAGGAAATCGGCTCCCGTCTCGCCCACCGTGGTGGACATGATCTTGATGATCCAGAACGACAGCGCGACTTCCGGGACTTTATTGAGCCAGCCAGTGGTGCTGCTCGTGGGCAATTTGTTCATGGTGTTCTCCTGCCGGGGGTGAAATGGTTTGCCAGCAGTTTGAACATGCTGACTTAGCCCGCCCATAGGCTCACTCGCGCACCCATCCAAGCGCGATCAACCCGCTGAAAAGCCGCCGATGGATTCCGGTGGAAAGTTGATAACTTGGCAATAGATACCAGTGTGCTTCACGTAACGTCAGCCAGGCACAGATTGCAGCAACGGCGATGGCCCCGAGCATGTCGAATGGGAAGTGCACTCCAAGGTAGATGCGCGCCCAGGCAATGGGAACGCCCAGCAAAGCCAAAGTCACGCCTGCAATTCGTGGGCCTCGTTGCAGCGCGAGGCTGAAGGCAACCGCCCACCACAGCGTCAGGTGATCGCTTGGGAAAGACGAATCGGCAACATGAGGGATGAGGGTGTGACCCAGGCCGATCATGAAAGGTCGAGGATGCAACCAAGCCAGGCCGATGATCTGGTTGATGAGCAGGCCCAGCAATCCCGATGCGCTAGCAACGAGCATCGTCTTGCGGGTAGGCTCGCCGCCGCGAAGCCAGCCGATGCCGATCAGGAGTGGAACCGCCCAGATGAGCTGTTCGGCAAAGAAGGTGGCCAACGTCAGAGCCAAAGCACTGGGATGCTCCGGTGCGTTGAGCCAGAGAAAAAATGTATGGTTGAGTGATTCCATGAGGTCTCCGGGCCGGATCGCCTCCGAGGGAAACGATCCGGCCATACTGTCGGGAGTCAGTCCCGCTTGTCGTGGTCATCATCGTGATCCGCCTTGTCCTCGGCAGACGAGATGACCGTGCCCTTGTCGGCATCGACCCGGACATCGAAGACCTTGGCCCCGCTGACGACTTCCACGTCGTAGACCCAGCCTTGCTTCGAGTTCTCGTACTCGGCGCGTGACGCCTTGCCATTGGCGTGCTGCTCGGCGACGGTGACCGCCTGAGTGAGGGGAATCTTGGCCTTGCTGATTGCCAGTGCGTCGTTTTCCATACCGCCATTGGCGGCGTAGGCGACCGCGCCGGTTGCAGCGATGGCGACGGCCAGAAGGGAAAGTTTGGTATAGCGGTACATGATGCTTCTCCAGAAGAGTGCAGGGATTTGCACAGTGGAGAAGGTACGCAGGCAGACTTAGCTCGCACTGAGCCGGGAAGTTTTCGCTCTCGCCGATGTAGTGTTATCGACTCCTGACAATTGGTGCAGTCGTCTTCTGAAAATGACACAGGGCGCGCGCCTGGCTGTCCCTGGCGTGGTCGATCTATCCGACCTGGCCGCCGAGGCGAAGGGCGTGGCAAAGGTGGTGCTGGAGTCGATCCAGGACATGCTTTTGAAGCTGGCGTTGCAGATGGCCCGCGACGACTACGAGGATCGCCGCGAGCGGCAGCGGCAGGGCGTCGAGCTGGCGAAGGACGCCGGCCGCTACACCGGCCGCAAGGCCAACACAAAGGTGCATGAACGCATCGTGGCGCTGCGCAGCGCAGGCCACAGCATTCCAGAGACGGCCAGGCTGGCCGGGTGCAGTGAAAGCCAGGTCAAGCGCG
The DNA here is from genome assembly GCF_040149425.2 of Cupriavidus sp. DF5525. NCBI lineage: Bacteria > Pseudomonadati > Pseudomonadota > Betaproteobacteria > Burkholderiales > Burkholderiaceae > Cupriavidus > Cupriavidus sp. DF5525. The sequence continues at coordinate 17,098 of NZ_CP168268.1, read as the reverse complement.
TATGGGCGCTGCACAACCAGGCGCAGGCGTGACCTACTCGGCCGCCTCCAGCTCGCGCAGGCATTCCATGATCGCCGCCCGCTCCAGCGGATCGAGCTTGGCGAGCTTCGCTTGCCAGCGGGCTTTCTTCCGCTTGATGCGCTCGCGCTCGCGGAAGTTGCTGCCGAGGTAGCGCAGATCGTGCAGCTCGGCCGGCTCGGGGTAGTTCATCCACAGCCGTTCGATAGCGATGCCGCCGCGCGTCATCGCGTTGAAGTCGATGGTTCTCCATGACGCCAAGGGAGAGCTGTCATAGATCGTTGAGCTGTAGCCCGACACCATCACCGCGCACGGCAAGCCGGCCAGCACGTCGAGCAGCCGCACGTGGTCGGCGTCGTCGTATTCGTGGCGGTATAGCTTGCCGCCGCGCCGGCTGTCCATCACGTAGGGCGGATCGGCGTAGACGAACTCGGAGCCGGTGAACTGGTGGGACTCCAGCCAGGCCACGGCGTCGCCGTGGTGCAGCTCCAGGCCGGGCACGTCGAGCTGCTGCCAGACCTCGATCACCTCGGGATCAACGTCGATGCCGACGCTGCGGGCAGCGGGCCGCTTGCGCTCCAGGATGTTGCCGCCGCCCAGGTGCGTTTCGATGTACGTGTCGTGAGGCGGGATGTTGTTGATGATCGTCTGGTAGACGCCGGCACCGCCCTTGCCGCCGGGGTATCTCATGGCCTTCTTCCTGGAGTAAATCGGGACTTGGCCAGCATCGTCAGAAATGGCGATGCTGTCAAGGGAAGCCGGCCGGGCCTGCATCGTCAGAGCCGACGATGCGAAGCTGCTGGAGCGACCTGCAGCACCGCCAGGAATGGCGATGCCGGATCGCTCAGTAGGTGGGGATGTAGACCACCTCAATGTCCACGCGCTGGTTCTCGCGCCGGCCCTCGGCCGTCGAGTTGTCTGCCACGAAATCGGCGGCCGATGCGAAGTTCACCATGATCTTGAGCGGCGAGACGCCGCGCGCCACCAAGTACGACCTGGCCGAGAGCGCACGGCGTAGTGCAAGGGCCTCATCGGCCGCGCTGGGCCGTAGTGTGCTGGTGCGCCCGCTGATGTAGATGATCGCCGCATTCCTAGCGTCGGCCAGCAGCTCCAGGGCCTCTGGCGTCGGCTGGAATGTCGCGCTGCTGTCGGGGAAGGACACCGATACGCCGGACTTGATCGGCGTGCCGAAGTTGCCGGCGTCGCCGGCGGCCAGTGCGCTTTGCGCGCTGACCAGGAACGCCAGAGAGAGGGCCAGAAGAACGGGTTTTCGCATGGGGCAGGACTCCAATCAGAAGAACAGGTAGCCGGCCTTGCTCATGGGGATGCGGATCAACCAGAGCGAGGCCAGGTGCAGCGGGTAATAGGCGTAGAAGGCCCAGCGCAGGCGCGGCACGCGCACATCCACCCGCGAGGCCAGGAAGAGCACCGGCAGGGCTGCCAAGGCCCACAGGTTGCGATTGACGAACCACAGGGCCGCGCAGGCCAGCACCGCGACCGCCGCGGCGGCCCAGCTCGGCCGGCGCGTGTACGACCACACCGCCAGGCCGAAAGCCACGGCCGGCCACCAATATTCGACCGAGCTGCCGCCGACCAGGAACACCACGCCGGCGGCCGCCAGGTGCAGCTTGCCGCCACGTTCGACCAGGTAAGCCGTGGCCGTGACGACCAGCAGCGTGAACATCACGTTGAGCGGCCACCAACCGGCGTACAGGCCGCCGAGGGCCACGAAGGGCACGGAGGCCAGCGCGCCGAACATCGCCAGGCGCGACATGGTGCGGCCGTACACGCCGCGTTCGAGCGTGCCCGGCCGGGCCAGGTTGTAGGCCAGGACGAACACGAAAAGGGGGAGCGCCACGCGGCCGGCCTCGAACAGCACCGGCAGCGTCGCGTTGAACAGGTACTTGTTGACGTGATCGCCGGTCATGAGAACCAGTGCGAGCCACTTCAACGCTTCGACGGTTCCATCAGGAATCCGCAGGGCCTTCATCAGCGCCGGCCCCCGCGAATCGCGTAGGCGCGCAGCACCAGGAAGATGATGTAGAGCGCTGGCAGTGAGAGCACGAAGGCGATGGGCTTGCCGATCCACGCCGGCAGCGCCCACAGCAGAAGGCCCAAGGCGAAGATCGGGCCGAGGCCCAGCAGAAGCAAATCGAGCTGGTTCTTGGCCTGCCCTTCCGCCCACTTGCAATAGGCTTGAAGCAACCGGCCGACGCCCAGCGTGTACCGCATCATGAAGGCGTGGAATTTGTCCATGTTTAGCCGCTAAATCGGAAGAGCCGGCCTACTCGGCCGACCCCTCGCGTGAAGTGTTGAAAGACACCGTGCGGGGCACGTAGCCGGCCACCGACACGCTGCGAGCTGCTGCGGCCGCTGGGGCGGCCTGCTGGGGTGCTGGTGCCGGCCTGGCCGCCGGCGTCGCCCGCTGGGCCACCGTCGCGGGCTGGCTGGGCGTCGAGGGCGTGGCCCCGGCCTTCGTCACGTCAAGCGTGACGAACCGAGCTTCGAGCCAATCGGCCCACTTCGACGCCTTGCGCATCAAGTCGGCCCGGTACACCGCGTTGTACTGCGGCGTGCGCGAGTGGTAGTTCGCCGCCTTCGTCCAGAGGTCGCCCTTGTCGTTGCGGATGTGCATCCGCAGCCGCCAGGCGGCCAGGTCGAACGAGTAGCAGCCGGCAGCCGCCACATCGTTCGCCGTGATGCCGTATCGGGCCAGGTCGCCCAGGTACGCGGTGTTGAACTGCATCGGGCCAACGTCATGCGTGCCATTCGAGTTGCGCACCCACTGGCCCGGCTTGCCGCCCTCTTTCTCGGCGACGGCCAACACGATGTTGACCGGCACCTCGTACTTGACGGCGGCCGAGATCGAGCAGACGACGCGCTCCTGGAGCTGCGGCGGCAGATCGGCGAAGAACGGCATGCCCTCCCCTCCCTCAGTTCAGCCAGGACTGACGGCGGCGCTCTTCGTCCTCGCGCCGGATGCGTTCGTTGTACTCGGCCAAGGCGCGGTCATAGTCGCGCGCTTCGACCCAATACCCGCCCCGCTCTGGCGTCCCGACATAGCGCGGCAGCGTGCCGCTGCTGGCGAAGTCGGTGTAGGCGTGGCCGGTGTAGGCCCCGCAGTAGTCAGGCAACTGGTTGCTGATGTACGTGCGCCCATCGTCGTAGCCGCCCGTCCACATCACCAACGTCGAGTTCAGCGACTGCGCGTCGCACCGGCCAGCGCCGCGCGAGATCGCCGACACGAGCGACTGCATTTCCGGCGTCTGGCTCGCCACCGGGCAAAGCTGGAGGAAGTTCAGGCGGGCGCGGATCGTGTCCGACAGCTTGCGCTTCGTGATGTTGAAGTACCGCGACAGCGACGGCGTGCATTCGCTCGGGCGCGTGCCCGACGACAGGCACAGGATCGCCTCGCAGGCCAGGCGCGTGTCGCCGGTCAGCACGTCTTGCGCGCTGGCCGTGCCGGCGGTCGATCCGAGGGCTGCCACGAGGGCGGCCAGGGCAAACAGTTTCTTCTTCATGGTTGGACTCTCCTTGGTTACGCAGTTGTGCCGTCGCGGCCTTGCTCGCGGTTGGCGAACGCAGCTACTTCGGACTCGGGATCGGCATCGGCAGGGCCGCCTGCCAGGCTGTTGTCGCCGAAGCTCGGCGCGGGCTGCTGGTCGGGCACGTCGATGTTCTCGGCCGTGCCGCTTCCTTGCGCCTTGATCGCGGCGGCGATCTTTCCGCCAGTGGTGTCGGCGATCCGCTCGGCTGCGGCTTCGCGCAGGCTCGCGGCTTTGGCCTTGGCAACATCGGCGGTTCCCTTCGCCAAGTTCGCGCCGGCGTCGGCGGCGATGCGGCCGGCCGTGCCGAGGGCCGATGCGGCCGATGCGAGCAAGCCGGGGCCGGTGCTGCCCGGTGCGGCCTGCTGCCCTTGCCCTGCCCCGCCGGCGGGCTTGGGTTCGTTCTTGGCGGCCTTGTCGGCACTGCTGCCGGTGCTGGCCGTCGAGCTGCTGCCCTGGCCGCCGGCGTCGGCTTTGCCGCCGCCCTTATCGCCGCCCTTCGAGCTGCCCGAGCTGCTGCCGGTCGAGGGGCTGCCGCCACCCGACGAAGAGCCACCGCCGGAGCTGCCGCTAAAGCCCGCAGCCTGAGCGAAGGGCGTGCTGCCGGTGCCGGCGTCGCCGCCGCCGCCCGCACCGCCGCCCGAGCTGCCGCCGCCCGAGAAGGCCGACATAACGTCCGTGCCTGCCGACACGTTCTCATTGGCCTTCGAGAAGGCGGCCATGACGGCAGAGGCACCACCGGCGGCCGAGGCTGCGCCGGCGGCCAGAGCGGCGCCGCCGGTCGCGGCCGCTGCTGCTGCCATGCCTGCGGCACCCAACGCAGCACCTGCACCGAACTGGCCGATGCCGGCACCGCCCACGCTCGCGCCGGTGATGATCCCGGCGATGAGCGGCGGAATCTTGTTGACCAACGCCAAGAGGATGATGACGACGATCAGCATCACGCCCATTTCCTTGAGGCTGATGCCGGCGCTCATGCGCGAGTAGTAGTCATCGAGGAAGGTCTTGCCGATGCCCACCAGGAGCACCATTGCGAAGAGCTGCGCGGCCACGCCCAGGACGACCTTGTAGTAGTTGATCGCCATGTCGGAAGTCCAGCGCGAACCACCGAAGCCGAGGAAGAACACGCCGCCGTAGGCGAGCACCCAGCCCGACGCGAGCAGCAGAAGCATATTCACACCGACCAGGGCCAGGATGACCAGGATCGCCACGGCCATGAGGATGCCGGCCATGCTGTCCACCGGCGACCACACCGAGGACTGATCCATCACCTTGTCGAAGATCGCAAAGCCCACGTCCACGATGCCCGAGGGCGACAGAGCATTGCCCAGGCCCGTCGCGTTGCCGGCGAGCTGCCGCAACGACGCATAGATGGACGAGGCGAAGTTAGGGCCGTTGGTTAGCGCCCACCAGAAGAAGCCGGTAAAGATCGTGAAGCGGACGAACTCCGCGAAGAACTCGCCAATGTCGGCCTTGCGCAAGGCCATCATGCCGAACGTCCAGACCATCGAGATCACAACCAGCGTCCAGAAGAGCCAGGTTGCGGCCGTGGTGATGACACCGGCCCAGCCGCTCGCGGCGGCCTGGTAGCGATCCAGCACGCTATCGAACACGCCGGCGTTGTCGATGGCCGCGTGGGCATCGACCGCGAAGAACGCCAGCCAGACGAACAGCGGCAGGGCGAGGGTTTTTAGATTGGCTGGCATTCTCATCGTCAGCACCTCACCATTCGCGTTTCGGGCTGGGCTTGAAATCCCCACCACGACGCAAGCACAGCGACGAAAAAGCCTGCTGGACGCCCTTGTCCTCGATCTTGGCGATGTTCTCGGGCTTGCAGTTCTCGTCGTTCACTTCCGGCATGGGGGCCGTGGCCGGCTTGTTGTCGCAGCCGGCGACCAAGGCCGCCACGAGGGCGGCCGAGGCCAAGGACAGAGCCTTGATTGCTTTCATGAATCCCCCTTACCAGGTGCGCGCCGGGCTGGCCCGGTAGCTGCCCTGGCGCAGTTGTGCGGCCGCTGCCGCCTGCTGGGCTTCCTTGTCGGCGTCGGCCTGCATCTTGGTTGCCATCGCGTTCTGCTGCGCGATCAGCAGGCCACGAATCTGCAAGAGCTGGTTGGCCTGCTGGCTGGCGAGCTGGTTGGCGTAGCCGATGGCCTGCATTTGGCCCTGCGCGCCCTGCGCTGCCGATTGAAGACGCTGCAACGTCGCTGCATCGGCCGTGAGATTCGTTTGCTGCCTATCGAGGCCCTTGAACAAGGCATCGTTGGCCTTCTTCTGCGACTCGCTCGCGAGCTGGGCCACATTCCGAAGTGCTGCGCGTTCCGCGTCGGAGCACCCTGCCGCCGTAAAGCACGGCGAGTTCTTGTAGTAGTTCACGTCCTGGAACTTGCCGATGTAGCTGTCCAGGCTGCCGAGTTGGGTCTTGTAGTAATCCAGCGTGTTGACCGCGTTCATCAACCCGTTGATGGTCGATTGCGCCTGATCCCAGATATACGCGGCCGGGGCCATCGTGTTCTGGAGTTGGTTTTGATACTGCTGGAGCTGGGTGCTGTACTGCTCAATTTGCTTGAGCGTCTGGGCCACCGATTCGATGGCCGTCATGATGTTCTGCGACAGGTTGGTGCCGTCGATGACGGGGATGCCAGCCTGCACAGGTGTGACCGCCAGCGTGCTCGAAACAGCAATGACGAGGGCCAATTTAGCGGCTAAAAACTTCGGCTTCATGGTGCTTTTCTCCTATGGCGTTAGTAATCGAAGGAACGGTACGGCTTGGAAAACGTCATGTCCTTCGTGACCACGACGTTGAAGCGATACCCCGGCCGAATTTCCAGCGTCGGCGAAATGCTCAGGTTCTTGGCGATGAGTTGCGCCGTAACCTGGCCGAGCTGCTGGCCGAGGGCTTCGCTTAGGGCACTGCTGGCGCTCGGTGCGCCATAGGTGTTTGTGGCCTGGTTCTGGCGTTGGCTGTAGGTGATGCCTGCTGTCACGCCGGACATGAGGAAGGCCGAGCCGAACAGGCGCACATAGTGGTTGTTCACCTGGTCGTGGAAGCCCGCGTATCCCGCGCTGTCCGCGCCTGGCATCGCGCCAATGTCCATCGCCTTGCCATCGGGGAACACGATGCGTTGCCACGCAACCAGCACGCGCGCTTGGCCGTAGGCCACGTCGCTCGAATACGAGCCGACGAGGCGCGATCCCTGCGGGATCAACAGGTGCTTGCCGGTCGGTGTGTCGTACACGTCCTGCGCGACCTGGGCCATGATTTGGCCCGGCAGATCGGAGTTGATGCCCGAAATGAGCGTGGCCGGCACGACGAAGCCCGCGCGCAGCTCGAACGGTGTGCGCGGCGCTTCCGGCTGCGAATCCAGCTTCCAGCGGTCGCCCTGCCCACCTTGGCCGAACTGCGCCATGCTGTTGCGCCCGCCGCCGCTGGTCGAGGTTTGCAGGAGCTGCGGCGCACCGCCCGCGCCCATGCCGCCGGCGGCCGGAGCCGCGCCGCCACCACCGACGCCCATGCCGCGAATCTGCGCCAGGCGTGCTTGATAGGCGGCGGTCGGATCGTTGCTGCGCTGCGCGTCGATTTGCTGCTGCACCGCTGCGATGCGGTTCAGCATTTCATCGCGCGTCTGCGGCGTGCCGGTGTAGGTGCTCGGGCCACCCGGCGCGGAGCCGTTGCTACGCGGGGCATCCACGCGCACGGTGGTCTTGGCCTTCACGGCTTCGCCGAACATCTGCATCTTCGCCATGCGGATGCGCTGGGCCTCGTCGTCGTTCACCGGCTGGCCCGGGTTGCCGGGGTTGGCCGGCGGGGCCGGCGGCGCGTCCGGGTTGGACGGCCGCGCGATCTCCAGCGGAGCCGACGCCGGGCCGGTCGGCATGTCGGGCACCTTGAGCGGGCTTGCCGGCTCGATCAAGCCGCCGGTCTTGTCGCCTGCGATCTCCTTGGCGAACATCGACGTGTTGCCGGCCTTCTCCTTGGGGCCGTCCGCCGGCGCGTTCTGCTTGGCCGCGCGATCCGCCGCGACCAGGGCCATGACCAGCACGAACGACAGCAGGACGCCGCCGAGGATGTACATGGGCATGTTGTTGACGCGACGGACGCCCGCCTTCTTGGACACTTCGCCAGGCGAAGCGTCAGGTGCCATCTGATCGGCGTTTTCTGTCATGGCGTCACTCCTTGCGCACCCAGTACCCGGCCGGCGCGAACGTGCCGTTTTGCGCCAGGTAAGGGCGGGTGATGGATTGATTGCCGACCATCAAGGTCAGGCGGTACAGGTTCGAGTCGCCAGCCTGGTCGAGCACGTAGCGCAACGGCAGGCCGCCCGACGCGGCCGTGGTGGCCGGTGCGCTCGCCTGCGATGCCGCCGAGGCCGGGGCCTGCGTGGAAGCGCCGGCCGGGGCGTACTCCAGGAGGGCATAGCCCTTGTCGCGCAGCGACTTGACGAGCGCCTGGCCGAACGGATCGGGCGTCGGCTGTTGCAGCTCCAGGCGCGTGCGCGCCGGCGCGTACAGCGTGGCGAGCTGCTGCACCGCGTCGGTGGCGAGCTTCTGCTGATCGAGCGCGGCCGACTGGACGAAGTTGCCGTACTGGCTGGTGGTTGCGCAGCCGCCGAGGCCCAGGGCGAGGGCGAGCAGCGCGAGAGAGACGATCTTGCGCATGGTCACTTCCTCCGGCTGATGGTCACGCGGTCTTGGCTACTGCCAACACCGGCAATCAGGATCGCGCGGTCAAACACCGTGTCCACGATGTAGCGATTGCCCTGCACGCGGTAATTGACCAGCACCGTTTCGTCGTCGGTGAACAAGCCGCCCTCTTTGCGCACGACCAGGAGCGTCGGCGCTTCGGTCTGCTGCATCGTGCCGGGCATTTCGATGATGGTCTTGCGGCCATCGTTGTAGACGCGCACAGGCTTCCAGCTCGCCGACCCGGACAGCTCATAGTCGAACGAGAGATCGCCCAGGTACTCGCCCGTCGCCGGCAGGGTGTTGTCGGTGCGTTCCTGCTTCTCGCGGCGCTGGATCGCGTCCCACTTGGCTTGCGCTTCCTCGGGGTACGTGAACGAGACTTGCGGCATGTACTCGGTGCGATGCGAGCGCAGGCGGAAGTGGTAGCTGCGGCGGTTCGTGGTCACAACCAGGCTGGTTTCGAGGCCCACGTCCATCGGCTTGATGATGAGGTGCTGAACCTCGGTCGCGCCGCTGCCGGTGATGGCCGGTTCCACCGTCCACCTGGCCGTGTCGCCCAGGTTGATCGAGTTCACTTGTTCGCCGGGCTGCAAGGCCACGTCGCACACCTGGAGCACCGCGCAAACGATGCTCGGCTGCTGCGCGCCGTACACGAACTTGATGGCACCGCCCGAGCCGGCCACCGGCTTGATGCCGGTCGCCGACCCCGCTTCCCACCGTTTGGCGATGGCGAGCGCCGCGCGCTCTTGAGCGGTCAGCGTCGGGTTGGTCTTGTTGAAATACTTGTCGGCAATGTCGTCGCCAGGGGCGGCCAGAGCCAGGGAGGGCACCGCCACAGCAGCGCCCACGATCAAAGCGGAGAGGGTTTTCTTCATGGTGGATGACCTCGAATTCATTGGATGCGGGACCAGGAGTAATCACGCACGTAGATGCTCAACGGGTTGTTCCGCAGTTGCTCATCGGTGGTGTTGGGCGTGACCTCGGCGATGTAGGTAGTCACGAGCGCGCGCCAGGTGACGGGCTGACCTTTCAGCGTGCCTTGGCGGTCGCGCGTGGTTTCCACCCACTCGACTTGCCAGGTGTCGGGCGTTTGCGGGATGACGGTCTTGATCTCGACGCTGACCATTTCCTTCTCGGCGCGCTTGAACGGGCTGGAATCGGGCGTGCCGTTCAACCACTCGTTCATCTTTGGCGTCGCCGGATCGTTGGGGGCGAGCATCGAGTACGCCTTGAACACGCACTTGCGCTGCAAGGCCACGTCAGGCGACACCATGCGCGCGCAGCTCATCCAGTCCGCAACGGCGGCGTGGATGACACGCGGATCGGCCTTCCCTGCGGCCTGCACCGGGCCGGCGGCCACCGTCTGGCCCAGCTTGTCCACCTCGACCACGTAGGGGATGAACTTCGACTGGCTGCCGATGTGGATCACGCCACCCACGCCGGCCAGCGCGATCAACAGCGACAGGATGCCTATCACCTGCCAGGTTTGGCGCTGCGAGACGACGCTGCCCACGTGATCGTTCCAGGTGCGGCGCGCGGCCAGGTAGGGGTTCTCGGCCTCGCCCGCACGGCGGCCGCCGGCGAGCGGTTCCTTCGAGCGGCGCGGATCGCGCGGCTCGGCGGAGTTGGCGGGCTTCTTGAAGATCAAGCCCTTGAGGGTGTCGGCGATGCTCATGCGGCCTCCAGGTAGTCGTTGAGATTCAGCCCACGGCCGGCCAGCCACTCATGCACCCATTCGTGGCCGAACTTGGCTTCGAGGCTCTTGATGGTGGCGACCGATTCCTTGTCGGACGCACCGACGAAGGCCAGGGCCATCGGCCCCAGGGCAAGGTCATAGAGACGGCGGCCGTTCTCCGAGACGTAGTAGTACTGACGCTTCGGAATGGCAGTCGCCAGGATTTCGATCTGACGCGCGTTGAGGCCCATACGGCGATAGAGCGCCGATGTGTCCTCATCCCTGGCGTAGACGTTAGGCAGGAAAATCTTGGTCGCGGTCGATTCCACGATCACGTCCAAGATGCCCGAGTTGGCCGCGTCGGAGAGGCTTTGCGTCGCCATCAGCACAAGGCAGTTGGCCTTGCGCAGCACCTTGAGCCATTCCCTGATCTTGGCGCGGAACGCGGGGTGGCCCAGCATCAACCAGGCTTCGTCCAGGATGATGACGGAGGGCTGGCCTTTCAGTGCGCGCTCGATGCGGCGGAACAGGTAGAGCAGCACCGGCAGCGCGAACTTCTCGCCCAGGTTCATCAGCTCTTCGATCTCGAACACCGTGAAGTCGGACAGCGACAGGCCGTCCTCTTCGGCGTCGAGCAGGTGGCCCATCGAGCCGTCCACCGTGTACTGCTTGATGGCCTCGCGGATCGCCTCGTCCTGAATCGTCACCGAGAACTCGGAGAGCGTGCGCGCGCCGCTGGCGTGCATGCTCATGATCGCGTTGCCGATCTCGTTGCGCTGCGCCGGCGTGGTGTTGACGCCGTTCAACGCCAGGATGGTGTCGATCCACTCCATCGCCCAGGCCCTATCCCCCTTCGTTTCGAGGAACTGGAGCGGGCAGAACGCCAGGCGGTCATCGTCGGCGGCCACCGTGAAATGCAGGCCGCTCTTGCCCTTCGTGGCCGCGCGGATGCCGGCCGCGAGTGGGTACATCGACATGCCCTTGTCGAAGGCGTAGATCGACATGCCGGCGTAGCGACGGAGCTGCGCGGCGATGATGCCCAGGTGCGTCGATTTGCCTGCGCCGGTCGGGCCGAACATGAAGGTGTGGCCCAGGTCGCGCACGTGCAGGTTCAGGCGGAACGGCGTAGCGCCCACCGTCACGCAGTGCATGAGCGCCGGCGACAGCGGCGGGTACATCGGGCACGGAGCCGTGGCGCTGCCCGTCCAGATCGAGCTTGTCGGCAGCAGGTCGGCCAGGTTCATCGTGTTGATGAGCGGCCGGCGCACGTTCTCGACGCCGTGGCCGGGCAAGCTGCCCAGGTACGCATCGAGCGTGTTGATCGTCTCGATACGGGCCGCGAAGGCCAGGCGGTTGACGGCCTTCTCGACCAGGAGCGCGGAGGCCGCCAGGCGCTCCCGATCCTCGTCCATCAGCACGACTACGCTGGTGTAGTAGCCGGCCGCCACCAAGCCGCTGTTGACCTCGGCGATGGCCGCCTCGGCGTCGCCGACCATCGCGGCCGCGTCCTGGTTGATCGAGCCGGTATTCGTGTTGAACACCTGATCGAAGAAGCCGCGAATCTTCTGCTTCCACTTCTTGCGGAACTTGTCCAGGTGCTTCAAGGACTCGTGCTGATCCATGAAGATGAAGCGGCTCGACCAGCGGTATTCGCTGGGCAGCTCGGCCAGGGCCGAGAGCACCCCAGGCGTTGACTCCAAGGGGAAGCCTTCGATGGCGACCACCTGGATGAACTTGCGCCCGATCTTGGGCACGACGCCGCCCCACAGCTCTTGCCCGCCGATTACCGCATCGAGGTACATCGGATTGCTGGGCAGCATGACCGGGTGATGGAGGCCCGTCACGCAGAACTGCAACCAGCTCAGGAAGTCATCGTGCGTGACTTCCCTGCCCTCTTCCGACACGACTTTTTGGCCGCGCAGGCGCGTCATCTTGACCGCCGAGGACAGGCGCGATTCCAGGCTGGTGATCTCGCGCTTGAACTGCGCAATCAGGCCCGTAGTGCGCGCCGTATGGTCGGGAGCCACCGCATCGTCATCGAACATGAGTTCGACAAACTTGCGCTGGGCCAGCACTGGCGGGAACCACGTGACGGTCAGGACAAAGTAGCCCTCGAACATCGCGCCCAGGCCCTCGAACAAGCGCCGGCGTTCCTCGTCAATGGCGAAGGAAACGGAGTCGGGGAACGATGACACGCCCCGCTCCGAGTAGTTCGGCGCAGGCCGACGCACAGCATCGACATGCACCATCCAGCCGTTCCCCAGGCCCGCCAGGGCCTGGTTGATGCGGAACGACACCATTTCCCGCTGTTCCTCGGTGCTGCTGGCGTTGTCATCACCCTTGTACAGCCAGGCGGCCATAAAGGAGCCGTTCTTGCCCACGATCACGCCGTCATCGACCACGGCGGCGTAATTGAGCAGATCGGCCAGGCCGGCATCCTTGGCGCGATGCTTCTTGAGCTTCAGCTCGGCATCGACAGCCCGGATGCGGGCAAAGAGGATGAGCAACAGAACCGCACCGAGCACAGCAATGGCAATTGCGATTGCTTCGATCATTTGTATTGCTTCCCTTGACTCGGCGTGTTGTCACGGAAGGGCGTGCTGCGAGCCGGGTAGTACGGCTTGTACCGGCGGTGCCGCAGGTACACGTGTCGCAGCTTCGGATCGGCCTTCGCCATGAGGCGCAGCGCGAAGAGCGCGCCGAACCACAAGGCGATGCCGAACACCGTTGCCCTCACTTCTTGGGCGCTGAAAATCAGCGCGCCGGCCAGCAGGCCCGAGAACATCACCAGCTCACGATCCCCGCCCATGAACAGGTTTTCTCGGTTGCCGGCCCTACGGATGGGGATCGCGCGCAGAGCCATGACTTACCCCGCGATGTGGCCGCGCTCGGCCCAGCGCATGACGGCTTCGCCGGGGAAGCCGGCCACGTCCAGCGCGGCGACCTTGACCTGGTGCAGCGCGCCATCGGTCAGGGCGGCGATTTCCGCGCCACGGCCGAAGAACGTGCTCATCATGTTCTGCGCGCCGACCAGCAGGGCCATGACCAGGACGATGAAGATCAACGTGCGGAAGAAGCCGTTGAGTTCGCCGCCGAAGATCAGGATGCCGCCGGCGACCACGATGCCGATGATCGACAGCGCGAAGGCCACCGGGCCGGTGACGGAGTTGCGGAGGTTGGTCAGCCAGCTCTCATACGGCAGAGAGCCGCCGGTGCCCTCGGAGGCGAATGCGTGCTGGGGGGCCAGCAGGAAGAACGCCAGGAGGGCGAAGAGGCCCATGTAGAACAGGGCGTTGCGGTTGAGGCGGAATGCCGGGAAGGTTGCTTGCATTGGTCGTAACTCCTAGTCAGAGGGTTTTGGTGATGTACTGGCCGTTGGCGAACCCGGAAACCTCCAAGATTTCCTGGATGCGCCGCGAGCCTTCGACGCGGGCGATATGAACAACCACGTGAACCGCCTCGCCGATAAGCGGTTCAATGGGTTTCGGGGAATCGGGGTGCATGCTGATGAGCATGGCGAGCCGATCCAATCCAGCTTTGGCGTTGTTTGCGTGCAGGGTTGCAGCACCTCCTTCGTGCCCGGTGTTCCAGGCCATCAACAGATCAAGGGCTTCGGGGCCGCGCACCTCGCCGACCAGGATTCGGTCGGGGCGCATGCGGAGGGTGGTTTTCAGCAGCGCCGTCATGTTCACGTCGATGCTGGTGTGGTACTGGACGTAGTTCTCGGCGGCGCACTGGATTTCGCCGGTGTCCTCGATGATGAAAACCCGCTCGGTCGGGTCTTGAATCACCATCTCGTTGATGATCGCGTTCACCAGCGTGGTCTTGCCCGAGCCGGTGCCGCCGATCACAAGGATGTTCCGGTGCGCGCGCACCGCTGCAATCAATGCCTCGCGCTGCGGCGCGGTCATGATTCCGCGTTCGACGTACTGATCGAGCGTGAAGATGGCGACGGCCTTCTTCCGAATGGCGAAGGTGGGTGCGGGCACAACCGGCGGGAGCTGGCCGGCGAAGCGACTGCCATCAAGGGGCAGCTCGCCTTCCAGGATCGGCTTGGAGCGCGTGACTTCCTTGCCGTGGTAGCCCGCGATGGTTTCGATGATGGCTTGCGCCTGCGCGACGCGCAGCGTGCCGATGCACTTCATCGGCTCGCCCAGGCGTTCGAGCCAGAGCTTGCCGTCCGCGTTGAGCATGATTTCAACGGTCTTGGGATCGTTGAGGGCGGCCAGCAGCTCCGGCCCCATGTCGCGTTCGAGCTTCTTCTTCGCCCGTTCCTTGATGCTGTTGTGTTCTGGTTTCTGGTCGGTCATTCCGTATGCCCTGTATGCCGTTGCGTTTCGCGCATTCTACACAGGTTCATACGATATACCGAACTAATTTCGACCGCAACACCGAAGCGCACAAGGGTGACTTCGGCCGCGACGTTGCATCGCGGATTGCAGGGGCGAAAGAGGCGACAACGCGGCGCATGCTCCGTGCGCCCTCGCGCCGAACCCGTGGCGTTTGCGTTATGGGTTGTCCGGGGGTTGAGCCACCCCGGCGGGCTTTAGCGGCTAAAACTTGGCTGGCTCTTGTGGCTCAGTTCCGCGCCGCTTCCCTTCCCTTCTCACATCCTGGCGTCAACTCCCTCTAAGTTTCTTCCTTGTCGCTTCGCCCCACTTCTTGACGATGAACGCCTGGTGTTCTGGCAGCACGGCCGCCACGCGCTCGAAGCCTGGCGGCAGGCTTCGGGGTGCCTTGCCGCCGGCCAGGGTGTCAAGGGCTTCTTTGTCCAGGTCGGTCGATTCAAGCAGGAGCGGCAGGGGAGTTTCAAGGGCCTGCGCAATGTCCTCCATCACCTTTAGGGAGGGGTTGGCTTTGCCAGTAGTGAGATCGGACAGGAAGGAGATCGAAACCCCCGACCTGTCCGATAGCTCCTTTTTCGTCATGTGCCGCTCATCGAGCAGCCGGAGCACGTTCGTGAAGAAGATGTAGTTGTACAAGGCCCGTATGCCTTCTCGGTGCGGGCGGCAGAAAATTTTAGCCGCTAAAGTTCTTGACCACGGACGCAGGTTTAGCTAAACTGACGACTCCATTAGCGAAAGGAGCATGACGAATGAGCCACAACCTGTTCCAGTTTATCGGTAATCTTACCCGCGATACCGACGTTCGCCATAGCGAAAACAGCGCCCGCGCCGTTTTCGACCTGGCTGTCAATCGCGTGTGGCGCAACGCAGCCGGTGCGAAGCAGGAGCAGACGGACTTCTTCCGCATCAAGTCGTTCGGCGGCCTGGCCGAGAACGCGGGCAAGTACCTGGGCAAAGGCTCCAAGGTGTTCGTCCAGGGCCGCATCGAGCCGACGAAGTACGAGAAGGACGGCAAGACCGAATACGGCTTCGATTTCATCGCCGAGGAAATCGAATACCTGGACACCAAAGCGCCAGGCGGCGGCCAGTAAGGCCAGGCCCGGCCACGGCCGGGCAGTATGCTAGGAGGGAGATTAGATGCAGAACGAGTTCAACGAGCAGGAATACAGGCGCAAGCTCATCGAGGGCGGGCTTAGCGAAGCCGACGCCACCGACCTTGCCGCCCGTACCGCCGCCGCTCGCAGGGACTCGGGCAGCGCCGGCGGGGCCTTCCGCCCCGCCGGTTCCCTCTTCGAGCTGCCGGCCACGGCCGGCGACAACGAGGCGGCTTTGCCGCCGAAGCTACCGACGCCGGCAAGTGCCGCCGTCGAGCGATCCGAGCGCATGGCGCAGGAATCGGCCGAGCTTGCGCGCACGATGGGCCTGCCGCCCGAACCGCGCACCGCCGTGAACAAGATGGCCGAGCAGATCGGCGCGCTGGCCCAGGACAAACGGAGTAGTGCGATGGCGACCAAGAAGCGAACGGCCGGCGGTGAGCTGGCCGAGAAGGTCAGCGAGGCCAAGCAGACGGCCTTGCTCAAGCACACGAAGCAGCAGATCAAGGACATGCAGCTCTCGCTGTTCGACCTGGCTCCCTGGCCGGATCACATGCGGGCACTGCCCAACGACTTCGGGCGGTCGGCGATCTTCACCGTCCGCAACAAGAAGGTGCCGCGCGCCGCGCTGCAAGGCCAGTCGATCTACCACGTCAACAAAGACGTGGAGATCACCTACACCGGGATCGAGCTGCGCGCCGACGACGACGAGCTGGTATTCGCCCAGGTGCTGGAGTACGCGAAGCGCACCGCGCTCGGAGAGCCGGTTTCCTTCACGTTCTACGAGCTTTGCCAGGACTTGGACTGGTCAATCAACGGTCGGTACTACACAAGGGCCGAGGAATGCCTGACGCGGCTCCAGGCGTCGGCCATGCAGTTCTCATCCCAACGCATCGGCCGGCTCGAATCGGTGTCGCTGATCCGGCGCTTCCGCGTCCTGGATCGCGGCAAGCGCACGTCGCGCTGCCAGGTCGAGATCGACGCCGAAATCGTGGTGCTGTTCGCCGGCGACCACTACACGAAATTCGTGTGGGAGAAGTACCGCAAGCTGTCGCCCACCGCGCGGCGCATGTTCGACTACTTCGCCACCCACAAGGAGCCGTACCCGCTCAAGCTGGAGACGTTCCGGCTGATGTGCGGCTCGGATTCCACCCGGCCGAAGAAGTGGCGCGAGCAGGTAGGCGAAGCGTGCGACGAGCTGCGCGAAAACGGCCTGGTCGAAAGTGCGTGGGTGAACGACGACCTGGTGCATTGCAAGCGGTGATCGCCCCCCTGCCCTCCCCTGGAGCCGCCCGAGATCGAGGCGGCTTTTTTTCTCGAGCATCGCCACTTCCGGCGAGGCAGGGGTCGTCTCAGAAAACGGAAAATAAAGCACGCTAAGGCATAGCCGAACCTGCCAAGCTTGCTCCACCCTGTAGTGACGCGATCAGCGGGCAGGAAACGTTCCCCCTTCGCGCATGGCAGGCGCACACCAACTCAGACAGCACGGCCTCCATGCGCGCCAGGTCAGCCATTTTCTCGCGCACGTCCTTGAGCTTGTGCTCGGCCAGACTGCTGGCTTCCTCGCAATGGGTGCCATCCTCCAGCCGCAGCAGCTCGGCGATCTCATCCAGGCTGAAGCCCAGCCGCTGGGCTGATTTCACGAAGCGCACCCGCGTTACATCCGCCTCGCCATAGCGGCGGATGCTGCCATAGGGCTTGTCAGGCTCCAGCAACAAGCCCTTGCGCTGATAG
>NZ_CP168267.1:0-1732433 GCF_040149425.2 Cupriavidus sp. DF5525 | reverse complement strand
CACCCCTTTCAAGGTGATTAGACGACACGTCCAGCCTTGATGACACGGGCGGTAGAAACATGCCGCCGTGCTACGCATCCGGCCACATAGCCTTTCTTCTTCGGCGCTTTCGGTCCCCGCGTATGTTTGCGCATCGCGCGGGGATCAACGTGCGTCGCCATCTTGATCAACTCGCGACCGAGCTGAGCTGGGGTGAGGAGGTCATAGGCCTGCCACACCTCGGGCGGCACCGCGATCATCATGCCGGCATAAGTTGCCCGGATTTCGCTGGCGAGGTAATACGGTGAGAGCTCGATGTCGCTGGTATCCAGCTCATGCCGGATTCTCACCGCAGTCGCAATCACGCTCAGTACGTTATACGCGAGCGCCGCCACGCCGAAGGCCAGCAGCGCCGCGCGCGCTTGGCTCAACGAACGAATCTCACTGTTGAGCACCGATTCCAGCCGCTGAAACAGATTCTGGCGGGTAAAGGACTGGCGCGGTGCTCGGCGACCCCGGCCCGTTTCCAGCCCCTCCCCATAAGAACTGATCGTGAGGTTTTCCCTCAAGCAGCTCACCCAGTGAGATTCATCGCAAGGGTTATGTGTCCTGTCGGTATGGCGGCCGCTTTCACGCGAACTCCTCCGCGCCAGACAGCGGGCGCGTTTTCCAGTCCCAGTACAAGCCCAGGACTCCGTAGAGGTACTCGTTACTCCACCGTCGCCACCCGACGCTCCTCTTCTTGCGTCGCTTGCGCCGCGTTAGCAGAGTTCGGACCTTCATTTCCAGATAGTCGCGTACCTCACTGAAGGCGCGACTGGCGTTGCCGACCCGAAAGTAGTTGACCCATCCCGCCACCGCAGCATTGAGTTTCGCGATCAGCTTCACGGCTGGGGTCGAGCCTCCATGCCGGATGATGTCGCGGATCCTCGCCTTGATGGCTTGGCGAGCCTTCTTCTTGGGGGTCATCCGGACGAAGTACCCGTTCCCCGCTCGTTTGCGCACGCGACGCAGGTCGAACCCCAGGAACCCAAAGGCGTCCTCCTTCAATGTATCCACCACAATGGTTTTCTCCGTGTTCAACTCGACGCCTAGCGGCACGAGTTGTTCCCGCAGACGCTGTAGGGCACGTTCAGCCCAGCCGCGTTTGGTGTGGTGGCCACTGACGGTGATGACAATGTCGTCAGCAAACCGGTGATAGTTCACTGCCTCGTAAGGGCCCTGTGCCGTCTTGCGTCGAATCTCGTCGAACATCCAGTCAATCTCATTCAAGTAGATGTTCGCGGCGAGTGGGCTGAATGGGCCACCTTGCGGTACCCCAACTTTGCCCGCTGCTTTGATAACCTGCTTGACCAAGTGCATGACCTGGGGATCCTGAATGCGCTTCGCGATCTTGCCCAACAGAGTTGAATGTTGAATTGTGTCAAAGTAGCGCGACAGATCCACATCAACCACCGTCGACATGCGCCGCAGCACACTGCGTCTGACTTCCGCCAGCGCGCGGTGTGGGGACCGCTTCGGTCGAAACCCGTAGGAGTTCGGGCAGAAGTCCGCCTCGAATACCGCTTCGAGGATCAGTTTCAGCGCCCCCTGCACCACGCGGTCGCGGATGCAAGGAACCTGGAGAACGCGGACCTTGCCGTTGCTCTTCGGGATCTCAACCCTGCGGTTCGGCTTGGGTTCATACCTGCCTGTTTTGAGGTCTGCCTGAATCTCCGCAAGGAATACAATGCGTCCCGATGCCTCGATGTCATTAAAGCTCAGACCATCGATTCCCGGTGCACCGCCGTTCCTCTTGGCGATACGGTAGGCCTCGTCTAGGGTTTCACTCTTCGCAATATGCACGAAGAGCCCCCAGAAGCGATGGGTCTTGTCAGACTTCGCCTTGCGATAGATCCGCCTTCTCAGTTCCTGCAGACTGCCGGATGCCTTTGTCATTTCATCCCTGCCTCACATTGTTGGACGGAGTACTCACCGGTCCGGGCCCTTCCCTCCGGGCGCGTTTTGCTGCACGCCCATCGTCAGTACTACGACCCGATCCGTCACCCTGGCACCTATGCCCGCATTTCCCACTCGCGGTTATAACGAGCATCTCCTCGACGGGCTTTCTCCGCCGGGTGCCGAGGGCTTCTCCAGTTTCCACGCTATCCTTCACACCATGTCGCCGCTGATACCCCGCCGGTGAGAGCTGCCGCATCGGACTCGTTTCGGACAACTCTTGCTGCTTTCGCGCGTTATAGACCGTCTCAGCCACCGGGTTTTCGTGTGACGAGGCTACATCTGCGTTCACTGCACGTTGCAACCTGGTGCGTTGCATACACTCCTTTCTGAGCATACTGTCGGAGGGCTCCGTCATCTTGCTTTCGCGCCATAACGCCTCCCAAGCTACGAGGCTTGAGTCTTTTGCCTCGGTCGGACTTACACCGACTGGATAACGTGTCCTTATCTGGACACACCTATGCTCCAGCGTCGCCGGTATAGCCGGGCGACTGCCTCGGCCGTCAGATGGGCGGCCGGGACATTGGTCAGCAGGCGGATGACGGTGTCACCATCCTCGGTGGCGCCATCCAGATGCAGCTCGATGCGCCGCAGCACCAGCGGCGCGTTCGATTCATCTGGGATGCTGACCGCTTGCTCGTACACGATGCCGGTTTCGACCCGGCCCATTTCGCGTAACGGCTCCAGCTCGCTGGGGCTCGGATTGCGGCCGTGCTCCCGCACGATGAAGGCGCTGCCGCGACGCTGCCACCCGGCAAGAATCGCCCGGGTGCTGAAGTTGCGATCGGCGATCCACAGTTCGGCCGGCTGGGCCGATGCGAGCAGGGTTTCCATGATGGCCCGCTCCTGGGCATGCGCATCTTCACAGGGCACCAGATCGACGATCATCGCCGTGTCCGGGTCATAGACCACCAATGACTGCCCTGGCAAGGCCGCACCCCGAAACCCCCGCAATGGTTTCAGGCGCTTTTCGCTCGCCGGCAAATGGCTGCCATCCACGATGCGCAGGCGATAGCCATTCACCGATGGCGGCTGCTTGCGCAACATCGGTTGCACGACCGGCCCCAATCGCTGCGCACTGCCTTGCACCAGGGCACGAACCAGCCCCGGCTCGGTCCGGCTGAGCTTGTCGTACAGCGCGGTGATGGAAACCGGCAGCGCCGGACTGGCCTTGGCTGCCGCATGCACCGACGGGCGCAGCCCCACGGCGACCAGCGACATGATTTCCACCGTCGTCGAGAACAATAACTCCCGCGTGTACTGCGTTTCACGCTCTTGCTCGAACAACTCGTCGATCCAGGCCGGATCAAGGGCGCGTTGCAACCCCAGGCGCGCCATCACGCTGATCGGGCTGTGTTCGATAAAGCGTTCCACCACTGCGTCCAGTACCACGCCATTGACTCCGGTTTCTGTTCGAGAACACGGAGGGTGCCCCAATTTTCGTCACCTTGAAAGGGGTGAGTCTGACACCGCCATTCCGCGCGGATACCGCGCCTTCACCAAATGCGGGCCAAAGGCCGTCTCAGACCTCCGCATTAGAACCGGAAATGGCGAGACTGCCGTGACACGAAGCGCGAATTCGCTGGACTGAGCCTCACCGGTTGCTCGCCGGCTCTGGCCGACCCTTCTGAGCCATTCGACTGGGCAGCGCCGAAGGGCCGAATTGGCCGATGAAGAGCTTTTGGGGGAGGAGCATGTGGGTGGCAGCGCCAAAGTTCTCATGTTGCGAATTTCCTCAGAGAGTGCCTTATTGTCATCAATAAGGCAGATAGTTCCTCACGGAGTGAGCCCCACTCGACAGTAAGCGACCCGGGATGATCCGGGGCATTGAAGAGAAGATAGCAGACGTTCTTATTGTTGACACTCGTAACATCGACTATAACAATGTTGGTTGATGGCTTCCGAAGAGGCGATCCGTGGCGGCGAGTGTGAGGCACGCAGCGTGACGGGCAGAGTTAGCTAACTGGACTGATGCTTCAACGCAACGAAGTCCGTCCACTGAGAGGCTATGGATGCCTTGAGCCGGTGGGTTCAAGCGCAGAACGCTTCCACCAACAGAGGTCTTGTAATGAGCAACAGAAACTGGACGACGATCAAGCTCACAGAGGTCGATCCGCACATAAGTGTGCTGGCTATGAATCGGCCCGAGCAACGAAACGCAATCTCCGTGGAAATGGCAGATGAGCTCGAAGCCTGTCTGGCCAGCCTGAAGGACAAGCAGGATCTCAGGGTGCTCATTGTCACGGGTGAAGGCGCGGCTTTCGGGGCTGGCGCGGACCTGAAGGAAAGAGCCACCCTCGCGCCGGAGCAGACGCAGAAGGCGCGCGGCGCGGTGTTGCGATTCATCGAGATGATCGAGTCGTTTCGCGCGCCCGTGATCGCCATGATCAATGGCCCCGCTATCGCCGGTGCTTTCGAAATTGCGCTGGCCTGCGACATCCGGGTTGCCTCGGACCGAGCGGTTTTTTCGTTGCCCGAAGTTAGCAAGGTCGGTGCGTTCCCAGGCGCGGGTGGCCCGGTACGACTTCCCAAGCTGGTAGGCCTTGGCCGCGCGAACTTGATTGTTCTGACGGGTCGCAAGTTCTCCGCCGAAGAGGCCTTTGCATTTGGCTTTGCAGAGGTCGTCGTGCCACACGCTTGCCTGCTGGATGAAACGTTGGCTCTCGCGCGTCAGATCGCTGGCAACAGCCCGGAGGGCGTCAGTGCGGCCAAGCAGCTCATCCTCAAGAGTTGCGATCTGGACCTGCAAGCGGGCATGGAGCTCTCACGCGCCCTGCGCGATCCGATGGATGGCACCGCGGCGGCCGCGGAGGGAATCCAGGCGTGGGTAGATAAGAGGAATCCCGATTTTGCCGGGCTATAGAGTGGGGCTGGCAACACCTAGTCGACTTCGAGCACCTGCTCGACGACTTCGTGACCGAGTTGCGCGGTCAATCGGCCGTAGTACAAGCGCTAACTGTGTCGCATCGCATATACGCTTCCGCATCGGGACGCGTCCGTCCGTCCTGATCAGGGCGAACGGCTAGTTTTCGGTGCGGGCATCGGGGCTCTGCCTCTTGATCGTCCGGTGAGTGCCCATGAACGGTCATTTAAGGCGCGGGCGGCGATCGTCTCTTCATCGGCCGACTCGGCCGTCCACCGGCGCCGACGCAGGAGATCGCGGGTTCTTGCCCGGTGCCGCAGAAACGGGTACGCCGACTCCTCGGCGCCCGCGCAGCGTTGCGGGGTGCTCGCCTGCCGGGGCTCGGCCCTTCTTGGTTGCGGCTCACAAGCGCATTGCCGAGCCACTTCCGCGCACGCTCGCTCGAATGATAGCTTCCGCTGGCCACACCTCATTAAGCCCGCCGCTGTCGAAAGACAGAAGTGGGGCTAACTCTCTTTTTGCGGGTCGAATGGGGCGGCAAGACCGCGTAGCTGAGGTGAGCGCGCTGCTGAGTGGCGCGAACGCCTTCGGGTACCTCCTACCGAGGCCGATAGCCCTCCCGCCCAATTGGTTCGGACGGGCATTCTTTTTTCCGGCTGCTCGCCTCGTTGTCGTTTGGGCAACCGACCGGCGTGGCTCCAAGGAAGCAGATCGCCGGACTCTGAGCACGTGCGCACGCGGTATCCCCTTGGTGGCAGGGAAGCCGATCTTCTAGCATAAATATGCTAGCCAAGCGACCGACAAGGCAGGGAGCGCCTGATATGACGATTACGAATCAAGTGACGGTTACGAAGCCTCAGGAGGTAACGGATATGTCTGCCACAAGGATTGAGATGTGCGACCACGATGGCGACGGAGTATTGACCATTCGAGATGACGGCGCCGCATTTTCAGGGGTCGCGCTTGAGCTTTCGAATCTTTTCGGTGAAGACGTGGTCGCGGATCTTGACAAGCACCAGTTGCTCAAATGGTGCGAGATGGTCGCGGCCCACCTCCGCAACCAAGGCGTTACGCCGAGCGCGTGCGGTCCGGAGGGCTACGTCAACAAGACTAGTCAAAGCCGGACGAAAGAGCAGCCTGGCGTCGAGGAGCTTTTGCAGTCGGCGGCATCTTGACTCTGACGAACCCGAGACGCTCTGCTGGTAACAGAGCATCTTTTCGCTGGCGCATCGCTTAACAATCCCCATCAGCCAGCGATTCCCATCTATCTCTGGGTGACCTTACCCGGCTGCGCTCGTCACGAGGGCAACACGAGAAGAAGGTGTACCCGGACGGTCGAACTGAGCGGCCTGCTGGACGTATGCACGCCGCTAGGCGTCGCTGAAAACACGGTGTCAGCCCAAACGTCCGGGCGGCTGAATCCCGGCCGTTGCCTGCGGGCACCGGGGCTGCCCAGTCTCGGCTAGGTTGAGTCGTGCACCGGCGCCGCGTTGGATGGAAGACCGAATCGGGCGACAAAACGTCATCCGATCCGAAAGGAACGATGGCCGTAGCCGGCCAACTTCGGTCACTGGCAGTGCACTGATTGGACGACCGAGTTGGCCGGTGCGACCTTCGTTCTTTCCCGCAGGTCCGCGATGCACCTATTTTGTGTCGCCACCCAATGGCAGGGTCGAACACTAATACTCAGATCGCTCTTCGTGGGCACCTAGACAGTCTCTAGGCTCTTGCATTTGCGTGGGCACCGCGCACCCCACGCACTCCCCCCAAGCTTGCTGCCCCCAAGGCGCGCATGCTCCTGTCCACCAATCTTCGCAATATCGCGTTAAGCCTCCGGAAGCGGATTAGCCAGGGTCACCCGCGGATCGCTGGCTCCGCTTATACAGACCTAAAATAACCGGAAAAACGTGAAAAAGTGCCTCTTCACAGTCGCCGCGATGTCTGCCTTCGTCGCGGTCTGCTCCAGCATTGGTAACGCTGGTGCCACTCCTCCAACGATCGCCTCGATCACGCCACGCACACCGACCATCAGGAAGGAGCCGTTTTCTTCAGGTCCCACCGCGATCGTGCCCAGATCCACCTACTCCAGAACCGACCCGCGCCTCGAATTCTTCAATGCTCTCAACTCCCTGCGCGTCGCAATGGGTGTAGGCGCGTTGCGGCAAGACGCCGCCCTGGACGCTGCGGCGGAAAACCACCTGGAGTATATGAAGTTCAATGCGGTGATGAGCCACACGGAGGTCCCTGGGAATACTGGTTTCACAAGCGCCGATCCGTACCAGCAGGTGCTTGCTGTCGGCGGCTCGCACAAGCAATGGGTTGGGCAGAATGCTTATAGAGGCGAGATTGCCCGCTGCCTTGGTTCGATGGTGAACTCGGTTTACCACCTGCAAGGGATTACCAGCAACCAGGAAACCATCGGCCTGGCCATGCATGACAACTACTGCGTGGCGAACTTTGGTGTGATGACCGCAGCCGGAGCCGGCGGCTATGGCCTCGCCCAATGGGGCGGCCAACAACTGCCTCCCGGCACTGGCGCCCACTACCCAGCCGACAATGCCAACGTCCACGGCTTGTTCATTCCTGGTGACGAGATCCCGAATCCAGCGCCCGATCTGGCCAGAGCCGGTCCCCCGATCATGTTCCGCGTCAATGTTGAAAAGCCATTTGACGTGCTGACGGTCTCGAACTTCATCCTGACGGGACCTGGCGGCAACTCTGTGCCCGCTCGCATCCTGGTGCCTGCTGAATCCAAGGCCGGTTCGGTTGCTTCTGCTATCGAGGACGCGAGCTTGTATCGAGGCGTGGTATTTCTGCTCCCCACGCAGCCCATCGCTGCAGGCACATACACAGCGACTTTCGCCGGTGCACGAAATGGTGTGGCGATCAACAAGTCCTGGAGCTTTACGGCGTACTGATCAGCATCTTCCGCGTCTAGGGTGGCCGCGAATGCATCAAACGTTGCCCCCTGTCTTCTTGAGGATCTTGTGAACTGCCCCCGGATTTTCCTACCGGGTACGGCCGGCCTCCCGTCGATCGCGGTCGTCGCCTGCCGGCCAGTTGCTGACGTTCGACCTTCATCTCGCCAATGGCGGAAGTTGACCAAAGTGGACATTTGTCCCGGCCACCAAAGGCACTGCGCTAAAATCCCGTAGCCCAAGCCTCCCCCCTTTATACCCCGCCCCCAGCGATGAATCCCGGACCGCATGACGTCTTGAGCCGGATCCTTTCCGCATGTAAGGCCGAACGCGCCGTAACGGCAAGTTTCCGGCTCTTCGCGCCGTGGGCATTGCGGTCGGCCGGCACCGAGGGCGCACTGATCCGTATGTGTACGGGATCCGGCTACTGGATTTGCACCGACGGCGGCACACCCGTAGAGATTGGCCCGGGCGATATCGTCATGCTGCCGCGCGGCACTCCACATACGGTGTCATCGACACGTGATCCCGGTGATGACATCGTGCTCTTTGCCGATCTCCTGAAGGCGCACATGATCGGGCGCCACGGCGATCATCCGATCGAATTGACATACGGCACGGCCATCGCGAACGCTACCCCCACGCAACTGTTCTCGCTGCACTTGTGGATGCCTGCGCTTGAGGTGGGCGCCATCCCGGCGGAATTGCCTCCGCTGATCGTGTTGCGCAGCGACGAGCTTCTGCTGGCACACACGCTCGCAACCACAATGGAAATGCTGGTGCAGGACTCGCTGGCCCAACGTCCGGGCTGGCAGTTGTCCGCGGCACGCATGGGCGATCTGCTGCTCGTGCACATCCTGGGCGAGTACTTGCGCACACCCGTGGCGGCGCGCCAGGGTAAGCCGAACCTTCTTGACGACCCTGGCATTGCGCGCGCGGTTGCAGCCATGCAGGAATCCCCACAACGGGACTGGAGCATCCCTCAACTTGCCGCCGTGGCATTACAGTCGCGCACTGTGTTCACCGAGCGCTTTCGTGCGCTGCTTGGCGTGCCGCCAATGCAGTATCTGTCAGCCTATCGCATGAACCTTGCCGCCGACCAACTGCGTCAGCCGCGCACACGGATCGCCGACGTCGCCGAAGGCGTCGGCTATGCGTCAGAGAAGGCATT
This sequence comes from Cupriavidus sp. DF5525, assembly GCF_040149425.2. NCBI lineage: Bacteria > Pseudomonadati > Pseudomonadota > Betaproteobacteria > Burkholderiales > Burkholderiaceae > Cupriavidus > Cupriavidus sp. DF5525. Next base: position 1,723,504 of record NZ_CP168267.1, on the reverse strand, counting down.
TTCACGCACATTCAAGCGCTGGATCGGCGTTTCGCCCAGTCAATACCAGCGCGACGCCTCCGGGCTCTGAAGTTACTGCCTCGCCCCACGGGGCAGATCCGGACGATCGGTGCCCCAATCCGGCGTTCCGGATGTTGAGCGTGGTATGGCCACCGCCCAATAATTCCGCTCAATTGCATCGCTCGCAAACAAGGAGACATGGGCATGAAGCAGGTGGAGCACGCGCTGATCGTGGGAGGTGGCATTGCTGGCTGTGCGGCGGCCATTGCGTTGGCACAGGCCGGTGTACAGGTGACGATGCTGGAGAAGCAGCGGGAATGGAAATTCCAGAGTTCCGGTATCTTTATCTACCACAACGGACTTGCAGCGCTCGGTAGTCTCGGGGTGCTGCCACCGATCGTGTCGGGTGGCTTTGCCATCGCCGATGGCCGGAACGTCTACCTGGACGAGCGCGGCGAGCCGATCACAGATACGTACTATCCTTCCTCGCACCCGGATATTCCGCCGATCGTCGGCATTCGTCGGGCCGAGATGCATCGCATCCTCGCCAGCCGGCTCGACGCGCTGCACGTCGATATCCGCCTAGGCACGACGGCCGTGCGGATCGATCAGGACATGGCGGACCACGTCACCGTCGCACTCTCCGATGGCACCTCGGGCCGATACGATCTTGTGGTCGGGGCAGATGGCATACGCTCGGAGATCCGCCGCCTCGTCGCAGGCCCGCTGGAACCGGTCTATACAGGACTCGGCGTCTGGCGCAGCGTACACAGCCGACCGAAAGACCTCACCGCGAAGATCATGATGATGGGCACCGGTAAGCGCCTCGGCATCATGCCGATCAGCGATGACCAACTGTACCTGTTCGGAACGCTGCCCGAGCCCGCCGGGCAATGGTATGAACGCGCCGATTGGCCGGCGCTGATGCAAGCCCGCTTTGCGGAGTTCGGCGGCCCGGCGCGCCAATTCCTGGACGCCCTCTGCACAGATAGCGAGGTCCTCTACACCGCAGTGGAGGAGGTGGCCGCCCCACTGCCCTGGCACCGTGGCCGCGTCATCATGATTGGTGACGCCGCGCACGCCTCCACTCCCTTCATGGGACAAGGCGGCGCGATGGCACTCGAAGACGCGGTGTTGCTGGCGGAGATGCTGTCGCGCGATGGCGACGTAGAGGCCACGCTGCGCGCCTTCGGCGAGGCACGCTATCCCTTGTGCAAGTTCGTGCAGGACACCTCGCGCAAAGTCGGCGAGGCCGGAGCGCAAGAAGACGCGGCCATTCTGAACGTGCGCAACGAAACAATGCGGCGTAATGCACAGCAGCAGGTGGATGACTTCTACGCGCGGATGAAAGCTTTACGCTTTCAATAGTGCGCGGCACAGTGCGCCTGACAGGCTCAGTCCGATGTTGGCCTGCGATGCTTGCTCGGGTCTTTCCATTTCTCGTCGGCCTGACCGGGGCGTCTGTTCCCGGCCCCAATCCGCCCATTGATCCCCGATTTGTTGTTGGCCGAGAAGGGTCGGGAAGCGACGGCCAACTCGCAACTTTGGTGCTCCTGTGAAATCAGGAACGCGCCGCTTGCCAACGTGCTAACGCCGTGCGCAGCAGAGAAGCGGACACGGCCAACAGCACGAGGTCCTTCAGCAGGAACTGACCGATCGGCGCGGAGATCGCCGGGAACCCACCAGCAGTCGGCTCGGCCACGCCGGGGGTGGTGAGAAAGAACGTCAGCGTGATGGCGTACGTCGCGCATGACATGGCTGCACCAAGTACCGACGCCCCACGATGGAATGCACCGACGGCCAGCGTCGCCGCGGTGGACAGTTCCACCACGCCAATGACACCGCTGGCTCCACGAACACCGAATGCGTCGATGAGCCAACCCATGAAGGGGCTATTCTCAATGAACGGCGCAATACCCTGCGCTTCGTAGGCGGTGAATTTCATCCCACCGAACCAGAGAAAGACAATGACCAGGGACCAGCGCAGCAACGCTTCGTGGTTGTGGATGGCTTCGTTGGTCCGCGTTGTGGCAACGGAGGTGATGGGTTGCATGTTTACTCCTCAACAGATTTGGTGTGTGGCGGAGGAGCACGCCCTGGTGGCGCAGACCTCCTTTCCTGTCATTGCGACGATGCGCATGCGCGCATTCCGGCGCGGCCGGTTCCAGCTCTGCCAGAACCGGCGATTTCGGAAAATTCCTCGTTCCAGAGACGTATCAGGCGCGTCCCTTACCGATATGAAGTCGCCCCATGGACTTCGGGACTATCCCCACGCGGGAAGGTGCGTTTGAGCGGCGTTCAGTCGCGGAACAGGTGCGTGGCATGCGTTACGGCCCCGCCCGCCCGAATTGCCGCCGCCACAAGTGCGGCTTCCGCAAGTTGCTCATCGGTGGCGCCGGCATCGTGGGCGGCCTTGGTATGCAGGGCGATGCAATATGGGCACTGCGTGGTCAGCGCGACGGCCACCGCAATAATCTGCTTCTGCTGCACCGAAAGCGCGCCGTCAGCGAAAGCTGCATGGTCGAAGGCAAGGAAGCGTTTCATCGCTTCAGGAGCGTTTTCGTCCAGCTTCTTCAAACGGGCAAGATCTTTCATATCGAACATGGGAACCTCCATCAAGGCTGGGATTGGAGTAGGTATGATAGGAATGGCAAGGTTCCAGGTGGTCTTAGTTTGGTTTCAATTCGTCCAAAGATGGAATCCCTCCCTTCTGCACATCGTGTGCTCGAACATTTCCTTGCCACACTCGACATTGGTGTCACGCACATCACACGGTGCGACATTCGCGATGGCTGGAGCGTGCGTTTCGAAGCATGTGAAACGGCCAGCCTCCACTACTGCCTGGACGGTCGCGGGACGCTCGACGCAGGCGATGGCCACCGCATCGGGTTACAGCCGCACAGTTTCGTCTTGATGCCGCCGGGCGTTTCCTACCGGCTGGAGTGCGCGCTCGAGTCGCCGACCGTTTCGGTGGATCGGGCAAGGCTTGGCTCGTGGTCCGCGCGCGAAACGGCGCCGACAGTGAAGGTGGGCGAGGCAGCAATGGGGGTTGATATGGCATGTGGGGAGTTGCGCTTCGCGACGAGTACCGCCGATCCCTTCAGGATGCTGCGGCGTCCAATCGTGACACGATTCGACGGGCCTGCGGGGCTGAAAGACCAGTTCGTCATGCTGTTGGCGGAATCCGCACAGCCCGGATTGGGCTCGAGGGTTCTGATCGAGGCATTGCTCAAGCAATGCCTGGTCATGCTGCTGCGGCGCCAGGTGGAGGACAATGACGCGGAGCTGTCGTGGACGGCGGCCGTTGCAGATCCCCGCCTGCTTCTCGCATTGGAGAAACTCTTTGAACATCCCGAAGCGCCGCTGTCGGTGCAACGATTGGCCGATCTGGCCTGTATGAGCCGTTCAGCGTTCGCTTCGCACTTCGAACGAGCGTTCGGCCAGACGCCTATGGCCATGTTGCGAGCGGTTCGGCTGCACAAGGCCGCGGAACTGCTGGCGACCACAACCCTGCAAATTTCCCAGGTGGCGCACGCCGTTGGTTTCTCCAGCCGCAGCAATTTCTCACAGGCATTCCACAAACAGCATGGTGTGGACCCAAGCGGATTTCGGCAGCGGATGACATCTCGTCAGCGTGTGGGTGGCGACTGATTTCGACTGCTGATTCAACCGGTCGATGAAGCAGTGCCCCCAATCCAGTCCCGCCAGAAACCACTCACGGCCTTGCCTTTGGAAAGGTTCAGCGTCACCCGTCCCGTCTCAAAGTTAATGGGCCATCGATCCCATACGAATCAATTGCCAGGCATCGGTGCCGGCAAATGCGGTAGTCAGCTACCTCAACGCTTCCATCCAGGACCTCGGTAGGCTTGACGGCACGTACTCCATGGCAAAGGCGATAAATGCGGGTGTCAAAGTAGTAGGAGTAGCTCAGACGAATCGCGGTCAGCTGCATGGATTCTTGTGGACCTCGAGTGGAGGCATGCTGGATCTGAGAACCCTGGGCGGTAAGAACTCCGAAGCCGCATCTGCGCGCGGAACGATTTGGTGGGGTGAGGCGCCCTGCACGGTTAATTGATGCCGATGATTGGCTCGATGCGTAAAGCTCAAAATCATTCCGGCCACTGCGCTACCGGTAGATGGCGGAGCCATTTGGCGCAAAGATGGCCAGTTGCTGGATCGATTTCACGGTGGCTCGCCTGTGGAGAGGCAGACGGTGCTCGTATCGGACACCGTCTGGGATGCGATCATGGCTAAGCCGTGGCGACGGGAGTCGGTATCAGGCCAGCGCACCGTCGGTGTAGACGTCACGGTTGCCGGTGCTCGCGGTCAGGCCATCGCGATTGCTGATGCGGGCACCGTCAGCGTAGACGTCACGGTTACCGATGCTCGCTGTCAGGCCATCGCGATTGGTGATGCGGGCGCCGTCGGTGTAGACGTCACGGTTGCTGATACTTGCGGTCAGGCCGTCGCGATTGCTAACGCGGGCGCCGTCCGTGTAGACGTCACGGCTGGTGATGCGAGCGCCATCCGTAAAGGAGCTGCGCTGATCGTTGACTCGATAGGTGTAGCTGTACGCTTCACCGGCCTCTTGCGGGGTAGCCTGGGCAACGCCTGCTACGAAAGCGGCGGCAATAGCAGCGGCGGTCAGGATGGTCTTGGCGTTCATGATGTTTTCCTTGCGTTGGGGCCGGGCGATGCTGGTTTGGGTAGCTGATCGAGGGCCAATGTCTGTGCTGCGTAGTAAGCAATCTTCTCCTCGCCCTCACATCTAACTATCTTTTAGTAGATAGATGCGAAGAATCAAAAAAAGACCGCCTCCGGTACTGACAAAGTGCTTGGTATTGCGTGGACCGCTTTGCGTGGCTGCCGTTGGTGTGGTGCTGCGTCGCTGTCCATGGCCTGAATACTATCTACTACTAGATAGATGAGCAAGGATGAATCTGTTCGTTCGACGGAAAAGATTTTTATCAGCCCAATTGAGGCGCGCTATATCAACGGTAAGTAACTGATTTTATTACATAATATTCGACACAAGTCGCGCCGGGACATTGCTCATCCGGCCACAGAATCGCTGCGCAAATATCGATCATAGAGCACACTGATAGCTAGCACTACGCTGGCTAGTCGGCCCCATCGGGCTTGCGGGTCTGTCAGCAAGAGACACTTAAGGCGTCGATGACCGGCCCGCCGAAGCCAAAACATCTCGAGCGCCAGCGAGGCATCGAAAGATGGGGGTCGCCTGCCGCCGCCAGTTGTTCAGAGCGTACTTCTTCCAGCGGATCGCCGACGGTACGCTCTTGGCCAGCCGGGAGCGAAAAGCTGTGCACGATTTTCTTCGATCGCGTCAGGCCAGCGGAAAATCGCAGCCGGCGCGACGGGCGGAATTCATTTCGTCCTGACGGCACCCCGGCGCCCGGCTTCGGCAGCGCATCAACTTCCAGGCAAAGGCCTCTGCACATCCTCGAGCGCGGGCTGCGGCATCACCTTCGATGTCCCCTGCCCCTTAAGTCTCCCTTAAGTCTTGCCTCATAGAGTGACGGCGTACCAACAACCGGGATAGAGACGCCATGACTCCGCAGGATACGCAAGCACTCGAAGTCTTCCTGACTCAGTTGACCCAGGCCCGCGCCGGCGCGAAGGACCCGCAGGCGGAGGCACTCATCGCCCAGGCGGTCGCGATACAGCCGGACGCCGCCTATTTGCTGGTCCAGCGGGCCATGCTGCTCGATCATGCCTTGTCGACGGCAAAGGCGCAGATCGCTGCCTTGCAGGGCCAGTTGCAGGCCGCGCAGGCCAGCGGCTCCCGCAGCTTCATCGATCAGCAGAATGCGTGGGGCGCCAGTGCGAATCCCGCTGCCGCGACGCCCGTGCCAGCGCCCGCTCAGGCCGTGTCACCTGCGCTGCAGACGCCCCCGGCGCAGTCGCCCCGGCCGGGCTTCCTGAGCGGCGGGTTCGGCAGCACGCTGGGCAGCATCGCAACGACGGCTGCCGGCGTGGCCGGCGGTGCCTTCCTGTTCCAGGGTATCGAGAACCTGTTCGGCCACAGCAGCAAGAACGCGATCCTGGAGCAGTCCGGCATGAACACGCCAGGAACGGAAACGAACGTCGTCAACAACTACTACGGGAACGATGACCAGGCATCGGTCGCTGCGAGCTATTGGGGATCGGATAGCGGCAATCTCGATGCAGGCCTGAGCGACGACGGTTTCTTAGACGACGATTCGACCGTGATCTAGCTTCATCGCGCAGCGCGTGGCAACAGGTGTCATGATGGCGGAGTGTGCGGGACCCCCGCGCGCGCCCTGGATCGGGAAATTGCGGAGCCCGCCCCGGCTTGAAGACTTTAGCAACGAGGAGACATGGGTGCATGGGCATGACGGGTACTGTATAGGCGCAAAGTATGGCCGTCATTCATGGGGTTGCCTCTTTCATTCATGCGTGCGCTTGGAATCCGCGGCGGGCTGGGTCGCCCGCCGTCGTGTCGTGCCCTCTTCGAGCAGCCGCTCCACCTCGCTGGTGGCCGCGAGGCTGCCGTCGCAGGCATAGGCCTGGTGGTTGGCCTCGATCTCTTTCAACCGGTAGAGGTAATTGACCATCAGACCAAACGATTGCCGCAGCCCGCGGCGCGACGTATCCGCCAGCCAGTTGATCTGGCCCAGGCAAGCGCCATTCGAAAAGTGGAAGCGGCCGACTGGGTCGAGCGGGTGCCTGCCTGACTTTTCCCGCAGCAGGTAGCGGGCACACTCGGCCTTTAGCCAGGCCTGCAGCGCCGGCTGCCGCGGCAGGTCGCCGTCGACCTCCTGCAGCAGCGCGCGGTAGATGGCGTCGGCCGGCGTGGCCGCGCTGTCCAGCAATCGGCGCAGTTCCGCCGGCAGCGCCGCGCGGGCGGCCGGATCGGCCAGCCGCTTTTCCATCCATCCGGCGAAGCCGGGGATCGGGGACAGCGTGGCAAAGGTCTTGAGCCGCGGATGGTCGACCAGCAGCTGCTGCACCACGCGCTTGATCAGGAACTCGCCCATGCTCACGCCGCGCAACCCTGGCTGCGCGTTGGAGATCGAGTAGAAGATGGCCGTGATCGCCTGCTCCGGAGCCAGCGTGGGCTGGGTTTCGTCGAGCAGGGTCTGCACATTGGTCGCGACCTCGCGCACCAGCGCCACCTCGACGAAGATCAGCGGTTCGTCCGGCATGCGGCCATGGAAGAAGGCATAGCAGCGGCGGTCGGAATCGAGCCGGTTGCGCAAGTCACTCCACGACTTGATCTCGTGCACGGCTTCATAGCGGATCAGCTTCTCCAGCAGCGATGCGGGCGCGCTCCAGCCGATCCGCTTCAGCTCCAGGAAGCCGACGTCGAACCAGCCCCGGAACAAGCGCAGCAGGTCTTGCTCGAGCGCGAGGAAGGCATCGCCCCGGCCCAGGCGCTGGAGGTCCGCACGCAGGTCTACCAGCGCATGGATGCCGTGCGGCAGCAGGTTGAACTGCTGCAGCACGCGCAGCCGCGGCGACTCCAGGCTGGCCACCAGTTGCCCTTCGGCCGCGGTGCGCGCAGCGGGCGTGGCGGCCTCGGTGTATTGCCGTATGCGGCGACGCACTTCCTGCTCGTCGACATTGAGGTCCGCGCAGAAGCGTTCCAGCAGCCGCTGTTTGTCAGCATCGTTGCTGCCGGTGTAGAAGGCGAGCAGTTCCGAGATCCGTTCGCGCGCCCGCGTTTCGCCGTCTGCGGCGGCAGCGGCTGCGGCCAGCAGGGCTGCGATCCGGTCCCAGGCCCGCGCCGGGGCATCGCTGTTGACCGCGACGGGCCGCAGCAGGCGCTTCCAGAAGTCCGCCACGCCGCGGGCGCCGGCCCGCTTGTGGACCGGGGGTGTCAGTTCCAGGTTCATGCCGCCCTCCGTTGCGAAAGGTGCGCCGCGGCCTGCTGGCGCAACAGGTATTTCTGCACCTTGCCCGTGGCGGTCTTGGCGAGGCCGCCGAAGATGACGTAGCGCGGGCATTTGAAATGCGCCAGGTTGTCGCGGCAGTATGCGATCAGCGCCGCCTCGGACAACGGCACCACGCCGTCCTTCAGCGTCACGAAGGCGCACGGGACCTCGCCCCACTTCTCGTCCGGCACAGCGATCACCGCGGCCTCCATCACGGCTGGATGGCGATAGAGCGCTTCCTCGACTTCGAGCGAGGAAATGTTCTCGCCGCCGGAGATGATGATGTCCTTGGAGCGGTCCCGGACTTCGATGTAGCCGTCGGCATGCCACACCGCCAGGTCGCCCGTGTGGTAGTAGCCCCCCGCCAGCGCCGCCGCGGTGGTTTCCGGGTTGTCCAGGTAGCCCTTCATCACCGAATGCCCGCGCAGCATGACTTCGCCCATGGCCTTGCCGTCCATCGGCACCGGCTCCATGCTGTGCGGATCGGCCACCATCAGCGCGCCCTGTGCCAGCATCGGCACGCCTTGCCGCGCCATCAGCGTGGCGCGCGCTTCCAGCGGCAGTTGTGCCCACGGGTCCTGCCATGCGCAGATCGTGGACGGGCCGTAGGTCTCGGTGGTGCCATAGAGATGCGTCACCTGGAACCCCATTGCCTCCATCTGCGCGATCACCGACGATGGCGGCGCGGCGCCACCCACGCCCACCTGCACGCTGGCGTGCCGCTTCTGCTCCGCGGGTGCGTGGATCAGCATGCTCAGCACCACTGGCGCGCCGTGCATATGGGTCACGCCTTCCTCGGCGATCAGCCGGAAGATCTCCGCCGGCTCGATCTTGCGCAGGCACACATGGGTACCGCCGACGGCGGTGACCGCCCAGGGATAGGTCCAGCCGTTGCAGTGGAACATTGGCAGCGTCCACAGGTAGACGCTGCGGCGGCCCAGGCCCGAGCACAAGGCGTTGGAGAGCGCGTTCAGGTAAGCCCCGCGCGCGTGGTAGACCACGCCCTTGGGGTTGCCGGTGGTACCCGAGGTGTACAGCAGCGACACCGAATCCCAGTCACTGGCAGGCGCCTGCATTGCCACGGCGGCATCCCCCGAGCGCAGGAAGGCTTCGTATTCCTCCTCGCTGGCGCGGCCGAAGCCCGGCTGGTCGCAGATGTCCACCACCGGGATGGCAGCGCCGGTCAGCGCCATCACGTTGCGCACCAGCGCCGCGTATTCGGTATCGGCCAGCAGCAGCCGCGCCTTGCCGTGCTGCAGGCAGTAGGCCATTGCCGGCGCGTCCAGGCGCGTGTTGATGGCGTTGAGGACGGCGCCGGCCATCAGCACACCGAAATGCGCCTCCAGCATCGCGGGCGTATTCGGCGCCAGGATCGCTACCGTGTCGCCCCGCCCGATGCCGCGTGCGCGCAGCGCGCGCCCCAGGGCGCAGCAACGCTGGTAGAACTCGCGGTACGTATAGCGCAGCCCCTGGTGGACAACCGCGATCTTGTCGGGGTAGCACCGTACCGCGTGCTCCAGCAGGCTGACCGGGTTCAGGGGAACGTAGTTGGCGCTGGTGGGCACCTGGCCATTCGCGCCGGTCGCCAAGGGCAGCGCGGCTGTCGCCTCGTTAAGCATTCCTGCAGTCTCCAGTGTCTTGTGTCTTCTGTTTGCTGCCTTGCGCCGGCGGCGCAGTGGCATGTGGGCAATGTAGAAGAACGACCGGGAAAGTTTGTGCAAAGCTAGCCAGCAGATATGCGCAACGCGCCAGGCTTGCTTGTTGAGGTATCGGCACAATGGCAATATCTGCGCATGAACGGCATGTGAAACATGCTTCTCTGGCCAAAAGGTGAAGAGACGTGCGTCCGCGTGAATTGCCCCTGACGATCTCCGGTCACTTCCTGCAGGGAATGCTGGAGAAGGTGCTGCTGAGCGGCGGGCACGATGCCGCCATGCGCGTGCTCGACCGGTCCGGCGTGGTGCCGGCCTTCCTCGACCACGCCGACCTGCGCATCACTCGCGCGCAGTTCGTGGTCGCCTACAAGGCGGTGGCCGCCGAGCTGGACGATGAAATGCACGGGCTCTGGTCGCGGCCGATCCGCAGCGGCACGCTCAAGTACCTGATGCTCAGCCTGCTCGACGCGGCCAACCTCGGCATCGCGCTGAACCGCTTCGCCCACTTCTGGAACCTGCTGCTCGACGACTACCGCTTGTCGTTGGCGCGCGAACCCGACCGCATCGGCATCGTGCTGGAGCCGCGTGCGCCGGGCACGCCGGTCAACCTGCTGGGACATGAACTGCTGCTCAAGCTGGTGCACGGCGTGGTGAGCTGGCTGCTAGGCAAGGAGGTGCCGCTGGAGTCGGTCGAGTTCTCCTTTGCGCGGCCACAGCACGCCGACGACTACGTTTTCCTCTTTCCCGGGCCGGTCGGCTTCAACCATGAACACAGCGCGGTCTGGCTTGCCGCCAGCTATGGCGCCACCGCGTTCCGGCGCACGCGAGTCGACCTGTGGCCGTTCCTGCGCCGCGCCCCCGAGGACTGGGCCTTTACCACGGTGAACGAGGGGCTGTTGAGTACCAAGGTACGCCGCCACCTTGCCGCGGACGACGCGCCCACGGCAGAGGTCGCGGACGTTGCCAGGGCGCTGGGGATGTCGGTGCGCACGCTGACGCGCAAGCTGGAAGACGAAGGCCGGCCCTTCCGCACCATCCGCGACGACCTGCGCCGGGACATGGCGGTCCACCTGCTGACGCAGTCGCGAGCGTCCATCGACAGCATTGCCACGCTGGTGGGCTTTGCCAACACCGCAGCATTCTCGCGGGCGTTCAAGGTATGGATGCAGCGCAGCCCGACCTCCTACCGCAAGGGCCGCAAGAGCGTGGAATCGCCGTGACTGGGCAATGTCGCGCCAGCATAGGCTGGCGGCGATCTTGTCATTTTCTGCCCGGCCGCGCGACCCTTAGAATCGCCCTGCCCTCCCGGCCCGACGGCCCGCGGATGCCAATGCCGCGGCAGGCATCGCCGATCAGACAGCAACTGGCACCATCTCGGCGAAGCGCGCCCCTCTTGGCTGGCCGCGTGTGTTTTCGGGGACGAACAAGGGCATCTGCAAGAGCGCCGACCCTGCAGCGACCATTCACATGCTGCGCTTCGACGACACCAATGCGGGCGTCGCGACGGCGACTGATTCTCGCGCACTGATGATCGAGTCTCCGACAGCTGCAAAGCTGTCAGGCGGCCAGTATTGGAACAAGGGGTCAAACAACGCCACTGCGAAACAATGGGTGCTGATTGGCTAATGTCCTACTCTGGGTTGGGGAGCCGCAGTCGGACATCAGCGTGCCTACCTGGCTGCTTTGGGGTCGACTATCGCCGGAGTAAACGTTTACCGGATAGCAACGAACAAGCGCATAGTGCTGGCGAACGGCCGGTCTGCGTTGGTACGGGGACCGTTGCCGGCGGACGCACCGATAAGAGACCACTCGCCGGCCGACGTTCGTCCCGTCGAGACGCGGGGAGGCAGTAATATGGGCGTTCCCTCCCTAAATTGGAAATCCCGCGATGCAAGTACTGGTTGACGCAGACGCCTGCCCGGTTGTCGTCAAGGAAATGTTGTATCGGGCCGCACAGCGTCTCGAGGTGTGCGTCACGCTGGTGGCGAACCAGTATATGCGCACGCCGCCTTCCCGCTTTATCAAGGCACTGCAAGTGCCGGCGGGCTTCGACGTAGCCGATGACCGTATCATCGAGCTGGTCAGCAGCGGTGACCTCGTGATTACGGCGGACATAGCTCTTGCCGCCGCTGCCCTCGACAAGGGCGCCTACGTGCTCGACCCACGAGGAACCTGGTTTAGCCGTGAGAATATCCAGGAGCGCCTAACGATGCGCGAGGTGATGGACCAGCTCCGCGGCTCGGGCGTCGATACCGGCGGACCGGCACCGTACGCCCCACAGGATAGCAAGGCGTTCGCTGGCCAATTGGACCGTTTCCTGGCACGCCATGCGCCGCCAGGTGCGGTCGCCTGAGGCGTGCAAGCCACAGCAACGCAATACTGGGCCGGCCTTGGGGCAAGGTACCGCTGGCTGTGGCTGCCCTATGGCCTGTGTCTGCAGCGCTTCTAGTCGCCAAAATCGGCGCACTCTCCAGGCATAGCTCTCGAGCAGTTTGCAGGTAACTCTGGCGATTCTGCAGCCCCAATGTCTCATTCCGCTCTGCGAGCCACCATCGACGTCGGCATTCTTACCGCCTGCAATGGGTCCGTGAACCGAGTCCGTGAACCGTCCTTTCCCCACAAGGCGAATGTTCGACTTTAGCGTATGAGGTACCGCGCATCGCGCCGCGAGGCTCATGATCGCACCTCACGCAGAAATGGGTACGCCTTGCTTGTCGACCTAGTGGGGTGAAGCCCCCGTCCCTCGGACGTAGGCGGAGCGAAAGCGCCCCGCCGCAATGGGCGAGGCCGTCCGGCTGCCGTTTCGCTGCGCGGCCAAATCAAGTTGCCTTCTTCCTCCTCGATCAGCCTGGCACAGATCATCGCTGGGAGCGAGGATCGCCGAAAGTCTCGGGCCGGTAAGGCCTCTCGGACTGGCTGACTTACTTCTGCGCTGCACCCATGTATGTCGATCTAGACCGCAGTCGTGTTGAATCAGACTGAAATAGCCAGAATGCGCCGCAACGACCTGAGCCTGGATGGCCCGCCATATAAACCGCGAACATGCGGCGTGCTAAGTCGCCCGCCGGGCTGGTGACTTCCCTGACTGGCAGCGTCTAGGACTACGACGCGCATTTCTAGAAACCGTTAGTGACGGCGAACGACTCACTCGCGACGGCAATGCGCACAGTCAGGAAAGCGCGCGGCTTGAGCCAGGAAGCGTTCTCCGACGTGTCTAGCTGTACCTACATGAGTTCCCTGGAGCGCGGCCTGAAAAGCCCGACCATGCACAAGCTGACCGAGCTGTGCGAGGTCATGGAAGTGCATCCGCTCACGCTGCTAACGCTGGTTATGCCGGCGACAGCACGCGCAAAGCCGACCAGCGTCTGGCGCAGGTGCGCCGGGAATGCGCCGGGAGCTGGAGGCGGGGTTGAAGGAACGCGACGACCCGCAGGCGCATGCGTGACAGGCTGCGTCAGCGGCACGGCGCCCGCCGCATGGACGGGGCGCCGTGGGGGCGCCGTCAGATTACCGGTTTGCCGCGCGACCAGATCAGGTTGTGCATGCCGTCTTCTTCCTCGATCGGCCGGGCATAGATCGTCGCCGGGAATGAAGGATCGTCCAGGGTCACGGACAGGTAGGGCCGCTCGGACTGGCTGACTTTCTTCCACGCCGCGCCGAGGTCATAGCCGCCGGCCGCCTGGACGCGAAAGTCGGGGGCGTTCTCGCTCGCCTTGTCGTCGGGGATGAACCGGACCTTGACGTTGAGCGTCAGGGTGCGAACCGTGCCGATGAAGCCGTCGTTCTGAGCGGTGAAGGTGCCGATGTTGGCCATGATGCTTTCTCCTTTCGGGTTATCCAAGGTCGCGCCCATCGCGTCCTTGTTGTGATCCGATCAGCGGGGGCCGGGCTGGCTGCACCGCTTGCGGCCGACACGCAGTGGAGGACCTGGAGGGGCGAACAATTTGCTGCACGAGGAAGCCGCGCAGCGGCGGGGAAATTGTTGGTGCCGGAAGGTTGCGGCCATGAAGACCGAGGCGCAGCCGCGCCCCTGCCAGGATGCACAACAGCTAAAGGACGCATGGGCCGACCTCACCGAAAGGAGCCGTGGCCGACTCGGCATCCTCGCATATCGGCTGCTCGTGCCGTCGTGCGAGTTCAAGAGGATGATTTCGTTGGCCTCGCTGCCGTTGATCTGGCTGGCATGGCGCAGCCGGATCATGTGCGTGGTGTAGTGGCAGCGGTTTTCCTGCCGCACGCGGGTCTGGCACACCATGAAGGGCTGGAACCCTTCACCGCGCAGTTCCTGCAAGACAGTTGCGGTCGGGATGTAGCTGTACCGTTGCGTGCGGGTCGAAGGCGGCCACGGCCGCAAGCGCCCAAGGCGCACAGCCCTTGACGGCGAGAACGTCGTGAAACGGTGAAGGGAACAGCAAGACCGTCCTCTCCTTCCCGCAGAAACTACTGGTAAGCGTAGCGCGCAGGCCGGAGGGCCGGAAGCGTCAGAGACCAAAGCCGGATAGCCGCGCCTCTCCAGGGGCGCGGGCCCGCAACCGCCGACGGCGGAACGCAGAGATAGACTTGATAGCTCCGCGGAGATCGAACGTAGCGCCTCGCGATAGTTGCGCGCGCTGACGCGATCGGCCCGGTAGGAAAAATCTGCAGCTTCAGGCGCGCGAGGTTGCCAGACGCCCAAACACGAATTGGCCCAGATACCATGCCAACTCCGAGTTTGCCAGGATGTCGTCTTCGGATACGGACGATGCCTCCAGCTTCATCCGTCTCAACACAAGCTTGCCCTCGCGCGAGGCCAGCCATGCACGGACAAACTCCCGTCGAGCTTTGGTATCCGATGCCCCGAAGTGCTCGCGCCCTTGCCGCGATTCTTCGTTCATGCGAGCGCGGGTCTCGTCTTCGCGCGAGGCAACGCTGCGCTCCACAGTTGTCTTGACAGCAATCTTCGCGGCTTCCTTCTCTGCTTCCTCGGTGAGGAGTTTGGTCTGAACTTGAACCATCGTCCGTTCGGCATCTGACATCCGCCAGTTGTCGCGCAGGGCCTTCATCAGGTACCCAGCGGGGCTCTTCTTGATCTGCCCGCGATTCAACTTAAACCGTGTGTACTCGATTGCCTGCAGAATGCGATCATCGCTCCATGTCTCGCGGTTCTCGGAAATCTCGCTGAACTGCCGGGTGGAGAGGTTGAACTCTTCCTTCAGAATCTTGTAGAGCTGACTGGCATCGGACAGGCTGGCCATGACAGCGTCGGCGGTGTCCTTACGCTTGAGCAGGAACCGAATCCGGTCGACTTTCTTCGACGACGTGGATTCGGTCTTGGTTTCATATGACAGGTCGATGTCCGAGATCTCATTGATTTCACGGACCGCCGGCTCAAGCCAGTCGCGCTTGAAGTATTTGAAGATGGTCGCATTCGCGCCCATCTTTCCCGGCCAAGTCCGCATCTCATCCAGCTTGATCCAGTCTGTGCGCGCGTTAGGCACACTTGGCAGAACCTTGTCATAGATCGCGCGCGCAAGGCTGCGGGTAAAAGACGTGGAGATTCGAAGGCTGAGCCAGTGAGACTTGCGGGGGTCTCGAATGTGTGGAATCAAGCTGTGATGCACATCGAAACGGACGCGGCCGCGATGCAGAGCCACCATGCCTATCAGCTGAACCTGAACCCAGATATCCTGTTCCTCGGGCTCACGGTCTGATGGTGTATTAGTGACACGGACCTTCGCGTTCTGCGCTTCGTCCGCGATAGTACGCAGATGCTTCAGGTTGCGGCTGTCATAGCGCATCAACCACTTGAAGTAGTTCAGCTCGACATCGTATTGGTCACGAGCTTCCGGCTCTTGTGCGACGATGAAATACGCGGCATCGAGGAACCGTCGCGCCGCCAACCCCATGTTGACGATTTCCGTGAAGAAATTGTTGCGCTGATAGCCGATTTCGCGGTTGGCCTCGTTGATGGGCATCCCGAGGTCAAACATGTCCTCGAACAACGCGAGCGCCATTTGGCGAGGCGTTGTCCTCGCTGCGGCCTCCACCGGATTCTCCGTCGCCATACTCGTCTTCCCGCTCGTTTTGGTGCTCGGGCACTCTAGCATGTGATGGTGAGGTTCTGTCAACACAATGAACCTCACCATTGACGACGTGCGCCGGCCCTACCGGTCGACGCGCACAACGAACCTCACCACACGCACAAACAACCTCACCTACATCAGCAGCCGTTTCCTTCTAGCCTTTGTCTAGCTTGGGTAGCTAAGACTTCTCCACAGGTCACGCACAATCCATCTCACCTTCGTGGCTCGAGCACAACGAACCTCACCTTGTTGCGGGGCAGATCTCACCTTGCCCACACAGTAAACCGCACCATTGCAGCACAGCAAACCTCACCTCTGACACAATGAACTTCACCTTTTGAAGGTTAAATCCTTGATGAAAAAGGATTTCGGCGCTCCTTGTTTGTAGGTTGGCTTGTTTACTTCAAAAAAAAACCTAACCAACACCGGGCCCGCAGTCATGAAACCTATCCGCGCATACGAGCCGCTCACCGCGGAGCACCAGATTTGCGGTACTGAGCCTGCATCCTCGGAGAATTCCTGGCTTTCCTATAGGCTCCGCTCAGGGCAGAAAGCGGAGCAAGTGCTCATGCGGCGAACAAAATCACCCTTACGACCGCAGGCAATGCCACGCGCGGAGCGTGCGCAGCGCCGTATCCACTGGCGCCCAGCATCATGGTGAGGTTATTTGTGCAGGATTAAGGTGAGGTTCATTGTGCTGCCCCGTCCGACCATACGTCCAGTTGCACAATGAACCTCACCATCGCGCGAGAGCGAGTGCATGGGTCTTGGTGAGGTTTATTGTGCTGTATTGGCGAACTCGCCCTTGTGGGCCACCCTTGGGCCGCCCTCCCCGACTGGCCGTCTTGGATAACGCATGCAACGTGTCACGAAGGTGAGGTTGTTTGTGCAACGCGGCAGCCACGGCGTTAAGCAGCACAATGAACCTCACCTTGACTGGCTTCCCCTGCTGAGACTCTGTTGTCCGACAAGGCAAAGGTGAGGTTGATTGTGCAGAAACAAGGAACCTACTCCCTTCCGCACTGCCTTGGGCCTCACGGGACAAATGAAGGTGAGGTTGATTGTGCCGCGTTGCTTGCAAGTACAGCTGTGGAGATCCGCTGAATTGCACAAACGACCTCACCTTGCTGATGGGGTTCAAGGATGCGGGCCGTTGAAGGTGAGGTCATTTGTGCCGCTTTTCGGTGGCGGCTTCCAAGGGCTGAAACAAACACTGCAGAGTGAGGTGCCCCTTGTGACCCCAGCGGCTTACAGGAAGTGCCTAAAATTTAGGCAAATCTGTTGTTTTTGAGGAGTCTTTGCTTAAAAAACAGCGGTTTATGAGCCATGGCTCAAGTATTTCCTGTATTCTGAGCTTTCTCGAATTTTCCGGAAAAACCTCAGAATGGTGAAAACGAGCCAACTTCCTGCAGTCGACCGAACTGTACCGCTTGAGCAGATATCCCAGTTCGCGGAAAAGGTCACCATTTTTACGGACGAACTTCGCGAGACGATTCTCGCACCGCGGCCAAGAAAGACCGCACCGATTTTCAAAACAGGGGAGATTGCGGAGATGTGCAACATCTCACACTCCCAGGTTCAGTATCTGGCGACCAAGGGCGATGGCGAGCTGCCCCCTGGCACTGCGGCCGGTACTGGGCGTACCAGGACCTTCACGCTGGCAGAGGCTCGCATCTGGGTTCAGAAGGTCTCGGACATTTATCAGACGCCGCTTGTCACGGGAACGAGACAGCCGGAAGGAAAAATCGTCATTACCGCCCAGCTCAAGGGTGGGTCGGCCAAGACCACCACGACAATGTGTCTTGCCCAGGGGCTGACATTGCGCGGCCGAAAAGTTCTGGTGGTCGACCTCGACCCTCAAGCCTCACTTTCGGAGCTCTGTGGCTTGTATGCCGAAAAGGACGTCACGCCGGAAGACACCATCCTGCCGTATATCTATGATCAGCAGATCGAAGGTGGGCTGCAGGCACGCGTTCAGTCGACCTACTGGGATGGCCTTGACATTATTCCAGCGCACACCGAGTTGATTGGGGCAGAGTTCCATCTGCCCGCTATGCAGAAGATCAAGCCGGGCTTTCGTTTCTGGACCGTACTGCGGGAGGGGCTGGAGCCATTGCGCAAGGACTACGACTATATCCTCATGGATACGTCGCCGTCGCTTTCGTACCTCAACCTGAATGCCTTGCTGGCTGCAGACGCGATGGTCATGCCGATGGTCCCTGAGAATCTGGACTTCATCAGCTCGCTGTCGTTCTGGCGCCTGTTTTCAGACGTCTCCAAGAGCTTCATCAAGTACGAGGCGGACAAGAAATACGACTTCGTCTCGTTGCTGCTCTCGAAGGTTGACTACGGGCGCACTTCGTCGGCCCCCATCGTACGAGCCTGGGCGCAGAGCGCTTACGAGAGCTGGCTGCATTCGATTGAAGTGCCCTCGAGTTCTGTGATGAGCACCGGGGCTCTGGCGTTCTCAACGGTTTTTGACGTGAGCAGCACGCATAGCGCAGCCAAGTCGCTGCAGCGAGTGCGCCAGCCGATTGTCGAATACTGCCGATGGCTGGATGAAATCTATGCGGAAAAGTGGAGGAACGCGCAATGAGCAATATGCGGGAACAGCTGTTGGCGAAGACGGCCAGCATCCGGAAGACCTCGGCTATTCAGCAGGACGAGGTCAAGCGTAACGACCGGACGCAGACGGCACCGGGCCTGGCTGGCGCATTGGCCGTAGCGCAGATCCGTGTCCAGGAGTTGGAGGCGGCCGGCGTCGCTTCGCAGCTCGCTGTTGCGGATATCTGGCCGAATCCGTGGCAGCCGCGGCGCGTTTTCAACGAATCCAAGCTCTCGGAGCTGGCGGAGTCGATTCGTGAAGTCGGGCTGATGCAGCCCATCGTGGTACGCCGCGCTGAAGGCGGCTACCAAATCGTGGCGGGTGAGCGCCGGTGGCGCGCTCACAAAATGCTGGGGCTCGATGCGATCAAGGCGGTTGTCGTGGAGTGTTCTGACGCCGACATGGCGGTGCTCGCGATGGTGGAAAACATCAGCCGCGATGACCTGTCGGACTACGAAATCGCCCTGTCTATCCGGCAGACGGAGAAGGAATTTCCGTCGCGTGTGCGGCTCGCCGAGGCGCTTGGCCTGTCAAAAAGCGGCCTCTACCGGTTCTTGAGCTTCGGGCAATTGCCAGATTTCGTGTTGCAGGACCTCGACCTTCAGCCGCGTCTGCTGGGTGGGAGTGCGGCGGAAGCAATCGTCACATCAATCCGAAAGTATGGCGAGGCGGGGAATGACGCCGCTAAAGAGATCTGGCCACTTGTTGCATCGGGAAAGATGGAGCAAGGGAAGGCCGCTGGCGCTATCAAGGCACTTGCGACCCGGCGCGCCTCGGCGCCAAGCGCCGCGAGTGAGCGAAGCATTGATAAATTCTTCTCGGGCAAGGAACAAGCAGGTTCCATTACGAAGGATGTCAACGGCTTCACGGTGAAAGTTAAAGCTGGGGTGCTAACCGCAGCCCTGGAGACGCAGATTCGGGAGCTAATTAGCGAGACGTTCCACCACCAGCCCAAATAAGCTTTCCTAGAAGAGTACATAGCCCGCCTCGAGCGGGCTTTTTTTTGTCTACTCGACGCTGACATCGCCGCGAGCAGACTTTCCCAAGTATGGACGGAGCTAGCGGCGGGTCGAGCCTCCCAAGTTGGGACGGTCCGGGCGCGGCTCGCCGACGTTCCCAAGACGGCGCCACATGCAGGCCGTAGACCAAGTTGGGACGCTTCAGTGCCAATCGCAGACCTTCCCCCGGTAGGACGGTAGGTGCGGCTCGAAGACCTTCCCAAGTTGGGACGGTGGTAGCCGTAGCTCATCGAGTTTCCCAAGTTGGGACGGTCCAGGCGCGGCTCGTCGACGTTCCCACGGACAGCGCTACATGCTGCAGGCTGACTTTCCCAAGTTGGCACGCTTCAGTGCCGACGTAGAGCTCCCCAAGTAGGGCGGTGCCAGGTGCGGTTCGAAGACCTTCCCAAGTTGGGACGGTCCAGGACGCAGATCGCCGACTTTCCCAAGGACGGCGCCACATGCAGGCCGACTTTCCCAAGTTGGGACGCTTGACTGCCAATCGCAGACCTTCCCACGGTAGGACGGTGCGACGTGCAGGCTCGCGGACCTTCCCAAGTTGGGACGGTGCTAGCCGCAGCTCCGCGAGTTTCCCAAATTGGGACGGTCCAGGCGCAGATCGCCGACGTTCCCAAGGGCGGCGCCACATGCAGGCCGACTTTCCCAAGTTGGGACGCTTGACTGCCAATCGCAGACCTTCCCACGGTAGGACGGTGCGACGTGCAGGCTCGCGGACCTTCCCAAGTTGGGACGGTGCTAGCCGCAGCTCCGGGAGTTTCCCAAATTGGGACGGTCCAGGCGCAGATCGCCGACGTTCCCAAGGACGGCACCACATGCAGGCCGACTTTCCCAAGTTGGGACGCTTCAGTGCCAATCGAGACCTTCCCACGGTAGGACGGTGCGACATGCAGGCTCGCGGACCTTCCCAAGTTGGGACGGTGCTAGCCGCAGCTCCGCGAGTTTCCCAAATTGGGACGGTCCAGGCGCAGATCGCCGACGTTCCCAAGGACGGCGCCACATGCAGGCCGACTTTCCCAAGTTGGGACGCTTCAGTGCCAATCGCAGACCTTCCCATGGTAGGACGGTGCCGCGTGCAGGCTCGCGGACCTTCCCAAGTTGGGACGGTGGTACCGCAACTCATCGAGGTTTGCAAGTTGGGACGGTCCAGGCGCGGCTCATCGACGTTCCCAAGGACGGCGCCACTTGCAGGCCGCAGACTTTCCCAAGTTGGGACGGTGCTTAGCCGTAGCTCGTCGAGTTTCCCAAGTTGGGACAGTCCTAGCGCAGCTCACGGATGCTCCCAAGGTGGGTGGGACGGCGCCACATGTGAAGCTCGCTGACTTTCCCAAGTTGGGACGGTGCCAACTGCTACTCGCAGACCTTCCCAAGTTCGGACCCGTCTCAGTACCTCAAAATCCCGGGAGGTCACGACGGGTAGGCAAAGGATTTGGGGAGCGGCATTATCCGCCGGCATGCCGACCCGTTCAGCCGAGGAAGGCTGGGTCACCGCCCGGCCATGAGTGCGAAGTTCGCTTGCGATAGAGCGCGGCGAATTGCTGGCGTCGTGCCCGCTCGGTGCGAACAGCGGCAAAGCTTGCAGAGACGCGTAGCCAAACGGCCGCTGCACTCACGCCGCATGCCGTTGCGTATCGCCCCGCTTCTGCTCTCAGACGCGGTACTGTTTCGCGGGCGACGGCCTGGCTCCCAAAGGGTATGTCTGAGCGCGTGCGGGCCAGCAGGCTACACAGATGCCGGGTGCAGCCAAGCTGGGGAAGAGAGAAGAATCCCGGCGCAGCACTGCATACCGCCACAATTTTTGCTTCAGCGCTTAGTGGAAGAGTCGCCAATGCCCAGAGGGGACGGCGCTTGTCTACGTCATCAAATCACGGCCCATTCGACTGAATGCACCGAAGGATCCCGCAAGCGCGTGCGAGTATGCTGCGCAGCGTGGTCTGGCCCCACTGCGGGGAATGCTTGGCCATCGGGCCGGATACGAGAGTGTCTTTCGACGAAGCCCCCTACGCGGCGCCCGGAATCTTGCCGGCCAACGCGCGTGCTACGTCTTCCAGCGTCTCGTGGGTGTACCGCCGCGTAGTGTTGATGTCGCGATGTCGCAAGGCGCGCTGCACGTCGGTCACCGGCACGCCAGCGCGTAGCAGCTGCGTGGCATGGGTATGCCGCAGCCAGTGCGTCGACGCTGCGCGCAGCCTGGCCGCCTGCTCGCCTTGGTGCTCTCGCTCTAGGCGATCGGCCGCCTCGGCAAAGGCCGATCGCACGATCACATAGATGCCTTGGCGCGTACGGAGCGGCCGGCCCAGCATTGCTTGTAGCTCGAGCGGGTCGGCTACCGGCGCGGCGCGCTGACGTCCGCCCCCGATCGCCGGGATGACCGCGATGGTGTCAGTGGCGCTCGGCGCGGGGGGCAGACCCACCAGGCGTCGGAAACGCGCCAGTTCGTCCATCGCGTTGTCGCACGGCACCAGCGGATCGTCGCCACCCTTCGCCTGCCGGATACGCACAGTCCAGAACGTGCGTGACCGGCCAGGCTGGAGTTCGAAGTCCGCCCACGTCAGCGCGGCAACCTCGGAGGCGCGCAAACCGGTCTGGACCAGCAGCGCAAGCAACAGGCGGTCGCGCGCCTTGTGCAGTTGCGCCCACAACGTCGGCGCCGGGCGAGCCTCGATCGCTTCGAATACCGCGACGACCTGTTCCAGTTCGAGGAAGCGCCGCTGCGAGCCCGGGCCGGTAACGGCACGCGCACGCGGAACCATGGCGAACGGATTGACCCGCAGCGCGCCGACCCGTACCAGCCAGTCGAACAGGATGCCCACAATGACTGCGCTCTGGCGCCGCGACGCCTCGGAGAGCGGGCCGCGCAGCGGCCGCCAGCCAGGGCTGGCGCGGCGCGCTCGGCCGTCGCCGACTGCGTGCGCGGGCGGGTCGCGCAGGAAGGCAAGGTAGCTGCTGGCATGCGCGACCTGCCAGGTGCGCAGCGGCCGGCCGAGCTCGTGCGCGTACCAGAGCAGTCGGTGCGCCTCGAGTTCGTACTGACTGCGCGTGCTGGTGCGCAGACCGAGACCCGCGGCGGACTTGGTGTCGAGCCAGGCGAGCACCAGTTGGGGGTCGGAGAGCCCTGCTGGCAGCACCGGGCTAGCCAGTGCGTTCGGCGGAAGGGCTGAGGTATTCATCGGCAGTACGGGCAGGGCTCTGGTCAATCGTCATGGCGGGCCAAGGCGGCGGTGGGCGGCCGGGTTGGCGCGTCGCCGGGCCAGACCCGAGGCGGTTCTCCAGCCCAATGCGACGCATTATAGCCAGCGCCGACATTCAATTACCATTATTCAGATAATGGTAAATAAAACGGCGAGGCCGGCCCCGTACTACGCGCACTCTCGCAATGCCAGGATTGTGGGCAGGAAGGCTTCTGCGACCTGCTTGCATCGCTTGAAATCGCGGTGGGGAAAAGGCTGTTGGCTCTGGAGCTTCGCGCAGCGCGAAACTCGGCTGACGTTGGCCTCCAGGCGCTAGTAGCTCAGGCCCGGCTGGCGCGGGTGCGAAGCTGGCCGGGTGTGAACCCTTCCGATAGTTCCCCGCGCTGCACACAGAAGTGCCGCCACAGACTACGCAGCAATTGATCCAGGCCGGTGGCCGAGTAGCCTGCCGCCACGCCCGCAAGCCGCTTGTTGCGCCCGCGCTTGGTGGCAGGCTGTACCGTCGGGGCCAACAGCGCTGCTTGCGCCGGCGGCATCATGCTTGGCCAGCCACGATCGGCCCAATGCGCCTGCAAGGCCTGTCGGGCGGCAGCGTCAAGGGCCACCAGCTGCTGCCGCGAACCCGGCCGTCGCAGTAAGGTGTCGTCGGGACCCGCATGCAGGCTGGCGCAGCGCAGCGCCGCCAGCTCGCTCAGTGGCAAGCTGGCGCTGCGCATGAGCTGTATTGCAGCAAGCGCAGCACGATGTCTCGGACCCTGCCGCGCCTCCCCCAACCAGACCAGGAAGGCCTCCACGTCGGGGTGGACGGACGGCGCGCGCAGCGCCGTGGGCGCAGCGGCGGTGGCTTGCCTTGGGATGAGCGGGGCGCTCGCCAGATGCCCGGCCTTGACCATTGCGCGTAGCAGCGCCCGAACCACTCGTAAGGCGGCCGCCACCGAACTGGCTCCCAGCGGCCCTTCGAATGGCCGCCAGTGCATCCTGTCGCGCGCCCCGCTCGGGCCGCACCAGAACGCCGCCGGCTGAGGGTCCGCTAAAAATTCCGCATAAGCTTCAAGATCGCAGGCCTCCAACGCCTGCAGCCCCTTCTTGCGCGCTGCATTCCACAACAGCAGCCGCTCGGCCTCGCGCCGATAGCTGTTGCGGGTATGCGGCGCCCGGTCCTGCAGCCAGGCGCGTACGAACGCCAGATCGGCGGCAAGCGCTGGCCCTGCCGCGGTACTCGGGGCCGGCGCCAGCATATGCTCGAGTGGTACGGGATACGGCATACCGGGGGCCAAGGCCAAGGGCACCAGCGCGTCGCGGCGGGCGTGGGCGGCAGGCGGCAGCACATAGGCTTTGACCGCCGCGGCGCCCATGGCCGGGCGCTGGCGCACCAGCCAGTGCGTGATGACCTCGGCCGACTGCGCGCCGATGCGTGGTACCGTGCGCCACCAGCTGCTGCCGCGCCGGTTCGCCAAGGACGTCAGGTCCTCAATCCGCCGGATATTGGCCGCCACCAGCCGGCGTGCCAGGCTCGGCTTGAACCAGAGCGACACCTCGTGCTGGGGCTGCGGGTAGCCTTGCCCAAGCCGCTCGAGCGCCGATACGGCGTCTACCCGCCGGGACATGCCAACCTCTGAGCGCGCGCGCAGCGCTTCGAACATGCCGGCGATCTCGGGCTGGCCATGCTGCAGGGCGAACTGCACCAGCCGGTCGCGCAAGGCCAGGATGCGCTGGATCGCCTGGGGTTCGCTCAGGTGCTCGTCCTCATCCGGGTCCAGCAAGTAGCGGTTGGCGATGTCCACCGGCCGCATGCCCTGCGCATAGGCACGGACCACGGCAAATTCGGTGCGGGTGAGTTTGGTGACGGCGTGCGTACTGGGATCCTGAGCCATGGAGGCAGCGCTAAGTGCTTGAGCTATAACAATATTCAGCAGAAGCCATCTGGAACCGGGCTGAAATGCTGACTAAAGCGCAATGTAAATTATTTTTGTGCCGGGCGCTACGCCTAACGCCCGGTGTGGACTGCGGCCACGCCTTGCACGCAAGAGGCGAGGATGCGCCCGTGGAAGATAATCCTGTGCGCGCGGGAACGAAAAAGGTGGCCAGTCGGCGGCGGCAGACTGCTTAGTCGGGAACGTCCCGACACTTGTCTGGGAACTGTTGGCCGCTGCGCTCGCGGACTCAGGTGGAATTCGCACCTGCCTCGGCAACTATCGCCCGTATCAGATTGGGGGGGATCTGGCATCCCCGCCTCAACGGCCTGCGGCGAGCGTCAGACCGTGCTGAGGGCTTGACTGATGGTGTCGCAAAACCATTGCTGTGCGCTCGAATCTTCTGCATGCGGATACCAGTACAGATTGACGTCAAAAGACGGAATCGGGAACGGCAACGGCAGCACCCGCATGCGGCCTTCCTCAGCAAATGCATGGGCGATGCGGGTTGGCAGCGTCAGCAGTAAATCGGTGGAGGCAATCACCGCAACAAGGCTGGTGAAGTGTGGAACCCGCAAGGCGACCTTGCGCGCGAGTCCCATTTCATTCATTACGTCCTCGACCAGGTGATGACCACTGAATGGCGCCACCACGACGTGTTCTGCCGCCACGTATTCTCCGAGGCTCAGTGTGTCGCCGATTGTTGGGTGTGTGGCGCTTAACAGGCAGGAATAGCTTTCCGTGAAAAGCGTCTTCTTTCGCGCCCGTGCGCCAGCAAGCTGTACGTTCCCCACTGCTGCGTCGACACTGCCCGTCTGCAACCAGTCGCCAATACGCTCACTGTCCATCTGTACGATCTCCAGGCCGACGTGCGGGGCAATCTGCTTCAGTTCGCGCACCAGCAGCGGCAGGAAATACAGTTCGCCCAAATCGGAAAGCGCTAGCCGGAACGAGCGCTTCGAGCGTTGTGGTTCGAACTGTCGCGTCGCCGAGATGGCCGCTTCGATGCTGTCCAGCGCAACCCTGAACGCATGGAAGAGCTGCGTGGCGTTAAAGGTAGGCACCATGCCGTCCCGCGTGCGTGTGAAAAGCGGGTCATTTAGCACATCGCGTAAGCGGTTCAATGCGTAGCTGACGGACGGCTGCGTAACGTTCAACCGCTTCGCTGCCGCGCTCACGCTCCGCGTCTCGTAAATAGCGACGAAAGTCCGGATCAGGTTCAGGTCCGTGGTCATAAGTCCGCGCGTTCATATAGATGGCATCTATTTTAAGATCCAAAAAATGATGATTGGATTTATTTATGGTGGACCCCTAGCATGCCTGCGTTGACCAGGAATATTCGCTATGACGACCGTCCACCAGGCTTGCTACGAGATCCTCCGCGCGCAGGGATTGACCACGTTTTTTGGGAACCCAGGTTCCAACGAGCTTCCCTTTCTCAAGGATTTTCCCGAGGATTTTCGGTACATCCTCGGCCTGCACGAAGGTGCCGTCGTGGGCATGGCCGACGGGTTCGCCCAGGCGAACGGCAAGCCGGCGCTGGTGAATCTCCACTCGGCGGCCGGTACCGGCAATGCCATGGGGGCGCTCGCCAATGCCTGGAACTCGCATACCCCGCTTGTGGTGACCGCGGGGCAGCAAGTCAGGCCGATGATCGGTGTCGAGGCCTTGCTGGCCAACGTGGACGCCGCCAGCCTGCCGCGCCCGCTGGTCAAATGGAGTGGCGAGCCAAGCTGCGCGCAGGAGGTGCCGCTGGCCTTGAGCCGCGCGATCCACATGGCCGCGACGCCCGCATCAGGTCCGGTGTATCTGTCGGTGCCATACGACGACTGGAAACAGGAGGCGGGTCCTGGGGTCGAGCACCTTGCCAGCCGGCGCGTGGAGATGGCAGGCATGCCGGGGCCGGATGGGCTGTCGCGGCTCGTACGCGCGCTGGAGACGGCATCGAATCCGGTGATGATCGTCGGCCCGGATGTCGACGCGTGCGGCGCCAATGGATCGGCTGTCGCGCTGGCCGAAAAGCTGGCGATGCCGGTCTGGATGGCTCCCTCCGCACCGCGTTGTTCGTTTCCGACCACGCATGCATGCTTCCGAGGCCTGCTGCCGGCCGGTATCGCGAGCATCAGCCGGCTGCTCGAAGGCCACGATTTGGTGCTGGTCGTCGGTGCGCCGGTGTTCAGGTACCACCAGTACGAGCCGGGCGACTTCCTGCCCAAAGGCACGCGTCTTATCTCGATTACCTGTGACATCAACGAGGCTGCGCGGGCCCCGATGGGTGACGCCGTCATCGCTGACATCGCCGGCACGCTGCGTGCGCTTGCCCAGGCGGCAAGCGAGGCGTCGCGTCCGATGCCGACGGCACGCGAGCGTCCCGCGCTGGCCGAGGAAGAGACCGGCCCGTTGGCGCCCGAGCGCGTGTTCGACATCCTGGACGAGATGGCGCCGCGCAACGCCATCTATGTGAACGAGTCCACCTCCACGACCAACATCATGTGGCAGCGGTTGCGCATGACCGAGCAGGGCAGCTACTACTTCGCCGCGGCCGGCGGACTGGGTTTTGCGTTGCCTGCTGCAGTGGGCATCCAGCTGGCGAAGCCGGATCGCCGAGTCATCGGCGTGATCGGCGACGGCTCTGCCAATTATGGCATCCAGGCGCTGTGGACGGCAGCGCAGTACAACATTCCGGCCATCTTCCTGATCATGAAGAACGGCACGTACGGCGCATTGCGGTGGTTTGCTGGCGTGCTCGAAGCAGACAATGTGCCGGGCCTGGATGTGCCTGGACTGGACTTCTGCGCGCTGGCGCGAGGCTACGGCGTCGAGGCGCTGCACGCCGACAGCAGCCAGGCGCTGATCGCATCGCTTCGACAGGCGCTTGCCGGCAACCGGCCCGTGCTCATCGAGGTGGAGACGCGTGCCTGACCGGGCCGGGGACTATGTCATGAACAAGCCTGTCAACACGGCAGATTACCGCGCCCCCGCCAGGAAGCGTCTTCCGCGCATGGTGTTCGATTACCTCGAAGGCGGAGCGGAGGACGAGTTCGGCCTCCGGCACAACCGGGACGTCTTCGAAAAGGTCAAGTTCCAGCCACACCGCCTAGTCGACATCAGCAGTCGCAGCACCCGGACGTCGCTCTTCGGCAAGCCGTTGTCCGCTCCGATGGTGATCGCGCCGACGGGGCTGAACGGCATCTTCTGGCCGGATGGCGACCTCGCGCTGGCGCGGGCAGCAGGCAAATTCGGCATACCTTTCGCGCTGTCCACGGCGTCGACGTCGTCGATCGAGGCCGTGGCGGACGTTGCCTCGGGCGAGCTCTGGTTCCAGCTGTACATCGTGCACAGGAAGCTCGCCGAGCGGCTCGTGCAGCGCGCGCTGGCCGCCGGCTATACGACGCTGGTACTGACCACGGACGTCGGCGTCAATGGCAAGCGCGAACGCGACCTGCGCAACGGATTCGCCATGCCGATGCGTTACAGCCTGCGCACGCTGCTCGATGGCATCTTGCATCCGCGCTGGTCCTGCGATTTCGTCCGGCATGGCATGCCGCAGCTCGCCAACTTTGCGTCAGAAGACGTCAGGGACGCCGAGCTACAGGCGGCTCTGATGAGCCGCCAGATGGATGCCAGCTTTGCGTGGCACGACCTCAAATGGCTGCGCGACATGTGGCCGCACACGTTGCTGATCAAAGGCCTCAGCCGCCCCGACGATGCCGAGCGCTGCATCGCCCTCGGTGCGGACGGCGTCATCCTGTCCAACCACGGTGGTCGGCAACTGGACGGGGCCATCGCGCCGCTCGACACGTTGGCTGCCACGGTGAGACGTGTCGCGGCGCCGGTATTGATCGACAGTGGCGTGCGCCGCGGTTCCGACGTGGTCAAGGCCGTTGCGTTGGGCGCAAGCGCGGTGCTGCTCGGGAGGGCAACGCTGTATGCCCTCGCGGCACACGGCGAGCGCGGCGTGGAAGCGGTCTTGTCCATGCTCAGGGGCGAGATCGATACCACCCTCGCGCAAATCGGCTGTCCGGCCGTGACGCAACTGAACAGTGACTATATCTGGGCCGCCACTCCGCAAGCACAGGGAGACCGGCATTCGAATGAGCCGCTTCTTTGCGGTACACCATGAAGAACGAGATCAAGATTACCGGCCTGCGTGCGCGGTCCGTCAACGTGCCGCTGCAGTATCCGGTCAGAACCGCGGTTGGAACGGTGGCGTCGTCGCCGCTGGTACTGATCGACCTGCTGACCGATGCCGGGGTCACGGGACGGGCCTATGTGTTCACTTATACGCCGCTCGCGCTGAAGCCCGTGCATCGGATGGTCGAAGAGCTGGCGACCGTAGTCGGCGGTATGCCGCTCGCCCCGTACGCCATCGACCAGGCGCTGCAGTCGCGCTTTCGCCTCATCGGCAATACCGGCATCGTGAGGATGGCAACAGCGGGTATCGAAATGGCAGCGTGGGATGCCCTGGCAAGGGCGTGCGGCTTGCCGCTTGTGGAACTTCTTGGCGGCAAAGCGCGGCCGCTACGCGCGTACGACAGTCACAGCATGGATGGCGTAGCGCTGGGCAGGGAGCGCGCGAAAGCAGCGGTCGAGCAGGGCTTCACCGCCGTCAAGACGAAGATCGGGTATCCGACGCTGGAGGAGGATATCGCCGTCGTACGCGCCATTCGCGCCGCCGTCGGCAGCGACGTCCAGATATTGGTCGATTACAACCAGGGCCTGACCGTGCCGGAAGCCACCCGCCGGGGGCGCGCGCTTGAACAGGAAGGGATTGCCTGGATCGAAGAGCCGACCTTGCAGCACGACTACGAGGGCCATGCCGCGGTCCGCGCCGCCCTGAACGTCCCCGTGCAGTTGGGCGAGAACTGGTTCGGCCCGGAGGACATGGCCAAGGCGCTCGCAGCGCGAGCGTGTGACCTTTGCATGCCGGACCTGATGAAGATCGGCGGCGTAAGCGGATGGTTACATGCCAGCGCATTGGCCGAGCAAGCCGGGCTTCCCATGTCGAGTCACATCTTCCAGGAGTTCAGCGCCCATCTTCTAGCGGTAACCCCTACCTGTCATTGGCTCGAGCGGATGGATCTCGCCGGCCCGATTCTCGAACCAGCTATCGAATTCAAGAACGGCATGGCTCACTTCGGTCAATCCGCTGGAGCCGGCATCGTCTGGCGGGAAGGCGAGGTTGAGCGCTTCGCCGTCTGATTCCGAACGCACATGTTCGCCATTACAGATTCCCGCGGTAGCACCTGACAAGCCGGCATAGAACGGCAAATTACTTAACTTGGAGACACCATGAAACAGAACATCGCCGACGATGTACTGAAGGATACGCGCGTCAATTCGTTTCACCTCATGATTATGTTCTGGTGTTCGATGTTGATGCTGTTCGACGGATATGACCTCGTGATCTATGGGTCTGTGCTACCGCACCTGATGAGCGACTGGAATCTGTCCCCCGTCGCGGCGGGCTTCATCGGCAGCAGTGCGTTGTTCGGCATGATGGTAGGGGCGCTGACACTGGGCAGTTCATCGGATCGCTTCGGCCGTAGAAAAGTCATCCTTGCCTGCCTGGTCTTCTTCAGTGTGGCGGCGCTCGCTAACGGCTTTTGTGAGAACACAACGCAGTTCGCGATCTGTCGCTTCCTGACCGGCGTGGGACTGGGTGGAATGGTGCCGAACATCGTCGCCCTGATGACGGAAATGTCTCCGCCCAGAAAGCGCAATATCATGGTGACGATCATGCTCAGCTTCTATTCCGTTGGCGGCGTCATTGCTGCCATGCTGGGAAAGACGATGACCCCGGAATTTGGCTGGCGTGCGAACTTCCTTATCGCGGGACTTCCGCTACTTACATTTCCTTTGCTCTATCGCTGGCTGCCGGAGTCCATCAGCTTCTTGGTCGGAAGTGGCCGCTTCGCGGAAGCCGAACCCCTTCTCAGGCGCTACGCCCCGCAGTACCAAGGCAGCGTGGCCGGCCTGGCGACGACTTTGGACGATACCAAAGTTCAACATCGCGAACGCCTGCGCCCAGCGGAGCTGTTCACGCACGGCAGGGCTGCCGATACCTTCCTGCTGTGGGTCGCGTTTGGCATGTGCATGCTGATGGTCTACGGGCTCAACACGTGGCTACCGAAGCTGATGGCGGCCAACGGCTATTCCCTTGGTTCGAGTCTGTCGTTCCTGATCACTCTCAATATTGGCGCCGTGTTGGGCGGGTTGTGCAGCGGATGGCTGGCGGACCGCTATGGCGGCAAGCCGACCCTGATTCTCTTTTTTACTGTGGCCGCCATCTCGATCGAATTGCTGGGATACAAGCAGACACAGGTAGTACTCAATTTGCTCCTGATGTGTGCGGGTGCGACAACGATCGGTACCTTGTGCATCGTGCATGCCTTTGCTGCACAACTATACCCGGCGCAAATCCGCTCGACGGGAGTCGGCTGGGCAGCTGCAGCGGGGCGGTTCGGTGCCGTGTCAGGACCGGCGTTGGGGGGATACATGCTGAGCCAGCAGTTTCCCAACACGTTCAATTTCATGGTGTTCGCCATCCCTGGCGTGGTGGCCGCTGTCGCCGTCTTGCTGATCTCGAACCACGGCAGGAAGGATACAGGCGCCGTGCAGGCCTTGGCTGGCTCTGTCGATTGATTACCACGGCAACAGTCACCAAGTGAGAGACCAGTACAATCTCCAGTTGCGCATAGACGAGGCGCCGCAATCGAGTGAGCCGGTCCTCAGGGAAACGATCGCAGGAGCCTGCGGGAGAGGAGTGTTTTCAAGTCACGCCGGGTGTCGCAAGTGATGTGGATGTAGATTATTTCCTCCCTGACCTCATAGATGATTCGGTTCATGCCTGAGATGACCTGGCGATATTGCTGAGGGTTCAAGTCTGCAAGTTCATCCGGAACGGAGCCGCCTTCCGGAAAGGTCTGAATTGCGCGAATCGAATCCTTGATCGTCTGGAAGGTCTCTTGCCAGATTGGTTTGCCAAAGCTCTTGACGATGTAGCGGCGAAGGTCCTTCAAATCCTCTTCGGCCCCTGCAAGGAAAACCGCTCTCATTCGCGGTCTTCCTTGTCCAGGTCGGCAAAGACTTCCTCGACATCGCGAAAATGCCCGCGATCGATGTCACGTGCGCCCATGGCAAGGAGTTTCAAAAGGGCAAGGGTCTCCTCCTGCTGTTCATATGAGCGGACATCCATGACCACTAGCTTTGCCTCGCCGTTCTGCGTGATCAGCATCGGCTCGCCCGATTCGGAAATGTCCTTGACGATTTCGGCCGCATGGCTCTTGAGGTAGCTAATGGGTTTGACTTGGGTAGAGAACTTCATGGTCGGCTCCAAGCGTACGCAATTTTAGTCATGACTAAATTTAGACCAAATATGGTCCTCATGGCAACTTTTGCGGAAGGCCACCAAAGTGTGGGCCTCTCCGGTACACCGCGGCGAGGCCTGGCCTTAAACCACCGGCACGGTCACTCAGCCCACCCAGAGAGCACCAGCGTGCCACATGCTGTCGTTGGTGTGGCCTCGATGGCGGTCTTGCAGCGATCGACCACTTGTGCGTCACAAAAAGCCATGCATCGGTTGGGAGGATCGCGACCAATAGTGGCGTATGCGCCATGTTGCATCTGACATTTAAGACGACTGGTCATTCTTGCCATGGCACGCACGGCAGACAAGACCACATTCCCAACCGTTTGACGAAAGCCGGCGGCCTCGGCCATGGCGACGCCGTCTCCAGTGTTGCCTTTCGGTGTCGGCGCCTCCATACCAGCGCGCAGTTTGCGCTGATCAGCCTGCAGGGGCGGACCGAGGCACCCGCGATGGACGTGCTGCGGGCGTTCATGGAGGAGAAGATGCGCGAATAGCGCTTGCGGCGCCACCCGGTGCCACCTGTAGCCGGGTCGCGGCCCGCGCGGCCTGCGCGGAAACCGCGATGCCTTCGCGCACCAGCGCCATGGCTTGGCGTAGCACGGCCGGATCGCGGATGTGGTTGGCGAGCAGCAGGATCGGTTGGGCGGCCGCGCCCCATCTGATGACCCAAACCGTTCTGTTGAATCCAGGGACAAGCGACGTTACGGTTAGGCAGGTGGTGATGGATGCCTTGGTCGCGTATTACCGTAGCGTCGTCCGCGCGAATCTGGCGTGAGCTCCGCCGAAAGTGCAGCGATGCCGCGCCTTTGTGTGCATGCCGTCAGAACGAATAGGCTGCCGACACATATGTGAAGTTGGTATTGTGCCCGCCCACCGTGCTCAGCACCCTGGACACGTCCACGTGGACCAAACCGGCATTGATCACGATATGGCGGTCGACCTGCCAGTAGACGTCGAAAGCCAGCTGGCTGCCGGTGTAGCGCCCGGGCTGTCCCGCTGTGCCGGCAATGGGAAATGCCGCCGCCGTGTAGACCGCATCGTTTGTGGTCTGGCGCCAGATGAAGTCCCAGGACACGGTGAACCGCAGCTTCGCCGTCGGCTTCAGGGTCAGCGAAGGCTGCAGGTCCATCACGTTCGAGGCGCCGAGCAGGCCCGCTTGGTTGAAATAGGCGAGCTTGGGGAACAAGCCGCCATAGGTCCCCAGCTTGCCGTCGCGGGGATCGCGGTCGCCGCTGCCCACAGTGGCCTTCACGCCGGCGCGCGCGCCCCATCCCCCCAGCAGGAAGGCATAGCCGGTATCGGTGGAGAAGCCCCAGGCGATCAGGTCCTGCTGGCCGAAGCTGCCGAATTGCGCCAGCGCTTCCCAGTCCCAGTCCCACCGGCCGTGGCTGCCGAACACACGCCCACCGACCGAATGCCTTCGCTCCACGCCCGTTCCAACGCTGTAGAGGGCCCGGCTGTTCTCGAAGCCGAGGTAGTAGAGATCCACACCCGAATTCGCGATGAACGTCTTCGGAAAGGTTGAGTAGAGACCCCAGAAGCCTTGCGCGTGGTTGGGCTGGTCATCGAAATTGCCGGTCTTCAGTAGTACCGGGCGTGTGGCAAACGCATCCAGCCTCACATCGCCTACATTGCCCCCAAGGCGAGCACCGTCGAAGGAGCGCCTGACGTTGGGCGCGTCGCGCACGGAGATCAGGCGTTGCGAGCCAAATGCCATTTCCTGACGTCCAACGCGCAGGACTGGCAGCTCGGAAGTGGGGGGGCTGTCCGCGGTTGGCAGGCGTATGTCGACAAAAGCCTGCTGTATATCCAGCCGGTCTTCATACGGCGGCGTGGCGATGTCCTTGCCGAATGCGAAGTGGTTGCCGAGCTGGACGAACCCACGGACATAGTCGCCAGCGTGCAGGTCGGCATGGAGCAGGATGCGATGCAGCAGGTAGCCGTCCGCGGACGGGCCCGGCACGCCGAAGTTGGGCGCGGAATAGTCTTCGAAGCGCTCCCGGATTTCGCCGCCCAGGCTCAAGTAGGCGCTTGGCGCGCCTACGGGAATGAACTTGATCGGGTCCCAGGGGTCGCTCCGCCTGGCCGGATCCTGCAGGTAGCGGTAGTCCTCGTTGTAGCGGAGGAAGCTGTAGGCCGGGGCCGACCCTTGCGCGCTGCCGTGGCATGGCATGCCAGCCAATGCCAGGGCAAGCGCCAGGGTAGGAACGACGGTGCGTGTCATGTCGCTGACGAATCATGTAGTGACGCCGCGCGTTGAAGCGCCGCCAATCCAGGCCCGCCTTGGCCGCTGCGCCGCATGCGGCATGGCCGCGAGGGCCATGCAGCGCCGGGGATCAACGTGCCGAGTCCAGGACCTCGCCGTTCTTCTGTACGTCCTGTGCCTTCATGTAGCTTTCGATCAGCAGCTGATAGGCCGGGAAGATCTTGGTGTAGACCTCAGCCCATTGCTGCGCGTCGTCACGGTGCCAGGTTTGCTGCAGTTCGGACGCTACCGCGGCCGTGTCCATGGGCACCACGCCTGCCTGGACCACGCGCGCCAGCGTGATTTCCTGGGCCATCTTCGAGTACGTGCCTGAGGCGTCCACCACGGCGAACACCTTGTAGCCGTCCGCTACCGCGCTGATCGCCGGGAACGCCATGCAGACGCTGGTGATGGTGCCGGCGATGATCAGCGTCTTGCGCCCTGTCGCCTCGACCGCGGCAACAAAATCGGGATTGTCCCAGGCATTGATTTCACCCTTGCGGGCGACGTACTTGGCGTGCGGGGCATTCTCGTGGATCTCGGGAATCAGCGGACCGTTGGGACCTTGGGGCACCGAAGCGGTCGTGATGACGGGCAGCTTGGATAGCGTCGCCATTTTGGCCAGGGCTGCCGCGCGCAGGCGCAGTTCCGGCATGGGCATGTCGCCGACGGTCTGGAACAGGCCGCTCTGGTGGTCGATCAGCAGCATGGCGGTATCGGCCGGGTCGATGGCGGGGCGCTTGCCATTGAAGTTTGCGGGTTGGCTCATGGTGTTGCTCCTTGTCAGAAGGGCGTACTGCGTGAAGAGGCCCCGCCGTGCCTGGCGCGGCGGGAGGGAAGATCAGGTGGCTGCAGGGACAAGGCGGCCGCTGTTGTAGTCGCTCACGGCCTGCCGGATTTCTTGCTCGGTGTTCATCACGAACGGGCCGTAGCCAACCACGCGCTCGTCGATGGGCCCGCCCGCGAGCAGCAGCACGGTGGCGTCGGTGGAGGCATCCAGCGACACGCTGTCGTCATCTTCTGCCGGGCGGGCAGGTTGCCCCAGAGTTGCACCATCTCCAGGGCGCCACCGTTGCGGGTGAACGCCTCGGAGTGGATACCGAGCACTCTTCTCACCTTAATTCCCTTTGGTGCCGTTGCCGAATGCGTGGCGGCGATGGAAGGAGAATAGGTCCGGGGAACATGACCGAGTAGGCGGGGAAGTTTGACCTCAGAGTTCTATTTGGTGAACGATGGCTAAGTCGAAAGTGACGTGAGGGGCATTGACGAAGCGGCTACCGCCGGTGGCAAGTGTGGCGGCGTATGCAGCGACGCGATTTACGTATTCCACCGAGCCGTCGATCACGCCGTACAGCGTCGCCCCAGTTTGCGCCTGGACATTGCGCTGAGAGTGTGCGGGCGAATAACGTGCGTACGATGGCCGTCCGGCCGCTTAGGTGAATGCGGCCGCTGAAGACAGAGCCCACGGCTGCCACCCGGTAATGCAGATAGTCCACATTTGGAACCCGTGCAGCGGGCTGTCGCGCCTTGCATGCCGCTGACGTATGGCCGGCCGACGCAATGCTCATGGCAAGCCACGACGCCGGTTCGCACAATTGAAAGGTCCACCGGAGCTTTTCATGTCATGCACCCTCTCCCTTGAAGCAGAATGCCTGCGCCTGCGACTGCGGGCCGGCGCGGAACTGGTCTGCCGCGGCGGCAGCCTGTGGCTGACGTTCGAAGCGCGGGACCGGCCGTCCCCGGACATCTTGCTCGCGCCCGGCGAGCGCTATCGGCTGCACGGCGACGCCGAGGTGTTTCTCGCCGCGCTGCACGGCGCCGGCCCCGCGTTGTGCGGGATCGAAGCGCCGCCGCACCCGCGTCGCGCCGGCCGTCCTTGGCTCAGGTGGTTCAGGTGGCTGCGGGGCGCGCGGGTGACCTGACGGTGTGCACGGCTTCCCGGCAAATCCATTCGGCCACGCGCTTGACGTCCTCGCGCGGATGGGCGGAGGCATGGATCAGCCAGTACGCGTTCGGGCTCGGCGGCGCTTGCAGCGCCGTCGGCACGATCACCAGCTGGCCGCCATCGATCAGGGGCCGCACCAGCTCGAGCCGGCCCAGTGCGACGCCCTGTCCCGCCAGCGCCGCGTGGATGACCTGGTCGTATTGATTAATGCGAAGCATGCCGTGCTGGCTCGCCTGATGGTAGCCGCGCGGCTCGAGCCAACTGCGCCATTGCAGCCACGGACGGGGATCGTCGAATTCCAGCAGCGGCAGTTGGAGCAGCGCATCGACGTGCTGGCCGACCCCGGACACCAGCGATGGATGGGCGACCGGGGCGATGTTCTCGCCGAACAGGCGCACGGCATCGGGCGGCGCCGCGGCGTCGCGGCAATAGCGCACGGCGAGGTCAATGCCCTCGGCACGCAGGTCGCAGATACGGTTGCTGGCGGACAGGCGCACATCCAGATGCGGATGCGTCTTCTGCAGGTTCCCCAGCCGCGGCAGCAGCCACAAGCCGGTCACGCCGATGCTGGCGGTGACCGTGACCGACCGCTGGCCCTCGTTGCGACGCACCTCGGCCACCACGTCCTGCAGCTGCTGCAGCGCGCTGTCGGCGCTGCGAAACAGCCGTTCGCCCTCGGCAGTGAACGCCACGCCGCGATGCTTGCGCACGAACAGCGGCACCTTCAGCTGCTCCTCCAGCGCGTGGATCTGCCGGCTTACCGCCGACTGCGTCAGGCACAGATCGTCCGCCGCCTGCGTAATGCTCATGCGTCGGCCGACGGCGACGAAGCCCTTGAGCAGGTCGAGCGGAAACAGTCGGACGAGCGGGACGGACATGCGATGGCCTCCTGGCAGACACGCGAACCACCATTACAGCACGATCCGCGACCCCCTTGCCATGCGCGGCGCGCATGGCAGAACGACCAAATGATCGCTTGAAGCACGGCGCCAGGGCGACTGCAATAGAGCCATCGCGCGCCTGCCGGCGCCATCATTCGACAAGGGCCGTCATGACTTCCCGCCTGCCGCACTCGTCCGCTACCATCGCCTCGCCGCAGTCCGCCACGCCGTGGTGGCGGGAGCTGTGGGTGCTCGTGCTGGCGGGTGGCCTCCTGATGGGGCTGGCGCTGGGCGTGCGCCATGTGCAGGGGCTGTTCTTGCTGCCCATCATCGCCGAGCGCGGCTGGACCCGCGAGACCTTCGGCTTTGCGATGGCGGTGCAGAACTTGACCTGGGGAGTGATGCAGCCCTTCACCGGCATGCTGGCCGACCGGTACGGCTCGTGGAAGGTGATGGCCGGCGGACTGGCCCTGTATGCCGCCGGACTGTACGGGATGACACAGGCGGACACGTCAGCGGCCTTCGTCTGGTCGGCAGGCGTCTGTATCGGCATTGCGCTGTCCGGCACGACCTTCGGCGTGATTTATGGCGCGCTGAGCAGGATGACCGACGCCGCGCAGCGTAGCCGCGCGCTGGGCTTGGCCGGCGCCGTCGGCGGCATCGCGCAGTTTGCGCTGGTGCCGGCCGCCCAGGGGCTGCTGGTCGCATCGGGATGGGCGACCACGCTGCTGATGCTCGCCCTGGCACTGGCCGTGCTGCTGCCGCTTGCGCTGCCATTCCGGGACCGGATCGCCGCCGCGCCCGCGCCGACAGCGGATGAGACGAACATGGCCCGCGGCCAGCCACCGCTGCTGGGCGCGGTGCGCGAGGCCTTCGACCATTCCGGCTTCTGGCTCCTGAACCTTGGCTTTCTTGCCTGCGGCTTCCAACTCGCCTTCATCGCCAGCCACTTGCCCGCCTATCTGCTGGACCGTGGCATGCGTCCGGCCGACGGCATGGCCGCGCTCGCCATCATCGCGCTCGCCAATGTGGCCGGCATCTACGTGTTCGGCCTGCTGGGCGGCCGCAACAGCAAGAAATACCTACTCGCCGGCATCTACCTCGCGCGCACCGTGGCGATGGCGGTGTTCCTGCTACTGCCGCTGAGCACGTCCACGTTGTACGTGTTCTGCGCAGCGATGGGCTTCCTGTGGCTCGGCACCGTGCCGCTGACCAACGGGATCCTTGCACAGGTGTTCGGCGTGCGCTATCTCGCCACGCTGTTCGGCTTCGTGTTCTTCGGCCACCAGCTGGGCTCGTTTTTCGGCGTATGGCTGGGCGGGCTGGTGTTCGAGCTGACGCGCTCGTACGACCCGGTCTGGTTCGGCGCCATGGCGCTGGGCGTACTGGCGGCGACGTTGCACTGGCCGATCGACGACCGGCAGATCGTCAGGACCGGCCTCGCGCCGGCGCGGCCATGAGGCCGCGCTGCGGACCGGCGCTCGGCATATGGCTGTCGGTGCTCAGCCTGGCGGGCCTGTGCGCGGTGGCACTGATGGCGTGGCTCGATCCGGCTCATGCGCAGGCGTGGGTACAGCTGATGGCGCTGTGCCGATAGCAGTGGCCATGCCTCGCGATTGCGCGCTGCCCTCAGTACCATCGCGCCCGTCGGACGCCTATGCCAACCGTTACCACCCAATGGTCGAGGTGGCAGTGGCATGGCTGAAGAAACAAAGTGGTCGCCGATGATCCACGCTGGTAGCTAAGGAAATACTCGACATTTTCGCTTTGTCGACGCGCTCCGAGCGGAAATCAAGGCAACAGCAAAAACCGCTGCATCATCGCCGTGAGCTTGGCCTCGATCAGATCCCCGTCAAAACGTAAAGGCCCCGGGTCGGTCAGCAGGGTCAGGGTAAGTGTGCCCACAACCATCTGCATGGCGATCCGGACTTCTGTCTCGGAAGCGTCCTGGCCCTGGGCCTTCATCTTCTGCGCGAGGGCCGGCGCGACCACGCTCTGGATGTTGCGATTCAGCCGGCGCATCGGGTTGGCTTCCGGGTCGATCGCGCCGAAGTGGCGCAGCACGGCCTTGAACATGCCCTGGTTCCGTCGGCACATGTCGACGTAGTACCGGACGATGAGGGCGGCGAACTCCGATGCCGTGCCTTGCGCCCAGGCCTCGTCGTCCCGGATGGTCTTGTCCGCCTCGGCCTCCATTTCCACAAAGGCGGCCTCGAGGACCGACGCAATGAAGGCGTCCTTGTCCTTGAAGCGGCCATAGAACGCTCCGG
The DNA here is from genome assembly GCF_040149425.2 of Cupriavidus sp. DF5525. NCBI lineage: Bacteria > Pseudomonadati > Pseudomonadota > Betaproteobacteria > Burkholderiales > Burkholderiaceae > Cupriavidus > Cupriavidus sp. DF5525. The sequence continues at coordinate 1,684,433 of NZ_CP168267.1, read as the reverse complement.
TAGAGGTGCCCGCGGTGCGGATGACATCGCTGATCAGGACCAGATCGAAATTCGCGTGCTGCTGGATAAGGTCCCGTCCGGCCAGGATCATTTTGGCAAGGGTTTCCTCACTGCGTAGCTGGCGAGGAGGGCGCAGCGCCGGCGCCGCTTCTGCAGCCTGGCTGGCGGTGTGCACGGCGCGGGTAGGACGCCTCTTGTGATCTTCTTGGCGCTTTAGGGTGGCAGCCATGGAAACGGCAATCCTGATTCTGGGACAGGTCAGCATTATGCAGCACCGGCCCCACCTCGCCCGGAAGCCGCATCCGCTGGCGCTTCACGGCTGGCCGCGCCCACCTCGACTGCTTCCGTAGGGGAAAGCCCGCATTGAAGCAGGTTCGTCGCCTTTCAATAATAGAACCAGAATTCTGATTCTTAACAAGCACCGGGCGCCACGCCGCCCAGCCAATAAAACCAAGCGGAGACACCATGAAAATCACTGCTGCCGTGACACGGGCGCCGTGCGCGCCGTTCGTCCTCGAAGAGGTCGAACTAGACCCTCCAGAGGCAGGGGAAATCCTGGTCAGGATTGTCGGCGCCGGGCTTTGCCATACCGATCTTGTCGCTGCCGAAGGCTTGCTCCCCGTCGCCATGCCGGCCGTGTTCGGGCACGAAGGCGCCGGCGTTGTCGAGATGGTCGGCGCCGGCGTAACCAAGGTGAAGCCCGGGGACAATGTGGCCATCACGTTCTCCTCCTGTGGCCATTGTCCGCAGTGCGATCGCCATGCGCCGGCCTATTGCCATGCGATGGCAGCGCTGAATTTCGTCGGCCAGCGCAGCGATGGCTCCAAATCGATGCGCGACGGCAATGGCGAGATCTCCGGCAGCTTCTTCGGCCAGTCCTCATTCGCGACGCATGCAGTGACGACCGAACGCAACGTGGTGAAGGTGCCGGACGGCGTTCCGCTCGAGATCGCCGGCACCCTTGGCTGCGGCATCCAGACCGGCGCGGGCGCGGTCATGCGCTCGATGGCATGTCATGAAGGCGCATCGCTGGTGGTGCTGGGCGCGGGCGCGGTCGGGCTCAGTGCTGTGATGGGCGCCGTGCTGCAGAAATGCGGGACGGTCATCGTGGTCGAGCCCGACGCCAGCCGGCGCGACCTGGCCTTGTCGCTCGGCGCCACGCATGCAATCGATCCGGGCCAGAGCGCTGACCTGGCTGCTGCGGTGCGCGCCATTGCGCCCCATGGAGTCGACTTTGCGCTGGATACCAGCGGCATCCCGGCGGTCATCGCAGCGGTGCCGAAGCTGCTGGCGCCGCGCGGCACCTTCGGCTTTGTCGGCGTGCCGCCCGCCCATGCGACGAGCCTGGGCCTGCCGGGCACGCTGCGCGAGGTCATGCGCGGCGGCTTCACCTATCGCGGGATCATCGAAGGCGATAGCGATCCCGATGTGTTCATCCCGCAGTTGATGGCCCTGTACCTCGAGGGACGTTTCCCCTTCGGCAGGCTGGTCAAGACCTATCCCCTTGCCGAAATCAACCGTGCCGTCGCGGAGCAAAAGCAGGGGCTGTGTGTCAAGCCCGTGCTGCTGCCCTGAGCCCCAACCCCACCATCCAGTTCGATACCATGAACCACACCGATTTCGATCTTCCCGGCGACGTGGCGCAAGTCCTGGTCGATCCCAGCGCCTATGCCGATCCCGCCCGGCTGCACGCGGCCTATACGTGGGCGCGCGAGAACAATCCGCTGGGGCGCGCCGTCAATGGCGGTTTCGATCCGTTCTGGGTCGTGACCAAGCACGCCGACGTGACCGCCATCTCGCGCGACCACAATCTCTTCCACAACGGGGACTACTCCGTCGTCTGCCGGCCCAAGGCTTCGATCGACCATGTGATCGCGACCACCGGCCGCCCGAATATCGTCAAGGCGCTGGTCCACGTGGATGGCGACGAACACAAGGGCCTGCGTGCGCTGACGCAGTCGTGGTTCATGCCTAACAGCATCCTGAAGCTGGATGAGCGCATCCGTGGGCTGGCGAGGCAGATCGTTGACAAGCTGCAGCAAAGCGATGGCAACGCCATCGATTTCGCCAAGGACATTGCCCTGCATTACCCGCTGCACGTGATCATGGACATCCTCGGCGTGCCGCCGGAGGATGAGCCCCGGATGCTGCTGCTGACCCAGGAGCTATTTGGTGGCGAGGATCCTGAACTCAAGCGCGCCAAGCAGGAAGCAAGCGCGAATGACGGCGCGCTGGCAAAGAACTTGATGGCGGTGGTGGCGGACTTCCGGGACTATTTCGAGAATGTCACCGCCGAGCGGCGGGTCAATCCGCGCAATGACGTGGCAACGCTGCTCGCCAACGCCGTCGTCAACGGCGAGCCGATCAGCGAGGTCAGCCGGCTGGGTTATTACGTCATCATTGCCACGGCGGGCCACGACACCACATCGTCCTCGTCCGCGGTCGCGATGTGGGCGCTGAGCCAGTATCCGGAACTGCTGCCCCGGCTCCAGGCCGACTCGTCGCTGATTCCGCAGTTCATTGACGAAGCGGTGCGCATCGCCTCGCCGGTCCGGCATTTCATGCGGACCGCGACGGCAGACACCGAGATCCGCGGACGAACGATTCGCAAGGGCGACTGGCTGATGCTGTGCTACGGCTCGGCCAATCGGGATGAAGAGGTCTTCGACCGGCCCTTTGACTTCAGCATCGACCGCAAGCCAAACCGCCACCTCGCGTTCGGCTTCGGCGCCCATGTCTGCCTGGGCCAGCATCTGGCCAAGATGGAAATGCGCATCCTGTTCGAGGAAATGATTCCGCGCCTGCAACGCGTGGAAGCGGCGGGCGAGATGGAGATGATCGCTTCCTGCTTCGTCGGCGGACCCAAGCATCTTCCCGTTCGCTGCGTCATGCAGTAGCCATTCCATCGCAGTCTGCAGCAAGGCATCGCGCCATGAATTCCCAAGACACACTCTTTGTACGCATTGCGCAACGCAACCGCGAAACCGACGACATCGTCAGCCTGGAGCTGCGCGACCCGAAGGGGGGCGAGCTGCCACCGTTCGAGGCCGGCGCCCACATCGATGTCCACGTCGCTCCCGGAGTCGTGCGGCAGTATTCGCTTTGCAATGCACCGTCCGAACGCCACCGTTACCTGATCGGCGTCCTGCGGGATCCCGCCTCGCGCGGCGGTTCGATCGCCATCCATGAGCGGCTGGAGGCGGGCGCTGTCATTGAGATCAGCGCGCCCCGGAACCATTTTCCGCTGAAGGCGGGCACCCGCAGCATCCTGATCGCAGGCGGGATCGGTGTTACGCCGATGCTATGCATGGCCGAGGCCTTGCATGTGTCGGGAACCGGCTTTGCCCTGCATTACTGTGCACGCAGCCAGGACAAGGCAGCGTTCCGCAGCCGTATCGAGCAATCCGCCTACAGGCAGCAAGTCGCCTTCCACTACGACGATCAGGGCGATGCGCAGAAGCTGGATCCCGTCATGCTGCTCGCCCAGGCCGGAAGCGATGACGAGATCTACGTCTGCGGCCCCTCCGGCTTTATCGAATGGGTTTGCCGCGCGGCCGAGCAAGCGGGAATTCCGAAGCAGCGGGTGCGATACGAGTACTTCAGCGCCAGGCCGGTCGATACCTCGCATGACGGCGCCTTCGACGTCAGGATCGCCAGCACCGGCCAGGTCTTCCATATTCCCGCGGACCGCTCGATCACTTCGGTGCTGCTCGAAGCTGGCATCGACATCTACACCTCGTGCGAGGAGGGCACGTGCGGGACGTGCGTGACGCGTCTGCTGGAGGGCGAGGCCGATCATCGGGACGTCTTCCTGACTGATGAAGAACACGCTTGTGGCAACCAGTTCACGCCCTGTTGCTCGCGCGCGAAATCTTCGTGGCTTGTCCTCGATCTTTGAAGCGCCAATCCGCTACCCGGCGACGCAGGCTCGGCTTCGGACAGCCGCGTGTCGTCGGTGTGGCCTGTCGAAATCCGTTTGGTTAAAAAGAGGTCCCAATCATCATGGGTGACACCGCTGGATTCAGCATGACCATCGATGGCAAAGCCGCGCCCACGCTGGCCGGATTTGATGTACTCAACCCCGCAACGGAACGCGTCATTGCCGCAGCACCCGACGCGCCCCCCGCACAATTGGACGAGGCCATTGCCAGCGCGCGCCGCGCCGCGCCGGCCTGGGCCGGCTTGCCGCTGCAGGCGCGCCAGCTATATGTCGTCAGGATCGGTGAGACCATCACCACCAACCTGGAGGAACTGGCGCACCTGTTGACGCGGGAGCAGGGCAAGCCCCTTGCCCAGGCGCGGCAGGAGGTGCAAAAAGCGGCGTTCTGGTGCACCGAGATGGCCAGGCTCGAACTCCCGGTGGAGACGGTCAGCGAGTCTGCCACCGAACAGGTGTGTGTCCTGCGCGTGCCGCTAGGCGTCGTTGGCGGCATCGTGCCCTGGAACTTTCCGCTGGCGCTGGCGATGTGGAAGGTGGCGCCGGCCTTGCTTACCGGCAATACGATGGTGCTCAAGCCATCGCCATTCACGCCACTGACGACGCTGAAGCTCGGCGAACTGCTGCGCGATGTCCTGCCGGCTGGCGTGCTCAATGTCATCAGTGGCGGCGATGCCCTCGGCCCGTTGATGTCGGGCCACCCGGGCATCGACAAGCTGAGCTTTACGGGCTCTACCCAGACCGGCCGCGCAGTGATGGCCTCCGCTGCGGTCAACCTGAAACGGCTGACACTGGAGCTGGGTGGCAATGACGCCGCCATTGTCCTGCCCGATGCCGATGTCGAGGCCATCGCGCCTGCGATCTTCTGGGGCGCGTTTGCCAACAACGCGCAGTACTGCCTGGCGATCAAGCGGCTGTATATCCATGAGGATGTTTACGACCGGCTGGCGCAGGCGTTGGTCAGGCTGGCGCAGGAGACGCGCGTTGGCCGGGGTGACATGGAAGGCGTTCAGCTTGGCCCGGTGCAGAACCGCCGCCAGTTCGAGCGGCTCAAGGCGCTGCTGGAGGATACACGCAGCGCCGGCTACCGCATCCTTGCCGGCGGCGAAGTGGCGGAGGGACGTGGCTATTTCTTCCCTGTCACGCTGGTGGACAACCCGCCGGACAGCGCACGCGTGGTCCGCGAAGAACCATTCGGCCCAATCCTGCCCTTGCTGAAGTTCCGCGACGTGGACGATGCCATCGCGCGCGCGAATGACAGCGAATATGGACTGGGAGGTTCGGTCTGGGGCCGCGACGCGGAGGCCGCCATGCAAGTCGCGTTGCGGCTCAACACCGGTACCGTCTGGGTCAACCAGATTCACACCCTTGGGCCCCACAAGCCCATGGCCGGCCACAAGCAATCGGGCGTGGGCATCGAGAACGGCGTCGAAGGGCTGCTGGAATATACGGTGCCGCGAACGGTTTCGCTGAAGCGATCGCAATAAGAGAAGACTTGCAGAACGACAACATGACGCAGTCTCCAACCTCTGGCGCATCGCCATCGCGTGCGCCCGCCCCCATCCGTCGCTCCCCGTTCTGGCCGCCGGGCCTGCCTGCCGAGGCCAGCATACCTCGCACCAGCCTGGTCTATAACGTCGAGGTGGCCGCGCACCGCTACCCGGACAAGACCGCCATCCAGTACTTCGGCAGCGCGATTTCCTATGCCGCGCTGCTCGGGCAGATCGAGCGCATGGCCGGCTACCTGCAGCGCAAATGCGGCGTCGCGCCCGGCGACCGCGTGCTGCTGTACAGCCAGAATTGCCCGCAGTTCATCATCGCCTACTACGCCATCTTGCGTGCCGAAGCCGTGGTGTTACCGGCCAACCCCATGTGGCTGACCGCCGAGTTGGAGCATGTGGCCGCCGACAGCGGCGCGCGCGTGGCCTTTGCCGCGGCCGAGCTCTACGAGCGGCTGGCGCCGCTGCACGGCGACGTGCTGCCGCATGTGGTCGTCCATGACTACGCCGACATGTTGCCCGGCGAGGCGGAATCCGATGGCGGGCCGGCCGTGCCGGCCTGGCTGCGCGCGCGCAGCCCGCTGCCGGGGCAGGCTCCGGCTGGCGGCACCTTGGTGCGCTGGCAGGACGCGGATGCGGCCGGCCTGGTGCCGATGCCCCACGCAGCCGGTTACAACACGCTGTGCATGCTGGCCTACACCTCCGGCACGACGGGCCATCCCAAGGGCTGCATGCATACCCACGGCACGCTGATGAGCGCCGCGGCAGGCTCGCAGATCTGGCGCGGCAACACGCCCGATGCGGTGTTCCTGTCGGTAGCGCCGATGTTCCACTTGCTCGGCATGCAGAACGGCATTCACGCACCGCTCTACCTGGGTGCCACCATCGTATTGCTTCCGAGATGGGATCGCGTGCTGGCAGCCGACCTGATCGAGCGCTACCGGGTCTCGAACTGGGGCGCGGCGCCGGCGATGCTGGTGGATTTCTTTTCCCAGCCGGGTATTCTTGAGCGCGACCTCTCCTGCCTGGCCTTCCTGGGCGGCGGTGGCGCGCCCATGCCCGATGCGGTGGCCAACCTGCTGCAGGAGCGCTTCGGCCTGGTCTATATCGAGGCCTACGGCATGACCGAGACGGCCGCTTTCCTGCTGTCCAACCCGCGCCACCAGCCCAAGCGCGAGTGTCTCGGCATCGCCACCTTCGGGGTCGACGCGCGCGTGATTGACCCGCAGAGCGGCGTGGAGCTGCCGCGGGGCGAGCTGGGTGAGATCATCGCCAGCGGCGCCCAGGTGATGCGAGGTTACTGGCGCAATCCGCAGGCCGATGCCGAGAGCTTTATCGAGATCGACAGCAAGCGCTTCCTGCGCACGGGCGACCTTGGCTTCGTCGACGATGGCGGCTATTTCTTCATGCGCGACCGCCTCAAGCGCATGATCAACGCGTCCGGCTTCAAGATCTGGCCGGCCGAGGTGGAGAACCTGCTCTATGGCCATCCGGCCATCCATGAGGCCTGCGTGATCGCCGCCCGCGACGAGCGGCGCGGCGAGACCGTGAAGGCTGTCATCGTCCTCAAGGCGGGCATGCAGGGGCGCGAGGAGGCCGGCGCCGAACAGATCATGCAGTGGTGCCGCGAGCGCCTGGCCGCCTACAAGGTCCCCCGCGTGGTCGAGTTCGTCGAGGCGCTGCCGAAGTCGGCCACCGGAAAGATCCAGTGGCGCGAACTGCAAGAAGCGCAGAACGAGGCGCCGCGGCATGGTATTTGAGCCATCACCCGTCCCTTGGCGCGGCATACGGATTTCCAGTCCAGCAAAAGCGCACGCGCAAAATAGTGCGGGAAAAGGCCGTTTTTCTGTCGGGAGGCGTTACAAGCGGCGAGAATGATTCACATGGAGAGCGACCCTGGCGCAGGCATGCTCTTCGGAACCCAGGACGAAGCGATTGCGCTGGGATGGAGAGAGGCGTGTCGATCTCTTGGTTCACGTCGGTGACGGGCAAATACGGATGCGTAATCCCTTCGGGAATGATCCCGCAATGTGAAGGGCATGACACCATGCCGGCGCCTTGGCCTCGAGCAGCCCTGCAGGGCTGGATTGCTTATCCCAGCGCCCCACCAAGGGGCGTCAAGTCGACTCGCAATTCTCCAGCCAGGCGAACTCGCTCGCGTCGGTCAGCACCGCTCGTGGAATGCGACTTTTACCTACGGCGCAACGGCCCGCCATTTACTACGCTGCTAGCGTATGTCCCCCTCACCAGGAGTGCCAAAATGGCTGCGCGCTCTATCGCCTCGCTGTCCATCAGCTTCGGGCTTGTCTCTATCCCTGTGAAGGTCTTCTCCGCCACGGAGAGCACGTCCGCTGTGGGTTTCAACCTGCTCCATAAGGGGTGTGGTTCACGACTGCGACAACAATACATTTGCCAGAGGGAAGGGGTGGTAGTCGACCGTTCAGAGATGGTCAAGGGCTACGAGTTTGAAAAGGACAAATACGTTGTCTTCACTCCGGATGAGCTCAAGGCGCTGGAGGAGGCGGCTCAACAGACCATCGACATCGTTGCCTTCATGCCCGTGAAGGCCATCGACCCAATCTACTACGACAAGGCCTACTACCTGGGACCTGACAAGCGCGGCGCAAAGCCATACAGCCTGCTTTCGGAGGCGATGCGAGCCACGGACAAATGTGCGCTCGCAAAATGGTCGTGGAAGGGCAAGCAATATATGGTGCAAATACGGGTCGGCGACGACGGGCTCATCCTCCAGCAGCTGCTCTACGCAGACGAGGTTCGCTCGATGGCGGATCTGCACGTGGAGACTGTCGATGTGTCCAAGGCAGAGCTTTCCCTGGCGGAGCAGCTCATCGACCAGAACTCGGTCGATGGTTATGACCCGACGGAGTACACAGACGAAGAAAAGCAGCGAATCCTGGCCCAGATAGACAAGAAGATAGAGGGCAAGGCCATCACAGTTTCCCCCGAGACTGCGGCGGCTGAGGGTGGCGCAGAAGTCATCGATTTGATGGATGCTCTCAGGAAGAGTATTGGGGCGCCAAAGTCTGCTGCCGCCGCGGCGAAAGCCGGGAAAGGCGCCAAGGCGCCGGCGCGCCGTGCAGCGAAACGTGCCGATACGCCGACAACCGCGACAATCCCGACTAAGCGAGCCAAGAAGCAGGCCTGATGCGTTCTTACACGATGCGCGACGTCATGGAAATCGTCGGCATACCGCGCCCCGCAGTCATGTCGCTCGTCGCAGCCGGAGTGGTTGCGCCAAGCCGAGGCGAACGGGGCGAGTATCGCTTCAGCTTTCGAGATCTCGTCGTGCTGCGCACGGCCAATGCGCTGCGGCTTTCCAACATCTCTTCCGGGCGCATCCGCAGGTCGATGCTTCGCACGAAGTCGCTGTCGCGTGACCGTCATCCGTCCGCCACGTCCTTGCGTGCGGAGGGCAATGACGTCATCGCCAGTGCCAATGGCGATGAGTGGAATGCTGACTCTGGGCAAATGCGATTCGATCTGACGCGGTACGCCGACAACACCGTCGTAGTGCCGCATGTGGGGGCGGTCAGTGACGACGCACGGCGTTCATACGAGCTAGGGAACGAATACGAGCGCCAACGCCTGGATGACGAAGCAGAAGCAGCCTATCGGCAAGCGGTGGAGTGGGATCCCTGCTTGTATGAAGCGTGGGTCAACCTTAGCGCGTTGCTGTGTGACCGAGGGAGTTGCACAAAGGCGTTGAAGGTCCTTGCTGAGGCGCGCAGGCGCTTCCCGACGAGCACCGAGTTGCTGTTTAACCAAGCCCTTGCGTTTGAGGATACCGGGGATTTCCGGGATGCGTTGAGAGCCTACCAGCAATGCCTGGACCTTGAGCCTGACAACGCGGACGCGCATTTCAACATCGGGAGGTTGTATGACAGCGCCGGTCGAATCAAGGACGCGCTGCGGCACTACAACCAGTATCGCATGCTGACTCGCTGACCCGGTGCTCTTCCGGCATGAAGACCAACGCCGACCTGAAGCGCTACGAGAAAAAGCGCGATTTCGCCATCACGCCTGAACCGTCAGGGCGCGCCACGAATGCCCGCAAAGCCAGGAGCAAGCTGTCCTTCGTGATTCAAAAGCACTGGGCACGGCGACTGCATTACGATTTTCGCCTTGAGCTTGATGGTGTGCTCTTGAGTTGGGCGGTGCCAAAGGGGCCGAGCTACGATCCCAAGGAGAAGCGAATCGCTGTGCATGTCGAGGACCATCCCCTGGAGTATGCCAACTTCGAAGGAGATATCCCACGGGGACAGTACGGCGCCGGCTCAGTCATCGTTTGGGACCGGGGTACCTGGGATCCGGTGGGCGACCCGCGTAAAGGCATGGCGGAGGGAAAGATCCTGTTCGACCTTCACGGGGTAAAACTGGAAGGGCGGTGGGAGTTGGTGCGCATCGCAAAGCCCGGTGACAAGTCAGAGCAATGGATCCTGTTTAAGAAGCCCGACGCATGGGCACGGCCCCTAGCCGAGTTCGATGTCCTGACGGCGCTCCCAGACAGCGTCACGTCAACACCGCAAACAAGCCAGGATGAATCCTTACCCGACGAGGATCTCGCTTCCGCGAGCTTGTCGATAGATCGCGCACCGAGGGCATCATTGCCCGCGAAGCTCGCGCCGCAGCTCGCGTCCCTTTCTCCAACGGTTCCAACGGGAGAAGGATGGATCATTGAGACGAAGTTCGATGGATATCGCTTGCTGGCGCGCATAGCAAATGGCACCGTAAGGCTGTTCACCCGGGCAGGGCACGACTGGACCGCAAAGTTTCCCTCTCTTGTTTCTGAGCTGGCATCACTGGATGCGGATGAAGCCTGGATAGATGGTGAGATAGTCGTCCTTCGCAACGATGTGCCCGATTTTAATGCATTGCAAAGCGCGATTGCTGCACATCAAGACGATGAAATCGTGTACTTCGCGTTTGATGTTCCCTACCTGAACGGGCGGGACTTGCGAGCATTCCGCCTTTCCCAACGGAAAGAACTCCTCGCGGGAATCCTGGGGAGCGCTTCGGAACGAGTCCGGTTCAGCGAAGCTTTCGATGCGCCACCAGCCAAGCTCTTCAAGGCGGCATGCGGCCTCGGATTGGAAGGCTTGATGTTCAAGCGAGCGGATGCGCCATACGTTTCCGCCAGGACGCCGACATGGCTCAAAGCCAAATGCAAGCTTCGGCAGGAGTTTGTCGTCGGTGGCTTCTCCCTTCGCACCGGATCGAGGCAAGAGGTAGGGAGGTTGTACCTTGGCGTGTATGAGGATGGTGCCCTGCGCTATACCGGCGGTGTCGGTACGGGGTGGGACAGCTCGACCGCGGCTGCTCTCATGCGAAAGCTTGTGTCGTTGGAAATAGAATCCATGCCCTTCGATCAGTACACAAAGGCCGGGCGCTGGGGCAGGGGCGGTTCCGAAACGGCTCGGTGGGTGAAGCCGTCGCTTGTTGCTGAGGTGGAGTTTTCCGAATGGACAGCTGAAGGACATGTGCGCCATGCCATTTTCAAGGGGCTGCGTTCGGATCTCCAAGCTAAGTCCGTGCGAAAGGAGGCCATACGGGCGTCCGTCGCGCCTCAGGGCGTGTCGAGCGTGAAGGTGACGAACCCTGACAGGGTCATTGACCCGGCGACGGGCATCACCAAGCTGGATCTGGTTCGCTACTACGAAAGCGTGGCGAGCCTGATGCTTCCGCACCTGAAGGACAGGCCGCTTTCGCTTGTGCGGGCGCCTGAAGGCATTGCCGGTACCATGTTTTTCCAGAAGCATACCGAGACAGCGATACCAGGATTGACGGAACTGCCGAGGGGCCGCTGGCCAGGCCACGCGCCCTTGCTTGTGGCCAACTCTGTCGAGGCAATCGTCGCGGCGGCCCAAATGAATGTCGTAGAGTTCCATACGTGGAATTCAATAGAGCGTCGCATCGATACACCCGACCGCTTCATTCTCGATCTTGACCCCGGCGAAGGACTTGAGTGGTCGAAGATGCAGGAGGGAGCGCTACTCGTGAGGACACTTCTCGACGAAGTGGGCCTGCGGTCCTGGTTGAAGACAAGCGGCGGCAAAGGCCTGCATGTCGTTGTTCCACTTACCGGGAGACAGAACTACGAGGTCGTAAAGGACTTTTCGCGCGCCGCCGTGCAGCATCTGGCCGCGACGCTACCGCAGCGCTTCATCGCGAAGTCCGGGCCGCCCAACCGGAAAGGCAAGATATTCGTGGACTACCTGAGAAACGGCCATGGGCAGACAACAGCTGCAGCGTTCTCAGCGCGCGCCAGGCCGGGTATGGGCGTCTCGATGCCGGTTTCCTGGGACGACCTTCCGAAGCTGAAGAGCGGTGCTCACTGGACCATCAGAGACGCGCGTGAATACCTCAGCTTTCAGCGCGCAGACCCTTGGGCGGATTATTGGACAACGCGTCAAACGTTGTCCGCCGCGATAAAGAGACTTTGTTAGAAGTTAGAACGACTACCTGGCTTGCTGGTTCAGCAGGGCGAAGCCGAGTGACTGAAACTGGTAGATATCGCTGAAGCTTGCTCCACCGGGGATCGCGCACGCCGGCAGACGCGAACCACTTCATAGCCGATTTTTGGGCCATGGCAATGGGAGGTGCCAGCGATCGAAGAATGGCCAGCAGCGGGCGGCCTGCGCTTGGCAGCAGTTGGGTCGGCGCCCCAGAGCCTGCTGGGCCAAGCCTGAGCCGCTGGGAAATCAGAGGGAGTGTCGGTAGCCCAGGCGCTTCGAAACGGCCTCCGCACATCCGTGCAAGGCTCTGGCAACCGGGCCGTCCCAATCTGTGTCGAGGGTACCGGTCGGCCCCATGATCGTGATGGCCAAGGCGATATTGCCGGAATAATCGAACACCGGCGCTGAGAAAGCGACGATACCAGGCGTCGGATGGTTGACGCTTCGAGACATCCCGCGCGTGCGCGTCTCCTCGATCATGCCCTCCACCACCTTTGCGTCGAGCGGATGTGCGATGTCGGGGCCGAGGCGTATGCGGTCGTCCAACAACAGCTTCTCGGTGAACTTGGGCGACAGGAACGCCGAGAAGACCCGGCCCGTCGCCGTATTGGCGAGCGACATGACTGTGCCGGTGCGGATGTTCGTATGGATGGGATATGTCGCATCGATCAGGCGCACGATGACCGGCCCCAGATTTCCCCATACGGCAAGCGCGACGGCGTGCGAGGTTTCTTCAGACAGCGATTCCGCAAACGGTGTGGCCTCGCGGATCGGGTTCAGTGTCTGCAGGCTTGTCAGTCCCAACTGGATAGCCATGGGCCCCAGCAGGTAGTGGCCCGTGACCGGGTCCTGGGCGACCAGGCCAATCTTTCCAAAGCTGACCAGGTAAGGGTGGATTTTCCCTGACGGCATATTGGCCGCCTTCACCAGGTCGCGAAGCGCCATCGGTCTGGCCTCGGATGCCAGCACCTTGAGAATTTCCCCCCCGACTTCAATCGACTGTATGCCACGGCGCTCGCGCTCAGGCACCGGCTCGGTGTGATCCACGTACGTTCCTGCGAAGAGATGGATGATGCCGTGAGTGTAGCACTAGATATTATCTAATGCTATTGCATAGGGTTAACGAGTAGATCATTTCAAGCGCGCTAGTTCTAATCTAGCGACATTGACGGGGTTGTGCGGCGTTGCTCGGCCCCGGCGTTCTTGAAGGGAGAACTCGATGTCTACAACGTATGGGGAAAAATGTGACGTCCTGATCATTGGATCAGGCGTCGCCGGCATGTCGGCGGCCATTACTGCTGCCAGCCGTGGCTTGAGGGTGATCGTGGCCGAGAAGGCCAGCTACTACGGGGGGACGACCGCGCGCTCCGGCGGATGGCTATGGATTCCGAACACCCATCTGGCCAGGGCGTATGGCCATCATGAGCTGCCCGACCAGGCGCTCGCCTATATCCGGAACCAGGCCGGCGCGGGATTCGACGAAGCGCGCGTGCGCGCCTTCCTCGCGAACGGGCCGAAAGCCATCGAGTTCTTTATGTCGAACACCGCGGTCCAGTTCGACATGCCGCTGACCTTCCCCGACTACCATGCGGAGGCCCCCGGTGCCGCGCAGGGCGGGCGCTCGATGGTGACGCGGCCCTACGACGCTCGCGAGCTAGGCCAGCTGCTCAAGACGCTGGGACCGGTATTGCCGGAACTGACCGTGTTCGGCGTCACGATCGGCTCGGGCAAGGAGATCGTCCACTTCATGCGTGTCACGCGGTCGCTGGCATCCGCCTGGTATGTCACCAAACGCCTGGCGAAACATTTCCTCGAGGTGCGCAAGTATGGGCGCGGGATGACGCTTACCAACGGTAACGCGCTGGCCGCGCGTCTGGCAAAGTCCGCAGCTGATCTGTCGATTCCGGTCTGGCTCTCTGCCCCAGCCATCCAGCTACTGCAGGATGGTGATCGGATCACGGGGGCGGTGGTGGAGCGCGACGGCAAAAAGGTCGCTGTGAAGGCGCGCCACGGCGTCGTCCTGGCCAGCGGCGGATTCCCGCACAACCTCGAGCGCCGCAAGCAGACCTACCCGCACGTCAAGGCCGGGCATGGTCACTATTCGCCTACACCGCAAACGAACGTGGGCGATGGTGTCCGCATGGCCGAGGCAGTAGGCGGTGTCTTCGACCAGAGCCTGTCGAATGCCGCCGCCTGGACGCCCATGTCGCTGGTGCCGCGCAAGGATGGCTCGACGGGCATCATGCCCCACTTCATCGACCGGGCCAAACCGGGCGTGATCGCCGTCAGCCTGGACGGGCGCCGCTTTGCCAACGAGGCCAACTCGTACCACGACCTCGTGCAGGCGATGATCGCCGCCTCGAAGGGGAAGTCGGAAACCGCCTGCTGGCTGGTCGCCGACCATGCAGCGCTGCGGCGATATGGCCTCGGCTTCGTCAAGCCCTTCCCGATGCCACTCGGCAACCACCTGCGCAACGGCTACCTGAAGCGGGGCAAGACCGTTGCCGACCTGGCCCGGCAGCTCGGCATCGATGCGCCGACGCTGGAGAACACCATCCGGCAGTACAACGAGACCGCGCAGCACGGACATGATCCCGAGTTCGGGCGCGGCAGCAAGGCCTACAACCGTTACCAGGGCGATGCCCTGCACAGCCCCAACCCGTGCGTCGCGCCGCTGCGCACCGGGCCGTTCTATGCCCTCAAGCTCGTGCCGGGTGATCTGGGCTCCTTTATGGGGATCAGGACCAACGAGCACGCCCAGGTGATCAATGCCCACGGGATGCCGATCCCCGGCCTGTATGCCGCCGGCAATGACGCCGCCAGCATTATGGGCGGCGAGTACAGCGGGGCGGGGATTACGCTCGGCCCGGGCCTGACCTTCGGATACGTGGCAGGCAACCACATCGCCGACCAGACAAGGGTTTCGCCTCCGCAGCGCCTTGCGACGCCGGCGCGACAGGCACTGGCAACGATGGACTGACGGCCGGAACCGGCTCAGTCGTCAGGCGGCCGCGCTGCGCGCGCTGTCGCCGTGACAGCTTCTTTCTCTTCTCTCGCAACACACCATGATGATTCCCAATCTGCTGACCGGGAAGGTCGCGTTTATTACCGGCGCAGGGCAGGGCAATGGCCGCGCCATTGCCATTGGCCTGGCCGAAGCCGGCGCGCTTGTTGTCGTCACCGACATGAACGAGGCCAATGCCCGGCAGACGGCCGACATGATCAACGCCCGCGGCCACGCGGCACGGTCCTGCTCGCTGGATGTGACCGACGCCGGCCAATGCCACGCCGTTGCCGGGGAGGTCGAAGCCAGTGTCGGCCCCGTCGATGTGCTGGTGAACAACGCCGGCATCCTCATCCGCGAGGGCATCGACAGCCCCAATGCCCGACATAACTTGCAGCAGGTCATGAAGGTCAACCATGAAGGCACTTTCAATGTCTGCCACGCCTGGCTGCCCGCCATGCGCCGGACCAGGGGCGCCATAGTCAATGTCGCCTCCATCGCGTCCTTCTCGGGCCAGCCCAACACGCTCGGCTATTCCGCATCCAAGGGTGCCGTGAAGATGCTGACCCAGTCGCTTGCCGCCGATCTGGCGCGCGACGGCATCCGCGTCAATGCCATCGCGCCGGGCGTCATCGAAACACCGATGACCGTATCGACGCGCTCCGATCCGGCGAAGCTGGAACGATTCATGGCCCGCATTCCGATGAACCGGGTTGGCAAACCGGAGGAACTGGTCGGAGCGGTGCTGTTCCTCGCGTCGTCGATGTCGACATACGTGACCGGCGTGATCTTGCCCGTAGACGGCGGTTACCTGGCTGCCTGAAACGCATAAAGGATGCAAGCGCAAACAGCGCTTGCCCACTATCAAGGAGACAACCAATGAAGCAGGTATCCCGTACCGTCGATGTGCAGTCATTCATCGACGCCGAACGCTTTTCCCCCTGTCAATGGCTGGTTCTTATTTTCTGCTTCCTGGTCGTAGCGGCCGATGGCTATGACACCGCCGCGATCGGCTTCATCGCACCATCCCTCGTCCACGACTGGGGCATCGCCCGCGGCGAATTGGGTGTGGTCATGAGTGCGGCACTCGTCGGCCTCAGTCTGGGCGCCATTTTCGCGGGCCCTGTCGCAGATCGCATCGGCCGGAAGGCAGTGCTGGTGGTGGCGGTGACGTGCTTTGGCGCGTGGACGCTGGTAGCGGCGCATGCGCAGACCATTACCGCACTGACGGTGCTACGTTTTCTGACGGGGCTCGGGCTTGGTGCAGCGATGCCGACGACCATCACCCTGATGTCGGAGTACGCACCAGCGCGGCTTCGCGCCTTTACCGTGAACGCCATGTACTGTGGATTCTCGGGGGGGCTAGTGGCGGGCGGCGCGGCGTCAGCGTGGTTGATTCCCCATTTCGGCTGGCGCAGCGTCCTGACGGCCGGCGGCATCGGGCCCCTGGCGCTTGCCGTGCTGCTTTTTGTCTTGCTTCCTGAGTCGCCCCAGTTCCTTGCGGTGCGCTCCGGCACCCGCAAGCAGATAGCACGAATCCTGAAGCGCATTGCGCCGCAACAGCGGCTGGATGACTGCACGTTCGTCGCACCAATGGCGCTACCCGGGTCGAAGCGAAAAAGCTCTGCACTGGCACTCGTCCTGTCGGAAGGATATCGGCGCCGCACGCTATTGCTTTGGTTGTCGTGCTTCATGGGGTTGGTGATCTACTACCTCATGACGAACTGGATGCCGACGCTGTTCCGCGAAGCAGGATTCAGTATCGAGCACGGTGCCTTGCTGGCCTCGCTGTTTCCCCTTGGCGGTCTGCTCGGCAACCTGGTCGCCGGTTGGCTGATGGATCGCTTCGACGCCAATCGCACCATTGTCTTTGCGTACTTGCTGGCAGGCGTTCTCGTCGTCGCAGTCGGGCGCTGCGTCGACCATCCGGGATTCCTTGGGGTATCGCTATTCCTGTGCGGAACCCTTGTCACCAGCGCCGCGACGTCAATGTCCACCTATGCCGCGAGCCTTTATCCGACCGAGGCGCGCAATACCGGCGTCGCATGGATGCAAGGAATCGGGCGGATCGGCGGTGTCACCGGCTCATTCATTGGCGCCGCGCTATTGGGCTTTGGCTGGAACTTCGGCGATGTATTTGGCTTGCTGGCGGTGCCGGCGCTGGCCGCGGCCTGCGCCGTCTTCCTGATCGCGAATCCGCAGCATGACTATCGGGTCAGCAGGGCGGCTGAGTGACGTATCGACATGCGCAGTCAACGTAGCGGGGCATGAGGGAGAATGCGTCAATGACTGCGCCGCCGGGCAGACTTCGTGAAAATGGGGCCACGTGCGGCGCCCTTGGGATAGCCGCGGCCCTGAGCATGGCGTCGATGCGCGCCTGCGATGCCCTCCTTCCCGCGCTGTCGTCGGACTTCGCCGTACCTGTCGGCGTAGCAGCACAGTCCATATCTGCCTTTGTGCTGGCCTATGGTTTCCTGCAACTCTTATATGGGCCGCTGGGCGACCGTTTTGGGAGGCTTCGTGTCATATCGGCAGCGCTGGCGGCTTGCTCGATGGCTAACGTCATGGCGGCAATGACTCCGTCCATGACGTTCCTTGCACTGGCGCGCGGCCTATCGGGTGCCGCGGCGGCAGGCATCATTCCCTTGAGCATGGCAAGAATTGGCGATACGGTGCCGATCGAGAAGCGCCAGCAGGCGCTTGCTCGCTTCATGTTTGCGACGGTCGGTGGGCTGATCGGCGGTCAGTGGCTATCCGGATTCCTCGCCGATGTGCTCCACTGGCGAGTTGTCTTTTGCGTGCTCGCAACGGCTTTTGGCGTGGCTGCCTTACTGGTGCGAGCGCAGGCATCAGGCGCCGCGCCGGACTTGAGCAGCAGGCAGAGTTTTGCCAATCAAATCAGGGCAGTCCTCAGTGAACGATGGGCGAGGCTGATCCTGCTGGTTACTGCGATAGAAGGCCTGTTCACCCTCGCGGGGTTTGCCTTTGTGCCGGCCTATCTGCACATGCGTTTCGGCATTGGTATCGGTGCGGCAGGGGCTGTGATGGCGATGTACGGAGGGGGCGGCCTGGCTTACGTGACCCTGTCCAGCGTATTGATCAGGCGCTTTTCTCCTGGCAGTCTCGCAAGACTCGGTGGCGCTTTACTTGGAGCGGCATTCGCAATCGTCGCTGGCGGGTCGCGCTGGGAGTGGAGCGTGCTGGGATGCTTCCTTGGCGGACTTGGCTTTTACATGCTTCACAACACCTTGCAGACCGAGGCAACGCAGATGGCGCCACAGGCAAGAGGCACCGCGGTGGGACTATTTGCGGCGAGTCTGTTCTTCGGTCAGGCCCTTGGGATGGAGTTGGCAGCGGTAATGATCGACGCCTTCGGGGAGACGTCATTGTTCTGTTCCGCTGCCGTGGCACTTCCACTTGTTGCCATTGCCTTTGGCAACTTGGTCAATCGCAAGGGTTGCTAGCCCGGCCGGTCAGGTAAGCATCTGGACCCGCTTGCATAGAGCGGCCCCGGCTGATTCGATACGGACGACTGACACGCTGGCTGTCGGTATGTGACGGCCACGGCCGGCGGGAAGCGTGACGTCAGGCCAATCTCATTCCGATGTGGCGTTACCCAGAAGAGAATTGGTGGTCTTCGTTAGCGAAGCGATCCTCAACACCACGCCCCGTCCGCCTCGCCATAAAGCGCATCGACACTGCAGCTTATAAGTCTTGTGGAGGCTAATCCTGGGTGGATTGCCCGGCAAACTCCCCCGCAGCCTCCAGCAGCCAGTCGCGTAGCCGTTGCATCGCGTCGCTCATCGGCCGCGTGTCGGGCGAAACCAGGTAGTAGGCGCTCGTGGCCCGCAGCGCGCGGGCGACGGGTATCACCAACTGCCGGCTCGCGAGGTATTCCTCGACGAGGAAACGCGGCACGAGGCCAATGCCGAGCCCGGCGCGCGCGGCGGCGATGACCATGCTGTGGTGGTCGTAGCGCGCGCCGCGCATCGCGTTGACGTCGTCGATGCCGGCAGCCTCCATCCACTGCTTCCAGCCGAAACTGCGCGTGGCGAGGTGCAGCAGCGGCGCACGCGCGATGTCATGCGCGCCGATCCGCTTCCTGCCGCTGAAGAAGTCCGGATGGCAGATGGCCACCGATTCCTCGCCGAACAGCGGGTCCGCGCGCGCACCGGGATAGACCGCCTCGCCGAAGTGGATCGCCGCGTCGTAGGGCGTGCCGTCAAACAGGAACACGTCCGACTGCGCGCTAATGTTGATGACCACCTTGGGGTGGCGCGCGTAGAAATCCGGCAGCCGTGGGATCAGCCACTCGACGGCCAGCGTCGGCACGCAGGCCAGTTCGACGGTGCCGCCCGCGCCCTCGTGCGCCATGATGTCCAGCGTGTCGCGCTGCAGCTTGCGCAGCATCTCGCGCACCTGGCCGCTATAGAGCGCGCCGGCCGCCGTCAGCGTGATGCGCTGATTGGCGCGGTGAAAGAGCTGCACCCCGAGCAGGCTTTCCAGCGACGCGATCTGGCGCGACACCGCGCTTTCGGTGATGAACAGGTCCGCTGCCGCGCGGCGCAGATTCAGGTGCAGCGCGGCGGACTCGAAGGCGCGCAGGCTGGAGAGGCTCGGAAGGCGTTGCCGCATGGGGGGAGGCGGAGTTGATGACTAAAAGTCATCATCCTATACCGAAATCTCGCTTGAAAGCCTCGACTTGATGAGAAATGATGCGACCTTGTCCCGCCGCCCCCTCGCGGCACGCCAATAACGAACAACAACCAGAAGACAGGTAGACAACATGAAGCGCTTGTTCAGCGTCCTCGCCGCCAGCGGCCTCGCATTCGGCATGACGATGCCCGGCATCGCCGGCGCCCAGGAATTCCCGACCAAGCCGGTGCGCATCATCGTGCCGTATCCGCCGGGCGGCACCACCGATATGGTGGCGCGGCTGATCGGCGAGCAACTCACCGCGCAATGGAAGCAGTCGGTGATCGTTGACAACCGGCCCGGCGCCGGCGGTATCGTTGGCACCGGCACGGCCGCCAAGTCCCCGGCGGACGGCTACACCCTGCTGATGGGCTCGGTGGGCGAATTCGGCATCAACCCCACGCTGTACAAGAAGCTGCCCTATGACGCGGCGGCCGACTTCGTGCCCGTCACGATGGTCGC
Source organism: Cupriavidus sp. DF5525 (assembly GCF_040149425.2). NCBI lineage: Bacteria > Pseudomonadati > Pseudomonadota > Betaproteobacteria > Burkholderiales > Burkholderiaceae > Cupriavidus > Cupriavidus sp. DF5525. The sequence goes on along the minus strand of NZ_CP168267.1, from coordinate 1,664,363 downwards.
GCGGGTACCCAACGTGGTCGTGCTGTCGCCCGCCTTCGCGGAGCGCGCCCGGGTGCAGACGCTGGCCGAGTTCATCGCCTACCTGAAAGCCAACCCGAAGCGCGTGAACATGGCTTCGGCCGGCAACGGCACCTCCACGCACCTCGCGGGCGAACTGTTCCAGCGCATGACGTCCACCGAGATGAGCCATGTGGCCTACAAGGGCAGCAGCCCGGCCATCGCCGACCTGATGGGCGGCAGCGTCGATGTGATGTTCGACAACCTGCCGGCATCGCTGCCGTTCATCCGCTCGGGCAAGCTCAAGCCATTGGCGGTGACCACGCCGGCCCGCTCGTCGGCTCTGCCCAATGTACCGACGGTCGCCGCCGCAGGCCCGGTGCCGGGTTTCGATGCGAGCCCGTGGTTCGGCCTGCTCGCGCCACGCGGCACACCCGCCGCGGTGGCGCAAAAGATCAGCCAGGACCTCACGCGCGTGCTCGGCGAACCCGCCGTGCAGGCCAAGATGCGCGACCTCGGTGCGGAGCCCGCGCCGAGCACGCCCGAGGCCTTCGCCGACGTGCTGAAGAAGGACCGTCAGACGTGGGGCGAGATCGTCCGCCTGTCCGGTGCCGCGGTGGACTGAAGGCCGCCACAATTTTCCCATTTGTTTCCAGGTTGCATCCCATCATGAGCTCCAACGTCACCCGTCTCGTTTCCATCAACCTCGGCGCAGAGGCCGCCGAGCGCCTCACGCATCTGGTCGCGACGCCCACGCGGCTGCCTGCCGGCGAGCCCGGCCGCCCCGCGCGCGCCGAGATTGCCCATGCGCTGAACCTGGTGCTGTTCGCCGGCATCCTCGAGCGCGTGCCGACCGGAAAGGCCTATACCGAAGACGTGGCTGCCGCCGGCGGCAAGGTGCACTTCGACCATGGCGCGCTTCGCACCGTACGCTGGCAGGACAACGGTGCACTGCCTGCCGGCGAGGCCGCCTTCACGCGCATCCTGCGCCCGCTCGGCTACCGGCTCAACGGTACCTATCCACTTGACCGTATCGGCATGACGGGCCGCTCCTATGCGCATGAAGATGCTCCGGAGGAGATCGCGCAGTTCTTCGTCAGCGAGTTCCACCCGGAGCGCTACAGCGAGGGCTTCCGGCAGGCCGTCAGTCGCGTGACCGGCACCTCTGCCGATCCGCTGACGCCCAGAGCGCAGGCGCTGCTGTGGGAACTCGAACGTGACGGCGCGCTGCCGCTGGATGACGCGGGGAAGCTGATCGGCGTGCTCGCACGCTGTTTCGAGCGCCAGCACGCGACGCCGCGGCTGGAAGACTATGAGCGCCTGCTGGCCGAGTCGGCCGAGATGGCGTGGCTCGCCACCGAAGGCAACGCGTTCAACCATGCCACCGACCGCGTCGAAGATGTGTTCGCGCTCGCCGATCAGCAGAAGCGCATTGGCCGCCCGATGAAGGAGAAGGTAGAGGTTTCACAGAGCGGTCGCGTGCGCCAGACTGCGTTCCGCGCCGATCCCGTGCGGCGCGCGTTCGTCGGCGCGGACGGCGCCGAGGTCGTGCGCGAGGTGCCGGGCTCGTTCTACGAGTTCATCACGCGCGACCGCTATGTGGACGAGGCGCAGGCCGTCACGCGCACCGACCTGGGCTTCGACGCGGGCAACGCGCAGGGCATCTTCAAGATGACCGCCGCGGCCTGCTAAAGACGAGCGCGCCATGACAGTCCACTATCCATTCGTTTCCGCACTGCGCGAGCCGGAGGGCTCGCCGATCCGGGAGCTGTTCAAGTACCTGTCCGACCCACAGATGATCTCGTTCGCGGGCGGCTATCCGTCCGCCGCACTGTTCGATGCGGAGGGTATCGGCGCCGCGTCCGCACAGGCGCTGCGCGAACGTCCCGCCGAGTGCCTGCAGTACGGCGCGACGGAGGGGACGCCCTCGCTGCGCCGCGCGCTGGCGGCGCTGATGGCCGGGCGCGGAGCTGTCGTGGCGCAGGATGAGTTGCTCGTCACCAGCGGCTCGCAACAGGGTTTCGACTTTCTCGTGCGAGCGTTGGTCGAGCCCGGCAGCATGGTGCTGGTCGAAGAGCCGACCTATTCGGCGACGCTGCAGGCGCTGCGGCTGGCCGGGGCCGATGTGCGCGGCGTGCCGTCCGATCATGACGGCATGGACGTGGACGCCCTGGAGGCCATGCTCGCCGACCCGACGGTGCGTCCGCGCCTGATCTACACGGTGCCGACTTTCGCCAACCCGACCGGCACGACGCTTTCGCCCGCGCGCCGCTTGCGGCTGCTGGAACTGGTGGCGCGGCATCGCGTGGTGCTGGTCGAGGACGATCCCTACGGCGCGCTGAGCTTCGACGGCGCGCCGCCGCCCTCGCTGCTCGCCCTGTGCACACAGGTGCCCGACGCGCGCCCATGGCTCGTGCATCTGGCAAGCCTGTCGAAGACGCTGGCACCCGGGCTGCGGCTCGGCTGGATGGTAGCGGCGCCGGAGATCGTGCGCCGTGCGGTCATTGCCAAGCAGGTGTCGGACCTGTGCACGCCGCCGTGGATCCAGCTGACCGCCGCGTACTATCTGGAGGCAGGCGGGCTGCCCGCGCAGGTCGCGCGCGAGGTGGCCGTCTATCGCGACAAGCGCGACCGGTTGGCGCGGGCGCTGCGTGAGGTGTTCGGCGCGCGCATCCGGTTTGCCGAGCCGGGGGGAGGCATGTTCCTGTGGGCGTCCATCGACGGCATTGATGACGCGGCCACGCTGCTGCCGCTCGCGATTGCCGAGAAGGTGCTGTTCGTCCCGGGCGCCGGATTCTATGCCGAGCGGCGCGCACGGCCCACATTCCGGCTGTCGTTCGCTGGCGCCGACCCCGCGCAGATTGGCGATGGCGTGTCACGGCTCGCTCATGCAGTGGCGCGGGTCGGTTGACGGCGAATATGCGGTAAACGGACAAACGCACGCGATTTCACTCGCTGTCTGATACTTGTCCGGTCTCTATGGTGCAAGGCGGAGCGCTTCTCACTCCGCTGACTCTCCATTTGCTCCCCGGTGGGGCCTATCTGCACCCTTGCAGCAGAGAGGCGAGCTGTCCTCAACCGACGAGCTGGGGGATACCGCTCGTCGGCCTTTTTCGCAACGCAGTGCCCGGTTCACGTCCGTCTCACACCGGCGCTTGCCAATCTTCACCACTTTCTCTTCAAGGCGCGTAGAGGCGAGCTGGGTTCTCCACCAGGACCTGCTGCTTGAGCTCCTGCGAGGGAAGCCAGTCCGGGATGGAGCGCGCGAGCGCTGCCTCTGGTAGCGTTCGGTAGGCGGAGACGTCGTGCCTTGCCTTGCCCGGATCCCGTGCGGTGTGGGGCCAGTCGCTGCCCCACAGCACGTGTCGCGGCGCAGTTCGCAGGAATGTCGCAGCCCACGCGCTGGCCGCGTCGTCTGGCGGCATGCCTGCAGACGCGAGCCGGTATGGCGCGGAGAGTTTGATGTAGACGTTGCCGGAGCGCAGCAGCGGCTGCAAGGCGATCGCGCGCGTGTCGTCATGGGCCAGTGTGGTTGGCACCATGGCGAAATGGTCCAGCACGACCGGAACGGGCAGATTCGCGAGGTGGCCAGCCATGGCCACGATGACATCCAGGCTGGCATAGAGCTGCAGGTGCCAGCCGAGCATGGCGATGCGGTCGGCCCGGCGTGCGAGCGCCGCCTGCGCGGCGCCGACGTCGCGCAGGCCGCTGCTTTCCAGGTTGAGGCGCAGCCCACGCACGCCGCGTGCGTGCATTTCGCGCAACGTCTTGTTGTCCACGTCCTCGTCCAGCACAGCCACACCGCGGCCCGCGCCCTGGAGGCGGTCGAGGCTGTCGAGCATGCATCGGTTGTCCGTGCCATAGACGCTGGGCTGCACGATCACTACGCGTTGCAGACCCTGCCGCGACAGGTGGGCAAGCAGGTCCTCATGCGATGCCGGTCCTGGCGTATAGTGCCGCTCCGGGATCATGGGATAGTCGGTGCGCGCGCCGATGACGTGGGTGTGGCAGTCCCAGGCGCCTGCCGGTAGCTCAGGAACGTCGCGCATGTCGTCACCCTTCCAGCAGGCGTCGGGCGAAGGCGCGGCCCGTTTCAGCGGTGCCCAGGCGGCCACCGACGTCGCGCGTGGCCTCGCCCGCCTGGATCGCGGCGATGATCGCTTCGTCGATGGCGCGCGCAGCAGCCAGGAAGGCAGGCAGGTTTCTGCGCTGGCCATGCCAGCCAAGCAGTTGTCCGGCGGACACGATCAGCGAGAAAGGATTGGCAATGTCCTGGCCGGCAATGTCCGGCGCCGATCCGTGTGCCGCCTGGCCCATTGCATGGTCCTTGCCGGCGTTCAGCGAGCCGCCCAGGCCCAGGCTGCCGGACAATTCAGCGGTCAGGTCGGACAGGATGTCGCCGAACATGTTGGTCGTGACGATGACGTCGAATCGCTGCGGGGCGCGCACCACATGTGCCATCATTGCGTCGACAATGAAGTCGTCGACCTGTACTTCCGGGAATTCGCGCGCCACCTGGTGGCAGATGTCGATGAACATGCCATCGCCGATTTTCAGCACATTGGCCTTGTGCACGATGCTGACATGCCTGCGGCGTGTCATGGCCAGCTCGAACGCTGAGCGCGCAATGCGCTCGCAGCATTGGCGCGTAATGCGACGCAACGAGACGACAACATCCGGCGTGATCAGCATCTCGCTTCCGCCGGACTCGATATTGCGGTCGGCATAGAAACCCTCGGTATTCTCGCGCACGACGACGAGGTCGAACTCGCCAGCCCGGTGCTGCAGGCCCGGATAGGTGCGGGATGGCCTGATATTGGCGTACAGGTCCAGTTCCTTGCGGAAGAATTTCGAGGGATTGATCTCGCCCTTGGCTTCATCCTTGAAGTCATAGGTGGCCATCGGTCCGAGCATCAGGCCATCGGCGGACTTCACTTTCTGCAGCAAGGCCGGCGTCACGGTGGCCCCGTGTCGGCGCAGGCTCTCATGGCCGGCTACGTCCAGGTCGAATTCAAGGTCGAGCCGGAAGCGCGACGATACGGCTCGCAGCACCTCGAGCGTGGCAGCCATCGTTTCGGGGCCGATGCCATCACCGGGAAGCACGACGATTTTCATGTTTGGTCCTTGATTGTGCGAGGGGAAGGGGCAAAGCGATACGCGGGCACGGTCATTCGACGTAAGCACCCGCTGCCTTGACGAGTTGCGCGAACTTTTGGCGTTCGGCGCGCACGAACGCATCGAATCGCGCTGGCGTGACGGGCTCGACGGCGCTGCCGTCCGCCTCGAAGCGCGTGCGGATCGCGGGCTCGGCAATGATCCTGTTGATCTCGGCATTGAGCAGCGTGACGATGGCCTCGGGCGTTTCGCGTGGCGCAAAGTAGCCACCCCAGAGACTGAAATCGAAGCCCGGCAAGGCCAGTTCCGCGACCGTAGGCACTTGGGGCAGCGCTGGCACCCGGCGGGGCGTGGATACGGCCAGTGGCTTGAGCTTGCCACCCTTGAGGTGAGGCATGATGGCGGAGGCGCTGGAAAAGAAGAACTGCACCTGCCCGCCCATCAGGTCCGTGATTGCCTGTCCGGCACCCTTGTACGGAATATGGACCATCTGAGTCCGGGTTCCGATTGCCAGGGCGGCTGCTGCGAGGTGGCCCGGCGTGGCCGTGCCAGACGACGCGTAGGACACGCTGCCTGGTTTGCTGCGCGCCGTCTGCAGCAACTCGCCCAGGCTGCTGAAAGGCGCGCCTGCGGGTGCGGCCAGCACCAGCGGGGCGTTGCCCACCAGGGCTACAGCCCGGAAGTCCTTCAGCGTGTCATAGCCGGGCGCTTTCATCGCGGATCCGTTGATCGCAATCTCACCGGTTTGCCCCAACAGCAGCGTATAGCCGTCGCCCCGCGTCCTGGCCACGAGCCGGCTACCCAGTGCCCCGCTTGCGCCGGGCCGGTTGTCGACAACTACCGGTTGCCCTAGTACCCGGGAGAGTCGTTCACCGATCAGCCGGGCAAAGACATCGCCTTGCCCGCCCGGGGCATAGGGCACGATGACGGTGATGGGCTTTGCCGGATAGTCCTTGCTTGCCCACGCGTTGCCGAGGATGCCGCAGGCTGCCGCAGCAACGCCCGCGCGCAGGAGTCGCCGGCGGTCCGTGAGCGCCCGGGCGTCTGTGGTGGCCGTTTCCAATCCATGTCTCCTTGATCGAACCGAAGCGGGGAGCCCCGTCACTGCAATTGGATGCCCGGGTGGCTTGCCACGCCGCGCCACAACGCGAGTTCCTTGTTCAACTCCTGACCGAAGGCGGCTGGCGTGAGCCGGACAGAATCGGCGCCTTCCTGCACCAGTCGGGCCTTGACCGGATCGGCAGCGGCGGCTTCATTGACCGCGCGATTGAGTGCGTCGATGACCGGTGCCGGTGTTCGGGCTGGCGCGAGCACGCCCCACCAGGTGGTGATGTCGAGACCCGGGACGCCAGCCTCGGCGATCGTCGGCACATTGGGGAACAGCGGCGAGCGCTTCGTGCTGGTGACCGCCAGCACTGACACCTTGCCACCCCGTACGTAGGGCAGGATGGTCGGCACGGTGGCGAAGAAAAGATCGATGCGTCCGGCCAGCAATTCGACCGTGGCCGGACCACTGCCCTTGAAGGGCACATGCGTCATCGTAAGGCTGGCCTTCTGACGGAACATTTCGCCTGCCAGGTGGTTAATGCTGCCATTGCCAGCCGAGCAGAAATTCAGGCCATCGGGTCGTGCCTTCGCAGCCGAAATCAACTGCGTTACGTTCTGCACGCCAAGTTGTTTGGAGGTCACGACCAGTAGCGGCCCGCGGCCGATCATGGCGACCGGGGTGAAGGACTTGACCGGGTCATATGGGAGCCTGGCTTCGACGGCAGCGTTGGTGGCGAAGGTCGACGTGGCGAACAGCAGCGTGTAGCCGTCCGGTTTGGCCTTGGCCACGATGTCAGCACCCAGCGCACCGCCAGCGCCGCCACGGTTATCGATGACCACCGGCTGGTGAAGGCGATCCGACATGTTCTTTGCGATGTCACGCGCGATGCTGTCGGTGCCGCCGCCTGCCGCGAATGGGACGACCAGTGTAATCGGCCGGGAAGGGTAGGCGGGCTCGGCCCCCGCCAGCAGCGGGAATGCCGCCAGCGCGGCCAGCGCACCGCGAATGGATATGGACATGCGTGTGTCTCCGTTATTTTGGTTGCGTGCCGGCCATGCATCGCTTCCACGGGTAGCGTGGCAGCGCGGGTATTCCGACGGGCCGCACGCCTGCCTGAGCGGCAATGATCGGGCGGACGGAATTTGCTGTAAAGTGCAAATATCCTATCGATTGATGCCGAAATCGAATGAATTTTGATCTCGCAGACTTGCGTGCATTTGTGACTGTTGCGGACCTTGGCAGCTTCTGGGCGGCCTCGGCGACGCTGCATATTTCCCAGCCGGCACTCTCACGCAGGGTGGACAAGCTGGAGCAAGCGCTGGGGTTTCGCTTGCTTGAGCGCACCACGCGCAAGGTGGAGCTCAACGCCATGGGCAGAAACTTTATCCCCAAGGCCCGGCACGTCCTGAACGAGCTTGAGAGCGCGTTGCTTGGCATGACTGACTTGTCTGACCGCCTTCGTGGACAGGTTTCCGTGGCCTGCATTCCTTCCGCCATCGGTAATTTTTTGGCGGATGTCGTCAGGAAGTTTCACCATGCGTACCCGCGTATCCACGTCCGATTGCTGGACGAGACCGCCTCCGAGATCCTGCTGGCCGTGGGGCGCTCGGAGGCGGACTTTGGCGTCAGTTACCTGGGAACACAGGAGCCGGATCTGGAGTTCGAGCCGCTGCTTGAGGAGCCATTCGTCCTGGCGTGCCGGCCGGACCATCCTCTGGCGCAGAGGCGTCAGGTCACCTGGGCCGAGCTGGCCGAGTATGAATGCGTGACGCTTGCGCCGGGCAGCGGCAATCGCATGCTGATCGATCAGGGCTTATCGGCCATCGCAGCGCGGCCGGCGTGGACCTGCGAAGTCCGCCATGTACCGGCGCTGGTGAGCCTGATCGAAGCGGGCATTGGTATCGGCGCCGTGCCCGCTTACGCGGTGCCTGGCAACCATCCGGCCGGTTTGGTCGGCGTCCCGCTGGTCGAGCCAGAGATTGTTCGCACCATAGGTATCACGAGGCTTCGTGGCCGGCCGCTGGCGCCTGCCGCACAGGCATTCCACGATTTGTTGGTTGCCTCCTACGGCCGACCCGCGCAAAAACGTTCGCGGAAAAAATAGCGATAGTCGAGTTTTCTTTCCGCACGATGGTGGTTGCGGCCGTGACCGCGCCACCGCGAAGTCCGCTTCTGACTGTTGCGCTACAGATTGATGCGGGCTACATCAAGGCGCTGCGGCAGCTAGGTGGTACGCGATGGATTCCGGTGGTCGCTTCCGAGCTAATTTGGCCGGAGACGCCTCATACCCATGCGCATGCCTACGCAGTCGGGCACAAGCCCATCCAGGGGCTACGCACCGAGGCATGCAGCACGTCATGCCGGCTCAGGATGTCCTGCCATTGCGCGGTTGTGCGCGTGGCGATCTTCTCCGTCACCTGCTGGTTCAGCAGCGCGGCGTGGGCCATGCGCGCGGCATTGTCGGCAAAGCGCGGGTCTTCCAGCCAGTCGGCACGGTCCAGCGCGTGGCAGAGCTTGGCGAACTGCGCATTGTTCAGCGCCAGCAACGTCACGCTGCCGCGTCCGCACGAGTTCTTTACGAAGAACTGAATGACTTGAATCAAGACTTCTCAAGAGATTTGAGAATTCTCAGGATCCATGAGAACTGATGAGAAGAGGTTGCCAGATCTTTGGCACTTTGCCCGTCCGGAACTGGCGAACGCGTATCTGCGTGCATTCGATTTGAAGCTATCCGCAGCTCGCGGATTGTTCGCTCTCCGAGGGATGGGCAAGACCGAGTTCCTGCGCCGCGACTTGATGCCGGCTGCTGTTGAGCACGGCTACCTCACAGCCTACACGAACCTATGGGGCAACCGTACTTCGCCTGAAACCGCGCTTGTGTCGGCGCACTTCGCGTTGCAGGCGTGGCTTCTGCCGGAGGCGCATATCACGCTGCGCCAGCAGGTCGAAGCCCGCGTTCCGGCAACGCGGCCTGCCTGAGCTTCGGCGGTGCGTCGAGATCGATTTGGGCAGCACCTCGCGGTTCGCTAGCTAGCCGCTGTGCCAGCGGCCAGGCTGCTCGCTCAGGGCTTTCCGATGCCCGCGGCGGCCACAGCGCGCGCGGCCAGCAGTGGAACGGGCGCGTTCACGGCGCTGTCGCCTGCACGGCGCATGACGAAATCCCGGAACAGGCGCGCCGGCGTGCGCGGCGTGAGTTCACTGTTCCAAACGGCGACCACCGGCTCCACGTGGCTTTCCAGTTCAAAGCGAAGCACCTTTGCCACCTTGGCGAGCGTGAGCTGTGCGGCGATGCGCTCGGGAAACACGGCGAGGAAATGTCCCGCCTGCAGCAGGCTGGCCGTCGCCGCCACGTCGCTGGTGCGGATGCCGCCTTCCGGCGGTGCGGCGCCCAGGGCATGAAATGCCGTATGAAGCAGATGCAGCATGCGCGAGCCGGTCGCTGGAATACACCACTGCTGAATCGACAGCTCCTGCGCAGTGATTTTGCGACGGGCCAGCAGCGGATGGTCCGGGCTGCAGACGATCACCACTTTCTGGGCCGCCACCACCGGCGCCGTGCGCAGCGTGCGCAGCGACAGGCGCGGATCGTCATAGGCAAACAGCAGGTCCAGCGAACCGTCGACCAGTTGCTCGGTCAGGTCGGCGATGCCGCCTTCGATCACGCTGATCTCCACGCGCGGATGGTCACGGTAGAAGTCGCTCATCGCCTGCGCCAGGAAGGGTTGCACGGACATGGTCCGGAACGCGATGCGCAACTGGCCCTTGCTGCCGGTGCGCACGGCGTGCAGCGACTCGGCCAGCCGCTCGAGCTGCGCCAGCAAGACCCCGGCGTGTGCGGCCATCTCCTGGCCGGACTCGGTCAGGCGCAGGCCGCGGCGGCCGCGCTCGAACAGGGGCATGCCGACGATGTCCTCGATCTCCGCCAGCGTCTTGGACACTGCCGCTGGACTGACGTGGAAGCGCGCGGCGACGGCTGCGGCGGTCTGCATTTCGCTCAGCGCCAGGATGATGCGCAAGTGGCGCAGCTTGAGGCGGCTCAGCAAGGTGTGCGCAGGATCTGCGGAGGTCATGGCGTTGCGGTCATGCGGTGGGGAGATGCCCATTCTACAAGTTAACCATTTGCTCAACTATTTAATATTTAAATTCGCTTTTGGTATCGATGCAGCTCCCCTATAGTCGGCGCATCACCTGCCATTCCATATGTAAACACGAGGCAAGCAGACCTTGGAGGAGAGATATCGATGATGACAATGAGCGGATTTGCCGCGGTGCTGCGCGGCGCGCTTGCCGGCGCGATTTCCGGCGCATTGCTGGTGACGGCTACCGGTGCCAACGCGGCTGCCGCGTGGCCGGACCGGCCGCTGCGCCTGGTGGTGCCATTCCCTGCCGGCGGCTCGTACGACATCGTCGGCCGCGCCCTGGCACGCAAGCTGGAGCAGCGGCTGGGGCAGTCCGTGGTGGTGGAGAACATCGCCGGCGGCGCAACCGTGCCGGGCGTGTCGTCCGTGCTGAAGGATAAGCCTGACGGCAACACGCTGCTGCTTGCCAGCGACGGCACGCTCAACATCAATCCGCACACGATCAAGGGCCTGCGCTACGACCCCGATACCGACCTGGTGCCGGTCACCATCGTCAATACCGTGCCGCACTGGATCATCACTCGCGCCGATCGCAAGGAGGCGACTCTCGCCGAACTCAAGGCGCATATCCAGCGCAACCCGGGCAAAGTCTCGATCAGCGTCAACGCGGTGGCCGGTGCCGCCCACCTCGGCCTGGCCGACTGGAAACGCCGCAACCGGCTCGACTTCACCATCGTGCCTTACCGCGGCTCGCCCCCGGCAATGTCGGACCTGATCGGCGGCCAGACCTATGCGCACGTCGACGTGATCGGCTCCTCCGTCACCTACGTCAAGGACGGCAAGGCCAAGCCGCTGGCCACGCTGCAGGCAGAGCCAGTGGCCCAGCTCCCGAATCTCGAAACGCAGAAGGCGGGTGGCGCGGACGCGCTGCAGGTGCGGGCCAATCTCGCGCTGGTAGTCAAGGCCGGCACGCCGGACGCAATCATCGAGCGGCTCTACAGAGAGGTAAAGGCCAGCGTGCAGGAACCGGATTTCATCGCCCGCCTGCAGACGCTTGCCTATGAGCCGGTATTGACCCCGCCGGCGCAGGCGCGCCGCTTCCTGCATACGGAGACGACCCGCTACGGCGCCATTGCGCGCGCGGTCGACCTCGAAGCCAACTGATTCTTACGCCGGAGCTTGTTCATGCGTTTTGTCATTGCCCTGATGCGGCATGAAACCAATACTTTCTCGCCAATTGCCACGCCGTTGCGCGCCTTCAACCGCGGCAGCAGCACCGATGGCCCGCTCTATGGCGACGACGCGGTGCGTGCATGCCAGGGGACCAACAGCGCCGCCGCGGCCTTCATAGATATCGCGCAGCGCCAGGGCGATGAGTCCGTCATGCCGCTGATGGCTAACGCCGTCCCCAGCGGCATCGTGACCGCGGAGGCGTTCGAGTCGATGGCCGGCACCATCGTCGAGGCGGTGCGCGCCGGCTGCGATGCGGTCATGCTCGACCTCCACGGTGCCATGGTGGCCGAGGGCTTCCCCGATGCGGAAGGTGAACTGCTGGCGCGCATCCGCGCCGTCGCCCCGCAGGTGCCGATCGCGGTGGCGCTGGATTTCCACGCCAACTTCAGCGATGCCCTGGTTGGCAACGCCACCGTGATTGCCGGCTATTGCACCTATCCGCACGTGGACGTCTACGAGACCGGAGCGCGCGCGGCCCGCACGTTAATGGCGGCGCTGCGCGGCGAAGCCAAGCCGGTACTGCTTTGGCGGACGCTGCCGATGCTTACCCACATGCTGCGCCAGACCCCGCGCGCGCAACCGATGAAGGACATCATGGATCGCGCGATGGCGGCCGAGCGCGATGGCGAGGTACTCAATGCTTCAGTGTTCGGCGGCTTTCCGCTGGCCGATATTCCACATACGGGCCTGGCCGTGGTGATCGTGGCTGATGGGGACCGGATGGACACTGGCCAGCGCCTGCTCGACGAACTCTGTGGTATGGCCTGGGAGCGCCGCGCCGACTTTGTCTTTCCGTTCGAACCCATGCAAACGTCCGTCGCTCGAGCCCGGGAGCTCGCGCACTGGCCGGTGGTGCTGGTCGACCACGGCGACAACTGCGGCGCGGGTGGGCCGACCGACGAGATGACAGTGCTGAGGGAGGTGCTGCGCCAGGGGCTCGACGGGGTGGTCGCCGGCCCGTTCTGGGATCCGGCGGCCGTGGCGGAACTGGTAGCCGCGGGCGTTGGCCAGACCGTCACGCTGGATGTCGGTGGTAAGACCGACATGCCGGCGCTCGGCCTCAAGGGCACGCCGCTGCGGCTTACGGGCTGCGTAAAGTGCATCACCGACGGCAACTACCAGGTGACCGGCCCGATGTTCACGGGCATGAAGCTGAGCCTGGGCCGCACCGTCGTGCTGGATGTTGGGGGTACGCTGGTCGTGGTCTGCGAGAAGCCACAGGAGCCGTTCGATAGCGGCGTGTTCACGCACGCGGGCATTGATCTATCGCGCCGCAAGTACATCCTGATCAAGTCGCGCCAGCACTTTCGCGCCGGATTCGAGCCGATCGCCAAGGAGATCGTCCTGGTGGCCGGCCCCGGGGTCTGCAGCTCGGACTACAGCCAGTTCCCGTTCCGCAACTTGCGCCGTCCGATCTACCCGCTGGAGCCGCATACCACCGCGAAGCACGCGTGAACGTATCGCCACGCCACCCACGGAGACACCCCATGCCATATCAAACCACCTTGAGGCGGTTGGCAACCGCGCTGGCGCTTGCCTGCGGCGGCGCCTCCTTGCATGCCACCGCTGCTACAACCGCGGAGACGCCCACGCGCATCGTTATCGGATTTGCGCCCGGTGGCGCGCTGGATATTTTTGCGCGCACGCTTGGCGAGAAGCTGCGCGTATCGCTTGGCACGCCGGTCCTGGTCGAGAACCGGCCCGGGGCTTCGGCGCGTCTGGCGCTGGAGAACGTCAGGCGCGCTGCGCCGGACGGCAAGACGGTGCTGATCTCGCCGGCACCGCCGTTCACCATCTTTCCGCTCACCTATAAGCGCCTGCCTTACGACCCGGATAAGGACTTCGTTCCCGTTGCCTACCTGGCCGATGTGCCGCTGGTGGCTTCCACCAGCGTCAACCAGCCATACCGGACCATGCAGGAATACCTGGCCTGGGTGAAGCGCGAGCCCGGCAAGGGCGGCGTTGGGCTGGTCACCTTGGGCGGCAGTATCCATTTCGGCGTGTTGTCGCTCAGCAAGGCTATCGGCGTGCCGCTGTTGCCTACCGCCTATCGAGGCGCCGTGATGATGCTGACCGACGAGATCGGTGGCACGCTGCCGCTCGGCATCGATGCGGTGGCGGGTCAGATGGAACTGTACCGGGCAGGCAAGATCCGCTTCCTCGGCGTGACCGGTACCCGGCGCAGCGCACTGCTGCCGGAAGTGCCGACGCTTGCTGAGGCCGGCGCACCGGGCTTCGAGACCGCATCGGGCTGGTATTCGGCATTTTTACCGGCCGGAACGCCGCCCGCCACCGTCGCCAGGATCGAGAAGGCCATGTTGGAGGCGATCAAAGACCCAGTGGTGCGCGACAAGATGGCCGCGCTAGGGATGGAAATGAACGGCCAGTCCGGCGCAGCGCTGCGCAAGCTCATCCTGGACCAGCGTGCGCAATGGAGACCTGTGGTCGAGGCGTCCGGGTTTACTGCGAGCGACTGAATGTGGGTGAATAGAGCGGGCCCCGGCTCATTCGGGTTCGCGCACCCGCGACGGCCGCCCTGCCGGCATGATCCGGAGGAACCACGGTGTTGGGCGAGGCAGGTGCGAGGGCCGTAAGCGAACGGTCCCTTTTGCATCGGCCTGGGAGGCCAAACGGAGGCGAGAAAGAATCGCCTTCGTGACTAAAAAGTACGCTGGACAGCGCCAACGACTATTCCCAAGGTCTAGTGGGAAGCGGAGGAAGCGGCGAGCCGGAAACAACATAGCCCTTCGCCGTGACGAAGGGCGTTTGTATTTGTACTACTGGAGCCGCGATGGCCTATAGCTTGCGAATCTTTGATGCTTGTGGGCCTTTCTGGCCTTGCGTGGCTTCGAACTCTACTTTCGCACCTTCCTCGAGCGACTTGAACCCGGTACCTTGGATTTCCGAGTGATGCGCGAACAGGTCTTTGCCGCCGTCATCCGGCGTAATAAAGCCATAGCCCTTCTCATTGTTAAACCACTTCACGATACCTGTTGCCATCTCATCCTCGAAGCCAAAAGCATGCAGACTTGCATGCAAGAAAAATTGTCAAGACTCGCTGAGCCCCGGTGCAAGCTTCGCTGCCGGTAGCTGCTCGTGCCGTTAGCATATCGCGCCGTCTCCCTGACGCCAAGCAACCCCTCGCTAGGGTTTACCTTTGGCGATGGGCAGCGAGTCGCGAGGGCGGGATGCTGGTGGGGTCTGATAGCCGCCACTCATTCAGCCATGTTTGTGCTGGACCAAGAACTTCGCATGACTGCCTCAGGTGAAATTAAAAATTTTCACATCAGAATTAAATCACTTGATATTGCCTGGCACTGGACACGGCGCACGGAATAGTGAAGGCAGGCATTATGTTTGAAACGGTGCCACTCATACCGTTAGCCGATGGTATGCCTCGAACTCTTGCGACACACTGCTTGTAGAACATCGTTGCATGTGCGTCGGGAGTCGAGAAAAAGAAAATGATAAAGGATATGAGACTCCGCGCGGCCGGGGCGTCAGACATCCAAGCCATCTCACAGGTGCTCCGTTCCTGCGGTTTGCCTGGCAGCGATGTGGACCCGTCGGCCCGTCTCTACAGTCTGGGTCTCCTGGGTGAGAAGGTAATCGGCTGCGCCTGCGGCGAAAAATATGGCGAGATAGTCATCATCCAGGCCGTTGCGGTTCTAAGTGAGTACCGAGGCCACCAGGTAGCCACCCATCTTCTCGGGGCCATCTTGATGCGTGCCCGCGCCAGTGGCTGCACCAGGGCTGCAGTGCTCACGTCCGACCATCCCACGTTCTTCGCCCGCTTCGGCTTTACGCTTACGGCCTTGAACGACATGCCACAGGAAATGCAGTTGTCGAAGGAATTCCTTCGACGCTTTGGTGCGAGGACGCATTACATGTGCCGTCGACTCGACTGAACCCTCGGTCATTAGGACTATCTCAAACCGCGGTACGGTGCAATTGGGAGAGCCTACCCTGAGCGTGTTACGAAACGCCAAGTATCCATCCTTCGAGGGCCGCGCGTTCGCGCTCCTCGAGTGTCAACGGCGGATTTCCGGATCCATCTTCGGGTGGTCGATCCCGATGCGCCTGGCGCGTACTTGGCGGGTATTAATGTGACGGCGCGACCTCCACCACTCAGTGGACCCAATGCGGACGATTACCCACCCCCAAGCCGCGGAGCTGAGCGCCAGAACTGAGCGCCTGAATACGGACAACAAGAAGCATGGCTTGGCCCGCCCGGCGATTCCCGGGCGGGCCATTTTTCTTGCCAACGGGTGTTGGCGCCGCCACGCAGCGAAATACGACGTCTTCAGATAACTGAATGAGCAAAACGGTATTAGACGCCGGGAAAACCGCGTCCCTATACTCCCTCCACTGATTTGCCATGACGCAAGCGACGCCGGTACGCCATGCAGAACGCCCGGCCTCGCCGACAAATACAAGATAACGAGGAGACAACAGTGGTCCAGACGTATCACTTGCATGTGGCCGGGCGTCGCATCCCACCGGCCAGCGGCCGTATGCTGCAAAGCACCAATCCTTTCACGTCCCAGGTCTGGGCCGAGATCCCCGATGCCAGTGCCGAAGACGTAGCCGCCGCGGTGGCAGCCGCCAATCGCGCCTTCCGTGAAGTCTGGCGGGATACGCCGGGCGTCCGGCGCGCCGAGATGATGCTGAAGCTGGCCACGCTGATCGAAAGCCAGGCAGCCCGCTTGTCGCGCATCGAAAGCACCGACAACGGCAAGATCGTGCGGGAAACCCGCCCGCAGATGCTGTGGGTCGGCCGCCAGTTGCGCTACTTCGCGGGCTATGCCGACAAGCTATTCGGCCAGCATGTGCCGCTAGATCAGCCGAACACGCTTGACTACCTCTCGCTCGAGCCCTTTGCCGTGGTGGCGCTGATCACGGCGTGGAATTCGCCGCTGGCGTTGCTGGCCAACAAGCTCGCCCCGCCGCTTGCCGCCGGCAACTGCGTGGTGGTCAAGCCGTCCGAGCATGCGTCGGCATCGACGCTGGAGTTTGCCGCGCTGGTGGAGGAAGCCGGCTTCCCGCCGGGCGTGTTCAACGTAGTGACCGGCGGCGCCGAAACCGGGCGGGCGCTGGTGGAGGATCCCGGCGTCGCGCTGGTGAGCTTTACCGGCAGCCCGCAGGTCGGGCGCGAGATTGCCGCCATGGCCGGGCGCCGGCTGGTGCCCGTCAAGCTGGAGCTTGGCGGCAAGTCGCCGAACATCATCTTTGACGATGCCGACCTGGACAAGGCCGTGGTCGGCGCACTGGCCGGCATCTTTGGCGCCACCGGCCAGACCTGCGTCGCCGGTTCGCGGCTGCTGGTGCAGCGGGGGGTGCTGGACCAGGTGGTGCCGCGCCTGGCGGAGCGCGCGCGCAATATCCGTATGGGCGATCCGCTCGATCCCGCCACCGAAATGGGCACCGTCGCCAACGAACCGCAGTTCCGCCGCATCCTGGCCGCCATCGAGCAGGCCAGGGAGGCCGGTGCGCGGCTGGTCACCGGCGGGCGCCGTGCCGAAGGCGCCGGGCTGGGGCAGGGCTATTTCATCGAGCCGACCATTTTTACCGACGTCGACAACGGCAGCCAACTCGCACAGGAAGAGATCTTCGGGCCCCGTGCTGGCGATCATCCCGTTCGATACCGAAGACGAGGCCGTACAGTTGGCCAATGACAGCCGCTACGGGCTCGCCGCCGGCCTGTGGTCGCGCGATCTCTCGTGCGTCATGCGCGTGTCGCGGCAGCTGCAATGCGGCTCGGTCTGGGTCAACACCTATCGCGCCATCGCCGCCCAGGCACCCTTCGGGGGCTTCAAGGAGTCCGGCATCGGCCGTGAACGCGGCGAGGCCGGCTTGCGCGAATACCTGACCACCCGCAATGTGATGATCGATTTCTCCGACGAGGTGCGCGATCCTTTCGCGATCCGCACCTGACCCCCGCCGCAAGGAGAACCCCCATGAAGACCAAGCAA
Organism: Cupriavidus sp. DF5525; assembly: GCF_040149425.2. Taxonomy (NCBI): domain Bacteria; kingdom Pseudomonadati; phylum Pseudomonadota; class Betaproteobacteria; order Burkholderiales; family Burkholderiaceae; genus Cupriavidus; species Cupriavidus sp. DF5525. Next base: position 1,646,919 of record NZ_CP168267.1, on the reverse strand, counting down.
GGCGAAGCCCCGCAAGCGGGGCCCCGCGAGATCAGCCGGCGTCAGGCCCTGGCGCTGTGCGGCGGCGCCCTGGCGCTGGCGGCCGGTGCCGTGCCGTTCGCGTCAAGGGCCACGGGCACTTACCCGTCGGGACCGATCAGGCTGGTGGTGCCGTTTCCGCCAGGCGGATCCGTCGACACCGTCGCGCGCACCCTCGGACCCCAGCTGCAGGAGCAGCTCGGCCAGCCGGTCGTGATCGAGAACCGCCCGGGCGCCAGCAGCGTCAGGCGCCCGGCTCGGTCGTATTGGAAGCATCGGCATCGATCCAGACGCGCGTGGACGCGCCCACGCGCGACAAGCGCATCTGGTACGTGTAACGCTCCGGGTGATAGAGGCCGACCAGGAACTGCACGGGCCTGCCATGCCGGTCCGAGACGACGCGCGACACACGCAACAGCGGCACGCCGGGGGCGATGCGCAGGATGCGCGCCACGTCGAGGTCGGCCACGGCGGCACCGAGGGTCTGGTCGGCAGAGACAACTTCCACCCCATGCCGCTCCAGCGCCACGAGCATTGGCGTGTCCTGCAAAGTATGGCGATCGAGCGCGCCGGCCAGCTCGCCGGGAACGAACACCTCGGTATAGGCAATCGGCTGCGCCTTGAACTTGCGCACGCGCACCACCTTGAGCACGGGCGCCCCGGGGGCCAGGCCCAGCGCTGCACTGACGGCCGGCGGCGCCGGCATTCGCTTCCATTCGAGCACGGTCACGCGCGTGCGCATGCTGACACTGACGATGTTGTCGAGCAGTCCGCTGCGCACGGAGGCGGCCGGTGCATCGTGCCGGAAGGTCGGCACCGTGCCCTTGCCCCGCAGCCGGGCGACCAGGCCCTCCTCCTGCAATCGCGCCAGCGCCGAGCGTACCGTCACGCGCGCCACGCCGAATTCTTCGGCAAGTTGCCGCTCCCCGGGCAAGGGCATCCCCGTTTCGTAGAAGCCGCTCCGGATGCGGTCGCGCAGGATCAGGCGGACCTGCTGGAAGCGGGGCAGGTCGGGATTGGCGTCGAGTGACATGGGCGGATGGGGCGACCTGCGGCCTTGTGCGGCCTTGGGCGGCCATGCCGCCACGGTACGCCCTCGGTGCCTCGGCGACAAGTGCTACCGGGGCCGAGTTCAGGCGGCCTATTCGTATCGCTTGCCCAGCGCCAGCATCTGCGGCGTGCCGATCATCTCGTTGAGCGCCTGGAATGACAGCATCCGATCCAGGTACGGCGTGGTGGTGCCGTGCGAGGCCAGGCTTTGCAGGTAGTCACGCAGCGCGAAGCTCAGGGCCCGCACGGTCCCGCCGGGGAAGATCACGATGCGGAAGCCGATTTCCTCCAGCTCCGGCGCGGGCAGCACGGGCGTCTTGCCCCCTTCGACCATATTGGCCAGCAGCGGCGCGCGGCCGCCCAGCCGCGCGATGGCGGCGCTCATGTCATCGCGGCTGCGCAGTGCTTCCACAAACAAAACGTCGGCGCCGGCCTCGGCATAGCGCTCGGCGCGTTCGAGCGCCGCCTCCATACCCTCCACGGCCACGGCGTCGGTGCGTGCGATGACCAGTGTGTTCGCATCACGGCGAGCGTCGCAGGCTGCGCGGATCTTGCCCGCCATCTCGGTTGCGGCAATCACTGACTTGCCGTCGAGGTGCCCGCAGCGCTTCGGCATCGCCTGGTCTTCGAGCTGGATTGCCGATGCCCCGGCGCGCTCCAGCACGCGTACGGTCTGCATCACGTTGAGCGCGTTGCCGAAACCGGTATCGGCATCGACGATCAACGGCAGCGCCACGCGTTCACGGATATTGCGGGTGACGGACGCCACGTCGTCGAGCGACAGGAAGCCGATGTCCGGCCGACCGAAGCGCGTATAGGCGAGGCTGGCGCCCGACAGGTAGGCGGCCTGGAATCCGGCCTGCTCGACCAGCAGGGCCGAAAAGGCGTCGTAGACGCCCGGTGCGGTAACGATGCCGGGTTGTTGCAGGCGTTGCTTCAGCGTCATGATGTGGTTTCGGTCACGGAGAGTTGGCCTGTCGCGATCTTGCGCATCAGGTGCGGCACGAGTCCGCCGTCGCGGATCATAGCCACCAGGTGTGGCGGAATCGGCTCGCATTGTAGCGGCGAATGGTCTTCGACGATGACCTGCGCTGTGCCGATGTCGCAGCCGACGCGCCGGCCGGTGGCCATCCGCGGCAGCGCGGGGCACGTTAGCAGGGGCAGGCCCAGGTTGAAGCCATTGCGATAAAACAGGCCGGCGAACGAGGGCGCCACGACGGCGGCAACGCCGAGATGGCGCAGCACCTCCACGGCCTGCTCGCGCGAGGATCCCGCGCCAAAGTTGCGCCCGCCGAACACGATGTCGCCGGGCTGCACCGCGGTGGCGAAGGAGGGATCGACCTGTTCCATGCAATGGCGGGCGATCTCGTCGATGCCGAACTTCATGTAGGCGCCTGGCGCGAGCAGGTCGGTATTGATGTCGTCGCCAAATACCCAGGCGCGACCGGTATATTGCGCAGTGCGTTGATTCACGCCAGCCTCTCCCGTGGATCGGCGATTCGGCCCGCAATCGCCGACGCGGCCACCGTGTAGGGCGAGCCCAGGTAGACCTGCGACGATGCGGCGCCCATGCGCCCCTTGAAATTGCGTGCCGTGGCGCTGATCACCACGGTGTCTTCGCCAAAGCGGTGTTCGCCGTAACCGGCGCAGGCGCCGCACGCGTTCGGCAGCAGTTCGGCCCCGGCGTCCAGCAGTGCGCCGAGCGTGCCTTCCTGCGCGGCTTGCGCCTGGTCAGCGGCGCTTGCCGGCGCCACCAGCAGCCGGGTATTGCGTGCCACGCGCTGGCCGCGCAACACCTCGGCCGCCATGCGCAGGTCTTCGAGCTTGGCGCCCGTGCAGGCGCCGATATAGGCGATATCGACCGCCACGTTGCCGAGGGTATCGACGTCGCAGGCATCGGCAGGCGTACCGGGCCGCGACACCTGCGGCGCCAGCGACGCGGCGTCGAAGTCGTGCGTGGCGAGGCAGGCGGCATCGGCATCGGACTGCCAGGCATCGATATCGATGGACGCTGCGTCGACGCCCGCTGCCAGCAGCCAGTCGCGTGTGACCGAGTCAGGAGGGACCAGTCCGACCTGCGCGCCCAGCTCGGCGGTCATGTTCGCCAGCGTCATCCGTTCCTGCATCGACAATGCCGACACCGCGGCACCCGTGTACTCCACGGCCTGGTACTGGCCGCCGTCCATGCCGAACTGCGTGCACATACGCAGCATCATGTCCTTGGCCGACACGCCGGCGCGCAGCTGGCCGTGCCATTGCATGCGGATGGTCTGCGGCACCCGCACCCAGATCTCGCCGGTCACCAGCACGCCTAGCATCTCGGTGGCGCCGATGCCAAACATGTAGACGCCGAACGCGCCGCCCGTCGACGAATGGCTGTCGCCGCCCACGGCGAACATGCCGGGACGCAGGTAGCCTTTCTGCGGCACCACCACGTGGCAGATGCCTTCCATGTCGTGGAAGCGCGCCACGCCGGTGTCCCTGACCCAGTCGCGCGCGATCTGGACGATCTTGCGGCTGTCCTGGTCATGGGCCGGCACGTAGTGATCGGTCACCACCACGACCTTGGCCGGATCCCATACTTTGGCGCCGATTTTTTGCAGCAGCGGCTGCACGCGGCGCGGGCCGCCCGAATCGTGCATCATCGCCAGGTCCACGCGACAATTGATGATCTCGCCCGGCGTGACCTGGTCGCGGCCGGCCGCGCGGGCCAGCAGCTTCTGCGCCAGTGTCTGTGCCGACGTCTGTGCCAGCTTCTGCGCCATCATTCCACCCGCGTGCCCGATGCCTGGATGACCTTGGCCCAGTGCTGGATATCCTTGCGCACGAACTGCGCGAACGCCTGCGGCGTCATGCTCACCGCGGTGGCGGCCTCGGTTTCCATCCGCTGCTTGTAGGCGGGATCTTCCACGGCGATCTTCACGGCACGATAGATCTGGTCGGTGACCGCCTGCGGCAGCCTGGCGGGGCCGAACAGGCCAAACCATGCCGACGACTCGAAGCCCTTCACGGTGCTGCCGACGGCCGGCACGCCCTGAAACTGTGGCAACGGCTCCTTGCTGCTGACGCCGAGGATCTTGAGTGCGCCGGTCCTGGCATGTGGCAGCACGTTGACGGTGCTGGCGAACATCAGGTCCACAGTGCCGCCGAGCAGGTCGGTCAGTGCGGGGTTCGTGCCTTTGTAGGGAATGTTGAGGATGTCGGTGCCGGTCTGCAGCTTGAACTGCTCGCTGGCCAGGTGCAGCGACGACCCCTGCGCACCGATGGCAAAGCTAAGCTTGCCCGGATTGCGCTTCGCGTAGTCGATCAGGCCTGCGGTGGTGTCGAACGGCACGTTCTTGCGCGCCACCAGCACGCTCGGCACGCGCGCGACCATCGAGATCGGCGTGAAGTCCTTGACCGCGTCGAACGGCAGGTTCTTGTAAAGCGACGCGTTGATGGTATGGCCGGTGAAGCTCATTAGCAGCGTGCTGCCGTCCGGGGTGCTGCGCGCCACGAATTGCGCGGCGATATTGCCGCCGGCGCCGGGCTTGTTGTCGACGACAACGGTACGCTGCAGCGTCTCGCCCATCGAACGGGCGATCAGGCGCGCCAGTGCATCGGTGGTGCCGCCGGCGGGGCTGCCGACCACGATTGTGATCGGCTTGTCCGCCGCGGCCTGCGCCACGGGGGCCATCACGGACAGGGCGGCCAGCGCAGTGCTGGCGAGAATCTTTCTTCTGCTGAAGGGCATGTCTGTCTCCACGGCTGTTTCTTCTCCCGAAGGAGTCAGTGGGACTCTATGCCTCGCCGCTGTGCGACTCAATGGAACCGGGTGGTCCTATCGATGGGACCAGTTTGACGGTGCAGGTTCTGTCATTTGCGATAGTCAGGCCACGCAAACGGCACAGACGAAGCGGAGAGCCTACGTCCTGTGGATCCACCGTGTACGAAGTCGCTCTTGGGTGGCCTCGTGCCGCGCATCCGCTTCGTTGTGCAGGTAAGCGCTGGTAGCGATCGAGGCACGTCCAACGTTGTCGAGCACAATCGCAGGTCAACCCGCTGGTCGGTCACGTGCGAGCCGGCGGTGTGGCGCAGCCAGTGGTTCGAGGCACTGGCCAGCACTGCGGCCTGCGTCGCCCATCGTCCTGCTCGACGATGTCGTTCAGGTACTTGACCCGGAGAACGACGATGGGCGTTTCCCGTTTGGTGTTGATGTCGTACATGTAGGTCTCGTCCATGCGCCAGCTCCTTCCCACTGGGCACTTGCGACGACAAACACACTTTGTGCCGTGCCGGCAGTAGCTTCAGCGCCCAGCGATGGGCGATCGGGTGTTGGCCACTAGCACAACACCCGGCACTGCGCCGCCAGTACGAGCGGTGCCGCGCTCAGCGCCGCCACCGTGTCGAAGGGCACTCCCTCGGCCAGGCCAGTGACCAGCAACCCTCCGCCGGGCTGCACGTCGATCACCGCCAGATCGGTGTAGATGCGATGCACCACGCCGATGCCGGTGAGCGGATAACTGCAGCGATCAACGATCTTAGGCTGGCCGTCGTGGGTAACGTGCTCCATCATCACGAAAAGCCTCGGCGCCCCTACCACCAGGTCCATGGCACCGCCTACTGCGGGAATCGCATCGGGGCCGCCGGTCGACCAGTTGGCCAGGTCGCCCGTGGCGGAGACCTGGAAGCCGCCCAGCACCGTGATGTCGATATGGCCGCCGCGCATCATCGCGAAGGACACGGCATGGTCGGAGATGGAAGCGCCCGCCAGCAGCCCGATCGGCGCCTTGCTGGCGTTGATCAGGTCAGGATCGGTTGCGCCCTCGCGGATCATCGGACCCATGCCGAGGATGCCGTTCTCGCTGTGCAGGATGATCTCCCGGTCCGGCGGCAACTGGTCAGACACCAGCGTCGGGACGGTCAGCGCGAACTGCACAAGCGCTCAACGAGCATTTGGGATGGGCTGAGATCCGCCATCCGTTTCATCCGCTCCGGGGCCAGCGTTATCCGGTCCTGAAGACGCGCCGGGTGGCGGGCGTCGACACATTGCTGCTGGGTCATGTCGAGTGCGGCAGCTTCAGCATTGCCCGCGAATGGACCGACTGGGGCGCGCCTGCTGTCGAAGACGATTGCGAGATCCCTGTGTCTCGCTTCGATCTGGGAATGCTGCTGGAGCTGATCGCGTTGATCGATCAGCTTGCCGCTTCGTCCTCCAAGAAGTCATCAACCAAAGGAGCTTGATCAATGCATTTCATTGCCCTACTATCAGACCAGTTTTTAACGTGGTCCGCCAATGGAAGATATTCCGTCGTCAACATTACGCAGGCGTCGCGCGCAATTGCTCAAGCAAATGCCGGCGTTGGACACGCTCTTGCGGGGCTCGCTCATCGAACGCTACAAGCGCTGTGGCAAGCCTGGCTGCAAGTGCGCCGATGGCCCAGGTCATGGCCCCAAGTACTACTTGTCGGTGAGTTTTCCCGGGCGCCGACCACAAATGGACTACGTGCCACAAGCCGATTTCGCCGACGTCACCGAACGCCTGGCGAGCTATCACCGTGTCCGCGAGATCATCGAGGAGATCTGCGAGATCAATCGCGAACTATTACGCCGCCGCGAGGCGCTATAAGGGGCGTCGGTGAGCCAGTCGCCGCTGTCGCTCACCGACTCCATCGACCTGCAATCGGCCGGCGTACTCATCGCCAACATGCTCGAAGCCTGGCTCACCGCAGAGCCCGCGCTGGAGTTGACCGAGGAGGCCGTCGATGAACACCAAGATCACCCCCCAACATCAGAGCAAGCCGGCGTACATCTATATCCGCCAATCGACGCTGGCCCAAGTGCGACACCATCAGGAGAGCACGGAGCGCCAGTATGCGTTGCGCGACAAGGCGCTGGCATTGGGCTGGCCACAAACGTCGATCCGGATCCTGGATCGGGACCTCGGTCAGTCAGGCGCGCAGATGACGGGCCGCGAGGATTTCAAGACGCTGGTGGCGGATGTCTCGATGGGGCACGTGGGCGCCGTGTTTGCGCTGGAGGTCTCGCGCCTGGCGCGCTCGAATCTGGACTGGCATCGCCTGCTCGAGTTGTGCGCGCTCACCGGTACCTTGGTCGTCGACGCCGATGGGTGCTACGACCCGGGCGACTTCAACGACGGCCTGCTGCTGGGCCTCAAAGGCACGATGGCACAGGCCGAATTGCACTTTTTGCGCGGGCGCCTCCAAGGCGGCAAGCTCAACAAGGCGCAGAAGGGTGAGTTGCGCTTTCCACTGCCAGTCGGCTTGTGCTATGACGACGACGGCCGCATCGTCCTGGACCCCGATGACGAGGTACGCGGCGCCGTGCAGTTGGTGTTTCATCTCTTTCGAGAGACCGGCAGCGCATACGCGGTCGTCAAGCGCTTTGCCGAAGGTGGCTTGCGCTTTCCCAAGCGCGCCTATGGCGGCGCTTGGGCGGGCCGGCTCATCTGGGGGCGCCTGAGCCATGAGCGCGTGATCGGCCTGATCAAGAATCCTTCGTATGCGGGCATTTATGTCTTTGGACGGTACCAGTACCGGCAACGCATCACGCCACAGGGAGAGGTCCAAAAGCGCGTGCAGCCGGTACCCAAGGCGGACTGGCGTGTCCATCTGCCCGACCATCACGAAGGGTATATCACCCCGGAGCAATTCGAGCGCAACCAGGCACGCCTGGCGCGCAACCGAACCAACGGCGAAGGTACCGTGCTCAGCGGTGCGGCGCGTGAAGGATTGGCGCTGCTTCAGGGGCTGCTGCTATGTGGCTGCTGCGGTCGGGCGCTGACCGTGCGCTACCAGGGTAACGGTGGCATCTACCCAATGTACTTGTGCAATGCGCAGCGCCGCCAGGGTTTAGCGACCAGAGATTGCATGAGCGTGCGCAGCGACCTGCTCGACAACGCGATCGGCGAAGCAATGCTCGCGGCCCTGCGGCCAGCCGAATTCGAACTCGCCGTGACCGCCCTGAACGAACTCGAGCAGCGGGATCACGCCATCATGCGTCAGTGGCATATGCGCATCGAACGCGCCGAGTATGAAGTCGCTCTTGCCGAGCGTCGCTATCAGGAATGCGATCCCGCCAACCGTCTGGTCACGGGCACCCTCGAGCGGCGCTGGAATGACGCGATGCTTCGCCTCGAAGCGATCAAGACGGAAGCCGCCCAGTTCCAGAGCCAGAAGGCGCGCGTTGCCACACCCGAACAGAAGGCCCAGATCCTCGCACTGGCGCACAATCTGCCGCGCCTCTGGCGTGCTCCGGCGACCCCGGCGAAGGATCGCAAGCGCATGCTGCGACTGCTCATCCGGGACATTACGGTCGAGAAACTGCCCGCAACCAGACAGGTGGTCCTACACGTGCGTTGGCAGGGAGGCACCTGTACCGACACCACCGTGACTTTGCCCAAGCCGGTCGCCGACGCGGTGCGCTATCCCACTGCAACCGTCGAGCACGTGCGCAAACTGTCGCAACATTTGTCCGAGCCACAAATCGTTGCGCACCTTAATCAGGAAGGCCTGCGCAGCCCAACTGGCAAATCGTTCACGCTCTCCATGGTCAAATGGATCCGCTACCGGTACGGGATTGCGGCGACCAACTTCATGCGGCCCGACGAACTCACGGTCCAGCAACTCGCTCACCGACTAGGCATCAGTCCACACGTCGTGTATTACTGGATTGAGCGCCAGGTGGTCCACGCTCGTAAGCTCGACGGGCGGGGCCCATGGTGGATCACGCTGGATCCCGTCAAGGAACAGCAACTGCGGGACTGGGTGCGCACTTCAGGGCATCTTCGGGGGCAACATTCCCACACTCAACTGTGAGAGGTGCATTATGAGATCACCGTCGGCATGCCGATGCCGAGATTGACGCAGCTGCCGTCCGGGATATCGGCGGCCACGATGCGCGCCATGGCATGGCGGCTGAGTCGGAACTGCTGGATCGGCGGCATCTCACGCGGCATGGCGTTCTCCGGTCTGCACCACAGCCTCGACGAAGATGCCAGGCGTCATCACTTGTTCCGGCAGCAGCGTGCCCAGCGGCACGATCTGGTCGACCTGGACGATGGTGTGGCGGGCTGCGGTGCACATCACAGGCCCGAAGTTGCGGCCCGCATAGCGGTAGGTGAGGTTGCCCCAGCGATCCGCGCGATGCGCCTTGACCAGCGCGAAGTCGCCGCGCAGGGGCTGCTCCAGCACGTAGCCCACGCCATCGATCTCACGCGTTTCCTTGCCATCGGCCAGTGCCGTGCCATAGGCGGTTGGCGTGAAGAACGGCCCGAGTCCGGCGCCGGCGGCGCGCATGCGCTCCACCAGCGTGCCCTGCGGCACGCATTCCAGTGCAACCTTGCCGGCGCGGTAGGCTTCGATGAAGGCTTCGGCATTGCTCGAACGCGGATGGGAGCAGACCACCTTGCGTACGCGCCCGGCGCGGATCAGCGCCGCGATGCCCGTGTCGCCGTTGCCGGCATTGTTGTTGACGATGGTGAGTTCGCACGCGCCTTGGGCGAGCAGTGCGTCGAGCAGTGCGCCGGGAATGCCAGAGCCGCCGAAGCCGCTCACCAGCACGGTGGCGCCGTCGGGGATGCAAGCCACTGCCCGCTCCAGTGATGTCACAGTCTTGTCGATCATGTCGCGCGTCTCGTGGCGGTCCGAATAGTCGGCGGGCCGGTGTGGGCTATTGCAGCGGAATGCCGGTGTCCTTGACCACGCGTGCCCAGCGCTCGCGCTCGCTCTTGATGAAGTTGCCGAAGTGCGCGGGCGTATCGCCGCCGGGCACGCCGCCCAGCTCCGCCAGGCGCGATTTGACCTCGGGCTCGGCCAGGATGCCCGACACGGTCTTCTGCAGCCGGTCGATCACGGCCGAAGGCGTGCCGGCTGGAGCCACCAGGCCGAACCATGCGGTCACCTGGAAGTCGTCCAGGCCGGCTTCCTTCATGGTGGGCACATCGGGCAGTTCGGGCACACGGGTGGCACTGGTTACGGCCAGCGCGTGCAGCTTGCCCGACTGGATATGCGGCAGCGAGCTGGGCAGGTTGTCCACCATCATGGTGACCTGGCCGGCGACCAGGTCGGCCACGGCCGGTGCCGCGCCCTTGTAGGGCACATGGATGATGTCAGTGCCAGTGCGCTTGCGGAACAGCTCGCCGGACAGATGGACCGACTGGCCAGTGCCCGACGAGGCAAAGGAAAGCTTGCCGGGCTGGGCCCTGGCCAGCCCCACCAGCTCGGCTACCGTACGCGCCGGCACCTTGGCATTGACCACCAGGACATTGGGCACCGACACCACCATGGTGACCGGCGCAAAGTCCTCCGCGCGGTAGGGCAGCTGCCGGTACAGGCTATAGTTGATCGCATTGGGGCCGATATTGCCCATCATCAGGGTGTAGCCGTCGGCGGCAGACTGCCTGAGCGCCTGCGCGCCGATAATGCCGGCGCCGCCGGCGCGGTTTTCCACCACCACCGGCTGGCCTAGCAGCTCGCCCAGGCGTTTGCCGACCAGGCGCGACGCGATATCCGTGGTGCCGCCCGCGGCAGCCGGCACGATCAGCCGGATCGGCTTGTCGGGGTATGCGGCCAGCGCGGCGCCCGGTGCCGCCATTGCCGCCACGCCAACCGCGCCCGCCAGGCCGGTCGCCACCATTGCCAGCTTGCCGCCCAGCAGCCGCAGCCTGTCGAGGGCCAGTTTCATCGTCGTCTCCTTGTTGGCCACGCCGTGGCGTGCACCGTTCTTGTTCGTTCGCTCTGTTGCCGCGCCACGATACGGTAAGTGGAGCGCGCCGGCATTGGAATTCACGATTCAGAAAAGGACCCTTCGGTCTGACGAAACTCATGCATACGCGGGAGAGCACGGCTTTTGCTGTTGAGGGAAGCCGTTAAGAAGCCCGGGATGTCGGGGGGGGGGCAATGGAGCAAGCTCACCGCGCCAGCCTGGGAAGATCATCGCCGTGAGGGGCGAGGCCGGCAGCACCGTGACGCGCGGGGCACCGTTGCTGGTGATGGAGGCGATGACAATGGAGCACACCATCTGCGCGCCGGCCGACGGCGTCGTCAGTGAAGTGCTGTACGGCATCGGCGAGCAGGTGACAGAGGGTGCCCAGCTCCTGGCGTTCAGTACCTGACAGGCCGGCAAGGAGGCGCAACCTGCATGGGATGGCTTGAGGACGCGTCAGGCGTCAGCCGTGATATCGACGTCGCGGGTCTCGCGGAAAAGCCAGAGCGCGACCAGCGACACGATAGTCCAGCCCAGCGGATACCACAGCCCGGAGAAGACATTCCCCGTCTGCGCCGAGATGGCGAACACAAAGGTTGGCAGGAGTCCGCCGACCCAGCCGGTAGCCAGGTTGTAAGGCACGCCCATTGAGGTATAGCGGATGCGTGTCGGGAACATCTCGGCCGGGGCAGGCCCGATCGTCATCACCGTCAGGATCGAACTGGCGAAGAACAGTACCAGCAGGAGCAGGACCTTCGGCGCGTCGAACGCGTTCGGATCGCTCGTTGCCGGATAGCCGTTCCCGTGCAGCGCCGTGCGCAGTGCCTGCGCCAGCTGATTCGACTGGGCTTTCGCCTGTTCCGGTGCGATGCCGCCGGCATCGTAGGCATTCACGATGTCGTTGCCGATCCGGATTCGCGCGGTCGTGCCAGGCACGGCGTCGACGATCTGGTAGCTTGCGCCAGTGCTGGCCAGGGCCTGCTTGGCCGTATCGCACGACGAGGTGAACTTGCGGTTACCCAGCGGATTGAACATCAGCGAGCATTGCGCACGATCCGCAGCATTGCGGTGTCCCCCTCTGTATGCTGTCCAAGCTGGAGAACGGCAAGGGCGTCAATCTCGAGCACGCCCTGCGTGTGATGGACGGACTGGGTTTGAACTTGTCGTTCCCAAGGCCCATGCGTCTTGGCTCGACCAGTCAGCGGCTCATGCGGTCAAGATCGGCGAGGATCACCGATGCCCTGACCGGCGCGCCGGATGTTACTGGCGATGGTTGCGCGGCGGCGTCACTTCTCACAAAAACAGAGCAGACCTAGGGCGCAGCCTGCACATGCTGGACTTGGCATGGCGTTCCAATTCGTCTAGACTAGTCAGGTAACTAGTCTTTCTTGGGGCGAACATGAAAGCATGGCCAGTCCAAGACGCTAAAGCGCGTTTCAGCGAATTTCTCGATGCCTGCCTGTCCGACGGGCCGCAGATGGTCACCAAGCGCGGGGCGGAGGCGGCTGTGCTGGTGTCCGCGGCAGAATGGCGCCGATTGCATGCGGCGGCCAGGCCGTCGCTGAAGGAACTGTTGCTCGCTGATACGGCCCGAACGGAGTTCCTGGTGCCGCCCCGTGGCGGGGCGCGCCGCCGCCCTATTGAGCCCATCAGCTAACCGCCATGTACCTGTTGGATACCAATGTCATCTCCGAGTTGCGCCGGCCGCGTCCCCATGGCGCGGTGGTCGCTTGGCTGCAGTCGGTCGCGGACGCCGACTTGTTCCTGTCAGCCGTGACCCTGGGTGAGATCCAGGCGGGCATCGAGCTTACGCGGGATCAGGATGGCGCTAAAGCGGACGAGATCGAGCAGTGGGTGGATCTGGTTGCGGACACCTACAATGTGCTGCCGATGGACGCTGAGACCTTTCGCCTGTGGGCGCGCCTGATGCATCGGCGCTCCGACACCTTGTACGAGGACGCGATGATCGCGGCGACGGCCAAGCAGAACCATCTCACCGTCGTGACGCGCAATGTCAGTGATTTCGCGCACTTCGGCGTCGCCCTGCTGAACCCGTTCGAGGCCGCGCGGTGAGCCGCGAGGATCCACCATGACCAACTATCGTTACGAATCGACCCGCGCCCGGCCGCACTGGGTGGCGGCTGGCGGCTGCGCCTGCTCGAGAACGGCGAGGAGGTCGGCGGCGGCGTCTTTGCCGCCGAGGCCGACGCCGATCCGCACGCCGGCATGGCGTGGTTCAATGCGCTGACGGAGCCGGAGCGCGCACAGTGGCTACAACAGGCCCGGCAGTGCCCGGCCCGTTGATGCCTGAGCGGGGCACCTGAACGCCGAAGCCTTCAACGAGGCCGAGGCCAGCGCCCAGGATTGGCTGACGTCGCGGCCGCGGTAGGCAGGGCGCCGCCAGCGCCTTCCTGGCCATGGCGTCACGATTGACGCCCTGGCGGCGGTAGTGGCCCCCCATTGCTGCTGCTGCATGGCTATCCTCAGTCACGCATGGCATGGGCGGCTTCGAAATGCAGCTCATAGGGGCGCGTACAGTCATACACGGCAAAGTCCCCTATCCCCAACATCGCGTGTTTGCGCAGCATGCTGTCAAAGGGAAAACGGCGGCGCCCGATAAAGATAGCTATTGCAGTCCGCGTGGATCGTCGGCATAAGGTGTTTTCACACCCATTGGCATGATGGACCGGTCATAATATTCGGTGCAGCATTTGACGAGCCCGTTTTCGTCAAGGTCGAGAATAATGACAGCGCGGGCTTTGAAAGCGCGATGAGTTGGCTGCATCAGGTTCTCGCCTGCTCCAAGCGACTCTCCATCGAATGTCCCAGTCCCTTCGTAGAGAAGAGTTGCCGTCATGTCGTCGACAAGCACCCGCTCGAGCTCGGCTTTGAAGTCGGGGACTGCAGCGTGCCATTTGCGGTGATGCAGCCGGACGAACTCGCGCCCCTGCCGCGCCAGCCCCCAGGAAGGATCGACATACAGGCCATCCTCGGTGAAAAGGTTAGCAAACGCAACCGAATCAGGTTGCTGGAGTTGGTCAAGCCATCGGGTGGCAATATCGGTAACGTTCATAAGATTTAAGGGGAGGGTAGAGGTATCGACCCGAGCACGCAGGGCAGCGTGCTCAGGAACTGGACAACCACTTAGGGAGTAACGATGGCCTTCAGGACTTCCCCCCGTTCGCTCGCTTTTACCGCCTCGTTTATCTCAGACAGATGGTATTTGCGCAGCAGCCTGTCAAACGGGAAACGTCCCTGGCGCCAGAGTTCGATCAGTTGGGGAATAAAGATGTCAGGGATGCTGTCCCCTTCGATAATGCCCCTTACCGAACGGCCAAAGAGGATCGTGTTGAGATCCAGTGCGATCTCGGTACCTAGTGGGGCGACCCCGATCAATCCGCAGGTACCCGTCAGCCTTAAGCAGTCCACTGCCAGGCGTACCACACGCGGAATCCCCGTGCATTCCAGCGAGTACTGAACCCCTTCACCACCGCTGATTGCCGCAATCTGCGCGATCGTATCGCCATCGGCGCTGTTGATCACATGCGTGGCGCCCAGTTCCTGAGCCAGGGAAAGCCGCTCAGGCACGATGTCGACGGCGATAATGGTGGTGCAGCCGACCACGCGCGCGGCCATGACTGCCGCCAGTCCAACCGAGCCTGCACCGAACACGGCGATGCTTGAGCCTGCGCCAGGCTTCAGCGCATTGATCACCGCACCGGCTCCGGTCTGGATGCCGCAGCCAAGCGGCCCCATCAACTCGATCGGCACGTCCTTGCGCACCTTGACCACGTTGCGCTCCGTCGCCACCGCGTATTCCGCAAACGACGACTGGCCGAAGAAATATCCGCTCAGGCGCCCGCCATGCGCCGAGCAGCACGGCGAGGAACCATCCGGGCGCGCACCCGAGAAGTTCCTGCCATATAGGTCAAGGCAGTACCCATAAAGTCCCTTCTGACAATTCGCGCAGATGCCACAGCTCGCGTAGGTCAGCACGACATGGTCACCGGGCGCGACCTTGGTGACAGTAGCGCCGACCCTTTCCACGACGCCGGCACCCTCGTGGCCCAGCACGGCTGGCAATGGGGTCGGGAAATACTGGTCGCGCACCACCATGTCGGTGTGGCAGACGCCGGTGCCAAGAATCCTGACCAGCACCTCGTTGTCGCGGGGCTCCTCCAGCCCAATCTCCTCAAGCAGGAACGGCCCCGATTTTTCCCGCACGACAGCGGCCATGACAGTCCGCAGTGTTGTTTTCTCCATTAGTTCTGACTCCCAGGTTCCAATGCTTATCGTGGTTTGCCGAATGAAGCGGACCGCATCAGGCCGCCAATGGCTTGCTGCGGATCGTTTGCAAGTTGGCGTACTCGGCCAGGCCATGCAGCGAGTTCTCGATGCCCATGCCCGATTGCTTGTGCCCGCCAAATGCAACGTGTGGCGAGAACACATGGACCTGGTTGATCCATACGGTTCCCGTTTCGAGCCGGGCGGCGATGCGCTGCGCCATGTCGGTGTCGCGCGACCATACCGAGGCGGCAAGGCCGTAGTGGCTGCGGTTTGCCCGTTCGATGACATCGTCGAGGTCGCGCCACTTCAGCAGTGGCAACACCGGTCCGAAAGCTTCCTCGGTGACGCAGCGCGCATCCTCAGGCGGGTTGTCGATCAGCGTGACCGGGATGAAGTAGCCAGGCCGATCCGGCAGGTCGCCACCGAGCAGGAACTTGTGTCCCTGTGCCCGCGAGTCGTCCAGCAGATCCCGCACCTTGTCGTATTGCATGCGGTTCTGCAGCGGACCCAGTTCGACGTAGGCGCCGGTCCATTCGCCCATCGTCACGCTCTTCGCATAAGCGACCAGTGCCTCGGCGACTTCGTCGTAGATCTCTTCGTGGATGTAGAGGCGCTTGCAGGCAACGCAGAACTGCGCGCTGTTAGCGAACGATGCCCAGAACAGCTCTTTGGCGATCTTGCTCGGATCAACATCCGGCAACACGATGGCTGCGTCGTTGCCCCCCAGTTCCAGCGTCAGGCGTTTCAGGTTGCTTGCCGCGCTCTGCATCACCTTCTTGCCCGTTGCGGTGGATCCGGTGAATGCGATCTTGCCAATATGTGGATGTTCCGTCAGCCATTGCCCCAGTTCGTTGCCACCGGAGATGATATTGAGCACGCCAGGCGGCAGCACGTCTTGCGCGAGTTCACCGAACCAGAGCGTGCACAGCGGTGTGTAAGGGGAGGGCTTGAGCACCATCGTATTGCCCGCGACCAGGGCCGGCGCGATCTTCCAGATTGCCAGCAGCAACGGGAAATTCCACGGCGTGATCCCTGCGACCACGCCGATCGGCGTGTAGCGCGTGACCACCGCGTCATCGCCGCCAACGTCCACGGTTTCTTCGTCCAGGCGCTGCTTCGCAATCTCCCGGCACCAGTGAACCGATCCGCCGATTTCCCATTCGGCTGCGGCACGGCTCTTGCCTTGCTCCGTGCACAGCAACTGGGCGAACGCTTCGAAGTTGCGCTCGATAATGTCGCCTAGCGCCGTGACCACGCGCTGCCGCTCTTCTGTCGCCGTGGCAGCCCAACGGGGGAACGCCGCTTGGGCCGCTGCTACCGCAGCCTCGAGGTCGTCCCTGGACGCCATGGGAAAGCGGCAGATTTCCTCCTCGGTTGCCGGGTTAAGCGCGACCCCTGTTTGCGCCGATTCGACCCGCTTGCCATGGATCGTCATCGCGAATGGTAAGCGTCCCGGTTCTGTTGGTACGTGTTTCATTTGTCTCCTCGCATTTTTGCGGTGTGTTGGGAAAGCAGTGCTACGCTGCCGTTGGGAGGTACTGTCCGCGCCTCGCCTGATGCCGGAGATGCTTTGCAGCGAGACGCCTGAAGCTCGGCTTCAAACTGGCCGACGGCTTGCCTGAAGTGGCTTTGATGCGCCAGCCAGGCATCCCATGCGTAGTCAGCCAGCGCGGCACCGGCTGGGAAAATCAACGACATGGCAGCCACGAGAAGCGCGGCACGGGGCCGACGCCGTCGTATCCCGGCCGGGCAGCACGGCGCGCGCGACGCACCGCCAAGCATTTGCCGTAGCCAGCCCAGCAAGGCGATGCCCGGGCCGAGCGCCACCATTGCCAGCAGGCAACAAGCCATATCTGGCCCTCCTGGATGGGTTCTGAATTGCGTTAACTGCGTTTCAGGTGCCGGCGCAAGATTTTTCCGGATGCAGTCTTTGGCAGGTCATCGACGAACTGCACAATTCTCGGAACCTTGTAGTTCGCCAGGCGTGTCCGGCAGAACTCCAGGATCTCGTCCTGGGTAACGGACATGCCGCGGGCCAGCACGACGAAGGCTTTCGCCAGTTCGCCCTTGGTTGGATCGGGCACGCCTACCACCGTTGCCATGGCCACTGCGGGGTGTGCGCAAAGCACCCGCTCCAGCTCGGCCGGATAGATGTTGTAGCCGCCGGTGATGATCATGTCCTTGAGACGGTCGACGATATAGATGAACCCGTCAGCGTCGACATAGGCCAGGTCGCCGGTGTGCAGCCAGCCTTCTGTATCGAGCGTTTCGGCGGTGGCATCGGGGGCGTTCAGGTAGCCCTCCATCGTCAGCGGTCCTTTCAGTACGAGCTCGCCCACCTCGTTGGTCGCCAGCGGCAAAGCGGAGCCAGGGCCGACGACACGGGCCTGCATGAACGGCAGCGGGATACCGATCGATCCCAGGCGACGCGGGCCGTGGAGGCAGTGCGTTGTACCCAGGCCGCCAAGTTCCGTCATGCCCCACAGCTCGAGCAGGGGAACCCCGAACCGTGCTTCCACCTGTTCCATTTTGGCCAGCGGCATGGTCTGCCCGCCAACCGTGCAGCGGGTCAGCGATGACAGGTCGTAGTCGGCCAGATGCGGGAAGTCCAGCAAGTACATATACATCGTCGGCACGCCTTCAAATAAGGTGGCGCGATGCTGCTGGATGCTGCCCAGTATGTCCTCGGGCTTGAAGGTGCTGTGGAGCACCAGCGTCATGCCATAGGCGATGGCGCTGTTCATGACGATGTTGCCGTAGACGTGCGAGAGGGGCAGCGCACTGACCACAGTGTCCTGCGCGGTGCGGACATGATACGTGGCCGTCATCGCGCTATTCAGCAAGATCGAGCGGTGTGACAATACGGCACCTTTGGGATTGCCCGTCGTGCCGGATGTGTAGGCGATCGTGCTGATGGCGTCGGGGACGACAGGGCGTTCGCCATCGATCGACTCTGGCGGGGCGGCGATCCATGCCTCGAAACTTTCAATCCCGCCGGACGGACCCTGAAATGAGATCAGGCCTGGCACTGCGCTGTCGGACTGCGCGCGAAGCGCTGTAAGCTTATCCAGCTGGCCGAACACAGCAGCCGCTTGGCAGTCGCGGATGGCATACAGTGCCTCGGACGCGGTCAGCATCAGGTTGAGTGGGTTGGCGACGCAACCCGCTTTCAGGATCCCGTAATAGGCAATGATCCACTCGGCGCAGTTGGGCGAGTAGAGCGACACCCTCGCCCCTGGCTCAAGCCCGCGTCTGATCAAATGGGCAGCCACATTTGACGACAGGGTGTCGATTTCCGTGAACGAGTAACGCCTCCCATCGACAATCAGCGCAGTCTTATCGGAATACTTGACTGCCGAATGCCTGATGAGGTCTCCAATGGATGTTTCCACGTGGGGGTCTCCGCGTCGCGCTCTTGATTGGTGGCGCGTGATAGTGTGGATGGCTTATGGGAAGCTTCAGCTTGCTTCAGGTTGTCTTTACTGGCTTGCGGCGCTTGCCGAATCCAGCAGCGCCGAAATCCGCTGGAGCACCTCCTGCTCTGGCAGGCTCTCCGGAAAATGCGCGAGATAGCCGCCACTCCGGTCCATCAGGTAAGTGATGGCGGTATGCGGCACGGCATAGCCGTCCGGATCGTCGGCATCGGCCTTGCGCTCGGCGAAGACGCGGAAGGATTGCTTGGCGTGATCGACCTGGGCCCGGCTTCCCGTCAGGCCGGTGAAGCGCGGATAGTTCCTGGCAAGAAAGTCCTTCATGATCTCGGGCGTATCCCGCTCGGGATCCACGCTGACGTAGAGGGGGCGGATCTCCTCGGCGCGCGGGCCCAGCACCTCCAGGATGCGGGACAAGCGCGCCAGATTGCGCGGGCAGACCACTCGGCAATGCGTGAAGCCGAAAAAGACCAGGCGGTAGCGCCCGCGATAGCTGTCCTGCGTCACGGCCTGGCCGTCATGATCGATCAGCGAGAATTCCCCGCCCGGGCTGGCCTTCAGTTCCATGAGAGCACCATCGTGGTTGTGTCGACAACATCGAGCTCGACGATCATCTGCTCATGTGCCCGTTCAACCCTGACGTTGGGGCTTGTCCAGAGGACCTGGTCCGCCTTTCCGTAAGCCAGCAGTTCCTGGTCGCGCTCCAGTCGCCAGTTGCCGCGGTTCCATACGTTGTCCAGCTCAAGGCGCGCCTCAGGCTTGGCCCTGGTATCTCGCACCGGGGTCAACGTCAGTGCCAGGGCGTTGATATGCGGATCGAACCATGCGCGACGAACGTCGAGTGAAGGCGTCACCGCTGTCAGGCCGGGCTGCGCGAAATGCTCGTCCTGCCATGGCCCTTCATAAAGGGCGCGCAGGCCACCGGGCACATTGAGCCGTGAATAGGGAAGCAAGGCATTGCCGGTATGCGGATCCATGGCACGCAACACGCCGTCTTCGTCGAGCCGTTGGTCGCAACGCGGATAGTAGAGGCCGCCGTGTTGCCAGGTCGGGTCCAGGCGTGCGTCGGCATAGGCATGCAGGCGCGTGAGCAAGGCTTCATCGCCAACCTCGGAAGCGCACACCGCAGCCCAGCCGAAGTCATACGCCGTAGATCGGTCCGCAGCGCCGGGGGCGAGCGTCGGCGCAGGCTTGACCCAGGCGCTGCCATCCGGACCGTCGATTACCCACTGCGCGACGAAGCGCGGGTAATGCTCCTTCACGAAATCCGGGTTCCACGCATGCATCAACGCAGCCATCCAGAAATCCGTCCAGGGCAGATTGGTGGGCGTGATCACCTGGCGCTCGCGCTCCTGCACCATCATATTGAAGTGGCCGGCGTCGTTCAGTACGCCGAACTCGGACCAGGCCTGCAGGTAGCCCGTGGTCACTTCCTCTGCGATGGATCCTCCGTAGACGAGGTCATGGAAGCGAAAGCCCAGGATCGAAGGCTGGTTGCAGATCTGGAATACGCAATTGGGCTCGCAGGCGATGCCAAGATAGCCACGCTCGACCATGCTCCAGTAAAGGTGCTGGTTGAGCGACCGCTCGTCGTACGCAAAATGCTTGCCGCCTTCACCCCAGAACAGAGGGTTGACCGAGAAGGTCAGTGCACCCTCGGCAGCGTACTTGTCGTCGCGGAACAGGTAGTGATAGAGCAACGCCATGCTCTGCACATAGGCGCTGTACATGATGTTGTCCCTGACCACCGGATCCCACTGCGCGGGCAGTTCGCCCAGCGATTTGTTGAACGGGCCGTTGCCGGTGCCGACGTAGTGCCAGTAGGTCCAGACATCGGGGGAGAGGATCTTGCCGATCAGGCTGTCGAACGGCTGCCTGAACACGGCCGGGGCGGCGGGAAGGCGATGTACGTGGGCGAGGCCTAGTGCATAGGCCATGTAGGCAAGCTGGAAGCGCAGTGCGCCGAAGTCCTCCTGCAAGGTGGTGCGGCCTTGCATGCCCGACCAGTCGTCCGGGAGCCGGGCGGCGAGATTCAGGATATGCCGCAGGCTCCCGGCCTGGATATCGTCCATCAGCGGCGTCGACACGAGCCATTGCGGAGAGATCCTTGATTCCCTTGATTCCCTTTGAGCATGGGAGTGGTCCATACGTGTCTCCATTCCGGGCGCACGCGCCACCGGCGGTGCACTTTTTTGATGTAGCCGCGGCCTTGGCCCGGCAGTGGATCCATCATGAGTTATTAGACTATCTTTGTCAATATGAACAATATCAGTCTATTTGGTATCATGCTGACCAGACAGGACAATGGGCAAACATGAACAACGTCAGACGGGTAGAGATCGGGCAAGAGCGCAGGACCCGGACGCGGCAGAAGCTGCTGGAGGCGGCTGCCCGGGTGGTTGCGGATCTGGGCGAGAAGAAGGCGACGATCGACGATTTCATCCAGGCTGCCGGCGTGGCGCGCGGCACCTTCTACAACTATTACGAGACTCGCGACGAGTTGCTCGCGGATCTGTGGAAGGAGATCGGCCACGATCCGTTCGACGAGATCCAGCGACGCTGCCACACCATTGCAGATCCGGTCGAACGCTTTGCGGCGCAGACGCGCCTCGTGTTGCAGCGCACGGTCGAGAAGCCCGCTTGGGGCTGGCTCGTTTATGCGTTGTCGGTGGATGGCCAGTCCATCAACGAGGACCTGCTCAGCTATCCCCGCCCGGAGCTGATTGCCGGCAAGCATGTGGGCCAGTTCGAGTTCGGCGATCTTGCCAGTGCCAGCGACCTGGTAGTGGGCAGCGTGCGGATGGCAATGCGGGCGCTGCTGAGCGAATCGCGCCCGCCGGGCTATGTGCGCTCCTTCTGCGTCTGCCTGCTGCGAGCGCTCGGTGTGGACGCCGCCCGTGCGCAGGCGATTGTCGATCAGCCGCTGCCTACTGACGCAGGCTGAAGGCAGACCGGCTCCCGAGTCGGTCTGTGCTGCAGACTAGAGTCTGCCGAGGCAAACGTATTTGAGCACGAGGTACTCGTCGAGGCCATACTTCGAGCCCTCACGGCCCAGGCCGGATTGTTTGACGCCTCCGAACGGCGCGACCGCCGTCGAGATCAGCCCGCTGTTGATGCCCACCATTCCGGTTTCCAGCGCATCGATCGCACGCCGGATCCGGTTGATGTCGCGGCTGTAGACATAGGCGCCCGGCCGTATTCCACGGCATTTGCTGCGGTAATGGCTTTGTCATCGGCATCGAACGGAAACAGCGGTGCGACCGGTCCGAAGGTCTCTTCGGTGGCCAGCCGCATCGCGGTCGAGGCATCGGCGAGCACGGTGGGCTCGGACCAGGTGCGCCCGCGCGCGTGGCGCCGGCCGCCGCACAGAGGCTTACCGCTACTTGACAAACTATTCCGCATAGAAGCGATCCTCAACAGCAACTGCGCGAGCCGCCCAAAGCGGGCAATCTTCAACCCTTCAGATACATATTCAGCCGTTCCGCGGCGTTGCGCAGGTGGGTTTCCGCGGCTTCCGCCGCGCGCGCCGGATCGCCGGCGGCGATGGCGTCATAGATGGCCTTGTGCTCTTGCTGCACGGCCTCGATGAGGTCGGCATGCTGCGCCTTGGTGTTGCTGCGTGCCTGCCGGATGACGCGCCTTGCTCCATGCTCCAGGTGCTCCGACAGCGCCCGAAAATGCGGGTTGTGCGTGGCGTCCACGATCGCCTGGTGGAAAGCAAAGTCCTCCTCATCGCCCAGCCGGTCGTTGGCGATCTCGTATTCCATTCCGATCAGTGCGCGCTTGATGCGCTTGAGGTCTTCCGGCGAGCGGCGCATGGCGGCGAACCGGGTTGCTGCCACTTCGATCGTCACCAGCAGTTCCATCACCATGGCCAGCGAGTCCTTCTCGTCAATGGTGACGTCCTGCATCCGAAATGCCTGCTTTTGGCTGCGCTCGGTGACAAACACGCCGCTGCCGGCCCGTGACGAGACCAGTCCCTCGCTCTTGAGTTGCGAGAGGGCTTCGCGGACCACCGCGCGGCTGCACGAGAACTGTTCGCAAAGATCGCGCTCGCTGGGCAGCCGGTCGCCGATTGCGAACTCGCCGGCCTGGATGGCTTGCGTGAGCCGCGACGCAATCTCGTCGGGCAGGTGCCTGGGCTCGGGGTAGAACGATGTCCCTTCCGCGCGTTTGGGTGTCTTCAGCACCTGGGCAGATCCTCTCGACGTCATGATTCTTCTCCCTCGGCCGGGCGCTCGGTTCCTTGCATGGATCGGTGTGTGTAACTGGTCTTACAGCTTAATGTAGCATGCCCGGCGCGCTGCTTTCCGGGAAATTGCTTCCCCCGTGGAAACCCTAGATCCGTCGATACGGCATTGACTGTGTCCGCCGGTCTCTCTATATTTAACTGGTCTGACCACTTGTTGTTGTGGTCAGGCCAATTTGGTCGGCTCGATCCGGCCACTTCCACCAGACCAACACAACAGGAGACAACCATGAGCGGTAGCCGTTTTCCCAGTCGTCTTGTCGCTTGCGCGGCCCTTTCGCTGCTGGGGGGCGCCGCAAACGCGGCTCCGGTCAAGATCGCCATCGTGGAGACGCTGTCGGGCCCGCAAGCCTCTACCGGCCTTATGTTCCGCGCCGCGGCGCGCTATGCGATCGACAAGATCAATGCCGCCGGGGGCTGGAACGGCGAACCGCTGCAGCTGGTGGAGTACGACAACCAGGGTGGCCCCGCCGGTGCCGCCGACAAGCTCAAGGCCGCCATTGCCGATGGCGTGCAGATCGTGGTCCAGGGCGCGTCGTCGGCGGTATCGGGCCAGCTGACCGAGGACGTGCGCAAGTACAACCTGCGCAATCCGGGCAAGGAGATCCTGTTCCTCAACGTTGGCGGCGAAGCGCTCGAGCTGACCGGCGAGAAGTGCCACTTCTACCATTTCAAGTTCGCCACCAACGCCGAGATCCGCGTCAAGGCGCTGGTCGGCGCGATGAAGCCGCTCAATGCGCTCGGCACGCGCGTGTACTCCATCAACCAGAACTATTCCTGGGGCATGGACATGGAGAAGGCGATCGCCAAGGACGCGGCCGCAGGCGGCTACCAGGTGGTGGAGAAGACGCTGCACGACGTCAACAAGGTGCAGGACTTCTCGCCGTACGTGGCCAAGATTGCCGCGACCAAGGCCGATACCACGATGACCGGCAACTGGTCGAACGACTTGCTGCTGCTGATGAAATCCACAAAGGCGGCAGGCCTCAAGACCCGCTTCGCCACGGTGTTCCTGGACCAGCCGGGCAATCTCGGCAACGCCGGCGAGGTGGCGCTCGGCCACTATGTCGCCCATCCGTTCAACGCGGAAGCGGGCGGCGCCGAGGGCGAGAAGTTCGCCAACGACTTCAAAGCCAAGGCAGGGCATCTGCCCGCCTATGTCGAGCCGCAGGCGGTGTTCGGCATCGAGATGCTGGGCCAGGCCCTGAAGACGGTCAAGCCGGAGAGCGGCAAGCTCAACGTCACCGCGCTGGCCAAGTCGCTGGAGAAGGCCACGCTCAAGGGGCCGCTGGGTGAACTGAGCATGCGTGCCGATGACCACCAGGTGCTGCTGCCGATGGTGGTGTCGGTGGTCAGCAAGGACGCCAGGTTCAAGGTGGACGGCACCGACATGGGCTTCAAGCCGGTGAAGACCTTCTCCGCCGCAGAAGCCGCCACGCCGCCGCAGGCCAGCTGCAAGATGCAGCGCCCGGCCTAGGCCTCTTCCGCCGCGTTCGCGGCCCGTCCGGGCCGCACCCGCCACGCGCGCACGGGCACGTCCCGGCGCGCGGCGGCCCGGCTCGTCCCCAGGAAGCGCACATGGAATACTTCATCGTCTCGCTGCTCAACGGCGCCATCTACGGCCTGCTGCTGTTCATGGTCTCCGCCGGCCTGACGCTCATCTTCGGCATGATGGGCGTGCTCAACTTTGCCCATGCATCGTTCTACATGCTGGGTGCCTATCTTGCTTTCTCGCTGCAGGGCGTGATCGGCTTCTGGCCCGCCATCGTGGTGTCGCCGCTGCTGGTGGGACTGGTCGGCGTGGCCGTGGAGCGCTTTTTCCTGCGCCGTGTCCATCACCACGGCCATGCCCATGAGCTGCTGCTCACCTTCGGCCTGTCGTTCATCATCGCCGAACTGGTCAAGCTGTTCTTCGGCAACTTCCCGGTCGACTACCGGGTGCCCGCGTCGCTGGATTTCGCCGCGTTCCACGTGGGCGCGTCAACCTACCCGTTCTACCGCGTCTTCATGGGCATCGTGGCCATCGCGATGTTCGTGGTCATCTACCTGCTGCTGACCCGCACGCGCGTCGGCATCGTGGTGCGCTCGGCCATCTACAAGCCGCGCATGGCCGAGGCGCTGGGCCACAACGTGCCGCTGGTGTTCATGGGCGTGTTCGGCATCGGCGCGGCGCTGGCCGGCCTGGCCGGGGCGGTCGCGGGCGCCTTCTATACCACCAACCCCAACATGGCGCTGGAACTGGGCGTGCTGGTCTTCGTGGTGGTCGTGGTGGGCGGGCTTGGCTCGCTGGAGGGCGCCATGGTGGCTTCGCTGCTGATCGGCCTGATGACGGCGCTGTCGGTCGGCGTGGACCGCAGCCTGGCCGACCTGCTGGCGCTGGTGGGCGCGGGCGAGTGGGCCAACCGCGCGGGCGGGCTGTTGACCCTGAAACTGTCCAGCCTGTCGGCAACGATCCCGTTCGCGCTGATGTTGCTGATCCTGTTGTGCCGTCCGTCCGGCCTGATGGGCGAGAAGGAGTAAGCATGCGTCATTCCCGCAATATCCTGCTGGCGCTCGCCGTTGCCGCGCTGGTCGCGGCCCCCGCGGTGCTGTCGCCGTCGCTGGTCAACGCCACCATCCAGATGCTGATCGCGGTGCTGTTCGCGATGGCCTTCAATCTGCTCAGCGGCCAGGGCGGCATGCTCTCGTTCGGCCATGCCGCGTATTTTGGCGTGGGTGCGTTTGCCACGGTCCACGCCATGAACGCCGTGGGCGGCAATGGCCTCTTGCCCACGCCGCTGCTGCCGCTGGCGGGCGGCGCGGCCGGGCTTGCCATCGGCTTGGTCGCCGGGTGGTTCGCCACCAAGCGCACCGGCGTCTACTTCGCCATGATCACGCTGGCACTGGCCGAGCTGCTGCATGCGCTGGCGCCGCACATCAAGAGCTGGTTCGGCGGCGAAGCCGGCATCTCCACCATGCGCATGCCGGCCTGGGGCCTGACCTTCGGCGACAGCAACCAGGTCTACTACCTGACGCTGGCCTGGGTGCTGCTGTCGCTGGCGCTGCTCTACCTGTACACGCTGACGCCGGTCGGCCGCCTGACGCTGGGCCTGCGCGAGAACGCCAACCGGTTGCGCTTCCTCGGCTACGACATCCATCGGCTCGGCGTGCTGGTGTTCGCCATTTCCACGATGTTCTCGGGCATTGCCGGCGGCCTGCAGGCCATCAACATGGAGGCCGCCAACTATGTCCTGTTCGACGCCGGCGTTTCCGCGGCCGTGGTGCTCAACAGCTATATCGGCGGCGTCAAGGTCTTCCTGGGGCCGGCGCTCGGCGCGGCGCTGATGACCTTCTTCGGCTACGCGGTGTCCGACCTGACGCGCTCGTGGCTGCTGTACCAGGGCATCGTGTTCGTGCTGGTGATGCTGTTCATGCCGGCCGGCATCTCGGGCCTGCTGACCTGGTGGGTCGCCGGCAGCAAGACTTATGGCGCGCGCCGCCTGCTGCCGATAGCCGCCGCGTTCGTCGTCGCCACGCTGCTGCTGGCGGGCGGCACCGTGTTCAGCGTGGAACTGCTGCAGCGCTTCTTCTCGCAGGACTATCGCGCGCTGGCCCCGCTGAACGGTGGCGCCGGCTGGCCGCCGATCCCGCTGTTCGGCCGTGAATGGGCGCCGCTGTCGGCGCTGACGTGGCTGCCGCCAGCGGTGCTGGTGGGCGCAGGCGCCATGCTGGCCCGGCATGCCAGCCAGCGCTGGCTGCGGCTGCGCGAGGGCGCTGAAACCACGGACATCGCCGCCGGCGATGCCATCGAGGCCGGGAGGAACCCCGCATGACCGCATCCCCCATCCTGTCGCTGCGCGGGCTGCGCAAGTCGTTCGGCGACGTCGACATCATCCGCGGCGTCGACCTGGACATCGTGCCGGGCGAGCGCCATGCGCTGATCGGCCCCAATGGCGCCGGCAAGTCCACACTGTTCCACCTGATCTCGGGGCGCCTGCCGCTCACGCGCGGCGAGATCCTGCTCGGCGGCGAGCCGATCCATGGCCTCTCGCCGCAGGACATTAACCGCCGTGGCCTGGCCCGCTCGTTCCAGATCACCAATATCTTCGCCGGCCTGACCGTGTTCGAGAACCTGCGCCTGGCGCTGATGCGCCGGCATGGCCTCCAGTACACGCTGTGGCGGTTCGCCCACAAGGCGCGCGCGGTCAATGAGGAAGCCGCGCACCTGCTGGAGCAGGTGCGGCTCGCGCGCCGCGCGCAGGTGATTGCCGGGGAGCTGTCGTACTCGGAGCAGCGCTCGCTGGAGATCGCCATGACGCTGGCGTCCGACCCGCAGCTGATCATGCTCGACGAGCCCATGGCCGGCATGTCGCACGAGGAAACCAGCTACACCGCGGGGCTGATCCGCGAGGTCACGAGGGGCCGCACGCTGATGATCGTGGAGCACGACATGGACGTGGTGTTCTCGCTCAGCGACCGCATCAGCGTGCTGGTCTACGGCGAGATTGTCGCCACCGGCACGCCCGACGAAATCCGCAACAGCGCCCGCGTGAAGGAAGCCTACCTGGGTGAGGAGGTCAGCGTATGAACCCCGCACCGCTGCTCTCGGTGGAAAAGCTGCACGCGCACTACGGCAAGAGCCACATCCTGCATGGCGTGGACTTCCAGGTCGGCCAGGGCGAGGTCGTGAGCCTGCTCGGCCGCAACGGCGCCGGCCGCTCGACCACGCTCAAGGCGATCATGGGGCTGGTGCCGCCCTCGGCCGGACACATCCGCCTGCGCGGCCGCGACCTGACCGGCGCGCGCTCGTATGCCATCTGCCGCAGCGGCATTGCCTACGTGCCCGAAGAGCGCGAGGTGTTTGCCAACCTGACCGTCGACGAGAACCTGCGCATGGGCGAGCAGCGCGCGCCAGAAGGCGCGCCGCAGTGGACCGTGGCGCAGATGTTCGACTACTTCCCGCGCCTGAAGGAACGGCGCAATACCAAGGCCGGCAGCCTTTCCGGCGGGGAGCAGCAGATGCTGACGATGTGCCGCTCGCTGCTGGGCAACCCGCTGGTGATGCTGATCGACGAGCCAACCGAAGGCCTGGCGCCCAAGATCGTCGCCGTGGTCGGCGAAGCCATCCGCGACATCCACCGGCGCGGCGTCTCGGTGGTGCTGGTGGAGCAGAAGCTCGCCATCGCGCTCAAGGTGTCGAGCCGCGTCTGCGTGATGGGCCATGGCCGCATCGTGTTTGAAGGCACCCCGGAACAACTGACCTCCAACCCCCAACTACTCAAGGACTGGCTCGCGGTATGAACGCCCCTTCTTTTACCGGATTTCCCGGCGCGCAACCGTTTGCCCCGGCCCGCTACCCGGGCCTGGAAGGCAAGGTGGTGCTCAACACCGGCGGCGCAAGCGGCATCGGCCGCGCCATGGCCCACGGCTTCGCGCGCCACGGCGCGCGCCTGGTGCTGCTGGACCTGGACGCCGAAGGGCTGGCCGCTACCCGGCATGAGCTCGAGGCGGCCTTCCCCGGCCTGCAGGTGCTGACCGTGCAGGCGTCGATCACCGACGACGAGGCGGTCGAGCGCGCCTGCGCCGAGGCCGAGGCGCGCTTCGGCCGCATCGACATCCTGCTCAACAACGCCGGCATCTCGATGAACAAGCCGTCGATCGCGCTGACGCCGGCCGAGTGGCGCCGCGCCATCGACATTGACCTCTCCGGCGTCTTCTACTGCACCCAGGCCGCCGCGCGCCGCATGATCCGCCAGAACGGCGGCGTCATCCTGAGCACGGCGTCGATGTGGGGCATGGTGTCGTCCGCCAACCGGCTGGCCTACTGCGCGGCCAAGGCTGGCGTGGTGTCGCTGACCAAGTCGCTCGCGGCCGAATGGGCGCAGCACAATATCCGCGTCAATGCCGTCTGTCCGGGCTATACGCGCACCGCGCTGACCGACACGCTGATCGAGCGCCGCGCGCTGGACGCCGAGGCGCTGATGGCGCGCACGCCGCTGCACCGCTTCGGCACCCCGGAGGAGATGGCCGAGGTGGCGCTGTTCCTGGCGTCGGACGCGGCGGCGTTCATCACCGGCCACGCGCTGGTCTCCGATGGCGGCTGGACGGCCGACGGCTTCTGAGCCCGGGCGGCCCGGTCTACACGATCCGAACATCCTGAACCAAGGACTATTCCATGTCTGAATGCATCGCCCTGCAACCCGGCGCCGACTGGGTCGAGTTGCGCACCACGGAGGAAGACTGGGCCAACGCGGCCCCAGGCCTGCTGGGCACCATGCTGACCCACATGCACCTGATCCGCGGCTTCGAAGAAGCCGTGCTGGAGCTGGCCGCCGAAGGCCTGGTCCACGGGCCGGCGCACTCCAGCATCGGGCAGGAGGGCGGCGCGGCTGGCTCCATCGTCGGCGTGACCGGCGCGGACCAGGTCAACGGCTCGCACCGCGGGCACCACCAGTTCCTGTCCAAGGCGCTGGGCTACCTGGCACCGCAAGGGCTGGATCCCGATGCGCCGTTTTCCACCGCCGTGCAGACGCTGCTGCAGCGCACGCTGGCGGAGATCCTCGGGCTGGCGCAGGGCTTCTGCAAGGGCCGCGGCGGCTCGATGCACCTGCAATGGGCCGAGGCCGGCGCGCTGGGCACCAACGCCATCGTCGGCGGCGGCGTGCCGCTGGCGGCGGGCGCTGCCTGGGCGCACAAGCATGCCGGTACCGACGCGGTGGCCGTGACTTACTTCGGCGACGGCGCGGTCAACATCGGCTCGGTGCTGGAGACGATGAACCTGGCCGCCGCGTGGAAGCTGCCATTGTGCTTCTTCATCGAGAACAACGGCTATGCGGTCTCCACCACCGTGGCGGAATCGACGGCCGAGCCGCGCCTGTCCGCGCGCGGGCCGGGCTTCGGCATCCGCAGCTGGAAGGTCGACGGCATGGACCCGCTGGCCGTGCACCTGGCGATGCAACAGGCGCTGGCGCATATGCGCGCCGGCCACGGCCCGGCCGTGATCGAGGCGGAGGTGTATCGCTTCCTCCACCAGAACGGCCCGTTCCCGGGCAGCGCGTTCGGCTATCGCAGCAAGGAAGAAGAGCAGCAGTGGCGCGCGCGCGACCCGCTGGAACTGCTGGCGCGCCGCATGCAGGCGCGTGGCCTGCTCTCGGCGGAGCAGGTGCAGGCCTTGCGCGAGCGCGTCAGGGCCGCGATGCAGGCCGCCATGGCGGCGCTGACGCAGCCCGATCCGTCCGGCAAGGCGGGCAAGCGCATCATCCGCCCGGAACTGTGGCCCAGCCCGGACTTCCGCGACGTGGGCATCCGCAGCGACCTGAAGGAACTGGAAGGGCTGCGCTACGCGGACCAGGATACCTTCACCGGCATGCTCGACACCCGCAAGTTCGTCGACGTGGTGGCCGACGTGATGGGCCGGCGCATGGAAACCGACAGCACGGTGGTGGTCATGGGCGAAGACGTCCACCGGCTCAAGGGCGGCACCAACGGCGCCACGCGCGGGCTGCGCGACCGCTTCCCGGAACGCGTGCTGGGCACGCCGATCAGCGAGAACGCCTTTGTCGGCCTGGGCGGCGGCGTGGCGCTGGATGGCCGCTTCAAGCCGGTGGTGGAGTTCATGTACCCCGACTTCATGTGGGTTGCCGCCGATCAGGTCTTCAACCAGATCGGCAAGGCCCGGCACATGTTCGGCGGCGAGAGCGACGTGCCGCTGGTGCTGCGCACCAAGGTGGCGATGGGCACCGGCTACGGTTCCCAGCACTCGATGGACCCGGCCGGGATCTTCGCGACCAATCCGGGCTGGCGCATCGTGGCGCCGTCGAACCCGTTCGACTATGTGGGGCTGATGAATACCGCGCTGGCCTGCAAGGACCCGGTGCTGGTGATCGAGCACGTGGACCTGTACAACAGCTCCGCGCTCGGCCCGGTGGACGACCTGGACTACCACCTGCCGCTGGGCAAGGCGGCGGTGCGGCGCCAGGGCAGCGAGGTCACGGTCATCACCTACCTGTCGATGGTCGGCCACGCGCTGGAAGCCGTGGAGAAGACCGGCGTGGACGCCGAGGTGATCGACCTGCGCTGGCTCGACCGCGCCAGCCTGGACTGGGAGACCATCGAAGCCAGCATCCGCAAGACCAACAACGTGCTGATCGTCGAGCAGGGCGCGCGCGGGACTTCCTATGGCGGCTGGCTCGCCGACGAGCTCCAGCGGCGCTGCTTCGATTGGCTGGACCAGCCCGTGCAGCGCGTCACGGGCGCGGAAGCGGCACCGAGCATCTCCAAGGTGCTCGAGCGGGCGGCGGCGGCGCGCACCGAAGAAGTCATCGACGGCCTGCGCCATGTGATGCGCGACAAGGGCCTGGCCTGAACCGGGGAGTCATGGAAATGAAGATGAACATGGTGGTACCACTGGAAGTCGGCATCGCGGTCCGGGACTTGCCCCGCATGCGCCGCTTCTACGAAGACGTGCTGGGCTTCACCTTTGTCAGCGAGGTGGTGGTGCCGGCGGAGAAATCAGTGCAGGCGGCGATGCACGCGCAGGGCTACACCGTCGTGCGCCTGAAGACCCCTTATGGCGAGCGCATCAAGCTGCTGGCGCCGCCGCACCCGCCCGCCGCCGAGCCGGCGACGGCATATATCCTCGACAAGGCCAACGCGTCGTACCTGACCTTCATCGTCGACGACATCCAGGCCGTGGTCGATGCCATGCTGGCGCAGGGCGTCGAGTTCATGACCGGTCCCCGCCGCGTCGAGGTCCGCCCCGGCACCTACCTGGCGTTCTGCCGCGACCCGGAGGGCAACGTGCTGGAGATCGTCCAGTACACCGACATCGCCGGCTATCGTCCCGACCTGCTTGCCAAGGGAGATGCCTGATGGCCATCCTGCTGCGCATGCCCGAGGTGGCCGCCAATGCCACCCACGCCACCCTGCAGGCCTGGACCCGGCAGGAGGGCGACAAGATTGCCGTGGGCGACTGCATTGCCGAGATCGAGACCGACAAGGCGATGGTCGAGCTCAACGCCGACACCGCCGGCACGCTCGGCCGGATGCTGGCTCGGCCCGGGCAGGAGGTGGAGGTCGGCGCGCCGATTGGCGTGCTGCTGGTCAATGGCGAGACGCATGCCGATATCGACGCGCTGATCGTGTCGTCTGGTGCCATCGTGGTGCCTGGGGCGCAGCCGCCGGTACCGGCACCCGCCGTGCCTGTAGCGCCCCTGGCCGCCGAACCCGCCACCGCGCCCGCCCGCATCTTCGCGAGCCCGCTGGCACGGCGGCTGGCCGCGCAACGCGGCCTCGACCTTGCCAAGCTGACGGGCAGCGGCCCGAACGGGCGGATCGTCAGGCGCGATGTGGAGGCGGCCCAGGCTCCTGCTGCGGTCCCGGCCCTTGCCACGGCCCCGGCATCCGGCAGCCCGGCACCGGTGCAGGATGCCGCCGTCGAAGGATTCATCGAGATTCCGCACAGCAATATGCGGCGCACCATTGCGCGCCGGCTGGCGGAAAGCAAGGCCACCATCCCGCATTTCTACCTGTCGGCGGACTGCCAGGTGGACCGGCTGCTGGCGCTGCGCGCCGAGATCAACGCCGGCGCCGCGCGCAAGATCTCCGTCAACGACTTCGTGGTGCGCGCGGTGGCCGTGGCGCTGCGCGAGGTACCGGAGGCCAACGTGGCATGGACCGATAGCGCGCTGCGCCAGTTCCGCACGGCCGACATCGCCGTGGCCGTGTCCACCGACAGCGGCCTGATCACCCCGATCGTGCGCGCGGCCGAGCGCAAGCCGCTGTCAGCGATCAGCGCCGAGATCGCCGAGCTGGCGGCCCGCGCGCGCGCGGGCCAGCTGCGCCCGGACGAATACCAGGGCGGCAGCATCAGCGTCAGCAACCTGGGCATGCATGGCGTGGGTGAGTTTTCCGCGATCATCAACCCGCCGCAGGCCGCGATCCTGGCGGTGGGCGCCGCGCAGGCGATGCCGGTGGTGCGCGACGGCAAGCTCGAGGTGGCCCAGGTCATGCGCTGC
This sequence comes from Cupriavidus sp. DF5525, assembly GCF_040149425.2. Lineage (NCBI taxonomy): Bacteria > Pseudomonadati > Pseudomonadota > Betaproteobacteria > Burkholderiales > Burkholderiaceae > Cupriavidus > Cupriavidus sp. DF5525. The sequence goes on along the minus strand of NZ_CP168267.1, from coordinate 1,614,184 downwards.
ACGCTCTCGGTCGACCATCGGGCCATCGACGGCGCGCTGGCGGCCAAGTGGTTGGCCGCGGTCCGGCGCCTGCTGGAAAACCCGCTGGCCATGCTGGTCTGAAGGGGGCGCGATGACATCTTCGTTCGACCTTGCCATCGTCGGCGGCGGGCCCGGCGGCTACGTCGCCGCCATCCGCGCCGCGCAACTGGGCATGCGTACCGCCGTGATCGAGAAGGATGCGCTCGGCGGCATCTGCCTCAACTGGGGCTGCATCCCGACCAAGGCCCTGCTGCGCTCGGCCGACGTGCTGCGCATGGTGAAGGATGCCGCGGCCTATGGCGTCGCCGTGGGCGAGCCCCGCGCGGATGTGCCGGCCATGGTGGCGCGTTCGCGCGCAGTGGCGGCGCAGCTCAACAAGGGCGTGGCGCACCTGATGAAGAAGCACGGCGTCACCGTGCTTAACGGCCATGGGCGGCTGGCGGGCAAGGGCCGGCTCCAGGTGAGCGCGGCAGACGGCCAGGCCAGCACCATCGGCGCCGGCCATATCGTCCTTGCCACCGGCGCGCGCGCGCGGCCGCTGCCGCAATTGCCGGTCGATGGCAGCACCGTCTGGAGCTACCGCGAGGCGCTGGCGCCACCGACGATCCCGCGCCGCTTGCTGATCGTGGGCGCGGGGGCGATCGGGGTGGAGTTCGCGAGCTTCTATCACGCGGTAGGCGTGCAGGTCACGCTGGTCGAGATGGCCGAGCGCATCCTGCCAACGGAGGATGCGGAGATCTCCGCGCAGGTGGCGAACCAGCTCCGGCGCGACGGCATCGCCATCCACGCCGGCACCCGCCTGGAGGGTGCCCAGCGCGGTGCGTCCGGGTGGACGGTGACGCTGGCAGGCAGCGAACCCGTGCGGCTTGAGACCGACGTGGTGCTGGTCGCGGCCGGCATCGTCGGCAATGTCGAGGATCTCGGCCTGGAAGGCACCGGGGTCAGGGTCGAGCGCACGCATATCGTCACGGACGCATACGGCTGTACCGGCGAGCCGGGCGTGTACGCCATCGGCGACGTGGCCGGCCCGCCATGGCTGGCGCACAAGGCCAGCCATGAAGGCGTGATCTGCGTCGAGAAAATTGGCGGGCTCCAGCCGCACCCGCTCGACCCGCGCCGGATCCCGGCGTGCACCTACAGTCATCCGCAAGTAGCCAGCGTCGGCCTGACCGAAGCGCAGGCGATGGCGGCAGGCCACCGCGTGCGCGTCGGCAGGTTCCCGTTCTCGGCCAACGGCAAGGCCATCGCGATGGGCGCCACTGGCGGGCTGGTCAAGGTGGTGTTCGACGAAGGCAGCGGCGAACTGCTGGGCGCCCACATGGTGGGCGACGAGGTGACCGAGATGATCCAGGGCTACGGCATTGCGCAGGCGCTGGAAACTACCGAGGCCGAGCTGATGGCGGCCGTGCTGCCGCACCCGACCCTGTCCGAGGCGATGCACGAGGCCGTCCTGGCGGCCTACGGCCGCGCCCTGCATATCTGAATCGAACCGACCGCATGGAGACACTGCATGTCTGACTTTGCATCGCGTACGCTGCTGCTGACCGGCGCCAACGGAGGGATCGGACGCGAGCTCGCGCGCCTGTTCCACGCCGGCGGCGCCAACCTGGTGTTGACCGACCTGGATGCGGACGGCCTGGCTGGCTTCGCGCGCAGCCTTGGCGACCCCGAGCGCATCGTGACGCTGCCCATGGACGCCGCCAGCCCGGACGACAGCGCGCGCGCCGTCGCCACGGCGGTCGAGCGCTTTGGCGGCATCGATTTCCTGGTGCCGTCCGCCGGCCTGTACCAGTCCCAGCCGGTCGCGGAAATGACCGACGCGCAGTGGCGCCAGACGCTTGGCATCAACCTGGACGGCGTCTTCTACCTGATCCGCCGCGCGATTCCGGCCTTGCGGGAGGGCAGCGCCATCGTCAACCTGACCTCGGTGGCGGCGCACCGCGGGGCCTACAGCAACGCCCACTATGCGGCCTCCAAAGGGGCGCTGCTGAGCCTTACGCGCAGCCTGGCGCGCGAACTGGGGCCGCGTACCCGTGTCAATGCCGTGTCGCCTGGCATCATTGAAACGCCGATGACGGCCGAACTGGTGCGTACACGCGGCGCCGAATCGGTGGAACAGACCCCCCTGCGGCGGCTGGGCCATCCGCGCGAAGTCGCCAGCGCGATCGCTTTCCTGTGCAGCGGCGCCGCCAGCTTCATCACGGGCGAGGTGCTGCACGTCAACGGCGGCCTCTATATGGCCGGCTGATACGGCCTAACCATCACACCGACTATGCTGAACCTTCAGGATTCCTCGCTGCTGCGGCAGCAGTGTTATATCGACGGCCGCTGGCTCGAGGGCGAGCGCTGCATCGCCGTCACCAACCCGGCCACCGGCGAACGCGTGGGCCAGGTGCCGCAACTGGGCGCCGACGAGACCCGCCAGGCCATCGAGGCCGCCAACCGCGCGCAGCCGGCGTGGCGCGCGCGCACCGCCAAGGAACGCTCGGCGCTGCTGCGCAAGTGGTTCGAGCTGATCCTGGCCAACCAGGAAGACCTGGCGCGCATCATGACGGCGGAACAGGGCAAGCCCATCGCCGAGGCGCGCGGCGAGATCGCCTACGCGGCCTCGTTCATCGAATGGTTCGCCGAGGAAGGCAAGCGCGTCTACGGCGACACCATCCCGGCGCCGGTGAGCAACCAGCGCATCGTCGTCACCAAGGAGCCGGTGGGTGTGTGCGCGGCGATCACGCCATGGAACTTCCCCGCGGCCATGATCACGCGCAAGGCGGGCCCCGCGCTGGCGGTGGGCTGCACCATGGTGCTCAAGCCCGCCTCGCAGACGCCGCTGACCGCGCTGGCGCTGGTGGCATTGGCCGAGCGCGCCGGCATCCCCGCCGGCGTGCTGTCGGTGGTGACGGGCTCGGCCAGCGCCATCGGCGGCGAGATGAGCACCAACCCGCTGGTGCGCAAGCTGACCTTCACCGGCTCGACCGAAGTGGGCCGCGTGCTGATGGCGCAGGCCGCGTCGACGATCAAGAAGGTGTCGATGGAACTGGGCGGCAACGCGCCCTTCATCGTGTTCGACGATGCCGACCTCGATGCGGCGGTCGAAGGCGCAATCGTGTCGAAGTACCGCAATGCCGGCCAGACTTGCGTCTGTGCCAACCGCATCTACGTCCAGTCGGGCGTGTATGAGGCCTTCGCGCAGAAGCTGGTGGCCGCGGTGGCGGCGCTGCAGGTCGGCAACGGCATGGAAGACGGCGTGCGCATCGGCCCGCTGATCGACGACAAGGCCGTGGCCAAGGTGGAAGAGCATATCGCCGATGCCGTGGGCAAGGGCGCGCGCGTGCTGCACGGCGGCCAGCGCCATGCGCTGGGCCACTCGTTCTTCCAGCCCACGGTGCTGGCCGAAGTGCGCCCCGGTATGCTGGTGGCGCGCGAGGAGACCTTCGGCCCGCTGGCGCCGCTGTTCCGCTTCGATACCGAGGACGAGGTGGTGGCCCTGGCCAACGATACCGAGTTCGGCCTGGCCAGCTATTTCTACGCGCGCGACCTGGGCCGCGTCTGGCGCGTGTCCGAACGGCTGGAATATGGCATGGTGGGCGTCAACACCGGCCTGATCTCGAACGAAGTGGCGCCCTTCGGTGGCGTCAAGCAATCCGGCGTGGGGCGCGAGGGCTCGCACTACGGCATCGAGGACTACCTGGTGATCAAGTACACCTGCATGGCGGGGATCTGAGATTGCAAATCGACGGCAATACCCAGCTTGTCGGCATTATCGCCGACCCCATCGGCCAGGTGCGCACGCCGCAGCTGTTCAACGCCTCGGTGTCCCGCCAGGGCCTGAATGCGGTGTGCGTGCCGTTCCACGTCGCGCCCCAGCAGTTGCGTGCGCTGCTCGACAGTCTCCCGGCAATGATGAACCTGGCCGGCATGGTGGTCACCGTGCCGCACAAGGAGGCGGTCGTCGCGGCATGCGCCGAGCTGACGGAGACCGCCCGCATGGTCGGATCGGTCAACGCGCTGCGCTACGATCGCGACCGGCGCATTTGGGTCGGCGGCAACTTCGACGGCGATGGCTTCGTCGCCGGTCTGCGCGAGCGCGGCCACGCGCTGGCGGACAAGTGCGTCCTGCAGGTCGGCGCCGGCGGCGCGGGCAAGGCCATGGCCTTCGCCATCGCGCGGGAACGGCCAGCGGAACTGGTGATCCACAACCGCTCCGCAGAGAAGGCGGCGCAGCTGGTGGAACGGTTGCGCGCCGCGCTGCCCGACATGGCGATCCGCGCGGGCGGCGACGACCCGGCCGGGTTCGATGTGGTGGTCAACGCCACGTCGCTCGGCCTGCGCGACGACGATGCGCTGCCGTTGCCGGCCGAGCGCCTGGCTCCCGGCACGCTGGTCTGCGAAGCTGTCGTGCGCGATCCGGAGACCGCGCTGCTGGCAGCGGCGCGCGCGCGAGGCTGCAGCATCCATCACGGGCAATGGATGCTGTACGGGCAAATCGTGGAGATCGCGCGCTTTCTCGGCGTGCCGCTCGAGGCCACCTTTGTAGAGCGGACGCTGGGGCCGTGGTGAATTAGCCGCGTTTGTCGAATTTATACCGTTTTTTTGCGCGCCCACATCCATGCATCCAGCACACCACGCGGCCTCGCGCTGTGGCGTGACGGCGTAGGGCGGATGCCGGGACATGCCGCGCTGCGCTTCGTAGCTTCGACTCTGGTGCTCACGAATCCGGGCTTGAATCATACTGGAATGAGAAAACGTGCCCGCTTGCTAATTGCATCAGAGCGATCTGCATTGCCAGGAGATCCTGAGGCCTGCCCATTGCGAACATCCGTTTCGTGCACTCACTGGATCCTTGCAACGAGAAAGGGACCAACTGAAGATTCCATTCGAGCAGCTTTTCAAAGTGAGCAAAAGCGTGGTCCATGAGGCCCACCATGTCCGCCATGCCTCGCAAGACTTCAAGGTTCGAGCGCTGCGCTATGGAAATATGGTGTATGGCTAGTGAATTCATGATCACACTCCTGTAAGCACACGCGATTTTCTTCTGCGCGCTGATTGGAATGGGGCCACATGCGAGCCCGTCACGGCAAAAGCTGGATTCAGCCGGCTTGCTGCCCGATTACCAGGGAAAATGCATGAATGCTCCTCGCACATGTGCCCGCTGCATGGCAGCAACAGTCATCTCTGACCGCAAGCCAATGGTCATTCGAAATTCAACAGGGCGACCCCATTGATTGAATGACCAATACGGAAAAAGAAGTGCAAGGTGGGGGAAATCCGGAGCTGGTTGGGCGCTTCAGTCGCGTGCCCAACAAGCTCCGGAAAAATTAGAGGCAGGCGCGACCCGCTCCATATCGCGAATGCGTCTTGCTGTAGAAGCGCGGGACCTTCGTTGCAGCGCCAACTTGTGACGGTAAGGCTACTATGTGCGATACCGGCTGTCGCTTCATGCCTGATAACCCGACCAGGCAGAAATACTGCACCACCGTATCCATTGCCTAGTTCCTCAAGCAGAAAACTGAAAACGAGCCATTGAATATTCGATATCTTATCCAATTCCCAAAAAAAGGCAAACCGGCTGCCGATATCCTTGCCTTGGCGCAGTAACCCGCCAGACCGTCATGGCTTCCCTTGAGATGCGAACCCTGTTTAAATGAGGGCTGTGAGGGTTGTCATTCTTGCACCCGGATTCCCGTGAAACGCACTTTCCCGCTCCTTCGCGCGGCGATTGCCGCAATGCTCCGTGCCGCCCGGCACTCTGCCTGACACCGTTTGGTACTGTCTGCAGAGCACCGGGCCGAAACTCATTCCCCTGCAGCCATGGACAGCGCTGCCTGCCTGGTGCGTGGATTCACAGTGATGCGCGGAGTTTGCAATGCGAAAGACGGTTTTCCTTACAACGGCCCACGTCGAGCGGCTTAATTCTCTTGTGGTGGATCAGGGGTTGCCGACGCATAAGCGGCAGTGCCTGCGTGACATGATTGATCATGCGATCATCTGCACGCACACCAGCCTGCCGGCCAAGGCCATAACGCTGCACACCCCCTTTTTATGCATCGAAGCGCAGCATCGCGAGCATCTGCTTTGGCGCCTTGTGTACCCTGAAGACGCCGACTATCGCCACGGCAAGCTGTCGATCCTGTCGCCGGCGGGTATGGCGCTGCTTGGTTTGCACGAGGGCCAGCATGTCCGTGTCGCCATACCAGAGAGCCGGAACTTTCTCGAAGTCACGGTCGAGGAAATCCTGGAGTCCGAACGCGTCTATTGAACTTTCCAAAGATCAGGGTAGCGCTCTTCGGTACTAAACTGACGGTGCCGCTGCCAGCACACATGCCCGACCGGCGGCCTGCTTAAGGCCGCCGTCGCCCATGGTTCCGCTTGGCGCCCCAACATGCTCTCGGTGAATCCATGGCCGCATCTTGCATCACAGCTAGTCAACCGCGATGGCAAGGATCAGCAGATCCCGCTGAAGGATGCCATCGATGCAATCACTACCCACGCGCCCGCGTGCTCGCTGAACTTGGCTGTCCGTGATGCCTTCCGGGCCACCCTGGCCGAGATGGGCCAGAACAGATCGCTGCCCCCAATCCTTGAAGGCAGGCAGATCTATGCCGCAGACTGAATGCCAACTACGCGTTCCATCCCATCAGGTCCATCGCGAGCATCAGCCCCGCCAAAGCACAGGTTGCTGACACGCCAGTCAACAGTCGCACATCTCGGAGCGCCTCGCCCGCTCGCCTTGCCTGTACCGCCGCGACGAGTGCAGCGAGGCCTATCCCGGCCAATACACACCCTATACCTACCATAACGATTGCTTGCTCCTATGATTCTGCAGAGTTCCGCGAATCCTGCGATCTCGATCCAAGGATGATTAGGACTCACCGCTCTCAGTGAACGTCAGTGGCACATCGCGCTTGCTTCCGACCAACAGGCGTGGATTAGGCTCACGGAAGTTGCCCAGCGTGACCAACGCACCGTCGTGCTCGACCACCATGCCCTGCAAGCGGGCGCCACGGCCCTGGGTCAGCAGCCGCGCCTCAGCGCGGCTGCCAGCTTCCGCACACCAGCGTGGAAGGCTTCTGCCTTGCGACAATGCGAGCGCTATCTTCCCAGGCGTCGACGCGCACGTTCAGGCCGGCGTAGATGCCGTAGCCCGGCCCGGTCAGGATGTCTTCCTCGGTCTGCACGCCTTCGCCGGCCTTGATGGCGCCTTCGGCTGCGATGGTCTCTCTGGCCCTGATGCCCCAGCCCGCCACCAGGTGCTGGCCGGCACGGATTGCGCCGCCGGCCTCGATGCCGCAACCGGCGACGACGTCGTGCTGGCCTTCGATATTCCCACCCGCCTTGATGCCCTGACCGCAGCGGATAGCGCCTTGCGCCACGATGTTCTCCCCGGCTCGCAGGTTGCCGCTCACGGAGATGTGCTCGCCGGCGGTGACATCCCAGCCAGCGCGGACATTGCCCTTGCAGTCGATTTCTGTCTCGGCTTCGATGCCCCAATTGGCCTTGACGTCGCCGCCGGCTTCGATGGTGCCGCCGCTGTAGAGATTGCCCGCGCTGTCGATGTTCTCGCCGGCGACGATGGAAATGCCGGCCCGGATGCCCGCGCCGACGCGGATGCTGCGCCCGGCCCTGATCACTGACTCGACATCGATGACGCCGCGCACGATCACGGTGCCGGCAAAAACCAGCGCCTTGGCATCGAGCGCATCCAGCGTGAGGATGGTGTCTGTCGGGCCGAACTGGTTGAGCAGCCAGCACGCATCGCCGACGCGGTCAGCCTGGACCAGCGCATCGAGCAGGCGCTGGTAGTCGCTTCCACCGTGGCGGTTGCGCAGGAACCATTTGTATCCATCCGCGCAGGGGCGTTTGGCTTTGACAAAATTCTGAGAGAGCTCCATGGCCATGAAGGTGTAGCTTGTAAGCTGGCTAGGGCCGTCGTGCGACGGACAAGTCCGGCGCCGGCTAAAGGATTTGGTGCAAAGGAGTCTGCGCGCCGGACGACCGGCCGGCGCGCATTGGATCAGAATTTAATCCGATCGGTATCGGCGTCTGATCAATCGAGATTGAGGGCAAGGTAGAGGACGGCCATCGCCCCCATCGCGCAGAGTGTCCTGCGATAGATGACTAAGGTCTTGCGGCTGATCGTCGGCATGCTCTCTCCCATTTGCACGTTGAACAGTGGGCCGCCATCGATGCTTGCGGCCCCCGGGCAATGTGCCGTGCGGGGAGATCAGATCCGGACTGTGGGCTAGTCCCTGATTCCCCGCACGGCTAAGAGAAGCACGGCGGGAAGATGGAACTGTTGGGCGACCCTGACTTGCAGGGCGGCGATGCCGCGTTGCTGTGCACAGGCGCGCGCAGCCGCAACATGCTTGGCATGCTGGTGGTTGGCGGTGCGGATCTGTACAGAGTGCATTGGGTCGCTACGTTTGCCGGAGGGCGGTTGTTTTGCGCCGAACCACTGTTGGCCGGCTTCCGGTGGGGCTAAGTGCCCCTATATTCGGTATCGCCGCTCGAATTGCAGGGCTGCTTGCCCGGCCAGGATGCGGAGACTGAATTCACTTATATCATATGCGCTGGGGTTTGCCCACCTTGCCAGCCGGATCGGCGTCAGGTTGCCGGCCCCGTTGCGCCAGATGGAGCGATGAAGAAGGCAAGATCGCTCTATCACGGTTGGTCATCGCGTTCCCGCAGCGGTATCAATTGCGCTTTGTAGTCGTGACGGATGAGACGATCCGCTGCTAATGCATAAATTTGGCGCTGACGTCGCTGATCGGGCCACGCCCGAACGACGCTAGCCTGGTGAGTTGTTCGGGCATGGGCGAGCCTGTCCGGAATTCCTCTCGGGAGGGCAGCAGCAACGGGTGCCCATTGCCAAGGCGTTTGCGATGCCGTCGGGCTTGTTGCTGCAAGTCGAGCCCTTCATCCGAGTGGATTGCTGGGGGCGGCAGTTCAGCCGGGATCATCCGTTTTCGGAGAGGGCCTGTGGTAGGGGAGGGCCTGTCGGTTGAGCGCATGGGCCATGCTCAGCAGCGGGGTGATGCCGATGCCGGCGGCAAACAGCAGGCGTCCGCTTGCCTCCGGCGACAGGCTGAACAGGCTGCGCGGGGCGCTGATGGACAACTCGGTGCTTTCCTGCACATTGTCATGCAGGGCGGCGGAGCCGCCGCGCGAGGCTTGCTCCCGCTTCACGGCGATCAGGTAGCCAGACGAATCGTCGGGCGGACTGCACAACGAATACTGGCGCTATCATCCTTTTCCACATCCGATAGGCTTCGCGCATGTCGCCTTCGTCGGTGGCGTGCGAGACCTTGTCGCCGTTCGCGGCGACGACTTCGCGGTTCAGCCCGCGGTTGACCAGGATCGGACGAACGGGCCCTGAAAATGCTCGTGGATCCGCAGCCGTTCGCGGTTGGCGATCTCCGGCCCGCCATCCATGCCCAGCGCGACGTGACGGATCTCGGTCTCGGTCGGCGAAACCGGGTGCAGTACGCGGAAGAAGGCCATCGACATCGCGACGTTCAGTTGCCGTCTGCAACGGCTCGCGTGCTGGACTGGTACCACATTGACATGCGATTCGAGAACCTCGTGATGTCGCTCCCAGGTCTGCGCGGTACTGATGTGTATTCCAAGAATCGGCTGCGCGAGCGTGTGATCAAAGCGAAGTGGTGTTATGGCACGGTGAGTCGGCGCGATGCTTGGAAAGACTGGAGTCGCTGCGACGCGACACAGGTTGGATTGGCGCTCGCAATCCACTAGGGCGCGTGATCCCAACGAGGACATTCGCAACTCACGCGTTGGTACCCACCTGGCAGGAAGATCCAGGCGTTTGCGAAATTAGTTCTTGCGTCATTAAAGACACCCCTGACTTGGCCTCTCCCAGACGGCACTTCATCGACACCGCTCCGCATGCCATGGATAGCGCATCGTCGGAGGCACCCGCCCGGCAATAGTGCTTGTTCGCCCACATGGGGTCACCGCACGGCGTGCCGTCAGTGGTGGTGGCGCGGATGAGTCAATTTCAGCGACCCATGCCGCTAAAGGACAATCATATTGTCGCTTTTGGGACAACAAGGTCTTGACCAATGTCGGCGTTTTGCTGCGCGAAAGAAAATCATATGATGGGCCATCCTGCATTGCAGCATCCCGCCCACTCTTCCAACCGAACCTCCAGGCTGACAGGCCAGGGCCACCCCATCTTCCCCGCGACATGATTGCCGTGCGAGTGTGTCTGCACGCGCTGGCTTCGCTCGGCCCAGCGACCCCCAACGGGGCGTGCTGCGTGACCAGATGGCTTCACATCTCAGAGGGAACACGCCGTGAACACAGAACATATCCGCCGAAACGCATTTGCCATGCCGGTGCATAACCCGTCGTATCCGCGTCCGCCGTTCCGCTTTCTGCAGCGCGAATACTTCATCGTTTCCTACGAGACCGATCCCGACGCGCTGCGAGCCGTCGTGCCCGAGCCGCTGCAGCCCGACGCGAACCTTGTCCACTACGAATTCATCCGCATGCCAGATTCCTCCGGATTCGGCAATTACACCGAAAGCGGCCAGGTCATTCCCGTCATCGACGAGCAGGGACGCAAGGGCAATTACACCCATGCGATGTACCTCGATGACGAGGGCCCCATTGCCGGCGGCCGTGAAATCTGGGGCTTCCCTAAGAAGCTCGGCTCGCCGCGCCTGTCGATCGACGGACACGATACGTTGCTCGGCACGCTCGACTATGGCACACAGCGCATCGCCACCGGCACGATGGGCTTCAAGTTCCGCCCACTCGATCTCGAAACGGAACAGCGACACCTCGCCGACACGCCGAACTACCTGCTAAAGGTCTTGCCGCACGTCGACGGCTCGGCGCGGATCTGCGAACTGGTCCGATTCCTCCTGCGCGATGTCACGGTGCTGGGCGCATGGGCAGGCCCCGGCGCGTTGGAACTCCACGCGCATGCTCTGGCGCCGGTCGCCGACCTGCCGGTCCGCCGCGTCGTCGGTGCCAAGCATCTAAACACAGCGTCTTAAATAATGCAGCATAGTCGTCGTAGTACCTCGTTTGGTCTCTTCCATTGCTGGAAGCAGGCGTCGACTGCCGAGAGAACTTCTACGAGGGTGGCGAAGTACCGGTTATGTAACCCCAGGCGCCGTGTCAGTTTCCATACGCGTTCGATAGGCGCCAGTTGCGGGCTGTATGGTGGCAGGAACAACAACGTCATGTGCCGCCTGTATTTGTGCAGTAACGGTTTGAGCAGGACGGCATGGTGGTACTTTGCGTTGTCCAGGACCACGACGATGCGCTTGCCGCGACGTCGATGGCGGAGTAGTTGGCGAAGAAAGGATGCAAACGTTTCTGCGTTGAAGACAGGGCATACCTGCCAGACGAAGCGACCCGTGCTCAGACTGACGGCGCCAAAACATGCCACCGACTTTCGCGTCGGCGCATGCATCAACACCGGATCGCGGATCTCCGGGGCCACCCACATGCGACAGCGCGATCCGTGTTGCTGGAAATGGCATTCGTCCAGGCTCCATAACTCAATGTCGTCGCGCTTTGACAGTCGCCGCAGTTTTTTTTACCGCCGCAACGCGAACGGGATCAGACTGGGCGACCTGCGGGCGCGGCTTGCGCAGCCGGAAACCCATCTGGCGAAACAGCCTCTGGCACTGCCGCACGCCCAGTTTGATGCCATAGCGCTGACGCAAGTGCTCCGATAGAACGGGCCCATCCCACAGGCCCGCTTCAAATCCGAAGTCGCGTGGTGTCTTGCGCAGATCCGCCTCGATGCGACGCCATTGCGAGTCATTCAACGCACGCGGGCGACCGGGCCGTTCACCTTCCCGCAATCCGTCGAAACCGCCCCGCTCGAAACGTCGGACCCATCGCTGAACTGTCGTGGCCGCTTGACCGAACATCTGGCCCACTTCAGTGCACGAGTAACCGCTGCTGACCAGCAGCACCCCGTGCAGGCGGTGGTCATACCGCGACTCCTCGCTTCGCTCGATCTCCTGTCGAATCGCCAACTGCATTATCTGTGCGTCTGCAATCTCGAGTCTGCGCATGGCTGCCTCTCCATTAGAGTAACCACGCAATCATACATGCTGCAATACTTATGTCGTCATGTTTAATCGCCAACGTCACCCTCGATATCGGGGAGGTCGCTTTCGACTACCTCGCGCCGGCACAGGCGCCGAAGCTGGTCGTCAATCAATAATCCCCGCAAGGAGCAACCATGTCATTGCAAGGAAAAGTCGCCCTCGTTACCGGCGCAGCCAGTGGTATTGGCGAACAATGTGCCCGTCAGCTGGCACATGACGGCGCGGCCGTTGTCATCGCCGACCTGAATCTCCAGAATGCGCGCCAGGTGGCCGAGTCGATCGTCGCCAACGGCGGCCAGGCGATTGCCGTGGCGATGGACGTCACGAACGAGGAAGCGGTCAACGCCGGCATGGAAGAAACGGTGGAAAAGCTGGGCGGCATTGATGTGCTGGTATCGAACGCCGGCATCCAGATCGTCAATCCGATCGAGGACTACGCGTTCTCCGACTGGAAGAAGATGCTCGCCATTCACCTCGATGGCGCTTTCCTGACGACCCGCGCGGCCATCCGGCACATGTACAAGGCCGGCAAGGGCGGGGCGATCATCTACATGGGCTCGGTCCACTCGCACGAGGCTTCCAAGCTTAAGTCGGCCTACGTCACGGCCAAGCACGGGCTGCTGGGCTTGGCGCGCGTCGTGGCCAAGGAAGGCGGCCCGCGTGGCGTTCGCGCCAACGTCGTCTGTCCGGGCTTTGTCCGCACCCCGCTGGTCGACAAGCAGATCCCCGATCAGGCCAAGGCGCTGGGCATTTCCGAAGCCGAGGTCGTCAGCAACGTCATGCTCAAGGAAACGGTCGATGGCGAATTCACGACCGTCGCCGACGTGGCCCGCACGGTCGCGTTCCTGGCCGGCTTTGAATCCGCCGCGCTGACCGGCCAATCGGTCGTGGTCAGCCACGGCTGGTTCATGCAGTAAGACAAGGAACCGACGTGCACCGCAGTCAACGCAAGACATTTCAACAAGCATCTCCGCTGACATTGCCGCCCTATGACGAGGTCGGCCTCGTCCTTCAGGGTGGCGGCGCACTTGGGTCCTATCAGGCTGGCGTCTACGAAGGCCTGGCCCAGGCGGGGATCCACCCGACCTGGGTATCGGGCATCTCAATCGGCGCATTGAACGCCGCAATCATCGCTGGCAATGCCCCCGAGGATCGCGTGGAAGCGCTGCGCGGATTCTGGAACACGATCAGCCTGCCGGCGGACGTGATTGGCAATGTCGGTGCCTGGGTGCCGGCGACGTTCGGCTTCTGGGACATCGCGCGCAAGTGGTCGAGCATGTGGGCCGCCGGCCGTGCGCTGGTGGAAGGCCAGCAGGGCTTCTTCGTGCCTCGCTCGCCGCTGCACAGTTTTGGCAGCCAAGGCAGCGCGCCGAGCCAGGTGAGCTTCTACGATACGAGCGAGCTGCGCGCGACCCTGCTCAAGTACGCCGATTTCGATCGCATCAACGACGGTGAAATGCGCGTCTCCGTCGGCGCGGTCAACGTCCGCACCGGCAACCTCGTGTACTTCGACAACACGAAGATGCACCTCAAGCCGGAACACTTCATGGCGTCCGGCGCGCTGCCGCCGGGCTTCCCGGCCGTGGAGGTCGACGGCGAGTTCTACTGGGATGGCGGCCTCGTATCGAATACACCGCTGACCGAGATCCTGCGCGAATCGCAGCACAAGGACACGCTGATCTTCCAGGTGGACCTGTGGAGCGCGAGCGGGGCCCTGCCGGGCAACTTCCTGGACGTATCAGAGCGCACCAAGGACATCCAGTACTCGAGCCGGACCCGCGCCGTCACCGCGTTCATGGAAGGCCGCCAGAAGCATGCGCGGCTGATCAAGGAACTGCTGGAACACGTGCCGGAGTCTGTCCGCGAGACCCATCCGCTGATGCGCGAGGCGCAGCGGATTGCCGACGGCAGCGCCGTCAACGTCGTGCACCTGATCTACCGCAATAAGTTCTTCGAAGGACATTACAAGGACTTCGAGTTCAGCGCCGACACCATGGGCGAGCACTGGACCAGCGGGCTGGACGACATCCGCGGCTCGTTTGCCCGTCCCGAGTGCCTGGCAATTCCGAGCCACGACATCGGCTTCGTGACCCACGATGTGCATCGCCGCGATGCGCCGGCGTTGACAGGCTCCGGGCCGCTCGATACGGCTCTGGACACGTCGAAGCTGAACACCATCGACAGCTTTCCTGCCGAGGCCGAAGCTCGGGTCTCGGCGGCCAGTTAAAGCCGCTCGCCTGGGGGCCATCCACGTGACAACCGAACAAGCCGCCCAAACACATGTCGAGAGCATCGCGCGACGTGGCGCGGTACCTGCCGCTGTGGTGCCGCGCCGTGCCTCCGGCCTACGGAACGTGGCGTGTCGTTGGGGCACCACCAAGAGCGGTACAAGGCGTTTGTCGACGAAGCCGGCATGGCCATACTGATCTAGCGCCCCTCTGCCGCACTGTTTTTTCTTGCGTAAAAATTCGAAACTTCCTCGATCTCTTGATCGCTCATCGCTCGCGCCATATTGCGCATCTGCGCCTCGCTGTCATTACGGCGGGTACCGTCGCGGAACGCATGCAACTGGCTTGTCAAATAGGCGTGCGGCATGCCTTCGAGCCACGGCGCACCGAATTTCTGATCCACGCCTCCGTGGCAAGAAATGCAGGGCGCCACATTGCGCAGCGGGTCTCCCACGCGCACCAACGCGGGCAGGTTCTCGTCGTAGGTCGTCGGAGCCGTGCGGGCCTTGGGAAGCGAAGCGTAGTAGGCCGCGAGGTCGGCGATGTCGCGCTCGGAGAGATTGCGGGAAAGCGTCTCCATGATCGGACTGCCACGCTTGCCTGTCTTGTAGTCCTGCAGCTGCTTGATGACGACTTCGGGATACTGTCCGGCGAGGTTGGGCGCATTGGACGCGCTCATGCCCTGCGCGCCATGGCACATGGTGCAGTTCAATGCGAGCGTGGCACCCCGGCCTACGGCGTCGGCCGGCGCGGCATGGGCCATTGCGCGGTCCAGCACGACGTTGGTGGCCACGTGGCCGGTACGGGCAGCACTGTTACCGGCCCATTGGGATGGTACGCCCGCAGCACGGCAGATGGTGTCCCACAGTCCACGCACGGTAAAGTCGCCTTGCGCCATGGGCAGCCACAGGAAACCGACCAGCATCAGCAGGGCGGTGAGCGCGGCCAGAGCCACCACGCTCTGCCTGCCGAGCGGGCTGCGGTCCGGGGGCGTACGGTTGTCTTGCATCAGCGGCTCCCGATGGGCACCACCGGCACGCGGGCGTTGTCCAGCATGGCCATTTGCACGATGGGATAGCCATAATTCACCAGCGTCAGCGCGATCATCATGCCCACCCAAAGCGCGTAGCCGTTCAGTGCGGCTGGCGGCCGGGCCCCGGGAAGCAGCGGCTGGCTAAAGGTGTATGGTGCGGGCGCCGGCGCGGGGCGCCGCTGGGCGCGGGCAAGGATCAGCACAAACAGGATGGCCGAGACAACCATCGCCAGCCCCCCGAAAGTGGAGGCCGTCACCGTCCATGCCTGCGGTTGGAGCGCCGGGTGGCTGTAGTCGTAGTAGGCCATGCGGCGCGGCATGCCGAGCAGGCCCACCCAGTGCCACGGCAGCGACAGCACCAGCATGCCGAGGAACCACAGCCACAGTTGCAGGCGCACCAGCCCCGATTGCAGCGGCGCGCAGCCAGTGAGCTGCGGCCATATGTCATAGGCGACCACCATGTACATGATGACGACGGCGCCGGCGAAGATCAGGTGGAAATGTCCGGTGACCCACTGCGTGTTGTGTATCGTCTCGTTGAGCTGGTAGCTCATGTTGATAATGCCGCCGGCGCCGCCCAGGCCGAGCATGATGAAGGAAAACGTTACCGCCAGCATCATCGGGTTGCGCCACGGCAGCGCCGTCAGCCAGCCGAACACGCCCTTGCCGCCGCGCAGCCGCCCCGCGATCTCCACCGAGGCGACGATGGTAAACACCGTGAGCAGCGTGGGCACTGTCACCAGCCCTGTCATGGCCGCATGCACGAACTTGAAGCCTGCGCCGACCTGCGGATCGGCAAACAGGTGATGGATACCGATGGGCATGGAGAAAACGAGGAACAGCGCGAAGGCTACCCTCCCCATCGTATCGCTGTAGAGCCGCCCGCCGATGGCGCGCGGCACGATGCTGTAGAAGGCCACGTAGGCCGGGATCAGCCAGAAGTAGACGATGGCGTGCAGTGTCCAGGAGAAGAACACACGCGATAGCCCGGCGTTGATGGTGTCGGTCAGCCCCAGGGACGCGGGCAGGATCAGCACAAGCACCTCGACCGCCGCACCCACCGACGTCCACGCCCACAGGTAGGCGCCGGCCACTGTGCCGTACAGCGCCAGCGGGACGGTTGCGCCGGGGTTGTCTCGCCGCCAGGCGTGCAGATTCACCGACATCAGCGCCACCCACACCCACGAGCCCACCACCACCAGCACCACGCCGAGGTAGTAGAACGGGCTGCCGATCATGGGCGGGTAGAAGGTGTAGAGCACCGACGCCTTGCCCAGCCCCATGGCGATGGACGCCAGCACCGTGCCCGCAATCACCAGCCAGAAGCCGAGCCACGCCCAGCGCAGCCCCAGCAGAGGCCGCTTCAGCGACAGCTCGGTGATGGCGTAGCCGAACCCCATCGCCACCAGCGTGGGCATCACATAGGCCATGACCGTGCCGTGGGCGGTGACGGAGCGGTAGTAGTGCTCGGGATTGTTGACCCACTGAGCCAGCGGGCTGCGGATGAACATCTGCCATTCGCCAAGCAGGATGGCGCCGAGGAAGGCGATGAAGGCCACCCAGAAATGCGCGAGGACAAGCTTTCTAGCGAGAAACACAGTTCATCCTTTCCGCGCCACGCGCGCGGGCCATGAACTCCTCTCGGGGCAGGACCTCCACCCGAGCCCACATCGCCTCGTGGCCCGTGCCACAGTACTCGTGGCAGGGCATCAGGTGCTCGCCGGGCTTGGGGAAGGTGGTGGTGAAAGTGGCTACGAAGCCCGGAATGAGCATTGTGTTGGCGTTGGTCGTGCCGACGATGAAGCCATGGATGGTGTCGGCGGCGGTGCCGCGGAAGGTTACCGGCACGCCTGCAGGCACCACGAGGCACTGTGGCTCGAAGGAGTACTGCTGTGCGATCAGCCGCACCGTGACCTTGCCATCGGCGTCCACGGCGGTGCCCAGGTTGCCCTCGGCGAACTCGCCGCGCAGGTGCAATGTTTTCACATCCACCGTCTCCACCCGCGATGGCGGCATCGACG
This sequence comes from Cupriavidus sp. DF5525, assembly GCF_040149425.2. Taxonomy (NCBI): domain Bacteria; kingdom Pseudomonadati; phylum Pseudomonadota; class Betaproteobacteria; order Burkholderiales; family Burkholderiaceae; genus Cupriavidus; species Cupriavidus sp. DF5525. The sequence continues at coordinate 1,596,792 of NZ_CP168267.1, read as the reverse complement.
CCCAGTGCAGCCCGGCGAAGATCATCAACAGAATGATCACGGCGATGATGAGTCCGACCACCACGGCCCAGCGCCGCTCGGCCGCGACCGCGACCGCCTCGGCGTGATGGCCGTCCGGGGCGGCGGACGGACCGGAGGGCGGCGTCGCTGCGTTCACTGGACCATCCCCCTCGGCACGTGGATGAAGAACCAGAAAGCGAGGTAGATCAGCACGACGATGGCCGTCGCCACCCCTGCCACGGCGAAGGCGCCGGTCGGCCCCGCACTGACCACGCGATGCACGTCGGCCTCGTTGGGCTCGATGGGCTCGGCATGGTCAGGATCGGAGGCGCCCGGTTTCGCGCCGGGTATCGGACTGGGTCTGGTCATCGGATTCACTCCGGCAGCAGCTTGCGCAGCTCATTCACCTGGTTTGGGGCGACCGGCGTACCGGCATTGCCCCACGCTACGCGGACATAGGTAACGACTGCGGCAGCCTTGTCGTCGTCAAGAATGTGCGAGAACGGCGGCATTCCGTGTGGGCGGGGATTCTTGGCGGTGCCGGGCGGATAGCCGCCATTGAGGACCATGCGGATGGAATTCACCGGCGAGGCCATCGTGATCGACTGGTTGCCGGCCAGCGGCGGGAAGGAGGGCGGATGGCCCTTGCCGTCGTCGGCATGGCACATCGCGCACTGCTGGGTGTAGACCTGCCGGCCCAGTTCCATCACCGCCGGTTGGACCAGCCGCGCCTGGCTGGTGGGCGGCGGCTCGGTGTCGCGCGGGGCCAGCGATTTCAAGTAGACGGCCATGGCTTCCACGTCCGCATCGGTCAGGTATTGCAGGCTGTTGTAGACCACTTCGGCCATCGGTCCATACACCGTGCCCCGGTGAGAGATGCCCACCTGCAGGAGGTCGGTGATGTCCTTGATTGGCCAGTTGCCCAGTCCCGCCTCGCGATTGGAGGTCAGCGACGGCGCGTACCAGTTCTGGTTCGGGATCATGCCGCCCTCGAATTCCTTCGATTCGCTGGAGCCGCCCAGCACATTGATGGCCGTATGACACATCGCGCAATGGCCCAGCCCCTCCACCAGGTAGGCACCACGGTTCCATTGCGCCGTCTGCTTCGGATCGGGCTGGTACTCGCCTTCCTTGAAATACAGGGTGCGCCAGCCGATCAGCAACTCGCGCTTATTGAACGGAAAGCGCAGCTCGTGTGGCCGGTTGGGATGCTTCACCGGCGGCACCGACATCAGGTAGGCATAAATGGCATCCGAATCCGCGCGCGTTACCTTCGTATACGAAGCGAACGGCATGGCCGGGTAGAGCAGGGTGCCATCGCGCGAGACGCCGGTGTGCATCATCTTGTAGAAGTCGTCAGCGCTCCACCGACCGATGCCGGTCTCATCGTCGGGCGTGATGTTGGGCACGTAGAGGTTGCCGAAGGGGGTGGCCATTGGCCGTCCGCCGGCAAAAGGTTTTCCGTTTGGCTCGGTGTGGCAGGCCACGCAATCGCCGGCGCGGGCCAGGTACTCGCCCTTGGTGATGATCTGGGTGGCAGCGCCGACCGGCCCGGACGGGGCGGCTTTGGTCGGCGGCGAGCCCGCCTGCTGTGGCGCCGAAGTGGGGCGCTGCATGAAGCGAATCGCCAGCACCACGATGACGAGTATGACCGCAGTGCCGAGGACGAGTACGGGCCAACGTTTCATTGCATCACCGCTGGCTGCCGCAAGCCAGCGGCATGCGAACCAGGTTTGAGGATTCCGGCGACGGGTCGCTCGGCGCCGGCTGCTGCGATAGCCACTCAGCCACCGCCGAAACGTCGGCATCGCTCAGCCGCCCGGCGATGCGCTTCATGCAGTCGGGCTCGGCCGCATGGCGCTCGCCTACCTTCCAGCGCGTGAGCTGGCCGACGATATACGCGCGGCGCAGCCCGACCAGCCCCGGAATGCCCGGCTCCATCCCGGTCAGCCCGTTGCCGTGGCAGGCGGCGCAGGCCGGAATGCCCTGGCCAGCGTCGCCCTTGTTCACCAGCGCCTGACCGCGGGCGAGCACGGGCGGCGCGGCGTTGCTGCTCTCCTTGGGCGCGAAGGGCGGCCGCAGCTTGGCGAAGTACTCGGCAATTTCCTTCAGGTAGGGGTCGGGCAGGTAGGCCACCAGGTAGTTCATCGGCGGATACCGCCGCGTGCCGTCGCGAAAGGCCGCCAACTGGTTATAGAGGTACCCTGCCGGCTTGCCGGCTATGCGGGGGAAGTAGCCGTTTGCTGTGCCTTGGCCGCTCTGGCCGTGACAGGTGACGCAGCCCTGTACCCTGGCTTCGAGAGAGTCCACTTGCTTAAAGGCCGGGACGGCCTCAGGCTGCGCGATCCCAACCAAGGGAAAGACAAGGAGCGTCGCGAGCGGCGTGAACTTCCATGTGGGGCGCATGGGCGGTGTGCCGTGTTGGATGCATCAAGCGTAGACGTCAAGCGTGCCGTGTCAAGCGGAAAGGCAACGCCTTCAATCTGAGGTCGTAAAGGGCGAGCGCTGTGGTTCGTCAAATCCACCGAGAAATTGAAGTGGCTCAGGGCACCTTGTGATCCCGTCCGCCTTCATTTGGATGGGTGATGGCGCACTTGTGACCAAGACGCCACGGCACGACGGATGCGTGGCCGGCGCTCGCCACCATGGGCGTCTGCTATCTTGGATTTGCATCAGCAAACATTTCCCGTGGCATTGCATTGGTGATGGGGGCCGGCACCGGGCGCTCCGACGACCCCCGCAATCCCTTTCCCTCATGCGCACGGGGCGCAGCGTGTTGTGAAATGGGGGCAAAGCCATGAGAAAAGTGCGACTCGCTGGTCGGTTCGGTGCACCAAACAGTAAAGGCCTATGCGCTAATCTGGGCCGCCGTTGTCTTGGGAGCACTATCGTCCTTGCTGTCGCCGCCGGGTCGGCGCATGCCGCGCCGACGGATGCTGACGGCTGGCAATTTTCCGTCGCCCCGTATCTTTGGTTGCCAAACGTGAGCGGCGCGTTGCGCTTCTCCGGATCCTCGTCTACCGGAGGTGGCAACCTCGATGTTGGAGCGGGGCCGGACAGCTATCTCCAGAATTTGCAGTTTGTTCTGATGCTGCAGGTCGAAGCCAGCAAGGGAGATTGGACTGTCCTTGCCGACGCGATCTACCTTGACTTTAGTCGTCAGCAAACCAACCTCAAGGCCGTGGGGGCGGAGGGCGGCACCAGGGTTGTCGTCCCGCGCGACCTGGCGACCGATGTCAGCAGCGGCCTGAGCGGCGGCCTGTTCGCACTTGCAGGAGGCTATACAGCCCTGCGTGCGCCTTGGGGAACTGTCATGCCGTTCGGCGGGCTCCGGTATCTGAACCTGAGCGCTAACGCGAACTGGACATTATCCGCAACGTTCGATCAACAAGGCGCGATGTTGGCAAGGCAAGGGAGCGTATCGCAGACGGCGAATATCGTGGACGGCATAGTCGGTATGCGCGGACGCATCAATCTCAGTAGCAGTGGCAAGTGGTACGTGCCTTATTACATTGACGTCGGCACCGGTTCCTCCAGATACACGGTTCAAGCGTACGGGGGGGCGGCGTACGCGGCAAGGTGGGGGGATGTGCAATTGTCCTATCGCTACATCACCTACCAGTTGGGCGGTAACCAGTTGGTGCAAAGGCTCACCCTCAAGGGTCCCATGCTAAGTGTGGTGTTTCGCCTCTGAGTTCGATAACTGGCTGCGGGTCCCGGTAAATAGGAGGCACAGCGAGATGCGGGCAACGAAATGGTTCCATTTGCGTCTCGGATCCGTGCAAGTGCTCGCGACGCTGAGCCTGCTAAGCGCCTGCTCCGCGACGAACGAGGGCATGCAGCCCGGCAAGACACCCGCGATCAATCAGCCTGGCGTGCCGGTTGGCCCCACACGCGACTGCCAGGCGGAGGCCGCCGCACTTCTCGGGTCCGTGCCTCTGTCTGTTGTGCGGGCCGTGTTTAATGCCTGCACAGCGGAAAACGAAGGTAGCTAGCCTGGCAGGTGAGGGGACACTCCGGCCAAGCTGGCCTGTCGCCTCTGCCTTGGCCTCGCGAGCTTCACGGACAGCAGCGATTCGCTTATAGTGCGCATGCCGTCGTCAAGGCGAGATCGCCGTTCGCTTACGGCCATGTCCTTCGTTGACTGCGACGGCTTTGGCATCGTATTCCTCAAACCGCGCGGCGGACCATCAGCTCCTTGATCTTGCCGATGGCCTTGGTCGGGTTCAGACCCTTCGGGCACACGTCGACACAGTTCATGATGCTGTGGCAGCGGAACAGGCGGTACGGGTCGTTCAGGTTGTCCAGGCGCTCGCTGGTGGCCTGGTCGCGGCTGTCCGCAATGAAGCGGTAAGCCTGCAGCAGGCCGGCGGGGCCGACGAACTTGTCCGGGTTCCACCAGAACGACGGGCACGACGTGGAGCAGCTGGCGCAGAGAATACACTCGTACAGGCCGTCCAGCTCGTCACGCTCTTCCGGCGACTGCAGGCGCTCTTTCTCGGGTGGCGGCTCGTCGTTGATCAGGAACGGCTTGATCGAGTTGTACTGCTTGAAGAAGTTCGTCATGTCGACGATCAGGTCGCGCACCACCGGCAGGCCGGGCAGCGGACGCAGCACGATGCGGTCCGGCAGCTCGCGCATATTGGTCAGGCACGCCAGGCCGTTCTTGCCGTTGATGTTCATCGCGTCCGAGCCGCACACGCCTTCGCGGCACGAACGGCGGAACGAGATGGTCTCGTCCAGCTTCTTCAGCTTGACCAGCGCGTCCAGCAGCATGCGCTCGTGACCGTCCAGCTCGACCTCGTAGGTCTGCATGCGCGGTGCCGCATCCTTGTCCGGATCGTAGCGGTAGACTTCGAAAATACGCTTCATTTCTGTGGGTCCTGTTGTCTCTACGATGCGGTGCTCAGAAGGTACGGGCCTTCGGCGGCACGCTTTCCACCGTCAGCGGTTCCATCTTCACCGGCTTGTAGTCGAGGCGGTTGCCTTCGCTGTAGAACAGCGTGTGCTTGAGCCAGTTCTGGTCGTCGCGATTCGGGAAGTCGCTGTGCGCGTGGGCACCGCGCGATTCCTTGCGAGCGGCCGCCGAGATCATGGTGGCCTTGGCCACTTCCACCAGGTTGGCCACTTCCAGGGCTTCCACCAGCGCGGTGTTGAAGACCTTGGACTTGTCCTTCAGGTGGATGTTGTTGGCGCGCTCGGAGACTTCCAGGATGCGCTCGACGCCTTCGTCCATCAGCTTCTGCGTCCGGAACACGCCGGCATGCGACTGCATGTTCTTGCGGATGTCGTTGGCCACGTCCTGCGTGTACTCGCCCGACGACGTTGCCTGCAGCTTGGCCAGGCGCGACAGCGCGAGGTCGGCGGCATCGGCCGGCAGCGGCTTGTGCTCTTTCTGCTTCAGGTTCTGCGCGATGATGTGGTTGCCGGCCGCGCGGCCGAACACCACCAGGTCCAGCAGCGAGTTGGTGCCCAGGCGGTTGGCGCCGTGCACCGACACGCACGAGCATTCGCCGATCGCGTAGAAACCGTTTAGGACTTCGTTCGGGTTGCCGTTCTTCGGCACCACGACCTGGCCGTGATAGTTGGTCGGAATGCCGCCCATCTGGTAGTGGATGGTCGGCACCACCGGGATCGGTTCCTTGATCGCGTCGACGTTGGCGAACTTCATGCCGATTTCGCGGATCGACGGCAGGCGCTTCATGATGGTCTCGGCGCCGACGTGGGTCAGGTCGAGCAGCACGTAGTCGCCGTTCGGGCCGCAGCCGCGGCCTTCCTTGATTTCCTGGTCCATCGAGCGCGAGACGAAGTCACGCGGCGCCAGGTCCTTCAGCGTCGGGGCATAGCGCTCCATGAAGCGCTCGCCGTCCTTGTTGCGCAGGATACCGCCCTCGCCGCGCACGCCTTCGGTGATCAGCACGCCCGCGCCGGCCACGCCGGTCGGGTGGAACTGCCAGAATTCCATGTCTTCCAGCGGCACGCCAGCGCGTGCGGCCATGCCCAGGCCGTCACCGGTGTTGATGAAGGCGTTGGTGGAAGCGGCGTAGATGCGGCCGGCACCGCCGGTCGCGAACAGCGTGGTCTTGGCCTCGAGGATGTAGACCTCGCCGGTTTCCATTTCCAGCGCGGTCACGCCCAGCACGTCGCCGTCCTGGTCGCGGATCAGGTCCAGCGCCATCCATTCGACGAAGAAGTGGGTCTTGGCGCGCACATTGCGCTGGTACAGCGTGTGCAGCAGCGCGTGGCCGGTACGGTCAGCCGCGGCGCAGGCGCGCTGCACGGGCTTTTCACCGTAGTTGGCGGTGTGGCCGCCGAACGGGCGCTGGTAGATGGTGCCGTCGGGGTTGCGGTCAAACGGCATGCCGAAGTGTTCGAGCTCGTACACGACCTTCGGGGCTTCACGGCACATGAACTCGATGGCGTCCTGGTCACCCAGCCAGTCCGAGCCCTTGATGGTGTCGTAGAAGTGATAGTGCCAGTTGTCTTCGCTCATGTTGCCCAGCGAAGCACCGATACCGCCCTGCGCCGCCACGGTGTGCGAGCGGGTCGGGAACACCTTGGACAGCACGGCCACGTTCAGGCCGGCTTCCGCGAGCTGGAGGGATGCGCGCATCCCGGCGCCGCCAGCACCGACGATGACCACGTCAAAGCGGCGACGCGGCAATCCAGTCTTGACTGCGACCATTTATTACACCCTCCAGAGAATCTGAGCAGCGTAGCCCGCACAACCGACGAGCCACAGAATCGTAAGAACTTGCAGCACCAGGCGCACGGCCATCGGGCGCACATAGTCCATCCAGATGTCGCGCACGCCGATCCAGGCGTGATAGAGCAGCGACAGGATGGTCAGGAACGTGATGATCTTCATCCACTGGTTGGAGAAGAGCCCTGCCCACGCTTCGTATGAAGCGCCGTTCGACAGCAGGAAGGCAATGGCCAGGACGACGGTGAAGACCACCATGATCACGGCCGTGACGCGTTGCGCGAGCCAGTCTTTCAGGCCGTAGTGGGCACCGACGACAAGACGCTTGGGACCGATATTGTTGTTTGCCACCGTGATTCTCCTCAGAACAGGCCGAACAGCTTCAGGCCGAAAATCAGGGTAAGCAGCAGGCTGACAACCAGCACGCTGATGGCAGACTTAGCCGAAGCGGGCTTGGAGACACCAACGTGCACATCCAGCAGCAGGAAACGGATACCGGCGCAGAAGTGATGCAGATAACCCCAGATCAGGGCCAGCAGAACCAGCTTGACGAAGCCGCCGGACAGGAGGGCCGAGAACTTTGCGAAGCTCAGTTCCGAAGTGATGCTCTGCTCGAACAGGTACAGCACGAAGGGAAGGAGGAGGAACATCAGTGCACCGCTGACGCGATGCAGGATGGATACCTTGCCGGCCCAGGGCAAGCGGTATCTCGCGATCTGCGAGATACCGATGTTCCGGTATTCGGGCCTGGTTGACTGCAGCTTTTCCATGGGGGCTGATTCTTTTCGTTGGATGGATTCGCCGCCTCGGCCTCAAACAGCATCGCCGCGGTCATAGACACCGGGACGCTCTCGGCAAGGCGGGATACGCGGCATTCTGGCCTGTCGCTGATATACTGTCCAATATCTATCGCATCTTTCTGATATATATAACAGCAGATATCGCATGGAGCTGCGGCATATTCGCTACTTCCTCGCAGTCGCTGACGAGCGCAACGTAACGCGGGCAGCGGAAAGGCTTGGCATTGGACAACCGCCTCTCAGCCAGCAGATTCACGCGTTGGAGGAGGAGCTCGGCGTAAAGCTTTTCCGCAGAACCGGGCATGGCGTGGTCTTGACGGAAGCGGGCGAGGCGTTTGCAACGGATGCCAGGCGAATACTTCATGACACGCGCGCAGCAGTGGAGAAAGCGCAAAGCGCCGGACGGGGCGAAATCGGGCGCCTCAACATCGGATTTACCGGCTCTGCCGCGTTCAACCCCGTGGTCTCCAGGCTAATTCGCGCTTATCGACAGGACTACCCGAATGTCGTCCTGACCCTGGCGGAAGGTAACACGTCCGAGCTCCTTGCATATCTTAATGATGGTCGAGTAGATGTGGCCTTTGTCCGATTGAGCGGGCAATCGCCGGCTGGGGTTCAACTTCAGCACATTGCCGTGGAGCCAATGAAGGTCGTGCTACCTGCAACGCACCATCTTGCGAAGAGACGTCGAATCTCCCTCGACGCATTGGCAGAAGACCATTTTGTACTGCTACCTAGGGAAGCAAGTCCGACTTTGCATGACGTCATCGTCGGCGCGTGCAAGAAGGCTGGCTTTGATCCCATTGCGGGCCAGGAAGCGCCGCAGCTCTCCTCGGTTGTGAATCTCGTTGCAGCGGAGTTCGGTGTGTCGCTCGTTCCTGCCTCTGTCTGCCAAATACAGGTGGAGGGAGTTGTTTATAGAGACATAGTTGGCAGCTCCATCTCTATCCGCTTGGCGCTCGCGTCGAGGATCGAGCCAACACCAGCGAAGACGGCTAATTTCCTGGCGATGGTCGCGGATGCTGTGTCGCTGCAAACGTAAGTTGAGCTTTAAAGCAACTGCAGTGGTTTATTGGAACGATCACGTTTCAGGCCGCGCATGGAATCAGGCGACCTCGACGATCAGTTCGATTTCCAGGCAGGCGCCGAGTGGTAACTGCGGCACGCCGAACGCGCTGCGCGCGTGCTGGCCGCGCGTGCCAAACACCTCGGCGAGCAGTTCGCTGGCGCCATTGGTCACGAGGTGCTGCTCGGTGAAGTCCGCTGTCGAATGGACGAGGCTGGTGAGCTTGACGATCCGCACGATCGAATCGAGGTCGCCGGTGGCGGCGTGCAGCGTCGCGAGCAAGTCGATGGCAACCAAGCGGGCCGCCGCGATACCGTCGGCGGTGCGCAGGTCGTCGCCAAAGCGGCCGGTCCGAACCTGGCCATCGACGCGAGAGAGATGGCCGGACACGTGGATCAGCTTGCCGGACCGCACGCTCGGCACATAGGCCGCCGCCGGGCCCGAAGCCTTGGGCAGTTCGATGCCGAGCTGCGTAAGCTTATCGTAGATTCGGGGCGCCGGCGCGAACGCCGGACCGTTCGGTTTCAGGCGCATGCCGGGCTTGAGATGCTGCCATGGCAGGTCCGCCGGATCGGCGATGAACGGACCGGGCGCACGCACCACGAAAATGTCTTCCGCGATCGCGGCGAAGTCGGCGCGGAAATGCACCGAGCTCTTGTTCACGAGAATCTTCATCCCCGCCGGATCGATGCCGACCGCGCGGTACATGTTGCGGTCGAGCAATTGTGCCTTGGTCGAGCTAACGGCAACGAGCACGCCATCGAGCCGCAGTCGCGCCATTGGTCCCATGTTGGCAGCCTTGCCGTGCATCATCGGTCCGCCGTAGACGAACTTGCCTTCAGACAGCGCCTCCACCTCGAAGGTCGCCCGCAGCGGGGCATCCTCGCTCACCTGTGGGCAGCCGCCAAGCGCAATTTCGATCCTCGCGCCAACACCAGCCTGGTGCGCGGCCGCGGCCGCGGCGGGATCGCAGATAATCCCGATCGCGGCGTCCTGCGCGCCGGCCTTGAGAAGCGCACGCAGCATGCCCATGGTGTTGCCATCGCCGCCGACGCCCGGGTTGTCCTGCGTGTCCGCGAGGATCACTGGCCGCGTGGCCTTTTGCGCGATCCGCATGGCACGCTGCACCGCTGCATCCGGCTCCTCGAACTGCACGGCCCACTGGCTCTCGGGTTCGCAGATGCGCGCGAACAGTGCGTCGACGGCCCGCTCGACGCGGGTTCTGTCGAAGCCGTACCCCCAAACCACGGGACCGCACTCGGCGAAGTCGGCCGCGGGAAAGCCCGGTGTGAACGACAGCGACAGCACGCCTTGCGGCTCCAGCTCTTCGAGCAGGCCGTAGATGCCTTGAGCGGGCTGCATCATCGTGGACATGCTGTTGACCGGTATCAGGAACGGCACGCGTCGTGCCACCAGGTGCGCACGCGACTCCCGCCTGCATAACTCCAGCAGCATCTCGGCTGCCCGCTTGCCGGTGGCGGCCATGTCCACGTGTGGATAGGTGCGATACGCCACCACTCCATCCGCCAGCGCGAGCATCCGTTCGGTGACGTTGGCATGCAGATCCAGCGAGACCACGATCTTCATGTCCGGGCCGGCCACGGCACGGATGCGCGCCAGCAACTCGCCCTCGCCGTCGTCGAGGTGCTGGGCCACCATGGCGCCATGCAGGTCGAGATAGATCGTGTCGTACGAGGCCGTCCTTACCGCCTCCACGATCTCGCCGGCGATGCGCTCGTAGGCATCGGTCGTGACGTGGGCCGAGGCCCCGGCAGCCGCCCAGATCACAGGCGTGACGGTGTGACCGTGCTCGCGAACGTGGTGGATGAAGCCGCTGATCGGCACGTTCACACCCAGCAGGTCGTAGATCGCCTCGCCGCGCACCATGGCGGGAAAATCCTCGCCACGGACGAAGCTCTCGTAGGTGGCCATGGTTGGGGCGAATGTATTGGTTTCGTGCTGGAAACCGGCAACTAGGATATTCAAGGAAGACCTCCTTGGAACGGGATGCTGGAACGAGGCGGGGCCGGCGACGCCAGCGCCGGCGCCGCCATGGGAACGGCCGTGACGGGTGGAATTATTGCGGCGTCAGCTTTATCGAGCCGGCCATCTTCCTGAACTTCTCGGTCTCGGCGACGTAGAACTTCGCGGAGGCCTCGAGCGTCTGCGGCCTCATCGGCTGCACGCCGGAGAGCTCAAGCGCCTTGATCAGTTCGGGCGACCGCAGCGCTTGCTGCGAGGCGTCCATCAATACGCGGGCACGCTCCGCCGGGATGCCGGCCCTGCTCATGACGCCTAGCCAGATCGAATAATTGAACTCGGACTTGCGTGCGACGCTGGTTTCGGAGATGGCAGGCACATCGGGCAGCGTTCGCATGCGCTGCGTGTCCAGCACTGCGACCGCCTTGATCTTGTGCGTTTCGAGCAGCTGCGTGGAGGCACCGAGGTTTGGCAGAATCGTCATGTCGATCTGGCGACCGGTCAGGTCTGCCAGCATCGGCGTGGCGCCCTTGTACGGCACCTGCAGCATCTTGGCGCCGGTCAGCTGAGCGATGTATTCGGCGACGATGTGGTACATGGTCCCGTAGCCCGGATTACCGAAGGTCAGGCTCTTGCTGCCTGCCGACTTGCTGGCCGCGATGATCTGTTCGAGCGAGTTGTACGGCAGGTCGCTGCGCGTCATCACGACGAGCGGGTGGTTCGAGACCGGCGCCAGCAGGGCCAGCTCCTCCGACTTGTACTTGGCGCTGGCGAGCGCCAGCGGCGTCAGGATGGCCTCGTTGGGCGAGCCCATGATCAGCGTGTAGCCATCGGCCGGACGGCTCAGCAGGCGCTGCACTGCCAGCGCGCCGCCGGCGCCGGGCAGATTCTCGATGACCACGGGCTGGCCGAGCGCCTTGGCCATCGCCGGCTGCATGGCCCGCGCAAGAACGTCAGCGGGGCCCCCCGGCGGGAATGCGACCAGCATCGATATCGGCTTGGTGGGAAACGCGTCGGCGGCGGACGCCGGCGCGCTGGTCAGCGTAATCCCCAGGATGGCGGCACTAAGCGCGATCCAGCGTTTGACGGGGGGTAGTCCTCGGTCTTGCATGTCGTCCTCCACTTTCTTAGACCTTCTCGCGTAGATACGAGAATCGGTTGTGTGGGGGGATTGTTGGCTGGAAAATTTGTTCGAGGAACAGCAATCTTTACACGAAATCGTTGCCCTACGGGCAACGCAGTGCAGGCAGGTCATGCGTGAAATCAATCAAATGCGGCTGAAATAACTTTCAAGAGGTGCTCGTGTACCGCTCGCGATCCGTGGCGTTGCCGAAGTGCTCAACACGTGCCCTCGGTCATTACGCGGCAGGTACTGGGGGAGGGGTCCCAGTCGTTCCATTCGGTGGGTCATTCCTCCCTTTCTTGTTACCTATGTGGCGCCTTCCCATGGTGGCAGAATGGCTTGTGCCCGCTCTCCCGTCATTGGTTTGCCGTGGACGCGCGCCTTGCGAGGTTGACAAAATTGTGCTGACCCTTACAGACGTCTCCAAGACATACAACGGCGCCCGACCGCGCACGGTTCTCCGAGGAGTCAGTCTTGCGCTGGACGCCGGCGAATATGTCGCCGTCATGGGTGAATCTGGCGTGGGCAAGTCAACGCTGCTCCACCTGATCGCCGGCCTGGATCGGCCCGACAGTGGCCGCATCCAGTTCGACGGACAGGATCTGGGCAAGCTGAACGACGATGCCGCAACCTTGCTGAGGCGGCGAAAGCTGGGGTTCGTGTTCCAGGCCTTCCATGTTCTGCCGAATTTGAGCGCGGCACAGAACGTGGCGCTGCCGCTGCTGTTGAACGGCCTCGAGCGGGAAAAGGCGTCGGCGCGCGTTGCCGAGATGCTTGCCGCGGTTGGGCTTGAGGGGCGCGAGGACAGTCTGCCGCGCGAGCTTTCCGGCGGGGAACTGCAGCGGGTGGCAATTGCACGTGCCCTGGTACACCGGCCGATGCTGCTGCTGGCAGATGAGCCGACTGGCAACCTTGATCACGAGACGGCTGCGCGGGTGCTAAGCCTGCTGCGCGAACTGGTCAACGCAAATGGCACGGCCGCGGTGATCGTCACGCACTCGGCACTGGCTGCGGCGACGGCGGATCGCGTCTTGCAATTGACGCCAGGCGGATTGACGCCGCTGGGGCCACTGCCGCCAATAAGCCCGGCCGCCTAAGCCATGCGAACGCGAAGCTCGCTCGGCCTTGTGCTACTCCTGGGCGAACTGCGCGCCCATCCCGGACGCGCCATCATCGGCATCCTTGCCGTGGCCATCGGTGTGGCAATGGGCTATGGCGTGCATCTGGTCAACCACGCTGCGTTGGCGGAGTTTTCCCAGGCGGTGCGCTCCTTGATGGGGAATGCCGATCTGGAGATCCGCGGGCCGCGCATGGGCTTCGACGAATCGCTCTATCCGCGCATCGCGGGCCTGCCGGAGGTGGCGGCGGCCAGCCCTGTGGTGGAAGTCAATGCGCTGGTGCCGGGGCGCACCGGTGCGCTGACGCTGTTTGGCATCGATGTGTTCCGGGCGGCGCCTGTGACACCCAATCTGATCGGGCGGCCCACCGAGGAGCGCGCGGGCAAGCTCGACGTTCTCGATCCCGACGCCGTGTTCCTTTCGCCGGCGGCGCTGAGCTGGCTCGATCTCAAGCCCGGGGACCCGCTCACCGTGCAAGTCGGGCTCACCGCGCTTACGCTGCGTATTGCCGGCACGCTGCCGGCGGCGGGCGAGGGCATGCGCCTGGGCGTGATGGATATCGGTGCGGCGCAGTGGCGCCTCGACCGGCTTGGCCTGCTGCAGCGGATCGACGTCAAGCTTAGACCGGGAGTGGACACGGGCAACTTTGCGCAAGCGCTGGCCGCGCTGCTGCCGCCAGGTGTGGTGGCGGGTTCGCCGCAGGACAACGCGCGCCGGACTTCCAACCTGTCGCGCGCCTATCGGGTGAACCTGAACGTGCTTGCCCTGGTCGCGCTGTTCACAGGCGCCTTCCTGGTGTTCACGATGCAGGCTGTATCGGTGCTGCGGCGGCGCTCGCAGCTTGCACTGCTGCGCGCCTTGGGGATGACGCGCGCTGGTCTGCTGCGGCTGCTGCTGGCGGAAGGCGTGGCTCAAGGCACGCTCGGCGCGATGCTCGGCCTGGCGCTTGGCTTTGTCCTCGCCGCCGCGGTACTCGGGTACGCGGGCGGTGATCTGGGCGGTGGCTACTTTGAAGGTGTAAAGCCCAAGGTCCGCTTCGACGCGCTGGCAGCGCTGATCTTCTTCGCGCTCGGCTTGTCCGCGGCGGTGCTCGGCAGTTTCGCACCGGCATGGGAGGCCGCCCGCGCGCGGCCGGCGCAGGCGCTCAAGGCGGGCGATGAGGAGACACCGCTCAAGCGGCTACGCTCGCCGTGGACCGGGCTTGCTGCGATGGCAGCCGGGCTTGGGCTGACGCCACTGCGGCCGGTGGCGGATCTGCCGGTCTTCGGTTATGCGGCGATCGCCCTGCTGTTGGTGGGCGCCATCCTGCTGATGCCATGGCTGGCGCATCTTGTGTTCGGCTTGCTGCCCTCTTCGCGACAGGCTGTGCCGCAGCTTGCCCTGACCCAACTCGCCGGCGCAGCGGGCCGCGCGTCCATCGCCCTGGCCGGCATTGTCGCCAGCTTCAGCCTGATGGCCGCGATGGCGATTATGGTGTCAAGCTTCCGCATCTCGGTGGACGATTGGCTGCACAATGTCCTGCCGGCCGACCTCTATCTGCGTGCATCGTCTTACGGCGATAGCGCGTATTTCTCGCTTGACGACCAAGCCGCCATCGCCAGCGTCCGTGGCGTTGCGCGTGCCGAGTTTCTACGTTCGAGCCAGATCCTGCTTGATCCCCAGCGTCCCCCCGTAACGGTCATTGCCAGGCCGATCGATCCGCGCAATCCGGGCGCGCGGTTGCCGCTGACGGCTGCGCCCGTCGCGGCGCAGCCGGGTGATCCGCCGGCGGTATGGGTCAGCGAGGCGATGGTCGACCTCTATGGCTTCCGCCCGGGACAACGTATCACGCTGCCGCTGCAGGGCCGGGCCGTCGCCTTCCTGGTGGGCGGCGTGTGGCGCGATTACGCGCGCCAGTATGGTACGGTGGTGATCAGCCAGGACGATTATCGGCGGCTCACGGACGAGTGGCGTGTCACTGACGTCGCCCTGTGGCTGGAGCAGGGCAACGGCCCGGCGCAGGTCAAGGAGAGGCTGCGCCAGCGCGTCGCCGGCGGTGAACACATTACCTTCGCCGAGCGCGGCGAGATTCGCACCATCACCCTGAAAATCTTCGACCGCAGCTTCGCAGTGACCTACCTGCTGGAGGGTATAGCGGTCGTGATAGGCCTGTTCGGCATCGGCGCCAGCTTCAGCGCGCAGGCCTTGGCTCGTGCGCGGGAATTCGGCATGCTGCGGCATCTCGGCTTCATGCGTTGGCAGATCGGCGCGATGCTGGCACTGGAGGGCGCGTTACTCGCTCTGCTTGGCGTGGTAGCCGGTCTTGCGCTGGGATGGGTCATCGCCTTGATCCTGGTTCACGTTGTCAACCCGCAGTCGTTCCACTGGACCATGAGCTTGCATGTGCCTTGGGCATTCCTGGCCCAGGTGGCGAGCGCGGTGGTGGCAGCGGCCTCGCTGGCTGCGCTGGCGAGCGGGCGGCAGGCGATGTCGCGTAGCGCCGTGCGCGCGGTGCAGGAGGATTGGTGAAGCGGCGCTCATTCCTGCTGTTGTTGCCGGGTTCCGGCGCGGCGGCCGCGGCGCTGGGCGCAGCGCCCGCTTATCCGCCAGTCGACGCAGGTCGAACCCTGGCCTTCCCACGCGACCACGGCGCGCACCCCGACTATCGCACCGAATGGTGGTATGCCACCGGCTGGCTGCAGACGCAGGCAGGAGCGCTGCTCGGCTTCCAGGTTACGTTCTTCCGCTCGCGCCCGCAGTTTGACCAGGCCAACCCAAGCCGCTTCGCGCCGCTGCAACTGCTGTTCGCCAATGTCGCACTGAGCGAGCCTGTGGTCGGCAAGCTCCAACACGACCAGCGCGCGGTGCGCAGCGGCTTTGGCCTGGCGCTTGCCAATACTGCCGACACCGATGTGTACATCGACAACTGGTCGCTGCGCCGAGAAATGACGGGGCGCTACCGAGCCAGAATTCCCGCGCGGGATTTCACGCTCGATCTGACAATGGAGCCAACCCAGAGGTTGCTGCTACAGGGCGAACGGGGTTACAGCCGCAAGGGCCCTCTGGCGGCCCAGGCGAGCTATTACTACAGCCAGCCAGGGCTGAAGGTGAGCGGCACCTTGAAGCGGGGCAGCCAGCAGGAAACCGTGCACGGCACCGCCTGGCTGGATCACGAATGGTCGTCGACCTTGCTGGCCGACGAGGCCGTCGGCTGGGACTGGCTCGGCATCAACCTGGATGACGGCGGCGCGTTGATGGCTTTCCAGATCCGGGACAAGGCGGGGCGCAAGTTCTGGGGAGGCGGCACGCTGCGCGGCAGCGACGGTCACGTCCAGGTACTGGCTCCCGAAGAGGTCAACTTCATGCCGGCGCGCCATTGGCGCTCACCTCGTACGGGCACGAGCTATCCGGTTGCCATGGGGTTGAACGCAGGCGATCTCACGCTCGAACTGGTACCGCTGATGGATGATCAGGAACTCGATAGCCGCGCGAGCACCGGCGCGGTCTATTGGGAGGGCGCGGTGACAGCGCTGCGGGGAGGCAAGGCGGTCGGACGGGGCTACCTCGAACTGACCGGGTATTTCCAGCGCCTCAATCTTTGACTTGAGGCACGGCCCGGGCGGATGGAGCAGCCCGCCGGCGGTGCCGGGCACGCTGCTGACTGGCGTGGAGAGGGCTTTAGGAGTCTCGTCAGCCGTGAAAATTGCAGACGATGCCTATATCAGGGGGCGGGGCAATTTCGCAGACGGTGTCTACGAAATGTGGTTGATGGCCCAAGCTTGGTAGAACAGGGGCATCTGCTGCTGGTTGCGCTCCGCAAACCTCACGCAGGCTCAGCCGCATATCGCCGACGGTTATGCAAACGCGCCGTTAAGGCAACTCAACGCCCTCTTGTCGGAGTGCGTAAGTCAGGTGGGCCTGCAGCGTGGGCGCCTGGCGAGAACCAGCGGGGTAGGTTTCAAGGGTTCTGCCATCGGCTACCACGGTGCGCCGAGCAGCGACGATCTCGCTGGTGATCTGAAAATCCTGTATTGGTGTAACGCCATAGTGATCTGAGAGCCACTTATACTCCATCCGTTCTGTCGTCAAGGTGCGCTCCAGTCGTTTAGCTGGCAGACGTTTAATAATCCCACGAATTCTTGATTATCCGGGCTGGCTTTGACGATGCTGGACGTTCCCACGGCGCATGCGCCTTGGCTCGAACAGGCAGCGGCCCATGCGGCCCAGATCGGCGAGGATGCGGCCAGGGAACAGCATACCTGGCTGGAAGCGTAGGGGCGCGATCAGGCTGGGCGTCATTCTCGGATGCGGTCCTCGTTCGGTGCGGAAATGCTTCTGGCTTGGCGTGCTGCCGCGCCTTACGCCTTGCTGGTCCATCCGAGGCGGTGCCCCTCGGCTGCGATCCCCCTCCAGGTAAGGCCTGACACAAGAGCGAGCTTCCGGAGCCAGCGCCAAAGCGGTCGGCCCGAGAAGACCCGCTCAGAGCTATCTGCACAGGTTTTTTTGTGTAAGGGGTATCCAGGTGCTGCCAACCAGCGTATATTGCGTCCCGCGGGGTGGAGCAGTTGGCAGCTCGTCGGGCTCATAACCCGAAGGTCGCAGGTTCAAGTCCTGCCCCCGCAACCACATTCATCCAAGCCCCGCCGGAGCAATCCGCGCGGGGCTTTTGTTTTAGTTCCAGCCGCAGACGCACGTATTGCCTTCCGCCTTATGGCTCGCTTAGCTCGTCGACCTGTTGTGGTTTTCCCGCTCTACCGGAGGCCATGAACTCGGTAATACTGAAGTCCGTCATTCAAACGTTGCTTGTCCGTTACTGACCATTCTGGCGCAACCTTCGGAAACTCAGCAAGCTTATCCAATCCTCTGCCCATGCTTGTTCCAGGTTGAAAAGTAGTCCATCTAGTACGCTATCGATAGATAGGTGGACCGCCTTGTCGAAAAAATCAGTCACCATCTCCCGTGTGGTAACGGCCGCTGAAGACCGTCTTTACGTTGATGGCTGGCTAAGGCCCACACACTTCAGGAGAACTCATGTTTGACCACGTCAAATTCGGAGTCAGCGACTATGCAGCGAGCAAAGCGTTCTTCCTCAAGGCACTCAAACCGCTCGGCGTAGCTGTTGCCTCGGAGGGGGCGCCGACGTACGGTGTCGAGCTTAGCCCAAAGGGTAAGGCTTCATTGTGCCTGTACCAAACCGAGGAGAAGCCGGCGCATCTTCACTTGGCGTTCACGGCCGAGAATCGCCAGCAAGTCGAAGCTTTCTATCGCGCGGCTCTGGAGGCGGGTGGCAAAGACAATGGTGCGCCTGGTCTGCGCCCGCACTACCACGCGAACTACTATGCAGCTTTCGTCATTGGTCCGGACGGGCACAACATCGAAGTGGTTTGCCACGAACCCGAGGCCTAACCCTTCCATCGAGGGACGTCCACAAGCGGGCTTCGCCCACTTGCGGCCGCCCCTCATGTCAAACGTTGAGCGTTCGCTTTTTGGCGGCGGGCCGCACCGCGCGTACGACAGCTCTGGGGTTACCCCGTTTCATCGGACAGATCTGCATTTGAATTTTATGTCGATGGGTTTTCTCCTTGTAATGGGGCGGTGTAGGCCCCGGTGTAGCGGCGGATTCATGACACCGACAGGTAGCTTTTCAAATTCCTGCGGGGAGAGATAGCCCAGAGCACTGTGCAGGCGGTGCGGGTTGTACCCCAGCCTTCGAGGAAAGTAAACAGCGCTTGGCGGGCCTCGTCGTGCGAGACAAATCGAGTGCGCGCGAGCAGCTCACATTCGAGCGTAGCAAAAAAGCTCTCGCACATTGCATTGTCGAAGGCGTCTCCCACCGAACCCATTGAGGGGCGCACACCGGCTTCACGGCAACGTCGCCCGAACGCAATGGAGGTGTACTGGCACCCTTGATCCGAGTGGTGAATGACATCCTCGGGGCGGCGCTGCGCGAGCGCCATATCCAGCGCCTGCAGCATCAACTCGGTACGCAGATAGCTGCCCATAGCCCAGCCAACAATCCGGCGGCTGAACACATCCAACACCACCGCGAGATAGAAGAAGCCTGCTGCGGTCGGTATGTAGGTCGCATCGGCGACCCACAGACGGTTCGGTGCGTCAGCTTGGAAGTGGCGCTGCACGAGATCTGGAGCCGGTCGTGCCCCAAGTGCTCGCCGCGTGGTCTTTACCCAGCGGCGCCGGCTCACGCCGCGCAGGCCCGCTTCACGCATCAGGCGCGTCACGCGCTTGCGCCCGACGTGTATTCCTTGCCGGGCCAGCGTCGCGTGAATGCGCGGCATGCCATAGGTGCCGTGCGAACGCGCGTAGATGACCCGGATGCGTGCCAGCAGGTCCATATCCCGCAGCGCATGGGCCGATGGCCGGCGTTGATTCCACGCATGGAAACCGCTGCGCGAGACCTTGAGCAGCCGTGCCATGGTCGCCAAGGGCCAGGTGGCCTGGTTCGCCTTCATGAATTCGTACCCTTGTCGGGCAGCGAGTCGGTCTCCCGGGCGAACCAGGCCGCGGCTTTCCTAAGAAACACCATCAATGGCTTCGAGGCGGAACCCGAAGTTTGCCGCTCGCCGCTGAAGCTGCTTGACGACACGGTCTCGGTAAGCCGCCTCGTAATAATCGGCACCGGGATCTTTATAGTCGGCCCCGTAGCGCATTGTGTTATAGAACAGCACGGCAATCTTCCGTGCTGTCGCCGTCACCGCCTTTGCCTTGCCGAGGCGGGCCGCAAGGCGCCGATAAAAGGCGCCAAGCGCAGTATCGGTGCGGCCCACCGTCACTGCTGCCAAGCGAAGATGGGCGGCGACTGGATTGCTCGACCTGCGTGTTCGCGAAGACAGGACCTTGCCGCCACTGATTTTGCAACCTGGCGACAGCGACAGCCAAGACGTAAAGTGCTTAGCAGTCGGCCAACGGCTCAGATCAGTGCCGCATTCCGAGACCAGGCGCAGCGCGAGGTAGGGGCCAATGCCATGGATTTGAGTCAGATCAGTGCCCGTGATGTGATGCAGCAGTGGTCGTGTGTCGAAATCGACGGCGTTGGGCTGTTTGGTTCGATGACGTGGCTTAGGCAGCGGTGCGGTGGGCGCAGGGGATTGCGCAGCAAGCCTCGTCAGTAATTGCTCGATCTGCCGGTCGCATTGCTCGACCTGTCGCTGATAGAAGTCATACAGTTCCAGTGCCTGCTGTAGCGCAAAGACGTGTTCGGGCTGATAGTTGCCTTGCAACGCGGCTTCGATCACCTCGTGCGTTGCCTTGCATCGGAGATCACGCATCCGTGCCAGTACTTTAGTGTCACGCTCGCCGGCGATGATGGCCCGCACGATCCTCAGCCCGGTCGCCCCCGTTACATCGCTGACGACGTGATGAAGGTGCAGATTCATGAACGTCAATGCCTTCTGCATATGCTGGATATGGGCGGCAGCGTAATCCAGATGCCTTTCTCTAAGCCGCAGGTACGCGCGTAGCGCCGCGATCTCCCGGCCCGGACGAAAGCTGGCCCGCAGAAGACCGCAAGCATGCAAGCGCTGTAACCATTGGGCGTCCTTGATATCGCTCTTGCGGCCGGGCACGGCGCGCGCTTCGCGCGCATTGGTGACGATGACCTCCAGCCCCGCGTCCTCCAGCACCTCATACACCGGGATCCAATACACGCCGGTGGATTCCATTGCCACCGTCGTGATCCCCAGCGCGGACAACCAGTTGGCCATTCGGTGCAAGTCACCGGTGAAGGCTTGAAACGTCTGCACTGGCTCGGTACACAATTCGCTGGGCACCGCCACGACATGGAAGCGGGCACCGATATCGATGGCCGCAGCACGTGCGTTGAGAATCGGTAGACCTACCGCCTTGGATCGCCTGCTCATGGTCACCTCCTGCGTTGAGCGCCCGGACGGGGACACGGACAAGCATCACTTTCCTAAACGGGGTCACCGAAGCGCCACCAAAATCGGGTCCGCAGATCCCCTGGACCATGTTTGCCGACGGGGTGGAATATCGCCAAAAAGCTGACGGCCTCGGGCCCGGGTGCCACGACAGTGTAGGCGCCGCGTGTTTCTTCTGCCCGGGCCGCGACGGGTCGCGAAGTCAGTTTGCCAATATATCGCGCTCCATCTTGACCTGACGAAGCTCTCTACGACGACGGGTCAGTTCCTGACGCTCAGCAGTGCTCAGGCCATCGTGACGCTTTCCGGCGTCGCGGTCGGGCTTGTGCGACCCAGTTGTAGATGGTCTGGGCAGTGGGTTCGAATTCCTTGGCCAGGTCTTCCGGCGTCCGGCCGGCATGGACCAGGTCAATCATTTGCTGCCGGAAAGCGTCGGCATACGGCGCTCGAGTTTTGGCCATGATGGGTACCCCCTACGGTTCAAGATAGTGGGTGTCCAAAAAAGCGGGTCATCTCCACTCAGGGGCGTTCTGAGACCCTCGCCCCACCCCGCAGATTGGCGATGAACCAGAAAAAAAAGCGACCCGATGGGTTAATGCCGTTCAGTTATGGTCCCGGTTGAGGAAGCGAACGGCATAGCGTGAAGGGCGTGACTTGACGACCCGGTCGCATGAGCGGCCGGGTCGTTTTACATTGGGCAGAGACTTTAGGCGCTCGCGTAGGCGCCGCAGACAGTCGGGCAATTTCGCAAAGGCTGGCGTGACGGCTGCCCACATCATCTCGTGCTGGATAACATGGAAGGCGCGGACGAAGCTCATGTCGGTCGGCGCGAGCTTCGCTTCTCGGGCGGCGCTGGCCATCTCGCGGCGAATCAGGTTGTAGGCGATCAAGGCGCCCCAAATTTCCTGACATACCCCATCGACGGTTCAACTGCGCAAGGTCAGCTCCATGCCGAGCATCGACTGCTTCAGTTCCCGGTAGCTCGTTTCGATCTGCCAGCGACGTTCGTAACAGGCGACGATATCAGCAGGTTTAAAGCGTCGGCGATCGAGCAGCGACGTCAGCAGAATTCGGCTACGTCCGCGTGCATCGATCGTGCGGATCGCCCGCGCCTGCCAGAATTCTGGCAGCGCCGGACACTTCTTGCGTGCCTGCGGCGACACACGCATGCGTACTGTGGCATCCTCGGGCGTGCCGGCCATAACCTCCCAGCACGTGTTGGATTTGGCCGGAATCAGGAAGTGGCGGTTGTGCCCGCCCATCGTCAGGCCGCACAGTATCTCGGCAGCCAGGAAGCCTTTGTCGAATACCGTCAGTGAATCATCCCGTATCTGCGGCAATAAGCCTTTGGCGTACACCATCTCATTGCTTTCATAGCGACCGAAGCTGGCGCCTGCGACCAGATGCGTGGGGATCGCAGTCAGCGTCACCACGCGCACCTGCGGATAGCTGGAGACCCTGCGAGCGTAAGCTTGGGCGCCGAAGTGCTCGCGGTTGGCGGGGCTGTCGGTCGTGCGTAGCGTGGTGCCATCCATCGCCCACAAGCTGAGTGCCTTGAAGGCGTAAGTCGCTGGCGTCCTGCAGACTCCAAGCGCGCGCAGTTCGTTCGAACAGCCAGGCCAGCGGCGCCTCGCCAACGCGCTGGCGGGCTTGTGTTGCCGCACTTTTGCTGTCGAACGGCGCCACCTCGTCAGGCAGTGCCAGCTCCAGATTGTCGAGCACTTCGCTGATCGACCAATGGCGGTACATCGCCAGCGCAATCACCAGCCATACCACCTGTTCAGCGGGCAACCGACGGCGACGGATACTTGTCGCCTCTACCGCGCGCTCGATCCACTCGTACGGAAGATGCTCAGTCAGCCGACTTACAGGGGCGCCGTCTCTGACGCCACCCGGAGCCTGGCCGTGCTGGACCAATTGTCACTCTGTTTGCCGCTGCTGGCACAACAGGTGCGCTGGCTAGCTGTCGTGACACCCCTTTCCCTGCGCTAGCTCTACAGCGGATCGATTCACGGGCGGCATCATCTGACCAACCACTCACTCCTTGTATTCCGCCGGATAGCGTTTCGTTTTCCCATCATTTCAGTCCTGGCATTGACCTCATCAAAAGCCGGCTGGGCGACACCTATCCCGACATGGAGAGGCATGCAATCACAAAAAACCATAACGTCGATGAAAAAAAGTTCTTTCATTCTAAGTGGTACTGCAGGATACTCACGAGTATCAATACAACCGTATGGGTTTTGTTGACCCTGTGAAGCATGAGGAGACGGGCAGGCGAACAGCAGCAACGTTGCGACACCGAGTGACGAATGCAACATCTTCAAGCAGAAGGAGTAGTCGGGTGAGTCAGGAAGCGTGGAATAGATGGGGGGCCGACGACGAACGCGGCGCGCTTAACTTCATCGGGCCAGAGGAGGTAAAGAGCGCTAGCGGGCTGGTACGCACGGGCGAGGTGCTGCGGCTGGCCCAGCTATTGTCGCCTGCGACGCCGGTGCCTGGGCACCGCTGTGGGCTGCAACACTTCATGGGAAGGGACGGCGGTGACTATGCCGCCGGCGGCCGGCGGCCGGGCGGCTTCCAGTTTGCCGAGGATTCCGTAGTCATGCCGCTGCATATCGGTACGCATGTCGATGCCCTCTGCCATGCCTGGTATGACGACAAGCTATACAACGGCTACCTCGGTGACACGATACGCAGCACCACTGGTGCGTCGCGTCTCGGAGTGGAGAAGATGCCGCCCGTCGTCACGCGAGGCCTGCTGCTGGATCTGGTGCGCCAGAAAGGCAGCGTGCTGAGTCCAGGTCAGTCAATAGGCCGTGCCGACCTCGAAGCGGCCGCGGAGGCGGCTGGCGTAAAGCCGCGGCGCGGCGACGCCGTGCTGCTGCGCACAGGATGGCTGGAGTCGCAGAAGGGCATCAAGCGGCCGACATTCGATGAGGAGCCGGGTATCGACGTCGAGGCGGCATTGTGGCTGGCCGAACACGAGGTGGCAATCGTTGGCGCCGACAACTTTGCGGTGGAGGTTTTACCGTTCCCCGAAGGGCGGATTTTCCCGGTGCATCAGTTGCTGATCCGCGACTTCGGCGTCCCGTTGCTGGAGGGGCTGATGCTGGATCCACTCGTCGCGAGCGGCCGGCATGAATTCATGTTCGTCGCCAGCGCATTGCCGATCGTGGGTGCAACGGGAAGCCCGCTTTCTCCGGTCGCCATTCTCTGAGGCATTGCTACCGATCCGGAAAGCGCGCAAGGGCGATAAGCACATCGCAAAATGAAATCACCGGGTCGTGGCGATTCAAAGCGTCCGCCGGGATCCAGGCGTCTTGTCCACGACGTTCTACGCCGGAAAAATGCGACTTTTCAATATAAGAGATAAGAAATTCTTGCCTGAATCAAGAAAAACCACGATCGAAGTTTGAAAAAATATAATCAACAGGAGGAGCGAACGTGATCAGGAGATTATCCACAGCTTTACCATTGTTGGGTCTGGCAGGCGCCGCCGCGCATGCTCAGACACAATCCAATGTGATTCTTTACGGCGTGGTCGATGCCGGTTTCGAATACGCGACGCATCTGCCAGCGGGCAATCACAGTGCCCTGCGACTGCAGGACAGCAATGCGGCCGGTTCGCGCTGGGGCTTGCGTGGTGTTGAGAGTTTGGGCAACGGGTGCCAAGGAATCTTTGTGCTTGAGAGCGGCTTTAGTCTCGATACGGGAATGGCCGCCCAAGGCGGACGGCTCTTTGGTCGCCAGGCATTTGTTGGACTTGGTGCAAAGAATTCGCAGCTATTGTTCGGGCGGCAGTATTCGGTAAATTTTGCATACGCGCTGATTTTTGATCCGATGCAGCTGGCGACACGCTATTCCATCGCGTCCAACGACAACCCCGGTGGGCCGGGTACTCGTTACGATAATTCAGTGAAGTACACTGGAAACTATGGTCCGGTTTATACGGAAATCACGTATAGCTTCGGTGTCGACGGAGGGGCGGGAGTGAATGGAGAAGTGCCAGGAAATTCCAGGGTCGGTCGGGAATATGGTGCTTTGCTTGTCTATAGCGGAAGCAACTTCGATCTTGGCGCAATTTATGAAGAGATTGCCGGGTCAACCGTTGCAACAGTGGACGACAAGACGCGGCGAGCGAGCGCGGCAGGCGGGTTTGCCTTCGGCCCGGCGAAAGCCTTTGTTGGCTATCGTTATCTGAGCACAGTACGCGGACCGATCACGTCTCGGGCCGATCTATATTGGGCCGGTGCGAAGTGGAAGATCTACCCGGCTTTCACACTCGCGGCTGCTGCGTATTATACGAATAGTCGCGCTAGTGGCGCCGACCCATGGATGTTTACGGTCGCGGGAACGTATGCGTTCTCCAAGCGGACTTCCCTCTACACAGCTGGTGCGTACGCCAGAAACAAGGAAGGCTCGAATCTTGGCGTTAGCGGCTATGGCACCGTGATGCCGGGGGAAAACCAGCTTGGCGTGGTTCTCGCCATTCGTCATAACTTCTAAACATACTGATTGCTCGTTCCCGGATACTGCGTGCCGGTTGTCGCCGGTGGTCTCCTGAAGTCGGCCCACGCAGCATCCGGTTCTTTAAGCTTCCGTGACCGTCAGGAAGAGAAGGCCTCCGTGGCTCGGATGGTTGACTTGCTGTGGAACTGCGAGACCAGCCAAAGCGGCTGGTCTTATTGTTTGTGGCGCGGCATTGCTTTCGACTGCCCCCGACCGGTCGCCAGACCCCGGGTTAGGCCATCCTGGCCGCTGCACCTCTTTGCTCAGAATCCGCAGGGGGCATCGGCTTCTCGATGCTCGCAAGATAAAAGTCGTACGATATGCTACTGACTAGTAGACGTGAGTTCCAATGGGGTGATACGATTCTGAAAAGTACGGAATCATGAGTTGTCCAGTTGTACCTTCATCGCATCTGTGCTGTTTGCGACGGCGTTGAAGCGACTGACGCTCGCATATGCGAAGGCCGTTGTGCCTTTGCACTCCACTTCTGAGGACTACATGTCACTGAACCGACCTGCAGCCGTTATCGGCTGCGCTATCCGGGTCCCGGTCAAGTCAGACCGGCACTCACTAGAAGAAATTCTTTACGAGGTATCGCAGGCCGCGCTGAAGAATGCGGGGCTGACGATGGAGCAGATCGATGGGATCGTGGTGGGATCCAACGACCAGTTTGACGGACGCGCCATCTCAGTGATGGCCGCTTCGGGCTCCGTGGGCGGCGTCGACCGCGACATCCTGTCCACGCCCTCGGCGGGCGAGCACGCCTTCGTGATGGGGGTACTGCGGGTTGCCTCGGCCCAGTACGAGACACAGCTCGTTCTGGCGTGGGGAGTGACCGAGACGACATCGCTGGCGGAAGCCGAGCGCCTTGGCGCGGATCCGTATTTTCATCGGCAGCTGCCACTGGACGACCTGTCGTCGTTCGCGCTGCAGGCAAACGTCATCGTCCAGGCCCAGCCGCAGACCGAGGCCCTGGCGGCGGCGGTGGTGGAGCGCAATCGGCGGCATGGCGCGATCGCCTACCCGGAGGCCGTGGGTCCGGTCGAGACCGCGGAGCAGGTTGGTGCCTCGAAGGTGAAGCGCTGGCCGGTGCGCGAAGCGATGATGCGCCCGCCGGTGGGTGGCGTGGTGGCGTTGGTGCTGGCTTCGCAGGCCGTCGTGGACAAACAGGGGATCGCCAATCCGGCGTGGGTGCGAGGTATGGGTTGGGCAACGGAGGCGGCGTTCCTGGGCGACCGCGACCTGAGTGCTGCGCCTGCGCTGGAGGAGGCGGCGCGGCAGGCGTTCGGCGAGGCGGGCGTGCAGGGCGTGCAGCAGATGGATGTTGCCGAACTCACGGGGCCGACGCCCTACCAGGAACTGCTGGTTTGCCAGGCGTTAGGCGTTGCGCGGGCAGAGCAGGGGGACGACGCGGCGCCGGGGGAAGCAGGCGGGCCGACGATCAACCCGTCGGGCGGGCTTGCCGCGATCAATCCGGTGTTCTGTGGCGGCCTGGTGCGTATTGCAGAAGCCGCCAATCAAGTCAGGGGCGTGGCCGGCAGCCATCAGGCGCCGTTGGTGCGTAGTGCGCTGGCGCAGGCGGCTAGCGGCCCCGCGATGATGTACCAGACCGTCGTGGTCTTTGGCCGCGACCAGTGAGGAAATCCATGAATTATCCACGCGTAGGAATCATCGGCATCGGCCAGTCCGCGTTCAAGCCGCGGCGCGACGATGCCAGTTACCCGGACCTGGTGCGCGAGGCGGTGGTGCAGGCGATGCACGACGCCCAGACTGGCTTCGAGGACATCGATTCGATCGTCTATTCGCTGTCGCCCGACGCGATGGTGGGCATTGGCAACGCCGAGCGGCTGGGCGTCGATGCGGTGGGAGCGCGCAACAAGCGCTTCCTGCGCATCAATACCGGCGGCGCGACCGGCATCTCCAGTGTGGCTGCGGCCTACTACCACATCGCCTCCGGGGCCAGTGAGGTGGTGATGACCGCCGGCGCCGACAAGGTCGGCGAGTGCGGCGACTCGCAGACGGTGCTGAACAAGATCTGGGACCCGATGTACGAGCGGTCGCTGCCGCTTGGGACGATCACGATGTTGGCGATGTCGGCGGTGCGCTATATGGAGAAGTACGGACTAACCGAGGGCGATATGGCCGAAGTGGTGGTGAAAAACCGCTATCACGCCTCGCTCAACCCGAACGCCCACCTGCGCAAGACGACCACGGTCGACGAGGTGCTGGCCTCGCGCCTGATCAGTTGGCCGGTGAAGCTGATGGACTGCTGCCCGCAGTCCAGCGGCGGCGGTGCGATGGTGTTGGCGTCGGAGAAATACATCAAGGACCGCAAGCTGGACGCGGTGTGGATCACCGGGGTAGGCCACTGCTCGGAAAGCTACTACATCGGCGATCGCATGGGCAACGGCTTCACGGCGGACCATGCCGACGCGTTCGCGCTCAAGGGCTCGTTCGAGCGGGCGTACCGCATGGCCGGTATCAGCGATCCGCAAAAGCAGGTGGACGTCGCCGAACTTTATGCGCCATTCAGCAACACCGAGTTCCACTCGATCGAGGCGGCGGGGCTGGCGGGGTTGGGCGAATCGCCCGCGCAACTCAAGCAGGGGCGTTTCACGCTCGGCGGGGAGATTCCGGTCAATCCGTCGGGCGGCACGTTGTGTACCAACGCGATTGCGGTGACGGCCATGATCCGCGTGGCAGAGGTGGCGTTGCAGGTGTCTGGCCGCGCAGGCGGGCATCAGGTCAAGGGCGCGCGCGTGGGAATCGCGAGCGGTAATGGCGGCGACCATCAGTTCTTCGGAACGATGGTTGTCGAGGCATAACATCGAAAGGAAAACAAATGGAACTGCTGAAGCGCCGCGAGGCCTGGAACATCGTTTATAACCACGCGCTGGGCGAGACCGCGAGCTGGTTCTACGTGCAGATTCGTGACAACGCGAAGATCTACGGGCGCCGCTGTGGCAAGACGGGGCGCGTGCTGGTGCCGCCGCGGGCGTTCTCGGATCAGACGTTGGAGCCGACGACCGAATGGGTGGAGGTTGGTCCGGGAGGACGCATCGAGACGTTCACCATGGTGTACGAGCCGTTCCAGGGTCTACCTGATCCGCCCTATGCATTTGGCTATGTGCTGCTGGACGGAGCGGACACGGCAATCGGAGGCTTCTTCCGGGGCGTGGACCTGAGCGACCCGGCCGCCGC
Organism: Cupriavidus sp. DF5525; assembly: GCF_040149425.2. Taxonomy (NCBI): domain Bacteria; kingdom Pseudomonadati; phylum Pseudomonadota; class Betaproteobacteria; order Burkholderiales; family Burkholderiaceae; genus Cupriavidus; species Cupriavidus sp. DF5525. The sequence continues at coordinate 1,568,415 of NZ_CP168267.1, read as the reverse complement.
GGCGCAGACCTTGAAAGTGGGCACCCGCGTCACCACGAAATTCGCCGAGCAGCGTATCGGCGACGTGGTCGACTTCTGGTTCGAGGTCGAGTGATGCAGCGGCGAGGCAACATGGAAGCCGGAGAGCGTTGATCGGTGCCGGAGCGGCGGGCTTGTGTTCCGCAAAACACAGGCTCGCCGCCGGCATGGAAGTGGTCGTCTATAAGGCCGGATGTAGAGTGGGTGGCCGTTGAGACTACTAAAATGATAACGGGATTTCGCCGGCCTATCGGTCGCTGCACCTCAACTCAAAGGTTGCAGTGACCGCATATGGAACGCCGCTGTTTCCCGACCATGATCAGGTAAGTCGGTAGCTCCAGGCGTATGCTGAGCACTTTGACATGGTCCGCCACATACGCTTTCGTTCGAAGGGCGTAGAGACATAGTCGACATAGTCGGACAACGGGCGCTGGCACGTCCGTCTCGAAAACGGTACCGACGACGAGTTCGATGCAGTCCTCGTCGCCACCGGTCACCGGGGCGTGCCGATGCACCTGGACGCATCCCACCAGCCATCCGAGCCTGATGTCACACTTTCTATGGAATCGCATCAAAGTCAACGCCCGGTATCGAGTCGGTACAGGGCGACGATGTGCGGTTCCCGGATGGCAGCGCTAAGCGCTCCGATACTGTGATCGCAGCCGCCGGCTGTGCCGTGCACCTACCTTTCCTGGACCCGTCGCTCCGGCCGCTGGAAGGACGCAAACTCGAACTTTTCCTGCGCGTCGGTCACCGCACCATCAAACCGATTCCGCAACCTGGCGACTTGTCGCGCAACTATTGGGAACGGGCCGCCACTGGCCCCCTCTTGCTGCGGCGCTGCACCGAGGGGGTAGAAGACTCGACACTATCCACGGCTTCTTTGCGACAATTGCTATTCCATCAACATTGAATGGCAGACCCCTAGCGGTCTCGGGCGCATCCATGGCTGGACTGTCGCGCATCACGCTATCCATCCGGCCTTCGCGGGAAACCTGTGCTGGTGACAGTCGACGTGGATGAGGGCGTGCGCGCGCTAGGGCGCTGGGCTCCTGCGCCGGGGATCGGTCAACGCGTGATACGCCACGTCGAAGTGCACGAAGAGACGCCTGCCGAGGCTACAAAAGATGAGCAAAAGGCTCTAGAATGATGACGGTTAGCAGCGGAACCCATTAGTATGAAAAAAATACCTGATCGTAAGCAAGGCGAATCGGCGCCAAAAACCCAGGCGCGTGCCGTGGCATCGGAGAAAGCAGCCAGCCGCCCGGCAAGGGCGAGCGGTGCTGCCGAGCCGACTGACGACATTCGCGACGCGATTTCACACCTCAAGCGGGAGCGGATTATCGCGGAAGCGGTAGGTCTCTTTTACACGCAAGGGTTTGCCAACACCACGCTGGATGCAGTAGCCGAGCGGATGAAGGTGACTAAGCCGTTTATCTATTCGCACTTCAAGTCCAAGAACGCGCTGCTGGGCGAGATCTGCTCGCGTGGTATCCGCGCGTCGCTGGACGTGGCGAATCGTGTGACTGCTTCGGAGGGCACGCCTACCGAGAAGCTCCGTGCCTTGGTGCGCGATTTCATGCTGGCGGTGATTCAGAATCAGGCGCATATCGCGATTTACACGCGCGAAGAGAAGCACCTGTCCGAAGAGGATGCGGCGGCGATCAACGACATGCGTCGCGAGTTCGACCGCAAGCTGTGCGATCTGCTGGACCAAGGAATTGCCGCAGAGGAATTCATCGTCGAGGACGTCAAGCTTGCTGCACTGGCGATCGGGGGCATCGTCAGTTGGTCGTACGTCTGGTACCGGCCCGAGGGTAGACTGACGGCGGGCGAAACCGCCGAGCACGTGGCGGAGCTGGTGTTGTCGATGAGCCAGGTCAAGAAGCGCCGCAAACACACGCGACCCGCGACGACAGAAGCGGCGTGAACGCATGCTGGCGTTACCCCCGAGGAACCTGTTGACGGGTTGGCCGGGCCCGCCAACGATCCGCAAGCCTTGCAAGTCAATGCCGTCGAGTGGCGGACGACTTGCCCGTCTCCATGTTCGATCAACATTTCTTCCATGCGAGTTCGAAGAGCCTGCGTCATTGCCGTGAGGCGGTGAACGGTTCCATAAGCATGCGTTGGCCTGCCAGCTGTTGACACCTTGTCCGACATGCGCCGTGCATTATGTGTCCGAATTCCCTGCGGTGCGGCGAGTTGAATGCGAGCGGCGCGAAATGGGCCATACAGCTGGCGCATATGTCCGCCCCATCGGCCGCATCGCAGGGACCATTGCATCGCGTCAGGATCCGGCGGTCAAGTTCTTGCCCCGGACAGCTGGCTTCCGCCTTTCATCCATTGGCTCGTCAGGCAGCACGTCTCCGGAAAGGCCGGTAGCGTCCTGCAAGGGCGCGTTCAATTCGCGGTTCCTTGTTTCCGGCAGGCAAAGCGTGCTGATCACGATGGCCAGGGCGAAAAACAGGACGGGATACCAGAGGCCGAAATAGATGCCGCCATTGGAAGCCACCATGGCGAAGGCCACACTGGGCATGAAGCCGCCAATCCAGCCAGCGCCGATGTTGTAGGGCAACGATAGTGCGGTGTAGCGAATCCGGGTCGGGAAAAGCTCGGTCATCCACGCCGACGCTGGCGTGTAGATCATCCCGAGCAGCGAAAGAAGATAGGTCATTATGACAATGAGCGCGCCGCGATTGATTGCGTGCGGATTCGCCGATTCCGGATATCCGCTCGCGCTCAGCGCTTGCTGAACCCGAGTCTGGAAGCGCTTTTCCTCCTCCTGAAACGCGGCTTTCGTCAGGTTGGCACCTTCAAACGCCTCGATTCGCAATTGGCCGATGTGGATGATCGCCGTCGCCTCCGATGGCAAGGGTTGATTCGAATACGGCACCATCTTGCCGGCCAGATAGCCCTTCGCAATGTCGCAGGAACTGAATAGCTTCGTGGCACTGACCGGATTGAACTGTACGGAGCATTTGGCCGGGTCGGCATACACAACGACTGGCGCTGTCTGTTGCGCTGTTTCCAGCGTCCCGTTGCCATAGTGCGTCATCGCCCGAAATGCCGGCTGTAGCGTCAACGCCGCCAGCAGAGTTCCCATCACGAACACCGGCTTGCGGCCGATCCTGTCCGAAAGCCAGCCGAACAGTATATAAGTCGGCATGCTCATCAACAGTGACGGCAGCAGGATCCAGTTGATTGTCACCGGATCGATACCCAGCGTTTTGCTCATGAAGAACTGCGTGTAGAACTGGGATGTGTAGGCAATTACCCCGATCGCGGTGTTCACACCGAATGCGAGCAGGATGGCGGTGCGCAGATGCTTCCAGTCACCGAAAGCCTCGCGTACAGGCCTGCGCCGGCCATGACTTGCGGCCTTCATCTCGGCAAAGATCGGTGATTCCTTCAATCTGAGACGCAGCCACATGGCAATGCCGAACAGCAAGGCCGACGCAAGGAACGGGATGCGCCACGCCCATTCTCCAAACGCATCCTCGCCAACCCAGGTCCGAATGGCCAATGTGACGGAGGTCGACATGATGATGCCAGCCGGGGTCATGGCGCAGAGCCACGAGACGTCGAGGGCTCGCTTGTTCGGTGGCGAATGTTCCGCGACGTAAACCAGCGCGCCCCCATATTCGCCGCCGACCGCGAGGCCCTGCAGAATGCGCAGAAAAATCAGGGTCGCGGGTGCATAGATACCCCATGACGCGTAGGTGGGCAGCAGGCCAACCAGGAACGTTGGCAATGCCATCAACACGATGGTCGCGACGAACGTGCGTTTGCGGCCGATCAGGTCGCCAATCATTCCGAATACCAGCGATCCGAACGGTCGGGCCACGAAGCCAGCGGAAAACGTTAGCAAGGCGAAAATGAAGGCGGCGGATGGATTTACGCCGCCAAAAAATTGCTTGGCCAGGATCGGCGCAAGTGTGCCGTATAGAAAAAAATCGTACCACTCGAACGCCGTGCCCAATGACGAGCTAATGATGACTCTCCGCCTTTCCCCTCTTGCATCGGTCTCGATGTCCATTGTCATGTGTCTCCTCCTGCCTTTTTGTCCGCCTTCGTGCAAGCGGTTTGCTGTGATGAAAAACGCTGGGCGATTCGCGCGACTGGGCGCCCGGTCAAAGGGAACAGGGCACCATGCTCGTGGACGGAACATGTCATCACGCACAGCCGGGCAGGGCCGCATTTGTGACGGATTCCTTCGAGCTCATGCCCGATCGCCCTCAGGGGACCGGGTATTCCTGATCAGATAAGAGAACCAGCAGGCCAGTTCGCCCTGATTCAGGCTGCCGCGTCGACAGCCTCATTCGGCTGTTTTGCCGCCAGCAGGGCCGCGGCCATGCTCTTCAATTCCTTGCGTAGCAATTTGCCTGTCGGTGTGGATGGCAACTCGGCGCATATTTCGATCCGGTCAGGCGTTTTGTAGCTCGAAGCCAGGGCCCTGCAATGCACGCGCAATTCCTCGCTTGTGACCGCCGAGCCCGGTGCCGCCACGACGAAAGCGACAATCATCTCCCCCTTCTCTGCCTCCGGCACTCCCACGGCGCCTGCCAGCGCGACATCCTTGTGCTGCTGAAGCATTTCCTCAATTTCGGCGGGCGAGATGTTGATGCCCGCCCGCTTGATCATTTCGGTGTTACGTCCGAGGAATTGCAGGCTCCCATCCGGCGCGATCCGTCCCAGGTCGCCCGTCTTCAGGTACCCATCCTCGGTGACCGCCTCGATGTTGAGCGCCTCGCTCTTGCCGGAATATCCCGGGGTCACGCGGCCGCCGACCTCAATCAGGCCCGTTTCGCCGGGCGATATAGGGTCACCGGTTTCGGGACTGACAATGCGCACTCGCATGCCTGGCAGGGGCGGGCCCTGGAACTGCTTGCGCATGTCGAGCGGCGCGTGGTGCCACGTCACGCAGCAATTCCCATAGGTCTCGGTCTGTCCATAGATATTGCAGATCTCACTCGCTCCGAGCACTTCTGCCGCAACGGCGAGGTCCTGTGGACTGCCGATCGTCAGCCCGGTGCGCAGGCTACGCGTGCGGTTCGGCGCAAAGGAAGGATGCGAGACCAGTGCCGATGTGGCGGCTGGCAGCGTATAGATGGCCGTGCATGCGTGTTGCTCGATCAGGTCGAGCGCCTCGCCGGGCTCGAAGCGGCCTTGCAGGACGAGCGTGGCGCCATGCGTAAAAGTCGCGCACATTGCATTCGCCGATCCATACGACCAGAACAGCGGCAGGCTCACCAGTACGCGGTCCGCGCTGGTATAGCCTTGCCGCTCGCCGATATGGAAGCCGTTCAGGATGATTTCGCTTTGCAGCAACCTGACGGCCTTGGGATAGGACGTGGAGCCGGACGTGTACAAGACCAGGGCATCGTCCGTCGCGCGGGACGCGGATGTTGCGACAGGCGGCAGAGGCTCCGCATGGAGGCGTTCATAGCTGTCTGCCCCGACCAGCGCATCGCCGGCGAGGGTCACGATGCGCTCCAGCGATGGGTAGGCCGACGTGCGCCATGTGCCGGGATGGCTTGATTGTAGGGCCGGAATCAGTTGTGCGAGATCGGCTGCATAGCGCTGGTCGCCGAATTGCTCCAGCATGAACAGCACCTTGACCCCCGAGTCGCGCAGCAGAAAGTCCAACTCGGCACGCTTGGACCACGTGCTGAACGGCACGGTGACCGCGCCCAGCATTGACGCGCCGAAGCAGATTTCCAGCCATTCCACGCGATTGTTCAGCAGCAAGCCGACCCGATCGCCGCGCATGACACCGAATGCCTGCAGACCCGCGGCGACGCGGCGAGCCCGCGCTTCCAGGTCTCGCCAGGTGACATGCTGACCATTCGCGATGACGGCATCGTGGTCCGGCGCCCGGTTCGCCATTTCAAGGAGTAGATCGAACAAATTTCTGCTGAGAGGTTCAGGCATGGTGTCTCGCGTTGTAGGTGTTGTCTGGACTGGGGCGGCGTCGTCTGCCGACGTGCGCAGTGCTCCTTGGACAGCTATGGGCCGTCGGAGGTGAGGCCATCCCCGATGTCATGGCGAATGAAAGACGCCAGCACTGTCATCAAGGTTTCTGCAGGCGACGTGCCTCGCAGTGTTGCCTCCGTAGCGACAAGTTACGAGGCGAGCCCTATGCGGTCAAACGGGAATTTCTGATCGGTATTGATCAGATTTTTCGATGTCGCGCCGAACGTGCAGCGCCTTCGCTGGCAAGCGAACAAGGTGTTGACGCCGACCCGCCAGTCGTTGCCTTGCCTTTGCGGCTGTGACCGCATCTGCCATGCCGGCTATTGCAGGGGGGCGAGCGTTCCGGCTTCGGGCAGGCGAGCGACGTCCACCACGATTTTGGCGATTTCGGCGACCGCCGGATCGATGTTCTCGGCGCGCGTCGCGACGAAAAACGTCAGTGGTCGCAAGGGGGGATCCGGTGGCAGGGCGCGCAGGGTGCCAGCCTCGATATCGGCGGCAACCAGGTCGATCGGCGCCAGGCAGATGCAGAGTCCCGCGCGAACGACATTCAGCATGGTTGACAGGCTGTTGCAGTAGTTGATGGCGATCGGCGTGATGGCGTCTTCGGCGAACCATGCCTGCATCACCGCAAACACGCGCGCATCGCGTGGCAGGGAAATTATCGGCAACTCCGCCAGCTCGCTTGGACGGGCGCAGTTCAGATCGCCGAGCAGCGCCGGCGTGCCAACCCACGCAAAGCCCAGTGCCCCGATCGGCACCAGCTTGGTTTCAGGGTCCACGGAAGGCTCGCCGACGACGGCAATGTCGATCGCGCCGCGCGCCAGCTTGTTCAGCAGGTTGGCGTTCAGGTTCACGTCGAACTCGACGCCGAGGCCGGGATAGCGTTCCTTGAGCTGGCTGATGATCGTGCTCAGGGAACGGAGGGCAATGACTTCGCCCACACCTATCCGGACTAACCCTTGTCCAATAACGAGCTTGCCGGCAGCGATCCGGAGTCGCGCAGCCTCGACCACGACCCGCTCCGCGTGCGTTAGCAGTTCCCTTCCCTTCAGCGTGAGCGTGACGTTGCGCCCGATACGATTGAACAGCATCAAATCGAGTTCGGCCTCGAGCTCCCGGATGCGCGAAGACACGCTGGCCTGCGACGTGTGAAGGTGCTCGGCTGCCGCTCCGAAGGTACCTAATTGGGTAATCCAGTAGAACGTCTCGAGTTGTTGAATGTTCATGTCAGCCCTTGCGCCCCGTCCGGCGCCGGGCACCCGTTTCACCAACGGATTTGTTCGTCCAGGGGCGGAGTCCAGCATGATGCATTAAGCGGCCTGCCCGCGAACAGGGGGGGATTTGCCTGATTGGCAGGTCAGTCAGGCGTGCTGAGGCGGAAGACACTCTCTCCTCCTGTGCTATTCAGTACTTCCTCAGTGTGCTGGCCAAGCCCCGGCACGGGGCGGACGATCTTGCTCTCGACGCCATCGAAGACCAGCGGCTGGCGGATAAAGCGGGCACCTTCGAAGCCGACCACCATGTTTCGGGCCAGTATTTGAGGGTCCTGCGCTACTTCGTCGACGTGATTGACTGGACCAAAGGCAATGCGTTCCGTCTCCAACTGTTGGCAAAGCCAGTCGTGAGGGTGTCGCTTTATCGACGCGCGCAGTACCCGATCGATATCCGCAGCGTGTTCCGAGCGCTGCGCTTCGGTCAGTTCGCCGAATTCCGGCAGAGCCAAGAGTCGGCATAGGGCGCGCCACATGTGGTCCTCGCCCGCTATGCTGAGCGTGATCTGGCGACCGTCCGCAGTACCGAACAATCCATATCCGGGATCCTTGGGCGGCAGCGGCCGGATGGGCAAGCCATTCATGGGCGGGACGAGGAAAGGCGCCATCCAGGCAACCAGCGAATCCAGCATGGAAACGTCGACCTGTGTTCCCTGGCCCGTGCGGGAGCGGTCGAAAAGCGCGGTGACTACCGCCAGGGCACCGAACATTGCGGCTGAAATGTCTGCCAGGGGCAGCACGGGGAGCGCAAAGCCGGCTTCCTCGCCCGCCGGCACGTCGATCATGCCGGCGGCGGCTTGTATGCTCAGGTCATGCCCGGCGACTGCGGCTCTGGGACCTGTTTGGCCAAACGACGAGATCGAAACAAAGACGAGCGACGGCTTGCGTGCCCGCAAGGCATCCGCGCCTAGCCCTAGCCCATCCATCGCGCCCGGACGAAATCCTTCGACCACGACGTCGGCGGTGTCCACCAGTGTCAGGAAGTCCTCCCGGCCACGGTCTGACTTTAGATCAAGCGCCACCGAGCGCTTGTTGCGATTCATCGCCGAGAAGAGACCTGGAAACCGGCGTGATGGATCACCACCGCCGGGCCGTTCGACGAGGATCACATCGGCACCGAGGTCGGCCAGCAGCAAGGTGGCGAAAGGGCCTGGCCATTGCTCGGCCAGGCTGAGAATGCGCACACCTGCCAATGGGAGCCTTGTCATAGTCAATTCTTCGTTACTTCGAGAAGGCTTCCGCCAGTTCCGGCACCACGGTATTCAGGTCGCCCATGAGGCCGTAGTCCGCCACCGAGAAGATCGGGACTTCGGCGTCCTTGTTGATCGCGACGATCACCTTGGAGCCCTTCATGCCGGCCAGGTGCTGGTGCCAGACGGTGCACACCACCCGGGCGAAGCCGAAAATGGAACCGTGTTGCCTTTGAATGGCTACCGCACCGCCGGATTTACCCTCGGCCGAGTGCCGCATTGACGCGCGGCATGACCTGTTCGGCCATCAACTGCATCGACCGCTTGGCAAGTCCTTCGTCGACCCAGTCCATCGCCGCGTAGACCAGCTCGCCGAAGTCGCCAATCTCCCCATGCAAGGCGAGGATCTGATCGACCACGCTATCTACTGAACCATGGATGACCAGCCGGTCGAGAATGAAATCCATCGTCAGCTCTTCGTCAGGCTGGTCCATGCGCTCCTTGAACACAACGTGGCGACCGCCTTTCTTCAGCTTATTCAAGAGCTGCTCATAGTAGAAGCGATACGGGCTTCCGCGATCGTTTCGTCCATAAGCGGCTGCAGTCTTGTCATCGTCGGCAACGAAAATCGTGCGCGCGATTCGCCAGTCGGACGGGTCGGCCGTCTTGCCGACATTGCGTTTGCCTTCGACATAGTTTCCCCAATGCGTCCTTGCCCACTTGGGCAGCAGAAAGTTCGCCGACATTGGATGGAAGTCGCGCTCGCCCATGGCGATCACACCCTTCGAGAAAGGTGCCACCACTGTACCCACGATCTCCGGACGCGGCGACTGGTAAGGACGTGGCAGGATGCCGACACCCGTGGCGAGATCGTAGGTGGACCGCGTAGTTACCTTGAATCGGTTGTTGGGAAACTCGATGTCGTATGGCGGTTCGCGATCCCAGATCGCGAGAATGACATCGATTGCCTCGGCGAAGAGCTTGAGGCGATCCTTATCGAGCATGTCCAGTGCCTCGAAGTCAGACGGCAGCGCCCCCGGACTGATGCCAAAGATGAAGCGGCCTTCTGACAGGTGATCGAACATAGCCGCCTGCGCCGCGACCAGCACGGGGTGCATCTGCGACAGATTGCAGGTGCCACTGCCGAGCCGGATGTTCTGTGTGGAATGGATGAGCGAAGACAGGAACATCATCGAATTGGTGATGTTCTCCGACGTGTCGGTAAGGTGTTCGCCGACGAAAGCATCGTGGAATCCGAGCTTGTCGGCGAGAATGATTGTTTCACGGTCTTCTCGCAGAGTCTGCGTGAAATCGCGCTGTAGCGCGTGCATCGGCATCATGAACAGACCTAGTCTCATCGATGTCTCCTAGTGGTGTGTGTTGGATTTGGTGGCTATGTCAAAGCTGTCGGGACAGCATATGGGCGGTGTTCTTGAGGCGCTGTAGCAATTGCTCTTCCTGCTGCCTTCCGTCAATGCGCCGCAACGCCGTGATGGCGAGCAGGATGACGCCCTGCTTATCGAACACTGGCACGCTGAACGCCCGTAAGCCGGAGGGATTGGAACCCGGGCCGGGCGGCTCGCTGATCGAATGGCCTTGCTCTCGAATCTTGATCAGCGCGGACTCGAATTGAGGGGGTAGCGAATCAAGACGACTCTGCATGCGAAGCGTGGTCGCGAGCGCGTCGGGAGGCTGTAGTGCCGCAAACAAGCGCCCCGTTGCTGAACCGAGCAGGGGCACCACGCCCATGCGAAGCGTCGTGCTTGCCGGTTCAGACGCTGGTTCCCAATTCACCACAGTCGGCCCGTGTGGGGTCCAGATCGAGACTGCAAGCGTCTCGTTGAGTTCCGCCGCGAGTTCGCGAGTCAGCCGTGTCGCTGCACGGACAGCACGCACCTCGCGCAGACCGTTGGTATTGCCGTCCCCCGATAGTTCGCCAAGGTCGTGTGGATGCACCACAAGGTATTTTCCGCCGCCGAAGACCAGAGCCCGCGGGTTGCCGATGGCAATGCGCTCTACGTGGCCAATGAAGATGGCATGGTCACCTCCCACGTGGGTAGCTACCTTGCGGCATTCCAATGTTGCCGCGCAGCCTTCGATCAGTGGGATCCCGCCTAAGCCTGATGTGACTGACACGCCTTTGAACTTGTCGGGACTTGGTCGTGCGAAGCACTGCGATATTGCGATCTGATGCTCAGCAAGAATGTTGATGGCGAAGCGTGAGGTGTCTCGGAACACAGGGTGGCTGGGGGAGGAATGCGCCTGGTTCCACAACACTAGAGGTGGATCGAGCGAGACCGACGTGAACGAGTTCGCCGTGAGGCCGTGAGGCTTGCCATGCCCGTCGACCGTGGTCACCACCGTAACGCCGGTGACGAAGCTGCCAAGCACGTTCCGCAATTGACGTGCATCGAAGTCCTCGATCGTTTGCATAGATTCTCCACGGAAGTGCCGATGTCTGTTTCATGAAAGGTATTGCGCAATACTGGTCAGTATGTCACAGTACGAGAAGGTAATCAACCGCGGCTGGATACGTCATGAAAACTCCCATCTGTGCCCGCCTGGGCTGCGATTGCCGATCTTGGCGTTTGGCCATTGTTAATTGTTCACAAGCCGGGAGTAAGCATGCGGGCGCGCGGTGGTTGGCTGGTATTGCGCCGTGGTCGATCGGTCCGACCTCCTGGTATCGACGTACAAGACTGCTGCGCGCGAAACGCAGGCAGTCTTCAGCCAGCGGGCCGAGAGCCTGCGTACATGGATGGGGCGCACTGAACCTTGGTTCAGTTCAGGGCCGCCAACGTCATCGTCTAGGTAACCAAAGCAGGGGGTTGCGGCGTGCTCGGGGGCGTCTACATTGATTCGGTAAGCAACTCGAGTTTGTCGGTCGGGAAACATTCGCTGGCGTTCACGGAAAAGCGCGGCTTACCGAGCGCATGAAATACTGCTTGCGGCTGATCGACGGTACGCAGTTGGCCGATCGTCCGCTGAGACGCTTCAACAAACAGGGATAGGCATGGTCATGAATCGACGCAATTTCCTGGCATCCAGGGGGCCCTGGCTACCGGTCGTCGAGACCATCATGTGCCATACGCGCTGCGGCCACGCGACGGCCGAGCGCAGGGCGCTAGAGCTGATGGAGCTGGTCGCCATTCCCTCGGCGCGCAACCGGCTGGCCAGCTTTGCCGAACCCGGGCACCTGGTGGAATGCGTACGCGTCGCGCATTTCCCTACCTGCAAAGGGACACTGCATGACTGACGACACCTCGCGTGCGTCGCAACAGATCCTGTCCCGGAACGGCATCGCGCCCGCCAATACGTTGGCGACGGCCTTTTCTGGGGGCCAACGCCTACCTCATCGGGGCCCAGGCAGGTATGCGCGTCGCGCTCGTCTAGGGGCAGTTTTGGAATCTTTCATAAGGACTCACTTTATGTCGTCCCTGGATCCTGATGTCGAGCGCCTGCTCGCGCTGAGTAGGCAGGCCGGCCGGCCGCCGTTCGAGGCATTGACGCCGGCAGAGGCGCGCGGTGCTTATGCGGCCAGCTGGGATATCCTGCAGCCGCCGCGCACCGAAGTCGGCAGCGTTCGTAACGAAGCGATCCCCGGACCGGGCGGATCCCTGCCATTGCGTATTTATCGTGGCGCGGGGACGCAGCCGGGCGAGCGACTGCCCTGTTTGTTGTACCTGCATGGCGGGGGCTGGGTCATCGGTAATCTCGAAAGCCACGACCGGTTGTGCCGCCAGTTGGCGAATCTCGCGGGCATTTGCGTCGTGGCGGTCGACTATCGCCTCGCGCCGGAGCATCGCTATCCCGCTGCGGTGGACGACGCAGTCGCCGCATTGCAATGGGTGGGTCAGAACGCCGCTGCCCTGTGCATTGCGCCTGACAGGATCGGTGTCGGCGGGGATAGCGCGGGCGGTAACTTAGCCGCGGTGCTCGCGCTAATGGCGCGCGACGGCAGCGTTCACCCGGTGATCCACCAGGCATTGCTGTATCCGGCACTGGACCTGGCCGCCGACAGCGACTCCTATCGGAGAGTGACCGCCGGCGTTCCGTTAACGGCGGCCACCATGCATTACTTCATCGAGCATTACGCGCCATCCATCGCGGTCCGGAAGGACTGGCGGGCCTCGCCCCTCAAGGCGGCCAGCCTTGCCGGCACGTCCCCTGCTCTCGTACTCACCGTGGCCCACGATCCGTTGTGCGACGAGGGCCGGGCCTACGCCGCCCGGTTGGAAGCCGAGGGCGTACGTGTCACATCGCTGCACCTGAGCGACCACATGCACGGCATGCTTCTCACCGGAAAAATGGTCCCGGCTAGCAACACCATCGTCTGTTTCGTCGCTGCCGCCATCAGGCTGGCGTTGCATCATTCAAACTCGCTCGGCCTTGAACCCGCCGCGCAATGATCACGAAGGAAGATTCATGACTTCATCCTCTTTGAGCCAACCCCTCCGCACCGTAGACGCTGTCGTCGTCGGCGCCGGTTTTGCCGGCCTCTACATGCTGTACCGGCTGCGCCAGCTCAAGCTGCGCGCGCAGGTGTTCGAGGCGGGCGCTGGCGTGGGCGGCACCTGGTACTGGAACCGCTACCCCGGCGCGCGTTGCGATGTGGAGAGCATGCAGTACTCGTACTCGTTCTCGCCCGAGCTGCAGCAAGAGTGGGAGTGGACCGAGCGTTACCCCCAGCAGGCCGAGATCCTGCGCTATGTCAATCATGTGGCGGACCGCTTCGACTTGCGGCGCGACATCCAGCTGGAGACGCGCGTAATCGCCGCTCACTATGACGAGTCCAAGCACCTCTGGACCGTGAGGACCGATCGCGGCGACGAGATGGTCGCGCGCTTCTTGATTTCCGCGGCGGGCTGTCTCTCGGCCGGCCGCGTGCCAGCCATCCCCGGTCTCGACAACTTCACGGGCAAGTGGTATCACACCGGCAACTGGCCGCACGAGCCGGTCGACTTCAGGCGGCAGCGGGTCGGCGTCATCGGCACCGGCTCGTCGGGCATCCAGGCGATTCCCGCCATCGCACACCACGCGGGGGAGGTGGTGGTGTTCCAGCGAACTCCGAACTTCAGCATCCCTGCGTGGAACCGGCCGCTCTCGGCAGAGGAACAGCAGGAGTGGAAGGCCAAGTACCCCGAGTACCGCGAGCAGGCCCGCAAAACGCGCTCCGGCATCCTGTACGACTACAGCCAGCGCGGCACCTTCGATGTCAGCGAGGCAGAGCGGCAGCAGGAATACGAGAGGCGTTGGCGCCGCGGCGGCGCTAATTACACGCACGCATTCAATGACATTTTTTTCAACCGTGATGCGAACGACCAAGCGGCCGAATTCGTTCGCAACAAGATACGAAGCATCGTAAAGAACCCCGATGTCGCGGCCAAGCTCGCACCAACCGACCATGCCATCGGCACCAAGCGCATCTGCGTCGACACCGATTACTACGACACCTTCAACCTGCCGCACGTCAGCTTGGTAGATTTGAAGGCGACCCCGATCAAGGAGATCGTGGCCGCGGGCATTCGCACCACGGACAAGACCTACGAACTGGACAGCATTGTGTTCGCGACCGGCTACGACGCGGTGACCGGCGCGCTGGACCGCATCGATATCCGCGGGCGCGATGGCCGGGCGCTCAAGGAGAAATGGACCGAGGGCCCGCGTACCTACCTGGGTCTCATGACAACCGGATTCCCAAACCTGTTCTTTATAACCGGCCCCGGCAGTCCGTCGGTGCTGACCAACGTGGTCGTGGCGATCGAGCAGCACGTCGACTGGATCGCGCGCTGCGTGCACTACATGCAGGAGCGGACCCTGAACGTCGCCGAAGCGAAAGGCGAGGCCGAGGACGAGTGGGTCGCGCATGTGAACGAAGTCGCCGACAAGACGCTGTTTCCAACCACCGCGTCGTGGTACACCGGCGCCAATATCCCTGGCAAACCGCGCGTATTTCTGCCGTACGTCGGTGGCCTGGGTAACTACACCGTGATTTGCGACAAGGTGGCCGAGGACGGCTACCGCGGTTTCCTGCTGCAATCGGCGCCCGCGCCCGCGCCCGCTCCCGCGCCCGAGTCCGAGTCCGAGTCCGAGTCCGAGTCCGAGTCCGAGTCCGAGTCCGAGTCCGAGTCCGAGTCCGAGTCCGAGGACGCCGTCGCCGCCAACCGGCTGTGAGGGCGCAAACCCTGCAGGGGGCTTGCACCGCGCCTCTGCGCGCTAACTTTTTGGCAAATTTTTCTTGAGATCGCGAAGTATTCCGGCAAGCCTGCCCAACCTGGAGACAAGATGAATCGATTGCAAGGCAGAGTGTTCCTTATCGCGGGCGGCGCCCGCGGGCTCGGCGCCGAGCAGGCCCGGCTGCTGGTGGACGCAGGCGCCAAGGTGGTGATTGGCGACGTGCTCGAGGCGGAGGGCGAGGCGCTGGCGTCCGAACTCGGCGCAGCCTGCTCTTTCCTGCCGCTCGACGTGACCAGCGAAGCGCAGTGGAGTGATGCCGTCGCGTTGGCGGAAACGCTCGGCAGGTTGCACGGGCTGGTTAACAACGCCGGCGTCTACAAGCCCGTGCCACTGGTCGAGACCGACACCGCTGAGTTCGAACGTCACACCCGCGTCAATCAGCTGGGCACCTTTCTCGGAATGAGGGCGGTGGTACCCGCCATGGAACGGACGGGTACCGGGGCCATCGTCAACATCTCCTCGACGGTGGCGTTGCGCAGTGCGCCGAACGCCATCGCGTACACCGCCAGCAAGTGGGCGGTTCGGGGCATGACCAAGGCGGCGGCACTGGAGTTGGCGCCCAGGAACATCCGCGTCAACTCCGTGCACCCGGGGCCGATCGACACCGACATGCTGAATGTCCGAACCCGCGAGGAAAACCTGCGCCGCGTGCAGCAGGTGCCGATCAAGCGGCTGGGCACTGCGCGAGAGATCGCCGGGCTTGTGTTGTTTCTCCTGTCCGACGGCAGCGCCTACATGACCGGTTCTGAAATCGCGATGGACGGCGGCGCGGCCCTGTAGAGCACTGCGCGCGGGAAAACCATGCCTGCGCATTTTTCTGAATTCAATCGCCTGTTTCCGCAGGCTCTTGGCTAGCAACGCACACCGCCATCCGGGTGCATAGACTGGAGACACAGCAGCATGAATGCAACGAACAAGTCAACGCCATCCACCGCAAGCGCGGCATCGGCACGGCTCGCGAACTCGATCCGAACGGTGGCGACTGCGCTGATCCTGGGCGGGCTGGCCCTGGCCGCCAATGCTTTCGAAGCGCCAGGCGATGGCGTCTACAAAGACCGCATCGACTGGGGTGTCATGATGGACCTGAGCGGCCCGACGGCGGCGTCGCAAGCCATCTGGGTCAATGGTTTCCAGGATTACATGCGCCGGGTCAGCGAGGGCGGCGGCATCAACGGGCGCAAGATTAACGTGCTGGCCGAGGACAGCCGCTACAACGCCGCGCAGGACAAGGTCAGTTACGAGAAGCTGGTGACGCAAACGCCGGTTCTAGGCATCTCCGGCCTCGGCACAGCCGGTGCCCAGGTCGCGCTGGCGCCCACTATCCGCAGCGGCAAGGTGCCGATCGTCGGAACCTACACCAGCACCAAGGCGCTGTCCGAGCCCACCTCGCCCATGGTCTACGGCGGCTTCTGCGGCTACCGCGAGATGGCCCAGACCGGCGTGCGCTACCTCACCGATAAACTGAAGCTGAAGAACCCCAAGGTGATGGTGGTCTCGGTCGAGAGCGCCGCCGGTGTTGAGTACGCTGAATTCGTGGCTGACGCTGCCAGGAAGCTGGGGGGCACCTCGAGCATCATCACCATGAAGGTCACCGCAGCCGACGTCACGCCGCAGGTTCAGGCCATCATCGCCGCCAAACCGGATTTCATCACGATCTACGGTGTCGCCAACACCGCGATCCTGACGATGAAATCGATGCAGCAGTATGGCTTGAAGATCCCCGCGTTCGGCATCTCCTACCTTGGGGCGCCGAACATCTTCAGCTCAATTGGCCCAGAGGCCGGCGCCAATTACACGTTCGTCAGCTGCTTCACGCCCGGCGGCGCCGACAACACTCCCGGCAACAAGGAACTTTCCGCCTACGCTGACAAGATGGGCCGCGGCGGCATGAAGGAGGACATCAACTACGTGGCCGGCTGGACCACCGCGCAGATGGTCGCCGAATCGATCGCTCGTACCGGCGCCACGCCGACGCGTGCCAAGCTGATGGACACCATGAACAAGGGCTTCACGGTCGACACGAAGGGCCTGTCTGCGCCGATCACGTTCACAAAGGACGACCATATCGGGCCACAGGTTCTGAAGTTCTTCGGCTATGACTACGCCGCCAAGAAGTTCAAGGCCTTTGGCGAATACGACGATTACGTGAAGTACACCAAGTAACCGGGCCGGCATCATGCTTGCACAAGTACTCTTCAGCGGTCTGGCCCTGGGCAGCATCTACGGCCTGGTTGCGCTCGGCTTCGCCGTCGTCTTCAAGGCGACCGAGGTGTTCAATTTCGCGCAGGGCATGTTCGTCGTGTGTGGCGCGTTCTTCGCGGTGACGACGATTACCCTGATGCAGCTGCCGTTCCCGCTGGCCGTTGCGGCGGTGATCGGCGCCGCGGCGGCGCTGGGCATCGTCATTCACGTGCTACTGATCCAGCCGCTGTCGGGCCGGCCAATGCTGTCGGTCATCATGGTGACGATCGCACTGTCGATCGTGATGCGCGCGATTATCGAAATCAGCTACGGCCCGCAAGGCCGCCCGCTGGTGACGCCGTTGCCCGCGGGGATCTTTCTCGTGGGTGACGTACGGATCTCGCAGCTTCACCTCACCGCGGCGGCAGTGAGCTGGGCCTGCATGGCCGGCTTCGGCGCGTTCTTCCGATTCACGTCAGTCGGGCTCCTGATGCGGGCGACCGCGAACAGCCATGAGGCAGCCCTCGTATCGGGCATTAACGTGAACGTGATGAACCGGCTGGCCTGGGCCATCGGTGCGAGCCTGGCCGCGCTTGGCGGCCTGTTCATGGGCCAGTTGCAGCTCGCGTCGACCGAACTTGAGGGCATCGGCTTACTGGCGCTGCCCGCGGTGGTGATCGGCGGCATGCAGAGCATTCCAGGCGCCATCGTCGGGGGCCTGCTGGTGGGCGTGATCGAGCAGCTCGCTGCCACCTACATCTCGCCCAAGTCCAGCGACATCGTGATCTATGCCTTGCTGCTGCTGATCCTGATGGTCCGCCCATGGGGCCTGTTCGGCCAGCGCGAGCTCGGTCGCGTCTGATATCCCACCCGAGAACTATTCCCATGATGAACCAGGAAAACACGCTGTCCCTCGCGGCACGAGCCCGTCCGTTTCCATGGCGCTGGCTGGCCGCCATCGTCGGCATCGCGGTCCTCTGCTACCTTCCGATTCTGCTGACGGATCGATCGATCTTCGGCATGCGGCTGTCAAACATGCAGTTGCTGAACATCGGGCTCACCCAAGTGAATCTGATGATGATCACGATGATCGGGGCGCTGTCGCTGAACTACCTGACGGGCAGCGCCGGCCTGATGTCGATTGGCCACGCCGCCTTCTATGCCGTTGGCGCCATGACCGCCGCGGTGACCGGGACGCAGTGGGGTTGGCCCTTCCCGCTGGTGCTGCTGGCCGCTGGGCTTGCGGGTTCCGTGGCGGGGCTGCTGGCCGGACTGCCATCCCTGCGCGTGCGAGGGCTGTACTTTGTGCTGTCCACTTTCGCGGTGCATTACATCGTCGTGTTCGCCTATGCAGAGTACCAGTACAGGTTCTTCGACGTCGTCGGGGTGCCGTACAAGGAAGCCGCGCTCGGCCCGATCGCACTGAACACGCCGTTGCGCTGGTACTTCTTCCTTCTGCCGGTCGTGGCGCTGGTTTATCTGGGACTGCGCAAGTCGCTCCACACGCGCGAAGGCCGCGCCATGATGGCGATGCGCGATCACGAGCTGGCTGCCACCTCGGCCGGCGTGGACGTGCGGGTTCTCCGGCTCAAGGCCTTCGGCCTGAGTTCGGCAATCGCGGCGATGGCGGGAGCGCTGTTCGCGTACTACCTGACCAACGTCACCTTCGAGACTTTCGGCATTCAGTTCGCCATCCAGTTCATCGCGATGATCATCATCGGCGGAATGGGCTCGTTGCCGGGTGCGCTCGTTGGCGCGGCGGTGTGGCTGCTGCTGCCGTCGATCATCACCGGCTTCGCCAGCCAGGCCGGCGCCACCACCGGACTCGCGCACCGCATCCTGGTGGAGAACAAAGCGCAAACGGTGCAGCTGATTTTCGGGACGCTCGTCATCTTGCTACTGCTATTCGCGCCCACCGGCATCGCCGGCATGGGACGGCGGCTGCGCAACCGGTTCGCGGTGAGGGGGGAGAAGCGATGAACGCACTGCTCGAAGTTAAGGGCCTGTCGGTCGGCTATGCGCGCAAGGGCCTGGCGCTGGAAGACATCAACCTGACCGTGCCGCAGGGTGGCATAGTCGCACTGCTGGGCGCCAACGGCGCCGGCAAGACCACCTTGATACGCGCTGTAACCGGCCTGCTGGACTTGCACCAGGGCCACGTGACGCGGGGCCACGTGACATTCGATGGCGCTCAGGTACTGGGCCTGCCTTCGCACCGGTTGGTGCGGATGGGTATGGCGCAGGTGCCCGAGGGCCGGTTGATTTTTAAGCAGCTAACCGTCGAAGAAAACCTGATGGTCGGTGCTGCTATCGTTCCGCACGCCGCGCTGAAAGGCCGGCTCGACGGCGTCTATCAATTGTTTCCACGGCTGCTCGAGCGGCGCAAGCAGATGGCAGGGTGGATGTCCGGTGGCGAGCAGCAAATGCTGGCGATCGGCCGCGCGCTGGTGTCCGGCCCCAAGGTGCTGCTGGTTGACGAGCTCTCGCTGGGCCTCGCACCGCTCATCGTTCAATCTATCTATAAACAACTAAGGTTCGTCGGCGAGACCCTCGGCACATCGATGCTGGTCGTGGAGCAGAACGCCCGGCTTGCACTCGAATTTGCCGCGACGGCTTACCTTCTGGAGCGCGGCCGCATCGTGCTGTCAGGGCCGGCCGCGGAGTTGGCGGCCAGCGAACTGGTGAAAGAGTCCTACCTCGGGTCAGCCCGCACGCCCGCACCTGTGACAAGCCGGGCAGAGGAGGCGCAGCAATGACCACCGCGATGCTCGATATCAAGGACTTGCTGATGCGCTTTCAGGGGATTATCGCGCTGGACACCGTGTCATTCACGATGGAGGCCGGCTCGATCACATCGCTGATCGGCCCGAACGGCGCTGGCAAGACCACTCTGTTCAACTGCATTACGGGCATGTACCGTCCGACCTCCGGCCAGGTAGCCTTCGAAGGTCAGGACAT
This sequence comes from Cupriavidus sp. DF5525, assembly GCF_040149425.2. NCBI lineage: Bacteria > Pseudomonadati > Pseudomonadota > Betaproteobacteria > Burkholderiales > Burkholderiaceae > Cupriavidus > Cupriavidus sp. DF5525. The sequence continues at coordinate 1,548,584 of NZ_CP168267.1, read as the reverse complement.
CACCGGGCAGGCGGCGCATCTGGTGGCGCGACACGGCATTGCACGCACCTTTCAGAACCTTGCGCTGTTCGGCGGCCTTACGGTGCTCGACAACCTGCTTGTCGGCGCTTATCGCCAGGGCTCCTCAGGTTTGCTGCAGGGTGCGTTGGGCACCGGCCGAGCGCGGGCGGAGCAGCGTGCGGCCACCGCTGCAGCCATGGAGGTGCTCGAGTTCCTGGGGATGAGCGAAACCGCCGGTCTGCTGCCGGGCGAACTCTCCTACGGACGCCAGAAGCAAGTCGAGTTCGGCCGCGCGCTGATGCAAAGATCCCGGCTGGTGCTGCTGGATGAACCAATGGCGGGCATGAGCGGATCGGAAAAGATCGCCATGACCGATCTGATACAACGCGTGCGCAGGCGGTACAGCATGAGCTTCCTCATCGTGGAGCACGATATCCCGGTGATCATGGACATCTCGGACAAGATCGTCGTGCTTGACTTCGGCCGCAAGATCGCCGAAGGCACGCCGCACGAGGTTCAAGCCAATGAGGCGGTGATCGCTGCTTACCTGGGCTCCGGAAAACCGACGGAAAGCGTAGCGGCCGTCGCATAGAGTCGGAGAAGTAATTCATGCAAGTTCCCAACGCGACATCGTCGGCAACTGACCAAGCAAAGGACACGATGAGCAACAAGACATTACCGGCTTACCAAGCCCTGGCACTGGACATCAAGGCCATGGGGATCGAGGTCGTGTTCGGCCTCATGAGCGACGACACCGCGCTATTCGTCACCACACTGGACTCGATCGGCGTGAAGTTCCACGGCGCCCGCCACGAGAACACCGCCGTCTGCATGGCCGAAGGCTTCGCAGCGGCCAGCGGCAAGCTGGGCATCGCGATCATTGGACGCGGCCCGGCGGCGGCCAATGCGATGCACGGCGCCACTTACGCGCAACGTTCCGGATCGCGCGTGCTGGTGATCTTCGGCGACCAGCCCACCCACACGTCGGCCGACGGCCACGGCCCCGACAGCAAGCGCTTCGACACCAGCCTTGCGATTCAGGCCGCAGGCTTCACGCCCTTCATCGCCACCAGTTCGCACAGCGTCCGCCAGGTGTTGGCCGATGCCGTCGCAGCGACCGAGCGCGGTGCCGTGGCGATGCTGCTGCCGGCCGATGTGCAGCTGGAACTGGCCAACGTGGAGCAGAGTGCGCCCGTGGTCAAGCCCGCCGTGCCCGCGAAGCTGCAGCCGCCGCGCGCCGCCGCCGTTGCCGCCGCCGGGGCGCTACTGGAGAACAGCCGTCGACCTCTGATAATCGCGGGGCAGGGCGCATTCCAGGCCGGTGCGAAGGACGCGCTGATCGCTCTGGCCGACCATCTCGGCGCCGCGCTGGCGACCACCATGAAGGCCAAGGACATGTTCCGTGGCCACCCCATGGATTGCGGCATCATCGGCTCCTTCTCGCATGCCGGCGGGCGCCGGTTGATCGAGCAGGCGGACTGCGTGCTGGCCTTCGGCGCCAGCATGAACCAGCGCACCACCAGCAATGGCACCTCCATTCCCAAGGACGCGCCGTTAATCCATGTGGACCGCTCGCGCAGCAACATCGGCCGTTACACCTATGCAGACGTCGCAATGGCGGCCGATGCGAAGCTGGCTGCGCAGGCGCTGATGGTGGCGCTGCCGCCTCGCACTGCATCGCAGAAGGAGCTCCATGCGCCGGCATTTCGTCAGTGGCTGGACAGCTGGGACTTGGCAAATGACTTCAAGCCGGCCCACACGTCGCGCACGGTGGACACACGTTCTGCGGGGCTCGCGCTGAGCAACCTGTTGCCGCAAGACCGCAATGTGGTGTACGACGCCGGCAACTTCCTGCAAGTGGTGCCGTATATCTCGGTGCCGGCCCCCTCGCACTACAAGCAGGCCGGCGATTTCGCATCCATCGGCATGGGCTTCGGCGTCGCGATGGGTTTTGCACGCGCCAACCTCGAGCGCACCACGCTGTTCGTGGTCGGCGACGGCGCCTTCCTGATGACGCTGGGCGAGTTGGAGACGGTGGCGCGCGAGAACATCCCGCTGGTGATTGTCGTGCTGAACGATCACGCCTACGGAGCGGAGACGCACTTTCTCGCGATGCGCGACATGCCAGTCGGCATGTCCCTCTTCCCGGAAGTGGACTTCGGACCGGTCGCCGAGGCCTTTGGCTTCCAGACGGCGACAGTGCGCACGATGGACGAACTGAATGCACTGGCGCCGATGCTGGCCAATCCGGAGGGCCCGATCCTGATCGACGTCAAGATCAACGGCGCCATTGCGGCGCCGTTTCACCACGACGGTGCGGCGTAGGGGCTTGCATCGTAGTTCTGTTTGCGCGTTGCTGCCAGCGAGCTGGCAGCAACGCGCGGCGAACCCGCGGGCGGCACGTACCCCAGGGTGCTGTGCGGCCAATCCACCCAAGATAAGCAGCATCAACAAGCCTTATAAGCGGCATGTCGATGAGGCTTGTGGCGTGGTGGACGGGGCTTGGCGCGATCTGGTCGCACGCGCTGGAGACGTGTTGCGATCAAGGTCAAGGTCTCGTTCAGGGCAGCCTTGGCCCAGCGCAGGCCGAGCAGCAGTGCAGGCAGGACACGTTTAAGGGCGGTGATGGCGTAGGCACGGTTGATCCGATGATCCGAGTCAATGTCATGTTCCTGCGCGGCCGCAAGACAGCACAGGGCGTGCAGGTTATCGCACAGGACTTTGGCTCCGAAGTCCTGCCTGGCGGCCAACTGTGAGAGGCCGGACAGGTGTTCGAGTGCCATGCGGTGTTTGAGGCGTTTGAAGGCCTCCTCGAGACGCCAGCGCTGGTGATAGAGATCGCGGAAGGTGGCAGCCGGATGGCGGTGCCTGTCGAGCAGATTGGTGATGAGCACGCGAACCTTGGCGGCTGGCGAGATCTGCCGGATGAGCCGGACGGTCTGCGGGACGGACGCACATTCATAGTCGCGCGCGTCATTGCGGGCTGGAGCCGGGAGCGTGACGACGGTCTCGGCGCGGCCGGAGCGGACGAAGTCCCGCAGGGCAGCAAAGCCGCTACCGTCGGCGCGCATGCAGAAAGGGATGTTTCGTTGGTTGAGTACGGCTACCAGCCAGCGGGCCGGGTAGCCGCGGTCGAGCAACAGCAAGTCGTCGGATTGCAGGCGGTCCAGATGCTCGAACAGGATCTGGCGTTCGTTCTCGAGCACGCTGTGCAGTGAGGCGGCGAGCATCATCTCGGCCCCGGGGAGGTACAGGCCGAAAGCGAGTTGATCACGGGTGGCGGCTCGAGGCAGATGGCTGTGGCGGATGGCAAAACGCAGGTGCGAGGCGTCGGCTGCGACCAGCCGAAAGCCATGCCAGCGCGGCAAATGGTTGGACACCTGCTGAAGCAGCCAGTCATTGAGGTGAGCAAAGACATCGCCGCTGAGTTTGCTGCGAGCCTGGGCGAAGGCTTGTTCACTGACTCGCCGGCACAAGGTGTTTTGGCGGGCGAGCGCGGCGAAGAATTGATCGAGTTCGGCTTGAACGCCCATGCGCAAGTTGCCAAGCATGAACGCGATCAGTGTGGGCAGGGTGAGCTTGCGCTGACGGGTGAATGCGGCTGGATATTCGGGATGACGGGCAAGATCGTGAAAGACCTTGGTGTGCAGATATTGGGTAAGCGTAGCGAACAGATCGGACAGGGGCATGAGAGCCAAGCGAAGATCGAGAAACGATCCTCTATTGGCCGCCGCCCTGCTTGCGCTAAACAGCCAGCGCAAGCAGGGCGGCGGCCGCTCGAACCTCGTCATCTGTCAAGCGTGCGCGTGGCAAATTGCGATTCTATTTGACGGCTTATCTTGGGTGGATTGGCTGTGCGGCGGGCGATGGTTTTAGTCGTCGCACCTGTTGTCAATGATGTTGCGCATGTGGCTCAAGCTTGCAAACCAGTGCCGCGACAGAGACTCGCGGCGGGAAGGAGCTATTGAAGCGCTCGATGTAGGCGCTCTGCACGGGCTGCCGGGTTGGAGATCGCTTGAAGCGCTGCTTCCAAGGGCTGGGCGGGCTGCGGGCGTCGGAGGTCACTGTCTCGGCGATGGGGGATTATTCTGCCGGCACGATGCTCGCATGCGCCTTGGCTCGAACAGGCAGGGGCCCATGCGGCCCTATGCGCTCGTCGTCACGAGAAGTCGAAGCCTGTCGACAGGCTGCTTCATCATCGATGCCCACGGCGGAATACGGCGGGCGGACGCACCTTGGCCTCGCGGCCCGCTTTCAGGTCCACGCTGCCAGCCCTGAACCAAGGTTTAGTGCGCCCAACCTTGTGCCCTGCGTCTCGGCCCGCTGGTTTAAGACCGCCTGCGATTCGCGTGCGGCAAGCGTGCGCGTCGACACCAAGAGGTCAAACCGATAGCCCACGGCGCAATACAATCCAACCGCGCCGCCTGGCATCCTTACTCCCGGGTTGTGAACATCTGCAGTCACACCCGAACGCAACCACTGGTTGCCAAGACGCAGCGAGTGTCCGCGCTTAGGCAACTGGGCTAACCGATGAGGATTTCGCAATGACCACCAAGATCCAGACCGTGCTATTCACGGGTAAGACTCATACGACGGCCAGCCGCCGTGAAGGCGCCCCCCGCGGCGATGAACGCATTGACATCCAACTCTCGACCCCCGGCAAAGCTGGCAACGAGATCGCGTTCACGGCGGTTCAGCTGCATCCGACCGCGGAGCAGCTGTTCGCGGGCGCCTGGTCGGCCTGCTACACCGGCGCGCTTGGCTTTGTGGCCAATGCGAAGAAGGTGGCGCTTCCCTCCGACCTGTCCGTTGACATCGAGGTCGATCTAGGCAAGACCGGCGACGCGTATTTTATTCAGGCCCGGTTCCACGTCAGCATGCCTGGGGTTGCACTCGACATCGCCGAAGCCATCGCGCACGCGGCGCACGACGTCTGCCCGTACTCGAAGGCAATTCACGGCAACATCGACGTCGCCATGAAGGTCGTCGCAGCATGACGGCGACGAGTAAGGGGACCCTCATAGGAGAGCGCACCATGGGCAAGCTCACGGGTAAGGCAGCGGTCGTCACTGGGGCGTCAAAAGGCATCGGCGCTGCGATAGCGAAGGCGATCGCGGCCGAAGGCGCGACCGTCGTCGTGAATTACGCCAGCGGAAAGGCAGATGCCGATAAAGTCGTCGCCGCTATCACGGCCGCAGGCGGGAAGGCGGTCGCAGTCGGCGGCGACGTAACTAAACGTGCTGGCGCGGAAGCCATAGTCGGTGCTGCGATCAAGCATTTCGGTCGCCTCGACATCGTCGTCAACAATGCAGGGATTTATGAATTTGCCGCGATAGAGGAAGTGACGGAAGAGCATTTTCATAAGCAATTTGATGTTAACGTGCTGGGCACGCTGCTCGTGACGCAGGCAGCGTCCAGACATCTTGGGGAGGGCGGCAGCATCATCAACCTGGGTTCCGTTGTGAGCCGTACTACGCCTGCGGCGAGTGCCGTCTACAGCGGCACGAAGGGCGCAGTCGACGCGATCACGGGCGCGCTGGCGCGCGAGCTAGGGCCGCGCAAGATTCGCGTTAATTCCATCAATCCTGGGGTAGTCGTGACCGAAGGCACACATAGTGCGGGAATCATTGGTTCCGGCTTGGATGCTGCAGCCGTTAGCCAGACACCGCTGGGCCGGCTCGGACAGCCGGACGACATTGCGGCTGTGGCGGTGTTCCTCGCATCGGATGATGCGCGGTGGCTCACCGGCGAACACTTGATCACAAGCGGCGGCCTTCGCTAGCAAGCGAGTTTCAAACTCCCGCACCGGCCATCAAGTCGCGACGCCCTGTCACGGAGCGGGGAGGTGTCCAATTCGACATTTCTATTTGGTCGACGGAGAAAGGCCGGTCCGAGTGCCGCAATTGGCACCGGCAGCAACTTTAATGGGCGCCCTTCATCGGGTGGCGAGCAAGATGCGGCAGCAGGCGGATCGCCTTGGACGAGTATGCTTATCGCAAGAGCAGAATCCAAGCGCCGAAGTTGCAACTGAAACCACGAGGACTTCGATCCTTCCCTCCGCAGCCCATGCGTTTCCTTATGCGGCTTGTTGACGCGATGCACACGTAGCACGAGCGGTTTAGCGGCTTACGGGTTGTGCGCGGCGTGAGCGGCGGAAGGCCGGAGTACTTGTGCCGCCGTAACGTTGTCTCAGAAAGCAGGTCACAGGGCAATGATCCATTCCGCCGATATCCTGGCCGCCCGCATCCTGGTCGTCGATGACATGGAGGCCAACGTCCTGCTGCTGGAACAGATGCTGCGTGGCGCAGGCTACGCGTGCGTGACGTCGACGACAGACCCCCGCACGGTCTGCGACCTGCATCGTCTCCACCGCTTCGACCTGATCCTGCTGGACCTGCAGATGCCAGGCCTTGATGGTTTCCAGGTCATGGACGGCCTGAAGGACGTCGAGGCGGACAGCTACCGGCCAGTGATCGTCATCACCGCACAACCAGACCACAAGCTCAGAGCGCTGCGGGCAGGCGCGAAAGACTTCGTCAGCAAGCCGTTCGACCTGGCCGAAGTACTGATGCGCGTACATAACATGCTCGAGGTCCGCCTGTTGCACACGGAGTCGTTGGCATACGGCAAGGCGCTGGAGCAAAAGGTGCGCGAAGTGGAGGCGAGCCGCGAGACCATTGTTCGCCAGAGTGATCAGCTCAGGGATCTCTACGACAGGCTTGTCGAAGAGCAAAAGGTATCTGAACGGCTCTTGTTGAACCTGCTGCCCTTGCCCATTGCCGAGCGCCTGAAGGCGCGCACGGAACTCGCTGACGGCAGTCCACCAGAAATCATCGCGGACAACTTCCCTGAAGTGTCCGTGCTGTTCGCGGACCTTGTCCAGTTCAGCCGCTTTACCGCGGGCATGAGTGCGGAACGGCTGGTGGCCGTACTCAACGAAATCTTCTCCAACTTTGACAGCATCGCCGACCGCCGCGGGCTCGAGAAAATCAAGACCATTGGCGACGCCTACATGGCCGCTGCCGGCCTGCCGGTCCCGGCGGCCGATCATGCCGTGCGTGCGGCGCATATGGCACTGGACATGATCGAGTCGATCGAGCGGTTCAACGAGCGCAGCGGCTATAGCCTGCAACTGCGCGTTGGCATCAACAGCGGTGCGGTGGTGGCTGGCGTGATCGGCAAGCGCAAGTTCATTTATGACTTGTGGGGGGATGCCGTCAATATCGCGAGTCGTATGGAGTCCCATGGCATGGCGGGCCGGGTCCAGGTGACGGAGGCCACCCGGCAGCGGCTGGGAGAGGCGTTCCTGTTTGAGAAACGCGGCACGATTGCGGCCAAGGGAGTGGGCGAGGTCTGTACGTGGTTCCTCACGGGGCGGAATGGACGCAGTAGCTGCAAGTAGCCGAGCTTATCCACGGATCGGCTTGCCGACTTCTGGGTTCGGTAGGCCGAGAGGCAAGAGCAGGTAGCCTGGTGTTACCTTAAGACACAGCCGGGTCGCTCAGCCCGGGGGCGTCGATACACCAGTAAGGTCTCGGCCGGTGAGCTGGATTCCGAAGTAATTCCTCTTGGCGGGCGAGAGGCTTACGCCTTCGATGAACCCACCAAAATTCCCCTGGCGGGCGCCATCCGTGAAGGGGTCTCGCTTGTCCCCAACGCGGGCGCCGTCGGTGTAGGGGTCACGCTTGTCCCCAACGCGTCCGCCGTCGATATAGGGGTCGCGCTTTCCCTGGTCGAGGGTGTAGCCATACAGATTGGGGCTCTTACCACTGACGCGCTGATCCGCAGCGTGGGAGAGGGGAGTGGTTAGCGCGCTGGCGGCAGCGAGGGCGACTGCGGCGAGGGTGCTTGCGATACGAGCATTCATGATGTTCTCCAATCTATACCGATGAGATCCGGCTTAGCTTTAAGCCGCGATTGTTCGGACCGCAATGGCGCGGATCCTTGAATACAGTCTGGTCGGAAAACGGGGCGCCACCAATTGGATGTCCGTATGGGTTTCGTAAGCCCGGTGAGGGTGTTGCTAAACCGAGGCTCCCAACGGCGCTGGTTGATTCAGCCATTCGGTAACTGCCATAGTCGGCAGGGATGCAGGCCTTCTACCACGGGTATGGGCACCTAAACCAAAACGTTAGGGCGTGTTATGCGCTCTTCGACACGAGAAGTCGAAGCCTGTCGAGATGCCGCTCCATCATCGATGCCCACGGCGGAATATTGCGGCGGACGCGCCCAGGTCTCGCGGCGCCGTTTTCAGGTTCACACTGCCAGCCCTCCACTGAACCAAGGTTCAGTGCGCCCAACCTTGTGCTCTGCGTCTCGACCTACTGGTTTAAGACCGCCTGCGATTCGCGTGCGGCAAGCGTGCGCGTCGACACCAAGAGGTCAAACCGATAGCCCACGGCGCAATACAAGCCAACCGCGCCGCCCGGCATCCTTACTCCCGGGTTGTGAACATCTGCAGTCACACCCGAACGCAACCACTGGTTGCCAAGACGCAGCGAGTGTCCGCGCTTAGGCAACTGGGCTAACCGATGAGGATTTCGCAATGACCACCAAGATCCAGACCGTGCTATTCACGGGTAAGACTCATACGACGGCCAGCCGCCGTGAAGGCGCCCCCCGCGGCGATGAACGCATTGACATCCAACTCTCGACCCCCGGCAAAGCTGGCAACGAGATCGCGTTCACGGCGGTTCAGCTGCATCCGACCGCGGAGCAGCTGTTCGCGGGCGCCTGGTCGGCCTGCTACACCGGCGCGCTCGGCCTCATGGCCAATGCGAAGAAGGTGGCGCTTCCCTCCGACCTGTCCGTTGACATCGAGGTTGATCTAGGCAAGACCGGCGACGCGTATTTTATTCAGGCCCGGTTCCACGTCAGCATGCCCGGCGTTGCACTCGACATCGCCGAAGCCATCGCGCACGCGGCGCACGACGTCTGCCCATACTCGAAGGCAGTTCACGGCAACATCGACGTCGCCATGAAGGTCGTCGCAGCGTGATGGCCGCACGGCCGGTTGGCTCTGTGCATGATCGTCGAACCGGCCGTCGACCGCACCACTGCGCAAACCGCCACGCCAAGGGGGGGCGTCGTGATGAAGCGCCTCATCTTCACCTTACACGTGTCGCGGCCAGCTACGCGGCAATTGTCTCTTATGGCACCCCGAACGCGCTCCGACAACACGACCCCAGACCGAGCCGAAGTCGTTGTCGAGTTGCCGAGCAACCAGCCCGAAGTCCTGACGTTTCGTAGTCACCATGCGGGCGCAAGCCCGCGGGTTTCCTTGCGAAAAGCGCCATTGAGGCGCCTATTCTGCCTTCGCTATGTAGTTACTTAATGACTTGACATCTACGCTCTTTCGCCTATCCTCCTCGATGCTCACCCGAACCGGAACCGCTCATCTCGTCACTACGACGCGCACCTACAAGGGCAAGGTCGACCGATCCCAGTTGCTGCGCCGCAGCTACCGCGAAGGCGGCACCGTGCTGCGGAATTTCATGCGACAAGCTGCAAGGCGATGGAGCGCTTTCCGATGGAACTTCAATCGCTAACGAAAGTGGTGCCGAACTCAGATCCTTGCGTTGTGGTCATCGACGACGACACGCAGTTTCGCGAATCGCTCGAACGACTCTTGCGGTCGGCGGGTCTGCATGCCCGAGCGTTTGCGTCGATAGACGAGTTTGCGAAATCCGAGCCGCCCAATGGTCCTACCTGTCTGGTTCTGGATGTGAGAATGCCAGGAAGGAGCGGGTTGGAATATCAGCGCGATCTTGTCGCGGCAGGCGTGGCGCTCCCCATCGTCTTCATCACCGGACATGGAGACATTCCGATGACCGTGCAGGCGATGAAAGCGGGCGCCCTCGAGTTTCTGACAAAGCCGTTCCGGGATCAGGATCTTCTGGATGCCGTGAATGTGGGGCTCGCCAGGGACCGCGCGCGCCGCGAGAACGAAGCATCCCTGCGCACGCTCAGGGCCCGATTCGAAGAGCTGACGCCGCGTGAACGCGCGATTCTCGTCCAGGTCGTACAGGGTCGGCTGAACAAGCAGATTGCCGGCGACATGGGCATCACCGAAACCACGGTGAAGGTTCATCGAAGCAACATGATGCGCAAGATCGAGGCCGCATCGCTCCCGGATCTCTGCCGAATGGCGGACCAACTCAACCTGCTGCCGAAGAAAGCTGAGCGCTCGTAGTCGCCAAGACCTGGAGTCGACGTTCCTCCAGATGCCCGCCCGCTCATACCTAAACCAAGGCTTAGAGATCCAGCCCCGCTGTGGCAGTACTCTTGGCAACAGAGCGGTAGTCGGTCGTGCCGTCGGGCATGCTGCCGAGGCTGCAAGTGACGCACCGGAAACTTTCGTGCCTGAGCCATTCCTGATCTCCATCGTCGATGACGACCAGTCCTTTCGCGACTCCATGCGAAGACTACTCAGGTCGCACGGCTACACCGTCGCGGTGTTCCCGTCCGCGGCCGAATTCCTCGCGTCCACCCAACTGCCCGCTACCGCCTGCCTGGTCGCTGACGTTCACATGCCCGCCATGACGGGTGCCGAGCTTTACCAGCAACTGGTAGCGACGGGGCACGCCATCCCGACGATCCTGATCACGGCCTATCCGGAGGATGGCGTCCGGCAACGCATGCTGAGCCTGGGCGTCAGAGGCTACCTTCACAAGCCATTGGACGAGGCCGTGCTGATCGATTGCCTTCATCGCGCCTTCGCGCGCGACAGGACGCCTCGAGTCGCGCCATGAACGCGTTCGACGGCGATTTGGGCAATGACTCTGCGGAAGTCCTGTGGGGGGACGCCGAGCGTATCTTCTGCAGACTCAGGAGCGACGATACCGAAGGTGACCGACACGCTTTCATACCCGTCATGTCCGGCGCTCAGCATTCGACGCAAGAGCGCATAAATCGTCTCGCACACGAATACGCACTCAAGGACTACCTCGATGCGGCGTGGGCATTGCGCCCGACAGAACTCGTGCGCGAGCCCGGACGGACGATGCTGGTTGTCGATTTCGCAGGCGGTGAGCCGCTGGACCGCCTGATCCGCCAACCCATGGAAATCGGACGATTTCTACGACTTGCGGTGGCGATGTCGGCCGCGCTCGGCCGGCTTCACGGACGCGGGCTCATCCACAAGGACATCAAGCCTGCCAACGTGATCGTGGAATCGGCGACGGAGCGAGTCTGGCTCACCGGCTTCGGCATTGCATCTCGCCTCCCGCGCGAGCGGCAGTCGCCTGAACCTCCCGAGTTCATCGCAGGCACGCTCGCCTATATGGCACCCGAGCAAACCGGACGCGTGAACCGCTCCATCGATTCCCGAAGCGACCTGTACTCGCTCGGAGTCACCTTCTATGAAATGCTGACCGGCCGTCTTCCGTTCACGGCATCGGAACCGATGGAGTGGGTGCACTGTCACATTGCGCGACTGCCGACAAGCCCCAGCGAGCGATTGGCGAGTATTCCGAGCGCCGTCTCCGCCATCGCCATGAAGATGCTCGCCAAGACCGTCGAGGAACGATACCAGTCGGCGGCGGGTGTCGAGCGCGACCTCCGGCGCTGCCTCTCCGAATGGAACGCGCAGGGGCGCATCCATGATTTCGCGCCGGGCGATGATGACATCCCAGCTCGCCTCATGATCCCCGAGAAGCTCTACGGGCGCGGATCGGAGGTCAACACGCTTCTCGCCGCGTTTGATCGCATCGTCGCTGGGGGGAGGTCCGAGTTGGTGCTCGTCTCCGGATACTCGGGCATTGGCAAATCCGCTGTCGTCAACGAACTCCAGAAGCCGCTGGTTTCTCCTCGCGGGTTGTTCGCGTCAGGCAAGTTCGACCAGTACAAGCGCGACATTCCATATGCCACGCTGGCGCAGGCCTTCCAGGGACTGATCCGGCCGCTCCTGAGCAAGAACGAGGAAGACTTGTGCAAATGGCGCGACGCCCTTCGCGAGGCGCTGGATCCGAACGGACTGCTCATGGTCGAGCTCGTTCCGGAATTGAAGCACATCATCGGGGAACAGCCGCCTGTGCCCGAACTGCCTCCGCAGGATGCGCAAGGGCGCTTTCAGCTGGTATTTCGGCGCTTCATAGAGGTATTCGCGCGGCCCGAGCATCCGCTCGCCCTTTTTCTCGACGATCTGCAATGGCTGGATGCGGCCACGCTCGACTTGCTCGAAGACCTGCTGACGCGCTCCGATCTGAAGCATCTTCTGCTGATCGGCGCTTATCGGGACAACGAGGTCAGCGCCACCCACCCCCTGGTGCGCAAGCTGGACGCCATCCGTCAAGGCGGGGCCGTGCTGCAGGACATCGTCCTCGCCCCGCTGGATTGCGACGACCTGGTGCATTTGCTGGCGGACTGTCTTCACTGCGAACCGAAGCGCGTCGGCCCGTTGGCGCAATTGATTCACGAGAAGACGACCGGCAATCCGTTTTTCGCGATCCAGTTCATTTCCACGCTGGCAGACGAGGGCTTGCTCGCCTTTGACTACGGTGAAGGGCGATGGTCATGGGATCTGGACCTCATCCATGCCAAGGGCTACACCGACAACGTCGTGGAGCTGATGGTCGGGAAACTGAACCGCCTGCCAATGACCACGCAGAAGACGCTGCAGCAGTTTGCTTGCCTGGGAAACAGCGCCGAGTTCGACGTGCTGCGGATGGTCTGTCAGGAATCGATCGAGGCATTGCACGACCACCTGTGGGAGGCGGTTCGGGCTGGCTTGATCTTCCGCTCGAACGACAGGTACCGCTTTCTCCACGACCGCGTGCAGGAGGCGGCCTATTCATTGATCCCCCAGGAACTGCATGCCGAGACACATCTGCGCCTTGGCACACTCCTGGCCGAGCACACGCCTGCGGGGAAGCGGGAGGAGGCCATATTCGAAATCGTCAATCAACTGAACCGCGGCTCCCATCTCATCACCTCGGTCGAGGAGCGGGAGAACGTTGCAGACCTCAATCTGAGCGCTGGTCGGCGCGCAAAGCTCTCGACCGCCTATGTCTCGGCGCTCAAGTACCTCAGAGCGGGCAGCGTCCTCCTTGCAGAGGAAACCTGGGAGCACAACTACACACTCATGTTCTCCATCGAGTACCTGATGGCCGAGTGCGAACTGCTGACGGGAGATATGTTGACGGCCGAGAATCGGCTCTCGCGGTTAGCCGAACGGGCCAGGAGTCGCCATGACTACTGCGTCGCGACTCTGCTGCGGATCAGGCTTTACACCGCGCTGGACAAGAATGACAGCGGGCTCGACGTCTTCCTGGAGTGGCTCCGTCGCGACGGGACCGTATGGCCGAAACATCCGACCCGCGAAGACGCGATGCGCGAATACGAACGAATCTGGATGCGTCTCGGCAGTCGGAAAATTGAAGAACTAGTCGAGCTGCCACTGATAACGGACCCGGATGTCCTTGACACTCTGGATGTCTTCACGGAAGCCGTTACGACATCCTATTTCATCGACGAGCACATGTCATCCCTCATTGTCTGTCGCTTGGTGAATCTCAGCCTCGAACACGGCAACTGCGATGCGTCGTGCTTCGCCTATGTCTGGATGGCGATTGTCGCCGGACCGCGCTTTGACAACTTCCGCGACGGCTTTCGGTTCGCCCAGTTGGGGTATGACCTGGTCGAGAAGCGCGGCCTGATGCGCTATCAGGCTCGAACCTACTTGTGTGTGGGTGCTCTCGTCATGCCATGGACAAAACACCCGGCCAGCGGGCGCGAGTTGATACGCCGAGCGTTCGACGCTGCCTGGCGGCTCGGCGACCTTACCTTTGCCGGTTATAGCCAGAACACCTCGATCACAGTTAGCCTGGCGGTAGGAGATCATCTCGCGGAAGTGCAAAAGGAGGCCGAAGAGGGTCTTGCGTTTTCCAGCAGGGCACGCTTGGGTCTTGTCAGTGCCGCCTGCAGTGCGCACCTTGGGCTGATCCGATCTCTCCGCGGGCTGACCGCGACGTTCGGGCGGATGGATCACGACGACTATAGTGAGCTGGCGACCGAACGCCATCTGGCCAGCAACCCCACTTTGGCCCTCGGCGAGTTCTACTATTGGTGCCGTAAATTGCAGGCTCGTTTCTTTGCCGGAGACCACGCGTCGGCGGTTGATGCCGCGCGGAATGCGCAGCGGCTGCTCTGGTCATCGACCCTGAATTTTGAAAGTGCGGAATTTCAATTCTACGGTGGACTTGCACACGCCGCAGCTTGGGATCTTGTGCCCTCCGATCAGAAGAGGGAGCATTTCGACGCTCTGGCAGCCCACCACAGACAGCTCGAAGCGTGGGCCGAACATAACCCTGTCACGTTCGAGAACCGCGCAGCGATCGTTGGCGCCGAGATCGCACGGATCGAGGGCCGCGTGCTGGACGCCCAGGAGCTCTATGAGAAGGCCGCGCGGTCGGCTCACAAGCACGGCTTTGTCCACAATGAGGCTGTCGCCAACGAACTGGCGGGGCGCTTTTACGCGGCGCGCGGCTTCGAGCGGATTGCGAATACCTACCTGCGGGATGCGCGGAACTGCTACCTTCGTTGGGGCGCTGACGGCAAGGTTCGACATCTCGAGCAGTTGTATCCGCACCTCAGGGTGGACAAGCCGACTCCCGACCTCACCGGCACGATGCTGGCATCCGTTGAGCACCTCGACCTTGCGACCGTGATCAAGGTCTCCGAAGCGGTGTCGGGCGAGATCGTCCTGGAGAAGCTGATCGAAACGCTGGCGCGTACGGCCACTGAGCATGCCGGCGCCGAACGGGGTGTGCTCATTCTTCCGAGAGGGAATGAATATTGGATAGAAGCGGAAGTCACGACCAGCGGCGACAAGGTGGAGGTCCATTTCCGACAAACGAGCGTCAGCGCAGCAGATCTACCGGAGTCCGTCTTCCGCTACGTCCTGCGTACCAAGGAATGCGTGCTGCTGCATGACGCCTCAGGCAAGAACCCTTTCTCCGCCGATGACTACATTCGCAAGCACCATGCGAAGTCGGTACTCTGCCTGCCGATACTCAAGCAGACGAGGCTGCTTGGGGTGCTGTACCTGGAAAACAACCTGACGATCGACGCCTTCACCCCCGCTCGAATGGCAGTTCTCAAGCTGTTGGCATCGGAGGCCGCCATCTCGATTGAGAACGCGCGCCTGTACCGTGACCTTGCCGAACGCGAGGCCAGAATCCGGCGCCTCGTGGATGCCAACATCATCGGGATCTTTTTCTGGGATCTCAAAGGCAGGATTGTCGAGGCGAACAGCGCCTTTCTTCTCATGTTGGGATACGACAGTGAGGATCTCTCCTCAGGGCGTATCCGCTTGACAGATCTGACGCCGCCGGAGTGGCGCGATCGTGATGGGAAAACGTTCGTGCCTGCACTGAAGGCGACGGGTCCAGTGCAGCCCTATGAGAAGGAGTTCTTCCGGAAGGACGGCGGCCGCGTACCTGTTCTGATCGGCGCGGCGACTTTCGAAGAGGATGCATACCAAGGTGTCGCATTCGTGCTCGACCTGACTGAGCGCAAGCGCGCTGCCGACGCGATGCGCGAGGTGCAGATGGAGCTGGCGCACGCGAACCGCCTGGCCACCATGGGACAGCTCGCGGCTTCCATCGCGCACGAAGTCAACCAGCCAATTGGGGCGGCACGCAACAACGCTAACGCGGCATTGCGATTTCTTGCCCGAGATCCGCCAGAACTGGCGGAAGTCAGTGAGGCTCTTGAGTGCGTGGTAAGCGATACCTACCGGGCTGGCGGCATCATCGGTCGGATCCGCGATCAAGTCAGAAAAGTGCCTCCCCGCCAGGAGAGCGTCGACCTGAACGATGCCATCGGCAACGTGATTGCAATCGTGCGAGGGGAGCTGTCGAAGCATTGCGTGACGGTCCACACGCAGCTCGCGGAGGGACTGCCGCCTGTTCGCGGAGATCGGGTTCAATTGCAACAGGTGATGCTGAATCTGATCCTCAATGCGATCGAGGCCATGGCCGGCGTCAGCGCTGAGGTGCGGACATTGGTGATCAGCACCGAATCGAGTCCGTCGCAGGGCCTGCTCGTCACGGTCGCCGACATGGGTCCCGGCATCGCACCGGAGCATCGCGAGCGGGTTTTCGAATCCTTCTACACCACAAAGTCCGGCGGCCTGGGAATTGGCCTGTCGATCTGCCGGTCCATCATCGACGCCCACGGTGGAAAACTGTGGGCGGACGCCCACCGGCCGCACGGCGCCGCTTTCAGGTTCACGTTGCCGGCCCTTCACTGAACCAAGGTTCAGCGCGCCCATCCATGTGCGCAGGCTCTCGGCCCGCTGGCTGAAGACCGCCTGCGTTTCGCGTGCGACAGTCGTGCACGTCGATACCAGGAGGTCGAACCGATCGACCACGGCGCAATACAAGCCAACCGCCGCGCCCCGCATGCTTGCTCCCGGGCTGTGAACATTTGCAGTCACACCCGAACGCTACCACTGGTTGCCAAGGAGTTCGTCATGCAACAGACGCCGTCGGCGAACGCGGTCGAGGAGAGACCCACAGCAAACGCAGGCCACGACCCTCGATCGAGATTCCGCGAGGCCGACATGACCAGCGCAGCGACCGAATCGACCGCTGCGCGTGACGCGCACTTTCCGCTCGGCGCGCACATCGTGACGCCTCGCGGCTGGTACACGCATCACGGCATCTACGTCGGAGCAGGGCAGGTCGTCCACTACGAAGGCCTGTCTTCATCGCTGCGCCGCGGTCCGGTCGCGAAGGTCAGCCTCGCCGAGTTCGCCCAAGGCCACCCGGTGCGGGTGCACGGTGAGGCGGACGTGGCGTATTCCGGTATCGAAGTCGTAGCCCGTGCCTGCTCTCGCCTGGGCGAAGACGCCTACGACGTTCTGCGTAACAACTGCGAGCACTTCTGCTCCTGGTGCCTGACCGGAGCCGCTCGCAGCCAGCAAGTTGAGCGCCTGTTGTTGAGTTCGCGCGCGGTCGCGCGCGCCGCTCACGTGCTGGCCAGCCTGGTCAACGGGTGGAGTACCGCCCGCGATGCACTGGCTCTCATCAGCTGACCCACCTCTCAACGCCCGTCTGTAGCCGGTTGTCGATCCGAGTACGCTGCGGATCCACATGGCCGGCCCTGGAAAGGTGCCCGGCGACGGACGCGCCGCACAGCGGTACGTCGTCAACGATCTGCTGCAGGGCTACTGCTTTGTGACCGCAGTAGCGAGGGCGGACGCCGCGACGGCCGCCGTCGTGGTGGCGGCCCCCGACGCTGCGCTGCTGATGCCTTCCGAACGCGACAATCGTCTTGCCCGCATCTATCCTGGTTGACGCTGTCCACCCATCGGCCTTGCGGTACCGTTTTCAGGTTCACGCTGCCAGGCCTGTACTGAACCAGGGTTCAGTGCGCCCAACCATGTGCGCAGGCCCTCGGCCCGCTGGTTGAAGACGGCCTGCGTTTCGCGTGCGGCAGTCGTGCACGTCGATACCAGGAGGCTGAGCCGATCAACCACGGCGCAATACAAGCCAACCGCCGCGCAGCGCAAGCTTACTCCCGGGTTGTGAACATTTGCAGTCACACCCGAACGCAACCACCGGTTGCCAAGGAGTTCGCCATGCAACAGACGCTCGATTTCGGTCGCCGTCTCTTTTGCAGAGCTGCAGCGGCAACCGCTGCAAGCACCCTAGGTCTTCTCAATCTTTCAAAGAGGTCTCACGCCATGACTCAAGTTGCACAACAGATCGGCACCGACGGCGTTGCCATCCGTCCGTTTCATGTGAATTTTCCGGAGTCCGATCTCACCGAATTGCGCCGGCGCGTCGCCGCCGCCCGGTTGCCGGAGCGGGAAACCGTCACGGACTTTTCGCAGGGCGTTCCGCTCGCGACCACGCAGAAACTCGCGCGTTACTGGGCCAGCGAATATGACTGGCGCAAAGTCGAGGCACGCCTCAATGCCGTGCCGAACTTCATCACCGAGATCGATGGTCTCGACATCCACTTCATCCACGTGCGCTCGAAGCACGAAAATGCCTTGCCAGTGCTCATCTCGCACGGCTGGCCGGGCTCCATCGTCGAGCAGCTCAAGCTCATCGAGCCGCTCACCAACCCGACCGCACATGGTGGCACCGCCGGCGATGCCTTCCACGTGGTGATTCCGTCCATGCCGGGCTACGGTTTCTCGGGCAAGCCGACCGAGACTGGCTGGGGGTCCGAGCGCATCGCGCACGCGTGGACTGTGCTGATGAAGCGCCTCGGGTACACGAGTTACGTGGCGCAAGGCGGCGACTGGGGTGCGGTCGTCGTCGACCAGATGGGCGTACTGGCACCCAAGGAATTGCTGGCCATCCATACCAACATGCCCGGCGTGATTCCGCCTGCGATCGACGCTGCGGCTCTCGCCGGCGCGCCGGTGCCAGCCGGTCTTTCCGCGGATGAAAAGCATGCCTACGAGCAGGTGGCGGCCTTCTACAAGAATGTCTACTACGCCTTGTTCATGGGGACGCGTCCGCAAACTCTGACCGCGCTGGCAGATTCACCCATCGGCCTTGCCACCTTCATGATCGACCACGATGCGCGCAGCCTCGAGCTCATCTCGCGCTCCTTCAACGGAGTCCCTGAAGGTCTCTCGCGCGACGATGTGCTCGACAACATCACGCTGTTCTGGCTGACGAACACCGGGGTTTCCGCGGCCCGTCTCTACTGGGAGAGAAAGGTCGGCTTCTTTACGCCAAAGGACGTCAAGATCCCCGTGGCCGTGAGCGCTTTCCCGGACGAACTCTTCCAGGCGCCGAAGAGCTGGGTCGAGCAGGCCTATCCCAATCTCATCCACTACAACAAGCTTCCCCACGGCGGTCACTTCGCGGCCTGGGAGCAGCCTAAGGTCCTCACCGAAGAGCTGCGTGCGAGCTTCAGGTCGCTGCGCGCGTAACGGGCTCGAGGAAGCTCCATGGATGAAGCATTGTCTGTGGAGCTTCCGGAGCCCGCCTTGACAGTGGTGAAGAAGGGGCCTCGGGCAGCCCGGAGCAACGGATTGCCCGTCGCCCAAGTGGTTGCGCATGCGCCCAAAGATCACAGGAGAAAGACGAGATGGAACCATTTCGCGTCGATGTGCCCGATGAAGTGCTTAACGATCTGCACGCGCGTCTCAAGCTCACGCGCTGGGCCGACGACTTCGCCAACGAGGGCTGGCAGTATGGCACCAACACCGCCTACCTCAGGGAACTGGTGGCCTACTGGATCGACAGCTACGACTGGCGCAAGCAGGAACGCGCAATCAACGCGTATCCGCAGTTCCGCACCGAGATCGACGGTGTGCCGATCCACTTCATCCACGTGCGCGGAAAGGGCCCCAATCCCAAGCCGCTGATCCTCTCGCACGGTTGGCCCTGGACATTCTGGGAATATCACAAGGTAATCGGCCCCCTCAGCGATCCCCACTCACACGGTGGCGATCCCGCCGATGCCTTCGACCTGGTGGTGCCGTCTTTGCCTGGCTACGGATTCTCCACGCCGCTGCGCAAGCCTGGCGTCAATTTCTGGCGCACTTCCGGGCTTTGGGTGAGGCTCATGGAACGGCTGGGCTATCCGCGATTTGCTGCGCACGGCGCCGATTGGGGCGCGCTGATCACGGCCGACCTGGGGCACCGCTATCCCGAGCGTGTGATGGGCGTCCACTTCCCGATGGTGCTGCCGCTCGACCTGTTCAGTGGCGGCATGCCGGTGCCCGAAGACTACGACGCCGACGAAGCGCCGATGGCTGCACGCCTGCAGAACTTCTTCGCCACCGAGTCGGCCTACTCGGCGCTGCAAAGCACCAAGCCGCAGACGATTGCGGCAGCGCTCAACGATTCACCAGTGGGACTGGCGTCGTGGATACTGGAAAAGCAACGCAGCTGGAGCGATTGCCACGGTGACGTCGAAGCCCGCTTCAGCAAGGACGACCTGCTGACCACGATCATGATCTACTGGGTCACGCAGAGCTACGGCACGTCGGCGCGCTACTACTACGAGGCTGCACACAATCCCTGGACGCCGGTGCACGACCGCATGCCCGTGGTCGAGGCTCCAGTCGGCATTTCGGTGTTGCCGGAAGAAATATGCAGCGCCCCGCGCCGCTGGGCCCAGCGCTACTACAACCTCAGGCAGAGGCGGCATCACGCCAGCGGCGGACACTTCGCGGCCTGGGAAGAACCGCAGGCCATCATCACGGACGTCCGGGATTTCTTCCGCGTGCTGAGCTGACTCCTCGAGGGTTCCACTTCATTGACTCGGAACAGCCCCCTTTCTTGTCAATTTCAGCGCCGCGTCCAGTGCCACCATAAACTCATTGAGCTTGATCGGCTTGGTCAGGTAGCGGAAGAATCCTGCTTTTAGCCCCTTCTCGATGTCGCGTGGCATCGCATTTGCGCTGAGAGCGATGACTGGAATGTGCGCCGTCGTGGCGTCTTCGCGCAGGAGTTCCAGCGCTTCGACGCCGTTGATGTCTGGCAGATGGATATCCATCACGATTACCTCTGGCAACGAAGTGCGCGCGAGCTCGACGCCGAGGAGCCCGGTCACCGCGGTCAGCAGGCGCAGATCGGCACGGCGCGCTATCAGTTGCTCGACCAGCTTCAGATTTGCGGGGTTGTCTTCGACATACAGCAGGGTATGAACCGTAGAGCGGTTCTCCACTTGCGCGTTGGCATCCACTGCAGGTTGGGCACTCACACCTGTCATTTCCGGGGCGCTTGCGGCAATCAGTTCGACCCAGAATACGCTGCCGACGCCAACCGTACTTTCGGCGCCGATGGCCCCTCCCATCAGTTCGACCAGTCGCTTGGCCACCACCAGGCCGATGCCCGTACCTTCCTCGGGGCCGGCTTCTTGCCCGAGGCGATTGAATGGCTGAAATAGTTGCGCCAGCCGATCAGGTGGCAATCCCTCGCCGGTGTCGTGCACGCTGATGCGAACTCGGTCCCCTGTGGCCACGCTGCATTGCACCTCGACCGTTCCCCGGTCGCGGTTGTATTTGGTGGCATTGGAAAGCAGGTTGAGCAGGATCTGCTTCAGCCGGGTGCGATCAGCGCGGACAAAACACGGGAAATCGAGCAATGGAAAACGCATGCGAATGCCGCGTTTGAGCGTTTGTTGCTCGATCATCGAGTGGCATTCATGCAAGGCTTCAGCAAGGGAAACCGGCTCCAGCGACAGCGACGCCTGTCCAGCCTCTATCTTCGCGAGATCCAGTACCTCATTTATCAGTTCCAGCAAATGCCATCCCGCCTTCAGAATCTGGTCGATGCTGGCCTGCTGCGAAGGCGTTGGCGGCGGTGAATCCGAGGCCATCAACTGCGCGAAGCCAAGGATCGCATTCAAGGGGCTACGCAACTCATGGCTCATGCTCGACAGAAAATCTGATTTGGCGCGGTTAGCGCTTTCAGCCGCCGCCTGCGCCTGCTTTTGGTCCTCGATGTCAGTGCAGGTCGCAAACCACTTTACGATCTTTCCATCGGCGTCTTTAAAAGGTGCTCCGCGGGCGAGGTGCCATCGATAGACGCTATCGGATGCTCTTTTCAAACGGAATCCGACTTCATACTCGCACCCGCTCGCAACGGCGCTCCTCCAGCGGTCGATGGTGTCTTGCACATCATCTGGGTGTATGACGACGGTCCAGGCGCCAAGTTGAGTTTGCTCGAGCGTGAGTCCTGTATAGGTGAACCATCGCTGGTTGCAGTAGTCGATCCAGCCATCCGGATTGGCAGTCAGAACGATATGGGGTATTCCGTCGGCGAGCAATCTAAAGTGCTGTAAGCCCTCCTCAAACCCGGAGGCTGAGGAAGCAAGCTTTGCCGATCGGTGCAACGGTTGCCTGCGCATGATCTGCCACCCATAGTCGCTGCCTGAATAATCCCATTAGGGAGAAGCCGTCCAGTACCGGCTGTGTCGGACCAAATAGAACTCTTGACGAGGATATGCTCTGGGGTCGTTTGTGCAAGCTCGCGCGTATGCGTAATCCCGGCGGCTGCTCAAGGTAACCCCGAGACACCAGACTTCTCAATTTGTGATCGATCAGACTGGCGAAAGGTACCCTACATCTGAGCAGGCAGCGGTACTCGAGAGCGACATTGTCGGCCCCTCAAAGTCCCACTTTGGCTCCGCAACCCGGAGTGAGGCACCCGCAGCCGAAGTCAATGCCCCGCATGACAGGGCCTTCTCGTCGTTCTGACGGGCGATGAGGGACAGCAGCGTCTCCCCCGGCCGGGCAGTGTGATCGTCCGTTCGTACCTTTGTTGTGAAGACGATACTCCAAGACAGGACCCTTTTTGGGGCAGGCAGCTGACCTGCTCGACGCTCTGGTGCCTTGGCGTGACCAGCAATGACGACTTTACTTCGCTGAGTGTAAATTATTGATTTTATTCATGTTACGTCCGGTTGCGATGCTGCTCCACTGTCGTTCCCCGGTCCGCAACAGACTGGAGTTCCCCGCTCCAGCAACGGGCGCGCATGCCATGACTACTCAAGCGCCTCTTCAGCGGTTCGGGCTGTCTTCGCGATCATCTCGCGCAGCCAGGCGTGACCCACGTCGTGGTCGTCGCGGCCATGCCAAACCGCACGCATGGTCTCACTTCCAGCTTGGTACGGCGGATGTCGGCGAATCAGGTCGCCGCTCTTTGTAAGTGCCAGGGCCAAGGACGCGGGCACAATGGACAGCATGTGCGTATCACGAAGCAGCGCTGGAATGGCGAGCGAGTGCGGGACGGTGACTCTCAGCCGCGGAGCCTCCTTCGATTCAAGGAGCGCCTTCTCTAGCGCACGCCGGTCGAACATCTCCGACTGGCGCGCGAGGCCACGCTCAACGATGAAACCCCCTACCGCGCCTTCCTCCTCCCCGCCAACGGATAGGGTGACAAGCGGGTACTTCGCCAAATCGCGGAGTGTGAGCTTCCGGCGGGAAGCAGGATGTCCCTTGTACATCAAGATGGACTCTCCCTGGGACATCAGCGTTCGCGAGT
The DNA here is from genome assembly GCF_040149425.2 of Cupriavidus sp. DF5525. Lineage (NCBI taxonomy): Bacteria > Pseudomonadati > Pseudomonadota > Betaproteobacteria > Burkholderiales > Burkholderiaceae > Cupriavidus > Cupriavidus sp. DF5525. Next base: position 1,525,620 of record NZ_CP168267.1, on the reverse strand, counting down.
TCAGGCGGGGTGGAACTTGGGAAAAGATGCCGATGGCAAGATCGATGCGTCCCAGGTCGATCTGCTCAGCCAAATCGAGCCGCGTGGACGGCCGGATGACGAGGTCGACGCCCGGGGCGACCTTTTGCAGTTCGCGGGACAAAGGCGCAACGATCACTTCAGTGACGTGATCGTTCGCCGCGATGACGAATCGCCGTCTGGATGTATCTGGAGAAAACGGCTCCACGCCCAGGGCGTCCTCGATGCGGCGCAGCGAGTCCAGCAGGATTGGCGCCATCGCCGTTGCACGCCCGGTCGGCACCATGCCCTTCCCCATGCGCATGAAAAGCTCGTCGCCAACAAGCTCGCGCAGCCTTCGGAGCGCGTGGCTAACGGCCGATTGCGTGAGATTGAGGCGTTTGCCCGCCAGTATCAGATTGCGCTCCTCGTAGACGGCCTCGAACACCTTCAAAAGGTTCAGGTCCGTGCGGCCGATGCTCATGATCTCGCTCCATCAATTGAATGCTGTTCATTATGCAATTGTAAAGACATCAATTCCATTCAATTCACGGTTGGAGCATGATCAGGTCCAGCCTTTTGACTGGAAGCGAAACCATGACGGCCGAACCCCTCATCAAAGATCGAGAAGCGCTGATCGCGCGCTGCATACCCTTCCTTGAGGAAGTGAAGGACCTGACCGCCAGCACCGCGGTCGAGCGCTGGTTGAACCAGAAGTACGGACCTGACAGCGAGCTCTACGAAACCCTGTCTCGCCTGGTAAGGAAGGGCGTGGAGGACGGCTGGGCAGCGAATGTCCAGATCGACGGCCCAACTTACCGCCGCAGCCGCATCTCGGCGCCCTCAGAGCGCACGCTCCATTTCAGCATCACAGCTGTGTACATGGATAGCACCGGCAATCAGCAAGGGCACCCTGACCATCGATTCCGAGGGCAGTATCACGGTCATCCTTATGGCGAGTTCAACATGGTCGTTCCGCTAGATCCCGGCGCCGCCCTGAACGGGCCCAATGGCTGGTGTTCCAGAGGCTGGACCGCCCCGGCGCCAGGCAGTCATCACTATCCTGAAGCGAAAGGTGGCGCCGTTATCGCGCTGTTCTTCCTGCCGTCCGGTCGGATTTCCTACCACGACGTCCCGCAGGAGTAGTCCATGGTTCAGACAGCAATTGAATGGTCCCAGGAGGCGGTCGTGAGATGCGTCGCCACCGTCATGAGCTCGCGCCAGGCGGTTCGCGCCTTCAAGCCTGAGCCGCTGCGCCGGGAACTCGTAGAAGAAATCCTGGAAGAGGCAACGACGGCCCCGAGCGGGGCCAACATCCAGCCTTGGCGAGTGTATGTGGTCAGCGGCGCGGTCAAGGATGAATTGGCCAACGTCCTGGTCGCTGCCTCCCGCGCCGGGACCGCCCCCCCGCCCGCCCACTTCCCTGAGCCGTTGCCAGACGTGTTCCGCGCGAGACTGACTGATTTCGGCGCGCGTTACTACGCTTCGCTCGGGATCGATCGCAACGACACCGCGGCGCGCATGCGCCAGACGGAGCAGAACTTCTCATTCTTCGGCGCGCCGGTGGGTCTCATCATCAGCATCGACCGCAGATTGAAGCCGCACAGCTGGATCGACATCGGCCTCTTCGCGCAGAACCTGATGATCGCCGCCAAAGCGCGTGGCATCGACACATGCCCGCAGGTTTCCTTCGCGCCGTTCCATGACCTGATCGCGTCGCATCTGCACATGCCATCGGAGGAAGTCACCGCCTTCGGTATGTCCATGGGATACGGAGACCCGGAGGCCAGGGTCAATCAAACACGGATGCCACGGGAGCGCGTGCAGGACTTCGCGCGGCTCTTCGGGTTTCCGGCCTGAAACTCCCGCCGATCCTCCGGCAGATGTCGCTGGAGCCGGCGCCATTTCAGACTCGCGGGTCGGGTCAAATCGGTAGCGCTTCAGAGGACGCTCTACAAGAAGCGACATCATTCTGTGCGACACGGCGTAGGCTGCGCCTTGTCCAGCGCCAGCCGCACCCTCACGCTCGCTGGCGCCTGCTACCCAAGCCTCTCAACGACTGCTTGCCAGATTCTCTTCTCCCGGTTCCAGCTTGCGCCATCGCAGCAGCACAGCCAGGACCAGCCTATCCGAGCAAACCTATCAAGATAGTCGTCCCATTCGCGCCCGGTGGCACGAGAGACGTGCTGGCTCGTCATACTTGAGCAACTGACGCCGATATCGGGCATCGAAAAGATCCGCTCCAGCTTTGCGCTGAAGCAGGTGCGCTACAAGACTGCGCTGCCTCTTCCTTCACTTTAATGATTGCTCAGCTGAGCAATCTTGCTGAACCGACCCAGTGGGGGCTGAGTACCACCGGCAGCACGCGCTTCGCCCGCACCGGGCACGTCCTGGCCATGCGTTCGGTATCGCCGAGGGTCACGTCAAAGAAGGATGTGGACGGATTCAAGCAGTCCGGACGAGCGCGCGTTCGCGGACCGGGGGGCAACACTCGGACGCGCCGCGACACATCGCGCGTTTAACGCGACGGTTGGGGCGTCCGGCTTGTCAGGGGGTAGGCGTGGCGGCGATGCATGCCAGTGTTATTCGCGTGCCCAGCGCACCTCGTTAAGAGTTCCGCATTCGGCCTCGATGATTTCGCCCGTATGGAGCAGGCGCATTTCGCGGAAACTGCCTGCGACCAGTTGCACGCCCACCGGCAGGCCTAGGCATAAACCACGGCTCAGAGCCACATTGAGTCGTCAGGTCATGGACAAGTCTAGCAAGTATGTACGCTTGGATGCCGCCCCGAGAAGCCATCGAAGTGGCGGTGGCTGACACAGGCGGCGAAGTCAGGTATGTGGGGCGAGATCGTGAATACGCCGGAGGCGATCAGGAAGGCTGATCATGCAGCTCAAACGTGGCGGCGCCCGACCCTCATTCCGCACGTAGCTGGGCCGGGTGGTCATGTGCTGCATCGGCAACTGCTCGAAGGGTAGTGCAGAGATTAAAACGCAATTAATCGCCAAGCTTTCACGTACAACCGTGCGTAAGCTGGCTGGCATAAGGCCGTTCCCCTCGGAATAGAGCGCAACCATTACCGTTGCGGAGTATAATTTCATGATCATGAAACAATTTGGCGAGCAGCCTCCTCGCTGACTTCCCTCTTCACGAGACGGGCCTCCATGCCGCGACCACTACCTGATCCGACGCCACCTTCGCGCGCAACAATTCGCACCATTCATCAACTGGGCGACCGCATTCGAGCAACCCGCGCAGCGGAAGGGATGCCCATTGACCAGGCGGCGAGAACTTGCGCTGTCTCCGTCGGCATGCTGTCCAAGCTAGAAAATGGCAAGGGCGTCAACCTCGAGCACGCCCTGCGTGTATTGGACGGACTGGGTTTGACGATGCTGGTCGTTCCCAAGGCGCATGCGCCTTGGCTCGAACAGGCAGCAGCCCATGCGGCCAAGACCGGCGAGGATGCTGCCAGGGAACAGCATGCCTGGCTGGAAGGGTAGAGACGCCGATCAGGATGGGCGTCAATCTCGTATGCGGTCCTCGATCGGTGCGGAAATGCCATTCACTTGGGCTTGCTGACGCGCCTTCCGCCTTGCTGAGAGCTCTTGTCTCGATTCAGCTTGGTTACGCGCCTCCGACGGTTCTTTCCACTCAGCCTTGCGCTAGCGACTCTTCAGATCAGCCAGGAGTGCTTGCGCCGTGCGAACATCAGTGAGTTCACTTCCTTCCCTTATGCTTTCGCAGGCGGGCTGCAGCACGGTGTATGCATTTTCAATGTCACCCGTTGCTGCCAACAGGCGTGCAAGGCTGATCGCCGCCCGAAGCCCGAGAAAACTGGCGCCCTGCCTTTGCGCAACCGCGATCGCCTCGCGAAGGGACGCGAGTGCTTCTTCTCGTCGCACGGGGCACTGAGCTGCGAGCAATTCGCCTTTCAGACGCAGCATTTCCGAGAGCTGGAAGCGTCCGCCGTGCTGATTGACAGCGGCGAGCGCCCGATCGATCTCGACGAGCCCTGCCTCTGGTTTGCCCGCGCGGCCAAGCGCTTCGCCAAGCAGCGCATTGAAGTACGGCAGCCCCATTTCGGCACCCGTTGCACTGATTGCTGAAATGCCCTCCCGCATCCGTTCTATGCCCTCGTCGAGATCACCCAGCTGCGCCAGCGCCCAACCCAGCTGAAATGTCCCTTGCGACAGCAGCAAGGGCAAAACGTACTCCTCGCAAACTGCAATTTCCCGCGCCGCCCATTGTCTCGCCAGCTCCGGCTCGCCACGCAGGAGATGCGCGAAGCTACATGCCCAGTATGCCAATGCCGTCGTCAGTGGATGACCAAGTTCTTGCGCGAGTTCCAGCGCCTCGTCGCAAATCGACAGCGATTTGTCCGGGTATCCGCGCAGGCACTGCACTAACGCGGTGAAGCATCGGCAGCACACACCAGGATCATGTCCAGAGTATTTGAATGTCAGCGAGTGGTCTCGCTCGCGCTCGTAAAGGACCATTCCTCTTGAACTATGAAACTCTGCGGTAGTGTATTCACCCATGAAAAAACTATTCGTCCAGAAAAGATGATGCGTCTCGATTTGCATCCCGTGGTCATGCGAACCCGCCGTCAGAGCTATGCAACGGTTGCCGAGTTCGCGGGCGATTTCCGACTCGCCACGGATCATTCGATACTGTCCTTCGCCCCGTAGCACGGTGAACAGTTCGCTCTCGTCTCCAAGCTCCTCGCAGAGCGCTCTCGCCTGCGTATACGCGTCAAGCACTTCTTTCGCCGCCCAGCCCTTCGCCGCCATCATGGTCATGCCCAGGACCTTCTGATAATCGAGTTCTTGCCTGAGCAGGGCAGGGGTGCGAGGCAACGTCCGGATGATCTCGAGCCCTCTGTTCAGGTGCTCAACCGCCTGCTGATACGCGGACCGCTGAAGCGCCTTGCCCGCGGACTGGTACAGATAATGAACAGCCTTGTCCCATAGTTCGCCAGCAAGCGCGTGATGCGCGAGGCGTTCGACATGCTCGTCGAGACGTTGCGCGTAAAGTCGCTCGATGACATCCACAAGCTGTACGTGCACCGAGCGTCGCCGCTCTTTGAGTACGCTTGCATAAGCGACACGATGCGTGAGCGCGTGCTTGAAGGTGTATTGCTGGTGCAGCAAAAACCGGGTCTGATAGACGAATTCAGCCGCCTGCAGATCAGCCAGCAGATCGAGTACCTCTTCGCGGTCGAGATCGGCTATCGGCTGCAGAAGATCGACCGGAAACTCATGACCGATCACGGCCGCCATCTGCAGCAGGTTCTTCTGCTGCACGGACAGGCGATCGATCCGCGAAGCAAGGACCGCATGCACGGTCGATGGAATATCGAACGTGTCGATGGCTCGAACCATCTGGTAGGCACCCATCTGGCCGACCAGTGCGCCCGCATCTGCCAGCGCACGAACAGACTCTTCCAGGAAAAGGGGCGTGCCTCCCGTGCGCTCGATCAGGCGCCGGCGAAGCGCGGAAAGCCTGCCGTCGTCGCCGAGCAGCGTCCGCAGCAGCAGTTCTGCGCTTTCGTCGCCAAGACTGTCCACGTGCAGTTGGGAAAAATAGCTCTTGCCAGACCATTTGTGCCGATACTCGGGTCGATGGGTCACGAGAAGCATCACGCGCGACGCACCAATGAAGTCGACGAGATGATCGAGCACAGCCTGGGTGCCGTCATCGATCCAGTGCAGATCCTCGACAACGAGTATCAATGGACGCTGCTCACTCGCGCGGATCACAAGAGTGGCAACCGCTTCGAGCGTGCGCTTGCGCCTTTGCGGCGGACTCGCCATCTCCCATTGCGGATCGTCCGGCGGCAAGTCCAGCACTACAGCGAGCGCGGGACGCGTCGACGCGAGTTCCGGGTCGACCGCGTCGACTCCGCGACGAAGCTTGTCGGCTGCCTCGGCCAGTGGCTCGCGCTCGCCGATGCCGAACCATGTCCGCAGCAGGTTGGCGAGCGGAAGATAGATCGCGCTCGTGTCGTGTGAGGTCGTGCCGGTCTCGAATTTTGTCCACCCGGCCGCTTGTTCCGAGTTGACAAACTCGTGCACGAGGCGAGACTTTCCCACGCCTGGTTCTCCGACGATCGCGCATACCTGGCCTGCGCTGCGTCCGGCACGCTCGAGCATCCCCTGCAAACTGGCCATCTCCGCGTCGCGGCCGACAAAACGTGTGAGGCCGCGTACGGTGCGAGCGTTCCAGCGAAGACGCAACGCAGACTTCGTACGCAGCATGAAAATTTCGACGGGAGGCGTCGCGCCAGGAAGCGGCGTCGCGCGAGGATCCGAGACCTCGATGAAGCCTTCCGCACACCGCACCGTGTCGGCGCTCACGCCGATCTCTCCGGCAGAGAGCGCGGCCTCTATCTGATTTGCAAGCTGCGGTACAGAGCCAAGCGCGTCATAGTGTTGCGACCGGTCGTTTCCAATCGTCCGGACGACGGCCTCGCCAGAATGTATGCCGATCCGTACATCCAGAGGCCGGTCAATGATCGCCGAGATGCCTTCGCGCATCGCGAGCGCTGCGTAACACGCTTGCACCGCATGGTCTTCGTGTGCGACAGGCGCCCCAAACAGTGCTGTCACACCATCGCTTCTGAGCTGGGTGACCAAGCCGCCGAATCGCCGAACAGCGTCGACCATTGCTTTCAGCACAGGGTCGACGCGCTCAAGCGCAATTTCGGGATCCATGTCGCTAATCGGCTCGCGCATGCGCGCGCAGAGCACACTTAGCTGCTTACGCTCCGCCGGCAATACCGTCGCACTGTCTGCTTCGTACTCAGCGCGCCACGCGCTGCCGGACGGCTGAGCCGGCTTCCCGAAAGACACAGCTGGACCTGCAGTCTCTCTATCCCCGCCTGAATCCTGCTGGATTCGGGCTGCCAGACGTTGCGTGCCCTCTGCGGGGGCAATGCCAAGTCCGGTATTGAGCACACGGACGCATTCCTGATATTGGCGAACGGCAGCGTCCCGGCGTCCCGTCCTCGCATAGAGCCTCATAAGCACCGCATGGGCCCATTCGAGTAATGGGTCCAAAGCCAGTGCTCTGCTTGCCGCCGCAATTGCACGGCTAAATTCGCCAGACTGTTCATAATGGCTGACGAGTTCGGCGAACACTTCCACAGCGCGCTCATGAAACCAGCGACGCTCGACCATCATCCACTGCTCGAAGGGCTCTTCACGCAGGCCAAAACCATCCAGTAGCGCGCCCCGATAGAGCGCGACAGCCTTTGCCAGTGCATCGGGAGACCGCTCAGTCGCGAGGTGCGTGAATTGCAGCGCGTCGACTTCCACGAGATGTGCGTCGAGCCAGATGGCATCCGGCTCCGCTTTCAACAATGGCGGCGCGTTCGGCAGAATCCGGCGCAAGCTCGACAGTGTCTGCCGCAAACTGGCTCTCGCCTGCTCTTCAGCGCTGCGCTCCCAGAACACGCTTGCCAGTTGCTCTCGCGAGCGCAGCATGCCTGGTGACAAGGCAAGGTAGGCCAGGATGGCCTTGCTCTTCCTGGTGGGAAAGTCCAGCGGCACATGCTGCCCAGCAAGCCGGATGTGCAGGCCTCCGAGGACTTCGATCTTGAGCCGGGTCATGTCGTGCGTGAGGTGATGCGTCGCCCTCAAACAGTGTACTCCGCGCTGCACGACATTCAGGCATCCCATGCAGACTGCCCGCCCGTCTGTCCTTCATGAGTCTCTTTTTTTTTGACGGCGTTTTTACGCGGCCTCGCACGCTGTTCACAGATCGATGACGTCCGCCAACGATAGTTGGATCGTGACGATGCCGTACGCCAAACCTGGCTGACACGTTCGAGGGGCCGGGAAATCCCGGGCGGCACCGGCACGGCAGCTCACGCACCCAAGAGCCTCAGAACTGCCGCCAGGCTGCCGTGTGAGGTATCCGTGAATCGCAATTGAAGGAGATGTTTCAATGGAAATCATGACTGATGGGCATAAGCTCAACACCAACCGCTATGCCAAGTGTATCGCTGCATCCAAGCGCGTCCGCTGGGATATCGACCGCGACGTGATTCGCGGCAGACGCTTCGATTTCACGAAGAAGTTTCTCCCGGACGCGCTATCGAAGGTCGATGCTCTCGCCTTTCTTGGTTCCGACGAGCAGCGCCTGCTCAGTCAGATTCAGGGCCGCACTTACGCAAACATGTTTGGCCTCGTCGAACGCTTCATTGCAGCGAAGGTACTGGAGATGAGCGGCCCATACCGCCTCGGCGACCAAAGCGCACTCGAAGCACTCGTCCGGTTCACCGATGAAGAAATCAAGCATCAGGAGCTGTTTCGCCGCATCGAAGGCATGTGCGCCGAAGGCATGCCAGCCGGTTACACGTTTTTGCCGGATGCAAACAGCGTGGCGTCGTTCGTACTCGCGAAGTCCACATGGGCAGTGCTCGCTCTAACCTGTCACATCGAACTCTTCGTGCTCGCGCACTATCGCGGCAGCATCGACGGGGACCCGAATTCGTCTGAACTATGGAAGGATGTCTTTCTCTATCACTGGCGCGAGGAATCACAGCATGCGATTCTCGATGAAATCGAATGGCGCCGCGAAGATGCGACGCTTTCGCCTGAAGAACGTGACGCAGGTGTCAACGATCTGATCGAACTGATCGCCGCCGTCGACGGCATGCTGCAAACACAGGCTCGCGCGGACGCTGATTACTTTGCGATGATCTGCGGACGATCGCTGCCAATGGCCGACAAAGAATCTGTGCGCATGAGCCTGCTTGCAGCATACAGGTGGCAATACATCATTTCCGGAGTGCAGGAACCCCGCTTCAGTCAGATTCTCGGCGGTATGATCACTGGGAACCAGGTGTCTCGAATCGAAACCGCGATGGCACCAATCATGAGTTAGCGCGACAGCGCCGGCTGCGAACTCCCCCGTTCGCGGCCGGTAAGTATCAGAACCGGAGCTTTGCGGCGAGAAGGCGGGGTCGCGGCTATGGGGGGAACAAGTTGCCGAACACCACAAATGACCTGTTGGCCTGCCGGTAGGGCATTGTGGCACCGAGCTCTGCATGATCGAGACATTATCGTTTGCCAGCCCGCCTTCTTGATAGGTCTCCCGCCGCGCGCCCCCTATTGAAACAGGTAGAGCGAACGTTGCCCCTCGTTTGCCCGATCACCTGTACCGGCGATTGCACCCATGGATTTGCCGCCGGAACAATCCGCGTCACTCCCGGTACCAGCGCAACCAGCGAAAGCGAACATCAAGGCCGCGAATCCCGTGCACACGAACTTGCTCATGAATATGTCCTTCAGATTCCAATAGGTAAGGGGAGTGCTCCGCAAGGGGTATTCCCTCCGCATGTCCCCATCCGCTGTATCAAGTAGGCCTGATGTTCTGATTCACGCGGAACAGATTTTTCGGGTCGTACTTCCGCTTGATTTCCGCCAGGCGCGCATAGTTGTCGCGATAGGCCGCCTTCACGTTGTCATTACCCTCGTCCATCATCATGTTGATGTAGCCTCCGCCTGCCGCGTACGGGTGCAGCGCCAGCCAATAGTCCTTCGCCCACTGGGTCATGCGATCGTTGTTGGCCGGGTCGGGATCCACGCCGACAATCACGCTGGCGAAGTTCGCATCGCGGTAGCTGAACGCAGTGTCGTTTCGGCCTGCGCGATGCGCCGCGCCGTTGATCGGATACAGGTGCATGGTCGAATGCATCGTCGGCAACTGCTGCGCGTACTTGATGTGCAGGTCAATCGCCTTGTCGCTCAGGTCGCTCACGAAGTCGGCTTTCCAGTACCACTGCAAGCCAGGCGGATACAGCCCGTCGAACAGGCTCTGCAGGACCGGCCATGGAATGGGCCCGGCAAAGTCCACCGCTGGCGGCATGGCGTCGCGAATCGGCTGGAAGCGGGCTTCGGCTTCATCCAGCGGGCCGGTATAGCACCACACCACGGCGCACATCTTTTGCAGGTGAACAGCGTCGGGGAACGGCGGCGCGGGCGGAACCGTAACGAAGCCGAACCAGCCATTGATGTCCTGCGGCGCGGTCAAGATGAACTCGCGCCACCATTTCATCAACTCGCGCGCCTTGTCCATCGGCCACAGCATCGGGCCGCCGTAGACCGTGCCGACGGGATGGGCCTTGAACTCGAACGACGTGACCACGCCAAAATTGCCACCGCCGCCGCGCAGCGCCCAGAACAGGTCCGCGTTTTCGTCGTCGCTGGCATTGACCAAGCGTCCGTCGGCCAGCACAACCTCCGCACTGAGCAGGTTATCGATCGTCAAACCGAATGCTCTGCTGAGATAGCCAATGCCCCCGCCAAGCGTCAGCCCGCCCACACCGGTGGTCGAGATGAATCCGCTGGGCGTCGCCAGGCCATAGGGGCTTGCGGCATGATCCACATCGCCCCAGGTGCAGCCACCGCCGACGCGAAGCGTCCTGCGCTTCGCATCGACAAACACGCCTTTCATCGGTGACAGATCAATTACCAGTCCGCCATCGCATGTGCCGAGCCCGGCGCCATTGTGTGCGCCTCCGCGCACGGCCAACATCAGTCCCCCGTCTCGCGCGGCGTTCACCGCCGCAATGACGTCTGCAACGTCGGTGCAGCGCGCGATCAGCGCCGGGCGCTTGTCGATCATTCCGTTGTATACCTTGCGCGCCTGGTCGTAGGCCGCATCACCAGGTTGAATCAATTCGCCCCGAAAATGCGGTTTAAGCGCGGTTGCGACGGTCTCATTCAGCGAAGATTCCATGGCTGCCTCCTGCACGGTTGGTATGCAGTAGTTGTATCAATCGCAGCGTCTGGAAAGCGTTAGGTCGGGCGTTAGATGTGAGATCTTCTTGCCCGGCCGGGCTGAGCGGTCCAACCGCAACTAACGCGCAAGTAACGCTCGCGCCTCGATGATGTCGGGCTGGTCGAAGCCCTCGGTGAATCGGGCGAGCGGCGGCTCGACCGCAGTACGCGCGTCGACGTGGCCCTGTTTCTGTCGCAGCTTTGCCAGCGACAGGGCGGCGCGCAACTCGAGTGAGTGAGCTCCCTGGCTCGTGGCGATCTCGAGCGCCCTGAGCAACGACGATTCGGCTTCGACGAGGTTGGCGCTGTTGTGCAACAGCAGCTCGCCGCGCAGGCGACACAGTTCGGCGTCCAGCCAGTGCTCCCCTGTGCGCCTGGAGTCATCGAGCGCTCGATCGAGCGCTGCAAGCGCGGCCTCGGTTTCACCCACGTCGCCCAGACATTCCGCCAGCAGCCCGCGATACAGCGTCAGCCGCAGGCGTGCGCCCGTGGCGAGAAAGCCGTCGATGGCCGCCTGCATCCCCGCCACAGCCTCGGGGCTCGGCGACTGTTTGGCGCTCGCCCATGCGAGCAGCACGTCGGCCCAGGCGAGGTAATACCCGACGTGGTACCGTTCGGCGATCTCATGCGCCTGTCTGGCGTAGTGAAGCGTGAGACCGTGCTCGCGTCGCAGGGCATGCTGCATGGCGAGATAGGCCAATGCAAGCGCCTGGGAGAATGGGTGTGCCACGCGATTCGCCATCGCCAGTGCTTCGCGCCCACGCTGCAAGGCCTGGTCGGCAAGTCCCGTGAACCAGAAGGCATGCGCCGACCATGCTGCGGCCAATACGCCGAAGTTGCCGCCCATCAGTGACACATGCTCGGCGTGCTGGGCCTCGTTATACGCGTCGTGCGCACGTTGATACGCAGCTTCCACCGCCACCCAATCTCCCTTCTGGACCAGGCTCCCCATCACGTTGGTCCACGCCATCACCGCGTAGGTACCCGAGCCAAGCGGGCCCAACCCCGCAAGGAGTTCCTCGCTCAGGCTCTGTGCCTGCGCAATTTCCGCCCTCACTTCGAGAAAGAATGCAAGGCTGACCTGAGCGCGCGCCTGTTGACTGACGTCGCCCGCGGATCTGCTGAGTTCCACGGCGCCTCGCAGCGGCGATTCCAGCTCGGGAGCCGCCCAGCCGCGGGAGATGCGGATGGGTGGCGCAAGGTCGAGTTGCAATGCCAACGACTGCCTGGCGCGCTCTTGTGGGTCCACGATCTGATTGGCTTGTGACAGCCCGCGTTGCAGCAGCGCGATTGCATCGTCATAGGCATACACACTCTGTGCGACGCCAGCCGCGTGACGATAGAAAGCGGCTGACCGGCTGGTCTGGCCCGCCTGCTCGTAGTGCGCAGCAATCTGTGCGCTTACAGCGTCGAGATCACCGCCTGGTTCCTGCTCGAGTGCCCGCGCCACGCGCTGATGCAAGCGGCGGCGCAGTAGGGGGCTCACCTCGGCGTATGCCACGTCCCTGATCTTGTCATGGCTGAAGTCAAAGGCCATGCTCCCACTGTCGGGCTGGCGCACAATGCGCCGTTGCCAGAGTTCGTCCAACGCGCTTGCGAGAGCGTCCTCGCTCAAGTCGCTCGCCAGGGTGAGTACGTCGGCGTTGAAGGCGCGTCCAATGATCGCGGCTAGCCCGACGATGTCCCTTGCGGCGGGCGAGAGTTGCGCCAGCCGATTCGAGATGACCGAATATACCTTGGGTGGCAACTTCGAACTTGTCCCACTCTGCGCTCCATCGGCCGTCGCGATGTCCGAGCGGGCGCGCATCATCTCGACCGTGAACAAAGGATTGCCCTCGCTCTCCTGGAACAGCCGTGTGGCCTCCGTATCGGCCAGCGGTCGGTCTATGATCTGGGCCGCGATCTTCGCGGTTTCGGCGGCATCCAGGGCGTCCAGTGATATCTCGATGAGTTGGTCGTCGCGGCGCAAGGCGTCAAGCAGCCGGTTCACGGCGTGCAATGGCATGATTTCTTCATGACGCGCCGTAGCGACCACCAGGAGCTTCGCGCCCACGTCGAAGTGCATCAGAAAGCGCAGCCATTCGAGCGTCTCCGCGTCGCACCATTGCAGATCGTCTAGCAACAACAGCAGCGGCCCGCCTTTCGCCAGGACAGCTCGTGCCAGCGCTTCGAAGAAGCGCTGGCGTTGCCAGTATTCGGTGAACGGAGAGGGCGGTGACAAGCCGGGTTGCTGCGTCAGCAGTTCAGGCAGCAGACGGGCGACTTCGGTCAGCCATAGTTTGTCGAGCCGGCATATCGCTTCGTGCAGCGCAGGGCTTCGTAGCCAGGCGGTGACCGGCGTGAGCGCAAGCCGTCCCTCGGCGGCGTAGGCGCGCGAGTGCGCCGCGGTGATTCCTTGCCCGGCGATATATACGAGAAACTCCTGTGCCAGGCGCGATTTGCCAATGCCGGCTTCGCCCGAGATCAGGGTGAATTGCTTGTCGCCGAGTTGCGTGCGCTGCCACACTTCGAGGAGCTGTTGCCATTCACGATCACGTCCAATCAGGGGCAGCGTTGCGTCCCGCGGGCGTTGGAGTTGCGTTGGCGCAGCCTCGGCAGCGAGGCGCGCATAGGCCTCTCGCAGAGCGCTGCTCGGCACGACGCCTAACTCGCGCTCGAACGTTTCAACACAGGATCGATAGGCGCGCAACGCGGACGCTTGATCGCGGTTCAGTGCATGCAGACGCATCAACGTCATATAGGTAGGTTCGCGGCATGGATCTAGCCGCTGCAATTGTTGCGTGTGCTTCAACGCCTTTGCGTAGTCGCGTCTGTTCTCACTCAACTCGCTGAGACGGGCGAGCGCCGCGATGCACTGTTCGCGCAGATGATCGCGCTCCGGGGCTATCCACTCATCGAGGCAATTCGCTAACAAGTCGCCGCGATACAACTCCGCGGCATGCGTCAGCATTTCCTCTTCGGCGGCGGCGTCTCCGTTCTTGGCAGCTTGCTCTGCAGTGGCGAGGGCGATTTGGAACTGGGCCACATCAAGATCGAGCGCCGAATCGGGCAGCCATCGCACCATTTGCGCATCGGCGTGGACGAGCCGGGCTGCCTGCGGCCAAGCCTTGCGCAGCTGAAACAGGAGTTGACGCAGAGCATTGCGCGCCTGGGCTTGCCCGGAATCGGGCCAGAACAGAAATGCAAGTTGCTGGCGCGACTGCGGCGCGCCCCGACGCAGAATCAGGTAGGCAAGCAGCGCCTGTAATCGGGGGGAGTTCGCATCGGGTATGTGCGCGTCAGCACCGTCGAGATGGAACTCACCGAACAACCGGACAGAGTAACGAGCTTCAGGAGGCATGCTGAGACACTGTGCTGGAGCCCATCCGCATCTCCGAGTTTGAGCCGGAAGTGGCGCACCACGGCGATCAACCCCGCAGCGGTGCCTGTCTGACGTAACCGCGCTTTCGGTAAAAAGCATTGCGCAACAAATCCTTGCGGATTCGCGGCAACAATTCAGCGTAACTTGAATTTTTGATTGGTTTGGACATTTTTGCACCGCTCGCGTCAATCTGCATCGAAAGCGCGGAGCTCCCAGGCAGGCGCGGTGTGGTATTGAAACTGCATGGCGCGCCCGGCAACGGCGAGTGCCTGACACCAACATTGTCAATACCAGATTCAAATGTCGGGCTGGCTGTTTAGAAATGTCGGCACGGTCGTGCTTTTGCGCTGGGGTGAAGGCTTTTAGGGGGGGTGGAAAGGGCGGTGATGCTGGCCGGAAGCGGCTGATTCGGGATCAGGGTGGCGCAGGGGAAGCCCCACCGGCAAAGTTTGAATGTCCGCACGAAGAACTACAGGCCGACCTAGCGGCCCGGCAGCTGCGACCTCGCGCCCCCACAAATGCAAATAATCGCCAGTGCGATGTCGCATCTTTGCGGAGCAAGCATGCCCGTTGGCTGGCAACGAGGGGCCGTGCACTCGCAGGCAGGGCAAGGCCGCTATTTGGCAGGCGTTGGGCTAGCCTCGGTGCGAGGCCATTTCGGCGTGATGCGATGCTGGCACCTTCGACGAGGCAGGCCCGGGCAGTGGACATGTTGGCCATGGCGCAGTTCGCTTGAAGGGTGGCGCGATTCTGGCGCAGTTCCCGTGCGACGTCACCTCCATCTCCAGGCAGGCCCGAAAAAACTTCGCACTGGCCGCGCCGTATCTCATGGGTCACTTATGTCGCACGATTTCTCATACTGCGCCACATCCGCGCCAGATTCTGGCGCAGTTTGAAGACGTCGCACGCCAAAATAAAAACGCAATTAATCGCCAGGCAAGGCCTACAAGCACTGGGCGACCGCATTCGAGCAACCCGGGCAGGAGACGGGATGCCAATTGACCAGGCAGCGAGGCATTGCGGTGTCTCCATCGGCATGCTCTCCAAGCTGGAGAACGGCAAGGGCGTCAATCTCGAGCACGCCCTGCGTGTGATGGACGGACTGGGTTTGACGGTGCTGGTCGTGCCCAAGGCGCATGCGCCTTGGCTCGAACAGGCAGCGGCCCATGCGGCCAAGGTCGGCGAGGGTGCTGTGTGGGATCAGCATGCCTAGCTGGAGAAGTCGCGTGGCGCCCTGATCAGCGCAGGTGTAATGCCGGGCTGCGGCCTGTCAGCGATGTACACACTTGGGTTTGACGCGGCCGCGGTTGGCCAAGACGCCGCGCGGGAAGCGCGTGGCCCTGAGACAAATCGTTGCGTACCTTCGCCGGGCCTGTGCCGATACCCTGACCTCAGGGACATCGACGAGAATCAGCTGGGCTTCGACACATTCGCAGGATTTGATCGCGCTATTGCCGCACGACTGCTCGCAGATGCCGCGCCCGTTTCGCATTGGCCTGGCTGACGTGCCTGGCCTCTTGGCCGGCCAGATCTACCCGCGATGCGCCTTCCACCAGGCAAGTTGGGCCGCCTGAAAGAAAACCCCACACTTCAGAAAAGTGTGGGGTTCGCAGCAGTCTGAAGCCCACCTCCGGGCGAGCTACTTCGACTAAGGAATGCGACGAGGGCGCCTGAAGGAGCCCTCCCCAAGACCTTAACGCTGGGACCGGGTTCGGGGGGAGTGGTCCCAGACCGAGGGTTGCAGCTCAGAGGGGGGCGCGGTCAGACGCAATATAGTACCTGGCGCCGTCGGTATAGGTGTCGAATTTGCCGCTTTTCGCGCCGTCAGTGTAAACGTCGTACTTCCCAGACCTCGCGCCGTCAGTGTAAACGTCGTACTTCCCAGACCTCGCGCCGTCAGTGTAAGTGTCGAATTTGCCACTCTTGGCAAGCGCCGGAGCGGCCGACAGAGCGGCGGCGAGTGCGGCGACAGCGATCAGGGTTTGGCGATTGGTATTCATGGCTCACCTCTTCTTCAAACTGGTGGATGCCAATGTCATCCCTTGACCTTTGTTGCGCTGCGGCATCCGATGGCAGCATATTAGGGATTTCCCTTGTAACGGTAAACCCCTACGCTCACAATGATCGGTTTCAACAACCACAATAATCTGCCCTGAACCGGCCTTCACGGTCGCCCAAAGGTCATGGCTCAGCTAGCGCGGGATGTGCGGCTTCGTTGGCGCGCGCCGCCGGCGGGCGAGGGCAAACGGGTTGCCGGCCAGGTATCCCGCCTCGGTCAGCCAAGCGAACAGCGCATTCAGGATGACCATCGCCTGGCGCACGCTGCCGGGCGAGAGCGGCCCGGCAAACGGGCGCCAGTCCGGATGGCTGCGCGCGAGCTTCTTGCTCCCGGCGAGGACCCAGCGCGCGGCCGGTTGCGAGTCGGCCAGGAAGCGCTCGTAGGCCAGCAGGTCCTCGTGCGTGAGCGAGACAGCGGTTTGCCCAGCTGCAGGACCGCCTACAGGGATCAGTCGCTCGACTTCGCGCCGGTAGGTTGGGAGGGTCGCTGGTCTGTCGTCGTACCGGGCGAGCCAGGCGGTGACGGCGGCCAGGTCGTCGGCCGCGGCGATGCGGGCGGCCGGGGCAGGTGCGCGGTTGCTGCCGTCGCGCCCGGCCAGGACCGGCGGCAGGCGCAGACGCTCGAGCCGTAGAAGAGAGTGGTTGCACCTTGACCAGCAGCGACCGCCCCTCCGCGAGGGTCAGGCCCAGTTGCGCAAGGTCACTGGCCTCGTCGGCCAACCTGGCTTCGATGATCATGCGCTGGACGGACGAAGGGTGGGGTTACCCCGTTTCATCGGACAGATTTGTACTTGAATCAGATCGATCGGTTGTCTCCTCGTAATGGGGCGGTGTAGGCCCTGTGTATCGTCGGATCCCTGCCATCGACAGCGAGCTTTTCAAACTCGTGCGGGGACCGATATCCCAGGGCGCTGTGCAGGCGATGTGGGTTGTACCAGCCCTCGATCCAGGTGAACAATACCTGACGGGCGTCGTCGTGCGTGGCGAAGCGCGAACGCATCAGCAGCTCGCATTCGAGCGTGGCGAAGAAGGACTCACACATGGCGTTGTCGTAGGCGTCGCCCACCGAGCCCATCGAGGGCTGAACACGGGCGTCGCGACAACGTCGCCCGAAGGCAACGGACGTGTATTGGCAGCCCTGGTCCGAGTGGTGAATCACTGCGCTGGTGGGATGTCGCTGTGCCAGCGCCATGTCCAGCGCTTGCAGCATCAGTGCGGTGCGCAGATGACTTCCCATGGCCCAGCCGACGACGCGCCGGCTGTACACGTCGAGCACGACAGCCAGTCTAGTAAAAGCCGGCAGCGGTCGGAATGTACGTTGCATCGGCGACCCACAGTTGATTGGGCGCATCGGCACAGAAGTGCCGCTGCACCAGATCAGGCGCGGGTCTGCCTGTTGCCGCGCGGTGGGTGGTGCAAATGAAGTGCCGCCGGCAAGCCCCGCGCAAGCCGGCTTCACGCATCAGGCGCGCCAGGCGCTTGCGCCCGACGTGGACGCCCCGGCGCAGCAGCGTGGCATGCACTCGTGGCATCCCATAGGTACCGCGCGAGCGCGCGTGAATCTCACGGATTTGCGCGAGCAACAGCTTGTCACTCACGGCATGAGCGCTCGGACGTCGTTCCATCCATGCATGGAATCCACTGCGCGAGACCTTAAGCAGCCGGGCCATGGTGGACAGCGGATAACGAGCCTGGTTCGCCTTCATGAATTCGTACCCTTGTCGGGCAGCGAGTCGGTCTCCCGGGCGAACCAGGCCGCGGCTTTTGCAAGTATCTCCCTCTCCATTTTGAGCTGTCGGTTCTCACGGCGTAGTCGCGTGAGTTCCTGCCGCTCGGCTGTGGTTAGACCGTCCTGGCGAACGCCGGCATCGCGATCCGCTTGAGCGACCCAGTTGTAAATCGTCTGGGCTGTCGGTTCGAATTCCTTGGCCAGATCCTCCGGACGGCGACCCGCATGGACCAAGTCAACCATTTGCTGACGGAAGACAGCACTGTAAGGTGGGCGCGTTTTCGACATGGTGCACCTCCTGTTTACTCAAGATAGGCACTGTCCGAAAAAACGGGTCACCTCCAGGGGCGCACTGCATGGTGCAGGTTAGGGTCGCGGTTTTGAACGGCGAACTCTCACCCGACCGCATCTCGGCGCTCGAGATCGCCGCCTCGCGTCACAGCAAATCCATCGGGCATGAGCGGGCAATTCAACTACAGCGCCTTCAACGTTTCGAAGTCGCTTTGCACGAATCGCACTGCGTCGGCGGCAAGCTCGTGCAACCAGCGGGGATCGCGCTTGCTCACGTCCTCCAGGATCCGCTTGCGGCGCTTGCCGGCGGCGTGGATCGCGCCCAGCTCGGTGCCCATCGCCTCCAGAAGCTTCGTGCCAAGCCCTTGCTCCGCGACATCCTCGAGTTCCACCTTGTGGGCGTCAGGGGCGATGCGCCGCAAGACGTAGCCAGACTTGATGCGCAGCTTCGGGTCAGGCGAGCGATGCGCGCCGAAGGCCAGATCCAGGACGCGGCTCCTGGCGGGTGATTTCGAGTGGGCCCAAAGCCATGCGGAAGGAACCAGAGCCTTGGCTTCCTGGACGAGGCGGCCACCCTGCCAGCGCGCGATCACCAGAAACCGCGGCCGGCCGAGACTGCCGCCACCTTTGGTGCGCGAGGCGTAACGCTCGATCTTCGCCCCCTTGGGCAGGCTGTTCCGAAGCGCGTGACGCACGGGTGTCGGCGGTGACGCGTCGGGATAGTCGTCCACCTCCTTCCAGAACTTGCGCGAGGCGTCTTGTGACCCGGCGACCAGCGGCCGCAGCCAATGTTCGCGCTCGTCGAGCAGCATCGGGTGCGGCTTGTCCAGGCCTTTCAGGTAGCCCTCGAGGATGGCCGAGGCGGCGTCCCCGGCGCTGACGCGCAGCGTCGGCGCCAGGTCGGCACTGGTTGCCAAGCGGACGAGGTCGTAGGCATACGGCATCGCCGCGGCCTCGTCGAAGTCGTTGACGCCCCATACCAGGCGCGCCTGCGCATCTCGCCAGGTGCCGAAGTTCTCGACGTGGATATCGCCGACACACACGACTTTCGGCGCATCCGTGCATCCGGGGCAGGTGGAGCCAATCGTTCTGGCCCAGCGAAAGTAGGTCGCGCGCAGGAAGTCGAAGGGGCTTCGTCGCATGCGCTCATGCTTCGCCTGCAGATCCGATTCGATGACGCTGCATTGCTTGCGCAGCCAGCGCTCGTACGAAGAGATGTCGCGATCCAGGCTTGCCACGATACCCTCCGTCCGGTCAGTTGGTACTGTAGTTCATGGACGAGCGTTGGCGTAATCTTCGTGAGTTCAACTCGGGTGACTCGACATAAGCGCCCACAAAGTGGGCTTGACATACAACTAGTTGACACCTGTATTAACTTCAAGTGCATTCTGCAAGCCGTCCATTCGCATCGAGCGAATCGAGCTGAAGGCTCGCGGAGGGCTAGTGGACGCCTACCGGCGCGCGCCACGCAGCCCTCACCGCGTCAGTGGGCGCGGCAGCGACTGCCCCAAATGCGCAGGCGCGGGCAAGGTAGTGGCGAATGCCCATCGGCGGAGGGTGACCCATGAACACTTTATTTCTCGTTCGGCTCGCCAAGTCGAGTCGTGACGTAAGCGCGACGTGAAGCCTGATCTGCTGGTGTCGAGCCCGGCGCTGTGCGCGCTGACGACCGCGCACCTCATCGCCGAAGAGTTCGGGGTTGTTCGGCACGCCGCCCGGGTCCTCGCCGATCAGGCCGCTTTCGTGCGCGCCGACCGGGTTGAAGTAACGCAGGTAGGCAATGCGCTAGGACGGGTCAGAGCGCTCCAGGTCGCGCAGAACTGCTCGCCCATCAGCTTGATCTGGCCATAGGGATTGGTGGCCGAGAGCGGGAAATCCTCCAGGATCGGCCCGCTCTGCGGGTTGCCGTAGACGGTGGCCGAGGAACTGAACACCAGTTGCCTGACCCCTGCCGCCTGCATGGCCGAGCACAGCGTCAGCAGGCCGTTCAGGTTGTTGTCGTAATAGGCCAGCCGCTGCGCAACCGAAACGCCCACCGCCTTGAGCGCGGCGAAATGAATCGCGCCGGCAATCCGGTAGCTGGCTAACAGCTGCTCCAGCAAGGCGCGGTCGCGCGCATCGCCCTCGACGAAATGCGGGGTTTTGCCGGTAATGGCCGCAATCCGCTCGACCACCACGCGGTTGCTGTTGCACAGATTGTCGAGCCCGATTACCTGGTAGCCCGCTTCGAGCAGCGCTACCCAGGTATGCGAGGCGATATAACCGGTGGCGCCGGTCAGCAGCAGGGCTTCAGGGATGGTGGGGGGGCTGGTTGGGCGCAAGTACTCGCTCGTGTCGGCGTAGCACTCCCGGTTGCTTCGGCGCAGTTGCACGCCATTGAGCACGCCCCTCACCACAATGGCGCGGGCCTGGCCGAGCCGCCTGAGTGCCTCTCGCCCGGCGCGTCCCCCACCAGCCGTGCCCAGAGCGTGCCCGCCAGCGGCAAGCGGCGTGGTGCGGCACGGATATCGAGCCTGGTCTCCCACACCACCGGCGCCAGCACTGCGCAGCTGGTCAGCAAGCCAAGCCCCAGCTCGCTGGCGGGTGCCGGCGCGCTGGCCTGCGCGGTGGCCTGGTTACGCTCGATCAAGGCGGGCAAGTCGCTGCGCTCGAGTCGCACCAGCACATCCGCCTGGTAATAGTCGGGCAAGGATCACGCATAGCATGCCCCGCCCAGCGCACACACCGCCACCAGCGCAAGCAGTAGCTTCTTGCTGCAAGTGCGGAAGCGGCCGGAGAGGCGGCCGCGCGCATCGGCTGCCCTGTTGCACTGAAGATTGTGTCGCCGGACATCACGTACAAGACCGAGGTGGGTGGCGTCGTCCTGGATATTCCCAACCGGAACTGGCCGTGGCCGCCGCACGCGACATGCTGGCGCGGGTACGCCACCAACTTCCCGCGGCGCGAGTGGACGGCGTGCTGGTTTCACCCATGCGCCGGGGAGGCACAGAGACCCTCTGCGGCGTGTTCCGTGATCCGGTGCTCGGACCGGTACTCATGTTTGGCCTGGGTGGCGTGCATGTAGAGGTGCTGAAGGATGTCGCGATGCGCCTGGTGCCGCTGGATCGGGATGAGGCACGTTCGATGGTGCGGGAACTCCGTGGCAAGGCCATCTTCGACGGGGTACGCGGTGCCCCGCCAGCGGATGTGGAAGCCTTGGTTGACGTGCTGGTACGCTTGTCCACCTTCGCCGACAGCCAGCGCGATATTGTCAGCGAGGTGGATATCAACCCGCTATTGTTGATGCCACAAGGGCAAGGCGCGATCGCGCTGGATGCGCTGGTACTGCCGGCTTCCGCGCCAATCTCCGAATGAGCGACCAGATCCTGTATGCTCGCAAACCAGGATTTTCGCGAGACAGGAGGCAGGCAGATGGAGCGCGGCATGGTGAAGTCGGCGACCCGGGTCTTTGATTTGCTCGAGCTCTTTGAAAAGGAGCGCCGGCCGCTGCGGGCCGTCGAGATCGTCGCCATGCTGCACCTGCCGCAGTCGAGCGTATCCATGCTGCTGCAGACGCTGGTCGCGCGCGGTTATATGGAGTTCGACGCCGAAACACGCGAGTACTGTCCGTCGGTCCGCGTCTCCTTCCTCAACGAGTGGGCCACGCGCAAGCAGGGCCCGGGCAACACCGTGCGCGATGCCATGCGGCGCCTGTCCGGCGAGACCGGTGAGACCGTGTTGCTGGGGCGGCGCAGCGGCATCATGCTGCAATACCTTTCCGTGGTCGAGTCGCAGTATGCGCTGCGACTGTCGGTGTCATCCGGCACGGTCCGGCCGATGCACCGGGCGGCCATCGGCATCATGCTGCTGAGCAAGATGGAAGATGACGACATCGGCCGGCTGCTGCGCCGCTACAACGCCGAGCACGCAAAGGGCGGGGCGCTGCCGGCAAAACCTGCCGAAGTGATGCGCGCCGTCGAGTCGGCGCGCGAGCGGGGCTACTATGAATCAGCCAGTCTTGCTACCGCGGGGGCCGGTGTGATCGCCACACTGCTGGCGACGCCGATTCGCGGGCAATGGATGGGAATTGGCGTCGGCGGGCCGGTGGCCCGCCTGCATGAGCGTCGCAAGAAACTGGTGACGGCGGTGCTGGCGGTCGGAAAGGACCACTGAGCGCCTGCCCGCCCTAGGCCGCGCGCGATGCGTTGCGCGCCTGGATGGTGTCGTGCAGCGCCAGCAGGCGCGTGGCCTGCTCCAGGTGCAGCCGCTCGACCATGCGGCCGTTCAGGTTGATGACCCCCGCGCCGGCATGCTCCGGCGAAGCAAAGGCACGGACGATCTGCCTGGCCTCTTCCACAGCGGGCGCCGACGGCGCGAAGGCCTGGTTGGCCGGTTCCACCTGCGACGGGTGGATCAGCGTCTTGCCGTCAAACGCCATCTTCACGGACTGTTCCACTTCCTGAGCGAAACCCGCCTGGTCGCCAAAATCGTTCCACACGCCATCCAGTATGGCGACACCATGGCGCTTCGCCGCCAGCACGACAGACATCAGCCACGGCAGCAGGTACTGGCGCTGGTCGCCCGGAAAGACACCGGTTTCCTTGGCAAGGTCATTGGTGCCGATCAC
The DNA here is from genome assembly GCF_040149425.2 of Cupriavidus sp. DF5525. Classification (NCBI taxonomy): domain Bacteria; kingdom Pseudomonadati; phylum Pseudomonadota; class Betaproteobacteria; order Burkholderiales; family Burkholderiaceae; genus Cupriavidus; species Cupriavidus sp. DF5525. The sequence goes on along the minus strand of NZ_CP168267.1, from coordinate 1,502,791 downwards.
CAGGCAATCGAGCGCGGGCCCCGTCGCGCTGCCGGCGCGGAGGATCTCGTCGATATGGTGGATCGCATCGGCCGTCTCGATCATGGCCCACAGGGCGCAAGCGCGAGTCCAAGTGTGCGCGCCGCAGGCTGTGCGCAGGCGTTCGATGTCCGCGCCGCGGTTGATCTTGGGCAGCAACACCGCATCCGGACCGCACCGGGCGGCGACTTCCAGATCGGGGGCGAATTCCGAGGTATCAAGGGCATTGAGCCGGATCACGGTCTCCTGGCCCGTGAACGCCCCCGCGGCAAAGGCTTCAATCAGGTTGTGCCTGGCTGCGTCTTTCATGGCGGGTGCCACGGCGTCCTCAAGGTCGAACACGATGGCGTCGCACGGCAGGCTGCGCGCCTTGGCGAGGGCGCGCGCATTGCTCGCCGGCACATAGAGGACGGAGCGGCGTGATGGTCTCTGGTTGTCTGTCATGGCATCTGATGGATAGGTGGAGGCATTCGGCGCGGCGCCCGGCACGGCGGCAACGCAGCGCACATCAGCAGTCTCCACTGTCGGCGTCCTCATGTAAATCACATATGTGATGGATCTGGCGTGCCGGGAACAATCACATATGTGATGCCGTAGCCCGGAAGCCTGCCCGATACTTGGTTTACCGGAACCGAGGACCGCCGGGGAAAGCCAGGCGGAAAACCGAGTGGAAAACAGGAATCAGGGTGGAAGTGAGGCCGCCGGCTTCACGCAATTGTTGGCGCAGTGGATCAGCACGGTGGACGATGAAGCTATCGGTCCCGAGGCCTTCATCTGGGCCAGGCACGCCATGCTTGACTGGATCTCAGTCAGCCTTGCGGCCGCCAACGAGCCGCTGGTGGAGATGCTGGCGGCGGAGTATGCCGGCTCGCGCGACTTGCCCTGTAGCCTGCTGGGCAGGACGGCGCGTGCGAATCCGCTCGAGGCCGCGCTGATCAACGGCTCGGCCGGTCATGCGCTGGATTTCGATGATGTCGCCTCGTCCATGTACGGGCACCCGACCGTGCCGGTGGCGCCCGCTGCCCTGGCCCAGGCACAGGTGCAGAACGCCAGCGGACGGGCACTGCTGCGCGCGCTGATCGTCGGCCACGAGATTGAAAGCCGGGTCGGCGAAGTGCTTGGCGCCAGCCACTACCAGCAAGGATTCCACGTCACTGGCACGGTCGGCACGCTCGGCGCCGCGGCGGCGTGCGCGGCGCTGCACCAGCTTGACGCCGCCACGACTTCGCATGCGCTGGGCCTTGCGGCAACTCAGGCGGCCGGGCTGAAGTGCATGTTCGGCACCATGGCCAAGCCGCTGCACGCAGGCAAGGCGGCCATGAACGGGCTGATGGCGGCCCAGCTTGCGGCGCGCGGCTTCACGGCGCAAACGGGGGCCATCGAATGCGAGCAAGGCTTCGCGCGCACGCAGGCCCCGACGCCCAATGCGTTTCCCACGGCCCTGGACACCGGGCGTGGCATGGCGATCGAGCGCACGCTCTTCAAGTACCACGCCTCCTGCTATCTCACGCATTCGACGATCGAGGCGATCGGCCAGGCCCGCCGCAACCACGGGGTCGGCCTTGATGACATGGAGTCGGTGACGATCGTCGTCTCGGGCCATCACCGCGGGGTCTGCGACAACCCGAACCCGCAGACCGGCCTGGCCGTGAAGTTCGCCGTGCAGCACCTTGCGGCACTCGCGCTCGACGGTGCGCCGACTTCATCGCTTGAACTCTACTCCGACAGCACCGCGCTGGACCCGCGCTACGTGCGCGCGCGGCAGCGCATCGTTTTGCTGGTCGAACCGGGCGGCGACCGCAATGCCGCCACGGTGACCATCCGCACCCGTAACGGGCGCGAGCTTCGCGAGCAGACCAATGTGGCGATCCCGGCCAAGGATCTCGTCGCGCAATGGGAGCGGCTGGTGGAAAAGTCGCGCGCCATTGTCACGCCGGTGATCGGGCCGGGCCGTTTCAGAAAACTCGTGGCGGCGGTGGAAGCGCTCGACCGTTCGCCCTCCGTCAATTCCTTGTTCGAGGCAATGCAATGACATCAGACGCCATGATCGTTGCCCGGCTCAAGTCCGAAGCAAAGCTGCGTGCGCGCGGCCACCGCTTCGAGGATTTCGAGGCCGGACAGTCATACACCCACCACTGGGGACGCACTGTGACCGCGGCGGACAACACGCTGTTCTGCGTGCTCACGCTGCACTACAACCCGCAATACACCAACGCGGCGCTGGCCACGGCCCAGGGGCACCCGGATACGCCGATCAATCCGCTGCTGGTCTTCAACACGGTGTTCGGGCTGTCGGTGGAGGACCTGTCGGAAGGCGGCGGTCCGTTCCTCGGCGTGGATGAGCTGGCCTACCTGAAGCCGGTCTATCCGGGCGACACGCTGTACGCAAGTTCGGTCGTGGTGTCGGCAAGGCCCGCCACCAACCGGGCCGGCTACGGCATCGTCACGTGGCATACGCGCGGCACCAACCAGCAGGGCGAAGAGGTGATCACGTTCAAGCGCTCGAACCTGGTCAGGACCAGGAACCAGTAACAGAGACGAAACAAGGGGACAAGCATGTCGCAAGACGGACTGGGTTACATGACGGAGCAGCGGCGCATGATTCGCGACGCCGCGCGCGAGTTCACGATGAAGGAAGTGCTGCCGGTCGCCAACGCGCTCGACGGCCCGGACGGCGAGATCCCGATGGCGCTGCGCGAGAAGCTGACCGAGATGGGCTACTTCGGCATCACCATTCCCGAGGCCTACGGCGGCCTGGGCCTGGGCATCTTCGAGTACTGCCTGATTTGCGAGCAACTCTCGCGCGGCTGGATGTCGGTGGCGTCGATCGTGGCGCGCGCGCAGGGCGGGTGGATCCAGAAGTCCATGCCCGAGGCAATGCGCAAGGAATACCTGCCAAGGGTGGTGCGCGGCGAGTTTCTCGGCGCCAGCGCGCTATCGGAGCCCGATACCGGCTCGGACCTGGCGTCGATCTCGTGCCGCGCCGTGCTGGAAGGCGATGAATGGGTGCTGACCGGCAACAAGTACTGGTGCACCTTCGCCGACGGCGCGGACTACCTGACCGTATTCGCGCGCACCTCGGCGCCGCCCAGCCCCGAGAAGCGGTGGCAGGGGATATCGAGCTTCCTGATCGAGAAGGAGCGGGGCAAGTTTCCGCCCGGGATGATCGGCAAGCCGATTCCCAAGATCGGCTACTTCGGCTGGAAGACCTTTGAGCTGGCGCTGGACGGCGTGCGGGTGCCCAAGCGCAACCTGATGGGCGAAGAGGGCAAGGCGTTCCTGCTGATGAGCAAGGGCCTGGAAGGTGCACGCGCACACACTGCGGCCCGCGCCATCGGCCTGGCACAGGGCGCGCTGGAAGACGCGATCGCCTATGCCACGGAGCGCAAGCAGTTCGGCATGCCGATCGCCGAATACCAGGCCATCCGCTTCAAGATCGCGACCATGGCCACCGAGATCGAGGCGGCGCGCCAGTTGCTGTACTACGTTTGCAACGAGATCGACAGCGGCCGGCGCTGCGACAAGGAAGCGTCGATGGTCAAGTACTTCGCTTCGGAGATGGCCGAGCGCGTGACCTCCACCGCGCTGCAGATCTTCGGCGGCGCGGGCTACACCACCCTGTTCCCGATCGAGCGCTACTGGCGCGATGCGCGCCTGACCAAGATCTTCGAAGGCACCTCCGAGATCCAGCAGCGAGTCATTGCCAACAGCCTGCTGGGACGCTCCGAGGTGGAAGCGATGATCGCGGAGCGGGCCTTTGCCGGCCAGGCGCGCACGCAACGGGAGGCGGCATGACTACCGGCACCGATATCGCGACGCTGACCAGCCCGGACGGTTACTTCGAGGACTTCGAGGTCGGGATGCTGATCCGCCATGCGCGCGGCAAGACCGTGACCGAAATGGACAACGTGCTGATCACCAACATGGTGATGAACACCGCGGAGGGCCATTTCAACGAGGACGTGATGCAGAAGAGCCCGGGCGGCATCTTCTCTCAACGCGTGGTCTATGGCGGCATCAACCTGTCGATGGTGCTCGGACTGGCGGCGCAGGACACGGCCGAGCAGTGCCTGCGCGAGCTGACGCTGGACAAGATCCGGTTGTCGCATCCCGTCTTCCACGGCGACACACTCTACGCCTACACCGAGGTGCTGGAAAAGCGCGACGCTGACCAGGACGACGCCGGCGTCGTCTGCTTCCGGCACTACGGCCTGAACCAGAACGACAAGCTGTGCGTGCAGGCCGAGCGCACCGCGCTGATCCGCCGCCGGCCGAAGCGGGGCACGTCATGAGATCCGGAGAACGCGGTGCGGGTGCGCTCGACGGCCTGGTCGTGCTGGACCTCACGCAGATGCTGGCGGGACCCTACACGTCGATGATGCTGGCTGACCAGGGCGCGCGCGTGATCAAGATCGAGCCGCCGGGCGGCGACCAGACGCGGCGCACCGGGCCGCACCTGGACGGCTCGGTGAAGATGCCGGAGGGCGGCTTTGGCAGCTATTTCGGCTCGATCAACCGCAGCAAGGAGTCGGTGGTCCTGGACCTGAAGCAGCCTGCCGGCCGCGCCGTGCTGCTGCGCCTGGTGCAGGGGGCGGACGTGCTGGTGGAGAACTACCGCACCGGCGTCATGGACCGGCTCGGGCTGGGCTACGAGACCCTGGCGGCCGAGAACCCCAGGCTGGTGTACGCCGCGCTGCGCGGCTTCGGCGATCCGCGCAGCGGCGAGAGTCCCTATGCGTCGTGGCCCGCCTATGATCCCGTCGCGCAGGCAATGGGCGGCATCATGGGCATCACCGGCGGCAGTCGTGGCGGCCCCCCGACCAAGATCGGCCCGGGCGTGGGCGACATCGTGCCGGCGATGTTCCTGGCCTACGGCGTCGCGGCCGCGTGCTGGCAGGCGCAGCGCACCGGCCGCGGCCAGTTCGTCGACGTGGCCATGGTCGATGCCATCCTGGCCGTCTGCGAGCGCGTGGTGTTCCAGTACAGCGCCACGGCGCAGGTGCCGGGTACCGAAGGCAACGGCCATCCGCTGCTGTGCCCGTTCGGCCTGTTCCCGGCCCGCGACGGCTTTGTCAGCCTGGGGGTGCCCAACGACCGCTTCTGGCACTTGCTGGTGGCGCAGATGGGCGACCCGGCACTGGCGGCCGATCCGCGTTTTGCCACCAACGAGGCGCGTGTCGCGCATCGCGGCGAAGTCGAAGCCGCGGTCGGTGCCTGGACCGCGCGTTATACCAAGCGCGAGCTTGCCGGGATGCTCGGCGGCGAGATCCCGTTCGGCCCGGTCTTCGGCGCCAACGAGATCTTCAGCGACACGCACTTTCGTGTCAGGGAAATGCTGGTCGATGTCGACCAGCCGGGCGCCGCTCGCCCGCTGACCATCGCCGGCAGCCCGGTGCGCATGAGCGACACCCCGGGCGGTGTGCGGCGCCGCGCGCCGATGACCGGCGAGCATACCGACAGCACGCTTTTCGACTTCGGCTTTGACGAAAGCGAGATTGCGGCGCTGCGCACCGATTGCGTCATCCAGTAAGTACAGCCAATGCCAGGAGGAGATTCCAAACATGCAAGAACGAGTGAAGAGACTGCGTCGCTGCCAGCTTTCCGTGCCGGGGTCCAGCGAGAAGATGATGGCGAAAGCCGCGGCCATGGACGTGGACTTTGTGTTCCTCGACCTGGAAGACGCCGTCGCCCCGGCCGAGAAGCGGCCGGCCCGGCGCAAGATCATTGAAGCGCTGAACGGTCACGACTGGGGCAAGACCACGCGTTGCGTGCGCATCAACGACCTGACCACCGAGTACGCCTACGAAGACATCATCGAAGTGGTCGAGGGCGCCGGCGCCAACCTTGACGTCATCATGCTGCCCAAGGCCATGAGTGCCGCCGACGTGCTGTTCGTCGACAAGCTGCTGGGCATGATGGAGAAGAAGCTCGGCCTGCGCCGGCGCATCGGCATCGACGTGCTGATCGAGGAAGTCGAGGCGATGATGCATGTCGAGGAGATCGCCGCCTCCACGCCGCGGCTCGAATGCCTGATCTTCGGCATGGGCGACTACTCCGCGAGCCAGGGGGTATCGATCCGCGACATCGGCGGCACCGGCGGCTATCCGGGCGACATCTGGAACTACCAGCGCCACCGGCTGACCATTGCCGCGCGGGCCAACCGGCTCGATGCCGTCGACGGGCCGTTCGCGGATTTCCGCAATCCACAGGCGTATGCGGAAGAAGCCCGTCGCGCGATGATCCTTGGCATGGTGGGCAAGTGGGCGATCCATCCGGCGCAGGTGGAACTTGCGCAGCAGACGTTCTCACCGGCCGCGGCTGACGTGGCGCAGGCGCGCGAGATGATCCGTGCGTATGACGAAGCCCTGGCGCAAGGCCTGGGCGCCGTCCAGTACAACGGCAAGATGATCGACATCGCCTCGGTGCGCATTGTCAGGAACCTGGTCGAGCGCGCCACGCAGATCGGCATGTAACACGCTGGAAGGCGGGCAGTGCCCCAGCGGGATCACTGCCCGGCATCTCTCACAAGCGCGCCCGCCGCTGCAATCCACAGGGCGCCGACACGACTGGAGACGCCATCATGGATACACCGCAGCAATCCCCCATCGCACACATCGACCCTCGGCGCCGCCGCCTGCTGGCGGCCGGCGCCGGCCTCGCCGCGCTGCCCTGGCTGCCCGGGGCGGCGCGCGCGTCCGCGTGGCCTGACCGCCCGATCCGCATTATCGCGGCGCAGGCGCCCGGCTCTTCCAACGACTCCACCGCGCGTGCCCTGGCCGATTATTTCGCCGGCAAGCTGGGCGTCTCGGTAGTGGTGGAGAACAAGCCCGGCGGGGTCGGCATGATCGCAGCCGAAACCGTGGCCCGTGCCGCGCCTGACGGCTATACGTTGCTGTTCACGCTGCAGAGCCAGCTGGCCCAGGCGCCGGTCCTGCTCAAGAAGCCCCCCATCTCGCCCTCGCGGGACCTGCTGCCGATCGCGGCGACCAGTACCGGCGTCGGCGTGATGGTGGCGACCAAGAGCCTGCCCGCCCGCAACTTCAAGGAACTGCTGGCATTGGCGCGCAAGCGGCCCGTCAGCGTGGGCAACTACGGCATCGGGTCCGGCTGGCAGCTGATGGTGACGCAGCTGGCGCGGGACACCGGCGCGCAGTTCGATATCATCAACTACAAGGGCACCGGTGCCATGGTCGGCGACTTGCTGGCGGGGCATATCGAGATTGGTGCCGGGTCCCTGCTGGGGCTGGCAGGCGGCATTGCCGGCGGTGGGCTGCGGCCGCTGCTGGTGATCAATGGCGCGCGTTCGGCCAAGCTGCCCGGCGTTCCGACCTGGGCCGAAGAAGGCATCAAGGGCCCGGCCTTCGAGAACCTGAACGAGTGCAATATGCTGCTCGGCCCCGCCGGCCTGCCTGAGCCGATCGTCTCGCGGCTGGCCACCCTGGTGCTGGATTCGGTGTCCCAGTCGGAACGGGTGCGGACGGTGCGCGAACAGCTGGGCAGCGAAGACGTGCCGCTGACGGGCGCAGCGCTGCGGCGCTTTATCGATCGGACCTGGCCCACCTTTCAGGCCATGACCCGGTCGATCGGGCTGACGGTGGAGTGATCCGCCATCGTTGACTGGCCCGACGGATGGGGCATGGCCGGCTGGCGCCGGCCATGCCCCTGTTGCCTTACTCCGCCTTGACACCAGACGTCTCAATCAGGTGCCTGACCACGGGTTCAGTCCTTTCGAATTCCTGGCGGAACTGTGCCGCCGTGCTGCCAACCGGCTCCGAGGAAGACTGCTGGAAACGCTTCTTCAGCGGTGCCGAGTAGGCCGCTGCGCGCGCTTCCTGCTCCAGCCGGCCGACCACGGGTGCCGGCGTACCGGAGCGGACCAGCAGCCCGATCCACCCGGCGGGGCGGAATGCGGGATCGTCCAGCCCGAGGCCATGGTGGGCACTTCGGGCATGGCCTGCGCGCGGCGGTCTCCGAACACGGCCAGCGGCCGGATCCGCCCGCTTTCGATCTGTGGCTTGAGCGTGCCGAGCGAGATCACGCCCCAGGCGATGTTGCCGGCGAGCACGTCCTGGGCCACCTGCGCCTCGCCCTTGTAGGCAACGTGGACCATGTCGAGCCCGCGCGTCTTATTGAGCTGGACGCCAACCAGGTGCCCGAAGGTCCCGACGCCGTAGGAGCCGTAGCTGACCTTGCCCTTGTTCTGCGCCGCCCACGCCAGGAACTCCTTCATGTTCCTGGCCGGTACATCCCGGCTGACGGCCAAGACGACCGGCCCGACCGCAACCTGCGACACGAAGGCCAGGTCGCGGCGCACGTCGTAAGGCACCTTCGGCAGCAGGTAGGGCGTGTTGATGATCGGCGCGGCATGGGTCACCAGCACGGTGTAGCCATCGGGGGCCGCGCGTGTGACGGTCTGCACGGCCAGGATCCCGGCCGCGCCGGGCTTGTTGTCGATAACGACGGGCTGTCCCAGCCGCTTGCCCATCTCTTCGGCGAGGGTGCGGGAAAGGGTGTCCAGCGCGCCGCCCGGCGGTGCCGGGACGACGAAGGTAATGGGCCGCGTCGGGTATGCCTGGGCGAAGCACGAGGCATGGACGGCGAGCGCGGCGATGGCAATCAGGCTTCTGGTACGCATGAAGGATGGCCTCTTCTGGTATGGGCAGTGCGCCCGGCCGGCGGGCCGGGCGGCCAGCTTATTGCGGTGCGCCGGACACGGCGATGGTCTGGCCGGTGATGTAGTTTGACTCAGGCGAGCAGAACAGGTAGACCCCGCCGGCGGCTTCGGCGGTGGTGCCGCCGCGCCCGAGGGGATTGCGCTGGGCCACGGTCTTGAGCCGTTCCGGGTTCATGCCGACGCGGATGTCGCGGCCTTCGATGTTGATGGTGGCGCCCGCGTGCGCGTCGGCGGCCGTCATGCGGGTATGGATCAGGCCAAATGCCACGCAATTCACATTGACATTGAAGCGGCCCCACTCGCGGCTCAGCGCGCGCGTCATGCCGATCACGCCGGCTTTGGCCGACGAGTAGTTCACCTGGCCGGCATTGCCGTTCAGCCCCGATGTGGACGAGATATTGACGATCTTGCGATACACCTCGCGCCCGGCCTCCACGTCCGCCTGGTGCAGCGCCTTGATATGCGGGTGGGCGGCGCGCAAGATGCGGAAAGGCGCGGTCATATGGCAATCGACGATGGCGTGCCACTGCTCGTCGGTCATCTTGTGGATGACGTCGTCCCAGGTATAGCCGGCGTTGTTGACGATGATGTCGATGCCCTTGAAGGTGCTCATCGCGGTGCCGATGAAGCGCTCGGCGAAATCGGGCGCGGTGACGTTGCCGACGCAGGCGACGGCCTCGGCGCCTTCGCTTCTCAGCAGTTCGACCGTTTCATGCGCCGGGTCGGCGTCGAGGTCGTTGATGACCAGCCGTGCGCCTTCGCTGGCGAGCTTCATTGCGATGGCCTGGCCGATGCCCCGGCCCGAGCCGGTTACCAGGGCAACCTTGCCGTCAAGCTTTCCCATGTCTTCCTCCGTGGATGAAATTTAGTTTCAGAACGCGACCACGGCGTCGCCAAGGACCCGGGTGTCGCCATACTGGTTTGCGGTAAGGACTTCCAGGGCGACGCGCTGCTCGCCGTCCTGCTCATACTTGCGGACCACCCGGCCGGTGCAGGTGATCTCGTGCCCGAGATGCGTAATGCCGGCAAAGCGCACGCCGAAGTGGCGCAATTGCCGCTGGTCGACCCACTGGGTCAGCAGCCGGCCCAGCCAGGCCATCGACAGCATGCCGTGCGCGAACACGTCGGGCATGCCCGCGCGGCGCGCATAGTCCAGGTCGATATGGATCGCGTTGTGGTCGCCGGAGGCGCCGGCGAACAGGGCGAGGGTGGTGCGGTTGACCGGTGCCAGCGTCAGGGGCGGCAGGGTCTGGCCAACCTCGATGTCGTTGAAGTTCAGCGGGTGCATGCTTGTTCTCCCTTGCTCAGTTGCGATGCACCAGCACACCGCGCAGGTCCGCGACGTGCTCGCCACGCTGGTTGGTCACGCGGGTCTCGCGCACCACGAAGTCCAGCGCGCCGTTCTTGCGCGCGTAGATATCGGCAATGCGGCTTTCGAAGCGCAGCACGTCGCCGGCATAGGCCATGCGGTGGTAGGTGAAGGATTGCTCGCCATGCAGCACCCGCGCCGGCTGGATCCCGATCTCGGCACGCCAGCTTCTGGCCGGTTGCTGGATCTCCAGCGAGAACAGGAAGGTCGGCGGCAGCGGGATGCCGGGATGGCCGGCGGCAAGCGCCGCGGCTTCGTCGAAATAGACAGGGTTGCCCTCGCCGGTCGCCTTGGCGAAGAAGCGCAGCTGTCCCGCCTCCGCCGTGGCGTGGAACGCGGGAAGCGTCATGCCGATGTATTTCTTGTCGATCATGTCTGTATCCGGTGTCTGGAAATCCGTCGGGCGCTGGCCCGGCTCAGGCCGCCTGGTAGATGGTCACCACGCACGCGCCGCCCAGGCCGACGTTGTGGGCCAGCGCAACCCTGGCGCCGTCGACCTGGCGCTGCGCCGCGGTGCCGCGCAACTGCTGGGTCAGCTCGAAGCACTGCGCCAGCCCGGTTGCGCCCAGCGGATGCCCCTTGGACAGCAGCCCGCCCGAAGGGTTGACCACCCACTTGCCGCCATAGGTGTTGTCGCCGTCGTTGACCAGCTTCTCGGCGCCGCCTTCCTCGCACAGGCCCAGGCCTTCGTAGCTCAGCAACTCGTTCTGCGCGAAGCAGTCATGCAGTTCGATCACATCCACGTCGGCGGGGCCGACGCCGGCCTGCTCATAGGCCTGGGCTGCCGCCGCGCGGGTCATGTCGAAGCCCACCACGCGGATCATGTCCCGGGTCTCGAAGCTGCTCGGCGTGTCGGTGGTGACGGACTGCCCGGCAATCAGCACATCCGTGCGCAGCCCGTGCTTCCGCGCGAAGCGCTCGGACACCACGATCGCCGCGGCGGCGCCGCAGGTGGGCGGGCAGGCCATCAGGCGGGTCATCACGCCATCCCACAGCATCGGCGCGGCCATCACGTCCTCGGTGGTGAGCACATTGCGGAACACGGCCAGCGGGTTGTTGGCGGCATGGCGGCTTGCCTTGGCGCGGATGCTGGCGAAGGTCTCGAGGCGGGTGCCGTACTTCTGCATATGGGCCTGGCCAGCGCCGGAAAACTGGCGGATGGCGCCGGGCAGGTCGGGGCGGCCGATCAGCTCGTTGGCGAGCTTGCCGGCACGCTCGGTGGCGCGGGGGCGGTCGGTCCACACCGACTTCAGCGCGCCCGCGCCCATCTCTTCGAAGCCCACCGCCAGCGCGCAGTCCACGGCGCCGCTCTGCACCGCCTGGCGCGCCAGGAACAGCGCCGACGAGCCGGTGGCGCAGTTGTTGTTGACGTTGATGACCGGGATGCCGGTCATGCCGACGTGATACAGGGCCTTCTGGCCGCAGGTGGAATCGCCGTACACGTAGCCGACGTAGGCCTGCTGCACCTCGGCGTAGTCCAGGCCGGCGTCGGCCAGCGCCTGCCCGACCGCCTGGGCGCCCATTACGTCGTAATGCTCGCTGGTGCCCGGCTTGCGGAACGGGATCATGCCGACGCCGGCAACATAGACGCGACTTGTCATGTCAGTTTTCCTTTGGGAAGTAGGGATGTAGTTGGGGAATCAAATGGGCGCGCCGCAACATGCGCGTACGGCGCGCCAGGGTCGCATCAGAGCTTGCGTGAGATCAGGTCGCGCATCACTTCGCTGGTGCCGCCGTAGATCCGCGACACGCGCGAGTCCGCAAAGGCGCGGGCCACGGGGTACTCAAGCATGTAGCCATAGCCGCCATGCAGCTGGACCATCTCGTCGAGCGCCTTGCCCAGCGTCTCGGTGGCGAAGAGCTTGGCGACGGCGGCCTCCTCCAGCGTGAGGCGGCGGCGCATGTGCTCGCCGAGGTAGTAATCGATCATCAGCCGCACCGCGATCGCCTGCGCCTTGATGTCGGCCAGCTTGAACTTGGTGTTCTGGAAGTCCCACACGGTCTGGTTGAAGGCCTTGCGGTCCTTCACGTACTTCAGCGTGTGCTCCAGGCAGACCTCGAGCTTGGCGGCGGCGGTGACGGCGATGGCAAAGCGTTCCTGCGGCAGCTCCCCCATCAGGTAGGAAAAACCCATGCCTTCCTCGCCGAGACGGTTGGTGACCGGCACGCGCACCTCGTCGAAGAACAGCTCCGACGTGTCCTGTGCCGCGCACCCGACCTTGTCCAGGTTGCGCCCGCGGCGGAAGCCCGGGCGGTCGCCTTCCACCACGATCAGGCTGACGCCCTTGGCGCCGGCGCCAGGGTCGGTCTTGCAGACCACGATGATCAGGTCGGCGTTCAGGCCGTTGCTGATGAAGGTCTTGCTGCCGTTGATGACGTATTCGTCGCCCTCGCGTATGGCCGTGGTGCGGATCGCCTTGAGATCGCTGCCGGTGCCGGGCTCGGTCATGGCAATCGCCAGGATGGCCTCGCCGGAGCAGACCTTGGGCAGCCAGCGCTGCTTCTGCTCCTCATTGCCGATCCGGTTGATATACGGCGCGATGATGTCCGAATGGACCCGGAAGCCCGGACCGCTGACGCCGGTGCGGGCGAACTCCTCGGCAAAGACGGCCGCATGGCCGAAGTCGCCGCCGCCGCCGCCGTAGCGGGTCGGCAGGGTGACGCAGAGCAGGCCTTCGCGGCCGGCCTTGAGCCAGGTCTCGCGGTCGACCTTGCCGGCCTTGTCCCATTCGGCCTGCTTGTGGACGCATTCACGCTCCAGGAAGCGTCGTACCGTGGTGCGGTACATCTCGTGATCGTCGCGAAAGATGCTGCGGGTGATTTGCATGGAAGGCTCCGGAAGGGATGGGGTCTGTTCCTGTGTGGCGTCGGCAGCGTGAGTTCGCTGCATGCCGTCAAAGGTAGCCATCCGGTGCGCGCGTCGAGCCACCCGCGGCGGGTGGCGCTGTCCCGGTGGCGGGCCCGGTGTGGGGGGCGCTACCCGAGACGGGTGGCGTCTGCGCCCAGCGGTGACTGCTTTACTTCAGTCAGACGACAGCTGCAGCCGGAGCGCCGCGTGGCGCCAGCCGGCCGCGGCCGGGCTTCAGCCCGGCACGATGCCCATAACAAGCAGACCAGGAGGTAGACAATGCAGTCAGGTTTCCCGATAAACGCCGGCGTGGTCGTACGGCCGCAGAGTCCGCTCAGGCTCGACAGGCAATATGCCCGCAACGGCGTGCCGGAGTGCCTGCACGTGCCGCAGACGACGCTGTTCGACAACCTTGAGATGTCGGCGCGGCGTTTTCCGGACAAGACGGCCATCTATTTCTACAACGCAGCCGTCAGCTATGCCGCCCTGCTGCAGGACGTGGAGCGCATGGCGGGCTACCTGCAGCGCACCTGCGGCGTGCAGCGCGGCGACCGCGTGCTGCTGTTCAGCCAGAACTGCCCGCAGTTCATTGCCGCCTACTTCGCCATCCTGCGCGCCGATGCGGTGGTGGTGCCGGTCAATGCCATGCTGCTGCGCGAGGAAGTGCGCCATATTGCAACGGACAGCGGGGCGGTGGCGGCCTTCTGTGCGCAGGAACTGACCGGGGAGATTGCGCCGCTGGTCGGCAAGACCACGCTCAGGCACCTGATCGTGCACGCCTACGGCGATGCGCTGCCGGACGATGCCGGGGGCTTCAACATTCCCGATGCCGTGCGCGAGCGCCTCCCGGCTGCGAATGCCTTGCCGGGCACGCGCTGGCACGATGCGCTGGCGCAGGGGCAAGCGCCGGACGCGCCGCAGGCGCAGCCGGACGACCTGTGCCTGCTGCCCTATACCTCCGGCACCACCGGGGCGCCCAAGGCGTGCATGCACACCCACCGCACGGTCATGTCTTCCGTCGCCGGTTCGCGGCTGTGGCGGCATGTCAATGCCGAATCGACCTTCCTGGCCTCCGCGCCGTTCTTTCACCTGCTCGGCCTGCAGGGAGGCGTCAACGGGGTGTTCTACGCCGGCGGCACGGTCGTGATCCTGCCGCGCTGGGACAAGGAGACCGCCGCGCAGCTGATTGAGCGCTACCGCGTGACATTCTTCGGCGGGCCGCCGCCGATGATGGTCGACTTCTTCTCGCAACCGGGCCTGGCGCAGCGGGACCTGAGCAGCCTGGTCCTGGTGGCCGGCGGCGGCGCGGCCATGCCGGAGGGCACCGCCCGGCTGATGCGCGAGCAGTACGGCCTGGAGTATGCGGAGGGCTACGGCCTGACCGAGACCGCGGCGTTCCTGCTGGCCAACCCCTTGCACCGGCTCAAGCCCGGCTGCCTGGGCGTGCGCACCTTTGGCGTGGACGCCCGCATTGTCGATCCCGCCACGCTGCGGGAGTTGCCGCAGGGCGAGACCGGCGAGATCGTCGCCCATGGCGCGCAGATCATGCTGGGCTACTGGAACAAGCCGCGCGCCAACGAAGAGAGCTTCGTGGTGATCGACGGCAAGCGCTTCTTCCGTACCGGCGACCTGGCCTATGTCGACGAGGACGGCTATTTCGTCATGCGCGACCGGCTCAAGCGCATGATCAACGCGTCCGGCTACAAGGTCTGGCCCGCCGAGGTCGAAGCCATGCTGCACAGCCACCCGGCCATCCGCGAAGCCTGCGTGATCGCCAGCCGCGACGAGCGCCGGGGCGAGACCGTCAAGGCCGTGGTGGTGCTGATGCCGGCGATGCGCGAGACCAGCGAAGCCGACATCCTGGCCTGGTGCCGCGAACGGATGGCCACCTACAAGGCGCCGCGCATGGTCGAGATCGTCGACGCGCTGCCGCGCACCGCGACCGGGAAGATCGCGTGGCGCGAGCTGCAGGAGCTGGAGTTGCAGCGGTAGCGCAGCGCGCCATGCATTCACTCACACGGCAGCTGGTCGCCATGACCCGCCTGCCGGCAATTCATCAATCCATGAGGGAGACATCAAGGTGACCAGCAAGACTATGGAAGGGAAGGTTGTCGTCGTAACCGGCGCGGGCCGCGGCATCGGCCGCGGAATTGCCATGCTGATGGCGGCGCATGGCGCACGTGTGGTGGTCAATGACGCCGGGGTGTCGGTCAATGGCGAAGCCGGTGCGGAGAACCCAGCTGACGAGGTAGTCGGCCTGATCCGCGAGGCCGGCGGCGAAGCGGTGGCCAACGGCGACAGCGTGGCGCAATCGGACAGTGCCCGACACATCGTGGAAGCGGCGGTGGACACCTTCGGGCGCATCGATTGCGTCATCAACAACGCCGGTATCCTGCGCGACCGCATCTTCCACCAGATGACCGAGGACGACTGGGAATCGGTGCTCAAGGTGCACCTGTTCGGCAGCTTCTACATGAGCCGGGCGGCAGCCGACCACTTCAAGGAGCAGAAGGGCGGCAGCTTCGTGCATATGACCTCGACCTCGGGTCTGGTGGGCAACTTCGGCCAGGCCAACTATGCCGCGGCAAAGATGGGCATCCTGGGCTTGTCCAAGTCGATCGCGCTCGACATGGCCCGCTACAACGTGCGCTCGAACTGCATTTCGCCCTTCGCCTGGAGCCGCATGGTCGGCAGCATCCCGAATACCGGCGACCAGGAGAAACGGCTGGAGAAGGCGCAGAAGCTGTCGCCGGAAACCATCGCCCCGGTGGCGGTGTTCCTGGCCAGCGACGCGGCGCGCGACGTGACCGGGCAGATCTTCGCGGTGCGGCGCAATGAAGTGTTCCTGATCAACCATCCCCGGCCGGTGCGTTCCATGCACCGTGGCGAGGGCTGGACGCCAGAGACCCTGGCAGACCACATGCTGCCCGCGCTGAAGTCCTCGCTCGCGCCGCTGGACCGCTCGTCCGACGTCTTCTCCTGGGACCCGGTCTGACCACCGGAAGCCGACATGACAAATACTGAATTGCAAGACGAAGCGCTGGTCATTGCCGACTCGCTGATCCGCTTTATCGACCGCGAGGTGCTGCCGCTCGAACGCGAGCACAAGGAGCTGCTGGCCAGCGAACGCACCATCTACGGTGCCGACGGCCGCTTCACCGCGCCCGTGGTCGCGCTGCGCCGGCAGGTGCGCATGCGCTCGGCCGAGCTGGGCTTCTACAACCTGTTCGCGCCCGAGGCACTCGGCGGCGGCGGCCTCGGGGCCCAGGCCGCGCTGACGATCCAGGAAGCGGTGAACGCCAGATACGGGCCGGCTCGCACCCTGATCCAGAACGTGATCCTGCCTTCGTCGTTCACCAACGGCCTGTCGCCGGTGCTGCGCCATCTCGATCCCGCGGTACTGGAGCTGTACCGCGACGGCCTGGCGCGCGGCGAGCAGACCATGTGCTTCGGACTGAGCGAGCCCGACGCGGGCTCGGACGTCTTCGCCATGAAGACACGTGCGGTCCGGGACGGCGACCACTGGGAGGTGACCGGGACCAAGCAATGGATCACCAACGCCCCCTACGCCGACCTGGCCATGGTCTTCGCGGTCACCGACGAGGCCCTGGCGCGCGAACGCAAGGGCGGCATCTCCGGTTTCCTGGTGCCGACCAGCACGCCGGGCTTCAGCGTGCCGAGCGTGATCCCGACCATGGGCCACCTGGGCGCTGAAATCGGCATCGTCACGCTGGACAAGGTGCGCGTGCCCGACAGCCATCGCCTGGGAGAAGTCGGCAAGGGGCTGGCCGTGGCGCTGGGCGGCGTCAGCGTGGGCCGCTTGTCGATGGCAGGAACCTGCGTAGGGCTGGCGCGCTGGGCACTGGACCAGGCGCTGGAGTATGCGAAGGTGCGCAAGACCTTCGGCCGCCCGATCGCCGACCACCAGGCGATCCAGTTCATGCTGGCGGAATCGGCCATGGACATCTATGCCGCCAAATGCATGGCGCAGAACTGCGCGGCCCGCGTGGATGCCGGCGAGCCTGCCACCAAGGAGGTCTCGATGACCAAGGCATTCGCCACCGAGATGCTCAATCGCGTGATGGACCGCTGCATCCAGATCCATGGCGCCATGGGCCTGACCAACGAGCTGCGGCTGGAGGCGGGCTTCCGGCTGGCGCGAACCATGCGCATACCGGATGGCACGGCGGAGATCCAGCGCCGTACCGTGGCTGGCCGGCTGCTCGCCGGCGATACAGCCTTCTGAGGGGCGTTGTGGACCTGACGGGAGGAACCCCTGAATGAGCATCAAGCGACGTGCCTGCATCGCAGGCGCATTCGAACACCCGACGCGCAAGGCGCCGGACAAAACGGTGGCGCAGCTGCACGCCGAATGCGCCAGGGGCGCACTCGCGGATGCCGGCCTGACCTTGCAGGACGTGGACGGCTATTTCTGCGCGGGCGACGCGCCGGGCCTGGGCGTGCTCAATATGGTCGATTATCTCGGCCTGCGGGTGCGGCATATCGATTCCAGTGAGACCGGCGGGTCTTCCTATCTGATCCATGTTGCGCATGCGGCGCAGGCGATCGCGGCAGGCAAGTGCAATGTCGCCCTGATCACGCTCGCCGGCCGGCCAAGGAGCGAGGGCTCGAGCGGACTGGTACCGCGCACCGCCAGCACGGCCACGCCGGACGTTGCCTTCGAAAGGCCGTACGGGCCGCTGACCGTCAATATGTACGCGCTGGCCGCGGCAAGGCATATGTACGAGTTCGGCACCACCAGCGAGCAGCTGGCCTGGATCAAGGTCGCCGCCGCCGCCCACGCCCAGCACAACGTCAATGCCATGCTGCGCGAGCCGGTGACCGTCAGCGACGTGCTGGAGTCGCCCATGGTGTCAGACCCGCTGCACCGGCTCGACTGCTGCGTGGTCAGCGATGGCGGCGGGGCCCTGCTGGTAGTGCGCCCGGAAATCGCCCGCTCGCTCGGGCGTCCGGTCGTCAATATCCTGGGCGCGGGCGAGACCGTCAAGGGCCAGAGCAACGGACAGGTGGACCTGAGCTATTCGGGCGCGGCGGTGTCCGGGCCGCTTGCCTTTGCCGAAGCGGGCGTGACGCCCGCCGATATCCAGTACGCGTCTATCTATGACAGTTTTACGATCACCGTGCTGATGCAGCTTGAGGACCTGGGCTTCTGCAAGAAGGGCGAAGGCGGGCGCTTCGTTGCCGACGGCAACCTGATCTCCGGCGTCGGCAAACTGCCTTTCAATACGGATGGGGGCGGGCTCTGCAACAACCATCCAGCCAATCGGGGCGGCATCACCAAGGTCATCGAGGCGGTCAGGCAGCTGCGCGGCGAAGCGCATCCGAAAGTGCAGGTGCCAGACTGCCGCTTGGCACTGGCGCAAGGCACCGGTGGGCTGCTGGGGTCGCGGCATGGCAGCGCGACGCTGATCCTGGAACGGGAGAGTTAAGACATGACCACGATCTATCAGGAGCGCCCGCTCGGGGCGCCCGTCATCGACGTCGCCAACGAGCCCTTCTGGCGCGCGGCCGCGCAAGGCAGCCTGCTGATCGGGCATTGTCCGGCCTGCGGCAAGCATCACTGGTATCCCCGTCCGCTTTGCCCCTATTGCCTGAGCGACACCGAATGGCAGCAGGCCAGTGGCCACGGCACGGTCTACAGCATCAGCGTGACGCGCAAGGCAGGGCCCGTTGCCTATGCCATTGCCTATGTCCGACTGGAAGAGGGCGTGACGATGCTGACCAATATCGTCGATACTGACCTGGATGCGGTGCGCATCGGCGACCGGGTCAGGGTTTGCTTCATGCCCGCCGAAGGTGGCCACATGGTTCCCATGTTCACCCCGACCTGACGGCAGCGCTCGAGGCGAGCGCCTCGGACGTGCATCTGTGGCTACGGCGGCGGTGCGCCCGCCGGCAAGCCCAGGTCCAACCCCAGGTTGCGCGCGCGCGCCACGGCTTCATCGCGCGTGGTGACGCCCAGCTTTCCGTAGATCTTCTTCAGGTGCCATTTCACCGTCTCGGGCGACAGGCTGAGCGCGCGCGCGATCTTCTTGTTCGGCATCGTTTGCGCCAGCAGCCGCAGCACGTCGGCTTCGCGCTCGCTCAGGTCCAGCGTCGGCAGGCGCAGCGGGCCCTGCCCGTCGCCGGCAGCCGCCGGCGCGGTTGAACTGGCCTGCTGCGCGGCCTGCAGGCGCGCAACATAGAAGCTGAGCACCGGATCGGGCTGCTCCTGCGACATATCCGGCAGCAGCCTGGCGATCAGTGGCATGGCCGCTTGGTCCGCATCCAGCAGGCTGCGGACCAGGCCGAGCCGATGGCCTAGGCGCAGCGCGGCCAGGACTTCTTCGCGCGCCGCATCCGGGCGCTCGCGGCGGCTCTCGACCAGGGCATTCTGCAAGCGCAGCTGCGCCACCTGCCGCTGCCAGCCGCGGGCCTCGCAGCGGGCAATCAGGGACGTGAGCCGGATATGCGCGCCGTGGAAGTCCTCATGCGCGATGCAGCGGCGGATATGGGCCTGCTGGGTGACTGCGCGGATCTCGTCCAGCGCACTTGGGCCTGGCTGGTCGTAGCGCGCATCAATAGCATCGAGCCGCGCAAGGCAGGCGTCAGCCGCATCCAGCTCGCCGCCTGACAGATGGCGCGTGACCCGCCCGGCCAGCGCATGGGCGAGCAGCCGGTCCAGGCCCAGCTGCGTCGCATAGTCTTCGAGGCGATCGAGATAGGCGAACGCGTCCATCGGGTGGCCAGCCGCCCAGTGCGCGGCCGACAGGGTCGCCAGGACCTTCAGCACGGAGTCGGGGATCGACACGCGCTCGAGCACATCGACCCGCTCTTCGAGCAGCCGGATGGCGCCTGCGGCGTCGTTGTGCTCGTACAGGACGTCGGCGAGTAGTGCAGCCGAGAAATAGGCGGCCTCCGAGCACAGGTTGCTTTGCTGTTCGGCCTCGCGCAGCACGTCGCGGCTGATGCGTTCGACCTGCAGCATCTGGCCTTCCAGCGCGTAGCTGAAGCCCATGAGGCTGCGCCCGCTCAGGCTGCCGGCGGTGGAACCGGTGAGCGGGGTGCCGTCGAGCAGCAAGGGCGGCCGGTCGCACTGGAAGCTGCGCGCGCGCTCATATTCGCCCCGATGCATGTAGAGCCATGACAGCAGCGCACGGCGCGTGCCGGTGACGATCGCATCGTCATGCGAGGACGCCTGCAGCAGCTCCGGCAGGACCGACATGGCGGCATCCGTGTCGTCCCGCTGCAAGGCCAGCACGCCACGCAGCACGGTCAGCGTGACGCGTGATTCGTTGTCGTCGGACGGGATATCGGCCTGCAGGCGATCCATTGCGGCCGCGGCCGCATCGAACTCGCGGGCGTAGAGTTGCATCCGCAGCTTCCAGAGCCGCAGCCCGATGCGCGCCTGTATCTGCTCCGGCGGCAACAGCCGGACCAGCTGCACCACCCGGCGCAGTTCGCCCCGGCTGAACAGGCTCCGGGCGCTTTGCAGCACCAGATCGGCAGCAGCGTCGGATTCGCCGCCAAGCACGGCGTGGCGCACGGCTTCTTCGATATGGCCATGCGTGCGGCACCAGTGCCAGGCGGCTACGTGGACCTGTCGCTGCTGGATTTCGCTCCAGGCATGGAAGCGTTCGAGCAGGGTTTCACGCAGCAAGGGATGGAGCCGATACCACGAACCGGGTTCGGTGCCCTCAACCGGCACGATGAACAGGTTGTCGCATTCGAGGCGCGCCAGGAGCGCCGCCACCTCGGCAGGCGGCTGGGGGGGCTCGGTCAGCGCCGCGCACAGCGCGGTGCAGAAGCGGTCGCTGCTCGCCACGCGGATCAGCAGCGCGGTTTCGCTCGGTGACAGGCGCGCCAGCACCTCGCGCTCGAAATATTGCGTGAACGCCCCGGCGTTCTGCACATGCGCGCGCACCAGGCTGTCAGCCAGCGATGCGCCGCCGGTGGCTTGCTTCCTGCGCTTCCAGTGCGCCACGAAGAGGTGCAGGCCTGCCACCCAACCATCGGTCAGTTCATGCAGGGTGCGGGCGTCGCGAGGGCTGATGTGGTCGAGCTGGGCGTTCAGGAACTGCTCGGACTCCGGCAGCGTGAAGCGCAGGTCGCGCTGGTCCAGCTCCAGTACCAGTCCCTGGTCGCGCAGGCGGGCCAGAGACAGGGGCACGGCGGCACGGGACAGCAGCACGAGGTGGAAATTGGGCGGGGCGTAGTCCAGCAGCCATTGCAATGCTTCGTGGATGCGGGCGCTGGTGAGGTGGTGGAAGTCGTCCAGGACCAGCGTCAGGTCGCGCTGATGGGCTGCGATGCCGTGCAGCAGCGAAATCACGGCGCATTCCACCACCTCGGTGTTGGTGGCTCGTCCCGACAGTGGGGCCGCCTCGCGCGCAATGGCGGGATCGGCCTGCTCCAGGCTGGCCAGAAGGCTGTCGAGCCAGTGCCCAGGCTCGTTGTCATCCTCGGTGAGGGTCAGCCAGGCAACGTCGAAGTTCAGCCCCAGCAGCGCCTGCCGCCAGGCTACCACCGTGGTGCTCTTGCCGCAGCCGGCTGGGCCTTGCAGTACCAGGCAACGCTTGTGCCGCGCTTCGAGCAGCTGGGTCAGCAGCCGCTCACGCGCGAGGACACGGGCCGGGCCTCGAGGCGGAAGAAACTTGTCGACTGCAACCAGGTCCGGCGCAGTGCTGTGGGGTAGACCTTGCAGCATATTGGACACATACCTTGTTGCCGGGATCGGGTAGGTCCGGATCGGTGGCGCGGTGTTCCGAAGTAAGCCTTGATTGTACGGGAAACCTCTTCTCTGTAGCGACTGAAGGGGCGGCAAGCGCCCCCATACCGGCACAAGGGGAGGCGGCAGAAGCTACGCCTTGATGGCCTCGGTTGCAGCCTCGTCGATCAAGGCCGCGACTTCTGCTGCTTTCGACGCAAGCGAAGCATGGCTTGCCGCCAGGGTCATGACTTTCCTGGCATTGAGCCGGGCCGCCATCCTCTGCTGGTTTTCCGGGGCGATCATTCTGTCTTCGCTGGAGACCTGGTACCAGGACGGCTTCTTCTTCCACGCTGGCGCAGTGATGGTATCGCCAAAGGTGCTGGCAAGCGGCGCCTTCTGCGTCACCGCCATCACCAGCGCTTCGTCGGGCGACAGATCCTGGCAGAAGCTCTCATGGAACTTGTCGGGGTTGAGCCACAGGTAGCCATCGCTGTCGGGCACCAGGTTCGGCGCCGCGACAGGAAGATGCTGCTGCGTGATGCCGCCGGGACTCTCCCCCGCGTCGGGAGCAAAAGCCGCAATATACACAAGCCCGACCACATTCGGCTGGTCACCCGCCTGGGTAATCACGGCGCCGCCGTACGAATGCCCCACCAGCAGGACAGGGCCTGTCTGCTGGGCAATCATCTTGCGGGTACGCTCGGCATCGTCAGCCAGCGAGGTCAACGGAAGCTCGACGGCGCGAAGGGACGTATAGCCCTCGCGCGCCAACTCAATGATGACGTTCCGCCAATGCGCGGCACCGCCCCAGAATCCGTGCACCAACACAATCGTCGGCTTATCGCTCATGACCTGGACTCCTGTTTGTGGATGAATACGGCTCGCCAAACATGGCGACACACCGTAGGTCTTCGGCGGAGCGGCCCGTGCTTAAACCGATGCCACGAAGGCTCGGCCTGATTCCCCATACGACTATAGGAACAATGATGCAGCCGGGCGAGCCACAATCGTGGGCTTTGGCATATGTGGGATACGGCGCCTTTGGCGCCGACAGAAACCACGGGGGCGCTCAGGATGGCGTTTCAGGCAGCAGCGATGGTCGGGGATTGGGTTGTGCGCACCGCGGCCAGGGTCTGGCGGTTGCCCTCGACATAGGATGTTTTGCGGATCGGCCCGACCAGCCGCTGCAGCGCCGAGTCGTCCATGATCAGCGGATCCGTCATCAGGTAGTTCAATTCGACGGCTTTGATAATCATATAGCCGGCCTCCCCTCCGTTCGGGTCGAACGGCTGGCGTAGAGTCGAGATGCGAACACCGACGTGACGCACAGGAGGCCGGCATGAACAAGTTTAGTGGAATCGACCTGCACTCGAACAACAGTGTGGTTGTGGTCAGCGATGAAGCTGACCGGGTTATCTACCAGCGGCGGTTACCAAACGATCCGGTCCAGATCCGGACGGCCCTGGCGCCGCATCGTGACGAGCTGGTGGGGGTGGTAATCGAAGCCACGTTTAATTGGTACTGGCTGGTTGATGACCTGATGAAAGATGGCTACCAGGTGCATCTGGCGAACCCCGCAGCGATCAAGCAGTACGAGGGGCTGAAATATAGTGGGGACTTCGCGGATGCAGCCCATCTCGCACAACTGCTGCGTCTGGGGCTATTGCCAGAAGGCTACATTTATCCAGCAGAAGAACGTCCGGTGCGCGATCTCTCGCGCAAGCGCATGCAACTGGTGCAGTGTCGTACGGCCCAGATCCTCGCGATCGAGAACCTGTTCTCACGCCACACTGGTGGGCAGATGCGGGGTGAACAGGTCAAGCATCTGGATAAGACACAGGTCAGCGAATTCGGCTTTGCACCGGACGTAGCGCTCGCGATGAAGGCCAATCTGGCGGTGATGCAAACCTTGCAGGAGCAGATCGGAATCCTCGAGAAGCGTCTCATGGAGCGGGTGAAACTGCAACCCGACTACGTGTTGCTGAACTCGGTGCCTGGCATTGGTCCGGTTCTCGCAACCACGATCATGCTGGAAACCGGAACCATCTCGCGTTTCACCGAGGTTGGTGATTTCAGTTCGTACTGCCGCTGTGTGGACAGCCGGCGCGAAAGCAACAGCAGGAAGAAAGGCGAAGGCAACACAAAGAACGGCAACAAGTATCTGGCGTGGGCATTTGTCGAGGCGGCCAACTTCGCCATGCGTTCGTGCCCGGAAGCTAGACGCTTTTACGAGCGCAAGAAACGCGCACGTAACGGGATTGTCGCGATCAAGGCGCTGGCGCACAAGCTGGCGCGCGCCTGCTATCACATGCTTCGGGAGCACAAGCCATTTGACGTAACCCGCTGCTTTGGCTAAAAGGCGGTGCAAGGGGAACGAGCCCGGTAACGTGACTGGTGAAAAGCCATGGTTTTGATTGGGTCCTCCCTTTGCCCCGCCTCCTGTTTGCAGATAGCCGGGTCGCCTAGACAATGAGCCACGCTTGACTGGCGTTGCGCAGGCAACAGCCACGGTTTTGAAACCCATTGGACCTTGTCTGGCACCAACGTTTCTCTGGGGCGGCACCGCCGCCAGGGTGATCGACAATTCATCGCCGATCGCTTGATCCCGATGGGTGTCTGGTGCGATCCGGTTCGCAACCAGCCGCGAGAAAACGGATGCGATACCGCCCCTGCAGGCAGCCGCGACAGGATAACGGAAGGAATTTCGCCAGATTGCCATGAGGATGAAAATAACCATCATCATGGCAATCTGGCGATGGGGAGGATTTGCACCTTGACTTCGGCCGGCTAATGGGTGTCATGTTGAGGGAATCGGATGCAACGGGCACACGGTCAGCCCTTCCGCTCAGAAGACGCCAGACGGATTTTGGGTAGCGCCGGTAAAAAAGACGCCACGCATCGAATCGTGCGGCGAGCTGTTTGCGATAAAGTGACGCGTGTAGCAGATGCCGCTTGACGGCAAAGTGCTGGGATCGGGCCGAAGCTCTAGAGGAAAGCCTGAGTTGGTCAGCCAGCCGGAAACCGCGCATGCGCCGTTCGCGTTCGCGTGTGGGCTGGTGGTCGGTTCTCAGCACGGTTATTCACGCGAGCGCTGGCTTTGATGAACAGGTCTGGCCTCGGAACAAGCTGCCGTCACACGCTTGAAGAACCGTTTCGCAGCGGGCCTTATCCCGCGCTTCTGCAGCAAGATGTCGGGTTCGGCGCCACGGCATGCCACAGCAGGTAGGGTTCGCCGCGCAGCGTCACGAACACCTCGTCGAGATGCCAAGTTGAGCCCGGCTTGCGGCGTGCGAATCTGACGTGATGCGCGAAGCCCGCGTCGATTTTGTCACACTATCGCCGGATCGTTTCGCGGCTGACGACAACGCCGCGCTCGAACAGCAATTCCTCGATATCGCGCGACTCAGTTGAAAGCGAAAGTACCAGCGCACCGCTTGGCTGATGACCGCAGCCGAGAATCGATGGCCGTGATAGTGCGACTTTTTCTTTTGCGTCGCTGGATCTTACGCTTTGCACTGGCCAACGTGACAATGCGCCGCCTCGCGTCACAGCAAATCCTTCGGGCCAGCATCGCCAAACCGTCACCGGCCAACGAACAGAATTAACCCTGACATCCTCGCCGTAAATCAGGGCGCCTGACGAAATCGACCTCCATCTATTGCACGCTATCCTCCTCCGCTGCGCGGCCGAGCGCGTCAAAACCGCGCAGCAGGTTCATGTTGAAGTTATTCATCTCGTTCATGAACATCATTCCCGTAATCTGATTGCGGAATGAGAAGCCCGGAACGAGAATTCCGTCACCGCCGTCACGGAGCTCGCACGATCGACGGCACTACGCAGCGCCAACACGACATGCCGTGCATAGCAGGAGACCCATGCATCCGCCCCGCATCAACATTGCGTCGGTACAACATTTCATCAATCTGCCAGCGTGCAGGTGACAAGCAACGCGCAGGTACTGGCCAGCCCCGTCGATTGATCGGCACCCCAAGGTAGGGATGATCTCGTTCACGGGATCGACTGCCGTCGGTCGCTCGATAGGCCAGATCTGCGGACAGATGCTGAAGAAGGTTGCCCTGGAGCTCGGAGGCCACAATGCGATTATCGTGCTGGACGATGCGGATGTCGACGCAGCCACGTCGGGCGGAGCGTGGGGATCATTCCATCAGGGTCAGATTTGTATGCAGACAGGCCGTCATCTGGTGCATCGTTCCGTGGCGAACCAGTATGTGTCGAGGCTCGCGGAGCGCGCGCGAAAACTGGTCGTTGGCAACCCGCGTAGCAATCCGGTGCATCTCGGCCCGTTGATCAACCAGAAGCAGCTTGACCGGATCGACAGCATCGTCAAGCAGAGCGCTGCGGGTGCCAGGCTGGTGGGGGGGAAACTATGAGAAGCTGTTCTACGAACCGACGGTACTCACGGATGTTACGCCCGATATGCCGGCATTCACGGAAGAGATCTTCGGACCGGCTGCAACAATCACCGTCTTCGAGGACGCTGACGAAGCGGTAGCCTTGGTAGATGCCTCCGAATACGGGCTTGCTGCAGCGGTATATACGGCCTCCCTTTCGCGCGGCCTCGCCTTTTCGTCCGGTATCCGCGCAGGCATGGTTCATATCAATGACCAAACGGTGAACAACGAGTTTCATGTTCCATTTGGTGGTATGGGCGCATCCGGAAACGGAGGAAGGTTTGGCAGACCAGCCAACTTCCATGAGTTCACGCAGACTCAATGGGTGAGTGCGCTGGACAAACCGATTTACTATCCATTCTGAGGAGCGCAAGGTGCTGTCGCCATAGGAGCACATCAACCGGCTGGGGGACTATCTGCTGGATCTTCAATGTCCCGTTTCACCGCTCTGATCCGACCATCGATTCTGCATTCAAATCAGCCTCTCAGGTCGAGATGTGGCGGATTTTTAACGAATCCCGGCCATCCCTCGTTCTGGATTTAGACACACCATTTGTCCGTTCTTCCCTGCGCTAATCTACCCCAACTACAGATGTTGAAACGGAGTACCTAAATTGAATCAGTCATCGCCCCATCGGCCCTCGGTACGTGTGTACAAAAAAATCGCCAACCCCGTGCTGGACGTTTTCGGTCCGACCGTTCAGTTCCTCACGGCGCCCGCCGAGACGGACGAAACACACTGCGTGATGCAATGTGTCATTCCGCCTGGAGGTGTGGTGCCTTTGCACAGTCACGCGGGCATTGAATGCTTCCTGATGTTGTCCGGAGAACAAGAGGTCCTGGTCGAGACGAACAGGACCTACAGTTGGACCCTGTGTTCGCCTGGCGATTTCATCCAGGTACCAAGCGAAGCGAAACACGCCTTTCGAAATCTATCGGATAAACCGTCGGTCAGCCTCGCCACCACGACGGCCGTGCTCGGCCGCTTTTTTGAAGAGATAGGCCGCCCAGTCTCCGCGAACGATGAGCCGATGCCTCCCACTCCAGAAGCCATCCAGCACTTTGTGGCAACAGCCATTCGTTCCGGCTACTGGCTGGCGACACCAGAGGAGAACGCTGCGATCGGACTAGCAGTTCGTGGCTGAACCAGGTCGAACGCTTCTTTGGTGCGCCCAGCGTGGGCGCACTAGTGCGTTCTTACCCGTGGCCGGCAAGGCTAGGGGCTGCGGGCGAAGGGCCAAACGAGAGGAAGTGTTCGAAGCCATGCCGATACCGAAGGCATTGCGTCAGAAGCCTGCGCGAGCGGGGCGGGAGGGGGTAGCTGAAGCCGGCCCCGCCTGCGACGAAGCCGGTGGTCCGCGACAGGGATCGGAGGACACGGGGTCGGCGCTGCTGGCAGCGGCGCTGACGCGAAAGAACATGAAGCAGGCGTTCAGGCGGCTCAACGTATGAGAAACAAGCTAGATCACAATACCCAGAACGGCGCAGCGGTTTACTCACCGCTGGTCCTGAAAATATACGATTGGTGGGTACTTGGGTTTTCTAACCGATATGCATGGCAGTGTCCAACTCGTTCTGTTCTTCTTCCGTTTTTCCAGAAACACCTCAGTGCGAACCACCTCGATATTGGTGTGGGCACTGGCTATTATCTGGCACATAGTTCATTCCCTGAGAACCAAAAGATTGCTTTGCTTGACTTGAACCGAAACAGTCTTGAATCTGCATGCTCCCCGATTACACATTTACAGCCGTTGTTGATACAGGAAGACATCCTCAAACCTAGTGGTGCACTAGGGAAATGCTGATCAATTCACCCACAGGTCATCTGACGGAAAGCATGGCGCGTTGAAGGTGAAGGCGTTGAAAACAAAGACAAGGATGAAACAAACGAGCTTTGCCGATGTTGAGTTCGCGAAGAAGAAGCGCGTGACACGGCGCGAGAAGTTTCTCGGTGAGATGGATCGGATCGTGCCGTGGGCACGGTGGACCGCGTTGATTGAGCCGCTGTATCCGACGAGCGGCCGTGTTGGGCGGCAGCCGATTGGCGTGGAGAGGATGTTGCGGATGTACTGTCTGCAACAGTGGTTCAGTCTCAGTGACGAAGCCGTGGAAGACGCCCTCTACGACAGCCAGGCGTTGCGTCAATTCGTGGGTGTGGATCTGTCGCAAGAGTCGGCGCCGGATGCGACTACGCTGCTCAAGTTTCGCCGGTTGCTCGAGAAGCACGAGTTGACTGCCGCGATGTTCGATGAGGTCAAGGCCGTGCTCAGTGAGCGGGGGCTGCTGATGCGAGAGGGCACGATGGTCGATGCCACGCTGATCGCGGCACCGAGTTCGACCAAGAATAAGGACAAGTCGCGCGATCCGGAAATGCACCAGACGAAGAAGGGAAACGAGTGGCATTTTGGGATGAAGGCGCACGTCGGCGCCGACGCCGACTCGGGACTGGTGCACAGCTTACACACGACGGCGGCTAACGAAAGCGATATCGCTCACACCCATCACCTGCTGCATGGCGAGGAAAGCCAAGTGCATCTTGATGCGGGTTACACAGGTGTGGAGCGCAGGGATGAGATCAAACAAGCCCAAGGGCAAGGGACGATCCGCGCTGACATAAGCTGGCACGTAGCGGCAAAGCGCAGCAAGGTTGAAAAGATGCCGGCAGGTCGGTGGAAGGACCTGACGAAGGCAGTGGAGCGCAAGAAGGCCCAGATTCGGGCGCGGGTGGAACATCCCTTTCACGTGGTGAAGAACTTGTTTGGTCACAAGAAGACCCGCTACAAGGGCTTGGCCAAGAACACCGCACAGATGTTCAGCCTGTTCGGTCTCGCAAATCTGGTGATCGCCAAAAAGCCGTTGCTGGCGTTTCAGGGGAGCAATCCGTCTTGAACAAGCAAATCGAGCCCGAAAGGGCACGAGATGAGGGGCATGCGGCGCGAAATGAGGCTCAGATCTCTCTCTTCTTCCGCATGGTGAAAATCAGGCACCAAACATCCGTCGACCTCCAGCGCCGCTGCTATTGATCAGCAATTCCCTAGGGCACCAAAGGTTCGATTCCATATCACTTTTCTATTTGCTACATTGCTTGCCAGGCAATATGGTAGAAAAAGCAACAGCGGCTTTTGAGTTATTGCAACGGCATTTGACTGCGGATGGCACACTGTATGGTGCGACCATTCTTGGCGATCAATTTGCCCACAACTGGCTGGGGCGTCGGCTGATGAAGCTGTATAACAAAAGGGGAATCTTTGGAAACCGGGACGATACGCTGTCTGGTCTCGAATCTGCCTTGGCCCGATATTTCGCCAAGGTTAGCGTGCGGCAACATGGCAAAGTTGCCTTGTTTACCGCAAAACTATCGGCTTAAGTCGGTTGGCTGTTCCATTGCTCCCCGAACCCCGACAAGGCCGACATCTCCGGGTCAACGCGCGTGCCAACATGGAATGCCGCGGCTACACGCAGTTCGTGCGGGCGCTTTTCGAACTTAGCATCGACATCCTGTGTGCCAACACGAGCCAGGCCAAGGGTCGTGTCGAGCAAATGAACGGCATGCTGCAGGACCGGCTGGTGAAGGAATTGAGGCTGCGCGGCATCAGCTCCATGGCGGCGGCCAACGCCTATACCCCGGCTGAGTCTTCTGGCCACCCGTGACGGCTTTATCCGCATACTCCGGGCCATTGTCCACTTTCCCGCGATGGGGGCACACATTATAGAAGGCTCGGATCTTTCCATCTTCGCCGCGCACCACGACAAAGCTCTCCTTGCCGAGATCATATTTGAACCAGTCGCCAGCATTCGGGATATCGGAAGCGATGCCCGCGAGCGTCCAGACCTTGGTCCACATCTTCTCGCGGGAGCGTTAAAAACCTTGGGGTTCGTCTTCAGCCATCCGTCCTAACCGGTCGAGGAACTCGACCACTTCAGCGGGCATTTCCTCTCCTGGGTGTTGCATTCGCCCCAATCGGTGATGGTCTCCACGCGAATTATGACTTTCATCTCGGACCCCGGCAGGCGAATAGCGGCTCATTGCTAGGCGCCCATCCCCGATACCCCAAGGTACTTAACGCTCCCTCGGCAAACTGCTCGAAGGTACATAGCGGCTCGGTGCCGAGAGGACGCGGCCATGAAGCCGTAAAGCATCATCGCTCCCGCCCAGGCAAGCGCTGACGTGGCGCTTGCCTGGCTCTTGCCGATAGTTCCTGTCGCTTGGGCTCGGGGAACAGACGGTGTCTGCCCCGCTCTTCACCCTCCGATCAGTCCGGAGCGCGCTCCGGGACCGGTAGCTGCACCCATTCCTTATAGAAGGCCTCGATGTCTGGCTCGAAGTCGTGGATCACCGGATACCACGGCGTGGGCGCCTCGACGTCGTGCATGGTGCCGCACGCCGGGCAGTAGTACTCGCGATATACCTGCCACTGGGTGTCAGGGGCCATGAGCCTGGGATAGACCTCGGTCATCGCTTCCTCAGTGTCACGCACGTAGATCGACGCATGCAGTTTCCAGTTCTCCCGGTAGTCGCAGAACTCGTGGCCGCAATCGCACTTGACCACCCACTTCCTGGTGCCGGCCGATTGCACAATATGCATGTGCGGGCCGAGTGGAAGCACGATACGGTCCGGGAAGCTCACCTTGGCCTGCAGGGCAGCCAGGTACTGCTCGAACCGGCTGTCATCCTTGGGCATCGAGAGCATGCGGAAGGTGGTTTCCCAGTCCAGGGAGCCTCCGACGAGGTGGGCAACCTGTTCATTGGTGTAGGCAGACATTGTTCAGCTCCTTGATTCGGTGATTACTCTTCGACCTGCACGACGGTGGTGACGTCGGGCAGCAGGGAGAGGTCCATCCGGTGCTTGGCGCCGTAGGACGGCACGCCCAGTTCTTCCTCCAGCAACTGCCAGTCCGCGGGGAGGTTCCAGAATGCCTTGAACTCGCGCGTGAACTTCTCCGACAGGGCGAAGCTGGTGGCAAACATGTGTTGCACCTGGACGGACGCGTGCTTATTGAGGATGCGTTCGCGCTCTTCCTTCATCCATTCGCGGGTTGGCAGTGACCGGGCCAGGCGTTCCTTGCGGATCTCGGCACGGCGGGCCTGGGTTTTGCCCGCATCCACCGTAAACACGCCCTTGGTGTCCTGGGTGAAGACGGCGCCATAGACCTTGCGCGCATATTCCGGCAGCAGGAATTTCTGATTGAGGTCCGCCTCGACGGCCTTCGGATCGCGGTCGATCGGGTCACCAAAGCCTGGGCCCCCGCGCAGGTAATTGAGGTACAGGTCGTGGTTGGCGTAGCAGTCCTCCGTGGTGATGCACTGCTTGTCACGCTTGACCACGGCGGTGGCATCGATGTGGCGCTCATAGTCCGGGTTGCCCGGATCGATGTCGCCGCCCAGGGGCAAGGAATCGCCGATGGCTATGCGCTTGTCCAGCCCCGTCTTGTGCGCCTCAAAGCGGTAGCCAGTGGCTGAGGGATAGCCGCCCATCATGCCCCAATCGCTGTTCATGAACCCGTTGCCCATGAAGAACATGGTCCAGTCCTGGGCGTTCCACACCATGCGCAGCGTCTCGAACCCGCAACCGCCACGGTACTTGCCATAGCCGCCGGAGTTGGCCTTGACGTTCCGGCCGAGGTAGAGCAGTGGCTCGGCCATCTCCCAGATCTCGATGTCACCCATGTCCCCTTCCGGGTTCCAGATGGCTGCGGCGTGGTTGAGGCCATCCTTGACGGCGCAGGCACCCGTACCGCAGGAGCTGGCCTCGAAGCTGTTGACCGCGTGGATCTCGCCATCCTGATTGATGCCGCCGCCTTGCAGCCAGTTGGAGGTGTTGGCGTTACCGGCGTTGACCTCTTCCAGATATCCGCGGCTGAAGTAGGACTGTGAGAGACCGCGCCACAGGGCCGCCCAGCCGGACACCAGGAAGTGCCAGGCGTAGGCGTGGCCGGTGCGGCGGTCATCCGGATTGCACCAGGTGCCCTTGGGCAGGCGGAATTCGGTGGCGAAGTAGGCACCGTCGTTGATGCGCTGAGTGGGCACCAGGGTCTGGCACATCATCACCCAGATTCCGGAAGTGAATGCCACCTGGTGGGCGTTGAATGTGTGCCAGCCCCAGCGGCTCGCGCCCTCGAAGTCGAGGCGCCACTTTCCGTCCGGCTTGATGGTCATCTCTACCGGCGAGTGCATGATGGAGTCGAGCTTGGCGAAGGCGTTGGAAACCTGCACGTCCTCGTGCTTGTATGGCACGTCGACAAAGGAGACCTTGCGGTATTTGCCAGGCAGGGTCATGGCCTTGATACGGCTCTGCAGTCCGCGGCGGCCTTCTTCGATGACCTCGTAGGTAAATTTCTCGTAGGCCTCGATGCCGTCGGCACGAATCACTTCCTCGACCAGGTCGCGAATCATGTGGCAGCCGGCGATGCGGGTCTTTTCGTCGAGGATCCAGTACTTGGGCGTGCGCACTGAGCGCTGGGACTCGTGCAGCCAGTCGCGCAGCGGCTCGTCATTCACGCCGGTCTTGCGGCAGGTGATCATGTAGCCGTCGCCGAAGCGCTGGGTCTGGCCGGTTGACATTGAGCCCGGAGTCACCGAGCCGGTGTCGATCACGTGGGTGACGCCGCCGACCCAGCCGATCAGCTGGCGTTCCCAAAAGATCGGCACGATGGTGGCGATGTCGCAGGGGTGGACATTGCCGATGGCACAGTCATTGGTCGTGAACATGTCGCCGGGGTTGATGCCGGGGTTGGCTTCCCAGTTGTTCTCGATCATGTACTTGATCGCCGCGCCCATGGTGCCGACGTGGATGATGATCCCGGTCGAGGTCAGGACGCAGTCGCCTGCGGCGTTGTAGAGCGTGAAGCAGAGTTCGCCTTCCTGCTCGACGATGGGGCTGGCGGCGATCTTCTTGGCGGTCTCGCGGGCGTGCACCAGGCCGCCGCGCAGCTTGGAGAATAGCTTCTCGTAGCCGATCGGGTCGCTGTCCCGGAATTCCAGCTTCTCGAGGCCGTTGTAGTGGCCGGTGGCCTTGGTGCGCTCGATGATGCCGTCGCGGTGCTGCTTGAGCGTCTGGCCGTTCTGCAGCAGGTCGGCGAAGCCGATTTCTTTATTGCTCATCATGTTCATGGCGGGTCTCCTTACTTCACTTCCTTGAGATGGAACAGGCGGTGCTTGTCGATCGTGGTTTCGAAGCCGTCGGGCACGACGAAGGTCGTGGCATCGGATTCGATGATGGCGGGACCCACGATATGGTTGCCGGCCTTGAGGGCTTCCATCTTCCAGAGCGCGGCATCCACCCACTTCTTGTGGCGGTAGAAGGGACGGGTGCCAAGATATGCTTCGCTGGGCGGCGTGGGGCCGGCATCCGGGTCTTCCGGCAGCACGGGCTTTTGGGTCACGACGGTGCCGCGCAGGATGGCGCCGGTGATCGAGAAGCCCAGTTCCGGCGAGCGGGCGGAGCTCGCGTAGACGCGGCCGTAGGTGTTCTCGAAGGCCTCGACGATCTGGTTCCAGTCGACGGCGGTGGCGGCGCTGGTCACCGGCGAGACGATCTCGAGGTCATTTAGCTGGCCCATGTATTGCATCTTGTAGCCGGGGATCAGCAGCACGTCCTCGGGCTTATAGCCGTTGAGGACGAATTCGTCGATGACCTTGACTGCCAGTTCAGACCAGGCTTCCTGCAGGCTCTTGCAGGCGGCTTCCTTGTCGGCGTCGGGGGCGTGCTGGGCAACACCAAGGTCCACTGACTTGTCGTAGCGGTACTCGAAGTCGGCGCAGGCGCAGCCGAAAGCCGAGAAGCCTGCCGCCCAGGCTGGCACGACGACGTCCTTGAAGCCGACGCCCCCTGTGTAGCCGTAGGTGTGCACCGGGCCGGCGCCGCCGTAGGAGAAGCAGGTGAATTCCGCCGGGTTGTAGCCCTTGGCACTGATGTTGGCGCGCAGGTACTCGGAGAGGGTGAGATCGAGCAGTTCGATGACGCCGGCGGCGGCATCCTCGACCGACAGGCCGAGCGGGTCGGCGATCTGCGCCTTGATGTGGTCGCGGGCGCGCTGAACGTCGAGCTTGATGGCACCGCCCAGGAAGTTCTCCGGGTTCAGGTAGCCGAGCACGACGTGGCAATCGGAAACGGACACCGTGTCGAGGCCGCTTTCCGGCCAGCAGGTGCCGACGCGGTAGCCGGCGCTGTCGGGGCCAAGCTTGATCGACTTGCTGTAGGGGTCGAGGCGCACGAAGCTGCCAGCGCCGGCGCCGACCGAGTCCATTGCCACCAGGGGCAGGGAGAGCACCAAGCGGGCCATGTCGGGGTCGGACTTGATGGCGAAATTGCCCTTGGTGATCAGGGCCACGTCGAAGCTTGTGCCGCCAATGTCGGAGCAGGCTATGTTCTCGTCGCCCAGATACTCGCCCAGCAGCTTGGAGCCGATGACACCGCCGATGGGGCCGGAGACGATCGTGCGTGCGAGTTCCTTGGCCTTCCAGCTGATAGTGCCACCGTGCGTGGCCATCACCCGCAGGTCGAACCTGGCGCCGTGCTTCTTGAACCGGTCGCTCACCTTCTTCAAGGTCTGGCGCGAAGGCTCTGCGCCGTAAGCCTCGAGGATGGTGGTATTCATCCTGTGGCTCTCCTTGCGCGACGGGTAGTAGTCCACCGAGGCGAAGACTGGGATATCCGCCTTCAGCTTTTTCAGCTCCTCTCGCACAATGTCACGGGCGCGCTGCTCGCTCGATTCGTTCTTGTGGGATTGCAGCAGGCAAATGACGATGGCTTGCGAGCCGGCCTCCACCAGTTCCCGGGTAGCCTGGCGGACCTCGTCTTCACGCAGGGGGATGACCACCTTCCCCTGCACGTCGGTACGTTCGGTGACACCGCGCGTGCGCGAGACGGGCACCAGCGGCTCGTCGTAGCGGTGGGTGTTCAGGTGGATGCGGTCCTCCAGGGCATAGCCTAGATAGCTCTGCAACGCACGGCCCATTGAATGGATCTGCTCGAAGCCGCGGTTGCAGATGAGGCCGACGGCGAGGCCCTTGCGCATGAGGATGCGGTTGAGCATGGCCGTACCGGAATAGACACAAGTCACCAGTTCCGGATAGACGTCGTCCACTGTCCGGTCCCAGTGGGCGAGGGCATCTTCGGAGGAGTTGTAGATGGCAAGGGATTCGTCGCCGGGATTGCTCTGCGCCTTGCCGACCACGAAGCGGCCATCCGAGCGAACGAAGAATGTGTCGGTCATCGTGCCACCAGCATCGATGCCCATCACCTGTACGGTGGACTGCGGTTGCATACTGCCTCCTGTCGTTGGTGTAGTCATGGTGGGATCTCCCACGACTCATCCATGGCAAAGCTTGTGCCAGGCCTGGCTGGCACCAGGGAGCAACCCCGGCAAGCGATTGAAATCAACGAGTTGCCGGCATTGCCTGACCACGTCGCTGGTCGCGGCATGCCTGGCGTCGGTGTCCGGATTCACGACGCCCTGCGCAGCGGTGTCCGGGAATCGGACGCTCTCTGGCCAGCGATCGATGCGATTGCCTTCGGCAAGCCCCGGCATTTAGCTGTTGGAGCATTGACGATTGCCCAACGCGGATCGCGCCAGGCGTGGGCGGCATGGAGGTCTGCCCTGTCGCTGCCGCGATGGACGCCGATGGACCCTGACGTTCCTGGGCTCCGCCGCGCAGATCGCTGTAGCGCTGGCACGCGCTATGCGCTGGCTTCACACGAATGGCAGCGGAACGTGGTGAAGCCCATGAAGAATTCAATGAGGTCAAGGCGCCTGATTGTCGAAGCTTTCGAAGCGGCTGCCGACACGAACCTGGCGATCGGAACCCATCTCGTCACCGATCGACTCTGGTACACGCATCATGGCGTCTATGCGGGGGCCGGCAAGGTCGTGCATTACGCTGGGCTGTCGCTGTCACTGCGTCGCGCCCCGGTGCTCGAAGTCACGCTCGCAGAATTCGCGCATGGGCATCCGGTCTGGGTCCGGCAAAGCCCCGGTGCCAGGTTCGCCGGTGTGGAAGCTGTCCAACGCGCCTACTCCCGCATCGGCGAGGACCGCTATCGCCTGATTTCCAACAACTGTGAGCACTTCTGTATGTGGTGCCTATATGGCGAGAGCCGCAGTGATCAGGTCGACGTATGGAAGTCTTGGGCAAGCGCTGTGCTGGCTGGCGGGTGCAAAGCTGTCGGGCGGCTCACGGTCACGGCCTTGCGAAGTGTGTCCGTGCTGCGAGCGGTTTCCCGAGTCGGATTCAAGGGCGGGACGTTCGCGAATTCAACGCAATCGTTATCGTGAGCCCGTGCCTGTGTCGCATCGGGAAAGACCAGGACATGCTGGCTTACGCCTCAGCGGCCGCCGTGCATACGGGCGGCCGTTCGTGGCGGCTGCGGTCGCCGCTACCGCGCTTGTCTGAGAGCGCTGCTGTCGCTGTCCGGTTTCCGGACACTTTTGGCTGCGATGGCCGGAAACCGGACACCTTCCGTTGGTATGCTGCAAAGCACAAATTATTGATTTGAAAAGAGATTTATTGACTTGGCGATGGCACGCGGATACGGTTACTCCAGTCAATTGAGAGCGATCGTCCCATGCCGTTTTCTCGTTGCGGCACCCTGATCCCCCGCCTCGGCGACGAACCCGTCGTGGCCTCCGCCTGGGAGCGATTTGTGCAGGACCAGCCCCTGGAAGTGGCAGGTGTGCGCAGCGTCGTCCTGGCGTCGTGGCAGCGGTGTCGTTCCGAGGCCGTTGACCCTGCCAGGCACTCCGCACCGGGAGCTGCCACCGAACGTGTCCGTCAGTTGCAGCGGCAGAACCGGGAGCTCTGCGAGGCCGCGCGTCCGGCACTCGAGGGCCTGCGCGATATCCTGCGGGAATGCGGCACCCTCATCATGCTCTGTGACCCGGGCGGCACCGTTCTCCACCTCAATGGCGAGACCAGGGCCCGGAGCATCGGCGAGGGGATCAACCTGGCCACCGGTGGCTGCTGGAATGAGGATGTCATCGGCACCAATGCCATTGGCACCGCGATCGCCACCGCCGCTCCGGTTCAGATCCATGCCGACGAGCATTTCTGCCTGGACGTCAAGCGCTGGACCTGCGCCGCGGCTCCCATTCTTGACCCGTTTAGTCGCACCCTGCTGGGAGTCGTGGATGTTTCTGGCGTCAAGGAAACCTTCCATGGGCACACCTTGGGGCTGGTGGTGGCTGCAGCCAGGCAGATCGAAAGCGAACTGGCACGTCGCGAAGTTGCACTCCACGAGCGATTGCTGACCCGAGCCATCGACCATTTCATCCGTTACGCGAGCGATTATGTTGTGCTTGTCGACAGCCGTGGACGCATTGTCCGTGCTAACGGAAATGCACAAGTGGCGCGGGAGAGCTATGACGTGCGGCTGCCGTTGGAAGTCGGCGGCCAGGTGCCGGGACTCAACCTTGCACTGCCCCAGATCGATCGGTCCTGCCAACGCCCGGAATGGCTGCGCCCCGAATGGCTGCACCCGGTGAAGGACCATGACGGGATGCTGGGTACGATGCTGGTGATCCCGCTCGGGACGCGCCAGAACCGAAGCGCTGTATCGCTGTCCACGGCTACGGCCACTGTCACGGCGACAATGGCCGGAAACGATGCGTTTGGCGAGATCATCGGGGGAAGTGAGGTGCTGGAGGCGACCAAGGCACGCGCCCGTCGTATCGCCCCTCTGGATCTGCCCGTACTGCTCCTCGGCGAGACCGGAGCAGGGAAAGAACTCTTTGCCCGGGCGCTGCATCGGGCGGGTAAGCGCCCCGAGGGTCCATTCATTGCCGTCAATTGCGGCGCTTTTACCCGTGAGCTCCTGGCCAGCGAACTCTTTGGCTATACCGAGGGAGCCTTTACAGGTGCCCGTCGTGGTGGCCTTCCGGGGAAGTTTGAGCAGGCCGACGGCGGCACGCTCTTCCTGGACGAGCTTGGGGAGCTGCCGCTAGACATGCAGCCCCACCTGTTGCGCGTGCTGCAGGATGGCGTTGTGGTCCGCCTGGGCGATACCCGCGAGCGGCGCGTTTCGGTGCGCGTCGTCGCAGCCACGAACCGTGATCTGCAGAAGGAGATCGCCGCCGGGCGCTTCCGCGAAGACCTGTACCACCGCCTCTGCGTGGTCAGCCTGCCGCTACCGCCGCTGCGCGACCGGCCGGGCGATATCGCGGCAATCATCGAGCATCTCAACAGCAAACTGGCACGCAAGTATAGCTGTGCGCCCAAGCAGCTTGAACCCGCCGTGCGCCAGGCGCTTCTGAGCCATCGCTGGCCGGGTAACATACGTGAACTGCAGAATGTCTTCGAGGTGATGTTCGCGCTCAGCGAAGGCAACATCATCGATACTTCTCTGCTCCCCCCGAGCATCGCACAGACGCCAAAGGACTCCCTTTCCGTATCAACCTCGACGTCAGTACCTGTTTCATTTGGTCGTCTTGAGGAAATGGAGAGGCAAGCGATACTCGACGCGATCGCGAATGCCCATGGAAACATGTCTATGGCCGCCCGGACACTGGGTATTTCGAGGAGTACGTTATACGTGAAACTGGCCTCGATTCGGGCTGAGCCCGGCAGTTCACGCGCCGGCGCGTAGCGGTTTAACCGGCCCGCGCCGGGACACCTTCGGGACCGACTGCATCGCATGCCAGATGTTGACGGAAGCCGTTAAATGGCCCGGGACGGTCTCTGCCAGGGCCAAGATACCCGTCTCACGGCCGATAACGGGCAGCACCAGCGGGCGCGTTTCCCATGCTGCGGGCTAGATGGCAGTCCGTGGGCGCGCCAGTTCGGCGATCAGTTCATCGGTGGCCGGTACCTGCCGGGTCTTGTTGCCCCTTGCCGGTTACCTCCAGCCACCAGCGCTCGATGCCCTGGGCGTCGCGCCGGCAGAAGAACGCTCCCATGGGCGTGCTCGCGACTTCCGACGCGCGCAACCCACCCAGATAGAGTGCCGTCAGCACCCAGCGGCAGCGTGCCGCATGCAGGCGCTCGCGCACGGTGCCGACCGGCATCGCCTCGACGGTTTCCTTGACGGTCGCCCACAGCTGGTGGCTCAGATAGCGCGTGATGCGCGGCCGGGGCGGGGCACGCCGGCGCCGCGCGAGCGCGAGCGGGTTGCCGGCCAGGTAGCCGGCCTCGGTCAGCCAGGCGAAGAGCGCGTTCAGGATCACCATCGCGTGGCGCACGCTGGCGGGTGACAGCGGCCCGGCAAACGGGCGCCAGTCCGGATGACTGCGCGCGAGTTCCTGGCACCGTATGTGGGTAAGCACATACGGTGCCCGAATGGAGCACGCCGGGATCTATGTGCGCGGGGTACCGGGCAACTGGTATTCCTACCGCGATTTGGTCTATGGCGGTAAAAGACCCTCCCGAGTGTGGCCTTCAGCTCGAAGCAATGACCGTCGTGCAGGCGACGGTGCACGCTGCATGCCTTGCATGCTCTCTGCGACGGGCGAAAGCGATCGAGTTGCTCGACGATAAATTCCCGCTGGGTGCAATTGATCAGTGACCTTACCTTCAGCCAAGGACAATCCGACCTCCCCGAGGCGTGACTCCCAGCGAGGCGGTGAAACCGCATTACCTCGATCCGCTTGACCGCGATTCCATCGCCGTCGTCGAACTCGAGAACGATCGTGTCTCGCAGGGCGGCTCCCCGTCTCATTGTTGCTAAGGCGATGCTCCACGGCAGGACCCGTTTGGCCAGGCAGCTGACCTGCTCGACGCTCTGGTGCCGTGGCGTGACCGGCAATGTCTATGCGGTAACGCACATAGACGGCTCACGTTGCACCCTGTCGCAGCTACATATGATTGGACGTGGTTCCTGCGGGTCCTCCTGCAAGGCAGCAGCCAACGCGTGAGGAGGCCGAGCGCAGTCCTGGCGCGAGGCGATGCCTTGGCGACGGGAACCACGACAACGCCGCTCAAACTCATGTGCTGTAGCGCCTACGGTCCAGGTGAAAGATATGCCCAACAACAACAGCAATAGCCACGCTTGTGATACCAACCCCGACCCGGCGCAGTCGCGATCCCGGGCTCATGCGCCCGAGTCCGGTGATTGCCTGCCGTCACGCATCGACGGCGCCGGCTCCTCGTCCCCGGGCGCTGGAAAATTGCGCCGCCAAAGGCAACGCGGTCAGGCACCGCTTAAGGCGATGCTCATGGTCGCCATCTTGTTGGGGACACCAGTTCTGATGTGGCGCTTACTGCAGGCGCAAGTGGTAGATCCCCTGGCGGGGCTGAAGTCGCTCAAGACCGCTGTGGTTCCCGGTCCGCCTGCCGAAGTTCTCGATCAGTTTGTCAAGGACAAGGCGGCCGCCATCCAGCTCGGCAAGGCGCTGTTCTGGGACATGAAAGTGGGCAGCGACAACAAGACCGCCTGTGCAAGTTGCCACTTCCATGCCGGTGTCGACAACCGCATCACGAACCAGCTCTCTCCAGGCCTGCTGGGCGGCGATAAGACCTTCCAGCTGGGCCGGCCTAACTACACCCTGAAGCCGGAAGACTTTGCGTTCACCAAGCACGTGGACGTGAACCAGGCGCAGCCGCAACTCTCGAACGTCAATGAGGTTTCTGGCTCGCAGGGGGTATTCACCCGCAACTTCGTTGAATTCGGCACGGGCAAGACAGGCGATGTCTGCGCCACGGTTTCCGACGACATCTTCCACGGCGGTACAGGCTTCAACCTCAACGGCGTCAACACGCGGCAAGTGACCGGACGCAATACGCCGTCCGTGATCAATGCGGTATTCAATTTCCGCAACTTCTGGGATGGGCGCGCCAACAACATGTACAACGGCGGCGATCCGTTTGGCATGAGGAATCCCAATGCCCTTGTGTGGAAGCACGAGGGTGGCGTGCTCAGGCAAATCCAGGTGGCCATTCCAGGCGCCTCCCTGGCGTCGCAGAGTGACGGGCCGCCCCTGAGCGCGGTCGAGATGAGTTGCGCGGGCCGGTCATTCATGAAGCTCGGCAAGAAGCTGCTTGGCCAGCGGCCGTTGGCCGGCCAGACCATCGCTGCGGACGACAGCGTACTTGGCCCCTTGGAGTTACTGCGCAACAACGATCAGCTACCGACTTACTCTGAGCTGGTCAAGAAGGCATTCCGCCCCGAGTATTGGGCCTCACCGACACTGATGCGCATGTCGGCTGCGGATGAGGTGAAAGTCGGCTCGATGGATTTGCTGCCCGCCCGCCCGTTCAAGCGCAGCAACGAGAAGTTCGAGGTAAGCCAGATGGAGGCCAACTTCGCGCTCTTCTTCGGCCTCGCCGTTCAGCTTTACGAGTCCACCCTGATTGCCAACGATACGCCGGTCGACCGTTACCTCGACGGCCAGACCGGAGCCTTGAATGAGCAGCAGTTACGCGGCGCCAGGATCTTCACCGGGGCCGGGCGTTGCAGCCGCTGTCACTCGGGTGCTGAACTCACTGCCGCCTCATTCTCCAGCGTGACCGCGCAGCGGCTCAGGCGGATGCCAATGGGAGATGGGCTGGAAGCTGTCTATGACAACGGCTTCTACAACATCGGCGTGCAACCGACCGCAGAGGATCTCGGCGTCGGCGGCATCGATCCGTTCGGCAATCCGTTCTCCGAAACGCGGATGGCGCAGCAGGGCAAGACCCAGTTGCTGGGCAACGGCTTCGATACCACCAAGGAGACGGCAGTCGGCGAGACCCAGCGTGTGGCGGTTGACGGTGCCTTCAAGACACCAAGTCTGCGCAATCTGGAGTTTACCGGCCCGTATTTCCATAACGGCGGAAAATCTACCCTGATGCAGGTGGTGGACTTCTATAACCGTGGCGGGGATTTTGCGGACGTCAACAGGGCGAATCTGGATCGGGGCATTGCGCCGCTCGGCCTGACGGAGTCGGACAAGCAAGACCTGGTGGTTTTCATGCTTGCCCTGAGTGATGACCGTGTGCGCTATCGCAAAGCGCCGTTCGATCACCCCTCGCTCTGCTTCCCCCAGGGGCATAAGGTCAGCTCTTCCGGAGCCTTGCTGCAGGACGGAAGCACCGGGAACGGCGTGGACAACACGGAATGCATTAGCGCGGTGGGAGCGGGGGGCGCGAGCACCGGCCTTAAGCCGTTCCTTAACCTCGATCCGTTCCAACGCTAGTGGATGAGTCAGCGACGATTCGCGCAGCGGGTCCAGCCGACTCCTTACGGGTTTGACGATGGGTCGTTCTTAAGGCGTATGGGCCGTTGCTCGAACAGGCAGCGGCCCATGCGATAAACATCGCTAAGCTCGCGAGGTGTCTCTTCGTCGCGCACGGGCTTACGCAAAATCGTCTTAAGCTTCTCGGCAGCAATCTTGCGCGGGTCACTCAAATAGATTTCGTGATGATGCCCAATTTCGACCAGTCCAGGTGCGCCGGCAGCGATCATCGCGTCAATTGTAATGGTGCTCATAACGCTCGGATGCGGTCAGCGCACACGTCCCGCCGGCTGGGCCTCTGCACCCGACTGTATCCAGGAGAAAAAGCGCGCGACAGCGGGATCGTGACGTCGCCGCTCCGGACAGACGAGGAAGTGCTTTCTTCCCGTCGAAACG
Source organism: Cupriavidus sp. DF5525 (assembly GCF_040149425.2). Lineage (NCBI taxonomy): Bacteria > Pseudomonadati > Pseudomonadota > Betaproteobacteria > Burkholderiales > Burkholderiaceae > Cupriavidus > Cupriavidus sp. DF5525. Next base: position 1,460,221 of record NZ_CP168267.1, on the reverse strand, counting down.
ATCTCTGGGAACGGTGCGATGAGTCGGCCCGACGCGAGATCTTCTCCCACGAATTCCGGCTGCGCAATGCAGACACCCAGACCCTCGAGTGCGGCTTGGTACATCAACAGCGAGAAACTGAATTCGATCTGGTTTGCTGGCTGCAAGTCCGGCACCTCCATGAGCTTGAGCCAGAGCGGCCAGTCCTCAGGACGGTTGGCGCTGTGAAGCAGGGTCATCGACTCCAGTTCGGCCAGCCGCGGTTTGCGCTTGCCCCATAGCCTTGGCGAGCAAACCAGGATTCCGGTTTCATCCATGACGGAGATGGCATGCAGCCCGGGATCCGGCTGCGCCGAACGCTGCATCCCGATGTCGACATCCTCGGACTCGAAGTCCACGGGCTGCACGCTGGTGTTGATACGCAATTCAAGCTGCGGGTGGAGTACCTGAAACCCTGGCAGCCGAGGCATCAGCCACTTCATCGCGAACGTGGGTGGCACCTTGAACTGCAATGCCTGACTGCCGCCGCGCGAAATCTGCTGCAGCACCCGTTCCAGCGCAGTGAAACTGCGCTGGCTAGCGGCAGCCAGCAACTCCCCATGTGGCGTGAGCCGCAAGGTACGGCCGCTGCGTTCCACCAGGCGTTTGCCTACGCGCTCTTCGAGCTGGGACACCTGCTGGCTGACGGCGCTCTGCGAGACATGCAGGGCCTCAGCGGCGCGGGTGAAGCTGAGGTGTTCGGCGACTTTCTCGAACGCGCGCAAGGCTGTGAGCGGAAGGGATGACATTAGGTGAACTTATAAAGCATCAGGAGCGCTAACTTGTAGAAGAGGGGCGCAGCAACAAGAATACCAGGCGAGTCACAGTACTTTAACTTATGAAAGGAGAGTGCAGTTGTCCACTGTTCCCCACCGCCTGCGCTTCAACGGCCGCATTCTCTTCCTGTCGCAGGATGCGCAAGTCGTGAAACGGCAGCTCGCCGGCCAGGAGGTTTCGCTCGAAGAGGCGCTGCCGCTCCGCACGGACGTCTCCACCGACGAGATCACCCCGGCCTGGATCTGTTACCACTACGACGAACAACTGGGCGAGTTTCCCTATCTTGGCCTGAAGTGCGGCGAAGCCCTTCCGGTTGCCGCTGGCAGCGTCAGGGCAGGCGGCTTCGCCGTCACCGTTGCAGGGCGGCGCTATGGCAAAGGGTCCTCGCGCGAAGCCAGCCCCTATGCCGAGTGGTGCGCTGGAATCCGCCTGGTCATCGCAGAGAGCTTCGAGCGGATCTACCGCCAGAATTGCCGCAACCTCGGTATCCTCACCTCAACCGATTTCGGCCTGATCGACCGCATACGCCGCGGCGAGTCCATTCCGATCGAGGAGTTCACCCGTGGAGAGGATGAACTGACTGCCGAACTTATCCGCCGGGGCGGCTTGTTCAATCTGATGCGGGCGCGCAAGCAGGGGTGGGTGCCTGCGGCTCACTTCAGCGGACCGAGGCCAATGACCTACGCGGAGAAGATCATTGCCCGCGCCAGCGGTGGCCAGCCGGTACGCCCCGGCGATCCCGTGTTCGCAAGGGTCGACTGGCGCTATGCGCACGAATACAGCTCACCGCTCGCCATCGTCGCCCTGGAGCGTGAAATGGCCGGCCGGGTGGTGCTCCACGACCCAGCTTCGATCGTCTTCTTCTCGGACCATCTGACCTTCGTCCATCGCAGTATGCCGCCCGAGCGCCGCAAGCTGGGTTTGCTCGATCTGGCGCAAGCCATGGCGAAAGTCCAGCAGCGCTTCTGCGAGCAGCACGGCCTTAAGCTGCATGGATTCTTGCAAGACCGCGACGGTTCCGAGGGCATCAGCCACTCGATCATGGCCGAGCGTTACGTCCTGCCCGGGCAAGTTACCATTGGCACCGACTCACACACGCCGCATTGCGGCGCGCTCGGCGCGTTTGCCTTCGGTGCCGGCTCGACCGAGATGGCCGCCGCGTGGATGACAGGCGAGGTACCCATGCGGGTTCCCGGGACCTGTCGCGTGCGGCTGACCGCCCGCTTGCCCATCGGCGTCGAAGCCAAGGACATCGCCCTCCACCTGCTACGCACGCCTTACGTCCGCGATGGCCACGCAATCGGGCAAGTCTTCGAGTACACCGGCGAGGCCTTGGTCGGATTGCCAACCGATGAGCGCGCCACGTTGACCAACATGGTGGCGGAAATGGGGGGCATCACGGGCCTGGTCGCGCCTGACGAGGAGACTCGCCGGTTCCTGCGCGAACGCCGTGGCATCGATTTCCAGATCGAGTCCTGGATGCGCAGCGACGAGGAAGCGGAAGTCGCGCACACGATCGAGATCGACTGCGCTGCGCTGCAGCCGATGCTGGCCCGGCCCGGCGACCCTGGTAGCGGCTTGAGCATTGCCGAACTGGACGAACCGGTGCGCATCGATATCGCCTATGGCGGTTCGTGCACGGGCGGCAAGCGGGAAGACCTGCGCCACTGCCATGAAGTGCTGGCCTGGGCCGTCGAACGCGGTATGAAGGTGGCACCAGGGGTGCGACTTATCCTCCAGTTCGGCAGCCAGGACGTGCGCGACTTCTGCGTGCAGCAGGGCATGCTCGATGTGTTCGCCCGCGCTGGGGTGGAGCTGATCGAACCCGGCTGCGGTGCCTGCGTCAATGCCGGGCCAGGCGTTTCCGAGCGCGCCGAACAGGTCACCATCAGCTCCATCAACCGCAATTTCCCCGGCCGCTCCGGCCCCGGCAAGGTGTGGCTGGCGAGCCCGGCCACGGTGGCGGCAAGTGCCGTCGCCGGTCGCATTACGAGCTTCGAACAGTTGCGCGTCGCGTTCGACCAATAGCGCGGCCACAGCAACCAGAAAACATTCAGGAGACAAGCATGCCATCGATCCATCGACGTCATTTCATCGGCGGCCTGGCCGCCTCCGCGGCGCTGCTCGCGCTGCCAGGTTATGTGTCAGCGCAAGGCACCCCCCCCTTGCGCGTCATCGTTCCCGCAAGTGCCGGTTCCGGGCAGGACGTGATGGTCCGGTCCGCACAGTACGCGATGAGCAAGGCGCTGGGACGCCCCGTCGTGATCGAGGACCTGCCGGGCTCCGGCGGCATCATCGGCACGCACCAGCTTGTCAAGGCGGCGCCGGACGGCAATACCATCGCCTTTGTCTCAAACAACCACGTCGTCAATCCGGCCGTCTACAAGAAGATGCCGTATGACAGCCTGAAAGACATCACGCCAATCGCGATACTGGCCGAGACGCCGTTCGTGCTCGTAGTCAATCCCAACCGGCTGCCAGCCGGGAACGCCAGGGAACTGGTGGCCTTGCTCAAGGCGAAACCCGACCATTACAACTTCGCCTCCTCCGGCAACGGCACGATTCTCCATCTTGCCGCCGAGATGTTCCTGGACGCCGCAGGGCTGAAGGCCCGCCACATTCCCTACAAGGGGGTGGGGCCGATGATTACCGACCTGATCGGCGGGCAGGTCGATTTCGGTGTGCTGGCCGTGCCCGCCGTGCAGCCGCAGCTGAAAGCCGGCGCCTTGCGTGCCGTGGCAGCGACTGGCGCCACGCGGGTGCCTTCGCTGCCGAACATACCGACGCTGCAGGAGCAGGGTCTCAACGTGACCGTGGGCGGCTGGCTTGCCGCGATCGGACCGGCCGGGCTTGCCACGGCGCAAGTGAAGCGACTGCACGATGGCATCGTGGCAGCCTGGACTTCACCGGAGGTGAAGAAGGCCATGGCCGAGCAGGAGAACATCCTTCGCCCCACGACACCCGAGGCGGCCGCAGCGCTGTTCGCGCGAGAGCAGGCGCGTTATGCGGAACTGGTCCGCAAGGCCGGCGTGACGTTGGATTGACGGCGCCGCAACACACCATCCCCTTGTTTGTGCGCGGTCATTGGCCCACACTGCCTTCGCGTGGGGAGCACCGTCCGCGGAGATGAGAATATGACACAGGTATGCATCGTTGGCGCGGGAGCTATCGGCGGCTTCATCGGCGCGAAGCTGGCCGCGGCCGGACACGCGCAGGTGAGCGCGCTGGCGCGGGGCGCGACGCTTGAGGCGCTGCGCGCGCACGGCTGGCGCCTGAACACCGCGCAGGGCCTGCTGCAATCAGAGCTCGCCGCGGCAAGCGAACACGCCGGCGACCTGGGCGTCCAGGACCTTGTCGTCATCGCGGTCAAGGGGCCGGCATTGGCGCACGTCGTGCGCGGCATCGGTCCGCTGATCGGGCCCGCAACGCTGGTGATGCCGGCGATGAACGGCGTGCCGTGGTGGTTCTGCCGCGGGGTGGCGGGATTTCCCGAGACGCTGCGCAGCGTCGATCCGACCGGGGAAGTCAACGCCGCCATTCCCTTCGAACAGGTGATCGGATGCGTGGTCCATGCCAGCAGCTCGGTGTCCGAGCCGGGGCTGGTCCAGCACAAGCTAGGCCAGGGTCTGATCGTCGGCGAGCCGGTGGGTGGGACGAGCGAACGCGTGCAGCGCATCGTGGACCTGGTGTCGGAGGCGGGCTTCGACGCCACGCACTCGACCGATATCCGCTTCGACATCTGGTACAAGCTGTGGGGCAACATGACCATGAATCCGGTCAGCGCCATTACCGGGGCGACCGGCGATCGCATCCTCGCGGACCCGCTGGTCCGGGGATTCTGCTCCGCCGCGATGGCAGAGGCGCAGAAGATCGGCGCACGCATCGGCTGCCCGATCACGCAAAGCCCGGAGGACCGCCACGAAGTCACCTCCAGGCTGGGCGCCTTCCGCACCTCGATGCTGCAGGATGCCGATGCCGGTCGTGCCATCGAGCTCGACGCCATCGTCGGAGTAGTACGCGAGATCGGCGAACGGCTGGGCATCGCGACCCCGTGCACCGACATTCTGTTCGGCCTGGCACGCTTGTTTGGCCGCGTGCATGGCCTGTATCCACAAGTCGCGTGAAAGGCCCCTATACAGTTCAGATAGCGTTTGAATACCGACCGTTCCTTCACCAGGCCATCGTCTTGCCCACCCGGGTAACAGTCGAGGATGCGCCGCCGGTAGGGTTACCGAGCGAAACGGGCGAAATGGTGGCGTTGCCTTTGATAGCTGCAAAGGTTAGGTAGGCTCCCAAGGGGTGGCCGCTCGAAAAATTGGGCGCGGCACCGGCTCCGTGTGGACTGCGCTGATCGGTATCGCGACGGTGGGAGCAAACCAAACCATGCGGTTGATCATCGAAGCCAGATTGGCCGACAGCGGAACTGGCCATGACGTTGACGGCGTTCTGGCCGTGGTTGAGCGCCGTGACTGTAGTCTTGCACAACTGGGCCTGACCCTCGCGGAGGGGCGATCGCTGCTGGAAAAGGTGCAGGTTAGTACCATCAGGCAGCGTGAAGTAATGTTGAAACTATCGCAGGTCCGTCGCTTGGTCGCATCTTACTGACCAGTCCCTAAATAAAGCGACAAAAGTTGAACGCAAGGGATCGACGGTAGTCTCATGAGGCATGAAACGAGATGGCCGCAAACTGGATCGGGCGACGCAGGAGGAATTTCGGTTGCTGGCGTTGCGCCGAGTGAGGGAAGGCGAGAAGCCGTCGGAGGTGGTGAAGTCGCTGGGGATGAATCGCACCTCGATCTACCGGTGGATCAAAGCTGCCTGCGGACGCGGAAAGGGGGAACGCGCGCTGGCCGCGCGGCGGGCAACCGGCCGACCGGCCAAGCTCACAGCGCGCCAGCAAGCGCAGGTGTTGCGCTGGATCAACGGCAAGGATCCCAGGCAATACGGACTGGACTTCGGGCTGTGGACGCGACAAATCGTGGCCACCTTGATTGACCAGAAGTTTGGTGTGCGCATGGGGCTGACGGCGGTGGGGAGATTGCTGGCGCGTTTGGGCCTGACGCCGCAAAAGCCACTGCAGCGCGCCTACCAGCGCGATCCTCAGGCGATCGAGCGCTGGCAGCGTGAGACCTATCCCGACATTGCGTCAACTGCCCGGCGCAGCGGGGCCGAAATCTACTTCTGGGACGAATCCGGCTTCCGCGCTGACACGGTGCACGGCAAGACGTGGGCGCTCAAAGGGCAGAGCCCGGTGATCGAGCGGCCCGGCCAGCGCCAGTCAGTTTCGGCAGCTTCGGCGGTCAACGCCTTGGGCGGCTTCTGGTTCGCGACGTACAAGGGAGCGCTCACCGCGGAACTGTTCGTCGAATTGCTCAAGAAGATGATGAAGGGCCGGCGCAAGCCGGTGCATCTTGTCGTTGACGGCTTGCCGGCCCATAAGAAGGCAAGCGTGCGCGAATACGTCGAATCCACTGGCGGCAGATTGACGTTGCACTTCCTGCCAGGCTACGCGCCGGACCTCAATCCGGACGAGCTGGTGTGGAGTCACATCAAGCGCACCGGCGTGGCGCGCAACCCGCTGCGCGCAGGCGAGAAGTTGGAGATTCGCGTCGAGCAACAACTGCGCGGGCTGCAGAGAAAGCGGAGCCTGGTTCGATCATTCTTCGATGTCCCATCTGTCGCATATATTTGGGACTGCTGAGTAACTACATTTCACGCTGACTACGCGGCTCCGATCTCGTTGAGTAAAAGAAGCATTCTCGCGCGTCATGGCTAAAATAGGCCGCAATCTAAGCCGGTGAACCAAAAGGCAGCATTGTCGCGGCATGAGAGTAGGAGCGCGGGGACATGCGCTCCCCGAACTGCAGCTGTGAAGGATAGCCGTGAGACGGTGAAATAGGCGTAATCAAGGCGCATATCAACTTTACTACGCAAACGGAACATCATTACTACACTTCACGGTAACGGTGGGCGCCCAGTGAGCATCCGAGGCTCATAGTGAGGAGACAGCCGTCAGGACTGCAATCAGCAAGCCCAGCGCGATGCGATACCAGGCAAACACTCGCAGAGAATGTCGCGCCACAAGGCGAATCATCGCATTGACAACGAACAGCGCCGAGATGAAGGCAGCAATAGAGCCAGCGGCAATCGCCCAGAGGTCCTCCGTCCTGAGTAAGTGGTAGTGCCGCATCGCGTCGTAGGTGGCGGCGCCCAGCATAGTGGGGATTGCCAAGAAAAAAGAGAATTCGGTTGCGGCTTGTCGGGACACGCCAGACAGCATTCCTCCCACGATGGTGGCTCCCGAGCGGGACGTGCCGGGAATCATGGCCACGCACTGCGCGAAGCCGATACCGATGGCTTGCTTCCAGCCGAAATCTTCGATGGTGTGAATGCGAGGGACTGCCTTGCGCCGCTCTACCCAGAGGATAATCAGGCCACCCACGATCAATGCCGTCGCGACGACAGCGGGATCGAAGAGTCGGTGCTTGATGGGCCCGATGAACAGTGCGCCGATGACTGCTGCAGGCAGAAAGGCGACCAGTACCGCAGTGGCAAAGCGTAGCGCGTCCGGATCCCGCCGGACGACTCCCGCACACAGATGCGTGATCTTGGCACGATACAGCCAGCAGACGGCCAGGATTGCGCCGAGCTGGATCACCACGTCGAACACGCGCGCCTCATGGGACGCGAAGTCGATCCAACCTCCGATCAGGATCAGGTGTCCTGTGCTTGAGATCGGCAGGAATTCCGTCAAGCCTTCAAGGATGCCGAGAAAAAACGCCTTGCCCAGGTGTATCCAGTCAATCATGTGGCTGCTACCTTTTTGGTTGACTTGCTGTTCGGAAGGGAAGCGGTCAGCGCGCATGAGAACCGACGCGAAGTCGGCTCACGTCAAGCGAGACGCACCTGACCTCCCACGGCACAGGCCCGCGCACTCCGCGACGGCGACGCCTCGAATGGGGTGCTAGAGCGGCCAAGGCGGCCTTGAGCGGCCCTGAGCGGCCCTCAACGGGCATCTAGCTTATGAGCGAGCGAACAAGCCACTAACGCCATAAGCAAACAATTGATCAGGCCGAACCGTCTCGTAGTCGCGAATACGCATCGCGATGCTGGTGTACTCGTAGACGAATTCTGCGAACACCGCCTTTCGGTCCCTGCCGATCACATCGTAGATGGCTTCCTCGAACTCGGAGTCGGTCCAAACCGTACCAGCGTGGGCAATGACCTCAGCCATCGCGCGGTAGAACCTGCCCTCATCGACAGGGCGTGCGCTGTACCAGGAGTTGTGAACGAGCCATTGCTTGAGGGCTTTGGCAATTTCGCATTGTGCCGACATCCAGGTGTCTCCAGTATGCTCGAGCGGAGCGAGGATCGTCGCACCTGCTGTACGACCTCGACCTTGTTGAAGTGGCGGGCGGCTCGCCGTGCCACTGCGGCACACGAGCCGAGCGTGTGTGCGGATCGCGACTACGCGGAGCACGCCGACAATCGACGCCTACCGCGTAGCCGTGCCGCAAAGAGCCGGTGGCTCTTTACCGTGCCAAATTGGAGGCGGTACTGTCAGGCAATCACGCTGTCAGACAGGTGATGGCCACGCTCCTCTAGGTAGCTGCGGAAATTTGCACCTGTTTCCTGGTGCTTAAGCGCATACTCGACGGTTGCCTTCAAGTAGCCCAGCTTGCTGCCGCAGTCGTAGCGCGTGCCCTGGTAGCGATAGGCCAGCACCTGTTCCTGACCCAGCAGCGACTCGATCGCGTCGGTCAGTTGGAACTCACCGCCGGCGCCGGGCTTCAGTGCGCGCAGGTGGTCAAAGATGCGTGGCGTCAGGATATAGCGCCCAACTACGCCGAGGTTCGAGGGGGCCTCTTCCGGAGCGGGCTTTTCCACAATGTCAGACACCTTGATCACGCCTTCGCCCCACTCGCGGCCCTCGACCACGCCGTAGGATCGGCTCTGCTCCGGCAAGATCTCTTCTACCCCAAGCACAGAGCAATTGTAGTGGTTGTAGGTGTCCACCATCTGCTTCATCACCGGCGGGTTGCCATCGATGAGGTCATCGGCCAACATGATCGCGAACGGCGTGTCGCCAACCAGCTTGGCCGCACACAGCACGGCGTGGCCCAAGCCGAGCGCTTCGGACTGGCGCACGTAATAGCACTCGACGTTGGCGGGCTTGATCGAGCGCACGACGTCCAGCAGTGCCCGTTTGTTCTTGGCTTCGAGTTCCACTTCCAGTTCGAACGCCTTGTCAAAATGGTCCTCGATGGCGCGCTTGGAGCGGCCGGTGACGAAGATCATCTCGGTGATGCCGGCGGCCATCGCCTCTTCTACGGCGTACTGGATCAGTGGCTTGTCTACCACCGGCAGCATTTCTTTCGGGCTGGCCTTGGTGGCGGGCAGGAACCGGGTTCCCAGGCCCGCCACCGGGAAGACGGCTTTGCTAACGCGACTCGTCATTTCAGTTGCTCCCTTCTAAAAGTTTGAAAAAGCTGAGACGGCCTTGAAACGATGAAGCACTCCGGCAGTGCGGATGCGCATGCCTGGTTTCGACGCTGAGGGATTTCCCCGTTCCGAGCCGTTTAGATTTTCGGACTTAAAACATACTCACTTCTGGGTTAAACAAGCATGCTGCGTCTCTCGCATACCGACACCGTCAGACATTTTTCTGACGGTAAAGAAAGAGGGTGTAGGCGCAACAGGGAATCGCCTACACCCTTAAGCGGCAACGGGGTGCCGCTCGGAATTGTGCTGCGTCGCAGCATCCGCGGTACCCCCCAAGCGTTGGGACTGCATGCGGCAAAAGACGTGGTTGTAGGCGAAAAGGATCGCCGGCCAGCTTGATCAGTTTCGTCACGACCAACTGCGGTGCTGCCAAAATAGCGCAACGTTTGGCGCTTGCGAAATCGCGGTAGCTATTAGCGCCGACCATCGCGCATGCCGAACGTAGATGACGAAAACCAACCGTCAGTGCCGACTCTGAACTTTCCCCACCACAGTGTGGGGCCCACCGAAGCGGGGTAAGACCCGGTCCACTTCCCCACCAATAATCAGAGCCGGCAAGCACTGACCCCGTTGCCGCTCCCGTAAGGGTGTAGGCGCTTCCCCGCGGCTACACCCTCTTTTTTTGTGCTTTTCGCAATCTGCGGGAAACAGGGAACAAGTACAGAGACGGCCGGATAGAAGGAGGGCAGGTATGCGTCGGATCAGCGGTGGCGCAGGGCCCGAACCAGGCAGCAAACGGGCTTCCCAATATGCGATGCGAGGCCACGCGTGACGGATTTCTTCCAAGCGCAGCGCGGCACACCTGCGCCCCGATATCGCTTCGGTGACGGCCCTCCCTATTTCGTTTCCACTCTGATGGGGGGATAGGAAACTTGCTAAAAATGCCGGTTCAGCCTTGAAGATGTAGTCCCACGCGCCATAAACTTCGCCGGTCATTTGCGAAATGACGCAGTGCAAAAAGAGCGCACCTTCGCGCCAGGTAACACGAAGCTAACACCGCCAGGTTCAAGTCCGCAGGCAGTGCCAACAAGCGGAAAGGCACCTACGTGTGCCATGTCGAACAAGCGGAATCACCGCGACTCAACCCGCTAAGGAGACGGCGGGGAATACGGATCTTCTTGCAAACAAGGGAATCATCGAGACGTGCTAAAGCTTTCAAGCAGCTTGAGGTTTGGCAGGGCCGCCATGTGCCTGGGGATCGTTCCGTTGCTGGCTTCCTGCGCACTCGCGCCGGGAATGCGCTTCGACCCACAGCGCCCACTCGATCCGGAGGATCCCGAATCGGTGCCTAAAGTCACACAGATCACACCGGCGCTGGTGCGTACGCTAAAGGCCGCCACACCACCAGCGAACGCCGGGGTGGAGGAGCTATTCGCCGAGCCGAAGCCCTATACCGTAGGCGTCGGTGATATTCTCTCGATCGTTGTGTGGGACCACCCGGAGCTGGTATTCCCCACGCAAACCTACTCGATCGGGGCCGCCTACGAGATTCCGAACTACAGCGGGGCTGCCAACATACCGGGCTACGTCGTCAGTCCCGCGGGCACCATTCAGTTTCCTTATGCCGGTGTGCTCAAGGTTCTCGGCCAGACTCCGGATCAAATCCGCGGGCAACTGAGCACTCAGCTAAAGCCTGTCGTCACCTTGCCACAGGTCACCGTACGCGTGCTCGCCTTTCGCAGCAAGCGTGTCTACCTCGACGGCGAGGTCAAGACGCCTGGCCCGCAGAATATCGACGATGTGCCCATGACGCTGGTCGAAGCGCTCAACCGCGCTGGTGGCGTGAACGTCTTGACTGGTGACAACAGCCGCATTCGCATCGCCCGGGACGGCAAGACTTACTTCGTCAGCCTGCCTGCAATGTTGCAGCAAGGCATCGACCCGGCCCGCATCCTGCTTCGCAACGGTGACATCGTGCGCGTGGAGCAACGTGAGGACAGCAAGGTCTTCGTGACCGGCGAAGTCGTGAAGCCTACTCCGGTGATGCCGCGAAACGGCCGGCTCACGCTGAGTGAAGCCATTGGTGAAGCTGGCGGCCTGAACCCCAACTCGGCTAACGCCAAGGAACTTTACGTGATCCGCAAGAGCGCGGACGGACAAGCCGAGGTGTTCCACCTGGACGGCAAGTCCCCTGTCGCCTTTGCCCTGGCCGAAGCGTTCGAATTGAAGCCGCGGGACGTTGTCTACGTGGATGCCGCAGGCGTAGTTCGTTGGAGCCGCGTGATCAACCAACTGCTGCCGAGCGGAAACTTCTTTACGTCCACGGCAAACGCAGTCAAATGATCAAGACCGTACTCGTCGTCTGTATCGGCAATATCTGCCGCAGCCCGATGGCAGAGGGCCTGCTCAAGCGGGCGTTGCCCGAGGGCAACGTTGCCTCCGCCGGGCTGGGGGCGCTTACTGGACAGGCTGCCGATCCAGAAGCGGTGGACCTCATGACTGATCAGGGGGTGGATATTTCCGGCCATCGCGCCCAGCAACTCAGTTACGTCATGATCAGGCGCGCCGATCTGATACTGGTCATGGACGGTGCCCAGCGGCAAGAGATTCAGCGCTTGCACCCCGCTACCACAGGACGGGTATTCCGCTTGGGCGAACTGGGAAAGTTTGATGTGCCTGATCCCTATCGCCGGCCACGTCCGGCATTCGAGAACGCGCTGCAGCTGATCCAGCGCGGTGTGGAATCCTGGGTGCCCCGCATCCGGGCCTTGGGTTGAACCGATACTGTCCTGCCTCCAATGAACCAATCCACTTACGTTCCTGTCGTGGCGCCCAGTCAGTCGGAAGAGATCGCACTCGTTCGCTATCTGGACGTACTCGTGGCAAGCCGCTGGCTCATTGCGGCGATTGGCATTGCCATCTTTGCGCTTGGTGTGGCCTACGCGTTCCTGGCGCGGCCGATTTACGAGGCGAACATCCTCGTGCAGGTTGAGGACAGCCAGAACAGTCCCAATGGCCTGCTGGGCGACGTTTCCTCGCTATTCGATGTCAAGACGCAGGCGACCGCGGAAATCGAGATCTTGCGCTCGCGCATGATTGTCGGCAAGGCAGTGGACAATCTGCGACTCTATATCGATGCGAAGCCGAAGTATTTCCCTCTGCTCGGGGCCTGGATCGCAAGCCAGTCGAAGGGGCTTTCCGAGCCGGGCCTGTTTGGCATGGGGGGATACGCCTGGGGTTCGGATTCCATCGCGGTTTCCACGTTCGACGTCCCCGAGGAGCTGCAAGGCGAGAGCTTTATACTGGTGAGCCTGGGCGATGGGCGCTACAGGCTGGAGCAGAGCAGTCTTGATAAGCCTATCGAGGGCCGTGTGGGGGAAACCGTCGAGGCGGAGCATGGCGTTGGCAAGATCCGGCTGCTGGTGAGCGCACTGAAGGCGAAGCCCGGCATTGTCTTTAACCTTGTGCGCAACTCCCGCCTGAAGACGTTGGAGCAGTTGCAGCTTCAGTTGAATATCGCGGAGAAGGGCAAGCAGAGCGGCATGATCGGCGCCTCGCTCGAAGGCAATGATGCCAAGTTGACCGCAGCCATTCTGAACGAGATTGGTGACGCGTACGTGGCGCAGAACATCAATCGCAAGGCGGCGGAAGCGGAAAAGTCCCTGATCTTCCTGAACAATCTGCTGCCGCAGTTGAAGGGTGAGCTCGAACGTGCCGAAGTCAAATACAACGCCATGCGCAATGAGCGGGGCACCTTCAATCTCAGCGAAGAGGGCAAGGCATTCCTGCAGGAGAGCGTGACGGCCGAAACCTCGCTGCTCGAACTCAAGCAAAAGCGTGCCGAGCTTGTGACGCGCTTTGCGCCAGGTCATCCTTCCATGCAGGCCATAGACCAGCAGATCGCCGCGCTCGGTGCGAAGGTGGGATCGATCGCCAGTCGTGTGAAAGCGTTGCCCAATCTGGAGCAGGATACCTTGCGCCTGATGCGCGACGTCCAGGTCAACAATGACCTCTACGTTGGCATGCTGAACAATATGCAGCAGCTCAAGTTGGTGAAGGCCGGCAAGGTTGGCAGTGTGCGCCTTGTGGATAGCTCGCCGGTGCCCGAAGAGCCGGTCAAGCCCAAGAAGGCCCTCGTCATCGTCCTGGCTGCGATGCTTGGCGTCCTGGCGGGCGCGGTGGTGGCCTTTGTCCGCAACGCCCTGTTCGGTGGGATTACGGACCCCAAGGATATCGAGGAACATACCGGTCTCAATGTGTATGCCACCGTTCCCCAGTCCGAGCACCAGATAACCCTCAGCAAGGAAATCCATTCGCGTAAGCGAGGCCAGTATCTTCTGGCGGATCGCTATCCGAACGAGCCATCAGTGGAAAGCCTGCGCAGCCTGCGGACATCGCTGCAGTTTGCCATGCTGGATGCGACCAACAACCGCGTGCTGCTGACCGGCGCGACCGCCGGGGTGGGCAAGTCCTTCGTCTCGGTCAATCTGGCGGCCTTGATGGCGTCGGGCGGCAAGCGCGTTTTGCTGGTGGACGCCGATCTGCGCAAGGGCTACCTGAATCAATATTTTGGCAAGGACCGGGAGCCCGGCTTGTCCGACGTGCTGGCCGGGAAGCTTACACTGGAAGAGGTCATTCACCGCGACGTCGTCCAGGGGCTCGACTTCATCGGCACAGGGACGATACCCCCCAATCCAGCTGAGCTCCTGCTCAACGAGCGCATGGTCAAGTTGCTCGAAGGCCTCAGCGACCGCTATGACTTGCTCATGATCGACACGCCTCCGGTGCTGGCCGTCGCCGATGCGGCAATTCTGGCTGAGCGGTGCGGCACGGTCTTCCTGGTCACGCGCTTTGGCAAGAGTTCGATTGGGGAGATATCGGAGTGTGCCAAGCAACTGGGGCAGGTCAATGTGAGCGTGAAAGGGGTGATCTTCAATGGACTCGATGCCAATGCCTTCCGCTATGGCTACGGTTCCAAATATGGGCGCTACCGCTATGCCTACTACGGCTACTCCCAAAGCGAGAAATCGTGAAACCTTAACGCGTTGGCCATCGGGACACTCCGATAGCAAGAGATCGAAATGCACGCCACGAAACTGGATCGCGATTGGATGCTTGCGGAGCGTGGGCTGGCCACCGTCGCCAGCATGCTGTTGAGCCTTCTCTATCTGACAATCTATTTCTTCGGTCGCGAATCGCTTCCTGAAAAGTGGGTGACCGATTCGAACAAGATGCTGGAATTCCTCGTAACCGGCTCGTCCAACTTCGACGATTCCTTCGCCGCCACCGCAAGGGTGTTTTCCTTCTTTGGCCCGGAGTATGTGAACGTCGTCGCCGCCAGCGTTGGCGTTGCCTACCTCGTGGTGGCGTCGAGCCGCGTCGCGAGCTTGCGTGACCTGGCTGCGCGCTGGCTGTTCGTCCTGCCCTGCATGCTGCTGAACCTACTCGCACCCGGCAAGGAGACCGTCGTGATCGCCATGTCGATCATTCTTGTCGCATGCGGCATGTCCCGGTCGGTGTCTTCCCGCGGCCTCGTCGTCATGAGCATCGTGTTCTACGGATGCTATGCCCTATTCATCCGGAACTATTACGCAATGATCCTGGTGCTCGCGCTCGGCATCCGCGCGTCGGCACGGCTTACCCCGGCATGGAAAGGCGTCGTGCTGGTCTGCCTACTAGGCGCGATCCTGGTAGCGCCCTCCGAGATCCTGTACATCCTCCAGTCGCCCAGGGATATCTCCAACAATTACGCGCTGAGCATCGGTAGCGACAACAGAACGATGATCTGGAATCTTTATCCGCCTACCTCGGGTGTCAATTTCATCGTCAATTACCTGTATGCGGCCGCCATGTTTGTGTTGCCGGTGATCAGCTTTCGCGCGCCGGTCGATCTTGCCATGATGCTCATGCACTTTGCGATAATCCGCGTAGCCCTGCACGGCTTGTCCGGGACGCTACCGGCGGGTGAGGAATACCGCAAACGCCGCTGGTTTGCCACGCTGATTGTGGCGCATATCCTGGTGCAGTTCATATTCGAGCCGGACCTGGGAAGCTATGTTCGCCATCTCACATCGGTCAGCTTGTTTCTCATTCCTCTGCTAACTTTGCCCTCGGCCAATCAAGATGAAGCACGTCGTCATATGTGCGGTGCCGTTCAGTGACAACCTCGGCGATGCCGTGATCGCCGAAACACTGGGCTTCCTGATCCGTCAGACCTTGCCGGGTTGTCGCATCAGTTACCTCGACATCGCGGGACGCACCCAGCTCGGTGAAAGCTCACTGAAGAAGGGACGCCTGATGCGAGTGTTCTCCAGGTTGCCTGGCTGGGCACGGATTCCTGCGTTGACCCTTGCCATCTGGATGAAATACCGGCGGCTGTGGCGCGCCAGATGGAAGCAGCAACTGGCCGACGCGGATGTCGTCGTGATTGGCGGCGGTCAACTACTGTGCGATGTAGACCTCAATTTCCCCTTAAAGCTCTACCTTCTGGCCCAGTGCCTTGGGAAGAACGCGACGGTCGCCCTGGTATCGGTAGGCGTGGCGGGCAGCTGGTCCAAGGTGGGGAGATATCTCCTCTCAAAATTCATAAAGCAGGCGACACCGCAATTCATCTCCGTCAGGGACGAGAATTCCCGTCGCAATCTTGTCCGCGTCGCCGGGGGCACGTGTTCCGACGTCACCATCATTCCCGACCCCGCCATCCTGAGCTCGGCCCTCTATGCGGACAAGGGGCTGGAAAAGCGCTGGGATGTGGGTATCTGTGTATCGGACGTCGAATCACTGAACTACAACGCGGATCTGGCCACCGTATCGGAGCAGGGCCGGGGCATGGGCATGTTCGTGGAGCTGGTGACCAAACTGCGGCGCAGCGGCCAAAGTGTTGTGCTGTTCACCAACGGCGCGGAGGAAGACAATATCGCGGCGACTTCGGTCTGCGACCGGCTCGGCGTTGGTGGTGTTGACTTCATCCTGCCCAGATCCCCGGCGGAACTGGTCTCGATCATTGCGGGATGTCAGAGCATGGTTGGCCACAGAATGCATGCGAACATCATCGCATTCAGTTTCGGTGTGCCGTCCGTTGGCATTGTCTGGGACACCAAGGTCGCCTCGTTCTTCAGGCTGAGCGGGCGCGGTGATTTCGCGGTGCGGCAGACGGCCTGCGCTGACGACCTGATCGAAAGGCTGGCGTACGCTCGATCTTTGGGCGCAGCACAGTTCAAACGATCGGCGCGGCTCGACCACGACATTACGCATGGATTGTCCCTGCTTTTCGGTCAGACGCTGGCGATGCCGAGCCCATCGTCGGCGCCCCAGGCAGAGATCAAGGCGGCGCCTTCGCGTGAGGGAGGGCAATAATGCGCCGCATGCTGTCAGCGCTTGGCGCGGTGTTCGAACAGGCCGCGTACACGGCAGTGCAGTTCGGCATTAACGTGGCGCTCGCCCGGTCTATGGACGTGGCTGGCTACGGCCTGGTTGCGGTTGTGCTGTCCCTGGTGGTGTTTATCAATATCTTCTATGTCTCCTTCCTTCATGAGCCGGCCCTGATTGAGGGGATAAAGTTCCGCGTGGGCTTCTCGATGGAGGTTGCCGTGCTAACCGTGTTTCCGGTCACTGCGGGTTCGATCCTCTACCTGTACGGGCATGGCCTGAGCACCTCGGCCTGTGCGGCGGCCGCCGTGCTGTTCGCCAGCTACACCGCATACTGGGTGCTCCGGACCGCAGGCGCGAAGGCGAGAGGCTATACCGGGCTGCTGGTCTGCCACACGCTGATCGGTGGCGGCGTTGCCATGATTGGCCTGGCGTCCAACATACAGCAGGCGCCCGCGGTGATGCTGATGCTGGCCGCTGCGATCCTGCTCCCCACGCTGCTCGGGGCCGGTGCCATCCAGCGCGATGGGCGGATCGAAATTATCTCGGGAAGGCCGGCCTCCCCGCGGAAGTGGTTGGCATTTGGTGCAAGTTCAGCCAGCGCACAGCTGATGAGCTGGCTGGTCGGCCCGGGCCTGGTCGTGCTGCTGGGCTCGCTGGGACACTTTGCCGACTCGGCAAAATTCCGGATTCTGCTGACGGTCCTGCTGCCAGCCCAATATATCCTGATGGCGCTTGGCTATCACTTGATGCCCAAGTTTGCGGCCTCATTCAAGCAGGACGACGCCCTGACGCTGACCAAGACGTCTGTCATATTCGTGCTGGGCGGCGTCGCGCTGGCCGGTGTGCTGAGCGTGCTGTTGCTGCTGTACGGCGATCACCTCGTCGTCATGCTGTTCGGCGCGGCGTATGGGGATCTCGATGTGCGCTTCTTTTCGCTGTTCCCGATCGTGTTCGCCGTCGTCATGTGTCTGAGAACCTTGTTGAAATCCTTCGACATGGCCCGCGCCATTTTCCTTGCTGCGAGCATCGGCCTGCTGGCAGGAATCGGCCTTGGGGCATGGCGCTATCCTCAGCTCGACTACCTCGTGGCAGCGCAGATCATGCTGGTGTCGTTCCTCACCATTGCGCTGATCCAGACTGGTGCGCTCGCAATGGGCGTGCTTCGCAGGCATGGCCTCGAATAGGGGCTTGCGCGGCCGTGCGTTGGCGCGCGCGCTGGCCCTGGCAGCGCACGTGGCGGTGTTTGGTCTGTTGCTTTGTCAGCAGGCGCACGCCGGACTGCGCGAGGCGCCGAGGCGGATTGCATCGATGCCGGCCTTTGCCGTGCAGATCGATCCCGCCACGGTGTCCTATCGCGACCTGACCACGATCAAGAGCCTGGGATTCTCGCTTGTGCGCTTCGGCGTGCGGCCCGAGGTGGTCCAGGGGCATTTGACGCCGCAGCGCTACTTGCAGGTCATTGGCCAGGCGCGCCAGGCCGGCCTGCACCTGCTGATCACGCTTTACGGCGGACGGTTTATCTGGGGGGATACTGGCGAAGACGGTTCGAGTGACGCGAATGAGGCCAAGTTCGCCGAGTTCGCAGTCCAGTTCATGCGGCGCAACAAAGGGCCGGATCTGTCGTACGAGTTCTGGAACGAGCCGGACAACCGGACCTTCCTGCATCCCTCGGTACCAATCTCACGGCTGATCTCGACCGCCGGCAGGATTTGCGACGTGCTGGCGCAGCAGGGCATCGCTCCGCTGCCATCTCTCTACATGTTCGGTCTTGCGCGGCTGCCGAGGCCAGAGAACCCGGCCGCGGAGCTGTCATTTTCCCGATGGCTGACGGATCCGCGCTTGAGCTGCTTTAAGGGCTTGAGCATTCATCCATACCGGGCCATGCCCGAGACGCTCTTGCAGGACTATCGGCAACTGAGCGGCCGGGTCCGCAACTCAACACGTCCGTTTGCCGAGCTGATTGTCAGCGAATGGGGCTATGCCTCGTACCTTCCGGTGCGCAGTGAGGCAACGCAGGCCGCGTTGATCGCCAGGCAGGTGCTCTCCGGCGTCATTGCCGAAGTGCCCATGCTGGGCATCTATGCGTGGCGCGATCGGGGCGAGGCCCGGTGGGACCGAGAGGCAAATTTCGGTCTGCTGCGGGCGGATGGGTCGGAAAAGCCCGTCATTGCCGTGCTGCGCGATTTGCTGGGCGTCCTTGTTGGTGCGAAGGATGCGGAGTGGCGCGAGCGTAACGGAAGCTTCGTCCTGACCCTGCGCAAGGAGGGCGCGGTCCACCGCATCTATTGGGGACCACAAAGCAAGGCCATGATGCTCGAGGAACTGGACAAAGGAAGGGCGGAGGGCTGCAAGGTCCGGGCCTTGGGGACGTCCACCGGGGCGCGGCCTTGCTCGGCGATGCGGCAGGCCGATGCTGAGCTTGCCAATGGGGCGATTCTGCTGGTCAGTTTGGCAGGCGGCGCGGTGCCGCCCTGACCAGCAGAGTCGGTGGCCGCGCTAGGCAAGGACTTCGCGTGAATAGAAGGATTCGAATTTCCTGGCCTGGGTCACGATATTGAACTCGGACTTCGCACGCGACGCGGCTCGCTCGGACATGGTTTGCCAGAGCTTGGCGTCCCCGACGATGGCTTCAATGCAGCTTGCCATGGAGGGGGCATCGTCAACCGGAACGATGAAGCCGTTGCTGCCATCGACGATGATGTCCTTGATGCCGTCGACGTCGGTGCCGACCACTGGGATGGCCAGGGCATTGGCCTCCGCGAGCACGTAGCCGAAGCTTTCGTAGTGCGAGGTCAGCACCACGACTGCGGCGGAACCCATCAGCGCCAGCAGATCGGAGCGGCTCATCCACGCGATGGTCGTCACATCCTTGCCCTCGACCAGGCGGCGCTCTTGCAGCAGTGCATCGAGCGTAGCCCGGTCATCCTCATAGTGGCCGTAGCCAACCAGCATAAACTCGATGTCCGAGCGCCCCTGGAACAGCTTGGCCACGTCCAGGAACATGGGGATGTTCTTCTGTCGGCTGATGCGCGCCACCATGATCACGCGTTTGACGCCGGTAGCCAGCCGCCTGTTGACCGGCGGCAGTCGTGGCTCCACGGCATTCAGTATCGAATGCGCGCGTTCTTGCGGCAGCCCGACCTCATGGATGGCCCGATGGCGCTCCGACGGAGAGGTCGCCAGTACCACGTCCGTCAGACGATGCAGCAACCGCTCCGCCATCAGGAACACGCGCCGCTTGATCCCGCTCAGACCGAGGTAGTAATAGGCATGGGGAGTATAGACAACGCGCACGTTCAATCCGACGCACGCCAGCCGCCCCACCAGTCCCGCTTTCGAACTGTGCAGGTGAACAATCTGCGGTGCAACGCCTTTCACCAGCGCCCGCAACCTGAGCGCCGCCTTCAAGTCGTTCACCGGATCGAGCTTGCGGGGAATCGGCACGTAGCTGACTCCAAAGTTGCGCGCTTCTGCAATGGCCGAGATGGAGCATTGCTTCGGCAGGGCGAAGTGGAAGCTGATGTTCTCGACATTGATATGGGATGCCAGCAGGTGGAGGTAAGTCTCGACACCGCCCAGGCATTCGGTCACATGCAGGACTTTGATCATCGGGTTGCGTTTTAAGGTGCGTTTTAAGGTGCGTTTCAGGGGCGCATCGGATTGCGCATCGGATTGCCTATCGGGATGTGGCCGCTGGCCTCAGTAAGCGTTGCTTCCCACCCAGCCCCGGAACGCGGTCCAGAAGATGATTCGCAGGTCCAACCAGAATGACCAGTTCCGTATGTAGAAGATGTCGTGCTCCACCCGCTTGGCCATCTTGTCCAGGGTGTCGGTCTCGCCGCGATAGCCGTTGACCTGGGCCCAGCCCGTGATGCCGGGCTTGACGCGGTGGCGCAGCATGTAGAAGTCCAGCTGTTCTTTGTACATATTGTTATGCGCCATGGCGTGCGGCCGGGGGCCTACCACGCTCATTTCGCCCTTCAGCACGTTGATGAACTGTGGCAGTTCGTCCAGGCTGGTACGGCGCAGGAAAGCGCCAATTGCCGTCACGCGGCTGTCGCCTTTGGTGGCCTGCGTGACGACGCCGTGCTCGCTATGCACCTTCATGCTGCGGAACTTATAGACGTGGATGACGCGCCCATCCATGCCGAGGCGTTCCTGCTTGAAGAAGACTGGCCCCGGCGAGTCGCGCTTGATCAGAATGGCGATGAGCAGGAACAGCGGCGACAGCGCGATGAGCACGAGCGCGGAAAAGGCGCGATCGAAGATCGCCTTGATGGTGCCCCGCACGCCGAGCGAGGGTGGCTTGTTCATTTCCACCGCGGGCATGCCCAGGAAGTTGCCGACGTTGTGGTTGAGCAGGTCAAAGTCGAGCACGCTCGGCATCCACTTGATGTCGATGAAGTCGTTGCGCAAGGAGAAGGCGATTTCCTGCATCAGGCGATACTCACTCATCGGCAGGGTGAGCCAGATCTCGGCAATCCCGCGCTCGCGCGCGAAATCCGCGATGTGGGCGCTGTCGGTGATGCGGGGCCGTCCTTCTGGCGTGGATTCGCCTTCCGGGGCATAGATGCCGCTGATCTTGAATCCGGTGGTGTGGCTGGCGGTCGCGCGGCGGTACATCTCCTGACCGGTACGGCCGAAACCCACGATGATCACGCGCTTGTTGTTGGCGCCGGCAACGCGCAGCAGGTTGAGCACGGCACGGCTGACGACACGCAAGCCCAGCAGGCCGGCCAGCGAGAACGCGTACCAGTACACCATCCACAAGCGGGACAGCGAATCGGCCTGGTGAAGCAGGTAGGTCAGCAGCAGGCTCACCAGCCAGGCCAGGCTCCACGCAGACAGCAGGCGCGCAGCGAGTGAGATCAGGCTGCGGCCACGCCAGGACGTGTAGACGTCGAACCCTGGCAGCACGATGAAGGCGATCGCACAACCAAAGTACTGGATGAACTGGTGGATCGGCGCGTGCGCAGTGGCAAACCGCACTTCACTGGCCAGGATTGCCGCAAGCCAGATGGCGCCGGCGTCGAGCAGGCGAGCCATCAGCGCGAGCTGATCGTGGTGCCTGGCAAACATATCGCGATAGATACCCAATTGCTTCCCCCAGAAGCGTTCGAGTAATGGGCGCTCAAGCGAGTGCCCATGCCCTTGTTGTCTCCTCCGAACTTGCAGTCCGCGCATAGTGGCGGCCAGGCTCGTTACGTTGGCATGCATCGTCTTTGCGCATGCTCATGGTGTGAACAAAGCAGAGTCGTGCGGGACTGCTTCGCGGCAGCCGGTTCCATGGCGTGGCAGCGGTCAGCTGCTGACCGGCCACTGGCCGCATCCTTGAGGGCCGTCCATGGAACTGCAACGCTCTCTTACTGCCGGTGCGCTGATGGCCCCGGCGTGCTCCGTGTTTTCAGGAGCGAATAGTGCGATGCAGCGAAATGCGTCGGTACCCTTCATGAGAAGGGAAAGCCCGGGCTTGGTCGAGTTGCCTTCGTGTTGAAGCTGTCCCCTGCTATTCGCGATGGCCCTCGTCGATTTTCGCGCGCGAAGATGCCGTGCAACTGACTTGAGCGTTACCCCGCTCAAGGAGGGAAGCGAGAAGGCAGCGCACCCCTCGCACTGGGGGTGAGAATAAAAACGTTCGCGAGCAGATTCGGGACCGCCGAAGTTCGTGGGATGCGCATGAAAAGTTGATGCGGCTCGGCATCCGTGCATCCTTCAGTCAACCGCGGTAATGAAATGAGAAAGAAGACAGAGCCACATACGGTATTCACGCGGGAGCAGCTGGATTCTTATTTCGCGTCGTACGTAGGGATGGAAGGCGGCAACCCGGGCGCTGCAGTATGGTTCTGCGATAGCGCCCCGCATCCAAGCGGGGCGTCGCTATTGGCCCCGTTGGCTCCGCATGTACAACCTGGCGCATGGGATGCTGCATACCGCTACAAGTATCGCCACCACATGGAGCGCTGGCAATCGCACCAGAAGATTGCCAGGATCATGTCAGCAGCGCGCGCACAGGTCTTCAAGAAGGCCATAGGCGAGCAGGACTGGAGGCATTACTTCGATCATCATCTGTACGCGCCGCACGGCGCCGAGTTCAAGCTCAGTCTGTTTCCGCTGCCCGCGCGCCTGATCAACCAGACGCCGTGGTCGAAGGCGTTTCGCGGCCAGCCGGAGCTCTTGCCCAAGCAGCGTTACCTTGACCTTTGCCGCGATGGTCGGCGCTTCGCCTTCATCGATGCGATTCGCCGACGCTGGAAGCCAAAGGTGGTGATATGCCTGGGCGAGCGGCACGCCGACGACTTCGTGCAGGCGTTCGCTCTCGCGAAGGTGCGCGCCACCGACCACGTCCTGCAGCCCGCCGATCAGCCCAAGACCTTGCGCGTGCTCGAGCGAGACGGCACCACGTGGCTCATCTGTCCGCCACTGGCTGGCGCAGCGGGACTGATGTCCGATGTGTTGCTTGACGCGATGGGGCAGTACATCACGCGCTGGCTGCAGCCGGACGATTTTCCCGGACGCTCCACTGGCGCAGTCGAACCGATAGCGAGGCCATCATGAGTCATGGCGAGCGTGGGGCGTTGATCCCGCTGGCCTGCCTGTGGGATCTGCGCTGGCAACGGATTGACTTTCCCCCGCCAAGTAGGGGTGACACGGTTTGGTGGATGCGTTTATCTGCGTGCTGGCGCGATTTGCAAGCGGCTGCTGCAGGATCCGCTCACAAATTCGTGCGTGGCGCCAGAGTCAGCGTAGGGCGCTGAAGACTGTGGGCGGCAGTATCCCGTCGCAGGTTTCCCCACCATGTTTCGTTGTATCGAAGTATTGATCTCAGGAGAGCAGCGTGCAAAGCAAAACCCGGAACATCTTCATCCTTGGCATCATGGCATCTGCCGCAGCAACGCTGGTGGCTTGCGGTGGCGGCGACGATTCGTCCTCGCCTACCCAGCCTTCTGCCACGGTGAGCGGTAAGGCGGTGGACTTCTATCTGTCCGGCTCGACTGTCACCTTCCTCGATTGCGACAACAAGACCGCGGCCACGAATGCAACCGGGGACTTTACCTTCCCGGCAGGTTGCACCAAGAGCGCGCTGAGAGTGACCGGCGGCACCGATATCGGTACCAACCAGCCGTTCACCGGATTGCTGCAGGCACAAGCGCAGGATTATAGGGAGGGCGTGATTCAGGTGGTCTCGCCGCTGACCACGCTGGCGGTCCAACTCGGCTCGGGCCAGGCCGTACCTCTCGCGACGGGGCTCGGCCTGGCAGGCAAGGACCTGGCCACGCTCGACCCGATGCAGGACGCCACCGCGCTGCGGGCGGCGGTCGTGGTTCAGCAACTGGTAGACCACGTCGCTAAGACACTGACGGGTCTGGGCACTGGCGGAACGCTTACTCCCGCGGATACGGCCGCAGCGGCCTCCAAGGCGGTCGCCGGCGCCGTGGCCAGCGCATCGGGCACGGCTGATCTGACCAGTAGCGCGTTAGTTACGAGCGTGGTGTCTAGCGCTGTACAGAACGCCCAATCCGGCCTGCCCGCCAGCCTCCAGTCGGACATCGGCGCCGTGGCAGCCAATGTGGCCGCACTGGCCGCCCCGGTGATCACGAGCCAGGTGACAAGCGTGAGCACCGCGCTGGAGGCCATCAATCTGAGCAGCAGCCCAGCCGAGACGTTGTCGGCCCTGACGGAGGGTGGATCGATCAACGTCGTGACCGCGAGCGCCCAGTCCACGACGACCACGGCGCTGGTCCAGGCAGTGACCCCTGACGGGCTGACGGATGCATCGAACACGACCAAGCTGGCAGAGCTCGGTGATGCAGTGTCGACCGGCAATACTGCCGAGATCCAGCAAGCAGCTGTGGGCCTGGGCAGCGCGGTGGATGCTGGCGCGATCAACAGCGTGGCGAACGCGGTCAGGCTGAACAACTCCCTGCTGCTGTCAAACCTGACGATCAACGGCACGAATTACCCGATCACCGACACGATCTCGGCCACGGGTGGCACGCTGGGCGCGATCCAGGTTGCGTTGACGCAGAATGGGGATGCCTTCAACGGCGGCCCGTCGCAAGTGCGCGCCGGCCTGAGCTATACCTACGGCGGCAATCAGGTCGATGTCATCATCGAGAACGTGACGCTGACGTTTAACGGGTCACAACTGGTGGGTGCGGTGGTGCCGGCCAACACCGCGTATTCGTTCCGGATCAGCGGCAACCTGTCGGCCGCGGCAAGCCTGACCAATAGCGTTGCCGACAATCTGTTCTCCAGCGCCAACGGCGGCTCGCTGAACCTGCCGTTCACGGTGTTCCTTGGCAAGCTCAGGTCTGCCGGGGCGTTGAGCCAGGCGCAGGTTGACGCGCTCACGCCAAAGGCGGTCAGCACGTTCCCCGTGACGTTTGCGACAACCACCGGTGTCAACGGCAGGGATGTGAGGCTGGGCATGCTGGTCAACGGCGGCGTGGAGTTCGCCAAGACGGCGTTGGTGAAGACTGACTCCCAGATGGTGGTCGGCGACGGCCTTAAGACGACGGTTACGCTCAACCCGTGACCGGCGAGTAGTGGCGCCGTGGTGCCTTCCGCCCGGATGGGGAAGGCCAGGCCCCCGGTCATCCGAACGCGTGTCGCAATGCTGTGCCGCGGGTGACCGGGTTCCTTTTGTGTCTGCGTCGTGCGCCTCCCCGGAGCGCGCCACGCATGAGGCTTGCCCAGTGGCCTCGGAGTTTCCTATGCAGCTATCTCGCAAGCGCCGGCTGGACCACGCCTGCGCCCTGATGCTGGGCCTGTCGTGCGCGGGTGCGGCCAGTGCCGCCCCGGACGATGTGTTCATGCAAGCCGAGCCCACCACCGGCGAATTCACCTCGGTGCGGGTGGAGGCCAGCTACGACATGGTCGATCGCACCGTAGATGTCTTCAACCTGCGCGGCCGGCAGGGGTCCGTGTCGGAAAATGCCGGCGATTATCGAGGTGGCAAGCTGATGCTGGGCTACAAATTCTCGCCGCACTGGTCGGGGTCGGCCACCTACTGGCGCCGTGGCATTGACTACGGGCAAGACCACAACCAGATCGATACCTGGATGTTGGCGATGCACTACGACCCTCTGGCCGAGCCCGGTGCTCGCGATCGCATCATGCTGCGCTTCTCACTATGGGGCGACCACTCCGGCAGCCTGAACCGCTCGTCGCCAGTGTTGGTTCGCAATACGACGTTCAACAGCCTCACTGTGAATAACGCGAATGATGTCCAGGCCCAGGCCGACGTCATCTTCTCCGGCGAGTTGACTGAGCGCAACCAGCTCACCGGCTTCATCGGGCTCGGCATCAGCCGCGTGACGATCGGCAGCATCAATACGCGCCTGCAGCGAGGCAATTGCAATTTCAATGTTGCCATCGGCTCCGACAATCTCGCCAATGGCCAACTGGCTGCGCCGTGCAACGTGGGCAACGTTACCCTCCAATCGGCGTCGTTCGCGGTCGACGCCAGCCAGTTCGGGCTGAATTTCAACGACGATTTCAACTACACGGCCGGCTATCTGAACCTGGGCGGGTCATGGCGCTGGAAGTACGAGCGATTTTCGGCGCGGCTCGGATACCAGTTCCAATACCTGCTGCGCAGCAATGTCGATAGCCGCACGCAAACCTATGGCAACTCGCCGATCCGCTCCAACCATACGCTGGGTCTGGAGCTATCGTATGCGGTAGTGAAGAACGTGGAGGTGTTCCTGCGCGGCCAGGCGTCGCTGTACAACTTCGTCGGCACTATCCCATTCCTCTATAACGCGACGACCGCGGGCAAGCTGGATCGGTACTACGGCTATGGCTCGATCGGCATTCGTTTCTCCGGGTTCTGAGTTTGAGATCCAAGATCTTCACGGCACTGATTGAGATTACGTTGCACGACGCGGCCTGTGACCGGTTCGTGGACACTTCAGCGCCTGTCGACCCGTTGTGTAGCCGGCCACCCAGACGAGCTTGTGGACAGAAGGATCAAGGAGTCGTTCAAGCCCCGGCGCGGCCATCTTGCAAGCTATCCTCCACAGAACATCGCTTACGAGCCAACCGATGGACGATTTTTTGGAGCGGTGCGCACGTAGTTGGTGCGCTGGGCAGTTCCTAGCGAGCGGGTTCACTCTTCAGGGCTTCGTTGGGCGTTGGCGGATGCCACTTCATAGAAGACGGTCGCGGGCGATGGCAGTTGCCTCCTATTTCCAGGGCCTGTCAGCACATTTCTATCCCCTCTGGTGAGGGGATAGAAAACAGAAAATCCCAAAAATATTGCATCGCAGCAAGACCACTTATGTCAGACCTTAGAAGATTGAAATTCCTAAGTTAGGAAGATTTGGTTAGAATTAATTCAATCGAAAAAAGATCTGTAGATAGCTATATCAGTGGAATGAAAGTCGCGGAGCTGCACGTTTGGATGAATATTAATATTATCTTTGGCGTCAATTGTCGCTAAGCGTGCAATGCCAATGGAGTCAGTTTTTCTACATGGCAAAATTCACATAATGACAGTAATTATCCTTGGTTAAGGGATAGCGCAGGTTCACAGTTTCCTCTCGAGTCGAGATTGCGTTCGGCCGCCCCATGACTGGATTTTCATGTCCGATGGCGCCGCATGCGAGTACGAGTCTAGCCCCATCATTCAAGCAGGAAGTTCAGGGCATTAGAAAAGACCCGATCAGCGCAAGGATGCCGCCCCCGGCGGCGCACTGAATCCTTCGCACCCTGCCTGCGAAATAAAGATTTGTGAAAGACCGCAGCAGCACGTTCGCCCCGGAGGCGGCGGCATGCTGCGGCATTGATTATCGGGGGTCCCACTAAGCAACAAGGGATAATATGCAGCATTCACAGGTGTTCGCGCGTCAGGAACTGGACCGATATTTTGCCTCCTACGTTGGCATGGAAGGAGGCAACCCAAGGGCTCCCGTCTGGATATGCGACCGAAGCCCTGCGTGGTCAGAGCCACTCGTGGCACCGCTACAGCCGCGTATGGCACCACCAGCTTGGGACGCCGTGTTCCGCCACCAGCACCGGGAAGACATGGGCAAGTGGTTCGGCCATCAGTGCGTGGCGCGTATCATGGCCGCCGCGCGGGCTGAGGCGCTGCGCGTTCGGCTCGGCGACAACGACTGGGAACAATACTACTGGCACCATCTCTACTCGCCACGGGGTGCCGAGTTCAGGCTCAGCCTGTTTCCGCTGCCTGCCCATGTCGACGGGCGAACGACGTGGTCCAAGGCGTTCCGAGGTCAGCCTGAACTTATCCCACAGTCACGCTACTTGAGTCTGTGCCGACATGGCGAACGCTTCCGGTTTCTCGCAAAGACTCGCGCCCGCTGGCGCCCGAAGGCGGTCATTTGCCTAAGCCATCGCCATACGGACGAATATATCGAAGCCTTCTCGCTAGGCGGGCTTGCCAGCGAAGAGTACGCACTCCAGCCGGCAGACCAAGTCAGGCGCCTGCGCCTCTTTACCAAAGACGGGACGACGTGGATCATCTGCCCGGCTATCGGCGGCAGCGCCGGAATGACGTCGCAGGTTCAACTCGATGCGTTCGGAAAGTTTCTAGGTATGCGCCTGGCAGAGAGCGACTTCAAGCACTGCGCCGATCTCGATGCCGTCGACCACGCACCGTCGGCGCGGCCGGAGCGCTTGCCGGAGCCGTACCAGATGAGCAGGCTGCCTGCCGAGGCGGCTGGTTGTCGTACGGTGGAACGTGTACGACCAGCGTTTCCCGCAAACGAACCCGCGCGGGCGGGCAATTGCGAAACTTTTGCCTAGTGCTACATGAAAAAAACTGATGTAAAAAAATTTCAATTTTTTCAAGCCAATATATTTGACACAATTATCGCTCTTCATCCATTTTGAATTTCCCAATTGCAGGTACCGTTAGCGCGGTGATGTCTACATCGAAGATGCTGACGTTGGCATAGCGGCCGGCCATGCGCCACAGGTGCGGCCACTTGCCAGACTTCTGGATCTCGATAGCGCGCGCCTTCTCGGCAGCCTTTATGGCCTCGGCGCGCTCCGGCGCGAGAGAGTCGGGGATCTTTACGTCCATCTGTACGCAGTAAAGCATGGTATCGTTTTTTTAGCCGAGTGCACGGGCATTCAGGCCGCGCTGTCTGCACTGGCGATGCTAGCGGTGCGAAAGGGCTTGAGCCGGCCGATAAACGTCTTGCCATGTATCGAGCAGGCCAGGAACGCCGCTCTCTGACTAGCGGCACCCACGGTCGCGGCCGCAGCAGGCTACGATGCGCCCGTTAGCGCACATATGGGCGCCGCTAGCAGAATTAGTGAGCGCCAACAGCTGGCGTGAATCCTGAGCCTGGTCATTAGGCTCAGGAATAGCGTCGGATGGACTTTGCTACTTACTCGGCCACGACATGCGCAAGCTTGATGGTCTGCGCATAGCGAGCCGCCTCGTCGTCAATGACCCTCGCGTAGTCCGCGCTGGATCCTCCCACGGGTTCGATACCGGCAACGTGGAACTGCGAGACCACCTCGGGCATATTGACTGCCTCGGAAACCGCGTTGGCCATTTTCTTAACCACGGCGTCCGAGGTTCCCTTTGCGGCAAGCAACCCGACCGTCACAGCGAAGTCGTATCCTGGCACCACCTCGGAGATCGCCGGAATCTTCGGCGCAAGAGCGGAGCGCTTCAGGGAGTTGGTGCCGAGAATCTTGACTTGGCCCGATTTGACGAAGCCCGATAGCGACGGCAAGGCAGCAAACACCACCTGGACTTGGTCCCCGATCAAAGCCGGAACGGACTGGCCGGAGCCACGAAACGGTACGTGCTTGATATCCAGCTTGAGGGCAGTTTTCAGTGCTTCCATCGACAGGTGATGGGTGCTGCCGATGCCGGAAGATCCATAGTTCAGCGTGCCCGATTTGGATTTCGCCAGCGCGACAAAATCGTTGAGTGAGTTGGCTGGAACGCGTGCATTGACGGCGAGGAAGAGCGGAGACCTGGCGGCAAGCGAGACGGGTACGAAATCGCGCTTGGGTTCATACGACAGGTTCTTGTAAATCGCCGGATTGATGGACATCATCGAGCCGTCGGTCACCAGGAACGTGTAGCCGTCGGCAGGGCTCGTCATGAGCGCCTGGGCGGCGACCACGCCATTGGCGCCGGGCCGGTTGTCAACGACGACCGGCTTGCCCAAGCGTTGGGTGAGTTGCTGGGACAAAACGCGCGCAACGGTGTCAGGCAAGCCTCCGGGCGCGTAGGGAACGATAAAGCGGATGGGCTTGGTGGGCCAGGCATCGGTGCTGGCCATGGCCAATGCGGGAACGAATGCTGCGGTGAGGCCGAGGCCGAGGCCCAGGCTGAGGCAAAGCCTGCGTCGTGCAAGCCGGATTTGGGGGCGGTTCATGTGTTGTCTCCACTTTACGATCGTAGTGCATGCGGCGGCCCTTGGCGATGCCGTTCTGACGACGGCATTCGTGGGCTCGCTGCGCGAGGGTTATCCGGATGGTGGTCTTGGGCGAGCCATGGGTTCAGGCGACCGGTGATACGTCGACCGGATGTGGCGAAGCCCTCGCCTGGCGCGTGAGCGTTACGTCCCGATCGTCGCGCGCCGAGGTCAGCATCGCCAGGCAGACCTCGAGCGTGGACCGCGCCCACGCGCCGTCATGGAGCGGGTTGCGGCCATGGATGACAGCATCGACCAGTTCGTCGATGACCTCGAAGCGGGGTACCGCCGGTGCCGGCAGGGGGATGTGCTCGCGCTGCGTGTCGGCGTAGACCCAGATGCCGTCCGGCATCGGCCGGATATCGGCATGCTCGCAGCTCACGATGACCGGCCCGAAGTGCTGGTTGGCGAGCGCGCGTGCCGTGCCGGCCGGGGCCTGCCACGACGGGCCGCCGTAGGTGCCATCCGTCTTCAGGCGCGCCTCCGCCTGCGCCGAGCCGATCGACGCCAGCTTGCGCCGTGCGCGGCCGTAGTCCTCCTCGTGCGTGGCGAATCCCATTTCGCTGAAGCCGCCGTTCCACGGGTCCGTGTCGAAACGGCCATAGCCGCTGTAGGTCAGCGACGCGTAGGCACCGTCCTCGAACCAGAGCATGGCGCTATAGGCGCCCTCGGTCGGCCGTGCCGGGTCCCATCTGCCCAGTGTCGCCCGCACACGTGTGGCGGGCGCGCCTGCCAGCAATCGCACCACGTCGACCTGGTGCGCGGCCTGGCTGAACACCACGCCGCCGCCGGCCTCCGTCTGCAATTCCTCGGGGCGCCGCGGGCGATACAGGAAGTCGGTGTAGTTCAGCGCGTGGATCATGCGCACTGCGCCGAAGCGCCCTGACGCGATCAGTTGCCGCGCGTGCAGGTATGGCGAATCGAAGCTGTGGCAATGCCCCACGATTATCCGTACGCCGCCGCGCTCGCAAGCCTCGATGATCTGGTCGCACTCGGCCAGCGAGATCGCCATCGGTTTCTCCACGAGCAGGTGCTTGCCGTGTTCCGCTGCCAGGCACGCATGCGCAGCATGGTACTGATGAGGGCTCGCGATGTAGATGGCGTCAAGGTCTGGCGACGCCGCCATGGCCGCCAGGTCCTCATAGACGGGCGCATTGAAATCGCGCGCGAACTGCTGGCGTGCCGCCTCGCGGGGATCGCAGGCGGCGGCGAGGCGCACGCGCTGATCCGCGAGGAACGTAGGCAGCATCAGCGAGAAGGCCCGGCCGAGCCCGACCACGCCCAGGCGCACTTCCCGGGTTGCGTTAGCGCTCATAGGTCGATCACCAGCTCGGCGCACTTTGCCCGCGAGACGCAGATCATCACCTGATGGTCCATCTCCTCCGGCATCAGCACCATGTCGCGATGGTCCGCCTCGCCCGAGACCAGCCCGGTACGGCATGTGCCGCAGGTGCCGCTCTCGCAGGACGATGGCACATTGCAGCCATGCTGGCGCAGCACGTTCAGGATGCTCGCGCCGACCGGCACTTCGTAGCGTTGCCCGCTGCGGCTGAGCACCACGTCGAACGGCTTGTCGTCGGCACGCACGCCGCCGCCCTCGTTGAAGCTTTCGAAGTGGATCCGGGTGGCGGGCCAGTGCCCCGACATGTCGCGCACCGCCTCCATCAGGCCGCGCGGACCGCAGCAGTAGATGTGGGTGTCGCTCGGACGCTCGAGCACCGGCCACAGATCGAAGGCCTTGGCGGGATCGCCGAAATCGTGGTGGATCTTCACCTTTCCCTTGAGTTCGGGCGCCTGCAGCTCGTCCAGGAAAGCGGTGCTCTCGGGCGAGCGCGTGAAGTAATAGAGCCGCCATTTTTCGGTGGAAAGCTCGCCAAAGCTGCGGATCATCGACAGAATCGGCGTGATGCCGATGCCGCCGGCGATGAAGACGAATGCTTTGGCGTCCTCCAGCAGCGGGAAGGCATTGTCGGGCAAGCCGACCGGGATCAGGTCGCCCTCGCTGGCATCGTCGCACAGGCTCTTCGAGCCACCCTGTCCCTGTTCGTCGCGCTTCACGGTGATCACGTAGCGGTGACGCTCGGCGGGGTCGTTGCACAGCGAGTACTTGCGCAGCATGCCGTTGGGCACCTGCACCTTGATGTGAGAGCCCGGCGTGAACGGAGGCAGTTCGGTGCCGTCCGCCTGCACGAACTCAAAGCTGCGGATGCCTTGCGCGGCGTCTTGGATGCGCGCGATGCGCAGCAGCATCGGCGTATCGGCGTGGGGCTCGGGATGGAGCGGTGTGGTAGTCATGATGCGCATTCCTGTCAGTCGACGATGCGCATCGACAGGTCGATCGCGCGCACGTCCTTGGTCAGCTTGCCGCTGGAAATCCGGTCGACGCCGGTGGCGGCGATGGCCTGCAGCGATTCGAGGTCGACGCCACCGGAGACCTCCAGCAGCGCCCGCCCGGCGTTCAGCGCGCAGGCGCGACGCATGTCGTCGAGGCTGAAGTCGTCCAGCAGGATGCTGGTGGCCCCGGCGGAAAGTGCCGTCGCCAACTCCTCCAGGTCTTCCACTTCGATCTGCACCGGCACACCGGCACCGAGCTGCGCTGCGCGTTCGAGCGCCTCGCGCACGCTGCCGGCTGCGGCGATATGGTTCTCCTTGATCAGGATGCCGTCCCACAGCCCCAGGCGATGGTTGGCGCCGCCGCCCACGCGGACGGCGTACTTCTGGGCCAGGCGCAGGCCAGGCAGCGTCTTGCGCGTGTCGAGCATCGCGCAGCCGTTCGGATTGGGCGACACCCCGGCGATCCGCTCGATGTAGTGGCGCGTCACGGTGGCGACGCCGGACAGCGTCTGCAGGAAATTCAGCGCAGGGCGCTCGGCGGACAGCAGCGCCCGCGCGTCACCGGTGATGCGGCAGACCTCGGAGCCGGCCAGCACGGTCTCGCCCTCGGCAATCCGCCATGCGATCGAGGCGTCCGGATCGAGCCGCGCCACGCATGCGTCGAACCACGGCTGGCCCGCGATCACAGCGTTTTCCTTCGCCACCACGCGCGCCTGCACGCGCTTGGCTGCAGGCACGAGCTGCGCCGTCCAGTCGGCGCGCCCGATGTCCTCGCGCAGGGCGTCGTCGACATTGCGTCGCAGGGCCTGCTCAAGGGTTTCGTTGTAGTCGAACATCTTTGCTCCTGGAGGTGCGCGGGCGCGGCATGGCCCCGCCCGCGCGTTCGTCAGATGCTGTAGGACTCGTAGGTGGAGGGGTGGAACATCTCCTCCACCGGCACCAGCCGCTCGGACAGGCCCTGGCCATGGTGATGGCGGGAGAACGTCTCCAGCGTGCGCAGGTTTGCCTGCACGCCGTACGACCAGTAGTCCTCGCCCAGCGTCTCGCGGGCGGCCTTCAGCATCTCTTCCACGAACGGCATCGTCACCTTGGTCGCGGACGTATCGGACAGCTGCGCCAGCGCGTGGGCCTTGGACTGGCTGAACGCCTTGAAGACGGCGCCCGGCAACCACGGCTGCGCCTCGGCAAGGGTCTTGCGAATGCCCACCACATGCATGATGGGAAACACGCCGGTGCGCCGGAAGTAGTCTTTCGCCTCGGCGGTTGGATCGTCGAAGAGCCAGCCCACGTTCTCGTTGCGCAGCGCCAACGCGCCCGGGGGCCGCGGCGCGATAAAGCCGTCGATCTCGCCGCTGTCCAGCAGGTCTGAAATTGTGCGGCCTTCGGGCGCCGCTTCCACGCGGACATCGGCGGGAAGCTGCAGCTTCACCTTTTCCGGACGCCCCGGCGTATCGATGCCGCCGCGCACCCAGGTCACATCGGACGGGTGGATGCCAAAGTCGTCCTGCAGGACCGCGCGCGCCCACACGATCGCGGTGAGCTGGTACTCCGGAATGCCGATGCGGCAGCCTTTCAGGTCCTGGGGGCGCCCGATACGATCCTTGCGCACGTAGATGGAGGTGTGGCGGAACGCCCGCGAGAGAAAAACGGGCACCGCGATGTACGGACAGTCGCCGCGCGCATGCTTGACCAGGTAGCTCGAGAACGACAGCTCGCTGATATCGAAGTCCTGGCTGCGCATGGCGCGGAAGAACATTTCCTCCGGGTTGAGCGTCATGTAGACGGGATCGACGCCGTCGATCTGGACGCGGCCATCGAGCAGCGCGCGGGTACGGTCATAGTCGCCCATGGCGACGGAGAGGCGGAGTTTGGTCATCGGTGATGGAGTGGGGGCTCGGGGGAATGCGGGTGGCGGTCAGCGGGGGATGTGGGGGATGTGCTCCTCACGCCGTGACGGAGTACGACGGCTCCAGCTCGGGCAGGTCCTGCCCGCCGGCCCAGACGTATTGCACGTTGAACGTACGCCAGTCATCGGTCTTCGGCACCACCGTCTGGAACGCGCAGACGTCGGCGGGAATCGCGTTGGCACCCGTGCCTATCGCTTCGCCGCCCTGCTGGAACGCCCTGACGGCATCCAGCATCTGGTTGCGGAACTCGACGATGGCGAGATCGCTCGCGCCCAGCCGGTCGTGGCTGCGGTCGGCGATCGGGCCCATCGTCAGCCACATCGCGACGTCCTGGTTCGGGAAGCCGGCAATCCCGGTGAAGTTGCCTGCCTTCATCGCCTGGCGGTCCTGCCAG
The DNA here is from genome assembly GCF_040149425.2 of Cupriavidus sp. DF5525. NCBI lineage: Bacteria > Pseudomonadati > Pseudomonadota > Betaproteobacteria > Burkholderiales > Burkholderiaceae > Cupriavidus > Cupriavidus sp. DF5525. The sequence continues at coordinate 1,425,572 of NZ_CP168267.1, read as the reverse complement.
AAGCGGTTGTCGATGTTGCGCAGCGGGCGGTAGTAGGCGTCCAGGTCCACGCCGACGGTCTGGCGCAGGAACTTGCGCCACGTCTCCGTTTCGGGAGTTTGCGCCGGATGGCCCCAGGCGATGAAGTAGAACGCCGTGTTGGTGTCGTCCATCGGCACGTTGATGTTGGCGACGTTGTAGAGGTTGTTCGGCGGGATCAGCGCGGTTGCCGGCGCGACGAAGACCGTGGAGCGCACATAGTCATGCGTCTGCGCCTGCTGGATCGGCCTGCGGATGGCGGCGTAGCGGAAGCCGTAGCCGCCGCGCTGCACCTGCAGCCGCGGCGCCTTGTCGGTCGAAGGGCGCAGCCACAGGCTGTCGGTTGCCTTGGCGCCGTCCACGCGCGCCGGCACCATGTCCGAGCTGTGCAGGCTCGAGCTGTGCGCGGAATCGATCGCACCCTCCAGCACCTGTGCCCAGTTGCAAGGCAGCAGCACCTTGGCGATGCTGACGCGGGTGTCCTCGGTCGGCGCCCAGCGTGGCGGCACGAATTCCGGCACCACGTCCGCCGGTCCCATGTATGCCCAGACCATGCCGCCCCATTCCTTGACCGGATAGGCCTTGTGCTTGACTTTCTCTGCCATGCCGCTGGATGCGGGCTCGGAGACCATCTCCAGCACGTTCCCCTCCACATCCATCTTCCAGCCGTGATAAAGGCAGCGCAGGCCGCCTTCCTCGTTGCGGCCGAAGACCAGCGATGCCCTGCGGTGCGGGCAGTACTCGTCCATCACCCCGACGCGGCCGTCGCTGTCGCGGAACACGACCAGGTCTTCGCCGAACACGCGCGCCTTCACCGGCGCGCCATCGGGCTCCGTCACCTCGTCGAGCAGGCAGACCGGCGTCCAATGCCGGCGCATCAGCTGCCCCATCGGCGCATCGCCTTCCACACGGCACAACAGATCGTTTTCTTCCTTCGTCATCATTTGGGGGCTCCTCGCCAGTGCATCCCCGGCGCTGGCCGGTCTGGCGTTCTGGCTTTGCTTGAAAAATACTTAGTGTCCTAAGAATAATCAGAGCAAACATCGATAGCAAGGCGCGATTGGGAAACCAAGGGAAAATACTTAGGAGGCTAACAAAAAGAGGGCGTGCGCCGTCACAGTCACGTGCGCAATACGCGGCCGGACGGGGGCAAGGCATCGGCTTGCCAGATGCTCGGCGGAAGGGCGAAAAAGTGCCGGCGGCGAAGCAGGTCGTAGCCGGGAAGATTGAGAGGGGGAGGGGAGGAGGGGGGGCGGCTGGAGATGTGCTGGGGAAAAAGGACTGCCAGCCGCAGTCCCGGTGCAGTCGCTTACGCCTGCTCGATACCTTGCTGGTCGCGGGTCAGGTTGTCGATCATCACCAGCAGCGCGCGGCGCGTGGTGGCGACATCTTCCGTGGCGAGATGCTGGACCGCAACCGCATTGACCTCTTCGGCCAACGGTACCAGCGTCTTGCGCAGCCGCTTGCCCAATGGCGTGAGGAACACATAGATGTTCTTGCGATTGGTCGGCCGGCGCTCCAGCGTGACATAGCCGAGCGCCTCCATGGCTTGCAAGGCCGCGAATGTGGTCGGCTCCATCACGCCCGCTTCGATGCTGAGCTCACGCTTGGTGATGCCGTCGCGTTCCCAGAGAATGCGCAGGAAGGTCCAGTGGCCAAGCTGCACGTCATGCTGGGAGAGCCGGTGTTGCAGCGCGCGCAGGAAGACCCGCGTCGCGTCTTTCACAAGGTGCGCAAGGCGATCATTGGGCACGTCGTCGTGCCAGCGGCGAAGGACACGCTGGGCGATTTCCTGTTCTCTGACTGCAGAGGCTTTCGACATAAGGGCGGGAAGCAAGGGCAAAGGCGTATTCTGCCACGGCTTGTCTGTGCTTTACGCCGGCTCCGCGGCGGGACGGGCTTCCAGGTTCCTGCGCAGGACGACCGGCTTGGCGCCGACCTGCTGCTTGCAGATCCAGTGCGCCAGCGCCGAATCCAGGTGCTGGACATGCGCGGGAAACCAGCGCTCCAGTTCTTCTGCCAGCCGGCGCGCGACCGCCACCTCCCCGCGTACGAGCCTTGCCTGCACGGCGGATATCGAGGCCAGCACGGCCTTATGTTCGCCGATGTGGCACTTGCGCGGCGGAAAGGCCGTTGCCTCCATAAGGCTGTCCTCATGCAGGAAATGCGCTCGTGCCAGTTGTAGCAGTTCCTCCAGCATCTCCGCCAGGCGTTCAACAGGCGCTTCGCGCAACGACTGGATGAGCGCCGCAAACCGTCGATGTTCGTCGTCAATAGCGGAATGACCGATCAGTAGTCCGTCATGCCAGTACCTTGGATTGTGCGCTGCCATCATGCCTCCAGCCCTATTGTTAGGAGACTAAGTATTATAGGATGGGCAGGTTCCGGAGGCAACGAAAACAAGCATAGTGAGAAGCGCGCCTGACTGCACATGTGCGCGGCGCGTTTATTAAATGGGAAGAATCGATTTGAGGAACACTCAATCGTTGGCATACTCGGCTGATGCGCTGCGCTTGTGGGCCATCAATTGCATCAATCGCTGATCGCGCCATGCCTGGCGAGCGTCGCTGCATTCGCGGAGTTTTTCTCCGCCAGGCTGAAGGTGCCAGTGGTGGTGGAAAACAAGCCCGGCGGCATCGGCATGATTGTCGCCGAGGCGGTGGCGCGCGCCAAGCCCGACGGATGCACGCTGCTGTGCACCTTGCACAGCCAGCTGGCGCAGGCGCCGGTGTTGCTGAAAAAGCCGCCCATCGATCCGTCGCGCGACCTCACGCCGGTGGCGTCGATCAGTACCGGCGTCGGCGTGATGGTGGCGACCAAGGGGCTGCCGGCCAACACCTTCAAGGAATTGCTCGCCCTCGCGCAGAAGCGGCCGGTTAGCGTCGGCAACTACGGCATCGGCTCGGGCTGGCAGCTGATGGTGGCCCAGCTGAAGAAGCTGACCGGAGCGCAGTTCGACATCATCAACTACAAGGGCACCGGTGCCATGATCGGCGACGTGCTGGCCGGCCATATCGATATCGGCGCCGGCTCGCTACTCGGGATGTCGGGCGGCCTGGCTTCCGGCGGATTGAAGCCGCTGCTGCTGATCTCCGGGTTGCGGAGCGCGAAATTGCCCGGGATACCAACGTGGGCGGACGAGGGCATATCCGACCCGGTCTTCGCCAACCTGGCCGAATGCAATATGCTGCTGGGCCCCGCGGGGCTGCCACCCGGCATCGTCAACAGCCTGGCCACGCTGGTGCGGCAGTCGGTCACGGAATCGGAGGCCGTCAGGAAGGTGCGGGAGCAGCTTGGCAGCCAGGACACGCCATTGACCGGCGAAGCCCTGCAGCGCTTCATCGCGCGTACGTGGCCGACCTACCAGGCCATGACCAGGACGGTAGGGCTCAAAATGGAATGATGGCCGCGCTGAAACCGGGCGCGCTCATGGCGCGTACCGGTCCTTCGTTTGCTCAGTTGCAGCGCGTCCTTGCCTTCCTTGGCCGCCCGAGACTGCGGCGCCTTGCTGTTGCCGGATGCCGTTAAAAGGCCCGGGACGGTTTCTGCCAGGGCCAAGACACTCGCCGCAGGCCAATATGCGGCATAAGTTCTGAGCCGAGGCCCGGCAGTGCCGCGAAGCGACCGACGTTCAGTGCATGGACGCGTTCGCTTCGCTGTCGATCTGCTTGCGCAAGGTCGCGACGCGCTTCTCCACATTGGCGCCGAATAGCGGATCGGCACTGGCCCGATCGATGGCGGCGACCTCCGCCCAGTCCGCTTCGGTCAGGAACCGGGCGGCGCGCGGCATGACCTGTTTCTCCTCGGTGGACAGATGGTTGCGGTAGTACACCAGGTACATGGCGGCGGCCGCTTCCAGTGCCGCTCGCGAGGTGACCACTTCGCTCTGGGCTTCACGCAGGCGGTCGAGCAATTCCGCGCCGACCGTGGCGATCACGCGATGTTCCTGCAGTAACCGGCTGATGATGATCCGCGTGCCGGGATCCCGTTCCACGAGCAGCGCGTACGCAACATCCTCGCGGGGATGGTGCACGCAATCGCCATAGTTGCGCATGTCACGGATGATCGTGGCCATCAGGCCGTAGTCGGGCTGCTCGCCCTGATGGAAGGTGCTGACCTGCTTTTCCAGCAGATCGAGCAGTGAGGCGAAATGGATATGGTCGGTATGCCAGGCGGCAAGCGGCGTCGGGCTGGGGGTGGAAAGCGCGGCGGAAGGTGAAGTCGGAAGCGAGGTGACGAGCGGGGTGGCCATGGCGCCCTCCTGGGAAGCTGGGCAAGCAGACCGTTGAGTCCGATGCGATATCGGGACTCGCGGGGCCCTCATTGACACAATAGTTGCCCTGCACGATTTGAGTCTGACGCAGATCAATGTGGCGCTAAGCGCCTCGGATCGCGCAGGGGGGCGGAAGCCTTCGCACGGCGCCTGGGTGAGCCGGCCGGCGCGGTTTGCTTCGAAGCGCAGCACTTCACGCCTGTCTTTCCGCGAATGTCAGGGTCGCCTCCAGCAACCAGGCGCGCAGACGCTACATCGCCTCGCTCATCGGGCGCGTGTCGAGTTGCACGCCGAGCAGGCTTTCCAGCGATGCAATCTGGCACGACACCGCGCTTTCCGTGATGAACAGGTCGGCGGCCGCACGGCGCAGGTTCAGGTGCAGCGCGGCCGCTTCGAATGCATGCAGGCTAGAAAGGCTGGGAAGTCGTTGCCGCATGGCGGGGCGTGCCAGCCACCGTCACCGAAATTGCCCAGTTCGAGAGAGACGGCCTTGATGTGGGCTCGCTGGGCCTGCAAGGAGGCGAAATCCTTGTTGGGTCGACTGCAGCGCAAGATGGTCGCAGCACAGGTTGCCCAGGCAGTTGCCCGGACCAGCGTTTGTCCCACGTGTGGTGCACAGTTGGCTTGCAAGGGCCACCATCACTTGGTCTTCTGTAGCGCGTTCGGGCGGCTGTCAATTGACAGTCCCAGGCTGTATCCCTGTCGGCAATGCCAGGGCGACGCCCCCACCTTCAGTCCGGTCACCAACTGCTTGCCTGAGCGGGTCAGTCCAGAACTGCAGTATCTCGAGGTCAAGTTCGCAGCGCTGATGTCGTATGGTCTGACCGTCAACGTCCTGCAAGAGGTGTTGCCGCTCGATCATGTGCTGGCAGCCAGCTCGATTCGGCGCCAGGTCACCGGGCTCGGTCTTGTGGTATGCGCGGCAAAACGGGAAAATCCCAACATTTCCCTATAATGCGCCATACCCAAGATTAGAAAAATGGGTTCGCTCCACCAGGGCGCAACTCGACCTCTCATGCTCACGGAACAATCGGAAGCCAGGCAGACCCGCCGTTATGTCGAAAAGCGCGAGGGCATCCTCGACGCCGCCGCGGCGCTGTTCAACCGCAAGGGCGTGCGCGGCGCGACCTTGTCTGACGTGGGCCAGCACGTCGGCCTGAGCACCAACAGCATCACCTACTACTATCGCAAGAAGGAAGACCTGATACTGGCCTGCCTGATGCGCACCATCGACGAGATGCGCGGCCTTGCCGACGCGGCCTCGCGGCACGGCAGCGCGACCGAACGCGTAGAGGCCTTCATTACGCTCTTTGTCGCACGTCTGGCGCGCACGGCGGTGGGCGAACGGCCAGAACTGATGAGCTTCCGCGAGATCCGCGCGTTGCCGGCCAGCCATTCCGATGTGGCGTTCTCTGCCTACAACGACATGTTCCGGCAGATCCGCGGCCTGCTGCGCGAGTCCGTGCCCAGTGACCCGGTGCAGCGCAGCGCGCTGAGCGCGCGCGCCCACCTGCTGCTGTCGCTAGCGAGCGGCGCGATGAGCTGGATCGATCGCTACGAGCCCGAAGACTACCCCAAGGTGGCGCAATCGCTGGTGGACCTCCTGCTCAACGGCATCGCCGCGCCGGGCACCGCCTGGCAGCCGGAACTGGACGTTGCCGCGCTGCTGCCTGCGTTCGGCCAGCCGGAAACCACGCAGCAGGCCTTCCTGCGGGCCGCCACCGAGTTGCTGAACGAACAGGGCTACCGGGGCGCATCGGCGGACCGGATCTCAGCGCGGCTGAACCTGACCAAGGGCGCCTTCTACCACCACAACGAGAACAAGGACGATCTGATTTCCGCGTGTTTCGACCGCATGTCGGCGGTGATCCGCGATACGCAGACGCTAGTCGACGAGATGCCCGGCACCGGCTGGGACAAGCTGTGCGCGGTGTCGCGCGCGCTGGTGCATTACCAGTTCTCCAGCCAGGGGCCGCTGCTGCGGCTGACCATCTACGGGGCGCTGCCGGAAGCCATGCGCGAGACCAAGATGAAAGACATGGGCCGGCTGTCCACACGCTTTGTCCGTTTTCTGGTGCAAGGCATGCAGGACGGCTCGATCCGGCCGCTGGACCAGTTGATCGCCGCGCTGCAGGTTCACGGCATGATCAATGCGGCGGTGGAACTGCGCCGCTGGGCCCGCGACGCGTCTTCCGACAATGCCGCGGACCTGTTCGTACGCCCGATGATGATGGGGCTGCTGTCCTGATCCGGCCCCGTTGGCCGCGGCGCCGGATCAGGCGGCTCAGTCGTACCTCAGTCGTACAGGTGGCAGGCCACCATCTGGCCATCGCCCTGGTCGCGCAGCACCGGATCGACGCGGCTGCACTGGGGCATTGCCGAAGGGCAGCGCGTATGGAAGCGGCAGCCCGACGGCGGATGCATCGGGCTGGGCACTTCGCCTTGCAGCACGATGCGCCGGCGCTGGCGTTCCGCGCGCACGTCGGCCACCGGCACGGCGGACAGCAGCGCCTTGGTGTACGGGTGGCGCGGCTCGGCATAGAGCTGGTGACGGCTGGCGATCTCTACGATCCGGCCGAGGTACATCACCGCGATGCGGTCGCTGATATGGCGCACCACGGCCAGGTCATGGGCGATGAACAGGTAGGACAGGCCCAGGCTGCGCTGCAGCTCCATGAACACATTGACCACCTGCGCCTGGATCGACACGTCGAGCGCCGACACCGGCTCGTCGCAGACGATCAGGCTCGGCTTCAAGGCCAGTGCGCGGGCGATGCCGATGCGCTGGCGCTGTCCGCCCGAGAACTCGTGCGGATAGCGGTCGGCCATGTAGGGCAGCAAGCCGACCATTTCCAGCAGTTCGCCCACGCGTGCCTGCAGGTTGCCGCGGCCGCCCGCCATGCCGTGCACCTGCAGCGGTTCGGCAACGATATCGCGCACCTTCATGCGCGGGTTCAGGGAGGCGAACGGGTCCTGGTAGACCATCTGCACGCTGCGGCGGAAGCGCTTTTCGCGCGCGCCGCTGAAGCCGGCCAGGTCTTCGCCGTCGAAGGCGATCCGGCCTGCGGTGGCGGGCAGCATCTTCATGATGGCGAGCCCGGTGGTGGATTTGCCGCAGCCACTTTCGCCCACCAGGCCCAGCGTCTCGCCGCGGCGCAGCGTGAACGACACGCCATCGACGGCCTTGACCGAGCCGAACTGGCGCTTGAACATCACGCCGCGCGTGACGGGGAAATGGACCTTCAGGTCTTCAACGCGCAGGATCGCGTCGCTGGCGTGGGGCGGCCGGCCAGTGGTGGACGCGTCGGGGCGTGCGCTGCCATACTGCCGGTCCGGCGGCGCGACGCTGCGCGCCAGGGGCGTGTCAATGTGCGTCATGGAGGAAGCAAGCCTTGAGGTGTTGGTGGGAAACCGCGCGCAGTTCCGGCGAAGTCTGCCGGCACCGGTCATGGGCCAGCTTGCAGCGCGGCAGGAAGGCGCAGCCGGGCCCGAGGGCGGTCAGGTCCGGCGGCTGCCCCTCGATCGGCACCAGCGGCTGGCTGGTGTCGCCGTCCAGGCGCGGCACGCAGGCCATCAGGCCGCGCGTGTAGGGGTGGGCGGGATGGCGGTACACCGCCTCCGCCGACGCCATCTCCACCAGCCGGCCGCCGTACATCACCGCGACGCGGTCGGCATAGCGCGCCACCACGCCCAGGTCGTGCGTGATCAGGATCAGCGCCGTGCCCATCCGCTGCGCCAGCCCCTTGAGCAGGTCCAGGATCTGGGCCTGCACGGTGACGTCCAGCGCGGTGGTCGGCTCGTCGGCAATGATCAGTTTCGGCTTGCACGCGAGCGCCATCGCGATCATGGCCCGCTGGCGCATCCCGCCCGAGAACTGGTGCGGATAGGCATGGACGCGGCTGCGCGGCTCCGGTATCTGCACCTGCGCCAGCAGGTCCGCCGCCTCTTCGTAGGCGTCCCGCCACGAGCGCCGCTGGTGCACGTGGATCGGCTCGGCAATCTGCTTGCCGACCGTGAGCGCCGGGTTCATTGATGACATCGGCTCCTGGAACACCATCGCGATCCGGTTGCCACGAATGGCGCGCATCGCGGCGGGACGGAGCTTGAGCAGGTCCTGTCCTTCGAACACAATCTCGCCGGACTCGATGGCGCCGGGCGGCTGCGGGATCAGGCCGAGGATCGACAGCGCGGTCACGCTCTTGCCAGAGCCCGATTCGCCTACGATCGCCAGCGTTTCGCCGGCGGCCACGTCGAACGAGACCCGGTCCACCGCGGTGACCACGCCCCGGTCAGTACGGAAGCGCGTGGTCAGGTTCCTCACCTGGAGGATTGGCTCTGTCATGGTTGCGTCCTGGTTGACGGCAATGGGGCGGTCAGGGGCGGTCAGGGGTGGTCAGGCGTGGTCAGGCGTGGTCAGAAGCCGAGCTTCTTCTTCATCTCCTGGTCGATCCACACCCGCGCGTGGATGGGTCCGTTGCGCACGGCACCGGCGCGCAGCTCGCCGTCGTAGTTCTTGACCCACGGCCACCAGGCGGTGAACAGGTAAGGCGTCGGCAGCCAGATGTATGGGGCTTCCGCCAGGATGTCGCGGGTCAGGGCGCGCAGCGCTTCCTGGCGCTTGCCCAGGTCGCGCATCTGGAAGGCCTGGTTGACGCGGGCGTCGAACTTGGGATCGTTCCACTGCGAGGCGTTCCATACCTGGCCGGCGACAAAGCTCTTGCGGATCGTCGTGGTGGGGTTGGTATGGCCGTTGTTCATCATGTAGCCCGGCGCATTGGTCTTGGTGGTCATCGCCGACAGGAAGGCGCCGTACTCCATCGGCTGGATCTCGATGCGCACGCCGACCTGTTCCAGGTAGGCTCCGATCAGCGGCAGCATCTCCATATGGTCCTGGCTGCAGGCGCACACCTGGACTTTGAACTTGAAGCCCTTGGGATAGCCGGCCTCGGCAAGCAGCTTCTTCGCTTTCTCAGGGTTGTAGGTGAACAGTTCCTTGACCGACTCCGGCATCGCGCTCAGCGGCTCGAAGTAGCCGGTGTAGTCCGGGTGCTGCGGATAGGCGAACAGCTCCGCATTGCCGCCGTAGTACTGCTTGACGATCTCCTGCTTGTTGACCGCCATGTTGAGTGCGCGGCGCACGCGGATATCGTTGAACGGCTTGGTGTCGACGCGCAGCGCCAGGTACTGCCCGGTGTATGACAGCCACCTCGACCACTTCAGCTGCGGCGCGCTTTTCTTGAGTTCGTCGACGGCCGTCCAGCGCACCAGTTCCAGCACGTCGAGCCTGCCGGTGCGCAGCATGGTGTTGCGGGTGGCCTCATCCTTGACGGTGCGCAGCACCACCTTGTCGGCAAAGGGCAGTTTGTAGTCCTTGCCGCCGATCTTCTCGGTATCCCAGTACTGCGGGTTCTTCGCGTAGGTGCTTGAATTTCCCTGCACGAACTGGCTCAGCGTGAACGGGCCCGTGCCGGTGACGTTCTTCCAGTTGGAAGCGCCTGCAGTGGCCACCTCCTTGGGCATGATGCCGGAGTAGTAGCCCCAGCCGAAGCGGTAGTCCCACTCCGCGTTGAACTCCTTGAAGCGGAACACCACCGTGTGCTTGTCGACCGCCTCGACCTTGCTCAGGTGGTCGAAATAAGTCGGGATCTTCTTGGCGCTGGCGCCCTGGCGCCCATAGCTGAACACCACGTCTTCGGCGGTCAGGTCGCGCTCGTCCATCACGCCCGGCTTGGCCGGAAAGCGCACGTTTTTGCGCAGCTTGACCTCCAGTGTCAGCGGATCGGTCCATTTCCAGCTTTCGGCCAGCTCGCCGCGGATGGCGTCCTCAGGCAGCCAGGCGTCGGCCTGGAAGGCGTACTTGCCGCCGTTGCGGCGGGCCTTGGAGAGATCTGCGACAAAGAGCTGCTCATAGACCTGGCCGGTGTCGTAGTTCTGCTTCCAGTTCCAGTCCGCCAGGTCCCACGACAACGCGGAGATCGTGGGATAGACCGAGCCGACTTCGATAGTGCCGCCGTACCTGGGCGCTTCCGCCTGCGCGGCCACCGTGCCGCAGGCGAGCGCAGCGGCCACTGCCGCTACCACCATCGCGACCGAAGCCCGCCTCGTCGTCCTGCCGTCCACCTTCACGCTGCGCACCATCGCTTGCTCCTTTGGGGATCATGAGGGGCACGGTTCACCGTGCCGGCCGTGTTCGCTGTCATGCTGCCGATGGCGGCCTATGCTGGCCGCTTGCCGTATCGCTGCTCCTGTTTCCTTTGGGCGCCGCGGCTCAGCGGCTGCCGCGCATGCGCGGATCCAGCAGGTCGCGCAGCGCATCCCCGTACACGTTGATCGCATAGACCACCACCGTCAGGCAGGCGCCAGGCGCCAGCGCCAGCCACGGACCCTGGAACATAAAGGTGCGCCCGTCGCCGGACAGCATGCCGCCCCAGGTGGGCGCGGGCGGCGGCACGCCGAGGCCGAGGAAGGACAGGCCCGACTCCGCCAGGATCGCGGTGCCCACGCGCGTGGTGAACAGCACGATCACTGGCGGCAGCACGTTGGGCAGGATGTGGCGCCACAGGATCCGGCCGGTGGAAGCGCCCATCGACTGTGCGGCATGGACGTACATGTTCTCGCGCACCGACACCACGGCGCTGCGCACGATGCGCGAGCCGCCGATGCCCAGCAGCAGGCCCAGTGTGCAGACGATCTGCCAGCTGCCCGGGCCCAGCACCGACACCACCACGATCAGGATCACCAGGTCGGGGAAGCTCATCCAGGCATCGACCATGCGCTGCACCACCAGGTCGAACTTGCCGCCCAGGTAGCCGGTCAGGATGCCCAACACCAGCGAGATCACCGTCGCCAGCGTCGCCGCCGACAGGCCGATCACCACGGAAAGCTGCGCGCCGTACAGGCAGCGCGAGAACATGTCGCGTCCGAGGTTGTCGGTGCCGAAGGGATGCGCCCACGACGGCGCCTGCATGCGCGCGATCATGTTGATCTCGTTCATGCCATACGGCGCCAGCAGGTCGGCAAACACGCCGCAGAACAGGAACACTGCGCAGATCACCGCGCCGGCCGCTCCGAGCGGCTTGTCGCGGAACAGGCGCCGCAGCAGCGGGAACCGCGGCCGCCGCCGCGGTGTTGCGCGGGGCAGGGCGCCGGGCAGCGACGTGGAAACGCCTTGCGGATCGACGGTCTGATGTGCCATCAGCGGTGCCTCACTTTGGGGTCGAACAGGCCGTAGCTCAGGTCTACGAGCAGGTTGATCAGCATCACCGCGACGCCGACCACGAGGAAGACGCCGGTGATCAGCGGGTAGTCGCGCTGGTGCACGGCATCGAGCAGCAGCAGGCCCATGCCCGGAACCACGAAGATCTGCTCGATCACTACCGCGCCGCCGATCAGCAGCGGCGCCTGCAGGCCGATCAGCGTGACCACCGGGATCAGCGCGTTGCGCAGCGCGTGGCGCAGGATCACCAGCGGCTCGTTCAGGCCCTTGGCCCAGGCGGTGCGGATATAGTCCTGACGCAGCACTTCCAGCATCATGGTCCGCGTCATGCGCATCGTGATCGCGGACAGCGCCATGCCGAGCACGATGGCCGGCACCAGCATCTGGCGCACGTGCTGCACCGGGTCTTCCAGGAAGGGGACGTAGCGCACTTCCGGCGACCAGCCCCACCACACGGACGGAAAGACCATCACCATAGTGCCGAGCCAGAAACTTGGCACCGCCAGCATCAGGATCGAGAATGAACGCGCCACGTAGTCAGCGGCGCTGTCCTGGCGGATCGCCGACAGCACGCCGATGGGCAGTGCCACCGTCAGCGCCACCGTCAGGGCCAGCATGCCCAGCGAGAAGGTGGCGGGGATGCGCGCCATCACCATCGTCAGCACCGGCTCGCCTTGCCACAGGGACTGGCCGAGATCGCCATGCAGCACGATATTGGCAACCCAGTGCAGGTACTGTTCCCAGATCGGCCGGTCCAGGCCCAGCGCGCGGACCAGGTCTTCGCGGGTACGGGTATCGGCGCTGATGTCGTTCTGGCTCAGCATCAGGTCGACCACGTCGCCGGGCACCAGCCGCACGATCGCAAACACGATGATGCTGGCGAACATCAGCGTCGGCACCAGCGCCAGCAGGCGGCGCAACAGGTAGGCGCTCATGGCCGGCCTCCGCACAAACGTCGTTGAGATCCGGCTGTTGCCGGTGTTGCGGGTGCCCAGGGTCTTGCCGACATGCTGCCTCCTTCCTGGCGGCCGGGCCGGCATGGGCGCGTGGCGCCTTTGCCGGGGCGCCGGTTGCCGCCTCGGTGTTGCGTGATGTCCTGCCAGGCCCCGCCGCCGGGGCCGCCTGCGTCAGTAGCCGCGCAGCGCCGCCCAGCGGTCGAGCTGCCAGTTGGCGTCGCCCAGCCACTCCTGCGCGGTACGGGCGCGCTTCATGAAGAAGCCGATGTCCAGCTCGTCGGTCATGCCCATGCCGCCGTGCATCTGCACGCCTTCCTGCACCGCCAGGGTTGCCGTGGCGCCGGCCTTGGCCTTGGCCATGCAGACCAGCGGCTCGGGCCCGTCCGGCTGGCGCTCATCCAGCCGTTGCTGGCAGCGCAGCACGGCGGCGCGCGTGAGTTCGATCTCGGCAAACAGGTGCGCCGCGCGGTGCTGCAGCGCCTGGAATTCGCCGATGGCCTTGCCGAACTGCCGGCGCTCCTTCAGGTAGGCGAGGGTGTGTGCGAAGGTGGCATCGGCAATGCCCAGCAACTCGGACGACAGCACCGCGCGGGCGGTGTCGAGCACGAGTTCGAGCATCTCTGCACCGTTGCCGGCGGTGCCAAGCAGGGCGTCGGCCGGCACCCTGGCCGCGTCGAGGGCGACGCGCGCCGCATTGGTGGCGTCGGCCAGCACGCAGCGCTCCACGCGTACACCGGCGCTGTCGCGCGGCACCAGGAACAGCGCGACGCCGTCCGCCTCGCCTGCGCCGGTCGTTCTCGCCGCGACGATCAGCGTATCGGCCACGTGGCCATCGACCACGAAGACCTTGCTGCCGTCCAGCACATAGTCGTCAGCCTCGCGCCGCGCCGTGGTGGCGATGCGGTCCGGCCGATGCTTGGCGGCCTCGTCAAGCGCCAGGGCCGTCAGGTGCCGCCCGGCGGCGATTTCCGGCAGCAGCGTGCGCCGCTGGCTGTCGTTGCCAAACAGGCCGACCAGCGAGGCACCGAGCACGGCAGTGGACATGAAGGGCAACGGCGCCAGCGTGGTGCCGATGGCTTCCGCGATCACCCCTGCCTCGACCGTACCGAGGCCGCTGCCGCCATATTGTTCGTCGATCAGCACGCCGGCGAAGCCCAGCGCGGCGCAACGCTGCCACAGCTCGCGCGAGAAGCCGGTCGGGTCATGGGTATCGCGCAGCGTGCGCAGGGTGGAGATGAGGGCGTTCTCGCGCAGGAACGTCATGGCACTGTCGCGCAGCATCTCCTGCGTGTCATTGAATACGATGGGCATGGTGGCTTCGGCGGGTCTGGTGTCGGGGCGGAAGTCAGGGCGCCTCAGGCGCCGGGCAGGCCGAGCAGGCGCTTGGCAACGATATTGAGCTGGACCTCGCTGGTGCCGCCCTCGATCGAATTCGCCTTGGTGCGCAGCCATGCACGCGCCAGCGCGCCTTCCTGGCTGCGCGGGCCTTCCCATTCGATGGCGTCGGTGCCACCCACCGACATCAGCAGTTCATAGCGGCGCTTGTTCAGTTCCGCGCCGTAGTACTTCAGGACAGAAGAGAATGCCGCCATGCCTTCGCCCTGCTTGGCCAGGTCGCGGGCGCGTTCGCCGGCCGCGGCGAAGGCGGCCTCATCGACCTCGAACTGGGCGATCTGTGTGCGCAGCATCGGATCGTCCAGGCGATGGCCGGCATCGACACCGATGATCTTGGCGGCATGCCGCCCCACGGGCTGGCGGAAGCCGCGGCTGCCGATCGCGCTGATCATCTCGCGTTCATGCGTCAGCAGGTATTTGGCGATTTCCCAGCCACCGTTGGGCTCGCCGACCAACTGGTGGCGCGGCACCACCACATCGTCGAAGAAGGTCTCGCAGAAGGGCGACTTGCCGGAGATCAGCACGATGGGGCGGGTGGACACGCCCGGCGTTTCCATGTCGAACAGCAGGAAGCTGATGCCGGTGTGCTTCTGCGCGGCAAGATCGGTGCGCACCAGGCAGAAGATCCAGTCGGCCCTGTCGGCATACGAGGTCCAGATCTTCTGGCCGTTGACGACAAAATGCCCGTCGCGCTCTTCCGCGCGCGTCTGCAGCGCGGCCAGGTCGGAGCCGGCATTAGGCTCGGAGTAGCCCTGGCACCAGCGGATCTCGCCACGGGCGATTCTGGGCAGGTGTTCCTGCTTCTGTGCCTCGGTGCCGTACTTCAGCAAGGCCGGGCCGAGCATGGAGATGCCGAAGCTCTGCAGCGGTACCCGACAGTTGAGGCGCTGCATTTCCGCTCGCACCACCCGGGCCTCGGCCGCGCTGAGCCCGCCGCCGCCATACTGCTGCGGCCATTCCGGCACGGTCCAGCCCTTGTCGGCCATGCGCTGCAGCCACAGCCGCTGCGCATCGGATTGAAAGCGGAACTTGCGCCCGCCCCAGCAGATGTCGTCCTCGTCCTGCACCGGCTGGCGCATTTCAGGGGGGCAATTGGCTTCCAGCCAGGCGCGCGCCTGCTGCCGGAACGTCTCCAGTTCGTCCAAGCTTGTCTCCTTGGTTGTACGCCTTCAGTCCCGTGTTCTGTGCTTGGGCCGGGGGCGCCAGAATCACGGGCACGACGCAGCAGTCTAGTATTTCTAAAAACGGTGACGGCAGCGCAGCGGCATGATCTTTTATACAAGCCGCATCTGGCAACGTCAATACTCCAAAACCGAAAGCGAGCGGGTCGGGTAACAGAGCCGGTCGGCTTCCCAAGGCGTCTGAAGACCAACCGGCGGCCCCCGTGTACGTGGTTCTGCGAGTGATGCAGTGCAGAAAAAATAGCGAAACATGCAGCGATTTCATGATTTATATCGGAATAAGCGAGTAACAAAGGCGCGGGCCCCACATCCCGGGCGCTCGTTGACCGTGCATGCCTGGTCGATCCGTAGGTTCCGATCCTAAATTTCGAAAAGGCATGACATCGATCCATTTGAAAAACGAACGGTTGTGCTAGCATCCATCGCAGACATACCGAAAATACGAAAAGCTATTCAGCGCCCACAAAATCACCGCGCGTGAGCCAGTGCGGCGCCATGGGCAGGCAGAGACCAAGAAGCGGCCGGCACCCCCGCGTGACCTGGCGCAAAGTGGGAGACAACGTGACAACGCAGGTCAATTGCGCGCCGCACGGCGCAGTCCAGGCGGGGCAGGGCGCTACGCCGCGCGTGCCGGTATGAGCGGCACGCTGCTGCGCGGCACCGGGGAGGCGGAGCAAGAACAGGCCGAACAACACTTTCGCGATCACGTCGCCCGGCACCTGCCGCGCAACGCCAAAGCGTTCCTGGTCCACGGCATGCTCGGCATGACGGGCTTCCGGCTGGTGACCGCGCCGACCTTCGTGCCGGCCTACCTCTACCTGCTGTCCGGCTCCAAGTTGACCGTGGGGCTGGTGCTGGCGGCGCAGTACGCGGGGATGGCGGCCTCGTCGATCTGGGGGGCGACGCTGATCGAGCATCGCCAGCGCGTGATGCCGCTGATCTACCTGGTGGGCTGGCTGGTGCGCGGCCAGATCCTGGGGCTCGCCTTGTCCGCGCTGCTGCTGAGCGGCCGCGGCGCACTGGCGGCCGCAGCGGCGTTCCTGCTGCTGTTCGGGCTGCTGAACGGCGTGCAGAACGTCAGCTTCAACTACCTGACCTCCAAGATCATCCCGCTGGCGCGGCGGGGGCGGCTGACGGCGCTGCGCAACTTCTTCGGCGGGCTGACGGCGGCCGCCGTGGCGTGGCTGGGCGGACGCTACCTGGTGGGCAACGACGTGTTCGGCAATGGCTATGCCGCCACCTTCCTGGCGGCCTTTGTGCTGACCAGCCTGGGCATTTCGGTGCTGGCCGGCATGCGCGAACCCGCGTTGCACGATGTGCGCATGCCCGCCGGCTTCCGGCGGCGCGTGCGCGAGCTGCCGGCACTGCTGGCTGCCGACCGGGATTTCGTGCGGTTTTTCATTGCCCGCGCGCTGGTGGCCTTCGGCATGATGGCGATGCCGTTCTATGCGATCTACGCCGGCCGGCTGCTGGGGCTGGACGGCGCCATCCTCGGCTACCTCAGCCTGGCGTACCTGCTGGCCCAGACCGGCAGCAACCTGGTGTGGGGCCGCATCGCTGACCGGTGCGGCTACCGGCTGGTGTTCCTTGCCAGCATCGCCACATGGATCGCGGCCACGGCGTGGCTGCTGTCGTGCGCCACCTTGCCTGGCTTCCTGCTGGCGTTCTGCGGACTGGGGACGGGCTTCGGCGGCTTCTTTGTTTCCGCGGACAACCTGGTGATGGAGTTCGGCGCACGCAAGGACCGGCCGATGCTGCTGGCCGTGTCCGACACCGCTACCTACAGCATGATGGCCATCGGGCCGGTGATCGGCGGGCTGCTGGCGCAGTCGCTGTATTTCCCGCTGGTGTTCGTTGCCGCCATCGCAGTCAAGTCGGCCGCATTCGTACTGGCGCTGCGCATTGCCGACCCACGGCTGCAGCGGCGCCTGGAAGCCGGAGACATTCCCTGATTTGCTGCCATGCCAGCGGCCCACGCTGGCCGCGCAGGCTGCCCTTTCCAACCCCGGCACCAGGAGAAGAGATGGAAGCGAGGACGTACCCGGAGTTCAGCACCCACTACCCCTTGCTGCTGACCACCATCATGCAGCGGCCGGTCCGCCTGTACCCGGACCTGCCTGGCGTGGTCTACCGCAACCCGAGCAGCGGCGAGTATGCGCGGTTCACCTGGCTTGCGTGGTACCGCCGCGTCTGCCAGCTTGCCCATGCGCTGAACGGCCTGGGCGTGGTGCCTGGCGTGCCGGGCGAGCCGGGCGACCGCATCGCCACGCTCGCGCTCAACACGCACCGGCACCTGGAGCTCTACTACGCGGTGCCCGGCATCGGCGCCACACTGCACCCCGTCAATGTGCGCCTGTCGCGCGAGCATGTCATCTTCACCATCCGGCATGCGCAAGACCGCATCGTGTTCTTCGACGACACGCTGCTGCCGCTGGTGGAAAGCATCTACGACCAGATCAGCGATGTGGTCGAGCGCTTTGTTTACATGTCCGACCGGCCAGGGCTGCCGGATACGCGCATCGCCGGCCTGATCCACTATGAAGACCTGATCGCCGGCCAGCCGGACGCGATGGACTGGCCGATGCTGCATGAGGATGTCAACGCCACGCTGTGCTACACCACCGGCACGACGGGCCAACCTAAGGGCGCCACCTTCACGCACCGGCAGCTCTACCTGATGACCGTGCACGTGATGGCGCAGCAGGCCATCGCCAATACGCCCGACGCCAGCCCCGCCGATGCCGCACGCCTGGGCGAGAACGCGGTGCTGCTGCTCAATACGCCGATGTACCACATCCACGCATGGGGCGCGCCATTCGTGGCGGTCTATTGCGCGCAGAAGATCGTGCTGCACGGCACTTTCACGGTACAGGGCTTCTGCGAGCTGGTGGAGCGCGAGAAGGTGACCTCGGTCGGCATCGTCAGCACCATTGCCGCGATGCTGCTGGCCTACCCGGACCTGCACAAATACGACCTGAGCAGCCTGGTGCGCGTCAGCGTGGGTGGCGGCGCGCTGCCGCTGGGGCTGAAAATCAAGCTGGAGGCACTGCTGCCGTCGTTCCGGATGAGTTCGGGCTATGGCATGACCGAGACCGCGCCGACCATTGTCACGTCGTTTATCCGCAAGGACCTGACCGGGCTGGACCGCGCGCAGACCGACGGGCTGCTAGTCAAGGCCGGCCTGCCGGTGCTGGGTGTCGACGTGGAGGTAGTGGACGATGACGGCAAGCCGGTGCCGCGGGACGACCAGACCGTGGGCGAAATCGTCGTGCGCGCGCCGTGGGCCACCTGTGCCTATTACCGGGAACCGGAACGCAGCACCGAGCTGTGGCGCGGCGGCTGGCTACATACCGGCGATATAGCCAGGGTCGACCGCCATGGCTATATCACCATCGCCGACCGCGTCAAGGACGTGATTCGCAGCGGTGCAGAGATGGTGCCGACGGTGCTACTGGAAAACCTGATCGCGATGGCCGATTTCGTGCTGGAAGCCACCGTGGTTGGCGTGCCCGATGCCGTCTGGGGCGAGCGCCCGCTGGCGTTGGTCAAACTGCGGCCCGGCTTCGAGGCCGACGAGGGCGATGTGATCGCATTCCTGAAGACGCATGGGGTCGACACCGGCAAGATCACCAAGTGGATGCTGCCGGCGCTGGTCGCAATGACCGGCGAGATCCCCAAGACCAGCGTCGGCAAATACAACAAGAAGCAGATCCGCGAAGAACTCGACCGTTTCCTGGCCATCGCCAGGGACGTGACGGACCGGCATGACTGACCGGTTGAAACCACATCAACACAGCGTTCAAGGAGCTTGCATGACCGCCATCAACGCAGTGGCCAGCCTGGCCGTGGACGGCAATATCGCCGTGCTGACCATCGATTCGCCGCCCGTCAACGCGCTGTCCGCCGGCGTGCGCGCCGGCATCCGCGACGGCATCGAACGTTGCATCGCCGATTCTGCGGTGCAGGGAATCGTGCTGATCTGCGCTGGCAAGACGTTTATCGCCGGCGCGGACATCACCGAGTTCGGCAAGCCGTTCGTGCCGCCTGGCCTGCCGGACGTTCAGGCGGTCATCGAGGACAGCCCCAAGCCGGTGATTGCGGCCATCCACGGCACCGCGCTCGGCGGCGGGCTGGAAGTGGCGCTGGTGTGTCACTACCGCATCGCCACACGCAGCGCGAAATGCGGCCTGCCCGAAGTCCACCTCGGCCTGCTGCCCGGCGCCGGCGGTACGCAGCGGCTGCCCCGACTGGTCGGCCCGGAGAAGGCCTTGGGGATGGTCGCCTACGGCACCCATGTGCCCGCCGGCGAGGCCGCTGAAATGGGGCTTCTCGACGCACTCGCCGACGACGCCACGCTACGCGCTGATGCCATCGCGTTCGCGCGCCAGGTGGTCGCCGAGCAGCGGCCGCTGCGCAAGGTGCGCGAACTCGATGACAAGATCGCTCCGGCACGGGGCAACATTGAACTGTTCGCCGCCTTCCGCAAGGCCAACGCGCGCCGCTTCCGTGGCTTTGAGGCGCCGGAAGCCAATATCCGCTGCATCGAGGCGGCGGTCGAACTCCCGTTCGACGAGGGCCTGCGGCGCGAGCGCGAACTGTTCCAGGAACTCATGGCCGGCAAGCAGTCGGCGGCGCAGCGCTACTACTTCTTCGCCTCGCGGCAGGTCTGGAACGTACCCGACATCGGCGCCGACGTGCCGGCGATCCCAGTCGCCAGGGTCGGCATCGTCGGCGCCGGCACCATGGGCGGCGGCATCGCGATGAACTTCCTCAACGCTGGGCTGCCGGTCACCATCGTCGAAACGACGCAGCAGGCGCTGGACCGCGGGCTGCGCACCATCCGCGCCAACTACGAAAACACGATGAAGAAGGGGCGTCTCAGCGCCGCTGAGGTGGACGCGCGCATGGCGCTGCTGACGCCCGCCCTCGAACTGCAGCAACTGGCCGACGCCGATCTGGTGATCGAAGCCGTGTTCGAAACCATGGACGTCAAGAAGGAGGTATTCGGCAAGCTCGACCGCATTGTTAAGCCGGGCGCCATCCTGGCCACCAACACTTCGGCGCTGGACGTCAACGAGATCGCCGCGGCCACCTCGCGCCCGGAGACTGTGATCGGGCTGCATTTCTTCTCGCCGGCCAACGTGATGAAGCTGCTGGAAGTGGTGCGGGGCGACAAGACTTCGAAGCCGGTGATCCGCACCTCGATGGAGCTGGCGCGCCGGATCGGCAAGGTCGCGGCGCTGGTCGGCGTGTGCCCGGGCTTCGTCGGCAACCGGATGCTGGCGCAACGGCAGCGCGAAGCCCAGAAACTGGCGCTCGACGGCGCGCTGCCGTGGGACATCGACCGCGTGCTGTACGACTTCGGCTTCCCGATGGGCCCGTTCGCGATGAGCGACCTGGCCGGCCTGGACCTTGGCTGGGTGAAGGAGAAATCCACCAGCTCGACCCTGCGCGAAATCCTCTGCGAAATGGACCGCCGCGGCCAGAAGACCGGCGCCGGCTACTACGACTACGACGACAAGCGCAACGCACGCCCGTCGCCGGTGGTGGAACAGGTCATCCGCGACTTCGCCGCGCGGCAGGGCAGGGCGAGCCGCGTGGTATCGGACCAAGAGATCCTGGAGCGCTGCATCTACCCGATGATCAACGAGGGCGCCAAAATCCTGGAGGAGGGCAAGGCGCTGCGCGCGTCCGATATCGACGTCATCTGGGTCAATGGCTACGGCTGGCCGGTCTACCGTGGCGGCCCGATGTGCTATGCCGATTCGATCGGGCTGGACAAGGTGCTGCGGACGTTGCGGCAGTATGAGGAAACGCTCGGGGCGGATTTCCGGCCGGCGCAGTTGCTGGCGGATCTGGTGGCGCAGGGGAAGCGGTTTGGTGATTTGAAGTGAGTGGTTGGGGGGACGGCGCTCGCGCCGTCCGGCCCGATAGCGCGACGGGCATCAGCGCCCCATCATCATGCCTATGGCGCAGCAAGCGGGCAGCGCGCCCTCAGTCGATCAGTTCTGAAATCTCGATCAGGTTCAGGTCCGGGTCGAGCACCCGCGGGTGTAGGGAAGTTGTCGCGCACAAAGCGCAGGTCCACCTGCTGGTCGGTCATGTGCGAACCGGCGGTGTGGCGCAGCCAGTGCGCCGAGGCGCTGGCCAGCACCGCGGCTTGCGCCTCCCCTGTCAAGCGCGGCAACATCAGGGCGATGCGTGACGGCGCTGTCAAGGACTTGCTGATCGCCGTCGAGCGGGCCAAGGCCCAGATCCGGGCGCGGGTCGAGCATCCGTTCCACGTCATCAAAGGGCCTGGTTAAGAACACAGCGCAGTTGTTCAGCCTGTTGGGTCTGGCGAATCTGGTGCTCGCCGGGAAGCTGTTGTTGGCCTCACAGGGGAGCAATCCGCCCTGAGCGCGCAAAGCGCGCCAGGAATGGCCCGAAATGAGCGAAAAGCATGGCGAAGCTGGCCAGTTCTCCCTCATTGTGAGACGCCAAAGCTAAAGACGTTGGCAGCGTCATACGAAGGACCTCGTTGATCAGCGATTCCCTAGCGGAGGGGCGGTCGCTGTTGGCCAAGGTGCAGGTCGAGCTGGTTTCGAAGCAAGTCGATGAGTGGCTCTCGGACCAGATCCATTGTCGGTGCTGCGGCGCGGCGTTGCGCCACAAGGACAGGCGCTCGACGGTGGTGCGCACTGTGTACGGCAAGGTGACGGTGAATAGTCCGCGCCTGTGGTCGTGTGCTTGCCAACGGGCGCCGCGGTCCATGGTCCATCCCTTGTCTAAAGCTCTGACTAATCGCGCCACGCCGGAGCTGAAATGCCTCCAGGCGAAGTGGGCAAGCCATCTGCCGTACCGGCAGGCCACGGCTATGCTGAAGGAAGTACTGCCGCTGGACAAGGGCATTTCGTTCAGCGGCACCCGGAATCGGATTCGCGCTATCGGAAAGCAACTCGACGCTGACATCGAGCGTGATATCGCGAAGCTGCCCCAGTCCGTAGCCGACGTCCAGATTCGAAAGTAAGGCGGCGACCGCCTACCTTCAAACAGGGGAATGCAGGCTGATTCGACTTTGAAACAACTGCCAGGGTCGTGTGCGTCGGCTGGCCTTCACTGCAAGCGGGCGCATTTCACGTGTGCATGGCGGCTGCGGGCAGTTGACATCTCTGCTGGGGTAAATGCATGGCAAGAGGGGCGCCGCTTTGATGGCCCGATGTTTCATTTCTTAAGCATCCTTTTGGCGTCCGATCGCGCTTGCCGCATACCCGGCGCTCGTCCATAGAGGCGATTTTTCTTTCCAATCCCGCCACCTAGATTGAACGCATCGTTGGCGCTAGCGCAAGCCATCGGATTTCAAAGTGGCTAAAAAAGCCGGGAAAGGGGGGACTCTATGAAACGCATCCACATGAGGCTGGCTGCCGTGCCGCTCGCCTGTCTGATCGTCACGGTCGCCGGTTGCGGGGGAGGCGGAGGCGACTCGGCGCCTGCCAGCGCCACGTCAGCCGCGACCACGACAGGCAACCCGGGATCGGATACGACAGGTAACCCGGGATCGGCCACGTCCACATCCACGACGGCGCCAACTCCCGCCACGGCTGGCAGCACCATGCTGTCCGGTACCAGTGACCCGGGGCCCGATATCGGCAAGGACGGGGATTTCTACCTCAATACCGCGACCTGGATGCTCTTCGGGCCCAAGGCAAACGGCGTGTGGCCAGCTGGGGTGTCGATAGCAGGGCCGGTGGGCGGGAGCGGCACCCAAGGCAACACCGGGGCCGGCGGCAATACGGGTCTGGCCGGTAGCACCATGCTGTCCGGCTCGGGCGATCCGACCAGCGGCGTCGGCAACAATGGCGACTACTACATCAACACCACCACCTCGACACTGTTCGGGCCCAAGGCGGATGGCACCTGGCCGCCGGGTGTCCCGTTGGGTGGCGGGTCCGGCTCGTCGGGCCCCGGCGGCGGCACCGTGCTGACGGGCGCGGGCGCGCCGGACAACAGCGTCGGAAACAACGGCGATTACTACCTGGATACTAACACCTGGACGCTGTACGGGCCCAAGGCCAACGACCAGTGGCCGCAGGGGGTCTCGCTGGCCGGCCAGTCCGGGACTGGCGGCACTGGCGGTACAGGCGGTACGGGTGGCACTGGTGGTACCGGCGGGACCGGTGGAACCGGTGGGAGCACGGTTGGGAATGGCGGCCACATCCTGTACGGCAGCGGCGCGCCGACGGACAGCATCGGTGTCGATGGCGATTTCTATTTCGATACCTCGACATCGACGCTGTACGGCCCGAAGCAGGACGGCAAGTGGCCAACCTCCGGCGCGAAAATGACGACTGCGACGGTCTACAACGGCAACTTCAACGTGCCGGATACGCTTAGCCGCGGCCACTATGCCATGACCGGCTCGGGCGGCGCGGTGCCTCTGCCGTCGGATTTCGGTGTCGTGATTCCCTATGACTGCAGCAGCGTCAAGCTCACGGCCAGCACGCTCGGTAAGGTGCACGGATCACTGGACATCTCGGTGTACAAGGTGACAGGGGCGGGCGCAGCGGTGAAGCTGGCGGAGGTCGGCAGCCTGGGCTGCAAGGTGACCAACGGTCTGCAGAACTGCACCCGTGAGGTGCCTTCCGGAACCATTCTCCACAACGACAAGCTGCAGGTCCAGGTGGACAGCAACCAGGCCACCGACTGGGGCGGACTCGCCGTCAACCTCGCGTGCGTCAAGTAGGCTGGCTGGACAAGGCGCGTCACGTGGCCGGGCAAACCGATTTTCCTGGCCACGTGGAGGTGCAGCGCCTTTGCTGTCTTAATCAGCCGTGATGTTGTTTGCCTTCACCACATCGCCCCACATCTTGTAGTGGGTGCGGGTCAGCGTTGCGAACTGCTCGGGCGTACCGCCGCCGGGCTCATCGCCACGATCGACGATGCTCTTGACGACGCTCAGGTCCTTCAGCGCCGTATTCAGGGCGCCGTTGGCCTTCTTGACGATGTCAGGGCTCAGGCCCGGCGGCGCGTTGTTGGGCCACCTTTGCCGGCACCGATTCTCTACACACCGCCCCATCTGGCCGAACGGATCCGCGCCGAGCAGGCCGCCATGGAGGCGAAGGGTGGGGAGGCTGGTGGCGAGCGCAAGACCATCACCGCCCTGTTCGCGGACATGGCCGGCTCGACGGCATTGATCCAAGACCTGGACCCTGAGGAAGCCCGCAGCCTGATCGATCCGGTCGTGGCGCTGATGATGGAAGCCGTGCATCACTATGAGGGATACGTGGCCAAATCCCTCGGCGACGGAATCCTCGCCCTGTTTGGCGCGCCAATCGCCCACGAGGACCATGCGCTGCGGGCGCTGTTTGCGGCGCTGCGCATGCAGCAGGCCATGCGCCACCATAGCGACAAGATCCGGTTGGAGCAGGGCATCCCGCTACAGATCCGGGTTGGCGTCCATACCGGCGAAGTGGTGGTGCGCTCGATCCGCAAGGATGACTTGCGCACGGACTACGACCCGGTCGGCCACACAATCCATATCGCCGCGCGGATGGAAGGGGTCGCGACCCCGTCATCGATCCTCGTGAGCGAATCGACCCACAAACTGGCCGAGGGGTATTTCGAGTTCAAGGCCTTGGGGCGCACACAGATCAAGGGCCTGCGCGAGCCGCTGGCCGTGTATGAGGTGCTCGGGCTGGGCGCCTTGCGCACGCGGCTGCAGGTGGGCGCGCAACGTGGCCTGGCCCGGTTTGTCGGTCGCGAGGCCGAACTGAAGCGCCTGGGCGAGGCGCTCGAACTGGCCCGGGCAGGGCAGGGGCAGATCGTCGGCGTGGTGGGCGAGGCGGGCGTGGGCAAGTCGCGCCTGTTCCATGAATTCAAGGCACGCGCGCAGCAAGGCTGCATGGTGCTCGAGACCTTCTCGGTGTCGCATGGCAAGGCGTTTCCTTACTTGCCGCTAATCGACTTGCTGCGCAACTATTTCCAGATTACGGCACAGGATGACGAGCGCCGCTATCGCGAGAAGGCCACTGGCAGACTCCTAATTCTGGACCGCGCCCTGGAGGATCAACTGCCTTACTTGCTCTACCTGCTGGGTATCGTTGAGCCGGGCTCGGCATTGCCGACGATGGATCCGGCCATCCGGCGTCAGCGCACCTTCGAGGCGATCGCGCGCTTGCTGGTGCGCGAGAGTCAGAATCAGACACTCATACTTCTGATCGAAGACCTGCAATGGCTGGATAGTGAGACGGAGGCTTTCCTCAATGTCCTCATCGAGGACGTGCCGGGTGCCAGGATGCTTCTGCTCGTCAACTACCGCTCCGAGTACCGGCATGACTGGTCACACAGGCGCTACTACACCCATTTGTGCCTGGAGCCGCTGGACCAGGCGGAGGCGCTGCAACGTTCAGCTCAGCTCGAGGCGATCGGGCATCTCAGTGCAGCCCTCGATCTGCTCAAATCCCTGCCTGATGCCCCGGAGCGCCTGCGCGAGGAACTCACCCTGCTGCTGACCCTTGGTCCAGCCTGGATGGCCGCGCGAGGTTTTGGGGCGTCAGAGGTGGAGGCGACCTACACGCGTGCCCTCGCCCTGAGCGAACAGGGCGGGGAAACTCCGCAGTCTTTCTCCGCGCAGCTAGGCCTGTGGTCGTTCTACCTGTTGCGTTCCCAACTCAAGACAGCGTTGAGCCTGGTGGAGCGGATGCTCGGTCTCGCGCGGGACACACAAGACCCGGAGCAACTCGCGGCGGCGCACCGTGTTCTTGGAACGACGGTGTTCCGCCTGGGCGAGGTCAGGCTGGCCCGGACCCACATGGAGCGGGCGTTGGAGCTGCACCGGCCCGACCGGCAGTCATACGGTCATCTTCTGCGTTATGCGCGAAACCCCGCCGTTCATATGCGGAGCACCTTGAGCTGGTTCCTTTGGTATCTGGGCTTGCCGGATCAGTCCCGCGCCCGCTGCGAGGAGGCACTGGAGCTGGCCAGAAAAGTCTCTGACCCGTTCGGCCTTGCCCTGACCCTGATCTTCGCGGCCGAACTGCATCAGCGCCGGTGCGAAGTGCAACCGGCGCTGGGGTATGCCAACGCTGCGATCGCACTCTCGAGCGACCAGGGGTTCCCACTCTATCTGGCGTGGGGAACGATTCTGCGCGGCTGGGCGTTCGCCAGGCAGGGGAGTCATGAGGAGGGCATCGCGCAAATGCACCAGGATCTTGACGCCCGCGAAGCAACCGGAGCGGTACTGGGCCAGCCATCACTTCTGGGGCTGCTCGCCGACGCTTATGGCAGGGCAGGGCAACCTGAAGCGGCGCTTCGCGTGCTGAGCGAGGCGCTGGCGCTGGTGAGCAGGATCGGCGAGCGGTTCGATGAACCGAGACTGCTTCGGCTCAAGGGGGACTTGATGCTGCAGATGCCGGGAGAGGAGGCCTGCGCGTCCGCTCGGACCAAAGAAGCCGAGGCCTGTTTTCAGAAGGCAACTGCTCTCGCCCGTGATCGAGGGGCCAGGTCAGTCGAGTTGCAAGGCGCACTGAGCCTGGCCCGGCTCTGGCACCGCCAAGGCAAGAGCGGCGCGGCGCGGCAGGGGTTGGCCGAGATTCATGGCTCCTTCACGGAGGGGTTTGATACCGTGGATTAGCGTCAGGCAAGGGAGCTGTTGGAGGACTTGTCCTGACATCGATGTGCGCTCTAATTGTGGTTCCCGATGAACGACGCGGGGGCATCAGGTCCATACCAGACGGATGCCATCGTACAGGCGTATCTCAAAATAAATTTGTCACTGGGGTATCCGGCTGGAACCCTTGTCGCCCAAAGGTGGGGGAAATTGAATTGTCAATTTTATCGACACTCGTTTGCCGAACAACAGGGCCTCGAATGCACCCAATCTCGGTGATGCTATCGTGAGAATGTGCTGGCACACGCGTACGCCCAGTGTCGCTCGAACAGGGGCGCACCGCGGCGTTAAAGGAATTCCTTGCGCAAATCGATGCTGCACCGTTCGCCGATCGCACTGAAGTTCTGTGCCAGCCAGTGCTCGGCCTGATCGCGCCCTTGGGTGCGTAGGTAGCAGAGAAAGTCCCAGTCCGCATTCAACTTGCTGGAAACGCCGAGCGCCGTCATGGTCTGGTCCGAGCCGATCGAATGGATAAGCATTTCCTTCATGTCCACCTTGCCGTCCTGGATCAGGGTGGTGATGAAGCTGATCGCACGCAGCTCGCGGATCAACGAGGAATTGAAGCTGACTTCGTTAATGCGATTGAGAATCTCCATCGCGGTCTTCGGGACGCCCTTGCGAACGATCGGGTTGATATGAACGATCACCACATCCCGCGTGCCGCAGTTATAGATCAGCGGGAAGATGGCGGGGTTGCCGACGTAGCCCCCGTCCCAATAGTGTTGGCCGTCAATCTCCACGGCCCGGAACAGGGACGGCAGGCAAGCCGAGGCCAGCACCGCCTTCAGACAGACTTCCTCGCGCGAGAACACGCGCAAACTGCCGGTTTCGACATTGGTCGCGCACAGATAGAGCTGGATCGGGCAATGTCGGCTCAGGGCGTCGAAATCGACATGGCGGGCAAGAACGTCGCGCAGTGGGTTGAAGTTGAAAGGATTGAAATCGTAGGGTGAGAGTACGCGCAGCAACAGGTCCGTCAGCAGGTACATCGGCGAGCTGTCGAGTCCGTAACCACTACGCAGCCAAGTCTCCCACGGCAGTTTGCGGAACGGGCTGCAGATCTGCGCGGTGCTGGAAACGTCTCGCCAGAAGTTGTGCAGCGCGGTGCGAGCGCAAGGCGGCCCACCCTTGAGCAAACCGTAGGCGAGTACCGCGGCATTCATTGCACCGGCGCTGGTGGCGCTGATGCCTTCAATGGCGAGCCGTTCGTCCTCGAGCAGGCGGTCAAGTACGCCCCAGGCAAAGGCGCCATGGGCACCCCCGCCCTGCAATGCGAGCGTGATGGGCTTTACGGGGGCCTTGGCGCCGCCTGCGTGGCGTGTTCCGGGGTTGGTAGACATGTCTCGTTCCCTCAGTGCCAGATCCAGCCGCCGTTCATGGCCAGCGCCGTCGCGGTCATCGAGGCCGAGTGGTCGGAGGCGAGGAATACCGCCAAGGCGGCCGGTTCGACGATCCGCACGAATTCCTTGCGGGCCTGGTGCATCGGCATGAAATGACGTACCAAGGGGAAAATGTCCTTCGCACCTGGTAGTGCGGGCAACTTGCGATCAAGTAGGGCGGTGAGCACGATCACAGCAAGGTAGCGGTCTGCCTCGACTTCCTTTAGGTCTTCCATCACCTGGACCCCATCCCTGCCGGACATCGGGAGATCTAGCTCGATCAGATCGTAGCGGTTCTGGCTTCAAAGCTCGCAAACCACACGCAGATCCATTTTAAGACGACGCAAACGTAGCCGGCCCGCGCAGTATCTGCGCGAGCAAACGGACATCGGCCTCCAGATCGTCGGCGATCAGGATCCTTGCCTCAGGTTTGTCGGATGGGCTAACCACACCGCGCATCCTGGAGGGACTATTGAGGAGAATATGCTCTGCCATCGTCTGTGCTGAGCAATTTTGCTAGCAGAACCCATAAGGTCTGCAAAGCGGCACATTTTCCAACGTCTTTGATCAACGACGCCGCCATCGCGCGCCACGATTCGCACTATTCATCAACTGGACGACCGCACAACCCGCGCAGGGGACGGGATGCCCATTGACCAGGCGGCGAGGCACTGCGGTGTCGCCATCGGCATGCTTTCCAAACTAGAGTACGGTAAGGGCGTCAATCTCGAGCACGCCCTGCGTGCAATGGACGGCTGGGTTTGACGATGCTAGGCGTTCCCAAGTCGCATGCATCTTGGCTCGAACAGGCAGCGGCCCATGCGGCTAAAATCTGCGAGGGTGTGGCCGGCGGACAACTTACCTGGTAGGGGGAGTTGGGCCTGATCAGGAAGTGCGCCATTCTCGGATGCGATCTTCGATTGGTGCGGGAATGCCATGCTGATGCGCCTTACGTCTTGCGGGTCCGGCCGATCCGGTGCCGATCCT
Source organism: Cupriavidus sp. DF5525 (assembly GCF_040149425.2). Taxonomy (NCBI): domain Bacteria; kingdom Pseudomonadati; phylum Pseudomonadota; class Betaproteobacteria; order Burkholderiales; family Burkholderiaceae; genus Cupriavidus; species Cupriavidus sp. DF5525. Next base: position 1,396,520 of record NZ_CP168267.1, on the reverse strand, counting down.
GCGTGGCCTCATGCCGCGCATCCTCTTCACTGTGCAGGTAGCCCGCCTCGGTCAGCCAGGCGAACAGCGCGTTCAGGATCACCATCGCCTGACGCACGCTGCCGGGCGACAGTGGCCCGGCAAACAGGCGCCATTCCGGATGGCAAGGTTTTTAACACTCCCCCGGCTGTCTGCCATGTCCCTGGCCATAGACTGAATACGCTCCCGCCATGCACGCTACGGTTCTGCCGCCACCTCACTGCGGTGCTCACGTGCGATTAGCAAGCGTCAGCGCAACGGGTAGGTAAAAGCGTTCAGATCTCGATACTGGCGGGAATTGTGACCGCCATTGGCGGAAATGGCGATCTGCAACAGCACTACACCTGAGCTAGACCGTCAACGGTACGTCCATGGCGGGCGGTGCGACATATTCAGTCATTCGTCGGCGCGACAAATCCATATGAGCTCGCACGATTTCCCCCGCTGCCCCGGCATCATGTCGTTCGATGGCGCTGATGATTTCGTCATGCTGGTCCGCAGCCTTGTTCATCTCCGGGTGCAGGTCTGTCGAAGTTGGATGCCGATAGAAGAGTTTCCCCAGCCGGGCGTGGTCTATCAGGACGCGGCGCAAGCTGGGCATCAGATAGGGGTTGTGCGCCATCTTCCCGATCTGCAGGTGAAACTGGTCGTTGAATAAGACGCGATTGTCGACATCGTTGTTCTCAATGGCTTCGCGGAACTTGGCCTGGATAGCTTTCAGCTCGTCGATTTCCTTGGCCGTGGCATTTGAGGCCGCGAGCTGCGTTGTCGCAACGTAGATCAGCGGTGCAGCGAGAAAGAAATTCCGCAGCGACTGATGGTTCATCGAGGACACGCGAGCAGCCCGATTGGCTTCGAGCTCAATGTATCCCTCGGCCGCCATCTGCCGCATGAGTTCGCGTACCGGCGGCCTGGATAGTCCGAATTCCTCGCTTAGTGCCAGTTCGTCCACAACGGCGCCGGGCGCCAGCTCCATGCTGACAATGCGCCGCCGCAGCGCTTCGCTTAGGAGCGCTTTACGGTCAACAGAGCTATCCGCCGTTTGCGGGTCGCCTTCTGAGGGTTCTCGGATCTTGGGCATTCGAGGCTCAATGTCTATCAATCGTAGACAGTATATAAAAAATCCGGGGTTGTTCGGGTGACGCCCAACTCCTGACCCAAATTCGAGGCGGCGGCCCGGCCCGGCCCATACGCCGCTTCCGTGTCCCTCCCGTGTGGCCGGCCGCGCTTGCTGCCCTTTTCGCTACCTGCCTGCTGCCTCACGCATTCACCGGCAATCCATCTAATTAGTAGCTAATGCATCACTATTTGAGACGAGATTGCGCGCGTAAACCCGGATATGAGTTGGTCTATCGTTGAACTATTCTCTGTCTACAAATGATAGACACAACGCCGATAGGATGTCTGACGGGCATCAAGGCGATCCGAGCGAGACGAAAGACCATGCGAGTTACAGCCCTTCCAGCCGACGATTCGACCTGCGGTTGGTTTCATTTGAGCCCTCCGCGCAAGCCCATGCCGTCCCATACGGGGACGACCGAGGCGCGATGGGTGGTGGTCGGTGCAGGGTTCACGGGGCTCGCGTCGGCCCGGCAGCTGGCCCTCAACTTCCCGCACGACGAAATCGTCCTGGTGGAAGCGCAAGAAGTCGGATATGGCGCGTCCGGACGAAACGCAGGCTTTGCAATTGACCTGCCCCACGACATTGGGGCTGACGACTACATCGGCGACATCGCAACCGCGCAGAAGAGCCTGAGCCTCAATCTGACTGGGCAGAAGATCCTGAAGTCGCTGGTCGAGGAATTCCAGATCGATTGCCATCTCCGGCCGTCCGGCAAGTACCAGGCAGCGGTCGAAGACAGGGGTATCGCGGTGTTGGACGCGTATCGCCGAGGCCTGGACAAGCTGGGTCAGCCCTACGAAATGATCGAGGGCGCAGACTTGCCCGACCACATTGGGATTTCGTTCTACAAGAAGGCCTTGTTCACACCGGGAACGGCGCTCGTCCAGCCGTCGGCGCTGGTGAAAGGACTGGCGAACTGCCTGCCTCCGAATGTCAGCCTGTACGAACACACGCCCATCACGGACGTGGGGTACGGCGACAAGATCGCTCTGTCCCATGCGAATGGCCGCGTCATTGCTGACACACTGGTGCTCGCAAACAATGCTTTTGGCCAGCGCTTCGGCTTCTTGCAGGGCACGATGCTGCCTATCTTCACCTACGCCAGCCTTACCCGTCCGCTGACGACGGCCGAGCAGGAACGCCTGGGGGGGAAGGAATTCTGGGGGCTGATTCCTGCCGACCCGTTCGGGACCACGCTGCGCCGCACCCACGACAACCGCATCCTGGTCCGCAACAGCTTCAGCTTCAATCGCGACGGGCGTAGCAAACAGGAGTACCTGGACCGGTTTGTCCAATGCCATCGGACTTCGTTTGAACGGCGCTTTCCGATGCTGCCGGATGTCGCATTTGAGTACACGTGGGGCGGTTCACTGGCGATGTCGCGCAATCACATGGGCCACTTTGGCCAGCTCGCCCCGAATGTCTATGGCGCGCTCTGCTGCAACGGTCTGGGAGTGACCCGCGGAACCGTAACGGGCAAGCTGCTGGCTGACCACCTGGCTGGGAAGCGAGACCCGCTGATCGACTTCCTTCTTGCCTCACCGAAACCTAACAAGAACCCTCCCGAGCCACTCCTTTCCTTGGGGGTGAACGCCAATCTTTGGCTCGGCCAGCATCGAGCAGGGAGGGAGGTCTAGCACCAGGCTCACTAGGCTTGAAACCAAGCCGCATAGCGTTCGGTTCATGGAACCGGATAACCAGTTATTTCATTGACGAGACTCGGATTCGCGCGCAACGCGATTTCCGGGCACTAGCAGGAGACAAAGCGTGGCGAATCATCAGTCGGTCGAGGACGTTCCTCTCAATGCTTTTCATCAGTTGCTCTGCGTGCGCTCAGGCGGTGGTTGGGTCCTGGACGGCTACGTGCTGAGCATCATTGGTGTCGCCATGGTGCCGCTGGCCGCCGCCCTGGAATTGACAAGTTTCTGGCAGGGCATGATTGCGGCGTCGGCGCTCATCGGCATCTTCTTCGGTGGCTTTCTCGGCGGGCTTCTGACCGGTCGCCTTGGACGCCAGAAGCTGTATTTCTTCGGCCCGACGATTTTCGTCCTGTGCTCGTTGGCGCAATTCTGGGCGAGTTCCGGCATCGAGCTTTTCGCGCTCCGGTTCCTAATTGGGATTGGCGTGGGATTCGAATATCCCGTCGCCGGCTCCCTGCTGGTGGAGTTCATGCCCAAAAAGTATCGCGGTCCACGGCTAGCCATGCTGACTATCCTGTGGTTCGCAGGGGCGGCGTTGGCTTACGTTGTCGGTAATGCGCTTCTGGATACCGGTCGAGCCGACGCCTGGCGCCTGGTCCTGGCTAGCCCGGCGGCCATTGGGGTTGTCCTGCTCTTGGTTCGCCTCGGTACACCTGAGTCGCCGCGCTGGCTCCTCAGCAAGGGCCGTACTGCGGAGGCGGAGCGGGTCATCAAGAAGGTCTATGGGTCCTCGTTCTCGCTGAAGAACCTTCCCGAGCAGCCCGCGGAGAAAAAAGTACCTCTTCTCAGTCTGCTGCATTCCGGATACGGCAAACGCATGCTCTTCGTTTCAGTCTTCTGGAGCTGCTCCGTGATTCCGGTGTTTGCGGTGTATGCATTCGCACCGACGGTGCTGGCAGCGCTGCATCTCAAAGGTGCCTGGGCTTCCTACGGATCAGTCGCCATCACCATGCTCTTCGTTGTCGGCTGCTATATCGCTACGAAGCTCATCAATGTCATCGGCCGGCGCAGCATGCTGATTCACAGCTTCCTGTGGTCCGGTCTGGCACTGCTGGGGCTCGGAGCCTTCTCCGATGGCACGGAAATGCTCGTGCTGGTCCTGTTCGGTGCCTACGCCGTCTTCATTGGCGGAGCGCAGGTGCTGCAACTGGTCTATCCCAACGAACTCTTCCCCACTGAAATCCGTTCCGCCGCCGTAGGTTTGGGGGCATCGCTGTCTCGGATCGGCGCCGCCATCGGGACCTGGCTGGTACCCATCGCGCTGCAAAGCTACGGCATCGGCTTCACGATGTACGCCGCTGCAGGCGTCACGCTGGTTGGCTTGCTCGTGTCCGTGGCACTTGCTCCCGAGACCCGCTCGCTGAGTCTTCAGGAAGCCGCCTCCCTGAGCCGCTAGTCCGAACATTCCATCACACATCTTCCCGTTTTACGGAGCAACCATGAAATTTCAAGGCATCTACACCCCGGCTATCGCGCCGCTGACTTCGGAAGGCAATATCGACCATACTGCCTACGCAGAAGTGCTGGAATCGCTGATCGAGGCAGGCGTGCACGGCATCATCGTTGCCGGCTCGACGGGCGAGTACTATGCGCACACGACGGAAGAGCGCCTGGCGCTCGCCGCGCACGCCAAGGAGGTCATCGGTTCGCGGGCCCAACTCATCGTCGGGACCGGTGCTGTGCGTACGGAAGAGTCGATTCAATACGCCACCGCAGCCAAGGCCATCAAGGCCGACGCCATTCTCGTTGGCTCGCCGCCCTATGCGCTGCCTACCGAAGCGGAGAATGCCGCCCACGCACTCGCTATCGACAAAGCCGCGGGTTTGCCCATCATGCTCTACAACTACCCCGGGCGAATGAGCGTGTCGATGGGGCGCGAGTACTTCCGTACCGTTACGTCTGCGTCGAAGAACTTTGTGGCCATCAAGGAAAGCTCCGGCCAGACGTCGCAACTGCACATGCTGGCTACGGAGTTCCACGACATCGATATCTCGTGCGGCTGGGACGACCAGGCTCTGGAGTTCTTTGCCTGGGGCGCGAGCAGCTGGGTTTGCGCCGGCTCGAACTTCATTTCCCGTGAGCATATTGCGTTGTACGAAGCCTGTGTAATTGAAAAGAACTTCGACAAGGGGCGCCGCATCATGTCTGCCCTGATGCCGCTCATGGACTTCCTGGAAGGTGGAAAATTCGTGCAGTCGATCAAGCATGGCTGCGCGCTGACAGGCCTGCGCCCGGGTGGGGTGAGGGCCCCGCTGCAGGACCTCGATGATGCCGAGAAGCGCCGGCTGCAGGCAATCGTCGTCGAACTCAAGCGGCAAGTCGCCGCGATCGTCGGGGAGAAGTTCTGATGGCAAAACTTCTCACTGCTTCCGAATATGCCGCGCTGGCGGAGAAGTTGAAATTGCCGACGCAGGCATTTGTCGACGGAGCCTTTGTTCGTTCGGTGTCGGGTAAAACGTTCCAGACCACCAATCCGGCAACCGGAGAAGTCCTGACGGAAATCTCCGCCTGCGATGCGCGCGACGTCGACATCGCTGTAGCGAAGGCCAAGGCTGCGTTCGAGGATGGTCGCTGGCACCGCCGCTCGCCGGGCGAGCGCAAGGCCGTGCTGCTGCGGTTCGCCGACCTGCTCGAGGCGCACGCGCACGAATTGGCGGTCATGGAAAGCCTGGACAGTGGTAAGCCGATCCGAGAGTGCCAGAACACCGACGTCCCGGAGACCATCCATACCGTCCGGTGGCATGCCGAACTCATCGACAAGATCTATGACAGCACGGCGCCTGTCGGTTCGAATGCGCTGTCACTGGTCGTGCGCGAACCTATTGGCGTAGTCGGTCTCGTTTTGCCGTGGAATTTTCCGCTGCTGATGCTCGCCTGGAAGATTGGTCCTTCCCTGGCGGCCGGATGCTCCATTGTTGTCAAACCGGCCAAGGAAACCACGTTGACGGCCCTTCGGGTGGCAGAGCTCGCCTATGAGGCTGGCGTCCCTGCAGGCGTGTTCAACGTCCTGCCAGGCGGTGGGAAGGAAGTAGGGGAACCGTTGGGCATGCACATGGACGTTTCCATGGTCAGCTTTACGGGTTCGACGGCCACCGGCCGGCTCTTCCTCAAGTACGCCGCAGAATCGAACCTGAAGCGCATTGTTCTCGAATGCGGGGGGAAGAATCCCGCGGTCGTGATGAAGGACATCGAGGACATCGATGTCGTGGCACAGCATGTCGTCAACGGTGCGTTCTGGAACATGGGCGAGAACTGCTCGGCTTCCTCGCGCCTGATTGTTCATGCCGATATCAAGGACGAACTGCTGACCCGCATTGGCGTTCATATGCGCGAATGGAAGATGGGCAATCCGCTCGATCCGGAATTCCGCATCGGTTCGCTGGTAAGCGAAGCGCACTTCGAGAAGGTTCGCTCCTACATCGAGCAGGCTGCAGACGAAAATCTGTCTGTTGCATTTGGCGGAAGTACGCAAGCAGGAAACTTCGTCGAGCCGACGGTGGTGGATGGCGTGGGCAAGGATAGTCGCCTGTTCAAGGAGGAAATCTTCGGGCCGATCCTGTCTGTGACGACGTTTGACAGCACTGAGGAAGCCATTGCGCTGGCGAACGATTCGGTCTACGGCCTGGCTGCCTCGGTCTACACGAGCAATCTGAACAGTGCCATTCGACTGTCGCGGGAAATCCGCGCCGGCGTTGTAACGGTGAACTGTTTTGGGGAAGGCGATATCACCACGCCTTTTGGCGGCTACAAGGAGTCGGGATTCGGCGGGCGGGACAAGTCGATTTGGGCTCATGACCAATACACCGAGATGAAAGCCATCTGGATCGATGTGCCGGCATAGTAGGTGGCGGCAGTCGGAGGAGGGCGTTATGGATCAATGCCATGGCGCTGCCCTCGACGCCACGCTGGGCAACCAGGGCGCAATACTGGTCGAGACTTGTTAATCAGTCGTCAACTATCCTCGTCGAGGAAGCAGATGTTGCGTTCTCGTTCGATGAACAACTGTAAGTGCTGTCATGCAAGGTAAGAGAAAAGCAACGTTGATTGGGCTGATCGCAGTTCTGCTATGGAGCTCGATTGTTGGTTTGATTCGTGGCGTGAGTGAAAGCTTCGGCGCTACCGGCGGTGCTGCTCTCATCTATACAGTCGGCGCCATATTGCTGTCTTTCACTGTCGGAATCACAAAGGTCCGGCAATTCTCCGGGCGATATCTGTTCTGGGGCAGCATCCTTTTCGTTGCGTACGAGCTTTGCCTGTCGCTGTCTATCGGCTATGCAAACAGCGGTAGACAAGCCATCGAGGTCGGGATGGTCAACTATCTCTGGCCGAGCTTCACGATGCTGGCCGCCATTGCGTTCAACAAACAGAAGTCCAATTGGCTGATCGTGCCAGGCTTCGCTGTAGCGATTCTCGGCATCTGCCTGGTACTGGGCGGAGATCAGGGGCTGGACATCGTTGGCATGGTCGAGAACATCAAGACCAATCCCCTCAGCTATGGGCTGGCATTTTCTGGTGCGCTGATCTGGGCGGCCTATTGCACCGTGACAACCAGGATGGCTGGTGGGAAAAATGGCATCACGCTGTTTTTCGCGCTGACGGCGCTGGCGTTGTGGCTGAAGTACTTCACGACAGAAAGCGGCGGGATAGAGGTTACCTACCACGGGATTTTCTACCTCGCGATGGCGGCGGCAGCCATGGGATTCGGCTACGCCGCATGGAATGTCGGCATTCTGCACGGGAACGTGACTATCCTTGCGGGCGCCTCGTACTTCATTCCCGTGTTGTCCGCAGCCTTGGCGGCTGCGCTGCTGCAAGCACCGCTTTCGTTTGCCTTCTGGAAGGGGGCTGCCATGGTTTGCGCAGGCTCCATTCTTTGCTGGTTTGCAACACGAGGGCAGGGTACGAGACCGTCGCCATTGTCGAAACAGTCTCAACCGGACGAGCGCTTGCAAAAACAGTAGGCCGGCGCTGCCCGCGGCAGTGCTCCAATTCCAACACTGAAAAGGTCAGCCTGGCCAGATTCGACTGGCCAGCTGGCACGCGCTCGCCTTCTTGCCACGGTCGAGCGCGACAAGGATTCAGGAGAGAGACATGAAAGTTCGTTTATCGCTGGTGGCTGCTCTCGTGGCGATGTCCGGTACCGCATCTGCACAGAGCACGGTGACGCTGTATGGCGTGCTTGACGAGGGCATCAACTACACCAACAATGTTGGCGGGCACCGGCAAGTCGAGATGGCGAGTGGTTTTCCGCACGGTAGTCGTTGGGGGCTGAAGGGTACGGAGGACCTCGGCGGCGGCGTCAAGGCCTTGTTCCAGCTGGAGAACGGCTTCGACGTGGATACGGGCCGGGCGTTTCAAGGCGGTCTGTTGTTCGGACGTCAGGCGTATATTGGTCTCTCGGACCAAGCACTGGGCTCGCTTACGATGGGCCGCCAGTATGACGCGGTGGTTGATTTCCTGGCGCAGACGTCGGTCGGGGGAACATGGGGTGGATATGCGTTTGCTCACCCGTACGACAATGACAACCTGATCAACACTTTCCGCGTCAACAACACCGTGAAGTACACGAGTCCCGCTCTGGGCGGCTTCAAGTTTGGCGGGACGTACAGCTTCAGCGACGATACGAACTTTGCGAAGAATCGGCAGTTCAGCTTCGGCGCGCAGTACAAGGCCGGTAGCGTCCTAGTTTCTACGGCCTACCTGCAGGCCGACAATCCATCGTCGACGTCGTATGGCGCCATCAACAACAGTGGTGACCAGAACCTCCTGGGCAGCAAGCTGCGAATCTTCGGCGCGGGGGTCATTTACGAAGCGGGTCCGGTGGATGTGGGATTTACTTACTCGAACACCAACGTTAATCCGAAGTTCCATGGTGACGCCGCCGCTGCGGCGTCGCGAAGCCCTTTTCCTGATTGAGGAATCGGCTCATCGGGGGGCGTTCGATGCCCTCATTTTGTAGTCACTAAAAGTTCTTGACATTGGCGGGTTTTCTCCTATTCTTCTGGCTATGCCAGCACGAAACGGAACCGCTCACGTCGTTACGACGACCCGCAAGTACAAGGACCAGATCTATCGCACCCACCTGTTGCGGCGCAGTTACCGCGAGGACGGCGTGGTCAAGAACGAGACGCTGGGCAACCTGTCCCACTTGCCCGAGGCACTGATCGAGATCATCCGCCGCTCACTCAAGGGCGAGACCTTCGTGCCGCTGGGCGAGGCGTTCGAGGTGACACGCTCGCGCGCTCACGGCCACGTGCAGGCGGTGGCCACGGCCATGCAGCGTCTGGGCTTTGCCTCGCTGATCGCCTCCAAGCCTTCGCGCGAGCGCGACCTGGTGCTGGCGATGGTGGCCGCGCGCATCGCGGCGCCGCACACGAAGCTGGCCACCACGCGCTGGTGGCACACCAGCACCCTGGCGGAGGACTTCGGCGTGACCGAGGCCAACGAGAACGACCTGTACGCGGCAATGGACTGGCTGCTCGCGCGCCAGGGCACAATCCAGAAGAAGCTCGCCGCGCGCCACTTGAGCGCCGGTGGCCTGGTGCTGTATGACCTGAGCTCCAGCTACTTCGAGGGCAGCACCTGCCCGCTGGCCAAGCTTGGCTACAGCCGCGATGGCAAGAAGGGGCTGCTACAGGTCAACTACGGCTTGCTCACCGATGCGCGCGGCTGCCCAGTGGCGGTGTCGGTGCATGAGGGCAACGTGGCCGACAGCCAGACCTTCATGCCCGAGGTGCGGCGCCTGCAAGAGGAATTTGGTCTCTCCCGATTGGTCATGGTGGGCGATCGCGGCATGATCTCCAGCAAGGCCATCGACCAGATGCGTGAAGGCGGTGACCTGGGCTGGATCACCGCGCTCAAGAGCGCCTCGATCCGCCCGCTGCTCGAGCAAGGGCAACTGCAGCTTGGCCTGTTCGACGAGCGCAATCTGCTGGAGCTGAGTTCACCGGACTATCCGGGCGAGCGGCTGGTGGCGTGCCGCAATCCGGAACTGGCCAGGCTACGTGCCCACAAGCGAGAAGAGTTGCTGGCGGCCACCGAGGCGTGCCTGCAGCCGATCGTTGCCCGCGTGCAGGCGGGCAAGCTTGCCGGGCGCGATCAGATCGGCCTGCGCGTGGGCAAGGTGATCGACAAGTACAAGGTGGCCAAGCACTTTGCGCTGAGTATCGACGACGCGGCCTTCACGTTCAGCCGCAACAGCGAGGGCATCGCCCGCGAGGCGGCGCTCGACGGCCTCTACATCATCCGCACTTCGGTGAGTGCGGCGCAGATGGACTCGGCCGAGTGCGTGCGCAACTACAAGGCGCTGGCCAACGTGGAGCGCGCGTTCCGTTCGCTAAAAACGGTGGACCTGAAGGTGCGGCCAATCCATCACCGCACGGCCGATCGGGTGCGTGCGCATATCCTGCTGTGCATGCTGGCCTACTACGTCGAATGGCACATGCGTGAGGCTTGGCGCGAACTGATGTTCGCCGACCCGGATCAGGCCGCCAAGGCCACGCGTGATCCGGTGGCGCCTGCCGTGCGCTCTGCGGCAGCGCTGGCCAAGGCGGCGCGCCACACACTTGACGACGGCACGCCCGTGCACAGCTTCTCGAGCTTGATGGCCGAACTCGCCACGATCGTGCGTAACACCTGCCGCACACCCAGCGCTGGCGCTGAAGTGCCGACGTTCGAACTCGTCACCACGGCAAACGCGAAACAGAAGCAGGCTCTGGAATTGCTTCAGCAAATCCGCGTGTAGACAGAAACTGGAACCCGGGAATCACGACAAGTGCCTGTCGCAAAAGGGGAAACTCGCCCAGGCGGCTGGTGAACTTCGGGTTAATGATCCGCAGAGTTCAGGCTACGTAGGGCCGATTGTGCCGCCAACCGGTACGCTGTCATCTCTCCGGTTCCAGAACTTCGAGGTCAACGGGAAGTACAAGTTCACCTCAGCGTTCTGGCTTGGTGCCATGTACACCTACACGCGCGGTCGCTTCGACTCCACGGCCGGCAAACAGCATCCTGTCTACCACTCGTTCGGGATGATGGCTGACTATGCTTTTTCCAAGAGGACTGATGTCTATATTCAGACCCTCTACCAACGCGTCGCCGGGGATTCCACCGGCTCGGTGCTTGACGTTGCATTTGTCCCCGGGGCGGCCAATGTCTCCTCGAATCGGAATCAACTCCTTATCCGAGCAGCGATTCGCCATTTCTTTTGAGTTCACATGCACGAAGGCGCCCTGGCGAGGGGGCAGCCCCTCCACTTACCTCCAATTCCGCGGGCTGGTCACCGATGCGCCCAAGCGACTCGGCTCTTGACATCGTCGACTGCAGCGATCTGCGTGCCGGCGGGCGTGGGACAACGGCGAAACGGTGGCAATAGCATAATTTTGCCGCCGCGCAAGTTCGGCGATGTTGGGATTTGCGAATCAGCAGCGCTTCCCGGCCGATCCGAAACATATGAGCCTTGGCCTGCGTTGTCCTGCCATGTCAGATTCGAGGGGTTCGCCAGCGTGACAACGCCATACCTGTCAAAGGCAGCGGGTATCAATCCAGCCAGGGATTGGCCAACACGATGCCGACCCCTTCGAAGTCCTTTGTGTTGCGCGTGGCCAGAGCGGCGGCGTGGTGCCGACAGATGGCTGCAATCTGCGCGTCCGCCATGCTAATCGGGCAGCCCGCGCGTTCGCGCTGGGCCACTAACGCGGCGTAGTGCACGGCGGCATCCTCGTCGAAAGGCAGCACCCGGTCCTCGAATTCCTGGTCGAGCATCTGTAGCGCGGCTTCCTGTAACCCGGTTTTGCGGCGCCCGTCAGGCAGACGGGCAATGCCATACAACAGCTCGGCAACCGTCACGGCGGTGATGACCAGGGAATCCTGTGCCTGTCGATCGAGCCAGTCGACGACGGCCGGCTTAGGCTGGCCCCGCATCAACTCCGACAAGACTTTGGTGTCGAGCACGATCATTCGAGCAAATCCGCGGACCGCGGTCGCTCGGCGCGCGAGGGCAGATCCAGCCCCGGATCGGCCAGCGTGGCAAAGCGCTGTTGCAAACGGCTGCCCAGGCCGCCACGGCCAGACGGTTTGCTGAGCGCGCGCCGCAAAATCTCGCGCACCTCCTCTTCCATGGAGCGGCCGTGCTGTGCCGCCTGGAGCCGCAGCCGTGCCTTCACCTCTTCATCCAGGTTGCGGATAGTCAACGTTGCCATGACAGCCTCCTCAGCCTCATGCTTGCATTGACTGCAATGCTAGCACATCCATGCCCGACGATCTCGCCGGCTTCGGTTTCTGTTGCCGGAAGCCGTTAACAAGCCCGAAACGGTTTCTGCCAGGGGCCATGACACAGGTCGCTGGCCGATCCAAGGGGAAAATCTCGTTGAGCGAGTTTGTGAAAAAAGAGGGCGACGCGCACTTGCATGAGACTGTGTGCCTCCGCGACATGTGGAGCTATCAGAAAATCTGAAAGATTCCATCAATATTATTCGATTTTCTTTTTGAGTGCGGTGCAGCAAAGTCTGGGCAAGGAGTTAAACATGAATGCACGAGCGCCCCTGACTACGCTGGCTCTTGCCGGTGCCTGGCCACAACCTTCTTTTGTTTCCACTGCCTCCGGCACCTCCGTTCCATATGTGGAAGCTGGGAGCGGCGAGCCAATGGTATTCGTGCACGGGTCGCTGTGCGACTACCGCTATTGGGAGCCGCAGCTCGCTTCTCTGTCGAAGGACTTCCACTGTTTCGCTCCGAGCCTGGGCCACTATTGGCCGCAAACCAGTGCGTTCGGACGCGGCGACTTCAGTTGGGAGGCGCACGTCGCGGAGATTGCGGAGTTCATCGACGCGCTAGGTCTGGGGCCGGTCCATCTGGTCGGCCACTCGCGTGGCGGTTGCATTGCGTTTCATCTGGCGTGTGAATACCCTCACTTGGTGAACACGCTCACGCTCGCTGATCCAGGCGGCCCACTTCAGGCAACGCCGCAAGCAGAGGCCGGCAAATTGCCGCCGGCCACCCATGCGTTGAGAGAGAAGGCCGCTGCACTGATTGAGCAAGGCGAATTTGATGCCGGTCTGAATCTGTTTGTAGACTCGGTAACCATGCCTGGTTTTTGGAGCAAGAGTTCCCAGAGCTTCCGCAGGATGGCGCTCGATAATGCGCTCACACTGCCGAAGCAGCTGCGTGACCCGTTGCCCGCCTATACACGCGAAGCGGCCGATGAAATCCAGTGTCGAACGTTGCTGATCGATGGGCAAAAGAGTCCGCGCATGTTCCGTAGCACGGTCGAGAAGCTACAAGAATGGATCGTGCAAGCTAAGCGTCAGACAATTGCCGGAGCCTCTCACGGCATGAATATTGCCAACCCAGGCGCGTTCAATCGGGCGGTTGCCGAGGTGGCTAGCTAGAGGGGCCTTGTCTCGCAGAGTTCGCGGATCTCTCGGCCCCGGTTGCTGCCCTTAAAAAATCTGCGGCTCACCAGAACTCTCGCCAAACTGCGTCTGGAGGAAAAATCCAGATCACAGCCTTCGTTCGCTTGCAAGATGTGTTCGGCATACATCCACCCGTACCCGCACCCGACGCGGGGTGCGTGAGGGTGCCACGCCGCACGGCATTGCACTGGCCAGCGGTGGTCTTGGCCCAGCCAGCCTTGTTCGATCAGCTTGTGTTGAGGTAAGCCGTTAAAAAGCCCGGGACGGTCCGACCCACCCCGGCGTCCAAGGCTTTTTAACGGATTCCGGAAATACGTATCGCCTTGTGCAAGCGCAAATAAGGCCGGTCCGACGGGACCGGCTTCGCCGCTTCAGGCTACGCAGAGGCCAGAATGGCTTCGGCCGCGCGCAGGCCTGTGACGCTGGACTTGACCAGACCGCCGACGTAGCCCTTGTTGGGGCCCCCTTCGAGTCCACCGGTTGCGCAGCCCACCGCGTACAGTCCAGGGAAGACGTCGCCATCGGGCTTGAGCACGCGCGCGTCGGCATCGATGGCAATGCCGCCCATCGTGTAGGTGATGCCCGCCACGGCTGGAAATGCGTAGAACGGCCGCTTCTCGATCGGATAGGCGCGGAACTTGTGCGTCGAGCGCGAGGCACCAGGTCCGACAGCGTGCCGGCCTTTACTACGGCGTTGTACGCCTGTACCTGGGCCACGAAGCCCGCAGGGTCCAATCCCGCTTTGGTGGCCAACTCCTCGAGCGTGTCAGCGCGATACACCGTGCCGCCGTTCTGTCCCAGCCTTGGATTCGGGGGCAGCAGGTTGTAAGTGCCGCGCTCATTCCAGATCAAGTCATCGACGCGCAAAGGCGTCGAGCCAGGGGCAACGCGTGGGCGCGGCGGAGCGCGCCAGTTCGGCAATCAGTTCGTCGGTCGCCGGCACCAGCCGGGTCTTGTTGCCCTTGCCGGTCACCCCCAGCCACCAACGCTCGATCCTTCGGCATCGCGCCGGCAGAAAAACGCGCCCATGGTGGTGGCCGTCAATTCGGCGGCGCGCAAGCCGCCCAGATAGAGCACCGTCAGCACCCAGCGGCAGCGGGCCGCATGCAGGCGTTCCCGGGCCGTCTCGGTCGGCATTGCCGCGACGGTGTCTTTGACCGTCTCCCACAGGTCGTGGCTCAGATAGCGGGTGATGCGCGCCTGGGTGGGGGCGCGCCGGCGGCGGGCGAGCGGGTTGCCGGCCAGGTAGCCCGCCTCGTCAACCCGGCGAGCAATGCATTCAGGATCACGAGCGCCTGGCGGACGCTGCCGGGTGACAGCGGCGCGGCCCGGCAAACGGGCGCCAGTCCGGATGGCCGCGCGCGAGCTTCTTGTCCCCGGCCAGCACCCAGCGCTCAGCCGGTTGCCATAGAGCGAAGCGAATGTGCCACCAGGGGACGCTCGAACCGTCGGCCCATTCAGCGGATATTGTCTATCCTGGGTGTCGTATTCGCCCCAATCGGTGATGATCTTCTTAGAGGGCAGTTTCGGCTGCCCGCCGCCTTGCCAACCGCCGGGAATGCGCCTGTAATGGCTGCGTGGCAGGCACAGGCAGTTGGGAGACGAGATGCGCTGCACAAATTGCCAGTTCGAGAACCCCTCGGCAGCCAAGTTCTGCCAGGAGTGCGGGCAAAGGCTTGCGCTAATCTGCTCGCAATGCGGCCACGCATCCAGTCCCACTGAAAAATTCTGCGGCGCGTGCGGCGCGCTGCTGGCGGACACGGCGGCAGCCTCCCCGCGCCTGTCGCCCACGGTGTCGCCTTTGCCGGCACCGATTCTCTACACACCGCCCCATCTGGCCGAACGGATCCGCGCCGAGCAGGCCGCCATGGAGGCGAAGGGTGGGGAGGCTGGTGGCGAGCGCAAGACCATCACCGCCCTGTTCGCGGACATGGCCGGCTCGACGGCATTGATCCAAGACCTGGACCCTGAGGAAGCCCGCAGCCTGATCGATCCGGTCGTGGCGCTGATGATGGAAGCCGTGCATCACTATGAGGGATACGTGGCCAAATCCCTCGGCGACGGAATCCTCGCCCTGTTTGGCGCGCCAATCGCCCACGAGGACCATGCGCTGCGGGCGCTGTTTGCGGCGCTGCGCATGCAGCAGGCCATGCGCCACCATAGCGACAAGATCCGGTTGGAGCAGGGCATCCCGCTACAGATCCGGGTTGGCGTCCATACCGGCGAAGTGGTGGTGCGCTCGATCCGCAAGGATGACTTGCGCACGGACTACGACCCGGTCGGCCACACAATCCATATCGCCGCGCGGATGGAAGGGGTCGCGACCCCGTCATCGATCCTCGTGAGCGAATCGACCCACAAACTGGCCGAGGGGTATTTCGAGTTCAAGGCCTTGGGGCGCACACAGATCAAGGGCCTGCGCGAGCCGCTGGCCGTGTATGAGGTGCTCGGGCTGGGCGCCTTGCGCACGCGGCTGCAGGTGGGCGCGCAACGTGGCCTGGCCCGGTTTGTCGGTCGCGAGGCCGAACTGAAGCGCCTGGGCGAGGCGCTCGAACTGGCCCGGGCAGGGCAGGGGCAGATCGTCGGCGTGGTGGGCGAGGCGGGCGTGGGCAAGTCGCGCCTGTTCCATGAATTCAAGGCACGCGCGCAGCAAGGCTGCATGGTGCTCGAGACCTTCTCGGTGTCGCATGGCAAGGCGTTTCCTTACTTGCCGCTAATCGACTTGCTGCGCAACTATTTCCAGATTACGGCACAGGATGACGAGCGCCGCTATCGCGAGAAGGCCACTGGCAGACTCCTAATTCTGGACCGCGCCCTGGAGGATCAACTGCCTTACTTGCTCTACCTGCTGGGTATCGTTGAGCCGGGCTCGGCATTGCCGACGATGGATCCGGCCATCCGGCGTCAGCGCACCTTCGAGGCGATCGCGCGCTTGCTGGTGCGCGAGAGCCAGAACCAGCCGCTCATGGTCCTATTCGAGGATCTCCAATGGCTGGATAGCGAGACGGAAGCTTTCCTGAATGTGCTCATCGCCGAGGTGCCGCGCGCCAAGATCCTGCTGCTGGTCAACTACCGCCCCGAGTACCGGCATGACTGGGCTCAACACACCTTCTACACCCAGTTGCATCTGGAACCGCTGGGCCAGACGGAGGCGCAGGGCTTGCTTACTGCACTGCTGGGCGCAGACCCGTCCCTTGCGCCACTGAAGCAGCTGATCCTGTCAAAGACCGAGGGGAACCCGTTCTTCATGGAGGAAGTTGTCCATACCCTGGCCGAGGAAAACGCGCTGCTCGGCCCGCCCGGAAACTACAGGGTCGAGAACGCGCCGTTGGCACTCCATATTCCGACGACTGTGCAAGGCGTGTTGGCGGCGCGTATTGACCGGCTGCCGCTGCCACAGAAGGAACTGCTGCAGACGCTGGCGGTCATCGGCGCGGAGTTCCCGTCCAGTTTGATCCGGCATGTCACGGGCCAGTCTGAAGCATCGCTTCACCCGCTGCTGGCTGACCTACAGATCGGCGATTTTATCTATGAGCGCCCCACCTTCCCTGAGGTGGAGTACGCGTTCAAGCATGCGCTGACCCAAGAGGTAGCGAGCAACTCCTTGCTCTCGGAACAGCGAAGCTTTTTACATGAGCGTACCGCCCAAGCTATTGAGGCGCTGTTTCCCGACAGGCTGAGCGAATATTGCAGCGAGCTGGCGCACCACTACAGTCAGAGCGGCAATGTGCCGAAGGCGGTCGAGTACCTGCAACTGGCGGGAAAGCAGGCGCTGCAGCGCTCCGCCCAGTCCGAGGCTATTACACATCTCAGCGCCGCCCTCAATCTCCTGAAAATCCAGCCTGATACCCCCGAACGCAGTCGCGAGGAACTCACGTTGCGGCTGACCCTTGGTCCGGCCTGGATGGCCGTGCGAGGCTATGGTTCACCGGAGGTGCAAGCGAACTATACCCGGGCCCTAGTCCTCAGCGAGCAAGGCGGGGAAACCTCGCAGCTCTTCTCTGCACAGCTCGGCTTGTGGTCGTTCTATCTGTTGCGCTCCGAACTCGAGACGGCGCAGACGCTGGCCGAGCGGCTGCTCGGACTCGCGCAGGATGCACAGGATCCGGAACAGCTTGCAGAGGCGCACCGCGTGCTTGGCTCTACTGTATTCCGCCTGGGCGAGTTCCGGCAGGCCCGTACCCACATGGAGCAGGCGCTGACCTTGCACCGCCCTGAGCGACAGTCTTACGGGCATCTGCTGCGCTATGTGCGAAATCCCGCGGTTCATATGCGTAGCAGCCTGAGCTGGGTCCTCTGGTATCTGGGCTTGCCCGATCAGTCGCTGTCCAGAAGCGAAGAGGCACTGGAGATGGCCAGAAATGCGTCCGACCCGTTCGGCCTTGCGCTAGCCCTGATCTTTGCGGCCGAACTGCATCAGCGACGCGGCGAGCCTGAAGCGACGCTGGAGTTCGCCAATGCCGCGCTCCAACTATCGAGCGAGCAGGGGTTCTCAATGTACTTGGCATGGGCAACGATCCTGAGGGGTTGGGCACTGGCCAGGCAAGGCAGCCACGCGGAGGGCATCGCACATATCCACCAAGGACTTGGCGCACATGAAGCGACCGGTGCCGCATTGGGACGACCATCCCTCTTGGGACTACTCGCCGACGCCTATGGCAGGGCAGAGCAGCCTGAAGCCGCGCTTCGCGTCCTGGATGACGCGCTGGCGCTAGTGGGCAAGACGGAAGAGCGCTTCGATGAAGCGACGCTGATTCGCCTACAAGGCGAATTGATGCTGCAGTTGCCTGGCCAGAATGCGGGCACTTCGGCCGCGTCCGCCGTAGACGAGAATGCCGAGGCGCGGTTCCAGACGGCCATTGCGCTCGCACGTCGCCACGAAGCCAAGTCTATCGAGTTGCAATGCGTGCTGAGCCTCGTGCGGCTATGGCTACGCCAAGGCAAGGATGCCGCTGCGCGGCAATTACTCCTCGAGATCCGGGCAGCATTCACGGACGGGGCAGACACCGTGGATGCGCGTCAGGCAGAAGAGTTGTTGGCGTCGTTGTCGTAGGAGGTGCGCTTGCTTGGCGTAAAGTGTCGATCGAATGGTCGCCTCCCGCCTCGGCGAATCGTCGACCGTGAAGGAGAGTGTGCGAGATCTAGGAGCCGCAAGTTGTTCGAAGCCCATTGTATTTAGTGGTGGATCGCGTGGAGCGATTTTAGCAACCGCGTATCCTGCGCTGAGCCGCAGGTGCGGCTCATATCCGGGTGCAAAGGCCATGGATTGGCATGCTCCGCGCGCCTACGGCTTGCTGGTCCAGCCGATCCGATGCCGCGCCTGGGTGGCCTCGTGGCGCGCATCCTCCTCGCTATGCAGATAGCCGCTTGTCGTCGACAGCGAGCTGTGCCCAAAGTTGTCGCGCACAACGCGCAGGTCGACCTGTCGGTCGGTCATGTGCGAGCCGGCGGTGTGGCGCAGCCAGTGCGCCGAGGCGCTCGCCAGCACCGCGGCTTGCGCCTCCCATTCCGGCCCGCGCCCCCGCAGGCGCGCCGCGGCCATGCCGAACACCTCTTTCAGGATCAGGTGCAGCGCGCCGCGTGACAGCGGCTTCTCGCGACCCTCGCTGCCAATCACTGGCAGCACCAGGGGACGCGTCTCCCCGAACTGCGGGGTAGGCGGCAATTCGTGGGCGCGGCGGTAGCGCGCCAGTTCGGCAATCAGTTCGTCGGTCGCCGGCAACAGCCGGGTCTTGTTGCCCTTGCCGGTCACCTCCAGCCACCAGCGCTCGATGCCCTGGACATCGCGTCGGCAGAAGAACGCGCCCATCGTGGTGGCCGTCAACTCCGACGCCCGCAAGCCGCCCAGATAGAGCACGGTCAGCACCCACCGGCAGCGCGCCGCGTGCAGCCGTTCCCGGGCCGCCTCCGCCGGCATGCCGCGACGGCGTCCTTGACCGTCTCCCACAGGTCGTGGCTCAGATACCGGGTGATGCGCACTTTCGCGGGCGTGCGCCTGGCGTGAAGTGTAAAACTGGGCCTACACTTCACGCCGGCCCCTCGTCCAGCGCGAAATTACTGATCAGCATCTTGCGGCTCGCGTCCAGGATTTCTTCCGCCAGCCGGCGATCGGCGCCGGCTATCGCCCGGGACAGCATGAGCGCCCCCACCATTTGGTTGTAGAACGCAATTGCCGCGCGGCGTGCCTCATCCTGGTCGGCATCGGGGCGCTGTTGCGCAACCAGCGCTGTCAGGGTTTCGATCATCACCTCCAGGCCGCTTGCGAAGTGCGACTGCGCCGCATTGCCAAGCCGCCGCACGTCCGCTGTGAGGCCGGCCACGGCGCAGCCTTGCTCGATATCGCTGCAGTGCACGCCGGACAGGTAATAGTCGACCTGCCGCTTCATGCGGTTGCCACCCGGTGCAATCGGCGCCGCGATGGCTTCCTTCAGGTCGTGGTTGACCTTGTCCATCGCGGTGGCCACGACTTCAGCGGCGAGCGCCTCCTTCGATTCGAAATGGTTATAGAAGCCACCCTGGGTAAAGCCGGCGGCCTTCATTAGTGCACTCAGCCCGACACCATCGATTCCGTGCTCGCGGAACAGCTTTTCCGAGGCGGCAAGGATGGCCTTCCGATTCTCTTCCGCCTGCTGCTTTGAGACGCCCATCGCTCACTCCTCCCAGCCGTTGACAGTGCAATTATAGCTGCCCCCCGCAAACACGATGGTGATCGACCTTGACTTTCCGGCGCCGATCGCCAAAACTCAATGTCAATCACCATCGTGTTTTGGCCGCGCCCATCTCGCAGAAGCCAGGCAAGTACATCGGAAGTCACCCGTCCAGAGCATCAACTTGACCACCCCCACCGAAGCCGCGAACAAAACCCTCGTGCTCGAAGCGTTCGACACGCTCTTCAATCAACGCGACTACGCCGCCGCCGAGCGCTTCTGGTCGCCTGACTACCTCCAGCACAGCGCGCATATCGCACCGGGGCGCGACGGCCTGTTCAACCTCATCAAGACGCTGCCGCCGACCTTGCGCTATGAGCCCGGCGTGATCGTGGCGGATGGCGATTACGTGATCGTGCACGGGCGCTTTTCAGGCCATGGGCGTCCCGCGGCATGGATCGCTGCCGACATCCTGCGCATTGCGGACGGCGTGCTCGCCGAGCACTGGGACGTGCTGCAGGACGAGGCCACCGAGGCCGATTCGCAGAGCGGCCTGCCCATGTTCGGTAACAGCTTTCCGCGCTGATTCCACCCCCCTTGTTTCCATCGGAGTCATCATGAAACTCACCGGTAACACCATATTCATCACGGGCGGCGGTTCTGGCATCGGCCGCGGTCTTGCCGAAGCGCTGCACAAGCTTGGCAACCAGGTCATCATCTCCGGCCGCCGCGCGGAGCGTTTGCAAGCGACGATCGATGCTAATCCCGGCATGCAGGCGGTAGCGCTCGACATCACCGATCCGGCGGATATCCAGAAGGTCGCCGCCAGGCTGATTGCCGAGCATCCCGGGCACAATGTGCTGATCAACAACGCGGGCATCATGTTGCCGGATGGCGCTGCCGGCCCGGTCGACGACGAGCTGCTGACCTCCACCGTCGAGACCAATCTGCTCGGGCCGATCCGCATGACCTCGGCGCTGATCGAGCACCTGAATACGCGGGAAGGCGCCGTCGTGGCCAATGTCAGCTCGGTACTTGGCTTCGTGCCCCTGGCCATCACGGCCGTGTACAGCGCGACCAAGGCGGCCTTGCACTCATACACGCTGTCCCAGCGCTTTCTGCTTCGCGACAGCAAGGTCTCCGTCATCGAGATCGCGCCACCATGGGTCCGCACCGAGCTGTTGAACAGCAGCGAGGAGGAGCGCGCGATACCTCTCGAAACATTCATCGCGGGCGCGATCGAGCAACTGGGCACGGACGCCAACGAGATCCTGGTGGGTCCGGCCGTGGACATGCGCGCCAATCCGGGACCAAACGAGCACGCCTGGGTCAACGAGTTCAACGACTCGATGGCTGCCGGTTGATCACGGGATCGCCCGGAGTCGGGCGATCCCATCCTTTCGTACCTTGTCCTTGTCGCGCACTCCATGGTGCGCACGTCAATTCAATCATAAGCAGGAGTTATTGATGTCCACGTTGTTCACTCCGATCAAGGTTGGCGCCTACGAGTTCATGCACCGTGTTGTGCTGGCGCCGCTGACACGCATGCGTGCCGGTGAAGGTGCGATCCCCGGCCCGCTGATGGCCGAGTACTACGCACAGCGCACCTCGCCCGGTGCGCTGCTGATCAGTGAAGCCACCATCGCTGCGCCCAATGGCAATGGCTACCTTGGCGCACCCGGGCTTTATGACGACAGTCAGATCGCGGGCTGGCGTCTGGTCACCGATGCCGTGCATGCAAGGGGCGGCAGGATTTTCCTGCAGCTGTACCACGCCGGTCGCCAGTCGAATTCGGAAGTTCAGCCAGAGGGCAGCCAGCCGGTAGGCCCGTCGGCGATTGCCCACGGCGGTGTGGCATATACGAAGGCGGGCTGGGTTGCCAACACGCCGAATCGCGCACTGGAGACCCAGGAAATCGCGGAACTGGTTGAGAGCTTCCGGCGTGCCGCTGAACGTGGCCTTGCAGCCGGATTCGACGGCGTCGAACTGCACGCTGCCAATGGCTACCTGTTCGACCAGTTCCTGCAGGACGGCAGCAACAAGCGCACGGACAGCTACGGAGGTTCGTTCGAGAACCGCGCGCGCGTCCTGCTTGAAGCCACACGCGCGGTGATTTCTGTCTGGGGAAGCGACAAGGTTGCGGTGCGCCTGGGCCCGAGCGGTTCGTTCGGGGACATGGCCGACAGCAATCCGGAAGGCCTGTTCACCTACGTTGCCACTGAGCTGGGCAAGCTCGATCTCGCCTACCTGCATCTGATCGAACCGCGCGTGCGGGGCAATGTCGAGGACGACACCAGGGACCCGAACCCTGTGGCCGCGAAGCTGATCCGCTCGGTTTACCCCGGCACGATCATCGCTGCAGGCGGTTTCAAGGGCGACACCGCGGAAGCGATCATCGCGGCAGGCGACGCCAACCTGGTTGCATTTGGCCGCGACTTTATCTCGAACCCTGACCTGCCCGAACGACTGCGCCGCAAGGCGCCGCTGAATCCGTACGATCGTGAGACGTTCTTCGGCGGTACGGACATCGGCTATGTCGACTATCCGTTCTACGACCAACGCGTTGCCGCTTGATCAGTCGTTGCGGAAGGCCTCGCGCTCACGCGCGAGGCTTACGCGTGGCGCGTGGCTGCGGTGACCTTGATTTCGACCACGGGCTCGGGTCGTGCCAGCGGGACTACCGACATGTCGTTGACTTGCCACTCCGCTGCGGCAAGTCCATCAGATTGGAAACTGCGTCGTCGATAGCACCTGCTTGAGCACCATGAACGACCGGATCTGCCTGACACCCGGCAGGTAGAGCAATTATTCCGCGTGGAGGCGGTTGAAGCTCTCGCTATCTCTTGTGCGCACCAGCATGAAGTAATCGAATTCGCCGGTCACGACATGGCACTCCATGCAGCCGGATACCTTTTGCGCGGCAGACTCGAACAGCGCGAAGGATTCTGGCGTGGAGCGATCCAACACCACGCCGATCATCACAAGCATTCCCGCATCCAGCGCTGAGGGGTTGAGCAGCGCCACGATGCCGCGGATCAGCCCCAATTCCTTGAGCCGTTCCACGCGCCGCAGACAGGCGGGCGGGCTCAGGTTGACCTTTGCGGCCAAGGCCACGTTGGAGATCGATGCGTCCTGCTGCAGGGCTCGCAGGATCGCCTTGTCGGCGCGATCGAGCCGATTCCACATGGGGTGTGGATGGCAGCGTTTGCGACGCGGCCTGAACTGGTGCATCGCGGGCGGATTTGGTGCGAAATTTTATTTCTTTCATTTGGTCTACCAAAGAATTTTAGACGGCTTTCATTTTTGTAGACTTATTAATAGTGTTCAAAAGCACGCTTCTTTGCAAGCACGTTTCGTGGCTTTTTTCCTAGGATAGAGTCCGTCGCCGCATCGTTTGGCCTTGCTGAGAGGCACACCGATGACGGGATAACACCCTAACCCTGGAGTTGCCACCATGAATCTCAAGCGTTTCGCGCGTTACCCCCTGACATTCGGCCCCACGCCCATCCAGCCGCTAAAGCGCCTCTCTGCCCACCTTGGCGGCAAAGTCGAGCTGTACGCCAAGCGTGAGGACTGCAACAGTGGCCTGGCCTTCGGTGGCAACAAGACCCGCAAGCTCGAATACCTGATCCCGGACGCGCTCGCGCAAGGCTGCGACACGCTGGTCTCGATCGGCGGCATCCAGTCGAACCAGACGCGCCAGGTGGCCGCCGTGGCCGCGCACCTGGGACTCAAGTGCGTGCTCGTCCAGGAAAACTGGGTCAATTACTCCGATGCGGTCTATGACCGGGTCGGCAACATCCAGATGTCCCGGATGATGGGCGCCGACGTGCGCCTGGTGGCTGACGGCTTCGACATCGGCATCCGCAAGAGCTGGGAAGAGGCCATGGAGAGCGTGCACAAGGAGGGTGGCAAGCCGTATCCGATCCCGGCCGGCTGCTCGGAGCATCCGCTGGGCGGCCTGGGCTTCGTCGGCTTTGCCGAGGAAGTGCGCGCGCAGGAGGCCGAACTGGGCTTCAAGTTCGACTACATCGTCGTATGCTCGGTCACGGGCAGCACGCAGGCGGGCATGGTGGTGGGGTTTGCCGCCGACGGCCGGGCTGATCGCGTGATCGGCATCGATGCCTCCGCCAAGCCCGCCCAGACCCGCGCGCAGATCCTGCGCATCGCCAAGCACACGGCGGGGCTGGTGGAGCTGGACCGCGACATCGTCGACGCCGACGTGGTGCTCGACGAGCGCTATGGCGGCCCCGAATATGGCCTGCCGTCCGAAGGCACGCTCGAGGCCATCCGCCTGAGCGCCAAGTACGAAGGCATGATGACCGACCCGGTCTACGAGGGGAAATCGATGCAGGGCATGATCGACATGGTCCGGCGCGGCGAATTCCCCGAAGGCTCGCGCGTGCTGTATGCCCATCTCGGCGGCGCACCGGCGCTGAACGCCTACAGCTTCCTGTTCCGCAACGGCTGACCGACGCACGGAGGTGCTGCGATGAATCCCACTCTACATTCGTCCCTGCGCAGAGCCTTCGTGGCGGCCCGGGCGCTGGCGCTGCCAGCGCTGGCGGTTGCCGCCGTCGGGGCCCACGCGGCATCGGCGTATCCGGTCCGGCCCGTCACGCTCGTGGTGCCGTTCCCGGCCGGCGGGGCGGTCGACATGATCGGCCGGCTCGTCGGCAAGAGCCTCGGCGATGCGCTGGGCCAGCCGGTGGTGATCGAGAACCGCGCCGGTGCCGGCACCATCGTAGGTGCCGGCTACGTGGCCAAGGCCGCGGCCGATGGCTACACGCTGCTTATCAGTTCGGGCTCGACATTCACCGTCAGTCCGGCCATCAACGCGAGCCTGCCGTATGACCCCGTGAAGAGCTTCGAGCCCGTCGGGCTGGTGGCGCGCGTACCGCTGATTGTGCTGGCGAACAAGGCGGTGCCGGTGGATACGCTGCCGCAGATGGTTGCAGCGGTCAACGCTGCGCCGGGCAAGTATGTCTATGGGTCTTTCGGTACCGGCACCACCGGGCATTTCGCAGGCGAGATGCTGCTGGGCGCCACGGGCATGAAGCTGCAGCACATCCCGTACAAGGGCAGTGCGCCGGCTGTGGCCGACCTGATCGGCGGGCAGATTCCGTTCTCGGTCGATACGGTCGCCGCGTCGTTGCCCCATATCCGCAGCGGCAAGATCAAGCCGATCGCGGTCACGGGCGCCCGCCGCGCCACGCTGCTGCCTGACGTGCCCACTGTCGCGGAAGCTGGCTATCCCGGCTTCGACGCCGACTCGTGGGTAGCCATCGCGGCGCCGCGCGGCTTGCCGGCCGACGTCAAGGCCCGGCTGGAAAAAGCGGTAGCGCAGGCGATGAAAGACCACGAGGTCCAGCAAAAGCTGCTGGCTAACGGGCTGGAGCCGAACTACGCGGGCCCGGGGCAGGTCAGCGCCATGATCAGCAAGGAACTGCCGCTGATGCGCGCCACCGCACAGCGTGCGAGCATCACGGCGAATTAATGGTTTCCATCGTCTTACCTGGAGACAGCGGCATGGAAGAACAAAGGAAGCTGGTAGCGCGCCCGGCCACCGAGCTGCGGCGCATGATCGGGAGCAAGGAAATCTCTCCGGTTGAACTACTCGATGCGTGCATCGCACAGATCGAACAGGTGAATCCGTTCCTGAACGCGGTCACGGCTACGTGTTTCGATCGCGCGCGCGAGGAAGCGCGTGCCGCCGAACGCGCGGTGCTCGATGGTCAGCCGCTCGGGCTGTTGCACGGCCTGCCATTGGGCGTGAAAGACCTCGAGGCCACGACCGGTCTACTGACCACATACGGATCGCCGCTGTATCGCGACAACGTGCCGGACGAAGACAATGTACTGGTGGCGCGCCTGCGCGCCGCCGGCGCCATTGTCACGGGCAAGACCAATATCCCCGAGATGGGCGCAGGCGCCAATTCGCGCAACGATGTCTGGGGCGCCACGGGCAATCCGTTCAACCCGAATCTCAATGCGGGTGGATCGTCGGGCGGCTCCGCCGCCGCGCTTGCGGCCGATCTGTTGCCCGTGTGTACCGGATCGGATACTGGCGGTTCGCTGCGCATTCCCGCGGCCAAGTGCGGCGTTGTGGGATTCCGCCCGTCACCAGGCGTGGTGCCGAGTTCGCGCAAGCCCCTGGGCTGGACGCCGATCTCGGTAGTTGGCCCGATGGGCCGTACGGTTGCCGATGCCTGCCTGCAGCTTGCCGCATCGGCCGGTGTCTCGGCCGGCGACCCGCTGACGTACCCGCTGGACCCGCTGTCGTTCCTGACGCCGATGCCGGTGGACCTGGGCAGCCTGCGCGTGGCTTATACGGAGGACTTCGGCTGCTGCGATGTCGACGACGGCATCCGGCGCACGTTCCGCGAGAAGATCGCCGCAATGCGCCACCTGTTCCGCAGCTGCGATGCCATCGACATCGATCTTGGCGATACGCACCGCTGCTTCGACGTGCTGCGCGCGGAGAGCTTCGTTGCCGGCATGCACGATGCCTATGAACGCGATCCGTCGAAGCTCGGCCCCAATACGCGCGCCAACTACGAAATGGGCGCGCGCATGTCGCTGGTGGACAGCGCCTGGGCCCAGGCCGAACAGACGCGCATCCTGCAGCGCTTCCAGAAACTGTATCGCGACTACGACGTGATCCTGTCGCCGACCACGCCTCTGTCGCCGTTCCCGTGGACGTCGCTCTATGCAGAATCGATCAACGGCGTGAAGCAGGAGAACTACTACCGCTGGCTGTCGCTGACCTATGTGGTCACGCTGACCACGCATCCGGCGCTGTCGCTGCCGTGCGGCCGAGACCATGCGGGCATGCCGTTCGGCCTGCAGACCGTAGGCGGCTTCCGCAAGGATCGCGAGACGCTCGGCATTTCCTACGCGATGGAGCAGGCATTCGCTGGCATTCCCACGCTGCGCCGACCGCTGCCGGACCTGGCCATGCTCGAGCCGGCCGTGCCTGCGCTAACGTCTATCGTGACCGCACCGCCTTTGATCGGGGCGAAAGTGAGGCAAGGCCGAGCGGCAACGGCCGTGTAGGGCCAGAGCGCCAGGCAATGGATCGGTCGCCTGGCCCACGTTTACGCCTTTAAGCGACTCAGCGATACGGTCAAACAGAACGCCGATAACTCCGCGACACTCGCCGAGTCCACCGAAGCTTTCGATCGTTGTGATGCTGTCGGCGATCTTGGTCGAGCTTTCTACAATATCCTACATCGTGGTGATGAACTGCGACCTGACTGCCTAGCGCGCCTACGACTTACTGGTCCAGCCGATCCGGTGCCGCTCCTGCGTGGCCTCGTGTCGCGCATCCTCCTCGCTATGCAGGTAACCGCTCGTCGTCGACAGCGAGCTGTGCCCGAAGTTGTCGCGCACAAAGCGAAGGTCGACCTGCTGGTCGGTCATGTGCGAGCCAGCGGTGTGGGCGCAGCCAGTGCGCCGAGGCGCTGGCCAGCACCGCGGCTTGCGGTTCCCATTCCGGCCCGCGCCCCCGCAGGCGCTCCGCGGCCATGCCAAACACCTCTTTCAGGATCAGGTGCAGCGCGCCGCGTGACAGGGGTTTCTTGTATTCCTCGCTGCCAATCACCGGCAGCACCAAGGGACGCGTCTCTCCGAACTGCGGGGCAGGCGGCAACGCGTGGGCGCGGCGGTAGCGCGCCAGTTCGGCAACCAGCTCGTCGGTGGCCGGCACCAGCCGGGTCTTGTTGCCCTTGCCGGTCACCTCCAGCCACCAGCGCTCGATGCCCTGAGCATCGCGCCGGCACCCTAGTCTAGCAGGCTGCTGAAGTACCTCGACCCCGAGTCAGCGCATCGACAGGTCGAAACGTTGATCTGAGAACTCAACACGATTCACTCTCCGACATCGCATGCGCGGCGCAGACACCTTCACCGAAAGCTTGTTCACCATGCGGCGGCTGGACGATTTCGTGCCCAAGTCCCATCCACTGCGCCCGATCCGCACCATGGTCAATCAGGCCTTGGCGAAGATGGATCGGCTGTTCGCGGGGATGTATGAGGCCGACATCAAGGGCGGTCGCCCGAGCATCGCGCCGGAGAAGCTGCTGCGAGCGATGTTGCTGCAGGTGCTCTACAGCATTCGGTCCGAGCGCCAACTTATGGAGCAGACGCAGTACAACCTGCTGTTTCGCTGGTTCATCGGGTTGTCGATGGACGACGCAGTCTGGGTGGCCACGGTATTCACCAAGAACCGCGCGCGTCTGATCCAACACGACGCGGTAATCGAATTCTTCAACGAGGTGCTGGCCCTTGCGCAGAAGAAGAACTGGCTGTCGGGCGAGCACTTCAGCGTGGACGGCACGCTGATTCAGGCGTGGGCAGGCCACAAGAGCTTTGTCCGCAAGGATGGAAGCGACGGCGACGACGTAAGCGCCTCACGAAGACCGTTCTTGCCCCTGTCCCATAGATCACGAGATGCTGTCTGCTTTGAGGATGTTCCGTTACCCAGTAACGCACAGCGAGGTCGTTACTGGGTAACGGCCAAAGGAGAAGCGAGATGGCACAAACGACGGCACAGCGGCAAGCCGCCTACCGAGCAAGGCGCGTGACGACAGGCAACGATGGTAACGGAGAGCGTCGGTTGAGCATGTGGGTGACCACGGAGGCGGACTTTGCCCTTGCTCGCCTGGCGCGCCGTTACTCGGTAACGAAGCGAGAGATGCTGGAGCGGTTGATCGTGCGGGCTGACGACGCGATTGTCCGCAGACTCGATCCGGACTCGCCTGATTGGGACACGTACTTCTTCGCTCGCCGGGCGCCCAGCCACGTTACCGGGTAACGGAGTGTTTTGTGCAGGCGAGTGGGGGCGCTTCCACGCCGTGAGCCGTGAAGCGGGGTCATTCAGACGGCAGCAGTTGGTCAGGCGCCTGGCGGCGCGGTGGGCAGGTTCCGCAGGTGTGCGTGGGCACGCCAGGGCAGCAATTCTTCAACGCGGTTGATCGGGTGATCGGCAATGCCGGTCAGCACATGGCACAGGTAGGCGCGCGGGTCGATGCCATTGAGCTTGCACGAGGCGACCAGCGAATACATGGCCGCCGCCCGTTCGCCGCCGCTGTCGGAACCGGCAAACAAGAAGTTCTTGCGGCCCAGGGCGACACAGCGCAGCGCGTTCTCGGCGATGTTGTTGTCAATCTCGGCGGTCCCGTCGTCGCAGTACAACGTCAGCGCATCCCACTGGTTGAGCGTGTATTGGATCGCCTTGGCCGTCTCGGATTTTGCCGACAACGTCTGCAGTTTCGCCCTGAGCCAGGCGCCGTAGCGCTCAAGCAGAGGGCGGGCTTTCTCCTGGCGCACCCGCAGCCGCTCAGCCGGCGGTTTGCCGCGGATGCCGGCCTCGATGGCGTAAAGCTCACCGATACAACGCAGTGCCTCGGCAGTCGTTTCGGACGGCGTGCGCACGTGAATGTCGTAGAACTTGCGTCGCGCATGCGCAGTATCTGGAGCTCCAGATACTGCGCAGTATCCCGAGTACGGTTTTATGTGGGGTGAGCGCCGTTCGGGCGCCAACGGACGAGTTTGAAGGGCCAAGCGACTCGGCATATTATCTGTCTGGACGCTATGCGTGTACGGCGTCTGGGCGGTGAACATGCAGATCCCACTGCGAACGGAATCAAGTGCCGAGAGCTACGTCGCGAATCGCGAATGGCTGATCGCACGTCTGGACCGTTGTCCGTTGCATCCCTCTGGCGGTTGCTCGTTTGCTCGCCATGGCACCTATCGGCGCGCGGCACCATCAGGGATGCGCCTAGGTGGTACTGTCCTCAGGGACACCGAACTTTCAGTCTCCTGCCTGACTTTCTCGCCGCAAGGCTGCCTGGGCTGCTTGCCTCGATCGACGCTGCAGTCGCAAGCTTGCCGCGTATGCACAGCATGGAGGCGGCTGCCGATGCTCTACGACGGGACGACGTGAGTTTGCCTGCCGCTGTACGTTGGTTGCGCCGCAGGGTACGCGCGGTTGACGCGGCACTGCATGCGGTAGCTTCCCTGCGACTGCCAACGCCGGGTGTACCGCAAAGGGGCTGCATGCCCGGCGAAGCCAGCCCGTACTGGACGCTACTGGAATTGAGGCATGCTCTCCCAGCACAGATGCTCAGCGAACTACCGGCCCCGCTGGGTTTTCTGAGATTGCAGCGAAGCGCATGGATCCGTCGTGCGCTTGACCAACAAGACACGGGGCCTGACGGCAAGCACGAGACGATTTACGCTGCAGCGGTCAACTGTGAGCAAACATTATGCAGCTCGATCCGAGCGATACACGCCGATCCAGACCGTCCCCGACGACGAGCGAGATCATCCATGTGTGGCGTGACGACCGCTCCGTAAAGGACGGCAGTGCCTACGTGTATCTCCGGTGGATCAGGCGCTTCAGGGCATATTGCGACCAGCGCGGACTGCATGAGCAAGCCCAGTTGACTCTCTATGGTGCACGTCGCTTCGTCGATTGGTATTCCCGACGGCATGATATAGGTCCCGACGCAGCGGCGAACGCTAGGACTGCGGTTCACGAATTGAATCGTGTTTATTGCGCGCTCGGAAGGGAAGCGCCGCCCTGGCGGGTTGCGCCGGTTGCCAGTTGCCCTGCGACGGGGGTACTGCGCGCATACACGGATCACCTCATAGCACATCGCGGCAGCCCGCAGACGACTGTGCACAAGAGGCTGATCCACATGGGCTATTTTCTGGAGCATCTTCGCAAGTGCGGTCAGACCTGGCGCTCCATGACTCTGGTTGATATCGATACGTTTCTCGTTGACTGCAGTCATCGATACGCCCGTACCACGACGGCCGACATCGCTGGCAGCATCCGGTCTTTCGCGCGCTTTCTGATTGCCACGGGTCGCAGCCGGCGCAATCTCGCCGATTCAGTAATAGCGCCCGTACAGCCAAAGTATGAGCGTCCACGTCGGGCGCTGCCGTGGGAGGATGTGCAGCGGTTGCTCCATGCCGTTAGCCGGTCAAATCCATGTGGTCTGCGCGACTACGCGATACTGCTAATGATGAGCACCTATGGCTTCGGCGCCGGCGAAGTGATCGGGCTGCGACTTGACGATATCAACTGGAGCGCCGCCACGTTTCGGGTGATTCGACCGAAGACCGGAACGGCCTTCACGTTACCGCTGCTGCCGGCCGTCGCGAGGGCACTGGCTCTCTATCTTCGCGACGGAAGACCACCACACGCAACGACCCGCTATCTATTTCTTCAGTGCAAGTTGCCATTCGCCCCTCTGACTTGCGCATCCGCGGTGCGGCACATCGTGGTCAAGCATGCCACCGTGGCCGGCTTGACAGCTACTTACCTCGGCAGCCATGTGCTACGACACTCCAACGCATCACGTCAAATCGACCTTGGTGCGGACCCGCAGGTAGTCTCCGATATTCTTGGTCATCGTGACCCGGATTCAATTTCTGCATACATACGCATTGCAACGGAGTCGTTGCGGGACGTTTCACTGCCGGTGCCATCATGAGGACACTTGTGACAGCGAGAGGTCTGGCCCGTGACGCAGCGGACTTTCTGAACTTCCGGCGCGCCATGGGCGTGCAATATCACCGCGGCGAGTTTGTGCTCAAAGGCTTCGTGCTGTTCATTGCCGAACAATGGGGCGAGCAGACCGTGGCTCTTGATGAGGCTATCCGGAGATGGTCGTCGCGTGTCGCCGGACGCAAGGCCGTCACGGTGAGCCAGGAATTCGGGGTGGTCCGCCAGTTGTGCCTTTACAGGCGCCGCACCGATCCATGGGGATATGTTCCCGAACATGCGCTCGCGCCAGTCAAGGAATCGCCGTTTCTCCCGTACATCTTCTCGCATGAAGAAGTGCTTCGGCTCCTGCATGCAGCGAGTAGCCATCGCGGTCGCTGGATCTGGGGGCCAATGTTTCGCGCATTGATGCTGGTGCTTTACTGCACTGGCCTGCGACTGGGAGAAGCGGTCCACCTGCAAATGGAGGACGTAGATCTCCGCCGCAACACGTTCCTGGTGTCGCACAGTAAAGGGCGATCCCGCATCGTGGCATTTCGACCGGATCTGGCCAGGGAACTGCATCAATACCTGGAGGCACGTCGACAACTCCTTCGGAATTGTCGCGCCCAGGATCCGCAAGCGTTGTTCATTCGTCTGGATGGCACACCACTTACGGTGAAGTCCGCATCCGAGGCAATTCGGCGGTTGCTTCGGCAATTGGCGATCAAACCACCTGCCGGCAGGATCGGACCGAGACCGTACGAATTCCGCCATGCCTTCGCGGTGCATCGCCTCACGGCATGGGCATCTGCCGGAATGGATGTCCACGCAAAGCTACCCTGGCTATCGGCCTATCTGGGTCACCAGGACGTGCTCGGTACAGAGGTCTACCTGAAGGCGACCCCACAACTGCTGGATCTCGCCAGCAGACAGCTCGAGAATCATCTGCGCCATGCGCATACTCCAGAATGAAGAATGCACCGTCCGCAGCCTTGTTCATTCGGGTTGAGTCGTTCTTTGCCGATTACCTGCAACGCGCGCGCGGTGCTAGCATCCATACGGTGCGCGCCTATCGCGACGCCTTGAAGCTTTTCTTTGAGTTCGTCGCGACGAACAAGGGGTGCAGCGTTTCGGCTATTGATCTTGGTGACATGAATGCTGCAACGGTTTCCCGTTTCCTACTTCATCTCGAGACGGACCGTTCAAACTCGGTGGCAACGCGCAACTGTCGACGTACCGCTATTCGAAGCTTCTTCAAGCACCTGCTGCGCACAGACATCGTCCACTCGCAACAGTATGCCGGAGCGCTCGCAATTCCGGCAAAGAAGGCACGACATCAGCCGGCGACCTATCTGGAAGCTGACGAGGTCCGTGCGATTCTCGCAACGCCCAACACAAAGACGATTCGTGGGCATCGCGACTACGCATTACTTCTGTTTCTCTACAATACCGGCGCGCGTGTCAGTGAAGCGGCTGGTCTTTGTTGGAACGACCTGCAACTAGCCTCTCCACGGCAGGTCCGGCTCCACGGTAAAGGTCGAAAGGATCGACTCCTGCCGTTGTGGCGTGAGACTGCCGATGCGCTTCGCCGGCTAGGAACGATCAACCATCCGGACACACAGCCTCATGTTTTTCTCAATCGCCATGGAGAGGCGCTAAACACAGCGTCTTAAATAATGCAGCATAGTCGTCGTAGTACCTCGTTTGGTCTCTTCCATTGCTGGAAGCAGGCGTCGACTGCCGAGAGAACTTCTACGAGGGTGGCGAAGTACCGGTTATGTAACCCCAGGCGCCGTGTCAGTTTCCATACGCGTTCGATAGGCGCCAGTTGCGGGCTGTATGGTGGCAGGAACAACAACGTCATGTGCCGCCTGTATTTGTGCAGTAACGGTTTGAGCAGGACGGCATGGTGGTACTTTGCGTTGTCCAGGACCACGACGATGCGCTTGCCGCGACGTCGATGGCGGAGTAGTTGGCGAAGAAAGGATGCAAACGTTTCTGCGTTGAAGACAGGGCATACCTGCCAGACGAAGCGACCCGTGCTCAGACTGACGGCGCCAAAACATGCCACCGACTTTCGCGTCGGCGCATGCATCAACACCGGATCGCGGATCTCCGGGGCCACCCACATGCGACAGCGCGATCCGTGTTGCTGGAAATGGCATTCGTCCAGGCTCCATAACTCAATGTCGTCGCGCTTTGACAGTCGCCGCAGTTTTTTTTACCGCCGCAACGCGAACGGGATCAGACTGGGCGACCTGCGGGCGCGGCTTGCGCAGCCGGAAACCCATCTGGCGAAACAGCCTCTGGCACTGCCGCACGCCCAGTTTGATGCCATAGCGCTGACGCAAGTGCTCCGATAGAACGGGCCCATCCCACAGGCCCGCTTCAAATCCGAAGTCGCGTGGTGTCTTGCGCAGATCCGCCTCGATGCGACGCCATTGCGAGTCATTCAACGCACGCGGGCGACCGGGCCGTTCACCTTCCCGCAATCCGTCGAAACCGCCCCGCTCGAAACGTCGGACCCATCGCTGAACTGTCGTGGCCGCTTGACCGAACATCTGGCCCACTTCAGTGCACGAGTAACCGCTGCTGACCAGCAGCACCCCGTGCAGGCGGTGGTCATACCGCGACTCCTCGCTTCGCTCGATCTCCTGTCGAATCGCCAACTGCATTATCTGTGCGTCTGCAATCTCGAGTCTGCGCATGGCTGCCTCTCCATTAGAGTAACCACGCAATCATACATGCTGCAATACTTATGTCGTCATGTTTAAGTCGTGACGGGATTGCCTACATTCTGCGCCGGCACGTGCAAGCCGCGGCTCAGCAACTGCCGGCGCTCGCTCATAAGCGGGTCACGCCACATGTACTGAGGCACAGTTGTGCTGTCGGATTGCTGCAATCGGGTAACGCCTTGCCGGTGATTCGCGACTATCTTGGTCATGCAAGCATGCGACAACCGGACGCTACATCGAGACAAACCTTCAGATGAAGCGCGATGCCCTGGAAACGTTCTGGCGGCATGCTGGGATCGAGCCTGCTCGTGCGAGATCATGGAAACCGAAACCCGACCTTCTCGCGTTTCTGAGTTCGCTGTGAGCGATAAGATTTATGTGGTGACGCGGGAGCATCCGAAGTCCACGTACAAAGCGTCGACCGATCGATGCTCGGCATAAAACCGTACTCGGGATACTGCGCATGGCATGCCGCTTCGCGAACCGAGCCGTCTGCAAACAACTCGTTGAAGCCGGCGTATGCGTCCGCCTGCAGAATGCCGCCAAATCCGCTCAGATGGCGCTGAGGATGCTCCCCCCTGCGGTTGGGCGAATATGCGAACCATACCGCAGGCGGTTCTGCCGAGCCTGCCCGGGTATCGTCGCGCACATAGACCCACAGCCGGCCAGTTCGCGTCTTCTTGTTGCCAGGCGCAAGCACGGGAATCGGCGTGTCGTCGGCGTGCAGCTTGGTACCGGCTATCACGTAGCGGCGCAAGGCCTGCACCAGCGGATCGAGCAATGCCTCGCACATGCCGACCCATCGGCCCATGCTGGCCGGGTCCAGCGTGACGTTCTCGCGTGCGGCGATGGCCGACTGTCGGTACAGCGGTTGATGGTCGGCATATTTGGCCACGAGGATGTCGGCGAGCAAGCTCGGGTGGGCAATGCCGCGCTCGATCGGCAAGCTCGGTGCCGCCGGCTGCGCGATGTGCCGGCAGCAGGCGCAGATCTTCTTGCGCCGGACGGTGCGAATGACCTTGAACGCCGCCGCGATACGGCCAAGCTGTTCGGACACGTCCTCGCCCAGCGGTTGCATCTGGCCGCCGCACTCGGGGCAACTCGCCTCGGGCTCAAGCACCTGTTCCTCGTGCGGCAGGTGGTCCGGCAGGGCTTCGCGCGAAGCGCGCTGATGGCTGGGCGCCTTGCTCTCGCCGCTTGCCGGCGCTTCGCGAACCTCTGCCGCACCGCGGCTGCCAGTCAGGTCCTCCAGCCGGGTCTCCAGGCGTGCAATCTCCCGGTCCAGTTGCTCAGATCTGCGACCGAACTGCATGCGCTTGAGCTTCTCGATCTGCGCCTTGAGTTGTTCGATTTCCAGATCGCGCTCGACCAGATCCTGCCGCATTCGCGACAGCGACGCCTGGGCCTCGAGCAACATGGCTTTGAGGGCATCGATGTCGTCAGGAAGGTCGTTGGCATCCGGCATGCCGCGCAGTTTACGCAGGTGCCGCGCCGTTTACAACAGCGTTTACAACATCGACAGCGGCTCGGCCGTGCGGCGCGGTTGCCGCCAGTCGATCCCCTCGAGCAGCATCGACAGTTGCGCGTGTGTCAGGTGGATCTTGCCGCTGTCGGCCTGAGGCCAGACGAAACGGCCGCGCTCGAGCCGCTTGGCGAGCAGCCAAAGTCCGTCACTGGTGGCCCAGAGAATCTTGACCAGGTCCCCTCGGCGGCCCCGGAAGATAAACACGTGGCCACCCAGCGGGTTTTCCTGCAGCGCGGTCTGCACCTTCGCGGCCAGGCCATGGAAGCCGCAGCGCATGTCGGTCGCTCCCGCTGCCATCCAGATGCGCGTGCCCGCCGGCAAGCCAATCATCGGGACAGCTCGCGAATCAGCAGGCGCAGCATATCCGGCGCCACCTCGCCGCGAATCCGCAAGCGCGCACGGTCGAATTCAATCTCGCAGACATTCTCGGACGGCTGTGCTGCACTGAGCGGCGCCGCCGGCGTATGCGCGGCCGCCTCGGCGACGATGCTCACCGGCAACAGTGCCGGCACCGTTGTCTCCTGTTTCGTCGCTACGCCCTCAGCCGACGTCGGCAACCCGTAAGCTCCGTCCAGATAATGCCGCCGCCACTTGAACAGCAGGTTCGCGTTGATATCGTTGCTGCGCGCGACCAGCGCCACCGACGCGCCTGGCTCAAATGATTGTTCGACCAGCCGCCGTTTGAACTCGGCCGGGAAGTTCGGCCGCTTGTACACGCCGCCAGCACGGCGCCCACTCAACGTCTTGTCCACTTTGGTGTCCGCAATAATTTGGTGGGCACCAAATTACCCAAGACCTCAATCAGTGCGCCAGAACGGTCTTCGTGAGGCGCTTACGCGACGACGATAGCGGCAACTTCAGGGGGCACCAGCGCAGCAACGAGACGCATCAATCCAGTACCGATCCAGATGCGAAGCTTTATCGCAAAGGCAAGACTGGCAGTGAACTGCGCTACATGGGGCATACGTTGAGTGACAACCGCCACGGCCTGGTGGTCAGCGCCCTGGTGAGCACCGCTGATGGACACGCCGAGCGCGAGGCTGCCAAAGTCATGCTCAACGATGCCCGGCAGGTGACGGACAATCCGGACACCGAAATCACAGTGGGCGCAGACAAGGGCTACGACGCGCAGGAGTTTATTGAGGCCTGCCTGGAGATGAAGGTGACGCCGCATGTGGCGCAAAACACCTCGGGTCGGCGCTCGGCGGTTCCTGATGCCATTGCCCGCAGCGAGGGATATGCCATCTCGCAGCAAAAGCGCAAGCTGATCGAGCAAGGCTTCGGCTGGGTCAAGACGGTTGGGCGCATGCGCCAGGTGATGGTGCGCGGACTGAAGCGAGTCGACCAGATGTTCGTGCTGAGCATGGCCGCCTACAACCTCGTGCGCATGCGTTCGCTGGGACAAATCCGTCCGCAGTTGCAGTAAGCGGGCAAAGAAGGCCGGACATGGGCGCCCAACAGCCGAAAAACTCGATTCAGGGGCGCGTAGCTTCCGGATTGTGAAATCAAGCAGGGCTTACCTGCACAGGCGGAAAGCATACCGTTTGTGCGGGGAGTACTTCAGCAGCCTGCTAGTGAGTTCGTCGGGAGCTCTTCCTACGGGCGATGTCATCTATTTTGTGACTTCGGTAGGAAATTTCCATCTTTTTTGAAAATAGTGAAGATTTGATTCACAGAAAAGGTGGCTAGGTCTTTGATTTGTAAGACCCCTCTTGCCGACTATTTTGTGGGCCGACAGCCACTGTAGTGTAGGAAACCGGAATTAGCTGGACCACGTGCGCTTTTGCTGAACTAGAAATTCGGAATTAGCTGGACTGGCGCACAGCGCTACCGATTTGGCGGGGCGTGATGTATCGTTAACATCACTTTTCCCGGTTTGTAATCATTGGGTGGCAGATCGGCTTTTGCAGCCGCCAACGGCAGGAAAGTGCGTATTCGAGAATTCAGAGGCCTTTGAATCCGTTGGTCGCGTGTTCGAGTCACACACGACCCACCAGCATTGGCGCGGGCTTGCAGGCGATTATTTCTCGTCGGCAGGCCCGTTTTGTTTTTTGGGGTTAGCGGCCAAGCAGGGACGCTCCCGACGCCACGCCGGCGCGAACCCGGAGCGAGCGGAGCACTAGCAACTCAGTGGGGCGGACGATATCGTCATTCGCACCACTGTTTTGCAGAGCCACCATCTACTTAGCCTTGCTAGGGGGCTCTTTGTCAGGGAGCGCAGCCTTTTCCATGACCGGCAACAGCGTCTCGGCCTGCAGCAGCAGTTGCGAGACACGGACGTTCAGCGCTGTCGCAATTCGCTCGATCGTGCGCAAATTCGGGGATCCGTCGCCTCTCTCCACGCGACTCACTGCTGCAGTCTGCAAGCCTGCTCGTTCGGCCAAGGCTTCCTGATTCAGGCCAATGGCCTTGCGTCGGAACCTTACTGCTTCGCCGAATGCCTGCTCGAGTTTCATATCCTGCACTTCGTTGCCAAAGATTTGCAGTTTTCGGGTGCGCAACTCCTCCGTCCAGACTCGAATTTGCTAAAAATATACTAATTCATATAAAATGAGCGAAGAGGATGGTTTATTTGCACGCTTGCCGCCCTTGGTGCTACTTATGCGTCTCATCGGATTGCTCGCACTGCGATTCACGCCACCGCGGGGAAGTGCTCAACGCGGGCGCACGCCGCTTGCCGTAATCCCGGCCCGCACCGGACCGGGTTGGGGTGTGACGGCCCGCGCGATGAGCGTGCGCCATGTCTCGCCTTGCTCCGCCGTGGACTGAACCTGTCAGGAGACTGTAACCATGATCCCAACCCTCATCACCGCAGAGCAACGCACGCAATTGCTCGCAAACGGCCAGGCAAACGCAGCCGGCCACGCTGGCGACCCGCTGCCGGTGGTACGGCTCTTTACCCTGGATGCGCATGCGACCTGGCTACTGGCCGCGCTCGACCCGGCCGACGGTGACACCGCCTACGGTCTGTGCGACGTGGGTATCGGCATGCCCGAACTGGGCCATGTGAAGCTGTCCGACCTCGCATCCATCGTTGGGCCGCTTAAAAGGCCGATTCTTCGCGACCTGTACTTCCGGCCTACGCGACCGCTATCGGCGTATGCGCAGCTGGCGCAGCTCGACGGTTCGATCCCCGACTGACCGAACCAGCTGGCCCACCCTGGTAGGCCGGCCCGAGAGGCCCTGCGCCGCCTCATTGGTTGCACCATGGGCCGCCGCTGCTGCTCAGAGCAAAGAACATGGAAAGACCGATAAGGCGGGACCTGAGGCGCTTGCTCGAGCCTCGGAAGATCCAAAGCCTGACGCCTCTAGGCGATATCTCGTTGACGAGCTGGTAGAGCGGCTGTGAGAAGAGCCCCCGCCTGAGATACGGCTTGATGTCTCAGCGGCTGGCCGTTTCCATGCAGGCGTGGCGCATCGGACGATGCCGGGGCGGCATCGCTCTCGGGCGACCGTCCGGGTCTTGGCCTCAGAAGGCGAGCCCTAATCGAAGTCCGTTTGATCACTACCCGACGAGGACTGAACGTGAATCCACAACAAGAACCGCAGTTGAAACCTCTGAACGCACCGGGCGGCGTCTTGCCCGCACCGGCACGCACGCTGGCTGCTCGCGACTACAAGACCTTGGCCCTGGCTGCCCTTGGCGGCACGCTCGAATTCTACGACTTCGTCATCTACGTCTTCTTCGTCACGGTGCTGGGGGCGCTATTCTTCCCGGCCACCATGCCTGACTGGCTGCGACAACTGCAGACCTTCGGCAT
Organism: Cupriavidus sp. DF5525; assembly: GCF_040149425.2. Taxonomy (NCBI): domain Bacteria; kingdom Pseudomonadati; phylum Pseudomonadota; class Betaproteobacteria; order Burkholderiales; family Burkholderiaceae; genus Cupriavidus; species Cupriavidus sp. DF5525. Next base: position 1,357,108 of record NZ_CP168267.1, on the reverse strand, counting down.
TTTCGCCGCCGGCTACCTGGCACGGCCGCTGGGCGGCATCGTGATCGCACACTTTGGTGACCGGCTCGGCCGCAAGCGCATGTTCACGCTCTCGATCTTGCTGATGGCCGCGCCCACGCTGATTATCGGCCTGCTGCCCACCTACGCCAGCATCGGCGTAGCGGCGCCGCTGCTGCTGCTGGCGATGCGCGTGCTACAGGGCGCGGCCATCGGTGGCGAGATGCCCGGAGCCTGGGTGTTTGTCGGCGAACACGTGCCGAGCCGGCATTACGGTTTCGGCATCGGCACGCTGACCGCTGGCATCACGGGCGGCATCCTGCTGGGTTCGCTCGTTGCTGTCGCCATCAATGGCCACTACTCGCCTGAGCAGGTGAGCGACTTCGCCTGGCGCATTCCCTTCCTCCTGGGCGGTGTCTTCGGGCTTGTGTCCGTGTACCTGCGCCGGTTCCTGCATGAGACCCCCGTGTTCCGCGAGTTGGCTGACCGCAGCAATCTGGCGCGCGAACTGCCGATCCGCACCGTGCTGCGCGATCACCGCTCGGCCAGTCTGTTCGTCGCACTGCTGACCTGGGTACTTTCCACCTCGATCGTCGTGGTCGTGCTGTATACACCCGCCTACCTGCAGAAGGCCCACCACATACCCGCCGCGCTCGCGCTCGAGACCAATGCGTTCGCCACCCTCACGCTGACCATCGGCTGCATGATTGTCGGGTGGGCATGCGACCGCATCGGCACCCGGGCCGTCATGCTGATCGGCTGGGGCGGACTCTTCATGACCGCTTACCTCTTCTACGGCAGCCTGCCCGGCACGCCTGGCACGCTGTTCTGGCACTACGGACTGCTGGGTCTGTTCGTCGGCACCATCGCCACCGTGCCGATTGCCGGCGTGCGCGCCTTTCCGGCACCGGTGCGGTTCACCGGTCTCTCGTTTGCCTACAACATGTCTTACGCAGTCTTTGGCGGCCTCACGCCGATGATTCTCACGCTGTGGCTGCAGCACGACACCATGGCGCCTGCTCACTATGTGGCAGTGCTGGCCGCTGTCGGGTTTTCGCTTGCGCTCTGGCCCCTCGCCAGGTGCGGCCATGCCATGCGCAATGACGTGGCCAGCACGGCTGGCCACGTCGGTCGATAACGAAGGAGCACGAAATGAATGCGACGGAAAACACGCCACCATTACGCCTGCTGACCCCCGCCGAGCTGGCTGTCTGCATCAAGGTGTTCCGCGACGCCCGGCAATGGACTCAGGAGCAGTTGGCCGTGATCGCCGGGCTCAACGTGCGAACCGTTCAGCGCGTCGAGCAAGGCTGGCCCGCCGGCCCCGACACCTGCCGGGCGCTGGCCAGGGCGTTCGATTTCTTGGACATCGACGCGCTCAACAAGCCATTCGCGATTCCACCCGAAGACGAACTCAAGGCTGCGCAGGAACAGTTCGACCACGAGCACGTCACCTTCGCGGCGATTCGGCTGACCACGGGTAAGCAGTTGGCCGAGCTGGCGCAGACTAGCACGATGGATATGTCGCAGCTGGCCTTCGAGATGGGCGGCGAAGCGGATAAACGCTTCGCCGCGCTGATGGAATATTTCCGCAACTACCGGGATGGCCTGGACGCCTACAGCGAAGCGCAGAAGCGCGAGGCGTCTGACACGATGCAAGCCAACATCGATGTGCTCAAGACCCTTGGCGTTTCGCTATGCTATGCCGAGCGCAAAGTGCTGCTGAAGGGGGGCTCGGACCCGGACAGGCCAATGCCAGCTAACGTCCTGTACGTGATCGGGTTTCCGCTCGGCAAGGAACCCAAGCTATTCGCCACGCCAACTTCCGTTGATATTCGTCTGTAGAAGGCTGAAGGGTGAAGATTCACGCTTGCCAGCGCCGCTCTAAGCCGCCCTGGCGATTCGCCGTACGATGGATGGACGCCCATTGCCGCGGCCGTAAGTTGAATCTCCAAACGGCATCCCGCGCAACGGCCGCCAAGTACGGATGCGGCAGCCAGCGGGCAGGCGGTACATGATGCTCGACTGTTCGAGCTTCGCTGCCGAAACGTGGATGGTAAGCGGGCCGCCAGGTACAGAGCTCGAGAGGGTATGGCGCCCACAGCCCTACATGAACTAGCCGAACACTGCCGTGCTATCCCCACGGGATAGCTGGCACACCAAGCCTTCCATGCCCGTCCAGCCGACGCGCTTCACGGCGCTGGAACAGGTGGACTTCCAGCGACTGGAACACGCAGCCTACCTAAAAGGCCTTTTACAACCTTTTAAAGGTAAGGGGAGTCTGGAGGCATTGGGCCAGCCAGTGCCTGGCGCTGCGCGACAGCTTGATCGTCCTGGCACAGCGACGCGTGCTGCCCCAGGCGAGGGCCTACCCCTTCAACCTGCTCGATGTGCAACTGGCCCTGCAAACCACTGGCGCAGGGACGACCGTCCTGCGCTGGCGCAATATTGACCGCTCATCCTCGGGCGTGGCCTTGTGGGAATCGCTGCTCGGCCACCCCGCAATACCGGCCTCGCTGATCGACGACCTGTACGCGATGGAGCTGCAGCGCATCGCGCTGAACATGCAGATCAGCCTGACCCACAGCGTCGCCTGCCACGCCAAGGAATGCGCTAGCAACATGGCACAGGCCGAGGCGATTCACCTGCGGCGTATCCTGGGCTATCCCCTGGGGATAGTTCCACTGCGGTCCACGGGGTTCCACCCGCCCTCCCGAGATGAGTTTCCCGCCCCGCAGGCTGCCGCCATCGACGCATACCACTGCGGCAACCGTTTTCCATCGATCATAAATCGGTATCCATGCCGTCCGGCCTTCTTGCTGCCGGTCTCATTCGGCGCAGTTATGCTGTCGCCCATCTGATGAACCGCACATTTAGAAGGAAGCTTCATGCCCGGAGGCAGACGCCGACGCTGAAGACCTCGGAGGGCAGCGCGGCGCATCGCGCTGGCGGCGTGCATCTTCTAGTCCATTGAATCACTGGATGTATCGTGACCATATGCTTGGGCATGCAAAGAACGATGCGGACGAGCGGACACCTGGAAGCCGTCATGCGCGAGCGCCACGGGCAATGCGGCCCTTGCGTGACGCGCACTTTGGGCCGATGGAGAGCGCCGGGTAAGACTCGCTCCAAGCTTGCTTGCAACGACGGATTCATCTCGCGATGGACGTCGGCGTAAGAGGCGCAAGGGCTGGCCGGTCTGGTGTCGTTCCATCTTGGCAGGGCGCCCAAGCGCCCGGTGGCCAAGCTGGAGGCGCGTGTGTTGGAGCGAACTTGCATACTCTATTTCAGTCTGATTCAAGACGACCGCGGCCCAGATCGACATATTTCAGCGCCGCATGGAAGACAGTCCAACCTTTCCGTGGCTCTCGGCGATCTTTCGGTGCCAGCGACAATCTACGTCTGGCTGATTGGGGAAGAAGAGGGCAGCACAGCCTGTTCTGGTCGCCGGAGCAAACGGCAGCCAGACGGCCAACCCTAGCGCTCCGCCCATCGTGCCGCCTCGCACTCGTGCAGATTAAGTCCCGGACGCTGCTGAGAGCTGGCCTTCTGTCGTGAAGTGTAGTAAAGATGGCTCTCCAGCACTTTGTGTGACGGCCGCGTCGAGGGCTTGATTTCGGGCCGATCTGGCCCTACGTTAATCGTTACCCTGAGCCAGGTTCTCGGTGGGATCGATCGTATTCTCGCCCGTGTGGGTAAGCGCGTCGTCTCCAGCGACGGGCGAGGGGAAACCATCACTGTCGAAGCCTGCAGTAAGGTTCGTGCGGCAACTTGTCCTGCTTGCCGCTGTTGGAGTCACCGACGCCACGGCAGCTATGTGTGCAGGCTGGAAGAACGTCAGATGCTCGAGCAGCGGGTTGTTCTCGCCGTTGAGGTGCGTCGCTTCAAGTGTGCGAACGCCGGCTGCCCGCGTCGTACGTTTGCCGAGAACATCCACGCCTTGGCCGGTCGGCACCAACGTCGTACGCAATCGCAGGCTCGGGCGTTGCACGCGCTGGGCTACGCCCTCGGTGGTGAGGCGGCGGCCCGGCTTGCTAACGTCTTGGGCTTGCGCACCAGTGCCGACACCGTGCTGCGGGAGTTGCGAAGAGCTCCTGGGCGCAAGCGCAAACCACGACCGCGGGTCGTCGGCATCGATGACTGGGCGATCGCGCGCGGTCATCAGTACGGAACGATCATCGTCGACCTGGAGCGACGTGAGCCGATCGAAGTGTTCGCCGGCAGGGAAGCCATTGCGGTGGCTGCGTGGATGCGTGCGCACCCATCGATCGAGATCGTCGCCAGGGACCGGGCCGGGGCCTATTCCGAAGCGGTCGACATCGCGCTGCCGGCAGCCAAGCATGGAGCAACGGCCAGACCGAGGGTCACGTCAACCGGCTCAAGTTCCTCAAGCGCCAGATGTATGGCCGCGCGAACATCGAGCTTCTGCGGCTGCGGGTATTGAAGCCAAGCTATACCGCTAAACCGGCCTGCCTTGTCCTGCTGGACCCGCTAGTCCGGTCGCCATCGCAGGCGGGTGAGCTCGTACGGCCAGGACGAGCCTGGCGGGCTCGCCCACGTTTGTCACAAGCAGAAGAATGGTGGTAGTGGGGCGGGGGAGACGACGGCAAGGTCCTCCACGCGAGTTCGCCGTCGTCACACAAATTGCGGAAGACCCGACTTTCCTTTGTTCTACGGCGGTGGAATGGGTGTTGCAGCACGCGGAGCCCCCTCAAGCATAGTGTCCTAGTTCTGGGTCGGCGGCAGATAGGAATGCCGCCTCATCATACGGCTGCTTGCAGGGAACAGGCCGACTTTTTGCGCAACCTGACGCTTAGCTGGGCAGAAGCAACTCATCACCACGGCTTGGTCTACCCGGGAACGGCGTTACTTGTGACGCTCTTTCCCGGGGATGCATGTCAGCGACGCAGTTGGGCCCTCTACGTGGCCGGCGCGTGCATCCTCGCGATCGTGTAGTGGTCTAATTTCCTCGGACAGGTCGATAGGAGGACAATCCGGAATCGACGAGGAAAGAGCTAGATGACAAGAAGGCGCCGACAATTTGACGCCAGCTTCAAGCTGGAAGTGGTACGGATGGTACGAGACCAGGGATTATCGGTCAGCGAAGTCTGCCGGTCGATGGAACTTGGTGAGACGGCCGTTCGCCGCTGGGTGGCGCAATACGACGCCGAGCGCGCCGGCGGCCCGGGCGAGGGCAAACCGCTGACGGCCGAACAGCAGCGCATTCGGCAGCTCGAAGCGGAGAACCGACAACTGCGCGAGGACAATGCGCTGTTAAAAAAAGCGTCGGCCTTCTTTGCACGAGAACTGAAGTGAGTTATCGCGTGGTAACTCACTTGCAACAGGAGGCCGTATCGGTCAGTAATGCCTGCCGGGTTTTGCAGGTGAGCCGCTCTGGCTACTATGCGCACCGGCGTGCCAAGCCGAGCGCAAAGAGCCTGCAGGAACAGACCCACGTCAAGGCAGCGTTTGCTGCCAGTGGTGCGAACTATGGCAGCCGGCGCGTGATGCATGCGCTGAGGGCACAAGGACTACGTATTGGCCGCTATCGGGTCCGCACGCTGATGCGCGAAACGGGATTGCGCGCGAGATGGAAGCGCAAGTTCGTCTCGACGACCGACAGCAGGCATACGCTACCTGTGGCAGAGAACGTGCTCGACCGGCAGTTTGACGTGGCCGAGCCCAATCGCGCGTGGGTTTCGGACATCACGTATATCCGCACGGCGCAGGGCTGGTTGTATCTGGCGGTCGTGCTGGACCTGTACTCGCGTCGTGTGGTTGGCTGGTCGATGGCTCCCACCATGCCGGCCGGACTGGTCATGTCGGCACTGACCATGGCGTTGCAGCAGCGCCGGCCAGAGCCGGGACTGGTCCTGCATTCCGACCGGGGCAGCCAGTACGCGAGCGATGAATACCAGGCGTTGCTCAAGCAGCATCACGTGGTTTGCAGCATGAGCCGCAAGGGAAATTGCTGGGACAATTCGGTGATGGAACGGTTCTTCCTGAACCTCAAGATGGAACGCGTGTGGCAGCGGCAGTACGCCAACCACGATGAGGCACGGCGCGACATCAACCAGTACATCATCGCTTTCTACAATCCGGTGCGCTTGCACTCCACTTTGGGCTATCTGTCGCCCGCCGCCTACGAGACGGAAACGACAGTGAAAGAACCTATCTGCCTGTCCGAAATAACTTGACCACTACATCGGTCTAAAAAGGCTGTTCGACCGGTCTTCGCAAATGCCCTCAAAGCCGTTGCTCGAAAGCAGGCGGATGTTGACCAATGGTTGGTTGCTGCATTGTCGCCATGAAGTCGACTAGAACCGTGCTTCGACGGAGGTGATTCAGGCGTTCGTGCCTGGAACGACGAATTTGAAGGTTGCAGTATTGCGCCGGCAATATTTGGCAGTCCAAAACCATCATACCTCCCGGAGGTATGACCCTTCTATGACCCCTTGTCCGTGCGAGGCACATAGGGAATCGCCTCTTCCTCGTAGAGTTGATAAATCAGTTCCAGCATTTCCTTGATGTCACGCGACTCATCCATCGCACGCATACTCATGATAATGGGCGAGGTGAGGGTTGGGTCGTCCAGTTCCATGTAGCTCACGTCGTCGCGCTTCAGCCCATAGACGCTGCTGGGGACGACTGAAATCCCTTCTCCCGCCGCGACAAGCCCCAATGCAATCTGCAACTCGCGCACGTCATAGATGCGCCGAGGCGTAAGGGCTCGCTCCTGGAAAGCCGACAGAACCTGGTCCGCGTAGCTTGGCCTCGGTGCCTTGGGGAAAACAATGAGTGTTTCGTAGATGAGGTCCCGAAGCGCGAGCACCGGCTTCGACGTTGAGAGCGGATGACCGACGGGAAGTGCAACGATCATTTTCTCCTCGCGGAGAATCACCCGGCGGATGTTCGCATCCTCGTGTCGAATCCGACCAAACCCTACATCGATGCGTCCGTCCTTGAGGGCGCGAATCTGGTCCATCGTCGACATCTCGTGGAGGCTGAGCTCGACCGACTTGTTCTCGTCCCGGAATCGCCGAATGATCTTTGGAAGCATGCCGTAGAGCGTGGACCCCACAAAGCCGACGGACAGACTGCGCTCGATGCTGCCAACGCGCCTTGTCATTGATTCCAACTCGTTCGTCTGCGCAATGAGATGCACTGCGTGCGAGTAAAAAAACTTGCCTGTCTCGGTGAGCTTGAGCGGACGAGAGCTTCGTTCGAATAGCTGCACCCCCAGCGATTCTTCGAGCTGCTGTATTTGGCGGCTTAACGGCGGCTGCGCAATGTGGAGCCGCTTTGCTGCGCGCGTGAAGTTTCGCTCTTCGGCAACCGCTACAAAATAGCGGAGATGTCGCAGCTCCATACAATACCTCCGAGATATGATCCGATACTAAAACGGTGTTGGACTGACCTGTTTGCCATCCTCTATTCTGCCATCACGCTCTGTTTCGTCGCCGCATTATACCTTCTGAGTACACTCAGACCGGCCTGAAACAAGGGTTTACCCCACCAAAACACAGAAAGTTTAGGAGCAGACATGAGTGTCAAAGTGTTCGACTCGAAGGAAGTGCAGGACCTGCTGAAGGCCGCTGCTAATCTGGGAAGCCAGGATGGCAACGCTCGTACCAAGCAGATTACTCATCGTCTGCTGAGCGACCTCTTCAAGGCCATCGACGACTTGGACATGACGCCCGACGAGATTTGGGACGGTGTGAATTACTTCAACAAGCTCGGACAAGATGGTGAGGCGGCCCTCTTGGCCGCTGGCCTTGGTCTCGAGAAGTATCTCGACATCCGCATGGATGCAGAGGACCGTGAAGCTGACATCCACGGTGGCACGCCGCGCACTATCGAAGGCCCGCTGTATGTTGCTGGCGCCCCGGTGCGCGATGGCGTCTCTAAGATTGATCTCAATGCGGACGAAGACGCGGGTCCGCTCATCATCCGTGGCACGGTGACCGGACCGGACGGCAAGCCCGTGGCCGATGCGGTCGTCGAATGCTGGCACGCCAACTCCAAGGGCTTTTACTCGCACTTTGATCCGACCGGCGCGCAAGACGATTTCAACCTTCGCGGCGCGGTGAAGACCGGGGCTGACGGCAAGTACGAGTTCCGCACGCTGATGCCCGTTGGCTACGGCTGTCCGCCGCACGGCGCCACGCAGCAGTTGCTTGACGTGATTGCCCGCCACGGCAACCGCCCGGCGCACGTACACTTCTTCGTAACGAGCGACAAGACTCGCAAGCTCACGACGCAGATCAACATCGAAGGCGATCCGCTGATCTGGGACGACTTCGCTTATGCGACTCGCGAAGAGCTTGTGCCGCACGTTGTCGAGAAGACGGGCGGCGCTGCGCTCGGCCTCAAGGGCGACGCGTACAAGGAAATCGAATTCAACATCGAGCTGACTCCACTGGTGCAAGGCAAGGACAACCAGCTTGTGAATCGCCCTCGCGCATCCGCCACGGCATAACCTCTCACGCGGCGGCCTCTCTCGCCAGGCCGCCGACTTCCCCGCACGAACTATCTGAACCGATGCCAAAGGGCTTGACCACGAAGCCCGCATAGGGAGACGACTCATGTCCGCAACTATTGATAAAGCACGGAAACTGGACGACTTGCTGAGCAACGCCGTTCAGGATGACAAGGAAAATGGCGTCTTCCGTTGTCGCCGCGACATCTTCACGAACGCCGATTTGTACGAACTCGAGATGAAGCACATCTTCGAGAGCAACTGGGTCTATCTCGCGCACGAAAGCCAGGTACCGAACAATAACGATTACTACACGACGTGGATTGGTCGTCAGCCGATTGTCATCACGCGTGACAAGGCCGGTGAGTTGCACGCGGTCATCAACGCATGTGCTCACAAGGGCGCCATGCTGTGCCGTCGCAAGCACGGCAACAAGGGCAGCTTCACTTGCCCGTTCCATGGCTGGACGTTCTCGAACGCCGGCAAGCTTCTGAAGGTAAAGGACGAGAAGACCACCGAGTATCCGGTGCAGTTCAACAAGCAGGGCTCGCACGACCTGAAGAAGGTCGCGCGTTTCCAGAACTATCGCGGTTTCCTGTTTGGCAGCCTGAGCGAAGACGTGATGCCGCTCGAGGACTATCTCGGCGAGACGAAGGTCATCATTGACCAAATCGTCTCGCAGGCGCCGGATGGTCTCGAAGTGTTGCGAGGCAACTCTTCGTACATCTACGACGGCAACTGGAAGATGCAGATGGAAAACGGTTGTGACGGCTATCACGTCAGCACCGTGCACTGGAACTATGCCGCAACGATGGGCCGCCGCCATGTCGAAGGCACCAAGGCCGTCGATGCAAATGGTTGGAGCAAATCGGTTGCGGGCGTGTATGGCTTCGAGCATGGCCATATCCTGCTTTGGACCAACACGATGAATCCTGAAGTGCGTCCTGTCTATCAGAATCGCGACGAAATCGCTGCTCGTGTCGGCGAAGACAAGGCTAAGTACATCGTGAATCAGACACGAAACCTGTGCTTGTATCCGAACGTGTTCCTGATGGATCAGTTCAGTACCCAGATTCGCGTCGTCCGTCCGATCAGTGTTGACAAGACGGAAGTTAGCATCTTCTGCTTCGCACCGAAGGGCGAAAGCGCAGAAAGCCGCGCGATCCGCATTCGTCAATACGAAGACTTCTTCAACGTCTCGGGCATGGGCACCAGCGACGACCTCGAAGAGTTCCGTGCGTGCCAGGCGGGTTACGCCAGCACGACGTCGATGTGGAACGACATGTCGCGCGGGGCGCCGTTGTGGGTCCATGGACCTGACGCGAATGCGAAGGGCATGGGCTTGAACCCGCTTATCTCGGGCGAGCGCAGCGAAGATGAAGGTCTCTTTGTGGTTCAACACGAATACTGGATGCAGGTGATGCGCGAAGCCCTGCGGAAAGAACAGGCGGAGGCAGCCGTATGAGCATCGACTATCAAAAGATCTGTAGCGCGCTCTTTCACGAGGCACGCTTTCTGGATGATCGTCAGTGGGACGAGTGGTTGGCGTGCTACACCGAAGACGTCACCTACTGGATGCCGGCCTGGGATGACGATGACAAGCTCACCGAAGACCCGCAAAGCGAAATTTCTCTGATGTACTACTCGGACCGCGGCGGCCTGGAAGACCGGGTGTTCCGTATCAGAACCGAGCGCAGCAGCGCGTCGATGCCGGAGCCGCGCACCAGCCACCACGTTACCAATATCGAAGTGCTGGCGGAGCGGGATAACGAAGTCGACGTTCGATACAACTTCAACACGTTGAGCCATCGTTACAAGGTCACGGATCAGTATTTCGGCACCGCCTACGTCACCTTCCGCAAAGTTGACGACCGTTTGCTGATTTCGAGCAAGAAGATTGCGCTCAAGAACGACTATATCCGCCAGGTGCTGGACGTCTACCACGTCTGATGCCACGGGTTGGAATGAGAAAGGACGCAGGAGGTAACATGTCCAGCTACAACATCGCACTGAACTTTGAAGACGGCGTGACCCGCTTTGTCGAATGTAAGGCCGGCGAAAAGGTTCTCGATGCCGCTTTTCGCGCCAAGATTAACCTGCCGATGGATTGCTCCGACGGCGTGTGTGGCACCTGCAAGTGCCGCGCCGAGAGTGGCAGCTACGACTTGGGCGACGACTTCATTGAGGACGCGTTGAGCGACGACGAGAAAGCTGGCGGTCTCGTGCTCACGTGCCAGATGGTTCCCCAGAGTGACTGCGTCATCGCAGTTCCGGCATCGTCGACGATGTGCAAAACCGAGCAAAGCAAATTCACTGCGACGGTCACGAAAGTCGCACAGCACAATGATGCGGCAGTGGTCCTTGAGTTGGACGTGGACAGCATCCCTCCGGTCTTCCTCGCTGGCCAGTATGTGAACATCGACGTCCCCGGCAGCGGAAAGCATCGGTCATACTCATTTTCGTCCGCGCCGGGCGCATCGAAAATCAGTTTCCTGATCAAGAAAATCCCTGGCGGCGTGATGAGCACCTGGCTCGAATCGGCGCAGCCAGGCCACAAGGTGCAACTGACGGGCCCCCTGGGCAGCTTCTACCTCCGGGCAGTGGAGCGTCCCTTGTTGTTCCTGGCTGGCGGCACGGGCTTGGCCCCATTTCTGTCGATGCTGGAAGTCCTGGTTCGCGCGAACTCCGAGCAGAAGGTGCATCTCATCTACGGCGTGACACGAGACCTCGATCTTGTCCAGGTTGAGGCTATCGAGGCGTACGTCGCGAAGTTGCCGGACTTTACGTTCAGCACCGTGGTCGCAGAAGCGGAATCGAGCCATCCCCGCAAGGGCTGGGTGACCCAGCATATGCCGGCTGAATGTCTGAACGATGGTGATGTTGACGTGTACCTGTGCGGACCTCCGCCGATGGTCGACGCGGTGCGCAAGTATTTCGACGACAACGGTGTGAAGCCCAACAGCTTCCATTACGAGAAGTTCACGCCCAACGCAGCCCCGGTGACCCCATGAGCGCCAAGCGATTCGAAGGCAAGGTGATGGTGGTCACCGGTGCCGCCCAAGGTATCGGGCGCGGCGTCGCTCTACGCGCTGCGGCTGAAGGTGCGAAGGTTCTGTTTGTCGACCGCGCCGATTTCGTCTCCGAGGTCGCAGCGGAAGCAGTTGGGGCCGACACTGCCGGCTTCATTGCCGACCTCGAGACCTATGAAGGCGCAGCCTCCACGATGGCCTTCGCTGTGGAGAAGTTTGGTCGAATTGACATTCTGATAAACGGCGTCGGCGGGGCCATTCGTATGCGGCCTTATGCCGAGTTCGAACCGGCTCAGATTGATGCAGAAATCCGCCGTTCGCTCATGCCGACCTTGTACGGCTGCCACGCGGTGCTTCCGCACATGCTCGCTCAAGGACGCGGAACCATCGTCAACGTTTCCTCGAATGCAACGCGCGGCATCCGTCGCGTGCCGTATTCGGCTGCAAAGGGCGGCGTCAACGCGCTAACCCAGTCGCTTGCGATGGAGTATGGCGAGCACAACATCCGTGTGGTCGCTGCGGCACCCGGTGGAACCGAGGCGCCTCCCCGGCGCGTGCCTCGCAACGCGGCTGGAGATAGCGAGCAGGAGAAGACGTGGATGAGCGAGGCGGTGACACAAGTTACTGAGTCCACCTTCTTCAAACGCTACGGCACACTCGACGAACAAATCGCGCCGATTCTCTTTCTTGCGTCTGACGAAGCAGGCTACATCACAGGCGCCGTGCTGCCGGTTGCGGGCGGCGACAACGGCTAGAACTCGTCGAAGAGGTGACGGTAGGGGACGCGACAGTGAACGAACGTAGAGCCATTGTTCCTGCTGGGATGGAAGCGGTTCACAAAGAGATTCGGTACGCGCCTGCTGTGAAGGTCGGGAGCGCTGTGTCCGTCTCTGGCCAGATTGATCGTGGCGCTAATCCGAGCATAAAGGCTTTCGTAAAGAACCGTCTCGCTCCCTACAAGTATCCGCGCACCATCACATTCACATTTTGCTCACGCTGCCCAAGACGGCGACCGGCAGGATCCAACGCTTCAGGCTCAGAGAGCTGGAGGCCAACCCTGTGGGAACCGCAGACGCCGCAGGGATGCCGCGACCATTCCTAGAATAAGGGAGGAGACAAATCATGCGTCATATTGATGTTCACAAGTTCGCCGACGACGCGCGCTTCAAAAGATTCCATGCTGGCCTGTTGTTCTGGTGCGCGCTCATCATCATCTTTGACGGCTATGACCTGGCCGTCGTGGGCATCGCGCTCCCATCCATCATGAAAGACATGGGCGTCGATGCGACCAGCGCCGGCTTCATGATCAGTTCCGCGCTGTTCGGCATGATGTTCGGCGCAGTCATCATGGGAACCATTGCCGATCGCATTGGCCGGCCCAAGGCCATCGCAGTCTGTATCGGACTCTTCAGCGTCTTTACTGCTGCGGCGGGAATGACGCATGATCCGATCACGTTCAGCATTACACGCTTCCTTGCCGGATTGGGAATCGGCGGTGTGATGCCCAATGTCGTCGCTCAGATGACAGAGTTCTCTCCGCGCAAGATCCGCGGAACCATGGTCACGCTGATGTTTAGCGGGTATTCCGTAGGGGGGATGCTCGCAGCAATCATGGGCAAATCACTGATCGAGACGTACGGTTGGCAATCGGTATTCCTGGCTGCGAGCGTTCCCGTACTTATCATCCCTGCTGTGTTAAAGCTGATGCCGGAGTCACTGCCCTTCCTGATCCAGCGCAATCGTCTGGACACTCTCAAAGCGGTACTGGTCCAGATGGACCCCACCTACCGCGCTCAGATGACAGACCGGTTCGACTTGCCGCAGGCCGAGAAAGGGGCCAGCGCTCCCATCAGTATGCTGTTCCGTGATGGCCGGGGCTTCAGCACCGTGATGCTATGGGTCGCCTTCTTCATGTGCCTGTTCATGGTCTATGCATTGAGCTCCTGGCTCGCGAAACTCATGGCTGGCGCGGGCTATAGCCTCGGCTCGGCATTGACGTTCGTCCTGGTGTTGAACTTTGGCGCGATGGCCGGCGCAATCGGAGGTGGTTGGCTGGCAGACAAGTTCAATATCAAATACGTGCTGGTTGGCATGTACGCACTCGCCGCGATATCGATCACGCTGCTTGGCTACAAGATGCCGACCGGGGCCTTGTTCGTCGTGGTCGCGCTTGCCGGAGCCTCCACGATCGGCACGCAAATCGTGACGTACGCATATGCAGGGCAGTTCTACCCAGCTACCGTCCGGGGCACGGGCATTGGCTGGGCATCCGGGGTCGGCAGAAGCGGCGCAATCCTGGCGCCCATTGTCATCGGCGTGCTGGTAAGCATGTCCCTGCCACTCCAGCAGAATTTCGCCGCAATGGCAGTGCCTGCTGTCATCGCCGTGCTGGCTGTGCTCCTGATCGACCATAATCGGTCGGCATCGCTGATCGACAGCAGGTCGAGCCAGGGCGCAGCGGATTCAGAACGGACGGTCGTTCTAGACGGCGCCAAACCAGTGCAGAGGTCGCCTTATCGGTGACCCTGAAGGCACCTAAAAATACCGCGTCCGCGCTACCTAATCTACTGAGATCAAGCATGAACAAGCCTTGCATCATTTCTGTTGCGATCACGGGATCACTGCCTCGCAAAAAAGACAATCCGGCTGTACCAATCACGGTGAGCGAGCAGGTGGAGTCGACCCAGGCGGCATTCGAAGCCGGGGCGACCCTGGTTCATCTCCACGTACGCAACGATGACGAAACTCCCACGTCAAATCCCGATCGTTTCGCCCTGGTGCTAGAAGGCATTCGCAAGCACGCGCCGGGCATGATCACCCAAGTGTCCACCGGTGGCCGCTCCGGGGCCGGCAATGAAAGAGGCGCTATGCTATCCCTGCGACCGGACATGGCATCCTTGGCCACCGGCTCCGTCAACTTCCCGACCCGGGTCTATGACAATTCGCCCGACCTGGTCGACTGGCTCGCCGCCGAAATGAAAACCTACGGCATCAAGCCCGAAGTCGAGGCGTTTGACCTGTCGATGATCTTCCAGGCCGCAGCTATGCAGGCAGCCGGCGCGATCGTCGGTCCCCTGCATATCCAATTTGTCATGGGCATCAAGAACGCAATGCCTGTTGATCGCGAAGTGCTTGAATTCTACGTTCGTACCCTTAAGCGCCTTTCGCCCGATGCGACATGGACCGGCGCAGGCATCGGTCGAAATCAACTGACGATGGCTCGCTGGTCTCTCGAACTAGGGGGGCACTGCCGCACCGGGCTCGAGGACAATGTGCGGATGGACAAGAATACGCTCGCCCCGTCCAACGCCGCGCTTGTGCGCCAGGTTTCCGAGCTTTGCGAGGAGTACGGTCGCCCCGTCGCGACCGCAGCCCAGGCTCGCGAGATCCTGAATTTGTGCTGAACCACCCATTCCCGCATCGCTGACGTGAGGTGTAGTAAAAGTAAAAATGGGTCTCCCGCACTTTGTGTGACGGCCGCGTCGAGGGCTTGATTTCGGGCCGATCTGGCTTTACGTTGATCGTTACCATGAGCCAGGTTCTCGGTGGGACCAACGTATTCTCGCCCGTGTGGGTAAGCGCGTCGTCTCCAGCGACGCGCGACGGGAGGCGACCATTCCATCTACACTTCACGCTTATAGTGAAGGTGAGCGTGGTCATGATGGTCATGTAAACGGTCATTGGTACGGCAACACTCAACGGGTTCAACCCAGAAAGCTATTTCTGGTGCGAATCGCCGCTCACCATCAACCGGATCAACGAACTCCTGCCTTGGCCGGTCGCTACAGAACTGCAGCCGCCCATTGACACTGCATTCGCCTAACTACCGAAGAGCCCACCGAATCTACGAGTCAGTCGATGACGGTACTCGGCGGACCGTTACCAGCGACACACGGTCGACGAATGGCGCCCGCCAGCTGCAAATGCCTCACTCGGCTTCCGGCGCCGCGACCAGCGCCATCAGCGGCGCCATGCATGGGCTGGCCGCCGCCAGCGCGCGCTGTTCGTCGAGGATGTCCTGCAGGATGGCATGCGTCGTATCCGGGTTGGCCAGCACCACGCGGAAAACGGCAATCGGGCGGTCACCCCACTGAGTCGACATCAACTGCGTGCGCGATACGAACGAGCGGCCGGCATCGCGCTGCATTTCCTGAATGTTGATGGTCAGCGCATCCAGCGCGTCCAGGATCTTCTCGCGCCTGTCGGCCGAAGCCGTTGCCAGCGCGGCACGCACGGTCTCGGGCACATGGCGATAGGTCAGGATGCAAAGCTGCGGGTGGCTGTCGAGCTCGAAATCCGGCTGCTGCGCAATCAGGGATGCAAAGTAGTGGGCGTTATCGATGCTACGATCGATCAACTGCGCCAACCCCTTGCGACCGAGCAGATGAAGGTTCGCATAGAGCATGACTGCCGCCGCGCCGCGCGATCCTTCGAGCGTATGGCGCCCCAGGTCCACCGAGCCCTTGCGCACGATGTAGTTCGCATGCTGGATGATTTCCTGCGTCCACGCCGGGCTCCGGAACAGCACCATGCCGGCACCCATCGGCACGTAGAACTGTTTGTGCGCATCGATGACGACGGAATCGGCGCGCTCGATGCCCGCGAAGCGCCAGCGCTCGCGCTCCGACAGCAGTGTTGCGCCGCCCCATGCGGCATCCACGTGGAAATGGCAGCCGGCCTCATGAGCAACATCCGCAATCGCATCGAGCGGATCGACCGCGCCCGTCTCCGTCGTCCCCGCTATGCCAACGATCGCCATCGGCCGGATGTTGCGCTGCTGCAGGTCACGCAGGGTGTCGCGCAGCAGGTCGATGCGCATGCGACCGTCTGCATCGACCCCGACCGGCACGAGATTGTCGCGCCCGATGCCAAGGACATCGGCTGCCTTTCGCAACGAGTAGTGTCCGCGCTCCGAGACGACGATTGCAAGCCCGTCATGGCCGTAATGGCGTAGTGCAGCCATCAGTCCGGCGCGATGGATGCCGGCGAAGCCATCACGCGCGCCCAGCAAGTTGTTGCGGCTCGCCCATAGCGCGGTGAGGTTGGCGACCGTGCCGCCAGAACAGATCGCGCCGAGCGCGTGGTCGGCATCGTGCAGCCATCTCGCATAGAACGTGCTGTCCTGCCCAAACACCAGCTTGTGCAGCATGCCGATGACCTGGCGCTCGAGCCCTGTCAGCGCGCCCGAAGTCTCGAGCTTCACGACGTTCTGGTTCAGCGCTGCCACCACCTTGGCGAGCGAGGGCATGAACGACGGCAGCGACGACGTCATGTGTCCGACGAAAGTTGGAGATGCCACGGGCATCACGTGCCGAAACACGTCGTTGAGCAGATGATCGGCATGCGCTTGCGGCGATGTCGGAGTCTCGGGCAGCTCAACCGACGCGAACACCGCCTCGCGTGTGCCGCACTCGCCAACCGGATCAAAACGCTCGCCCGCAAAGAAATCCGCCGGATGCTCGGCGATCAATCGCTCGAGCGATTCGAATGCACCCCGATCCGCGTCGAACCAGCGCAAGGGGCAGTCGTTGCCCCCGTCCGTGCTTTGTGAGGTCTCTTCGCGAGAGCTGTCCGGCTTCATTTGCATCACCCAGTTCAATCCCGTAGCGCCATGGTGCGCCGGGCATTATGCCGGATCGGACGGATGCAGATTGGCCGAGGGCCCCGACCGACACGTTTGGCGACGTCGCCGCTGCCCGTTGATGACCATCAATCGCCTTCTCTATTGGGCGCCCTGCGGAGCGGTCAGCACCAGCACCCAATACCAGTGGGTCTCTGGAGATGATCGCACGCCTCAAGAGGGTGAGTATCCATTGATGGATGCAGGGCGCGCCTCGCTGTCACTCCGATTGCTTCAGCAGCCGGGACAGTACGGCTAGCTGCGCCAAGCGCGCGCCCGAGCAGCTGCCGTCGCGTGCATAAAAGCCACGTTCTTTATTACTTCTGGGAATATGTGTCATTTCCAGGCTTTCTCCCGGCACGCCCCCGTGTCGGGTGTCTGAAAGTTCTGGTTCCCGAAAAGTAAAATCCCCGCACTCTGGGGAAGTGTAGGGTTCGGGAGAGCGGAAGCGGGTTGGGGGAGGGTGTCCCCGACCGGGATCTGCAGCCCTCAGAGGGGGCGCGGTCGGACGCAATGTCGTACCTGGCGCCGTCCGTATAAGTGTGGAATTTGCCACTTTTTGCGCCGTCAGTATAAACATCGTACTTCCCAGATCGCGCGCCGTCAGTGTAAGTATCGAATTTGCCACTCTTGGCAAATACCGGAGCGGCCGCCAGGGTGGCAGCGAGTGCGGCGACAGCGACTAGGGCACGGCGATTGGTATTCATGGCTCACCCCTTTCTTCAAACTGGTGAATGCCATTCCTTTGGTTCAGTGCTTGTTGCACCGCGGCATTCGATGAGTGCCATATTAGGGATTCCCCTTGTGGCGGGTGAAGGGCCATGTGCGCGTTTTTGCCAACACGACCGCGATGAGCGAGTTCCTGCCTGCGTGCTGCGTACCTACCTTGTCAACCATCCCGACGTGACCATCGACATGCATGAACGGCTGAGCCCGGACATCGTGCGCGCCGTCCAGGAGGGGATGGTCGACATCGGCATCATTGCTGGCAATGTACGTACCGAAGGGCTGGAAGCGATGCCTTACCGGCGCGACCGTCTAGTGCTTGCCACCGCATTGAGCAATCCGCTGGCCGAGAGCACTGACGTCGATTTTATCGATACGCTGGACTATGACTTCATCGGCCTGCCGGAAGCCAGCGCGATCCACAACTTCCTCAAGCGCGCTGCGGCGGACCTGCAGCGCGAACTGCGTTGGCGCGTCCAGGTCAGCAACTTCGAGACCGCGTGCCGGATGGTCGAGGCAAATGTCGGTGTCGGCGTTCTGCCCGAGAGCACCGCCGCGCGCCACGCCAATACGATGGCGCTGCGCATCGTCAAGCTCAACGACGAATGGGCCGAGCGCAAGCTGCAGATCTGCGTGGCCGAACTTGGCGCCTTGCCGCTGTTTGCGCGCAAGCTGGTCGACCTGTTGGTCGAGGACGGCCTCGGGCGCCAGGACTGACGGCGCCCCTCAGCCGCAGCCGCTACTTCTGTTCCGCGACCAGCTGCCTGAGCTGGTGCTTGAGCAGCTTGCCGCTGGCCGTGGTGGGGATGGTGGCCACGCGCAGGATCTTCTCCGGACGCTTGTATGGCGACAGGCGATCGATCAGATATTCGTGCAGCGCCGCCGCGTCAAACTTCTCACCATCCTTGATTTCGACGAAGGCAATCACTTCCTCGTTGCCGTCTGGGGTCGGCTGGCCGACCACGGCGGACAGGCGCACGGACGGATGGGTGTTGATGACCGATTCGATCTCGATCGGATAGACGTTGAAGCCGGAACGGATGATTAGGTCCTTGGTGCGGCCGACGATAAACAGCGCGCCGTCAGGACCCAGCCGGCCAAGGTCGCCAGTGTTGAGCCAGCCGTCGGGGCGTAGCGCCTCGGCGGTCAGTTCCGGTGCGCGATAGTAGCCGCGCATCACGCCCGGTCCCCTGACCCACAGTTCGCCCGGTTCGCCCTCCGGCACCGGCATGCCGTCAGGGCCGACCACCTGAAGTTGGGCGCCTTCGACGATCTCTCCCGCCGAGCAATCGCTGCGCGGCCGGTCCATGCGCGTCACGAACAGCGAGCCGGCATACTCGGTCATGCCGTAGCCATGGTGCAGCGGCTGGCCGAACATGGCCTCGGCTTCCTGCTTGAGCGTCGGGTCGAGCGGCCCGCCACCGGTGTACAGGTAGCGCAGCCTTGGCGACGGCGCCAGCGGCAAGCCGCTCGCGCGTACGTGCGCGACGATGCGGTTAAACATGGTCGGCACGCCCTGCAGCAGCGTGATCGCACCTTGACGGATCGCCGCGGTGACGTCGGCCGCATTGAAACGCGCGCTCAGGTACAGGCTGGCACCGGCCTGGAAGGTCGAGACCAGCAGCGTGCCCAGCCCGAACACGTGCGACATCGGCATGACCGCATAGGCGCAGTCGTCGGCCTGCATGCGGCGGGATTCCACCGTGACGCGGGCAAAGTGCAGCAGGCCCCGGTGCGTGACCATCACGCCCTTGGGCTGACCGGTGGTGCCGGAGGTGTAGATCAGCGCGGCCACCTCGCGCGCCAGCGCTTCCGGCTCACGCTCGCTGGCCGCGTCGACGGCGCCGGCCATCAGCGGGCCAAGGCCGGCGGGGGCGATTTCCCGTGCCCGGTAGCGCACGCCGTGCCGCAGCGCGTCAGGCGAGGCGGCATGGGTAAACAGCATCAGGCGCGGTCGGCAATGCGCCCGGATCACCTCGATCTCGCGTTCCGACACGCGGGCGTTGACCACCACCGGCCACGCGCCCAGCTCCGACAAGGCGAACACCAGCGTGATCACGGCCAGGCAGTTCTCGGCCGCGACCAGCACCCGGTCGCCGGTGCCGACGCCCTGCGCTTCAAGATAGCGTTGCGCGTCCTCGATCCCTGCCCACAACTGCGCGAAGGTAACGGTGCGGCCGTCCTCGAACACGGCCGCATGGTCGGGGGTCTGGGCGGCCCAGTGGCGTGGGATGTCGCTGATCCGTTTGGTGGTGTCTCGGTCCGGGGGCATCTCGCGGAAATCCTTGTGCGGGGTAGAAAGCCGTTCGGCAAGCCGAACGACGCCAGTGTATGTGCGCCGCTGGTGCGCTGCAATCGCTTATCGGCAAAGGAGATTTCTCGATTGCCGAACGCGCCGGCGGCTGTGCCAGCGGAGTCAGGCCAGCTGCTGCTCGGGCCACTGCGGCACGAACGCGTCGGCCCGTGCGCTGGCGAGGGTCGTCCGCCCCGAGCCCGAGCCCAAGCGCCTGAGGGTGTGTAATGACAGGCCGACGCAGTCGTAGAACGCGGCCTCCAGGTCGCTGCGCTGCGGCCAGCCGATGCGGCGCTTCAGTTCGTCAGCGCCGGCACTGTCGTGCAGGACCTCGAACAGCGCCCGCATCAGCCGCTGGGTCCGGCATAGCTCGGTCAGGGCCGCGCCTTCCGAGAACAGCGTGCGGCGCACCTGGGTGGGCGAAGCTCGCAGCAAGTCGGCGATAAAGGCCGCGCTCCACGTGTGCTGCGGCTGCACAAAGACACGCTGCGATAGTCGGTGATGCAGAGACACGCTGGGTGCGCCCGCGGGCTGCAGCTGGATTTCCAGGCTGCAACAGGCCGGCTGCACCGCGCCGCCGTCCAAGTGCAGGTCGACCGCCTCGAACGGCGCCACCACCACTGGTTGTCCGGGAACGACCAAGCGCTCGAATCCCCGCCGCCGCACCAGGGTCTTGCCCCGAGTCGCCGCGATCACCAGCGGGAAGGCCGGCAGCAGGCATGACAGGTGGACGTGCGAGGCGGCTTGCAGTTGGACGCGCATGGCTTGTGGCAACCCGGGGCGGCGGCGTGGCGCCTTAGACCACGCCCTTGGCGCGCAGCGCTTCCAGTTGCTGCGGGTCGAGCTTCAGGTAGTCGCGCAGCACCTCTTCGGTGTGCTGGCCCAGCGCCGGCGGTGCGTAGCGCAGCGTGGGAGGCGTCTCCGACAGGCGCAGCGGGCTGGCCGCGGTGATCACCTTGTTGACGCTTTGGCCTGTGGGCGGCTGTGCGCCCGGATAGCGCGACTGCTCGATGCGCAGCCCGCGGGAGTGCACATGCGGATCGGCATAGGCCTGGGCGACGTCGTTGATCGGGCCGCAAGGCACGGAATTGGATTCCAGCAGCGTGATCCATTCCGCTGTGGGCCGGGTGCGCGTGAGCTCAGTCAGCATCGGGATCAGCACCTTGCGATTGTTGACGCGGCCGGTGTTGGTGGCATAGCGCTCGTCGCCAGCCCAATTCACCCCCGCTGCGTCGCAGAACCGCGCGAACTGCCCGTCGTTGCCGATGGCCAGCAGCATATTGCCATCGGCTGTGGGGAAGTCCTGATAGGGCACCACGCTCGGGTGGATATTGCCCTGGCGCTGGGGCACGTCGCCAGCGTTGAGAAAGCCCGCACCCTGGTTGGCCAGCACCGCCATGGCCACATCCAGCAGAGCGATGTCGATATGCTGGCCGCGTCCGGTGAAGTGGCGCGCTTCGAGTGCGCTCAGGATCGCGGTGGTGGCATACATGCCGGTGAACAGATCGATCACGGCCACGCCCACCTTCATCGGGCCACCGCCCAATTCGCCGTCGGCCTGGCCGGTGATGCTCATTAGGCCGCTCATGGCCTGGATCAGCAGGTCGTAGCCGGGGCGGGCCGCGTAGGGGCCGGTATGGCCGAAGCCGGTGACCGAGCAGTAGATCAGGCGTGGGTTGATCGCGCTCAGGCTGTCATAGTCCAGCCCGTAGCGCTTGAGCCCGCCGGTCTTGAAGTTTTCCACCACCACGTCGCTGTGGCGGGCCAGTTCGCGGATCAGTTCCTGCCCCTCGGGCTTGGAAATGTCCACGGTGACCGAGCGCTTGTTGCGGTTGGCCGCGGTGAAATAGCTCGCTTGCCGGGTGGGCGCGCCATCCTCGCCTGACAAGAACGGAGGACCCCAGTGGCGGGTGTCGTCGCCTTCGCCGGGCTTCTCGATCTTGATCACGTCGGCGCCCATGTCCGCGAGATTCTGTGTGGCCCATGGCCCGGCCAGCACGCGCGAGAGATCGAGCACCCGGAGGTGGCTCAGCGCGCCGGTGCGCGGCGAAGGGGACGGCAGGTCTGGGATGGGGGTAGCGGCGGAATCGGTCATGAGAATGCTGGTGTTTCCTTCTAGCTGCCCTGTCACGAGGACGGGTAGCGGTACTGCTGAATGTTGGCGCGGCCCTTAGGCGCCGCGCGCCTCGCGGATCATGTTGCGGGCGATGATGACCTGCTGGATCTGGGTGGTGCCTTCATACAGGCGGAACAGGCGCACGTCGCGGTAGAAACGCTCGATGCCGTACTCGGAGATATAGCCAGAGCCGCCCAGGATCTGCACCGCGCGGTCGGCCACGCGGCCCACCATCTCGGTGGCGAACATCTTGCAGCACGAGGCTTCGGTGGAGACGTTCTTGCCGTCGTCGCGGCGGCGCGCGGCGTCGATCACCATGCATTCGGCCGCATAGAGCTCGGCCTGGCTGTCGGCCAGCATGGCTTGGATCAACTGAAACTCGCAGATCGGCTGGCCGAACTGCTGGCGCTCCAGCGCGTAGTTCAGCGCGTCGCGCAGGACGCGCTTGGCCACCCCGACGCTGACCGCCGCGATATGCAAGCGGCCCTTGTCGAGCACCTTCATTGCCGTCTTGAATCCCTGGCCTTCCTTCAGGCCGATCAGGTTGGCGGCCGGCACGCGCACGTTCTCGAAGATCACGTCACAGGTGTGCGCGCCTTTCTGGCCCATCTTCGCGTCGCGCTTGCCGAAGCTGATGCCCGGCGTTTTGGCGTCGACGATGAATGCGGAGACCCCCGCCGAGCCCTTGATGTCGGGGTTCGTGCGCGCCATCAGTGTGAACATGCCGGCCTGAGGCGCGTTGGTGATAAAGCGCTTGGTACCGTTGACCACGTAGTGGTCGCCATCCTTGATGGCGGTGGTGCGCAGCGAGCCGGCGTCCGAGCCGGCGTCGGGTTCGGTCAGCGCAAACGAAGCCAGGATTTCGCCCGTGGCCAGACGCGGCAGCCAGGCGGCCTGCTGTTCCGGCGTGCCATCCATCAGGATGCCCTGCGAGCCAATGCCCACGGTCGTGCCGAGCAGCGAGCGGAAGGCCGGCGAGGTCTGGCACAGTTCCATGACCACGCGTACCTCTTCCTCCATCGTCAGTTCCAGGCCGCCAAAGCGCTCGGGGATGGTCATGCCGAACAGTCCCATCTCGCGCATGTCTTGCACAATATCCTGCGGGATTTCGTCGGTTTCTGCGACCAGTGCCTCGGCGGGCACCAGGCGCTCGCGCACAAAGCGGCGCACGCTGTCGAGCAAGGCTTCCAGGGTGTCGTTATCGCGGATCATGTCAGGTCTTCCTAAATATCTGGTCGGTGTCCGGGGAAGGGGCTCAGTCCAGCGTGACGCCCTTGAGCACGCTAGCCCACTGCGTGCGCTCGCGCGCTGCGGTGTTCACTACGTCCTGCGTGGTACCGCTCCACTGTTCGTAGCCGAGTTCGGCATAGCGCTTCTTGAGCCCGGCGTCTTCCACGGCCTTTTGCACCGCCGCCGCCAGCTTCTGCGTCAGCTCCGGCGCCACGCCCTTGGGCGCGTAGATGGCGTACCAGCCGCCGGCCTCGTAGTCCTTCAGGGCAGGAATGCCCGCTTCGCGGAAGGTCGGCACGTTGGGCAGCGACGGGTTGCGCTTGGGCGAACCTACGGCGATAGGCTTGACCTTGCCGCTCTGTACATAGCCGCTGGCGGTGCTGATGATGTCGAACATCATGTCGATCTGGCCGCCGATGGTGTCGGTCATGGCCGGCGCATTGCCCTTGTAGGGAATGTGGTTCAACTCCACTTGCGCCTGCCGCGCGAACAGCGCCATGGCGACGTGATTGGAGCTGCCCACGCCGGAGGAGCCGTAGCTGAGCTTGCCGGGGTGTGCCTTGGCGTAGGCGACCAGTTCCTGCGTACTCTTGAAGGGTTCCTTGTTGTTGGCCACCAGCATGTTGTAGTAGCGCGCCACCGGTGCCACTGGTGTGAGGTCCTTGGCCGGATCGTACGGCAAGCTTTTCATGATGTTGGGCGCAACCGTCAGCGCCGCGCTGGCGGCGAACCACAACGTAGCGCCGTCGGGCTTGGCGCGTACCACTTCATAGCCGGCCAGCGTGGCATTGGCACCAGGTTTGTTGTCGACGATGACATTGGCGTTCAGCGTCTTGCCCAGCGCCACCGCGAACAGCCGCGCGGCTTGGTCGGCGGGGCCGCCCGCGGCGTAGCCGACCACGAGGCGGACCGGCTGGCCGTTGCCCTGCGCGGTGGCAGGAGCGCTGGCCAGCGTTGTGGCGCACAGAGCCAGTCCGGACAAGAATAGGTGGCGGCGTGAGGTGGAAATCATAATACTCTCCTACGTAATGCGAAAATGCAGGCACAGCCCAATTACAGTTCGGTAGCTCAATCGCTACCTTCATTCTCACGAATACCCCTTTGGGGCACGTGAGCCGGAGCCAGGCGTCATTAGAAGTCACCGGATCCCCGCTTTCGCGGGGACGACGGTGGCTTGACAGCGTTGCGCCGGATCAGCAGCGCTCAAACACCGCGGCAATGCCTTGGCCGCCGCCAATACACATGGTTTCCAGACCATAACGACCGCCGCGGCGCTGCAGTTCGTGCAGCAGCGTGGCCAGGATGCGCACGCCCGTGGCGCCGATCGGGTGGCCCAGCGAGATGCCCGAGCCGTTCACGTTGAGCTTGTGCTCGATTGCATCCTGGTCGTTCCAGTCCCAGCCCTTGAGCACGGCCAGCACCTGGCAGGCAAAGGCTTCGTTCAGTTCCACCAGGTCCATCTGGTCGAGCGTCAGGCTCAGGCGCGCCAGCAGCTTCTTCACCGCGGGCACCGGGCCGATGCCCATGTGCGATGGCTCGCAGCCCGCGGCGGCCCAGCCCACCAGCGTGGCCATGGGGGTGAGGCCCAGTTCGGCCAGCTTGTCTTCGGCCACGATCAGGCAGGCCGCCGAGGCGTCGTTCTGCTGGCTGGCGTTGCCGGCGGTGACGGTGCCGTTGGGCATCAGGGCGCGCAGCTTGCCAAGGCTTTCGCGCGAAGCATCGGCGCGAAAACCTTCGTCGCGCGCGAACTGCAGCGGATCGCCCTTGCGCTGGGGCACCTGCACGGGAATAACCTCGGCATCGAAGCGGCCTGCCTCCCAGGCCGCCGCGGCGCGCGCGTGGCTGCGCACGGCGAAGGCGTCGGCCTGCTCGCGGGTAATGCCGTAGTCGCGCGCCAGGGTCTCGGCCGTTTCGATCATCCCGGAGATCTTGCCAAAGCGTTCGTCCGGCTGGGAACGTTCGCGGCCGCGGTCAAGGCGGTCGTAGAAACGCACATTGCCCGAGCGCGCGCCCCAACGCATGTCGGTGGTGTAGTACTCGATGTTGCTCATGCTCTCGACGCCACCTGCGATGACCACGTCGGCAGCGCCGCTTTGCACCATCATCGAGGCCGTGACGATGGCCTGCAGGCCGCCGCCGCAGCGGCGGTCCAGCTGCATGCCCGGCACTTCGACGGGCAGGCCGGCCTGCAGCGCGGCCCAGCGGCCCACGCAGGGTGTTTCGCTGTTGGCGTAGGACTGGGCAAAGACCACGTCATCGATGCGCGCGGGGTCGATGCCGCTGCGCTGCACGACGGCGCGTACTGCGGTGGCGGCCAGTTCCTCGACAGGCACGGGGCGCAGGCTGCCGCCGAAGGTGCCGACGGGGGTGCGAAGGGGGGTGACGATAGCGGCTCGGCGCATGGAAGTCTCCTTGGAAATTTATTTTGGGTAGGCGAAGCAGGGCAATTGGTCAATGCGTGCCTGGAAGGGCCACGGGATGCACAACAAACGCCGCGCCGCACTGGCGCAGCAAGGCATGGGCCTGGCGCTCCAGGTCCTCGCGGTGTTCCGGCGCGGCGATGTCCAGCAGGCGGCGCACGCGCTGCGACAGTGTCTGGCCGCGCAGGTCGGCCACGCCGTGCTCGGTGACGATCAGGCCCGCGTCGGACCGGGGCGTGCTCACCGGCCCGGACAACTGCGCGACGATGCGGCTCGCACCCTTGGCGGTTGCCGGCAGGGCGACGATGGGCAAGCCCCCCCGGCTGCGCGCCGCGCCGCGCAGGAAGTCCACTGCACCGCCCACGGCGCCGACATAGACCCCAGCGGCGACTTCGGCGTTTACCTGGCCGGTGAGGTCGACCTCGATGGCGGAGTTGATGGCGGTCAGCTTGTCGATGCTGGCGAGCACCTCGGGGTGATGGGTATAGCTGGTCTCGCGCAACTGCAGCCGCGGATTGCGGTGCGCCCAGCGCCGCAGCCGTTCGCTGCCCATCAGGATGCCGGCGATGCCGACGCCGGCATCGATGCTCTTGCGCGCGTTGGTCAGCACGCCCGCTTCAGCCAATGCCGCAATGCCGTCGCCGACCGCGCCACTGTGCAGCCCCAGGTCGCGGCGGTCATGCAGCGCCGCCACCACGGCCTCCGGGAGGTTGCCGATGCCCATCTGCAAGGTGGCGCCGTCCTCCACCCAGCCGGCAATGTGGCTTGCGATGGCCTGTTCGGCCGGGCCGGGAGCGCTACGGTCAAGGCTGATCGGGGCGTGCAGCGCTTCGACCGGCAGGTCGATATCGTCCGCGGTGAGGTAGTGGCTGCCGTGGGTCCATGGCACCTCCGGGTTCACTTCCGCGATGACGACGCGGGCGCGGTCGAGCGCAGCGGGGATGTACTCGTGCACCAAGCCAAGGCTGTAGCGCCCCTGTTCGTCGGGGGGCGACACCTGCACCAGCACCACGTCCGCGCGCAGCGTGCCCTGCCGAATCAGCCCGGGCAGGTGCGAATAGTGGCTGGGCACGATGTCCAGTACGCCGGCCCTGGCCAGCTGCCGGTGCGGGCCGCTGGCGGCATAGCCGAAGAAATCGAGCACGTCGGCCTGGGCCGGCTGCAATGTGTCTGACTGCCCGATGCCGACAAAGACACTGAGCCGTCCTCCCTGCGCGATCGCATGCCGGTGTTTGACCAGCGCGCGCGTCAGCGTCAGCGGCTCGGCGGTTGCTTGCCCCCACCAGAGGTGGTCTCCGGGGCGGATCAGGGTTTGCAGGCGGGAGGAGAGGGTGTGCATGTCCACGGGGCAAAAGTCAGTCGGCAAGCAGGCGGCGCTTTCTCGTTTCAGGCGATCTCGGCCCAGCCGTGGCTGAGCACGATCTTGTCGCGCTCCAGCACCTTTGCCCGCAGCTGATAGTGGGACGGGTTCTCCGGCATGCGCCAGATTTCGGTGACCAGGGTTTCGCCGGGAAACACAGGCGCGGCAAAGCGGATGTCCAGCGCGCGCAACCTGGTCGGGTCGTAATCGGCGCATTGGCGTACCAGTGCGTGCGCCACCAGGCCGTAACTTGCCAGCCCGTGCAGGATCGGGCGCCCGAAGCCCGCGGCCCGGGCCACCGCCGGGTCTGCGTGGAGGGGGTTGAAGTCGCCCATCAGGCGATACAGCAGCGCGGCCTCGGGGCGGATCGCCTGTGTGTCGGTGAAGTCGGGCGCACGGTCCTCCGGGCTCGGACGCAGCGCGGGCAGCGGCGCATCGCTGGGCTGGCCCCCATTCAGCTGGCTGTAGCCGCCGTCACCGCGCAGGAACGTTACCTGCTGCACCGTCGCCAGCAGCTCGCCTTGCCCCGTTTCCAGGCGTCGCTCGGTGACCATGATGGCGCCTTTGCCTTCGCCCTTGTCGGTCAGGTGGGTGATGCGATTGTGACCGACGATGTCGGCGCTGGCCGGCAGGGGGCGGTGCAGGCGCATGCGCTGCTCGCCGTGCAGCAGCTTGACCCAGTCGATGCCTGTGTCGGCCTCGCGCGCCCAGAAGCCTGGATAGCCCAGCACTACGGCTTGCGCAGGCAGGGTGCGCAAGCCGCCGGCGGCGCCTTCGAAGACAAAGGGCAGGGAAGCCGCGTCCAGCGGATCGTTGCCCAGCCCCAGGCTGAGTGCATACAGCATGGTGTCGCGCTCAGTGTAGTGCTGGCGAACCGGGGAGAACGGACGCTGCTTGAGGTGGTGGTAGCTGACTGCCATGTCCTTTGTCCCTATGTCATCGTCAGGAAATTGCGCAAAGCATGGCTCCAAAGCAGGTTTTGCGCTATTTGACAATGCTAATGGTGGGCTTTAGCGATTGCGAAAGCGGGGGCTTAACCTCAATCGAAGGCGCGCTTTGGAAAAGGCTGATTGCCGAGCGGGGCGGACGCAGCGACCATTGCGGCCATGACAAGGAGGCGGGCGTTCCACATTGCCGGGGGGCGCCTCTCACCGATCGGCGCGAGGACCCGCATTCCACTGCGCCGCAACACCGTCCAATAGCCGACCGAGCGCTGCTGCTGCCAGCAAGCGCTGATGACATTGACCGCCAACGACGCCGATGATCGAACAGACCCAATCGAACAACTTCCAGGAAATCCGTGATGCCGTGCGCGCGCTTTGCGCCGAGTTTCCGGACGAATACTTCCGCAAGGTGGACGAGCAGCGCGCCTATCCCGAGGCGTTCGTCAATGCGCTCACCGACGCTGGCTGGCTCGCGGCGCTGATCCCGCAGGAGTACGGCGGTTCCGGGCTGGGCCTGACCGAGGCCTCAGTCCATCATGGAGGAAATCAACCGCTGCGGCGGCAATTCCGGTGCCTGCCACGGCCAGATGTACAACATGGGCACGCTGCTGCGGCACGGCTCCAAGGCGCAGAAGGACAAGTACCTGCCGAAGATCGCCTCGGGCGAATGGCGCCTGCAGTCCATGGGCGTGACCGAACCTACCACCGGCACCGACACCACCAAGATCAAGACCTCTGCGATCAAGAAAGACGGCCGCTACGTCGTCAACGGCCAGAAAGTGTGGATCAGCCGCGTCCAGCACAGCGACTTCATGATCCTGCTGGCGCGCACCACGCCGCTGGCCGAGGTGAAGAAGAAGAGCGAGGGGATGTCCATCTTCATGGTGGACCTGCACGAGGCGTAGAAGAAAGGCCTGACCGTGCGAGCGATCCCCAACATGGTCAACCACGAGACCAATGAACTGTTCTTCGAGGACCTGGAGATCCCCGAGGAGAACCTGATTGGTGAAGAGGGCAAGGGCTTCAAGTACATCCTCGATGGCCTGAACGCCGAGCGCACGCTGATTGCGGCGGAGTGCATCGGCGACGGCTACTGGTTCATGGACCGGGTGACCAAGTACGTCAAGGAGCGCGAGGTATTCGGGCGCCCCATCGGCCAGAACCAGGGCGTGCAGTTCCCGATCGCCGAGTCCTTCATCGAGCTGGAGGCGGCAAACCTGATGCGCTGGAAGGCCTGTGAGCTGTTCGACCAGCACGAGCCCATGGGCGCCCAGGCCAACATGGCCAAATACCTTGCGGCCAAGGCGAGCTGGGAGGCCGGAAATGCGTGTCTCCAATTCCACGGCGGCTTTGGCTTTGCCTGCGAATATGACGTGGAGCGCAAGTTCCGGGAGACGCGCCTTTACCAGGTGGCGCCGATCTCCACCAACCTGATCTACTCCTTCGTCGCCGAACACGTCCTGGGCCTGCCGCGGTCGTTCTGACAGGCGACTGGCGAAGGCCGGCAGGTGCTGGTGTTTTTTCCACCCGCATCGGCTGGGCGTGATCGGATGAGGAGCTGTGGCCCAGGCAGCGTGCACCGTCATGGCGGTATCCGCATCGGGCCTCTCGCAATCTTGCGAACTTCATTGTGCGCATAGACCTCGCGGCCGATACACCAGTGCTTCAAAAATCTACGGACGCCGCATGATGGAAATGGTCCATCAATGCGTTGCAGACAGCGACCACGCCGCGACGGCATCCGCCGCTACGGCTTAACGAGAGGAATGGAAATGGATCTGCTAATCAAAGATCGCGTCGCGATCGTCACCGGGTCGGCGCGAGGCCTTGGTGCAGCAACGGCTCGCCGGCTGGCTGAAGAGGGCGCGCGAGTGGTAGTGACAGACGTACTGCGCGAGCGAGCGGAAGAGACCACCGCGGCGCTGCGTGCCGATGGCCTGCAAGCCCATTGCGTGATCGCTGACATCACCAAGGCTGAAGAGGTGGACCGTCTGGTGAAAGAAACGATTGCGCAGTTCGGCGGGGTACATATCCTGGTCAACAACGCCGGTTTCCCGCGGGACAAGTTTCTGGTGAAGATGAGCGAGGAAGATTGGGACCTCGTCATGGAGGTTATGCTCAAAGGGGCGTTCTTGGCGACCCGGGCAGTGATGCCGCATTTCATCGAACAGGGCTGGGGCCGCGTCATCAACATCAGCTCGCGCGCGCACCTGGGCAATCCTACGCAGGCCAACTACTCAGCTGCCAAGGCGGGGCTTATCGGAATGGCGAAGGCGCTGGCAATCGAGGAAGGGCGCTATGGTGTCACAGTGAACTGCGTTGCACCAGGTTTCATCGAGACGGAGATGGTGCAGGCGTTGCCGACGTACGAGACCATCAAGGAGCGTGCAGTGCAGATGCAGCCGGTCAAGCGCGTGGGTCGTCCGGAAGATATCGCCGACGCGGTCGCTTTCCTAGCCTCGGAGCGCGCGGGCTTTATCACTGGCGAGGTACTGCATGTGAGCGGGGGGCGCTTCGGCTAAGCCAAGCGTCGACTCATGCCAGCGCTTCTGGAAGCATTTGTGCGGGTTTGTGGCGTGTGTCCTTTGCGCAAGATAACGTCCTTTTGGCGCACACAAATCGCCGCTGTGGTTGCGCTATCCACCACCCTGCATTTGCGCCATCGGCAGGGTCGTTACCACAATTGTTCTGTTGGTGCCATCGCGGTGAGGTACGCACGGGAGGAGGGCAGGTTCGACGGATTGGAGTAGATGCTCAAAGAGGGCAGAAAAGAGGGGCTCCCGCGAGCACTGTTTGGGGATTTACCACGGGGATGTACTGCAGTGTTTCATTGCGCGCGGGCGGACGAAATTGTCCGGGAAGCGCAGTAGTTAAACAATCCCGAAGAACAGAATCGCAGCGGATTGCTGCGTGGTTTGGCGTTCGGTGCGCTGGAGCCGGACATCGACACCCGCCGAGGTCCGGTTTTGTTTTAGTGGCGTGTCGCCGTTGTCAGATTATGTACCCCACGACGCACGCAGTAATGCCAAGATGGCGGCCTGCAGGCGGGCGTCCCAACAGGGAGGATAGAGCGAAATTCCGCTGCTGGTCACTATCGCCCTAAGATTCCGTACATGCGACGAAGACCACTGATAGCAAGTGCCGTAGCAGCGGGCATCATCGTTGCCATCCTGCCGTTAATGCTGGCTTTGCGGCTGTCGTACAAGGGGGCGATCGCCCAGGAGCAGCGCAAGCACAATGAGTTGGCGGACCGTGGTCGGCCAGACGCCCGACGATGAGGTTGCCGACGACGTTGGCTAGGCCATAGCCATTAGCAGCCAGGGAATGGCCTTGACCGAAAAGCCCGTCACCTCAGTGAAGATCGGCGAAAAGTAGCTGAAAGCCGTAAGGTCGCGCCGATGATGAGCGCGCTAGTCAGCCCCACACTGTATCGACGTCCCGCAGTAGATGCCCGGCCAGGATGTAGTCTCCAAGCTTCAACGCCCTAGTCTCCAAGGTTGCCAACTCCGCGGCTGGCAGCTCGACCAATGCGAACTGGCAGTAAAGATTCCTTTGCCGGAAGGACACCTTCGGTCGACTGAGGCCGGCGATGAGCGCCGCGTGCGACTTAACGGCGATACTCTCATGTCCGCGATACTCCACGCGGATGCCTGCCTTCTGGCCCAAGCGCCCGAGTTCGATGGCATCCTGCCAACCTGATTCGTAGTCTAGTTCGACTAGTGCTATCCCCGCTGCTTCCAGGAGTCTAATCGCTTCGTCTTTGGTTCCAGCTCGAGCCGTCGTCATTTTTGTCCCCGTTCAAGTTCAAGTCTACCGGCGCACGGCCCGCCAGCTCGCTTCTATGTCGCACTGAGTTCAACTCATTGTTATTCTGGTCACTTGGACCAATGGCAAGGCCCGTTGCCCATGCCAGCCTCGCCCACCCCGTATGCAACCACAGGGAGCGTTCAGTCTCGCCCAAGATTTTGGTCAAAGTGTCTCTTAATTCTGACGTAAGAAAATTCTAAGTCAATATGGGTTGGCCCTGAAGTCCTGCGCGTGACTACCCGGCAACGCGGGCTCTCTCCCCGGCGGCCACAGCTGCAAACCGTCTCTGCGTCCTAGTGATTCGTAGAGGCCTGGCGGCCTTGAAGCTGCTTTTTTTACAGAAGCTCGAGTGGTCGCCGTAGCCTATTGGCATGGCTAACCGCTGCGACGAATTTCGTAGCGCAATCGCTCTCTGGACTTCGCCCATCGCGCTAAAACATGCCGTCCGGTCGGTCGGAAAAACATCCGACATGAAATTTGAATTCATATCAAGTTGTGATATATCAATTTCGAACCAATTCGCACGTGGTAGGCGAACAAAAAGAGCACTAGGGATTATCCCGAACATAACCGCTATTCGTATTGAACTGTCGGTGGCGAGGAGCTAGGATGTTCTTTCGGAGCGCGAATACAAGCGCTCACCAGCCAGAACCTCGCGTCCGAGAGGAAAGAAGCGGTCTGTATGCGCCAGGCCAGCTGTCACGGACGGCAGTGAAATGTCCCGTAGCAAAAATAGACCTACAGCTTAGGAGACGACACGACTGTGCTGAGCCATCATGAGTTTGCCACGCTGATGCTGGTAGACGACAACTCTGGCCCAACGGAGCTAGACCGCGCGGATGTGGAGGCGCTGCTCGCGCATCATCTGATTAGGCTTGAGAGCTTTGGGTCCAACCACAGCCGACCTCAGGTCACAATCGAAGGCTACGCTTTTCTCCGAGCCGTCGGGCGTGTTCGCGCAAGCGATTCTTGGCCATGCCGGGCCTCGCAATGAGTTCATTCCTTTAACCCGTAGAGACTGCCGGCGCTGGCGCTCTCACGGGCTTCCCTGTCGGCCTCCGCCGCAAGGGTCGCGACGTTGCAATTGTCATTCACTCGATTCCCACCATAACGCCCTGCCACCGGTTAGTTCGGGGGACGGGCCGCACTTAGGAGATGCAAAATGACTCAGTGGACAGCAGAACAATGCACGAAAACGCAATTGGCGGGCCTTGAAGCCCTGGTCGGACTAACCAACAAGGCGGTTGAGGGCTTCGAAAGAGTGATGGAGTTGAACCTCCAAACAATGAAGACGACCATGGAGCAGACCCGGGAGGGCGTAATGAAAGCCCTCTCAGTCCAGAACCCACAAGAGCTCGTCGAACTGCAAATCGAATTATTTCAACCTGCAGCCGACAACGTTTTGGCGTATCGGCGTCAACTGCAGGACATCCTTGCTGCAACGCGGGCGGAGTTCGAGAAGGTCGTCGAAGTCCAATACACAACAGGCAAGGGCCAACTGCAGAGTCTCATTGATAGCGCGGTGAGCAACGCCCCATCAGGCTCGACGGCTCCGCTGGCCGCCTGGCAGGAGGCCGTAAAGGCGACCACTACGCTCTATGAGTCGATGCAGTCGACGGCAAAGCAGGCCGTGGAAGTCGCCGAGAACAGTTTCAATACGGCTGCGGCGGCAGCCTCGAAAGGCGCGCGGCATCGTACAGCGCAGGCGTCTCCGGCAGCTGCAAAGTAGTTCGGCGGTTGGCGCATTCACGGTACCGAGAGGGCCAAATTCTCGGAGATACTGGGTCTCGGGTGAGCAGGGGCGCCGGTGTTCCCCTGGCTGGCCCCACTGCTCTGTGTGGCAGCCTGTAGCCAGCGGGAGGGGCTAGGGCCGCCGCTTGAACCGTCGGACCAGCTGCCTCCACGCTGGCTTGCCTTCTTCACGGGACGGGCCTCCATGCCGCGACCACGACCTGATCCGACGCCACCGTCGCGCGCGACGATTCGCACCATTCACCAACTGGGCGACCGCATTCGAGCAAGCCCCGCAGGCGCTCCGCGGCCATGCCGAATACCTCTTTCAGGATCGGTGCAGCGCGCCGCGTGACAGGGGTTTCTCGCGACCCTCGCTTCCAATCACCGGCAGCACCAGCGGGCGCGTCTCCCCGAACTGCGGGGTAGGTGGCAACTCGTGGGCGCGACGGTAGCGCGCCAGTTCGGCGATCAGCTCGTCGGTCGCCGGCACCAGCCAGGTCTTGTTGCCCACTGAGGAACCCGAAACCCCCCAGCGCTATGCCGGTGGGATGGCGTATGGGCTACACCGCCAACAGGCGCGCTTCCCCGACGCAGGCAAGGGCATGGCCATCTTCAACGCCCTGCATGACTTCCTCGGCAAGCGCCGTCCAGGAAGCCTTCCCCGGGTCCAACTCGATGAGAAGGTTTATGCCTTTTGCGTCATATCCGTCAAGCTGAGTGAGGCGGAAGGATCGAAACGATCTAAGATGTTTACAATCATGGACGTTAAGCGGGATAAAGTCTAAGTTTGGGAACATATGCCGGTCTTGACCACCAGCGCCACCACCGCTAACATGTTCGTAATCACAGACCTAAATCGTCTTATAGTTCAGGATTACGGACATCATGAAACGAGACGAATCTCCACTTCTGCCTCTTTCCCGGTTCACCGAAGCCGAGCAACTCGGTGCGCGTATCACCCAGCTGCGCCAAGGCCTGAGGCTACGCCAGGCGGATGTAGCTGCGCGCGCCGGGGTCTCCCGGGGAACAGCGATCCTGATCGAAAAAGGTGATCCGGGACGGACTCTTACGCAGATCCTGCGCTATGTTCATGCCCTGGCGCCGGAAGTCACCCTGCAGGCGCTCCTGGCAGGGGATGTGCCGGCATTGATCGCCTTGCATGCGCGCAAGCTGCCACAGCGCATTCGCTCGGCAAGCAAGGCGGAACTGCGTGAACTCGATTTCTAAGGAAAAGCCTTGGCCCCTCGTCGCGCTCCCAACAAGGTAGCGGTATTCGCCCACATCGCCGATCAGGCGGAAGGGCATCACTTCGTGCCCGCGGGACTGCTCAGTCGCGAGACGTCCGCGGGTCGGGAAACCGTCAGCTTCGCCTATGGCACGCGTTACCTGCAGCGGCCGAACGCCATTGAGGTAGACCCTCGCGCGCTCACCTTGGCGCAGGCGCGGCAGGCCGAGCCCGGCACGGTGTGGTACCCGCTGCCCGAGGTGAACGAATTTGGGGGGATCCGCGATGCTGCGCCCGACGCCTGGGGCCGCCGCGTCATCGAGGCCGGGCTCAACGCCGCGCCGAACTCGCTCGACGAATTCACCTACCTGCTGGAGGCCGGCAGCGACCGCGTTGGTGCGCTGGACGTGCGGGAGGACACCAAGAGCCTCGCTCACAAGGGGGCCGGGGGTCTGATCGATCTGCCATACCTCTTGCAGGTGGCTGACGCGGTCGAGAACGGCGAGCCCATTCCGGCGAACCTGCTGCCATACCTCGGCGGCGTGCCGTCGGCCGGCGGCGCCCGCCCGAAAGCTTCCGTGCGGGAGGCCGACGGCGTCCTGTGGCTGGCCAAGTTCCCGTCCAAGACCGACACGCTCAACATGGCAGTCCTCGAGGCTGGCGCCCTGGAGATCGCGCGTGCCGCTGGGCTTTCCGTTCCGCCGGTGAAGGTGATCGCGGTCGGGGGCAAGCCGGTGCTGATGATCCGTCGGTTCGACCGGTACTGGGCGCCGGCCGGGCAACCGCTCGCGGCCATGGCGCGCGGCTACGACACTGAGCCCATGTCTGGCTATACGGAGGGCCGCATTGCGCAGGTCAGCGCCTTGACCCTCATGGGATGCCCGGAGATGGAGTCGATGGCCAAGGGCTACAAGGATCTGGCCCAGACGATTCGCGAGCAGGTCGTGGCGTCGTGCGTGAGAGCCGACAACGAGGAGCTGTTTGCCCGCATGGTGCTCAACATCTTCCTGACCAACGACGATGACCACCTGCGCAACCACGCGTTTGCCTACGACACGCAGCTGCAGGGCTGGCGCCTGAGCCCGCTGTATGACGTCGTGCCGCGGGCGTCCGTTTCCATGGAGCGCCGCCTGCACCTGAGCGTGGGCACGCAGGGGAAGCTTGCAACCCTCGATAATGCGATGAGCGAGTTCTCTGCCTTCGTGGCGGACCGGCCTACGGCGCTCGACGTGATTCGCCGGGTATGGGGTGCCGTACGGGGCTGGAAGAACATTTTTGAAGGCCTGGGAGCCACGCCGGATCTGATCCGCACGCTCGAGCAGGCCATCCGAAGCCTCTCGGACATTGCGAGTCCGGCGCTGGAGAAGGACATCCGGCGCGGCGCGGAAGGCAAGGCAGCATAAAAACGGCGAGGAGATCCTCGCCGTTTCCAGTTGCAGGGTGTACTGCTGTCGGCGAGCTGCCAAAGGGCATGCGGATGCCGGCCTTGCAGGGTTTGAAGGCCGTTGCGCAACTGCCCGATTAATTGCATCAGGTGGTCGCGGCGCTCGCGTCCTTCACGGCCTGCGATCAGCGCCAGGCTGCTCAGGAGCGCATGGACGATGGCCGGCGGCGCAGCCGCGCTGTGGATGGAAGGACGGGCCACGTTGGCTAGATGTTCCGTCTCCCACAGGTCGTGGCTCAGATAACGGGTCTCATATTGAGAACGAGAGCCGCCGCCATTTCCAGCGCGGCATGGGCGGATTGGCCCTTGCGATCTACCTGCCGACCCTTACGCCGACGGAGCCCGCGGCCAGTTCAACCCATGTGCCGATGGCGCGCCCGAGAAGTTCAATCCATACTCCGACGGACTTCGCACTTTCCGTTTTTGATCTCTATACGGAACTGAGCCCGGACCTTGGCTTTACACTCCAAGTCGTCAACGAGAGGACCACGACGGACTAGACTGACAAGATATAGTGCCAGGAGAAAAGCAGCCAAGCCAACGTTGCTGCTTTTCACCAGATCTCGACATTCTGGAGCGGCAATGCAGTCCGAGCATGGCTTGCGTTACGTGTTGGGTTCCAAAGAGCCTGCATGCCTTGTTTGCGCCGCCGGGCGCGGACGTCGCTCGCTAGTCCGCGATCCCTTCTATTGGCAGTGGCGAGCTAGCTGGCTCATCGCCTGTTTCTTTTTGGGCGTGGCGACTGCGGCCATGGCAGCATCGGGCGACCAGCCGGAGGCGGCAGGGGATGCAAACGTCTGTAGCTCGAGCTGGTTCCCGCGAGGAATGCGACTGCAAATGGAAGCCGATGGCGAAATGCCCATGTCACGCCGATCCACGCAGATGGCTCCCTTGCCCACAGCTTCAGGATGCCAGACCGACCTGGAAATCCAATCCAAGACGGCACTGGCGGCGCTGATGGGCCCGCCTGTCATCACGGAGCAGAGGCAGCGCTTACTCTTGCGGCCAGCTGAAGATGGGGCGCCGCCGGGTATAACTGGCAGCGGCACGGTCAACGCCTGGGCGCGTTACACGCGCCTGTATGGCACGACTACCATTGATGGTCTTGGCCTGCTGGACTATCAATACCGCGGTTTGCCGCTACAAGAGGGCGACGTCATTAGTGGGGCCACAGTCGAATCCAGCGTTTCCTTCACTATCTATGCCCGTGACTCGGGCGTTGAAGTCGGCAAGCTAGTTGCCCCACATGCGACTGTCACAGTAGCCTCGCGCCGAGTGGGCAAACGCCAGGTGATTCAGACCGCGCTAGGCCCTTCGGAATGCGTGCCGATTCACTACATACGCGTGGCTTCGATCGGTCCGATGATCATCGCAGGCGAGCAAGTCTTGTCCGAGCCTTCGCACATGGAAGTCACCGACTGGTTCTGCCCGGTCACTGGCGCGGTGATGCGTCAGGACATCACTGAGGGCAACAAGATGCAGCGCATCGACACGACTGCTGCAGATCCGCTCGAGCAAACCTCACAGGCCTTGCCTTAGTCGCTGCACCGGCTATGGGGTGATCGCACTTTTGGTGCGTGTATCGACCCGACGCCTTTTGCAAGCTTCTTGTCGGTGATGTCGAAACGCCCTGCATGCATGTATCCGGCTTGCCTAGTGGGCGCCTTGCCGATCCCTCTAGGGCGATGTTTGGCTTCCTCGGCGATGCAATCTCAATCGGTGATCCAACCGAAGCCGTTACGCCGGAGTTTAAATGCAATTAATCGCCAAGCTTCGCCTACAACCGTCAATCGCTGGCTGGCATGAGGCAGTTTCCCTCGGCATAGAGGGCAACCAATTCCGTTTCGGATATTATTTCACTATCATGAAATAATCTGGCCAGCAGCCTGGACGCTGGCTTGCCTTCTTCACGGGACGGGCCTCCATGCCGCGACCACTACCTGATCCGACGCCACCGACGCGCGCGACGATTCGCACCATTCACCAACTGGGCGACCGCATTCGAGCAACCCGGGCAGGGGAACGGATGCCAATTGACCAGGCGGCGAGGCATTGCGGTGTCTCTGTCGGCATACTGTCCAAGCTCGAGAACGGGAAGGGCGTCAACCTTGAGCACGCCCTGCGAGTGATGGACGGGCTGGGTTTGACGATGCTGGTCGTTCCCAAGGCGCATGCGCCTTGGCTCGAACAGGCAGCGGCCCATGCGGCCAAGATCGGCGAGGATACGGCCAGGGAACAGCATGCCTGGCTGGAAGCGTAGAGGCGCGATCAGGACGGGCGTCATTCTCGGATGCGGTCCTTGATCGGTGCGGCAATGCCATTCGCTTGGCGTGCGGACGCGCCTTATGGCTTGCTGGTCCATACGAAGCGGTGCCGCTCCTGCGGCCGGCTTTCCCCAGGCTGTGGCGTGGGCGGCAACCCATGCGTGTGGGGGAATCGGCGAAGAAGCGCTCGTAGGAACCCAGCTGGGAAACAATCACTCTGTCCCGGCCCCTCCCACCATCCGATACCCCATTGCCCGGTACCCTCGTTGGCGCTTGTCCCACATCCGCAGCAAGGCCGCGTGACCAGTGTCGACAAAATCGATGATCCGTACGTCGGTCTTATCGGCATGTTCCCGGTGCAGCCGGCCCGCATACTGTTGCAGGGTTCCCCGCCACGACACAGGCATCGCCAGCACCAGGGTGTCGAGTGGCGGGTGGTCGAAGCCTTCACCAACTAGCTTGCCGATCGCCAGCAAGACGCGAGGCGCGTCGGCTGGCAGGGCGTCGAGCGCCGTGATCATTGCGGTACGTTGCGGCTTCGACATCCGTCCGTGCAGCACGAAGAGTGGGGAAATTTTCCCGTCCAACGCAGCCTGGATGGCGTTGAGATGTTCGGTGCGTTCTGTCAGCACCAAAATCTTACGGCCTTGCCTGAAGGCCTCGAGCACTTCCGCGGCGATGGCGTCAGTGCGGGCCTGGTTGTGGACCAGATGCCGAAATACGTCCTGAATTCCCGACTCGGTCGGCAGCTCAATTGGTGAAAGGCAGGTGTGCGGTACGACCGCCAGGGCGTGAGGTGAGCTGGCCGGCTTCGCCGCCGTGTACCGGATCGGCCCGCACTGCATGAAGATGATGGGCTGCTGGCCATCCCGGCGAAGCGGCGTGGCGGTCAGGCCGAGCACGTACTTTGCCTTGGTCCGTTTCAGGATCGCGTCGAACGACACGGCGCCGATATGGTGGCATTCGTCGACGATGACATGACCGTAGTGCTCGACCAGCGGGTTGACTTCGCCCTGCCGCGACAGAGATTGCATCACTGCGATGTCGATCTGGCCGGAAGGCTTGGCCTTGCCGCCGCCGATGGTGCCAACCACGCCTTTGCCGACGCCCAGAAAGGCTTGCAGGCGCTCCTGCCATTGCTTGAGCAGTTCCGTGCGATGCACCAGCACCAAGGTATTGACCCCGCGACGGGCGATCATGGCGGCCGCCGTCACCGTTTTGCCGAAGGCGGTCGGTGCGCATAGCACGCCGGCATCGTGCTGCAACATCCCGGCAATGGCGGCCTCCTGGTCGAGGCGAAGCGTGCCGACGAAGCCAACATCGATGGGCTCACCCGAGTAGCGCTCGTCGCGTAGATCACAGCGGATGCCATGGTCGCGCAGCAGTTCCAGCGCGGCATCGAGACAGCCGCGCGGCAGGGCGATGTGCTGCGGATAGTTTTCTGCATTGCCGATCACGCGTGGCTTGTCCCACACCGACATCCGCATCGCTTGCGCCTTATAGAACTCGGGGTTCTGGAATGCCGCCAGACGAATCAGGCGGTTGGCCAGCGGCTGTGGCAGTTGCGCCTTCTCAAAATAGATCAGGTTGGCCAGCGTCACGGTCAGCGACTCCGGCATCTTGCCTGTGAGCTTCTTTGCCGCCGAAGCTTCGTGCTTCCATGGCGTGACCAAATCCTCATCGCCGATGAAGGTGACATCCAACGGGTGGACGCTACCCGTGGCACGAAAGATGGTTGGCTCGATGTCGTGCGGCGCCATCGGCTGGATTGAGGCCAGGAAGGCCCACTGGTCGGGATAGGGATGAAGATCGGCATCGACGAACACGCTGCAGCCGTGCTCACGCGATCGCTTCTGCAGTGGCAGGGCAATCAGATTGCCGAAGCCGCCCTTTGGCATCGTGTCCTGGTTGGGAAACAGACGGTCATAGGAGGCCAGCTTGAGTTGCCGGGTACGCGAGCAGGTGTGGCTGATGATGGCCGTGCCCAGGCGGCGCGCATCGCGCGCCGAGACCTTGCCCGCGAAGAAGACCCAAGCATGCGCGCCCTGGCCGGAACGAGAAATTTCCAGCGCGACCGGCACACCCAGCTCACCGCAGGACTTCACGAAGGCACGGGCATCGTCCTGCCACTCGGCCTCGTCGAAATCGACGGCGAGGAAATAGCAGGTGTCGTCTTCGAGCAGCGGATAGACGCCCACAGTATGCTCACCGGCCAAATGGTCGTAGATGACCTGATCAGAGAGCGGAATCAGCAATCGGTTGCCGCAGTCGCCGCACTTGATGCGCGGCTTCTCGCAAACGTCGGCGTGCCATTCGTTGGCGCAAGCTGGCGCGTAACCAGACTTACCCGTGGATTTACTCTCCCAGCGGATCGGGTAGACATCCGTGCGCCCGCTAAACAGCCGGCGGAACAGCGCGACCTTCTCGCCCGTGGAAAGATGGCGCTGTTCCGCCTCCTGAACGCAAGACGCCGGCTTCGGTGGCATGCGCCATTCGATGCCATGCGCTTCCAGCAGCGCGATCAGGCGGGCGTTTTCGACTTGCAGCGCGGCGAGCGCATCGTCAGCCATCGACTCCATACTCGGCCAGCAATTCGTCCATGTCATTGCTCACACCATAGCCGAAATCGTCACTGATGCATCGCACCTTGGTCAGGCGTGCCCAAAGTGCCGGCTGCTGTGTAGTTGGCAAGGCAGTGATCATTTTCAGCGACTGCTCGAACATCCGTACCAAGGCGTCGAAATAGCCATCGTCCTGGAAACCAATGTCAGCACTGAAGCCGGACGCCCGTTCGCAATAGAACACCATCAGTTCGGCTAACCCATCAGGCCGGCCAATGGCCCACTTGTAGTCCGAGATCGCCTTCTTCGCCTTGGCCACCGACGTGTCCTGGTTCTTGAATACATCCGGCCACAGCCAGCGGTCGATGGTCACCTTGTATGGCTTGAGTACATCGCCGCCCAACGCAAACCGGGCGTGCAGGAAGGCCTGGTTATCTTTGCTTGCCTCGTACAGGGCCTGCACTAGCCCCAGCAGGCCGGCACGCTCGAAGTCGGTCAGCCTGGCTTTGACATGGCTCCAAGACGGCGAGGCTTTGCGCGCGGCTTTTGGCTTCATTACATGCATCGGAATGTCTCCACTGTGGCCCCCTCTCCAGCGTCGTCAGTTGTAGCGCGAACGGACACCGGTTCGCGCACGTGTCCTGTCAGTTCCGTGGCCAGCACCTTGTTGGCAGGCCCTCCCGCGCGGAGTGGGCCTCGTTGCTGCATGTGGTGGCGCTTCACGCGTCCTAGTCCATCGCGTCATTGAATTGGCACCGGGCGAATTCGCCGCGATGGATCGTCGTACTTCCACTTGATTGGCTTGGGATTTTTGTTGTGTTGACGGATATAACGCATCAACTTGCGATCCAGGTCCTTCACCGAAGTGAAGACGCCTCGTGCGATCACATCGCGCTGAATGCGCGCAAACCAGTTCTCGACCTGATTGAGCCAGGACGTGTAGGTCGGCGTGTGGTGCATGTGGACGTTGGGGTGTTCGCTGAGGAAGTCGCGCACGCGCTCGGTCTTGTGACTGCTCACGTTATCGCAGATGACGTGGATTTCTTGCTCCGGTCGCTGACTGGCTACAACGTCAGTGAGGAAGGCCACGAACTGCTCACTGGTATGACGTGGCGCAGTCTTGCCGATCACCTCCCCGGTTGCCGTGTTGAG
Organism: Cupriavidus sp. DF5525; assembly: GCF_040149425.2. Taxonomy (NCBI): domain Bacteria; kingdom Pseudomonadati; phylum Pseudomonadota; class Betaproteobacteria; order Burkholderiales; family Burkholderiaceae; genus Cupriavidus; species Cupriavidus sp. DF5525. The sequence continues at coordinate 1,314,707 of NZ_CP168267.1, read as the reverse complement.
TGCGGCAAACAGGCTGAGCGTGCCGTTACGCTTGTACTCGAAGCCGTGACTCTCGGCACGTCCTGGCGACAGTGGCAGCATCCGATCCTTGCGATCCAGGGCCTGGATTGCGGTCTTCTCATCCACGCAGAACACCGCCGCATGCGCGGGCGGGTTCAGATACAGCCCGATCACGTCTGCAGCCTTCGTTTCGAAGTTGGGATCGTTGGAAATCATGTGCCGCTCCAACCTGTGCGGGCGCACGCCATGTTTGCGCCAGATGCGCTGCACGGTCGAGATGGACACGTCACCCAGCTCCGCGGCAAGCTTGTAGCTGCTCCAGTGTGTCGATCCGTCCAAGGGCTTGCGCTTGAGCGTGTAGCTCAGAACACGCGCCTCGAGTTTCTCAGGCGGCTGCATGGGCGCTCGTCCAGGATGGCGCGCGTACAAGCCCGCCAGCCGCTCCGCCAGAAACCGACTCGACCAACGCGAGATGAAACGCGAATCGCACCCCAGCCGCTCAATGATCGCGTCGCGCGATTCACCGTCTTCAAGCATCAGGATCAGCTTGGCCCGGCGCGCGTCGGCTGCCCGAATGGTTCGGCTGCGAGTCGCAGACAGCAATTGTTCACGCTCGAGCTCGGTCAGATTCATTTTTCCCATGCACCTGATCTAACCATAAATGGGGTGCTTTTTCAATGACGCATTGGACTAGTGAAGCTTGGGTCGATGCGCCACACCAAAACGCACTGACAAATCGCCGAGACGCTTGTCGAGGGTCCATAGCTGTGCGCCTGGTGTGATCAAAGTGGAAGCCAGCAATGAGACGTCCACCAGGCCGCAACCCAGCCCATACAATTTCTCGTGCTCGATGAACGCCATTACCTCTGCCAGGCTCGCCTGCTTGGCTGGCTGCAGCAGTCCGATGTCGCCGAGTGTCCGGGCACGTGGGGCTGGGGGCGTCCCGCAAGCCAATTCAACCAAGACCATAGGGTGGGTCAGTGCTTGATCCGACACGATCAAATTGACCAGTGCGTCATTGCGGTTCTTAAAATGATCGACCCATACAGAGGTATCGACGAGGACGCTCATTTCGCTTCAGGCTCCATACGGCGACGTGGCACATCTTGCATGCCTGGAGCGGCGCCACCCAGTGCCGCGAGGCGCTTGGCCGCTTGTACCCGGACGAAAGTCTTGATGGCCTCACGAAAAAGGTCGGATTTGTCCATGCCGGGGTCGGCCACCTCTAGCGCTTGTTCATAGAGGGCATCGTCGATGGTGACGGTGGTGCGCATAACATGTTCCTTGCCTCAAAATTGATGTAATTTTGCACCAAATCTAGCATCTAATCAAGAAGGGCACGAATCCTGTCTGTTGCTTGCGCGCCATCTCGTTGCGCACTGGGAGCACAGACAGCCGAAAGCCGACTAGGGCACTGAGAAGGCTTTGCCTAGGGCGGACCGGTGGACGGTGTTCCGGGGGGGGGGGCTTCGAAATTTTCGTTACCGGCATGTCTGCGAAGTCACGTGGCTAGGCAATTTCGCAGGCGGTGTCTGCGGAATGTGGTCGACGGACCTAGAGGTGCCGCGCCGGAACCTCCTCGAAAGATCAGTGATCGTCGCTTGAGCAAGGCTTGCCCATGCCGTGCGGTCCTGGCCTGCCTTGCTCAAGCTCGACAATGCGGCGACCGATTTCCCTGTCGTGGCAGTCATCAGCGCGTCCGGTGGCTTCCAGCGGGCTACGATGTCGCCGTGGATGCTGCCATAGCCGGCGCTGCCCGGAATAGCGCGAACGAGATCTGCGTTGAATCACGGTTCTTCCTTCTTCGGGGTGCCCCAACCGATTCGATGCCGCTCCTGCGGAGCCGACCGGCTCGGCGCCCATGTCGACGTATTGCAGGGGGGGGCGTGCTGCGCTCGTGGGTTGCTTCGACAGGCCGGGCGCATACTGGATACAGACGTGGCCTGGGGTGAAACCGGGGGCTCGCGCAGCCTATCGCAGTGTAAGTGCAGCATCGGTATGGCGCCGCCCAAGTGTATTTTAGGGCGGAGAAAATCATTGGTTGGCAGCGATGGCGAGCAACGTCGAGGGAGTGAAGTAGATACGCGTTGAAACATAGATATGTTATGTTTATACTTGTATCAACATTGTTTGGAGGCATCTTCATGCGAAAAAGCGCAACCCTGACGATTCAGAAGTGGGGCAACAGCTTGGCCGTTCGAATCCCCACTGCGGTGGCTCGTTCTGCACATTTCGCCGAGGGTCAGGAAGTGGAGGTATCCGTCGATGAGATTGGCGTAACTGTTCGACCAGTTGGTCGTCGTGCCCTCACTCTCGCGGAAAAGCTTGCCCTGTTTGACCCCATCAAGCACGGCGGCGAAGCCATGGCCACGCGGCGTGTCGGCGCGGAGGCCATGTAATGGCGGGCAAGCTATGGGCGCCTGAACGACGAGACATTATTTGGATCGACTGCAATCCGCAAGCCGGCCGCGAGATGAAGGATATGCATCCGATGCTTGTTCTTTCACCGCGGCCGTTTAATGAAAGGACTAGTATCGTGATTGGCTTGCCGATGACTACGGCAGCCTACAACGAGACCAATCCGTTTGCGATCAAGTTTCAGGGCCCGAAGGGAAAGGACAGCTACGTTCTGGCCCATCAACCCAAGTCGTTTGACTGGCGAGCCCGAAACGCAAGGGCTCACCCCTGGAAGCAGGCGCCCTTGGAGGTTTTTGCTGCCGTTTGCGAGCAGCTAAACCAGATTATCGCGATCGCGGAGTGACTTTCGTGCTTGACCGCACAGCGCGTTTGTAAGCGGGAAGCCAAAATCAACCCTGGTTCCAACCCCTTCTTGCTGTGCAGGTTGGCGCTGGTGGTGGCGATCGAGGCATGGCCAAAGTTGTCGTACACATAGCGCAGGTCGACATGCTGGTCGCTCACGTGCAAGCCGGCGGGATGTCGCAGCCGGTGGCATGCCTCATAAACGCTGTGCGGAGGCCGGCGTTAGCGCCACCGACGTAGGACACGATTTCGCGACGCTGGGCATCTCTTTGAGAGGAGGAAGCGCTTCGGCAGGCGGAACAGCGCATTCCTCCCGGCAACGTCGTGGCGCGTTGTCCGATGGGCATCATCCAGGTCGATCATTCAGGCCGATGCGATCGTGGTGGATGACGTATATCGGCGCCCAATCGGTCGGCCATGGCTAAGTCGGCGATCGACGTTACTACACGATGCGTCGTGGGAGTGTAGGTGGGGATAGCTCGCCCGAATGCGGCGACGGTCGCCTTGCAATTGACTCCCGTCGTGTTGCCGTGAAGTGTAGTAAAGATGGGTCTCCCGCACTTTGTGTGACGACCGCGTCAAGGGCTTGATTTCGGGCCGATCTGGCTTTACGTTGATCGTTACCATGAGCCACGTTCTCGGTGGGATCGATCGTATTCTCGCCCGTGTGGGTAAGCGCGTCATCTCCAGCGATGCGCGAGGGGAGACCATTACCGTCGAAGCCTGCAGTACGGTTCGCGCGGCACCTTGTCCTGCCTGCCATCGTTGGAGTAATCGACGCCACGGCAGCTATGTGCGCAGGCTGGAAGAACGTCCGATGCTCGAGCAGCGGGTCGTTCTCGCCGTTGAGGTGCGTCGCTTCAAGTGTGCAAACGCCGGCTGCCCGCGTCGTACCTTTGCCGAGAACATCCACGCCTTAGCCGGTCCGCATCAACGTCGTACGCGATCGCAGGCTCGGGCGTTGCACGCGCTGGGCCATGCCCTCGGTGGTGAGGCGGCAGCCAGGCTTGCTAACGTCCTGGGCTTGCGCACCAGTGCCGACACCGTGCTGTGGGAGTTGCGCAGAGCTCCTGAGCGCAAGCGCAAACCACGACCGCGGGTCGTCGGCATCGATGACTGGGCGATCGCGCGCGGTCACCAGTACGGAACGATCATCGTCGACCTGGAGCGGCGTGAGCCTATCGAAGTGTTCGCCGGCAGGGAAGGAACTGCGGTGGCCGCGTGGATGCGTGCGCACCCATCGATCGAGATCGTCGCCAGGGACCGGGCTGGGGCCTACTGCGAGGCGGTCGACATCGCGCTGCCGGCAGCCACGCAAATCTCGGATCGCTGGCATCTACTGTGCAACTTGCGCGACAACGTTGAGAGACTGCTGTGCCGACTCGGACCGCAACTGCGCCAAGCCGCGCAGCAAGTCGAGGTCGGTGGCGTGACCCTGGGACGGCAGCGGGAGCTGAGCCGCAACTCACTGTGGTCATGGCAGCGTCTGAGCGATCAGCGACGCGCCTCGCGGGTGGCGCTGTACGAGCGGGTTATGGCGCTACACGCCCAGGGCGGCACGATGAAAGGAATCGGGCACGAGCTCTCAATCGACCATCGAACCGTGCGCAACTTCATCACCGCGGGGGCATTCCCCGAGCGCGCACCCAGGGCGCGGGGTCCGACGCCTTTAAATCCCTATCGCAGCTATATCGAGGAGCGAATCGCACAGGGCTGTCGCTTTCCTGAACTGATCTGGCAGGAACTCAAGCAGCGGGGCTATACGGGCAGTCGCGCCGCCGTTCGGAATTGCGTGATTCGCCTCCTTTTTCCGCAGGGCAAGAAGCTCTTTTCCCAGCACCCGTGCGCACGATGCCGTGCCCGTCGGCCAGGCGCGTATTCGGATGGCTTATAGGATGGAGGAGCTCGCGGTCGCGGAGCCCAGGAGCGCGGACCCGAGCGCTTCGTGCAGGCGCTGTGCAAGATCGAACCCGTGGTGGGCGAGGTCCGCAGCCTCGCGCGGGAGTTTCTCGGGCTCATGCGCCGGCGAAGTCCGCGGCAGTTCGATCGATGGTTGAAGCGTCTGTCGTGCTGCGACGCTGCGGAAATGCGTAGGTTCGCGCAAAGCCTGCGCGCCGACTTACCGGCTATGCGGGCGGCCTTCAAGCTGCCATGGCAGCAATGGCCAGACCGAGGGTCACGTCAACCGGCTCAAGTTCCTCAAGCGCCAGATGTATGGGCGCGCGAACATCGAGCTTCTGCGGCTGCGGGTATTGAAGCCAAACTGATAGACCTGCCTTGTCCTGCATGACACGCTAGTCCGGTCGCCATCGCGGGCGGGTGAGCTCGTACGGCTAGGACGAACCCTGGCGGGCTCGCCGACGTTTTCAACAAGCAGAAGAATGGTGGTAGTGAGGGGACGACGGCAAGGTCCTCCACGCGAGTTCGCCGTCGTCACACAAATTGCGGAAGACCCAACTTTCCTTTGTTCTACGGCACCGTTCGGCAGTTTGCTGATCCCAACGTGGCGGATTTGACGTTGATGGTTGACTCCGCGGCCAATCCCTTGATCGACCGCCCGCGAGCGCCCCAACGGGTTTCGGTCCAGCGTTGCCTAGACCACCAGCACGGCCGTCATAGATTCCCGCTCAAGCGTGGCATGTCTACTTTTCGCCGAGACGGCCCAGTGTCTCCGGCACGATTGCGGCGCCTGCCAGATAGGCCAGCGTGACGACCGCAAGGAAAACACCAAGGATCACCGGAAGGTCGGCGGGCGTGCCTGCGGCGAGCGAGGCGAGCGTCGGCATCATTCCGCCGATGGCGAAGCCGATGTTCCACGACAAGCCCGTGCCGGAGGCGCGGATGCTGGTGGGAAACCGCTCGTTCAGGAAGATGAGGATCGGGGCGAAGCCGGCGCACCCGAGCATGCTGAGCGCCACCGCGTAGACGCCGCGCAGGGTGGCGGTTGGCGCGGCGGGCATCCATTGGTAGAGCAACGGCATCAGCACCAGGCTGACCGCGCCGATTAGCAGGAAGGCCCGCTTGCGGCCGACCAGCGTGCTGAAATGCCCTGCTGCCACCGACGCGACGATCACACCGAGGCTGCTCAGCATCAGGATGGCCGAGGACTCGCCGGGGGACGCCTTGACCACGACCTTGAGGAAGGTGGGAAGGTAGCCGGAAGTCAGGTAGTAGGTGCTGCCTGCGCCCACGGTCAGCAGGATGTTGACCAGCAGGATGCCACGATACTCGCGCGAGAACAGCGTGCGCAGCGGATGCGCTTGCGGTTTGGCGTGGCCGCTGGCGGCCTTTTCCGCCTGCAGCTGCTTCCACAGCGGCGACTCTTCCAGCGAGTTGAAGATGACCAGCCCCAGCACCGAGCTGACAATGCCGGCGAAGAACATGCATCGCCATCCCCAGACCTCGAAGGCGTCGCCGGGGAACAGCGCCGTCATTGCCATGTACGTGATCGACGCCAGCAGCGCGCCGATGCCCGCGCCGCCGCCGCCCACCAGGCCGGACACCGCGCCGCGCCACGACGGCGGCACCGATTCCGTGCCGATTGTATGCGTCGAAGCGACCACGCCGCCGACGAACACGCCCTGCACCAGCCGCAGCAGGATGAACAGCGCCGGCGCGAAGAGGCCGATCTGGGCGACCGTCGGCAGCAGCCCGAACGCCGCCGTCGACAGGCCGACGCCGGTCACGGCCACCACCATGGCACCCTTGCGCCCGTGCCGGTCCGCGTAGGCCCCGAAGATCGCCGAGCCGAGCGGCCGCATCAGCAGCGTCACCGCGAACGACGCGTACACCGCCGCCAGCGACAGCATCGCATGCTTGGACGGAAAGAACAGCTTGCCGATCACCGGCGCCACGAACAGCAGGATAAACAGGTCGAACAGGTCGAGCGCCCATCCCATGCACGAAGCGGTCACCGCGCCCAGCACCTGCCGGTTGTTCGCGGCCACGGGGGCGCCGCTGGTCGGCACCTTGTCATTTGCCAGCACTTCCATCGTTGTCTCCTTATCTTTTTGAGTGAACGGCTCCCCGCGATGCCCACCGGGGGCATCGTCGACGCGTCCGTCTCTCGGGCTCGGCAGGCGGGTCAGCCCCGCCTGCGCCCGCGGTCAGCTGCCGCGGAATTCGGGATTACGCTTCGCGTGGAACGCTTCCACGCCCTCGCGGAAGTCATCTGAGCTGCGCAGGCGGCTGTAGCAGTGCCCCTCGAGTTCGATGGCGATCGACAGCGGTGCGTCCTCGGTATCGTTGAGCAGCTTCTTGGCGGTGCGCTGGGCCAGCGGGGAGAAGGCGCGCAGCTCGTCGGCCAGCGCGTCGGTGGCGGCTTCCAGCTCGGCGTCGGCCACGCAGTCCACGGCGATGCCCCACTCGTAGGCCTGGCGGCCGGCGATGCGGCGCGAGCGCATGACGATGTCCTTGGTGCGGCCCACGCCCACCATCTTCTGCAGCCGCGCCGAGCCGCCCGAGCCTGGAATCTGGCCGAGCTTCTGCTCGGGCAGGGCGTATTCCGTGGTGGCAGTGGCGATGCGGAAGTCGCACGCCAGCGACAGTTCGAAGCCCACGCCGAAGCAGTAGCCCCGGTTGGCCGCGATCACCGGCTTGCTGCAGCGCGCCGGCGCTGCCACGTTCCACGCCAGGTTCGACACATGCTCCGGCGACGCCTCCAGGAAGCCGCGGATGTCGCCGCCGCTGGAGAAATGCTTGCCCTGCGCGCGCAGCACGATGACACGCACGCGGTCATCGGCGTCCAGTGCCTCGAACACGGCGCGCAACTGGTCGCGGGCCGCCATCGAGATCACGTTGTAGGGCGGACGATGCAGGATGATGTCCGCGCGCTCGCGGGCCGGATCAATCTCCACGGAAAAGCCGTCGAGATCCTGCAGACGCTGCTGGTCGGGATGGGTCAATGCGAAGGGCTGGGTCATGTCGTTACTCCTTGATGGGGTCGCTGTGGGGAAGAGAGGAAAGCGCGTCGTATTCGCCCGCCGACAGCTTCCGGCGCAGGATCTTGCCGACCGGCGATTTCGGGATGTCGGCGACGAATACGTAGTCGCGCGGGCGTTTGAAGTTGACGAGGTCGGAGCCGCGGCAGTAATCGTCCAGCGCCCCGGCATCGACGCAGCCGCGCGGCTTGACGAAGGCCACCACCTTCTGGCCCCAGCGGGGGTCGGGCACGCCGGCCACGGCCACCTCATCCACGGCGGGGTGCAGGGACAGCACCGATTCGATATCGGCGGGCGAGATGTTTTCGCCGCCGCTGATGATCATGTCGTCGACCCGCCCGGTGACAAACAGGTCGCCGTCGGCGTCGAGGTAGCCGATGTCGCCGGTGAAGTACCAGCCGTCGCGCAGAGACCTGGCATTGGCGTCGTCGCGGTTCCAGTAGCCCTCGAAGGCCTCGTCGCCGCGCAGGTCGGCGATGATCTGGCCTTCCTCGCCGGGCGCGGCCAGCTCGTCGGGTGAGGCCGCGTCAAGCCGCGCCACGCGCAGCCGCGTGTTGAGGCCGGCGCGGCCCGCACTGCCGGGTTTGCGCGCCGCGTGCTGGTCGACGCTGAAGGTGTACACCTCGGACGAGCCGTAGTGGTTGACGAACAGCTCCGGGCGGAACGCCTGCTCGAGCCGGGTGAGCAGCCCGTCGTTCATGGCGGCCCCGGCAAAGCCGAGCTTGGTGACGGTGCGCACGTGCATGCTGTCGAAACCCGGCTCGGCCAGCAGGTCATGGTAGAGCGTGGGCACGAGATAGAGGCAGCTCACGCGATGGTTGACGATGGCCTGCAGCGCCTGCGGCGCGCTCCAGCGCCGCACGCAGACGAACAGGCCATCCACCAGGGCCATGGCCAGCAGGGACCGCACGCCCATGGTGTGGTACAGCGGCATCACCCCCAGCGTCCGCTCGCCGCGCCGGTACAGGTTCTGCGCGACATGCGCCAGCGCGGCCGCGCGTTCTTGCCGGTGGCGGCGTGGCACACCTTTCGGCCTGCCGGTGGTGCCGGAGGTGTACAGCATGAGCGAGATGTCGCCGGCTTCGGCCTGCGTGCTGTCCCGGCGGGGCGTGGCGTGGAGCAGGGTGTCGAACGAGAGCGAGCCGCCCGGCGCGCCGTCCAGTGCGATGCAGGGGATGTCCTGCGCGGCGGGGCTGTCCAGCACGGCGTCGGCGCTGACGGGCTCGAACACCAGCACTTTCACGCCACCGTCGCGCACGCAGTAGTCCAGCTCGTCCGGCTTGGCGCGCCAGTTCAGTGGGACGATGACCACGCCGGCGAACTGGCAGGCCCAGTGCAGTGTGGCCATCTCCCAGCGGTTCTGCAGGATGGCGAGCACGCGGTCGCCCGGCCGCAGGCCCAGGTCGAGCAAGCCTGCGGCCACGCTGCGGATGCGCGCGAGCCATTGCTCGTAGGTCAGCAGCAAGTCACCGTCGACGATGGCGGGGGCGTGGGGGCTGCGCTCCACGCTCTGCAGGAAGGTGCGGCCGAGGTCAAGCATGGCAGCGCTCCTCGGCAACCGGGGCGGCGAGCCGGCGCGTCCGCGCGCGGCTGGCAGCCACGTCGAGCACGGCAGCGACGATCGGCGTGTAGCCCGTGCAGCGGCACAGGTGGCCGGACAGCATGTCGCGCACCTGCGCCTCGGTCGGCTCGGGCACCCGCTCCAGGTAGTCCGCGCACGACATCAGGATGCCAGCCGTGCAGAAGCCGCACTGCAGCGCATGGTGGCGGCGGAAGGCTTCCTGCAGGTCGCCCAGGCCTTCGCGCGGGGCCAGGCCTTCGACGGTATTGATGGCGCGGCCATCGGCCTGCACTGCCAGCATCAGGCAGGAACGCGCAGCCACGCCGTCCACACGCACCGTACACGCGCCGCAGACGCCGTGCTCACAGCCGACGTGGGTGCCGGTGGCGCCGAGTTCATGGCGCAGGAAGTCGGACAGCAGCTCGCGGGGGGCGCACAGGCCGTTGCGTTCGGTGCCGTTCAGGGTCAGGGTGATGCAGTGGCGCTCGTCGCGCTGCATCACGGGGCGCGCACCCTGAGGTGCGCCATTGGGGGTCTTGCTCATCTTGCCTCCTCGATTGCGCGCATGCCCAGTTGCCGCACCAGGTGGCGGCGGTACTGCGCGCTGACATGGGCGTCGTCCTGCGCGCCCAGCTTCCAGCTGTAATCGTTGATCGCCTCGGCCAGCGCCTTGCCCTTCAGGCGTGGCCAGGTCTCCAGCACCGGCCGGTCGGCCACGCCGCCCACGGCCAGCGCAATGGCGTCGTCCGTGACGATGGCGGCGCAGGCCACCAGCGCGAAGTCGCCATGGCGGGCGGAGAACTCCGTAAAGCCGTAGCGCGCGCCGGGCCGGCTCAGGGGGAAGCGCACAGCTTCCACCAGCTCGTCGGGCTCGCGCGCCGTCATCAGCATGCCGCGGAAGAATTCGGCGGCCGGCAGCACGCGGCGGCGGCGCAGCGAGCGCAGCACCACCTCGCCGCTGAGCGCGGTCAGCACCAGCGGCAGCTCGGCGCTGGGGTCGGCGTGGGCGATGGAGCCGCACACGGTGCCGCGGTTGCGGATCTGGAAATGCGAGATGTGCGGGAAGGCGAGCGCGAGCAGCGGCACCTCGTCGGCCAATGACGGGCGCCATTCCACACTGCCCTGCGTGGCGGCGGCGCCCACCACCAGATGGCCGCCTTCCATGCGCACGGTATCCAGGTCACGGGTGCGCGAGATGTCGACCAGCAATTGCGGCTGCGCGAGCCGCATGTTCAGCACGGCCATCAGCGACTGGCCGCCGGCCAGCACGCGGGCATCCTCGCCGGCACGGGCCAGCGCTTCCAGCGCATGCTGCGCGGATTCGGCGCGCAGGTAGTCAAAGGCGGCGGGTTTCAATGACGGACTCCCAGCAGCGCCAGCAGGCGCGCGATCCACCCCGGCTTGCGCACGGGCTTGCCCCCGGCCTGCCGGCCGAGCGATTCGAACAACTGGCGCAACACCACCTTGGCCGCGCCTTCGAGCATGCGGCCGCCGACCGCGGCGACCTTGCCGGACACCTCGGCCTCGTAGTCGTACGTGAGACGGGTGCCGGCGCCGTGCGGGGCCAGCTCGACCAGGCCCGCGCCGCGCGCGCTGCCGAGCGACGACAGGCCGGCGCCCGCCAGCCGCAGCCGGTGCGGCGGCTCCAGGTCGGACAGCGCGATCTCGGCTTCGTAGCGGGCCTTGATCATGCCCACGCCCACGGTTACATCGGCGCGGTAGCGGTTGTCGCCGATGGGCACGAGCGCGTGGCAGCCCGGCACGACATTGGCCAGCGCCTGCGGGTCGAGCAGGACGGCGAAGACGGCCGCGGGCGTGGCGTCCAGGTCGACCGTGCCACGCGCGCTCAGGGCCTTGCCGCTCTTGCCCCCACCCTTACCGCTCGCCGAGGCTGCACTTGCTGCCTCGGCCAGTTCAGGACGCGACGGCGGCGGGTCGTCGAAGCCGATCATCGCCATCACCCTGGCGGGCGTGAGCGGCAGGCGGATGTCGCGCACGCCGAGCGCATCGGCCACCGCGTTGGCGACGCATGGCGGCGTGCTCATGTTGTTGCCCTCGCCCAGCCCCTTGGCGCCGAGCGGTGTGAACGGGCTCGGCGTCTCCAGATGGACGATGAGCGGGTCGGGCACCTCGCACGTAGTCGGCATCAGGTAGTCCGCCAGCGTGCCGGACTGGAAGCTGCCGTCCGGGCCGTAGCGGAATTCCTCCATCAGCGCCGCGCCCAGTCCCTGCGCGAAGGCGCCGCGGATCTGGCCGTCGGCAAGCGCCGGGTTGAGCAGCTTGCCGGCATCGTGCGCGGTCACGTAGCGGTCGATGCGCACGCGGCCGGTAGCGCGGTCGATCTCCACGCCGCACAGGTCGAAAGCAAAGCCGTAGCAGGCGGAGGTGTTGACGCGGTCCTGTTCGTCCGGGGCGTCGAGGTTGGGGGGCGACCAGAACACGGTTTCGCGCAGGCCGGGCTCCTCGCCGGCCGGCAGCAGCTGCGGCGACCAGTGCGGCGCATTGCTGGCCGCGCGTGCAAAGGGCAGGGCGGTATCGGGCGCGCCCCGGCGCTGGATGCGGCCATCCGCGAAGGCCAGTTCGGCGGGGTCGCAGCCCAGGTGCGAGGCCACGATGCGCGCCAGCTTGTCGCGTACGCGCGTGGCCGCCAGGTGCACGGTGCCGGCCACGGCACCGGCGAAACGGCTGGAATAGTTGCCGGCGGCCACGGACCAGGCATCCTTGTGCGTGTCGAATTCGACGTTGACCACGACTTCGCCCGGATCGATGCCGAGCACGTCGGCTACGACCTGCGCCGACACGGTCATGTGGCCCTGTCCCGCCGGCGTGGAAGCGATGGTCACCACCACGCCGCCGAGCAGGTCCACGCTGACCGTGGCGCTGGCGATGGCGCCGTTCTTCGGGCCCGCCCTGCGGCGCGCCTCGGCCGGCGTGGCGGTGGTGATATAGCCCATGTTTGACACCGAGGGCTCGACGATGGCCGCAAAGCCGATGCCGTACAGCCGTCCCTCGGCACGCGCGGCGTCGCGACGGCGCTTCAGCTCGCCGTAGCCACCCGCGTCCAGCGCACGCGACATCGCCAGCTGGTAGTTGCCGGAGTCGAGCAGCGCGCCCGCCGCGGCGCGATAAGGAAAGGCATCGGCGGGCACGAAGTTGCGGCGGTAGACGTCGAGCGGATCCAGGCCCAGCTCCACCGCGATCCGTTGCACCAGCCGCTCCAGCGCGAAGTACACCTGCGGCCCGCCGAAACCGCGCACGAGCCCGGTAGGCGTCTTGTTGGTCAGCACCACGCGGTTGCGCACCAGCAGGTTCGGAATCGCGTAGGCACCGGTCAGCAGGCCATGCATGCGGTAGAAGGTGGCGGGCTCCGGGGCACGAAGGTAGCCGCCGCAGTCCTCAAGCTGGTCATATGAGAGAGCGACAATCCGACCGTCCGCCTCGACCGCGGCTTCCAGGGTAGAAAGCCGCGCGGTAGCAGAAGTGGCGGCGCTCAGGTGCTCGAGCCGGTCTTCCACCCACTTAACCGGCGCGCCCGCCTTGCGCGAGGCGAGGCACATCAGCACCACGTAGGGAAACACCGCCTGCTTGACGCCGAAGCTGCCGCCCGAGTCGCGCGGCGCGACATGGCGCAGGCGGTTGGCCGGGACCTGCAGCGCCATTGCCATGACGGCGTGCAGCGAGAACGGCCCCATGAAGTTGGAAGTGACCTGGTAGCCCTCGTTGGCCGGCAAGTGTTCGGCAATCACCACGCCGCACTCGATCGGCGTGCAGGTGTTGCGCGGGTAATGGGCGGTCAGCGCCACGCGGTGCGGCGCGGCGGCAAAGGCGGCCTCGGGGTCGCCATAGCGGAAATGGCGGTCGCTGGCCACGTTGCTGCCGAGGCCGGAATGCAGCACGCTCGCGTCGTCGGCAACGGCGGCTTCGATCGACACCACCGGCGGCAACACGCGGTACTCCACCCGCACGAGGTCGAGCGCATCCTCCGCCAGCGCGCGGCTCTCGGCCACCAGCACGGCTACCGGCTCGCCCACATAGCGCACGCGCTCCATGGCCAGTGCCCACTGCTCCATCGGCGCCTTCACGCCTACCACGAAGGGCCTCGACCAGCCGGGCAGATCGGCCCCGGTCAGCACGGCATGCACGCCCGGCGCCTTCAACGCGGCGGCGTAGTCGATGGCGCCAAGTTCAGCGTGCGCGTGCGGCGAGCGCAGGATGGCGGCGTGCAGGGTGCCGGGCCTCACGCCCAGGTCGTCGGCATAGCGTCCACGACCGGTCAGGATGGCGGCGTCCTCGACGCGCTGCATCGGGCGGCCAACGTGGGGCGCACGCCGGATCTCCTGTGTCTCCTGAACCGTGCCGGTCGTTTCGCCAGCATCGAATCTCTTCATTTGCGACTCCGTGTTGCGAGACGGTCTCGGGCCGGGAGGCCAGCGGAACCGTTCAACGTCAAACGGAGATTAGAGAGATTCCGATATAACGACTAATATTGTTTTTTGATCCGCGTAATCAAATATTATGATGTCTAGATAAATAGACTTCCGCCTGATGACCCCGGAGAGCGAGAAAATGAACTGATTTCGCGCAGCGCCACGGTTGCGTCTGCCATCATGGAAATTGATGTGGTTGCCGTACTTCTATTGATATCTGCCTGCACATGGACCTCAAGCAAATCCAATACTTCATCGCGCTGTTCGAGGACGGCTCCGTCACGCGCGCCGCCAAGCGGCTGAACATCGTGCAGCCGGCGCTCAGCATGCAGATCGCACGGCTGGAAGAAGAATTCGGTCAGAAGCTGTTCGAGCGCATCCCGCACGGCATGGTGCCGACTGCTGCAGGTCGCATGATGTACCGTCTGTTCCTGCCCATCGTGCGTGACATCGCCGGCGCTCGGCAGCAGATGATGCAGCGAGAAGAGCAGATGGCCGGCCGCATCACGCTTGGCATGGTGGCGTCCGAGACGGAGAGCGTGCTGGTGGATTCGCTGGCGCGTTTCAACGCGCGCTATCCGAACGTAGAGGTATCGGTCGCGGACGGCTTCAGTACGGCTCTGATCGATCTGGTTTCTGCCGGCCAGCTTGACGCGGCGGTGGTCCATCGCCAGCGCGGCCGGCTGGCGCTGCAGGTGCAGCCGATGCACGACGAGGAAATGGTGCTGGTGACCAGCGCAGAGCACGGCCCGGACCTGCCGGAATCCGTGGAGATGGCAAAGCTACCGGCACTGGAGTTGGTGCTGCCGACCAAGCGCCATGGCCTGCGCGTCGTGCTGGACACGGCCACGCAGGCGCAGGACGTAACGCTTGCGCCGAAGTTCGAGATCGACATCCTCGGCACCATCGTGCGGTTCGTGCAAGCCACGCGCTTTGTCACGGTGCTGCCGCGCATCGTGGTGCAGCGCGCAGTGGAAGATGGCCGGCTGCGCATGCATACCATCGTCGCGCCGCGTATCGTCCGGCATCTGGTCTGCGTGAGCCATCCGCAACGGCCGTTAAGCACGGCCACTGAGGCGTTTATCGCCATCGTGACCGAGGAAATCAGGCGGGTTTCTGGGATGGAGCAGGCTCCGATCGAAGGCGGTAGCCTGAATTAGCGATGCGTTCCCAAGCCGATCCGGTGCCGCTCCTGCGTGGCCTGCGCGGCCACGCGCCCCTACGCGATAGGGTGGCAGCCTCAGACTACCATCGGCGTGGTAGCGCCATCGATCGACAGGATGGAGCCCGAAATATAGCTGGCGCGTGGCGAGGCGAGGAACAGCACGGCGTCCGCCACCTCTTCCGGCGTGGCCAGGCGGCCCAGGCCGGTGCGCGCGTGGGCGCGCGCGAGCGCCTGCTCCACTGTCATGCCGCCGATACGCGCATCCACTTCCATGCCTTGCTGCAGGCGCTCGGTATGCGTAGCCGACGGATTGATCGCGTTCACGCGCACACCCTGCTTGCCGTAGGCATTGGCCAGTCCGGCGCTGGCCAGCATCAGTGCAGCGTTAGCTGCGCCACCCGCGAGGTGGGCGGGGTTGGCCATCTTGCCACCCATGCCCACGATGTTGACGATGGTGCCGCGCCCTTGCTGCGCCATGCGCTTGACCACCGGGTCAATCACATTGATGTAGCTGAAGTACTTGGCGGTCATTGCTTCCTGCCACAGCTGTGGGGTCAGCTCGTCCGGCGGCCGGCGCTTGGCCGCGCCGGCGGAGGTCACCAAGATGTCGATGCCGCCAAGTCCTGCCACCGCTTCTTCCACCGCGCGTGCGGCCTCGGCGGTACCGTCACCTTAGACCTCTGCATCCGACTCCCCCAAACTTCTTTCCACTCCCAGAATTAACGATCCTCTACACCTCCTGCACAGCTGGGACCACTTCAGTCGAGCTCGGCGAGCAGCGCTTTAGCCTCCTGTAGATCCGCAGTGTCGAAGCCTTCGGTGAACCGGCCGTAGCTCTTGGCCAGCAGCTTGCGGGCATCGGTCCCCTTGCCCTGCTGCCGCCATAGTCGGCTTAAGGCCATCACCGCGCGCAGCTCCAGCGATCGGGAGTCCTGGCGGCGAGCGATCGCAATCGCCCGCTGGAAGCAGGCCTCTGCCTCGTCCCGGCCAGCGCCCGCCTCGCCCCCGCCGCCCGGCTGCAGCAGCATCAGTTCCCCCTTGAGCCGATTCAGCTCCGCCTCGAACACGCGCTCCTGCGTTCGCTCTACCACGGCCAGCGCCTCGGCCAGCATCTGCAGCCCTGCGTCGGCCTGTCCAGCTTTCCCGTAGGCTTCGGCCAGCAGCGCGAGGAAATGCGTTCGCCAAATCTCCGCCCCGGTGGCCCGGAAGGCGCTCAAGCCCTGTTGCATCCGTTCGATGCCTTCCGCCGTGCGTCCCTGCGCGACCAGCGCCCAGCCCGAGAGGATGGTTCCGTAAGCTAGCCAGAACGGGAAGCCGTGCTCGGTCGCGAGGGCGAGGAGCGCTTCCGCCAACTCACGCATTGGTTGGGTTTCGCCACGGTGCAGACGAAGCTCGGTGGCGTAGATCAGGGCAGTGGCCGAGGCAGGAGGGTGGGACAGGGTCTGCGCTAGGGCGAGCGCCTCCTGGCTGCGCTTAAGAGCTTGATCCGGATAGCCGAGCAGCCACAGATCCATGGTTACGATGGCCAGCGCCAGCACGCTGGGCTCCAGGAAGACGGCTGGCGACTGGTACTGCCCAGGGGCATAGAGCACCAAGGCCTGCTCCAGCTGCGTACGGGCAGCGCCCAGCTCGCCGAGAGCGAGCAAGCTGGTTCCCAACACCCGATGCGCTTGTACCAGCAACGCAGGGTCCTGCGCCTTTTGGGCCATCGTCAGGAGTTGCTCCCCCAGCTCGCGTGCGGTCTGCAGCTCCCCAAGGGCTAAGAAAGAATTGCGCAGCCCCATCAAGGCGGGGAAAACCTGGATCGTCTCCTCCCCGAGCTGCCGACACAGCGTCAGGGCGCGGGTGTAGGTCGCCTCCACTTCCGGGGCAGCAAATCCCTTGGCGACCATCCAGGCCGGGCCGAGGGTGATCTGCAGTGCGAGTTCCTGCCGTGTGCGCTCGGGACCATCGGGCAAGGTCTTGAGCAAGGCCAGGGCCGTGGTCAGGTGGGTGACCGCTTCGGCATTGGCGGAGCGCTGCACCGCCTGGCGGCCGGCGCAGTGCAGGTATTCCACTGCCTTGGGCGCGTTGCCGCTGCGGCTGAAGTGATACGCCAGCTCGCTGCAGTGCTCCTCGATCTGGGTGCCAAACAGGGCCTCGATCGCCTGGGCCGTGCGCTCATGCAGCGCACGACGCCGCTCGCTTAGCAACGAGCCGTAGGTCACCTCCTGGGTCAGCGCATGCTTGAAGCTGTACTCCACCTCCGGAAACGCCGGCTGCTCGTAGATGAATTCCCCGGCTTGCAGCCGCGCCAGCAGGCTCTTCGTCGTGTCCTCTGGCTGCTCGACGACGCGCGCGAGCAGGCTCCAGGGAAATACCTTGCCGATCACCGCCAGGGTCTGCAGCAGGACTTTCTCGGCCGGCTGCAGGCGGTCGATGCGGGCGGCGAGAACCCCCTGCACGGTGGCCGGGATTTGCAGCTTGCCCGGGACCTGTTCGAGCCGGTAATGCCCGCGCTCGCCGCGCAGCACCTGCCCCTCGACCAGTTCCTGAACCACTTCCTCGATGAAGAAAGGATTGCCTTCGGTCTGCGCCAGGATCCGGTGCGCGAGCGGGGCGAGTCCGGCGGCGTCGCCCAGCAGGGCGCGCAGCAGTTCCCGAGCTTCGGCTTCGCCCAGAGGGTCCAGCCGCAGCTGGGTATAGTAGCTCTTGCGGCTCCAGTCGTGCCGGTACTCGGGCCGGTAATTGACCAGCAGCAGGATTCGGGCGCTGGCCACGCTCTCGCCGAGAACGCCGAGGAAGGCCTCGGTCTCACTGTCGAGCCACTGCAGATCCTCAACGATCAATTCCAGCGGCTGTGCCAGGCTCTCGCGCACCAGCAGCCGCTTGATCGCCTCGAACGTGCGTTGCCGGCGGACTTGGGCGTCCATCTGCGCCAGCGCCGAGCTCGGTTCGGCGGCCCCCAGCAGGTGGAACAGATAAGGCAGGCTGTCTTCCAGCGCGCGGTCCAGGGTTAGCACCTTGCCGGTAAGCTTCTCGCGCCGCCGGCGCTCATCGTCCTGCGCCGTGATCTGGCAGTAGTTCCGTAGCAACTCAATCAGCGGTAGATACGGATAGGCCTTGCCGTGCGAAACCGAGAAGGTTTCGAGCACCAGGCAATCGCGCGACGCGAGCAGCTTAAACTCATGGCATAGCCGCGACTTGCCGACCCCTGGCTCGCCGACCAGGCCGACGATCTGGCCACGTCCAGCCTGCGCCCGCGCCCGCGCTTCGCGCAACAACTCTAGTTCACTGGCGCGGCCGACAAAGCGCGCCAGCCCGCGGCTGGCTGACACCTGCAGCCGGGTGCGCAGCGGGCCGAGACCGAAGACTTCGAATACCGCCAGCGGCTCGGGCAGCCCCTTGATCGGCATTGCGCCGAGCGGCCTGAACGCGAAATAGCCTTCGGCCAGGTTGTGGGTATGTACGCTCGCGATAATCGAGCCGGGCACGGCGATGCCCTCCATGCGCGCAGCAATGTGGATCGAATTGCCCACCGGATCGTAGTCGGTGTGCAAATCCTTGATGTGGATCGTGCGCACCACCACTTCGCCGGAGTTGATGCCGACGCGGATCTGCAGTGCGATGCCCTGGGCGGTACGCACGCCGTCAGCGTATTGGCGCATGGCCTCCTGCATGCGCAGCGCCGCCAACAAGGCCCGCTGCGGATGGTCTTCGTTGGCGATGGGCGCGCCGAACAGCGCCAGGATGCCGTCGCCCATCGACTTGGCCACATAGCCTTCATAGTGATGCACGGCCTCCATCATCAACGCCAGCACCGGGTCGATCAGGCGGCGCGCGTCTTCGGGATCAAGATCATGGATCAGCGCGGTCGAGCCGGCCATGTCGGCGAACAGTGCCGTGATCATTTTGCGCTCGCCGTCCGCAGCGCCGCGGGCTTCCATCTCCGCCTGCGCCGCGCGGATGCGCTCTGCCAGATAAGGCGGTGTGTAGTCGATGGGGGGTGCTGGGTGCAGGTGCCGTGACGGGCGGCGTTGCGCTCAACGCCGCGCCGCATTCGCTGCAGAACTTGGCGTTCGCCGCCGCCTCTTGCCCGCAGGCCGCGCAGACGCGAACAAGCTTGGCGCCACATTCCTCGCAGAATTTGGCGCCTGTCGGATTTTCGAACCCACAGCTTGCACAGCGCATAGGGCTTAACCCCGTTTCCGGCCAGCAAGAATCACAAGTAAATCTTATCAGGACGGGCAAAGGCTCGTCGAATAAGCTGCATGGTGCTCGCGCGCCGCGGGAGTTCCTGCCGGTGCGCTCGCATCCCGCTCAAACGCCGAACTTACGGGACTTGCAGTGTACAACGCTAGCAGCCCAAAGTGCTTCCGCTTAGAGGTTGGGTCGGCAAGTCAATCTGAGGCGTAGCAGGCGAATGCGCCTCACGTCTTGTCAGTCCAGCCGATCCGGTGCCGCTCCTGCGTGGCTTCATGCCGCGCATCCTCTTCGCTGTGCAGGTAGCCGCTTGTCGTCGACAGCGAGCTGTGCCCAAAGTTGTCGCGCACAAAACGCAGGTCGACCTGCTGGTCGGTCATGTGCGAGCCGGCGGTGTGGCGCAGTCAATGGGCCGAGGCGCTGGCCAGCACCGCGGCTTGCGGCTCCCATTTCGGCCCGCGCGCCCGCAAGCGCTCCGCGGCCATGCCGAATACTTCTTTCAGGACCAGGTGCAGCGCGCCGCGTGACAGCGCTTTCTCGCTGCCCGCTTTTCCAATTACCGGCATTGTTGTAAGAACGCACTCGGCTACCCAACTCAAAGAACTCCTTGGTACATTAGGCGCGCATTTTTCAAACATCAATAAGAAGGGAGAATCATGACGGGTATTTTGAGGTATCAACGAATTGGCGCCGCAGTATCGTTGGCGCTTGCACTGACGGCCATGCCGGCAGCTCATGCCCAGGTCGCCGCAGCAGTGGGGGGGCTGACAACGAGCGCAACCATTTCCCAGATTTTCAGTGGTTTGGATCAGCTCATCAGTTCCGCTCAGGACGCCGGCGACTACCTAACCATGCGCGCCGCCATTGAAGCGAAAGGTGTCATTGAAACCTGGAAAGAGGCAAACAAAGAACTCCTGGACAAAGCGTTCTCGGAGCTTAGCGAGACCCAACGCCAGACCTTCAATAATGCCCGGCAACTGACTGAGCGTGCCAACCAGGACGTAGCGAACCGCCTGGAAACGACCAGTTACTGGTCAATCAGGCTAACCAACTGGTCGAGAGCATCCCCTTCAGTAACAATACTTACGTCACCCGCTATTCCCCACGCGTAAAACCGGCTCAGTCCAAGAATGCCGTGACGTTGCGGGTAAATGGCGTCAATCTGGACAAGGCAGACCCAGTGCTGGCGCTCAATCAAGGGTCCGCAACCCGCATGGTGGTGGGGCCGATGGAGGTTCTGTACACCGTTCCTGTCACTGCTTTGCAGGGGGACGCAGACAAGCTGGCCATTGTGCCGCTGAAGCTCACCTATACCGCGCCCAAGGAAGGCTTCTGGAATCAGCTCGTGGGTGCCCGCGAAGCCGTGGAGCGGCAACTACCCATCGTGACATTGCCTTCAAACTTAGGGAAATTTACCTTCGTAGTCGAAACTGAAGCGCAACAGAAGGAAGTCGCGATATGGACCGCACAGCAGCAGAAGTTCGAAGGAAAGAATAAGAATGTCAGGAAAGTCGCCACACCGAAGGCCGGCTGGCGTTGGGATTGGGAGCAGGGCGTCGCCGCCTTCAAACAAGTCGGTGGCGGTGGTGAGGCCGGCAGCTGCAATGGGGTAAAAGAGAGTGAATCCACCGCAGATGGCATTGTCCACTCAGCTCACCTGGACGAGATCAAGTCTGTCAAAGGCTTCCCGCCTGAGATCAAATGGGGTCCTGGATGGCAAAACTGCGCGGTGACGGGGCCCATCTATCGAATGGTTACTGTGAAGGCTAAGCTGCCTGCACAAGCCGGTCTGATGACCTGGACGGAGGACCTGCGCTTGCCCATCCCGCAAGATTTCAAGTCGCTCCAGCTTGAGGTCTCGACCTTTGATGGCCGTAAGCGCATCTTCACGGACACCGGCGCCGACAAGTTTTTCGACGTCATCCGCGGCGGCAGCGAGCTTATCATCCGCCCGCGGCAGCCCGCTGACCTGTGAGGCGTTCCCGCTCATTGCTAGGCCGCCTTCGTGACCCCAGAAAGTCGCACATTTATTCGGCGAGCTAGAAAGCGGAGGGCTGAGTTCCGTATTGCACGGGCTCAGCCGAGGTCATGCCGGGATAAGGCCGGAAATGACACATAAGCCGGAAAGTAGTAAAGAACGAAGCTTTTATGCGATCAGAGCGGATGCCGCGCCTGCAGAGCGGTCAGCACCCAGAGGGTCTCTGGAAATGATCGGACTCCCGAAGGGGTGACTATCCATTTGGATGCAGGGCGCGCCTAGTAAGCCCTCAAGCGATTCGGCAACACTTCCCGCTGAAACGGCATCTGCTGCACGCTTCGCTCCATCGCAACACCTCGCTGATGATAGCGCCCGTCAGGCCTGGTCTTGCTGGTGTCCTCGCTGCCGGGCCGGCCCTGCCCCGGTCAGTCCGGGGCAGGGCGCCGGGCTCAGGCGACGTAGTGGACCCAGCCGAGGGTGTCTGGCTCCTTGCCGCGCTGGATGCCGGTCAGCAGCGTGCGGAGGCGGCGGGTAACTTCGCCTTCACCGCCGTTGCCGATCGTGAATTCACCGCCGGCATGGCGTACGTTGCCGATGGCGGTCACCACGGCGGCGGTGCCGCAGGCGAACGTTTCCTTGACGCGGCCGCTGTTGGCATCAGCCTGCCATGCGTCGAACGCGTATGGGGTTTCCGACACCTTGAGGCCTTCGCGGCGGGCCAGTTCGATGATGGATGCGCGCGTGATGCCGGGCAGGATCGTGCCGGACAGCGGCGGCGTCAGCAGCGAGCCGTCGTCCATGACGAAGAACACGTTCATGCCGCCTAGTTCCTCGATCCAGCGGTGTTCAGCGGCGTCAAGGAAGACCACCTGGTCGCAGCCTTTCTGCGATGCCTCGGTCTGCGCGATCAGGCTGGCCGCATAGTTGCCGCCGCACTTCGCTGCGCCGGTGCCGCCAGGCGCAGCGCGCGTGTACTGGTCCGACACCCACACCGTGACCGCCGACTTGCCGCCCTTGAAGTACGGGCCGACCGGGCAGGCGATCACGCAGAACACATACTCGGCCGCGGCGCGCACGCCCAGGAAAGTCTCCGTAGCAAACATAAACGGGCGCAGGTACAGGCTGCCGTCGCCGCCGCCCGGGATCCAGTCGCGGTCGATGTCTACGAGCGCTTCGACGGCGCGGAGGAAATCGGCTTCCGGCAGGTCGGCCATCGACATGCGGGCGGCGGAGGCGCGGAAGCGCTTGGCGTTTTCCTGCGGGCGGAACAGCGAAATCTTGCCGTCTGCGTCGCGATAGGCCTTCATGCCTTCGAAGATTTCCTGCGCATAGTGCAGGACGGCGCAGGCCGGGTCGATCTGGAACGGACGGCGCGCTTCCACCTTGGCGTCATGCCAGCCGCGCCCCTCGGTCCAGCGGATCGTGACCATGTGGTCGGTGAACACGCGTCCGAAGGTGGGGTCGACCAGCGCGGCCGCGATCTTGTCGGCCGGCGTGGGGTTGGGGTGACGCTCCACAGTGAACTGCAATTGTTTGTCGGCGCTCATGTTTCTGTGTCTCTTCGTCTTTGGCTAGTGATTCCAGATGTCCGATGCAATACATGCAAGACAGTCCCGGGATAAAAGGAGACAAGTGGCGGTAAGGCCGAACGCTTCCTCCCATCCGGTGCATGGGCTGAAGTGTAACTCGATGGTGCGGTGCAGTATCGATCGACCGGTTAGGACGGATGGCTGAAGCCAACCCCCCAAGTTCTTAACGCTCCCGGACTGAGGTGGCACTTTTGCTTGCGAACTGGTTGACACTCTTGCTTCGGTATACGAGACCTGTTGATTACTTTGGATGGCTGATTCAAAATCATCCAGCCTGTGCTGGTGCGGGAACTTCGTGCCGCTACAGGCCATATCAACGTGCCGGCGTTGCCAGCCAGTCTTTTGAACGGGAACCTTCGCATGTCTGCCTTCCACCTCGCCAAGCGGCGCACGCTCAAGCTCGCCGCCACGTCCCTGGTATTACCTGCCATCGCCGCCTGCGGTGGCAGCGCTGAAGCCGCGGTGCCGGCGGACGTTGAGGCCGCGATTGCGCGCTTTGCTGCGTTGGCCCCGGATACGGCTAGCTGCCTGGTGCGCGCCGAACCGGCCGGAAGCGGCGCCAATGCGTGGTCGGCCGGCTATCATCCGGACCGGCAGCTGTTCGTCGGCAGTGCCGTCAAGACCTTCATCCTGGCGCAGTTCCTGCGCGACGCCGAAGCCGGCCGCGACGGACTGAGTGAGAGCCTCGCCTGCGACGTTAGCGATACGTTCCGCTCTCCCGGCAGTCCGGTGTTCGTGGGCCTGACAGGCAAGACACCGTACCGCAATGCGCTCGAAGCCATGATCGCGCACAGCGACAACACCGGTACCGATATCGCGCTCGCGGCCGTCGGCCCTGATCGTGTGCGCACGCTGATCGCCGAAGCGGGCCTGACACGGACTCGTATTCCGGATTCGACCCGCAAGCTGTTTTCCTACCTGGCCGGGGCTGAATCCGGCGTCGACCTCGGCTGGGACGGTATGGTCAGGATAGACAACGGCGAGGATCTAGGCCTGAAGTCCCGCACCGATGTCATCAACGACAAGCAGGCGATGCTGAGCACCGCGACCGAGATGGTGAACTGGTACCGGCAGTCGCTGGCGGGCAAGTACTTCACGCAGCCGGCAACGCTGACTGAATACAGGCGCATCCAGGCCATGGCCGATGCTGTGTGGATGGCTGTCCCGGCCGGTGTGCAGGGCTTCGGCAAAGGCGGCAGCATTGACTGGGAAAATTTCCATTGCCTGTGCTTCGCCGGGCAGATGCTGGTGGCCGCAGTGCCGGTGACATTCTGCCTCACGCTGAACTGGAACGGCGGCCAGCTGAGCACCGAACGCACCGGCGAGTTCATTCGCGCGGCGGCTGACGTGCTAGGGGAAGCGGCAAAGGCCGCCAGGGTTTGACGGGCCGGCCTGCATGTCATGAAGCCGTTCGCGGTGGGACCCAGCGGCTTCGGTACGTAACCCGAAAGCCAAAGAAAACGCTTACGTCGGCTTGCTGACCGCCATGCAAGGCGAGGTGGGCGTCGCGGTCGGGGCCGACGGCTGCGTGTCGACGATTTCCTCGGGGCGCCAACGGCGCCGTCGCAATGCCAAATCGGTCTTTCAGGGTCAGGTCAGCGGGCCGTGTGCAACCTTTCCCGGCCCGCCTCGGCCGGTATCGCCGCGACGGCGTTCTTGACCGTCTCCCAGGCTCAGATTGCGGCTGATGTGCGCCTGGCTGGGGGCGCGCCTGCGGCGCGCGAGGGCGAGCGGGTTGCCGGCCAGGTAGCCCGCCTCGGTCAGCCCAACGAACAGAGCGTTCAGGATCACCGTCGCCTGGCGCACGCTGCCTACGTCCGTTGGGCAGGCTGGCTCCGCCCTTGTACCGTAAGTCTGGCCAAACCCCGGTAGACCGGGTTACCGTTCCAGTGCGGTTCGGCGTCTATGAGCGAAAGCGCGGGCAAATGGCGCAGAATCGCCCGGAATACGATCTCTGCCTCCATCAGTGTCAGCGCGGCGCCGATGCAGACATGTGGGCCATGCCCGAACGAAAGGTGGGAGCCGTCGCGTCGAGTGATGTCCAACTCGTCAGGGTTGCGGAAGCGCGCCGGGTCACGATTGGCGGCGCCGATCAGGGCAACGACCAGATCGCCGCGTCGCAGCTGCCGCCCGTGCAGCATCATGTCTATGGCAACCCGACGTCCTGTGTACTGGACCGGGCTCTCGTAGCGCAGCAACTCGCGCAGGGCATTGGGCAGCAGTTCCGGGGTCTGCTGCAGGCGCTGCCATTGCTCGGGATGGCTCAGCAGTGCATGAAGTCCGTTGCCGAGCAGATTGCGCGTCGTTTCATGACCGGCAAACAGCAGCATCGCGCATTGCGCAAGTAATTCGGCACCAGCCTCGATTTTGCCTTCGGCCTCGGCGTACAGCAGATGCCCGATCAGGTCCCGCTGTTGTGGCTGCGAGAGATCCGTGTCCTGTGCCTTGCGCCGTGCCAGCATCGATTCAAATGCTGCCGCCATTTTGAGCAAGCTGACCTGGGCGCGTCGTTTCAGCGCAGCGTTCGGATCCGGTGCGCCGATGAAGGCGGCCAGGTCTTCGGACCAGGCAAGGAAGTCCGGCTGGTTCTCGGCGTCCATGCCGAGCAGCCTCGCAATGACCATCGCCGGCAGCGGCCTGGCGACCGATTCCATGAAATCGAACGCCTCCAACTCTGCCAGCCGCTCTACCAGCCCGGCGGTCATTTGCTCGATGGTGCCGGCGAAAGCGCGTAGGGCAGCCGGACGGAAGCCGGCATTGAGCACCTGTCGCAGCCTCGTATGATCGGGCGCGTCCAGGAACAGCATGGCCCGGCTGAACAAGCGCTGGAAGGGGCAAAGCTCCTGGCGCTCGCCTTCGCTGCCACGCATCACCCAGCCTCCCGTGCGCCGCGCCGAATACCGGGGGTCGCGCAGCACGGCTTCTACGTCTTCGTGCCGGGTCAGTAGCCAGGCACCACCGAAAAACTCTTCACTCCAATGAATAGGGCCAAGCGCGCGCAGCGCGTGGTAGGTCGGGTAGGGGTCACGCAGGAAGGCGCTGTCGACCAGGCGGTCGCAGGTGCTCAACGCTCCGGCCATCGATGCCTGGCTATTGGACCGGTGTAGAGACCTCGAGGTGAGAGTGGTGGTCTGCTTGGTAGCAGTCGTGCTATCGGCAATGCTGGTCATCGTGGGATCTTGTCTTGGCAGCCAAACACTGTCGGGTTTCGGTCTGGCTCAGTTCGGAAGCGCTGGCAATGAGGCGAGAGATTTTTCATGCCTCTCCCCGCCGGGCCATGATGGCGGACAGGCTGTCCAGGAAGCGTGTCACGTCGGCTGCGGTATGCGACGCCGACAGTGTGATGCGCAGGCGCGACGTCCCATTGGGCACGGTGGGCGGGCGGATCGCGGTAACGCGGATGCCGTCGTTCTCAAGTGCTTGAGACAGCGACAGCGCGGCCTCGTTGTCGCCGACGATCAGGGGCTGGATGGGTGTACTGCTGTCGGCGAGTTGCCAGCCGGCATGCGGATGCCGGACCTGAAGGGTTTGAAGGCCGTTGCGCAACTGCCCGATCAATTGCACCAAATGGCAGCGGCGCTCGCGTCCTTCATGGCCTGCGATCAGCGCCAGGCTGCTCAGGAGCGCATGGACGATGGCCGGCGGCGCAGCCGCGCTGTGGAGGTAAGGACGGGCCTCGTCGGCCAGATGCTCCACAATCGGCCGGTGCGCAGCGACAAACGCTCCCGCCACGCCCGCTGCCTTGCCCAGCGTGCCGACATAGATCAGGCGCTCGGAGGTCAGCCCCAGGTGCTCCAGGGCACCGCGGCCTCGCTCCCCCAGCACGCCAAAGCCGTGGGCATCGTCCACCACGATCCAGGCGTCATGGTGCTCGGCCAACGCCAGCATTTCGGCGAGCGGAGCCATGTCGCCATCCATGCTGAACACGCTGTCGGTCACGATCAGCTTTAGCGGGCTGTTGCAGGCAGCAAGCTGCCTGGCGAGGGCGGTGATGTCGCAGTGTGGGTACCTTTTCATCGTAGCGCGAGCCAGCAGTGCGCCATCGATCAACGAGGCATGGATGAGCTTGTCGCAAAATAGGGTGGCGTCGGCCGTTCCCAGCGCGCTCAGCACCGCCAGGTTGGCCATGTATCCGGTGCAGAAGTAGAGCGCCTGCACTTTGGGAATATTTGGCGTGAACCACCGGGCCAGCTCGGTTTCCAGTTGGTGGTGGGCGAGCGAAGGCGCATTGACGAGGGAGGAAGCGCCGCTACCCGCGCCGTAGCGCTGGGCCCCCTCCGCGAAAGCCGCGATCACCGCCGGGTGGCTTGCCAGCCCGAGGTAGTCGTTGCTGCAAAAGCCCAGCAGAGGACGTGCTTCACCGTCTTTGACGCTAACCGTCTGGTGAGGTGCGCAACCGGTGTGCGCGGTGCGGCGGTTGCGCGTCAATGCACCTGCGGCGCGCTCGGTCGCGGCCTGGTTCAGTTGGTCAATTAGCAATTCCCGAACTCCTGCGCTACGCGGTTAGCACAGCCAGCACGTCGCGTGCATTTCAGCATGCTGGCACTCGGGCCCCAAGTGGATGCATTTCCCACGTCAACTCCTGTTTCGATCATCCTCGGCTCGGTCGCCTCATGGGAAGGCCAGCACTGTATGAATAGGAGTGTGGATGTTAGTGAGGCCTTCTCATGTCCGGCAAGTTAGCGCTCAGGGGGCAAATAGGCGGCAGAATGCGGACAAAAGCGCGACAAAGCGAGAAAATTGATGATGAATGCGGTAATTTGGCTTCACCCAGCACCGCAGAATTTCTTGGGCCGTGGCTCCGGAGTCGCTTCAAATCGAGCTGTAGTTGCCAAACTGCTTGCCCCGCCGTGCCATACACGCTTAATTAAATGCAATTAATCGCCAGAGCCATAAGCCAACAACCTTGGGCGTTAGCAATGGGGCCGCGGCCAGTGGAATGCTCGCCAGTGCCCTCCGGTCCTGCCGGCAGGCGACTATCAACAGACCCGATATAGTTTCACGAACATGAAATGTGTGCCAAGAACGTGAGCATCAGATGACCGATGTTCGCGATGCTTTACTGAAGATGAGGGACGGCCCCTCGAAGTCGGCTTGCAGGAGGCGCTCCTGTGTTGCCTCGTGTCGCGCATCCTCTTCGCTGTGCAGGCACCGCGAGTGGTCGCGATCGCGGCATGACAAAATTGTCCCGCACATAGTCTAGGTCGACCTGCTGGTCGGTCATGTGTGAACCGGCGGTGTGGCGCAGCCCGTTTCCCATGCAGCCAGTCACGCGTGCGCCGCTCTTGCTGTTAGGCTTTCAGCTTCTGCTTTTTGCCGAACCCCGGTCGGGGCCGGCCGCTCGACCGGCTGTAACTGGCCGGGGAACCTTCGCCTGGTATGCCATCGTCGGCATTTTCCGACCCTCGGCTATTCGGCTTGGGCAGGTCGAATGGCTGCACTGCCGACATTTCGGTCAGACGACGCGTATCGCGAGCCATGAGGCAGCAGGCCAAAAAGAGTAGCGTTCACGATGCTTGAGAGACACTTGCAGAACTGAACTATAATTTCCATGATGGCAGGATGGCTTGCTGCCTTTGTCTGGGCGGCGAATTGCGGAAAGGATCATGGAACTGGCGAAACCGGCAAAAACGCGTGGCGAGCACCATGCAGGTGATAAGAGGTTTGCATCGATCGAGCGTTATTCCTCGGTTGCGCGCACTGTGGAAATCCTATCGGATGCCTGGGGCTTCCTGGTTTTGCGGGAGTGCTTCTTCGGCGTTCGCAGGTTCGAGCAGTTTCAGTCGCTGCTCCAGGTCCCTCGCACTACGCTCGTGCAGCGCCTTACGAAGCTTACTGAATTGGATATCCTGAGAAAGGTACCGGTCGGTGGACGGCATGAGTACCGCTTTACGGACAAGGGCCGTGACCTGTATCCGACCATGCTTGCGCTGCTTGCGTTCGGAGACAAATGGCTCGCTGGCGGAGAGCCGCCGCCGCTGCAACTCATACACAGGACCTGCGGGTCCGCATGCTCTCCACGCATTGCGTGTTCCCACTGTAATCAGGACATCGAAGCCAAGCGTGTACGTTACCGCGATGGCCCTGGCGCTGGCAGCGAAGTACGCGCGGAAGCCCGGAAGCGTTCGCGGCGGGCCTCGGATCCTGGCGTCTTGGAGCGTGTGCGCCCGTGCTCCGTTGCCCGCACGTTGCAGATCATCGGTGACAGATGGTCTTTCCTAGTGATTCGTGAATTTTTCTACGGCGTCCGGCGCTTTGACGAATTTCAGTCTCGCCTGGGGATCGCCACGAATATCCTCGCGGACAGGCTCCAACGCCTGACTGAAGAGGGCATCGCGACCAAGCGCCAATACCAGGAGCGTCCTGCCCGATTCGAGTACGTTATGACCGAGATGGGGCTCGACCTCTACGGGTCCATGCTGGTGATGATGCATTGGGGGGACAAATGGCTATCTGGGGGTAAGCCTCCGCTGACCCTGCGCCATGGCAACTGCGACCATGATTTCCACGCGAAGGTGGTCTGCGACCAGTGTGGCGAAGAACTGGATCCTCGCGACACATCCTATACGCTGCGCTATCAACTGGAGACCGCTGTCCCCGCTGCTGCGTAACACCGGCACCCCTGCCGGACTTGTCCGCTCAGAAGAGCGCGCGACCACTAATCGCCCGCATTCGACTTCCCGGCCCCGAAGAACCAATCCACTTCGTGGGCAGCGAGACGATTCGATCTCCAATCCCCCTGTGCGACGGCTCCTCGTCACCCTTCACCCCGGCCTTGAGTCTAGGGCAAATGTTACTTGCATAACTGGATGTAAATGACTACGCTACGCCAACAGATAGGCCCGTATAGGTATCTGCGAGAGGTTAGTTACTTGCATTGAGGGATTTCAGAAGAGGGGACAACAGTGATTAAAAGTGCTTTTAGAGGCGCTATCGTGCCATTGTGCGTCTGCGCGTTAAGCGGCAATGCGTTGGGCCAAGCCAAGCTGTCAGACGACGTCGTGCGGATCGGTGTGTTGACGGACATGTCGGGCCAGTTCTCGCACGAATCTGGAGACGGTTCGGTGAGCGCGGTAAAGATGGCGGTGCAGGATTTCGGGGGGAAAGTGCTTGGAAAGCCTATCGAAGTCGTCGTTGCCGATCACCAGAACAAGCCCGACGTGGCTGCTACGCGCGCGCGTGAATGGTTTGATACGCGTGGCGTCGACATGGTTGCGAACCTGATCAATTCCGCCGTCGCCTTGTCTGTTGTGAGTGTCGCGAAGGAGAAGAACCGAATCGCAATCATAAATGGCTCAGGATCGTCCCGCCTTACCGGTGATGCGTGCACGCCAAACAGCATCCACTATGCATATGACACCTATGCGCTGGCAACAGGTACGGCAAAGGCCTTGATTGGCCAGAAGCTCGACTCCTGGTATTTCCTCACCGCGGACTATGCCTTCGGTCATTCGCTCGAGGCCGATGCGGTGCAGGTCGTCAAAGCCGATGGCGGCAACGTTGTCGGTGCCATTCGTTACCCCGTCGACGCTAGCGATCATTCGTCATTTCTGCTTCAGGCGCAGGCTTCCAAGGCAAAGGTTGTCGCGCTGGCGGGGTCGGGCAAGGGCTTTGTCAATGCGATGAAGGCGGCATCGGAGTTTGGCCTGACGCAAGGCAAGCAGACGATTGCCGGGCTGCTGGTATGGGACACGGACGTGCACGCGCTTGGCCTGAAACAAGCGCAGGGACTTGTCCTGACCACCGCGTTCTATTGGGATTACAACGAGGCAACGCGTGCCTGGTCGAAGCGCTTTTACGACAAAATGAAGCGCATGCCGCATATGGGCGACGCCGGGGACTATTCCTCGACCATGCACTATCTCAAGGCAGTGCAGGCAGCGGGTACTGACCAGGCAAGCGCTGTCATGGCGAAAATGAGGGATACGCCCATCAACGACTTCTTTGCGACGAATGGCCGCATTCGTGCGGATGGGCGCATGGTTCATGACATGTATGTCTACCAGGTCAAGAGGCCCGGTGAGTCCAAGTACGCATGGGACTACCTGAGCTTGCTGAAGACCATTCCCGCCGACCAAGCCTTTCGACCGCTTGCTGAAAGCAAGTGCCCGCTGGTTCGGAAGTAACGACTCCCTAGCTGTCCGATCAAGAGCGGCGCAATTGCCGCTCCCGACCCATACGCTGATTGCTTATGTGCAATCGGGCGGGGACTCCAGTCACCCATTTTTCGTCAATTCATGATGTCCTCATCCATCCTGGTGGTGCGAAACCTGAGCAGAACCTTCAAGCGCTCCACCGCTGTCGACAATGTCAGCTTCGAGCAACGCGGTTCGATCCATGCGCTGATCGGCCCCAATGGCACAGGAATAACCACATGTTTCAATCTGCTGACGAAGTTCCTCGATCCCAGGGCGGGAAGCATTGTCTTCGATGGCGTCGATATCACGCAGGTCGCGCCGGCCAGGGTTGCCCGGCGCGACCTGATACGGTCCCTACAAATATCCGCGGTGTTTCCGCATCTCACCGTGCTGAAGAACGTCCGGGTCGCACTGCAACTCCGTCTAGCCACGGCATTTCACTTCTGGCGCTCGGATCGCTCACTCAAGATGCTCGGTACCCCCTATGCGTGGGCGGTCCTACGTCCATGAAGTGAGGCGGGACAGACCCGGCACCAACTTCAGAATTCAGTAGTAATGCAAGTGCACCTTCGGTCATGACTCAGCCTGCAGGCGACAAAATTTCTTGCATACCGACTCGAATAGTCTAATAATGCAAGTGACAAAAGCATCTGACTCGCACCTTAATCCCACCATGAAGAACTTCGAATTTCACAACACCCGGTCAGTGGTCGTTGAATGTGGCGGCGCAGCAAAGCTGCATGAGCGCGTTGCAGCGCTGGGCTGCAGAAGCGTGCTGATCGTTACCGACCCGGGCCTGCTTGCTGCCGGGATGCTTCAGAAGACCTTGGATGGATTCGCGAAACACGGACTGCGTGCGACGGTGTTCTCGGATGTGCAGGCCGATCCGCCGGAGGCCGTGATCCTGGCGGCCGTGGCCGCTGCGCAAGCTTGCTCGGCGGAATGCGTGGTGGGCTTTGGCGGGGGTAGCTCGATGGATGCCGCGAAGCTTGCTGCCTTGCTGGGTTGCAGCGGCGAGGCGATCGAGGAGGTTTACGGCATCAACCAGGCGAAAGGCCCGCGCCTTCCGCTGATTCTGGTACCGACGACTGCCGGGACCGGCTCGGAGGTCACACCGATCTCGATCGTGACCACCGGTGTCGGCGAGAAGAAAGGGGTGGTTTCACCGCTACTGCTTCCGGATATCGCGTTGCTTGACGCTGAACTGACGCTGGGTCTTCCATCGCATGTCACCGCGGCAACCGGTATCGACGCCATGGTCCATGCGGTAGAGGCGTACACAAGCAAGCGGCTGAAGAATCCAATCTCGGACTGTCTCGCGCGAGAAGCGCTTCGACTGCTCTCAGGATCTATCAGCCGGGCGTGTGCCGAGGGGACTAACCTGCAGGCGCGTGAAAACATGCTGATCGGCGCTAGTCTGGCGGGAATGGCCTTCGCAAACGCGCCGGTGGCCGCGGTGCATGCACTCGCGTATCCGATCGGGGCACGGTTCCACGTGCCTCACGGCCTCTCGAATTCACTCGTTCTTGCGCCGGTAGTCCGATTCAACTTGCCGAATGCGGCTAGCTTGTACGCGGAACTGGCATCTGTCGTCGTACCTGGCGCGACGGGCGGGGAGCAGGGGAAGGCGCTCACCCTCGCCAAGTACCTCGGCGACCTGGCTGGGGATCTGGGACTACCTACACGCTTGCGCGATGTGGGGATCGCCGCCTCGGATGTGGCGCTGCTTGCGGACGACGCGATGAAACAAACACGACTGCTTATCAACAATCCGCGTGAAGTCAGTTTTGACGATGCGGTCTCCCTGTATCAGGAGGCGCTGTGAGCGAGAAGCCCGCACCTACTGGCCGTGAATCGTACCGGCACTTCTGCGCAATGCCTACGCGTTGGGGTGACAACGATTCGTACGGGCATGTCAATAACGTCGTGTACTACGCGTTCTTTGACAGCGCGGTAAATCGGCATCTTATTGAGCATGGTGTCCTCGATATCGCCAAGAGCGAGACCGTTGGCCTGGTCGTTGAGACGCGCTGCACCTTTTTCTCGTCGATGGGGTTTCCCGACATGGTCAATGTCGGCCTCAAGGTCGCGCACCTGGGAAAGAGCAGTGTCCGCTATGAGATCGCTCTCTTTCGGAACGATGAGAAGGAATGCTCGGCGTTAGGGCAGTTTATCCATGTCTACGTCGACCGCGCCACGAACCGGCCGGCTCCGATACCAGAGGCGGTCCGTGCGGTGCTTCAGTCATTGGCGGATTGATTGCGAAAGAACAGGCAACCCTAGGAGGGACAACAGATGGAAATGGTTGGCGAGGCTCGCCTAACAGCGTCGCGCGAGTTGGTATGGGAGGCGCTCAACGATCCGGATGTGCTGCAGGCGAGTATTCCTGGGTGCGAATCGCTCGAGCGGACTGCGGACAATGAGTTTACAGCGACAGTGGTGTCAAAGGTCGGGCCGATCAAGGCGCGGTTTGCCGGCAAGGTCACTCTGTCAAACATGGTGCCGCCCAGGAGCTATACCTTGACCGGTGAAGGCTCCGGCGGAGCGGCAGGGTTCGCCAAGGCTGATATCGAGGTATCCCTTGATGCGCTGGAGCCTACCGTGACAATGTTGCGGTATGGCGTCAAAGCCAATGTGGGCGGGAAGCTCGCCCAGCTCGGCTCGCGCATGATCGACGCTGCGGCACGCAAGTCGGCAGATGACTTCTTCGAACTGTTCGGCAAGCAGGTCAATGATCGCGCGGAGAAGGCTGCGCCCGTGTCCAATGGAGCGACGTTCGATCTCAGCGCACTAGCGCTCACCGCGCCGAAGGAGACGGTGGAGACCGCCCACGCTGGCGCGAGCCACCCGCTGGGGTCGGGCAGCGCTACCGAAAAGGCCGAGCCTGCCAGACAGGCAGCGGCAGAACCGGTGCACGGAGTCCACACGGATACGCCCCCTGCGCCGCCACAGACAGCGCCAAGTCCCACTACGCAGCAGGCCGAAGTCATGGACGTGCTGATGTCCGAAAAGATCAAGGTCTGGATCTCGGACGAGATCGCCGTGGTTACGCTGAACCGGCCCGCCAGCCGCAACGCGATGACCTATGCGATGTGGCTGGCGATTCCCGCGATCCTGGCTGCCCTGGACCGGAATCCGGATGTAAGAGCGGTATTGCTGACGGGAGCAGATAAAGATTTCTGTGCTGGAGCCGACATCGCTGAGTTCGAGAAAGTGCGCGCGGATGCCGCGCAGGCAACGGCCTACGAGGTTGCCGTGGATGCATGCTGCGATGCGATCACCAGGCTGTCTAAGCCGACGATCGCAGTGCTCCGCGGGTATTGCCTGGGAGGTGGGGCCCATCTCGCAATGTCCTGCGACTTTCGCTTTTCCGCTGCGGATGCCGTGTTCGGGATCCCGGCAGCCAAGCTGTCAATCATCTATGGGGTCAAGGGCACACGCAAGCTGCTTTCGCTCGTTGGGGTCTCAGAGGCGAAGACGATCCTGTACGGCGCTCAGCGCTTCGACGCTGCCAAGGCCCTGAGCATTGGCTTTGTCGACAGGGTTGCTGGATTGGCGAATCAACAAGCGGCCCTTTCCATCTGGGAAAGACTGCTGGGTGCCAAGGCACGGCCGGTCCAGGGCGGTGACCCGATGGCCGAGGCCAGGGCATTTGCCGCGTCGCTGGCCGGAAATGCACCGCTGAGCATCGCTGGTGCCAAGTACCTGCTCAACGGCATGGTTACGGGCACCGGAGGACTCGATCTTGGGCGGGCCGAGGCATTGATTGCAGCGGCCGCCGCCAGTGATGACTACCGTGAAGGCCGTGAGGCATTTGCGGCGCGGCGCGAGCCGAAGTTCCAGGGCCGCTGACGAGAACTGAGATGAAACCTGCTCCCTTCGACTATTGCGCGCCGGACTCCATAGACGAGGCAGTTGAACTGCTCGCCGCCCACGGCGGCGACGCCAAGATCATGGCCGGCGGGCAGAGCCTGACCCCGATGCTCAATTTCCGGGTGGTGCGCCCGAGCCTGATCGTGGATATCAGCAGGCTGATCGAGCTCGACTATGTGCGGGCGCGCGCGGATGGCGGCCTGACCATCGGGGCGTTGACCCGCCATCGGGAGTTGGAGACCTCGGCGCTGGTCGCGAGCAGGTTTCCGATCGTCCCAGAGACGATGGTGCATGTGGCGCACCTAGCGATACGCAATCGCGGAACGATTGGCGGCAGCCTGTCGCATGCCGATCCGGCGGCGGAACTCCCAATGCTCACCCGATTGCTGGACGCGCAGATCGTCGCGCGATCCGTGCGGGGCGAACGAACGATCGCTTCCAATGACTTCTTCCTGGCACCGCTAACCAGCGTACTCGAGGAAGATGAAATGGTGATACGCGTCGAGTTACCGGGCCTGCCTCCTGGCATGGGCTGGTGCTTTCAAGAGTTCGCCCGCCGCGCCGGGGATTTCGCACTCGCCGCTGTGGGCATTCTGCTGGACGTGCGCAACGGCACGATTCATGAAGCCCGCGTGGCAATGATGGGGGTCGGCGACACACCTTTGCGGCGGTCCGAGGCTGAAGCAGTGCTGGCGGGGAAGTCCTTGTCTGATCAGGTCATCGCCGAGGCCGTGCGCGCCGCTTGCGCAACGCTCGAGCCCAGCGTCGACTTGCATGCATCCCCGGAATTCCGCCGGCATCTTGCCGGTGTACTCATGGAACGCGTGCTGCGCAAGGCGTGGCAGCGTGCAGTTGGAGTGAAAGCATGAGCGAATCGAACATTCCCCTCAAGCCGGTCTGGATGGTGGTCAACGGCGAAGTCTGCGAGCGTCAGGTCGAGCCACGGCTGCTGCTATCCGACTTCCTGCGGCACAACTTGGGTCTGACGGGCACGCATGTCGGCTGCGAGCACGGCGTGTGTGGGGCCTGCACCGTGATCGTCGACGGCGACAGCGTGCGCTCCTGCCTGATGCTGGCGGTGCGGGCAAACGGGTGCGACGTGCGCACGGTGGAGTGCATGGGCAGTGTCGATGCCTTGAGCCCATTGCAGGAAGCCTTCCGGGAACACCATGGCCTGCAGTGTGGGTTCTGCACGCCTGGAATGCTGGCCACCTGTGCCGATGCGCTCGGAAAGTACCCCCTCGAATCGGACGAGGAGATCCGTGATGTCCTCTCCGGCAACCTCTGTCGCTGTACCGGCTACCAGGGGATTGTTGACGCAGTACGGGTGTGCGTTGCTGCCCGCAATGCACTGCGCGACGCGGCAGCAGATACCAATCAGGAAACGTGAAGAGACCACCCATGAAGATGCATATTCTGAGCGGCGGTCGGCTGCGCATGAGGAAAAACGTATACCTGCCTGAGGCGGAGCGCGGTGACACCATCGATCTACCGGTGTCATGTGTGCTGCTGCGTCATAGCCAGGGCAATGTTCTGTTCGACACAGGTTGTCACCCTAGCACGATCGAAGACAGCGCGGCCCGCTGGGGCGCAATGGCCAAGGCCATGGTGCCGATCGGAGGGCCCCAGGACAACGTCGTATCAGGCCTCGCGACACTTGGCCTGGTACCGGAGGACATCGACGTTGTCGTTAACTCGCATTTCCATTCCGATCATTGTGGCTGCAACGAGTTCTTCAAACGAGCAACCATCTTCTGCCATAGCAAGGAGCTTGAAACAGCGCAAGGCAGTGATGCGCTACAGAGGGGCTACATCCCGGCGGACTGGCAGCACGCAATGCCCACGGTGACGATTGACACGGAGCGCGACTTTTTCGGTGACGGCCGGCTGACGCTGCTGCCCTTGCCAGGCCATACGCCAGGTACGCTCGGCGCCGTGGTGAACCTGGCGCGGGACGGCAGCTTCCTCCTGGCCGCCGACGCGGTCGCGCTGCGAGAGAACCTCGATCGCGAAGTGATGCCGCGCAACACGTGGGATCCGGATCTGGCCCTGGGATCGATTCGGGAAATCCAGCGTTTGGAGCGCGCAGGGAGCACCGTACTTTTTGGCCATGATGCTGCCCAGTGGGAGGAACTCCGCAAGGGAGTTGACGCGTATGAATGACCAAGACAGCCGCATCGTTCAACCGGAAGTGCCCGGCACGGATATCGACGAGAGACCCGGGCGCAAGCTGGTGGGGCAGCCTGTGCGTCGCGTCGAGGATGCGCGGCTGCTGACAGGACTCGGACGCTATGTCGACGATTTGCCGGCAGGGCATGCCCTTCACATGGCGCTTGTCCGAAGCGACCAGCCACATGCGCGCATCGTGGAGATCCGGGCAGATGCGGCCCGGACAATGCCGGGCGTTCATGGCGTCTATACATGGGCGGACCTGGCGACCCTGGTCAAGCCCGCAGTGGCAACCTCACGCATGAGCGGCTACCAGCCGACACCGATCCATGCGCTGGCCAATGGTGTCGTTCACTTTGTCGGTGAGCCGGTTGTGGCGATTCTCGCGCGCAGTCGCTATGAGGCCGAGGACGCCATTGACGGAATCGAAATTGTCTATGAACCTCTTCCTGTCGAGACCGATCCTGAGGCTGCCGCGCAGGCCGACGCCCCGCTCCTGCATGAGGGATTCGCGAGCAATGTACTTGTCGAGCGAGCCTTCGTACGTGGTGAAGTTGACAACGCTTTCGACAGCGCAGCGCTGGTCGTTTCAGGGAAATTCCGATTCCATCGCAAGACGTCCGCGGCCATGGAGCCACGCTGCTATCTCGCGGAGGTGGACGCGGGGCGCGATGCGTTGACGTTATACACGTCGAGTCAAGTGCCGGGAATTGTGCGCGATGCCATGGCAGATCTGCTGGGGATGCCTGGCA
Organism: Cupriavidus sp. DF5525; assembly: GCF_040149425.2. NCBI lineage: Bacteria > Pseudomonadati > Pseudomonadota > Betaproteobacteria > Burkholderiales > Burkholderiaceae > Cupriavidus > Cupriavidus sp. DF5525. The sequence continues at coordinate 1,277,173 of NZ_CP168267.1, read as the reverse complement.
ACCGCCTGACAGTCATCGCCCCCGATGTTGGTGGTGGATTTGGCGGAAAGACCTCGCTCTACCAGGAGGAGATCCTGGTCTGCACGCTGGCGCGGAAGATTGGTCGCGCCGTGAAGTGGACTGGCGATCGGCTGGAGGACCTGCTTTCCACCAGCCAGGCGTTTGACGAGCGTGTGGAAGCCGAGCTGGCGCTCGATGCTGACGGAGCGATCCTGGGCCTGCGCGCCAACGTGATTGGCGACGTAGGGGCGTACTCGATCTACCCATGGACAGCCGGGATCGAGCCAGTACAGGTCATCAGCTTCATGCCTGGGCCCTATCAAGTCCCCTGTTATCACGGTCATGTCCGAGGGGTGACGACGCCGAAGTCGCCCACCGGCCCCTACCGAGGTGTGGGCCGGCCGACGTCCACGTTTGCCATGGAGCGCCTGATGGACATGGCTGCCCGGCGTCTTGCGATGGACCCTGCCGAGATCCGGCGCAAGAATCTGGTTCAACCGGACCAGTTCCCCTATAAGACGGCAGTCGGCATTGTCTGGGACCAATCGGCGTTTACCGAAGGCTTGGCCTCGGCGATGGAGCGATTCGGGTACGTTGAGGCCAGGCAAGCGCAGGCACAGGCCCGCGCGGAAGGACGCTGGGTCGGCATCGGTGTGGCGTGTTATGCCGAGCTCTCTGGGATCGGCTCGCGCATCTCGGCTTCGCCTGGAATGCCGATCAACACGGGAACCGACACCTGCGTGATCCAGCTTGATTCCACGGGTGCGATCACGGCGTCTTTCGGCTGCGCTTCGCATGGGCAGGGACACGAAACCACGCTGGCGCAGGTACTTGCCGACGAGTTGGGTGCGAAGCTCGAAGACCTCCGCGTGGTGACCGGCAACAGTGCAGCGGTCCCCCATAGTACCGGCAGCTACGCCAGCCGTACTGCTGTGATCAGCAGCGGCGCCGGCATCCTGGCCGCCAGGGAGTTGCGGCAGCGCATGCTCCGGGTAGCAGCGTATCTGTTGGATGTCACGGTGGACGAGCTGGAAGTTGTCGATAGCATCGTTCGGGTCCGACTGGGCGATGGCAAGCTGTCCTTTGTGGAGCTGGCGCGGGCCTTGTACTCACAGATGGGGCGGGTACCCCCAGACGTAAGAGAAGAGATGTGTGTGAGCCGCGTGTATGACCCAGTAGTGGGAACAACCAGCTCGGCGACGCATCTGGTGCAGGTTGAAGTCGACCCCCAGACCTATGCGATTCATATCCAGAAATACGTCATTGCTGAGGACTGCGGTCGCATTATCAATCCGCTAATTGTTACGGGACAGACCCGTGGCGCGCTCGCGCAAGGTGTGGGTGCCGCACTGCTCGAAGAGGTGGTCTATGACGACGATGGGCAGCTCCTCACCGCTAGCCTTGTCGATTACCTGTTGCCTTCCGCGCCCGAGGTTCCGACGCTTGAGATGGTCCACCTCAAGACAGAGGCACCCAATACTCTGGGCGGCTTTCGTGGCATGGGCGAGGGGGGCACGATCGGCTCGCCGGCGGCAATTGCAAATGCAGTTGCCGACGCATTGAGCCCACTCGGCATCGAGATTTCCGAATTACCAATAACGCCGGAGCGGATGTTTCGGCTGATCCATCAATCCCGGTTTGAATCCAACGAGGAGTAGAGAAATGCAGTTCGAACTAGAAGGAAAGGTAGCCCTCGTCACGGGCGGTGCCCGCGACGTTGGTCGCGAGATCGCTTTGGGGTTGGCGAAGGAAGGCGCTAGCGTCGTGGTGAACTACCACGGCTCGAAGGCCGCGGCTGAGGCAGTGGTAAAGGAAATCGAAGAATTTGGCGGCCGCGCACTGGCAATTGGCTGTGACATCTCCGATCGGAAGCAAGTGGATGCGATGGTGTCCCAGACTGTCGACGCTTTTGGGGCGCTCAATATTCTCGTCAACAATGCGGGACTCGTGATTCGGAAGCGGTTTGCCGACACCAATCCCGATGAATGGCGCAAGCAGATTGACGTCTGCCTGTATGGGACGTTGAACTGCACGCATGCAGCGCTTCCTTACCTCGAAGAGCAGAAGGGCGCAGGCCGGATTATCAGCATCATGGGAGATTCTTCTCGCGTGGGCGAGTCCGGCCTGGCTATCGGCGCGGCTGCCCGGGCTGCAAACATTGCACTCATGAAGTCCGTCGCTCGGGAGACCCGAGCCGGGACCACGGCGAATTCGATTGCCCTTGGTCTGATCGAGACAGCTCATGATCCGGAGTTCGTCGAGGCGAACCGGGAAAAACTCACGAAGCTCTATCCGCTGCGTCGTCTCGGTCAGCCAGCAGATGTGGCTCCCCTGGTAGTCCTGCTCGCTTCTGGACGTGGCAGTTGGATCACCGGCCAGGTCGTCAGTGTCAGTGGTGGCTTCAGCATGGTCTGACGGAGGGTGGCTCAGCGGCTGGCAAGCTGGCTGGGCCGTCCCAGTATTGGGGAGACAACCATGATTCATACAGAACTGATTGTTCCGGTATCGGAACTTCTGCGCCGGCATGCCGCCCAACGGGGCAACAAGATCGCGTTTCAGGACGCCGCAAGCGCGATAACTTACGCGGAACTGAACGCGGCTACGGCCAATCTGGCGAGCCACCTCGAACGCCTCGGCGTCAGCCAGGGAGATCGCATTGCGGTCATGCTGCCCAACTCGGTCAACTGGGTGGTGAGCGTGTTGGCGATTCTCCGGGCCGGCGCAGTAGCAGTGCCAATTAGCATTGAGGCCACGGACGCGGAGGTCGGATATCGCCTGACGGACGCACAATGTGTCTTGACAATCGCAATATCTGCAAAGGTGGGGCAACTCGAGGCGCTGTCCCGCGATCTCGCCACTCGGCCACTGATCATCGAAGTGCAGGACGCCAACGAGCAACCGTCCGAGAATTCCTTTGTGCAATTGCTTCATGAAGGGACAGGATATGCGCCGCGTGACCCCGTCGATATTGATGGGCCAGCTTTCGTGGTTTATACGTCCGGAACGACTGGGAAGGCCAAGGGCGTACTTCTGACCTCGCGCAGCATGCTATGGGTGGTAGCTGCTTGCTGGGCCCCTATCGCGGGTCTGAACGAGAATGACAAGGTTCTATCCTTCCTGCCGCTGTTTCACTCGTACGCACTCAATCTGACCGTCCTAGGCATCCTGGCGGTGGGAGCCACTGAATACATCGGGGAGAAGTACTCCACAGCGGAAGCCTTGCGGCTACTCCAGACGGGCGAGTACACCGTATTCCCAGGTGTGCCAACGATGTTCCATTACCTTCTGGAGGCGACCCGCGAACTTCCCACTTTGCGATTCGAAGGTCTGCGTGTCTGCCTTAGTGCGGGCGCCATCCTGCCTGGTGCGGTGAACGAGCAATTTGAACGTCGCTTTGGCGCTCCACTGCTCGACGGATATGGCATCACGGAGACTTCCACAATGGTCACGATGAACTGGAACTCTGGGACGCGTGTCATGGGATCTTGTGGCTTACCCATCCCCGGGGTGGAGACGCGCATCGTCGATCCGGTGGATGGGAAGGACGTGGATGTTGGCAAGGAGGGCGAACTGATTGTCCGAGGACCCAACGTCATGAAGGGTTACCTGAACAAGCCGGAAGAGACCGCCGCGGCGCTGAAGGACGGTTGGTACCACACCGGTGACCTCGCAAAACACGATGCCGCCGGCTACTTGATCATCACCGGTCGACTCAAGGAGGTCATCATCCGCGGAGGGCAAAACATTGCACCAGCGGAAGTGGAGGAGGCGATCATGGGGTACGACGGGGTGGCGGACTGCGCGGTTGTCGGAATCCCGCACACCATGCTTGGAGAGGTGCCAGTTGCGTTCGTCGTTGTCCGTGCCGGGGAACGCGTTGACGCCGAAGCGCTTAAAGACCACTGCGCCGGTCGTCTGTCGGCATACAAGCTGCCAGCTAGCATCCAGGTCGTTGAGGGCATTCCGCGCACCGGCTCAGGAAAGATTATGCGCTTCAAGCTGCGGGACCTTGTTATGGGTGCCGCCAAGTAAGCATTGCAAGAGAGCTGGCGTGTAAATGCCAGCGAACAACTTCAGTTAGGAGTCACGCATGCAACAGAGCATTACCGGCGAAGTGCTGGGGCTAAGAGATCCGGATCTGTTCCGGCAGCAGTGCTATCTCAACGGAGAGTGGGTCGATGCCGATGATGCCACGGTGCTCGGCGTCAACAATCCGGCGACCGGCGAGTTGGTCGGTACCGTGCCCCGGATGTTGGCTGCCGAAACCGCCCGGGCAATTCAATCAGCCAATCGGGCGTTGCGCTCCTGGTCCAGAAAGACCGCCAAGGAAAGGGCGCAGATTCTGCGTCGGTGGTATGAACTCATGGTGGCTCACCAGGACGATCTGGCCCTTCTGATGACCTTGGAGCAAGGCAAACCACTGGCCGAAAGCCGTGGCGAGATTGCCTATGCGGCGAGCTTTCTTGAGTGGTTTGCCGAAGAGGCAAAGCGCGTTTATGGAGACACCATCCCCGGGCATCAGGCCGACAAGCGTATTGTGGTGCTGAAGCAGCCGATCGGCGTCTGCGCAGCGATCACTCCGTGGAACTTCCCCGCGGCGATGATTACGCGCAAGGTGGGTCCAGCGCTTGCCGCCGGCTGCACGATGGTGCTGAAACCTGCCAGTCAGACTCCGTTCTCTGCGCTAGCCCTTTGCGTACTGGCCGAACGAGCAGGTTTGCCTCCCGGGGTCCTGTCCTGCATCACCGGATCGGCGAGTGCCATCGGCGGGGAGCTCACGGGAAACCCGATAGTTCGGAAACTGTCCTTTACCGGGTCCACCGAAATCGGCAAGGTTTTGCTCGCGCAATGCGCGGCGACTGTCAAGAAGGCGTCAATGGAGTTGGGCGGCAATGCGCCGTTCATCGTCTTCGATGACGCAGACATTGAGGCCGCAGTGAAGGGAGCGCTGGCCTCCAAGTTCCGGAACGCTGGCCAGACCTGCGTGTGTGCGAACCGGCTTCTTGTTCAGGACGGCATCTATGACCGCTTTGTAGCTCGGCTGGCCGAAGAGGTAAGCAAGATGGTGGTCGGCGACGGAAGGGATTCCGAGACAACGATCGGTCCACTCATCGACGTCGCCGCAGCGCAGAAGGTCAAGGAGCACGTCGCCGATGCCGTCTCACGCGGCGCGAGCGTCGTAGTTGGTGGTGACTACCATGCGCGCGGCGGTAGTTTCTTCGTTCCTACTGTGCTGGCCAATGCGACTCGCGATATGCGCATCTTTGCCGAGGAGACATTTGGGCCGGTTGCTCCAATCTTTCGGTTCGAGACTGAGGAGGAGGCAATTGAGATGGCGAACGACACGCCATTCGGTCTCGCATCATACTTCTACGGCCGTGACATCGGTCGTGTCTGGCGGGTCGCCGAGGCGCTCGAATACGGCATCGTCGGCGTCAACGAAGGCTTGATCTCGACAGAAGTCGCTCCGTTTGGCGGGGTGAAGGAAAGCGGCCTCGGGCGAGAAGGGTCCAAGTATGGGATCGAAGACTATCTCGAAGTGAAGTACGTCTGCATGGGCGGGGTCTAACGGCCGTCCCAGGCAGGTCCTCGATGGCCTGTCTGGGTACCGTCCGGCCGGTGGATTGGTCGCCATATTGCAATGACGACCTTTCCGCGCGCACGTCTGCTGAACCCTTCCAGACGCACCGTAAGTGTTCTTGGGAGCCGCACGTGGCGATCTACGAGTTTAACGGCGTCAGGCCGCAGGTCCACCCGACAGCATTCGTTCATCCGTTGGCGTGCTTGATCGGTCAGGTCATCGTCGGGGCGAATTGTTACATCGCACCGTTTGCGTCGCTACGTGGCGATTTTGGTGGAATCGAAGTGGGAGAGGGCAGCAATATTCAGGAATCGTGCACCTTGCACGCAAAGCCTGGAGAAGCTTGTCGGCTCGCCGCGAACTCACACGTCGGTCATGGGGCGATCGTTCACGGCGCGAAGGTTGAGCAGAACTGCCTGATTGGGATGAACGCCGTGGTGATGGACGATGTCGCCATTGGTGAAAACTCGATTGTCGCTGCATCCGCATTTGTCAAAGCTGGCATGCTGATTCCGCCGAATTCGCTAGTAGGGGGACTTCCTGCGACGGTGATCCGAGCACTCAGCGACGTCGAGATTAAAAGTAAGGCGGCGGCGACACGCCGCTACCAGGTGCTGGCGGCCGACTGTCATCGATCTTTGCTGCTCGTGGGATGAGCCATCAACACGGAGGCGAGGAAGTACGCGTGTCGAGCGCAACGTCCCAGTGGTTGAATAGGAATAGAGCAAATGCTGGAAGTCTGCAGGGAACGAACACATGCATGGCGTACTGAGCGTGCATGGCACGGGCGCGGAGCGGCGTGGCATTGGTTGCGACGTCCGGGTTCGCTCACGGCTCACCTTCGAACACTGGGAGATGTCCGGGTTGAGGTCCTTTTCGAGGACTTTATCGAACTTGGTGCAAGCGCGAGCGTCATGGGCCGGCATATTGCAACGACGATGTGGGCGCGGGATGTCACGCTTTGCGTTGATGGTCGACCCGCCATTGTGGCGCGGACCTTGGTTGAAGCCAAAGACAGTGTAAGGGTGTGGCGGGCAATCAAGGGCCTACGGGACTGCCCTCTTGCAACACTCTTGTACCACGACGTGAACGTACAGCGTTCGCCTTTTGAGTACGGGCTGCTTGGTCGTGAACATCGCCTGTTCCGACTTGCGCGTCGCATCGTTCCAGAGATGCACGCCTCGCGCCTCTGGGCGCGACGCTCAGTCTTCTGTCGCAAAGGAGCAAGGCTCGCTGTCGCGGAGTGTTTCATGCCTTGGTTGTATCAGGATGATCCGGCATGCAGCACAGGCAGATAGCCGCATACCTGAGGTCTGCCGAGGAGGCGGTCGCAGGGACAGTGCACTGCGATCAGTGAAGTCGAGCAAGCGGTCACGCCTGGCGAGAGAGCTGCTTGCCATCATGCCGAGGGTGGCGAGTCCTTCCGATCAGCCCTTCATCGTTTTGAGAAATTTGCTCGACTCACGGGTCGATACATAACATACATACATAGGAGACACGCAATGCGTCACATCGATGTTCACAAGCTGGCGGATGACGCCCGCTTCAATAGATTTCATGCGGTCGTACTGTTCTGGTGCGCACTCATTATCGTGTTCGATGGCTATGACCTGGCCGTGGCGGGCATCGCGCTGCCCTCGATCATGAAGGAAATGGGCGTCGACGCCACAAGCGCCGGCTTCATGGTTAGCTCCGCGCTGTTCGGGATGATGATCGGGGCAATCTTCCTTGGGACGATTGCGGATCGGATCGGACGTCGCAAGGCGATTGCGATTTGTATCGGGCTGTTCAGCGTGTTCACAGCGATGGCAGGGTTCACCCAGGATCCGATTCTATTCAGCATGACGAGGTTCATGGCGGGCCTTGGTATCGGAGGGGTGATGCCGAACGTGGTTGCCCAAATGACAGAGTTCTCCCCGAAGCGTATCCGCAGCACAATGGTAACGTTGATGTTCAGTGGCTACGCCGTAGGGGGCATGTTGGCGGCAATCCTTGGGAAAGGGTTGATCGAATCGTATGGGTGGCAATCGGTCTTTATCGCCGCCGGCTTGCCTGTGGTGTTGATTCCGATGATCGCGAAGGCCATGCCAGAATCGATGCCGTTCCTCATCAAATCGGGACGGATTGAGGAGCTGCGTCATACGGTCGCGAGGCTTGAGCCGTCGTACCGGCCGCTGGCCGATGATCGCTTTGCGTTGCCGGTTGCAGACAACGCCGACGATGCCCCTATCCGCCACCTGTTTCAGGACGGACGCAGCATCAGCACCCTCATGTTCTGGGTTGCGTTCTTCATGTGCCTGTTCATGATCTACGCATTGAGTTCATGGCTGGCTAAACTGATGGCAAGCGCTGGTTACAGCCTCGGTTCCGCTCTTACCTTTGTACTGGTGCTAAATTTCGGTGCCGTGATCGGTGCGATCAGTGGTGGTTGGCTGTCTGATCGCTTCCCCATCAAATATGTGTTGATGGGCTTCTTTGCGCTGGCAGCTGTGTCCATTTCCATGCTTGGCCAACCGGTGCCAACGACGGTCCTCTATTTCCTGGTCGGGATGGCGGGCGCGACCACCATTGGTACTCAAATCCTGGCGTACGCATACGTTGGCCAGTTCTACCCGATGGCTGTACGTTCCACGGGGATTGGCTGGGCCTCCGGCATTGGACGGAGTGGCGCCATTCTCGCCCCGATCGTGATCGGCACACTGGTTAGTATGAAGCTGCCCCTCCAACAGAACTTCCTGGTGATTGCCGTGCCTGCCATTATCGCAATGGTGGCGACCGCGTTTGTGAATCATGGCCGATCGGCATCGGCGGCCGATCGGGAGATCGATTCGGGCTCGGTCACTGCGACAGCCAGTGATCCGCGTCCGACTGCCCTTCAGTAAGGGGCAAAACTGACAGGCCCGCGGGAGTGGATCAATGGACGGCTTGACATCGATGTGCTGAGGACACGGAGCCAACCGAGTTTGGAGTCCGCCCCGCATTTTTGACGATAAAAAGGACCCGTGATGCGTTTTGTTTTGTTGGGAGCGCCTGGCGCTGGTAAGGGCACGCAAGCCAAGTTCCTCTGCGAAAGTTTCGGCATTCCGCAGATTTCCACAGGCGACATGCTGCGCGCCGCAGTGAAAGCCGGCACGCCTCTGGGCATCGAAGCCAAAAAGGTGATGGACGCGGGCGGACTGGTGTCGGATGACATCATTATTGACCTAGTAAAGGACCGTCTTAAGCAGCCAGACTGCGAGAAGGGGTACTTTTTCGACGGTTTTCCGCGCACGCTTCCCCAAGCCGAGGCCATGAAGGAAGCCGGCGTGGCCATCGACTACGTGGTGGAGATTGACGTGCCGTTCGATGCCATCATCGAGCGCATGAGCGGCCGCCGCGTGCACGTGGTGTCGGGCCGCACCTACCACGTCAAGTACAACCCGCCGAAGGTGGAGAACGTTGATGACGAAACCGGCGAGGCGCTGATCCAGCGCGATGACGACCAGGAAGACACGGTCCGCAAGCGCCTGGACATCTACTCGCAGCAGACCCGTCCGTTGGTCGACTACTACTCGCAATGGGCAGCTAGCGGGGATGTGCAGTCCAAAACGTCGGCGCCCATTTTTCGGAGAGTTGCGGGGCTTGGTAGCGTAAGCGAGATCGCGGCCCGACTACTCGGTGTGATTTCGTAGTCTATCCGTGGATATGACGCGCCGAGGTTTGCAAATGACCGACGAGAGCGAGACTGAAAATCGTGTGGCTTTCGCGCACCGTCAGACAGATGGAGTTCCTGGTCAGTACGCGGTGCGGCGCGGGCGGTTGCGGCGGCCGTCAAAGGAGGTGGGGCGCATCGGCGCGCCAGTGACGGGCGGCCCGTTCTGCCGGATCCCAACCGCTCGTCGTCGACAGCGAACTGTGGCCGAGGTTGTCGCGCACGAAGCGCAGGTCGACCTGCTGGTCGGTCATGCAGCCAGCGGTGTGGCGCAGCCAGTGCGCCGAGGCGCTGGCCAGTACCGCGGTTTGCGCTTTTCATTCCAGCAGTTCCCAAACATGAACACATTGCTTCCAACTATGGGGGCCTCCATAGTTTCACGATAGTGAAATAAGCCGCCGGCTCGCGATTTTTTCGCTGCCCAAGCCGCTCCAGCGCCGCTCCAGCGTGGCTTCATGGGCGTGTATCCATCTCACTTTGCAGGTAGCCGCCCCGTTGTCGACAGCGAGCTGTGGCCAAAGTTGTCGCGCACGAAGCGCAGGTCAACCTGCCGGTCGGTCATGTGCGAGCCAGCCGCGTGGCGCAGTCAGTGCGCCGAGGCGGCTGGCCAGCACTGCGCTTGCGGTTCCCATTAGCGCCAAATAAACCGTCGAATTGGTGGTGGTGCGGCGGTCATTTAGCTGCGAAGCTTCTTCCAGTCAAAGCCTTCCAAATCAGTTAGTTTCACCTGACGCTGGATGAGAGGGCGAGCTGTTGACTTCACCTTATCGAATTTCGTCCCTAGTTGAATCCCCAAGCGCCCGCCTGCGCCAATGACGGTAGTTAGGGGCTCAACTTCACTGCGATGCAGCAAGAAATAGACTAGCGGGGGGAGGTCTTCGCCGGCAGAGCCGGGCATTTCCCCAATCAGAACGAGAAAGTCATACCTCTTCGGCCTCGCAGCTGACCCGAGCACGTTGGGCCATAGCCATACAAATGTCTTACTATAACGCTCACGGCATTCAGAGTAATCTTCATTTGATTTATCATATGCTGGGCTAAATTTAACTTCGATTCTAGCCCTTTCCGGCGTTCGCACATCAAACTTCGCGGCATATGGCATAAGGGACCATTTTGTGGTATCGGCAATTAGATACTCGCCTCTTCTCCCTTGGAATATGGAAGGTAAAGTCCGGCACCGCGTGGCCATTTCTTGGATCAGCCTCCGCTCAGCACGCAATCGACCTTGCAGATCTCTCACCTCGATTTGCAGCCTTACGACCAGATCTTCCAGCGAGCATTGTCTGTCTCGCGTACGGATGAGGCGTTTGATCGTATTTCCGCCGTTCTTAATCGAAGAATTTTGTTCCATATACACCGCCCCACTCGGAGATTCGAGCATAGGATATGGATTCCTATATCTCAATGAGTTTTCGTGTTGTTTTCTGTAATCATTCTGTATATTAGCTATTATGTTACGAGTAGCGTGAGACGGCCGCAATTTCAAGAATTTAGTTGGCAATTCTTCTATAATCGAACAACGAACGAAAGAGGCGTGCGACGGGCGGCAGCGCTAGCTCAGAGCCGCAAAGATTTTTGCCTCGCTGTGCAGGTAACCGCTCGTCGTCGACAGCGAGCTGTGCCCGAAGTTGTCGCGCACGAAGCGCAGGTCAACCTGCCGGTCGGTCATGTGCGAGCCAGCGGTGTGGCGCAGCCAATGGGCCGAGGCACTGGCCAGCATCGCGGCCTGTGCTTCCCATTCGGGCCGCGCGCGCGCAGGCGCTCGGCCGCCTTGCCGAAGACTTCTTTCAGGATCAGGTGCAGCGCGCCGCGTGACAGCGGTTTCTCGCTGCCCGCTCTTCCGGTCACTGGCAGTACCAGGGAACGCGCCTCCCCGAACTGCGGGGTCGGCGGCAGCTCTTGGGCGCGGCGGTAGCGTGCCAGTTCGGCGATCAATTCGGGTTGCCGGCACCAGCCGGGTCTTGTTGCCCTTGCCGGTCACCTCGAGCCACCAGCGCTCGGTTCCCTGGGCATCGCGCCGCCAGAAGAACGCGCCCATGGTGGTTGGCCGTCAGCTCAGACGCCCGCAATTAGCCGAGATATAGCACGGTCAGCACCCAGCGGCAGCGCGCCGCGTGCAGGCGTTCCCGCGCCGTCTCGGTCGGCATTGCTGCGACCGTGTCTTTGACTCCCACAGGTCGTGGCTTAGATAGCGCGTGATGCGCGTCTGGGCGGGGGCGCGCCGGCGGCGAGCGAGGGCGAGGCCTATGTGCATCGGGAAGTCACCTCGGCTGCAGCGCGACTCGATCATTTCCTCAGTCGAAACGGTGTGGCGGCCGATGAATGCGTGACCGTGATCAGCGACGACGCCGGTGAATTTGAGAAGACCGTACAGGGTAGTCGACTTGCTCGCGGCAGGATTCTCGATTGGTTCCACATCGCCATGCAGTTCAACGCAGCGCAGCGTTCCGTCTTCGGCAGCAAGATGATGGACGCACTGGAGCGAGAGGAACGAGAATCGATAGAGACTGAAATAACTCACGCCAAGTTTCTAGTCTGGCATGGCAAGGGCCGCAAAGCCTTGGAGCGCATCAAGGCACTGGACGCTCAGCTGCTGACGCGGACAGGGTATGAGTCCAGCACTCTGTGTGAGCACCTACATAAAATCTCCTACTACCTGAGGAACAACTCAACTACGTTGGTCAACTACGGCGCACGGCATCGAAAGGGCCTGCCAATCATCAGTAGCATCGCGGAGTCCGCGGTGAACCAAGTCGTGAGCCATCGCATGGCTAAGAAGCGACAGATGCGCTGGACGGACCAAGGAGCGCATTGCCTGGTGCAGGTCAGGGTCGCGGTTTTGAACGGGGAACTCTCACCCAACCGCATCTCGGCGCTTGAGCTCGCTGTCTCGCGTCACAGCCAATCCACCAGGCCACCATCGCCGAACTCGCACCGGTCGCCGAACAAAGCAAGCCGTGACATGCTTGCGGAGAGTCCGGGTGCCTGACTAAATTCGCCTCCCCAACATTTGCACGCTCTCCTTCACGCACAAGCTGCGACCTGTTGGAGAATGGCAAAGCCGTCAGAACAGCCGGTCCATCCAGCCGCGAGTGTCCGGCGACCGCCCTTGCTGAATATCCAGTAGCGCCGCCTTCAACCGATCAGTGATAGGACCAGCCCCCCCATCCCCAACAGTAAAGTTGTAGTTTCGCCCTTTCACTTTTCCAACGGGAGCGACAACGGCAGCGGTTCCGCAGGCAAAGGCCTCACGCAAGCGCCCGCTCGCGGCGTCGGCTTGCCATTGGTCAATCGCGTACGGTTCTTCGCGCACAGTTAACCCCATGTCTCGAGCGAGAAGGATCAGGGACTCACGCGTGATGCCGGGCAGAATTGTGCCTGTCAGCGGTGGGGTCTGGAGCGATCCGTCCTGGAAGACAAAGAACACGTTCATTCCACCCAGTTCCTCGACCCAGCGTCGCTCCACAGCGTCGAGGAAAATTGCCTGGTCGCAGTCTTCTCGGGCCGCTTCAGCCTGAGCGGCCAGGCTCGCCGCGTAGTTGCCGCCGCATTTGGCATCACCGGTACCGCCAGGCGCTGCTCGCGTGAAGTGCTCAGATACCCACAGGGTCACTCCCGGCGCGCCGCCCTTGAAGTAGGAGCCCACAGGCGATGCCACAACACAGTAAAGGTAGTCGGCCGAGGGCTTCATGCCCACGAGCACTTCCGTAGCGATCATGAATGGCCTCAGGTAGAGGGCCGCGCCTTCCGTAGTAGGAATCCACTCTCGGTCAAGACGGACCAACTCGCGGACGGAGTCGAGAAAGAGTTCTTCAGGCAGCGGAGTCATCGCGAGGCGATTCGCGGAATTGCGAAAGCGGCTTGCATTGGCGTGCGGGCGAAACAGCGCCGCACCTCCACCAGGCAGACGATAGGCCTTCATGCCTTCAAAGATCTCTTGTGCGTAGTGGAACACAAGCGTCGCAGGATCAAGACTGAATTGACCACGCGGCCCGATCTTGGCGTCATGCCAGCCGCGCTCAGCGCTGTACCGCGCGGTAGCCATGTGGTCCGTGAACACCCGACCGAAGATCGGGTTTTTAAGTAGCTGCGCACGCTCACCAGCCGCCACTGGGGTCAGACTTCTTTCGATCGAGAATTTCGACCCGCCATCATTACTCATTTTTTCTCCGTTAGTCGCGGTCGTACGGCAAGTGCCAATTGCGAGATATCCTGAGGCAGAGACAGTAGTTCCGTACTGCGAAGTTGGCCTCGAGGAAAAACCCAGATTCGTCATCCAACGATCCCGATCGCCTCTTCCGTGGGATTGGATGTCAATCACCGCTTACACATCGTCCTTAGCGCTCTCGAAAGACGCAGCAAGTCGGATGAGGGACGGTAGTAGAGTGGATTGTGTCCTCATCTGCTGTTGTCGGAAATAGCGATCAAGCTCACTCGACTGGATGATCGTACTGCGCGTCGTAAATGCAGCGACACTGCCAGTGTGTGCAATACGATCGAAACATCTTGGAACTCGTCACCCAGCCCTTCGCTTCCGTTCCCGGACTCGTGGTTGAGTCCGGGAACGCTGGGGTGTCAGAGGCTCTCGAACGGAATCAACTGCGCGCGCCTGGACGTGCACCGCCCAAGGACTGGTAGATCAGATTCATCGCAGTGAATCGATTCACGAAACTATAGCTGCGAAGGTCCAAGGGAGCTATTCGGGTAAACGGCAACAGAAAAGGAGCCGCGTGCACCCCAAACGCTCACACCATCACCCCATCGGCCATCGCCATTCATCGGGCGGCTTGCCGCCGCGATTGACAGGGCAAGACATGGGTGCCAGCGCGCAACTTCGCTTTCCTAAGGAAAAATACCGTTTGACATGGGATCAGCTTCCTCCTATCTTTCCGGCGATGAATCGATTCATAGCAATTCTTACTAGGAGTCAGGTAGGGAGGGCCGACGTGGGCGCCGAGCCCTTAAGTCTCCAATTGCGCCCCGCCCAGCCTCTATGAGGCTGGTGCCTCGCCTGTCGCCAGGGCGGCGACTAGGGCGCTGTCCCGCCGCCATTCCCTGCGATAGGAGGGGGCAAGAGGGGAATCTCGAAGACGGCGGCTGGACCGGAATGACACGTCAGTGTCTTGTCCGGTGAAGGCATTTCACTGGAGGAAACATAGAGATGAGTAAAACAAAGATCGCGCTGACGGCGCTGTGTACCGTTTCCGCGGCGACTGCACAGGCGCAGTCGAGTGTGACACTGTATGGTGTGCTTGATACACCAATTGAGTATGTCAATCACATGGCGAGTAGCCCGCCGACAGTCAATGCCGTGACGGGAGCTGTCACGCAGCAACCTGGTGGCAATCGCTTTTCGATAGTGAGCGGCGGCGCAATGGCTGGCCCGCGTTGGGGCCTTCGTGGTGTGGAGGATCTGGGTAACGGGCTGCAGGCGCTGTTCACTTTGGAGAGCGGTTTCGGTGTTGACAACGGCGTCTCGCAACAAGGGGGAAGACTGTTCGGGCGTGCGGCCTATGTTGGATTTAAGAAAACTGGTTTCGGCACTCTGACCTTTGGCCGCCAATATACGCCGATGTTCGACGTTTTCGCGAATTTCGGACCACTCACTTACGCGAACTTGTATGAACCCTCGGTGGCGCAGTTGGGCCCAGCGTTCCGGGAAGACAATATGCTCAAGTATGTCGGTGTCTTCGGTGGCCTTACTGCCGAAGCGCACTGGAGCTTCGGTACCGGTGTCGGTGCCATTGCTTCAACCCCTCTGGCAGGAGGAGGCGGGGGTGAAGTCCCCGGACATTTCCGCGATAACACCGGCTATGGTGCGGGTGTGTCGTACTTTTCAGGCCCATTCGGCGTAACTGTTGCGTATGACCAATGGAATCCCGCGGTGACGACCGGCAATGCGGGGAAAGCCAAGAAGGCTGGCGCCGCTATCAGCTATACACTTGGCCCGACAAAGCTCATGGCAGGTTACCGCTGGGGCGACACCAAGAATTCAGCGGACACCACGCTAGTGCGGGACGACTATTACTGGGTTGGCGCGAGCTACCAGGCGACCTCGACACTAGTTCTGAATCTGGGGTACTACTACGACAACTTGAAGACACTACGGGTCAGTTCTGCCGCGCCGGCAGTCAATCCCGCCAATCCGTGGCAAGTCAGTTTCGTGATGGACTATAACCTGTCCAAACGCACGGATGTTTATCTGACAATGGCTTATGTGAAGAATTCGGGGCTGAATTTCGACACCTCAGCAACAGGCTTCGCGAACGGTTACTTCCTGTCGCCGGGGCACAATAGCCAAGTCGGCGTAGCCGCTGGCCTTCGACATAAGTTCTGAGTGCCGATGAGTCTCCATCCCTGAGGGGCGCAATCGTGACCTCACCGGGAATTCATGGCCCTGCCGCGCGGTACGGGCCTTTTTTCAGTGGTGATGCGCCAGAGCCAAGAGCGTGAATACCTCGCCAACCGCTACGCATCGTCCATCGGACAACTTTGATGATCTGCACGGAATACGTACACAGGAGTGCTGGTTTGCTCAGCCCACACTGCCGGCCACGTAGGCGACCGAATGCCCGCGGCGGCCGGCGTACTGCGCTAGTCTGCAGGCCAGCAGGTCTCGCCGACGCCGGTCGGCGAACCGATTAAGGGGTGTCCGGTTGCGATCCAGTCCGACGGGGCAAAGTTGGTGATCTGCTTGTGATCAATGCCTCATCTGGCGAGGGCATCGAGATCTTCGACGGCGGCGTGGGGGCACTTGAGGCAGGTACGCTGCAACAGGCGAACGAGCTTGCGGTCGTTGCACACGACGAGAGCGCCGGCAGTGGCGCTGCACGCGGATGCGCAAGAGCCGCACCTGGCTCAAGACTCACCGCCGCTTACCTCATTGTTCCGGGATGGCGTTGATTACGCCGACCTTAATCCTGATTGGGAAACTATTCGGGAAAAGAGCAAGGCTATGCCGCATGCGTTTGGTTTCGCCGTAGAGAGGTGCGGGGGGCTCCGCATGATTCACGCACGATCATGTGCATGGGATGTATGGATCGTTTAATTCCAGAAAGAGGTGTGCCGTCGAGTTGGTAAAGGAGCATGTCAGCAGCTTCCCGACCAATCGCTCGCGGATCCTGCGTAACCACTGTCAGCGCGGGTGAGGAAATTCTAGCGTACTGATGGTCACCAATCGAGATGACAGAGAGATCGCCAGGTACAGATATCCCAAGCTCATGCGCTACCGCGAGCAGGGTAGCCGCGTCATTGAGCGGCGCTATCACCGCAGTCGGTCGAGTGGAGCTGGTTAGCAAATCGTGACATGCCTGTGCATCGAACTTCCCGGTCCGCAGTATCAGCGAAGGATCTGCGGCAATGCCATGGTTGGCGCACTCACGCGAAAATCCGCGAACCATCTCACGTCCCACCCATGTATTAGTATGGCCAGCTACAAGGGCGATTCGTCGGTGTCCAAGGGATGCAAGGAAGCGAGTGGCTTGGCGACAGCCATCAGCATGATCCGTCAAGACACAGTTGAACTCCCCGTGTGCATCGCGCTCCCATAGCACAACCGGAATATTCAGCTTATGGAGAATGCCGTAATACTCAGGCGTTTCGTCATCAGAGATTGCGGCAATGAAGCCATCGAGGCGCCGTTGCTTCAGGCCAGCAAGAATCGCTCCTTCGCGCTGCAGGTCGAAGTGAGAGTTCGCGATAAGCACTTCGAAGCCACGCTCCCGTAGCCGTTCCTCCGCCGCACTCACCATCTGCGCAGCCGTGTATTGGCCGATGTCAGAGATCAGACACCCAATGGTGCTTGAGCTTCCCTTGCGCATACTGCGGGCGACAACGTTAGGCACGAAGTTCAGCTGTGCCATCGCAGCCCGCACCGCTTCCTGAATCTCCGGCGCCACATTGTCTCGGCTGTTCAGCACACGGGACACCGAACCGACCGAGACTTTGGCTAGCCTTGCGACGTCCTGCACTGTAGGAGCACCTTGCGGAGACTTGCGGCTTCGTACAGCAGCAGGCTCGGATTTCGTTCTTTTTGTGTTGGTCATGTGACAGAGGGAAGGATTTCGTAGCGCCCGACGCGCGTGAATCGATGCACCAAATTATAGCCGTACCGTGTCGACCTTGACCTTTCGCCCTCCTGCGCGCGCACCTAGAGTGGGGTTAGATCAGCGCGATGTTGTCCGATGCACGAAAGGAACTAGCTAGGCACGTTGGAGAACGTTTTCGAGCGTGTACATGCATCAAAACAATGCATGAAGGATAGCTGAGACCCCGCGATCACCAGAAATCCGGGGGAGCTTAGGGTTTTCGCTACCGCCCGCTCCGTTGACTCGCGCAGCCGGTCCAACTATTCTAGGTGAATCGATTCACCGCGATGGCTAAGGAAAATCCCCCATGAGTATCGACAAGAAGAGACGAGACGTTTTACGTGCGGGCGTCGCGAGCGCCGCAGGCCTCTCGTTACCGTTTGCGTTTCTAGACCAGGCCATCGCCGCCAAGGGTGGCGTGCTGACGGTTGGGATTCCGAGCAACCCTCAGACCTTTGACCCCATCAATCAGCCGAACCACGATGTGATGGGTATCAACCAACTCATCTTCGAGAATCTGGTTGGCGTAGACGTGAACGGCCAGCGTATTCCGCAGCTAGCCCGGGCGTGGTCAACGTCGCCTGACAAGCTGACCTACACTTTCGACTTGCGACGCGAGGTTACCTTCCACAATGGCCAGCCATTCACATCGGCAGATGTGAAGTACAGCTTCGATTACGTGCGGGACCCCGCAAACAAGGCTTTTCGGCGCCCTTTCTGGACGGTCATCGAGTCGGTGTCGACCCCGAACGCCGAAACCGCGGTCATCAAGCTCAAACGCCCATACCGGCCCTTGCTGGACTATATGTCGAAGTACATGGGGATCTTCCCGGTGGGTAGTCGTGACAAGCTTTCCCCCGAGCACTTCAAGCAGTCGCCCGTGGGTGTGGGCACGGGGCCTGGAATCTTCGTGCAGGCTAAGGCAAACGATTTTGTCGAGCTCCGTCGCAATCCCGCGTATTGGGACAAGCGATTCCCGAACTGGGAAAGGGTCATTTTCCGCATCATCCCAGAAGAGTCGTCACGGCTCGCTTCGCTGATGTCTTCGCAGACACAGATCATCACCGCACCGCCGCCCCAAACTTTCCAGCAGGTCAGGAACGCTCCAGGGATCGTCGGGGAAAGCCGTCCTTCGCCGACAAGTCCCTTGATGATCTCGCTGAATACACGCAAGGCGCCGTTTGACGATCCTTCGTTCCGCCGGGCAATCGCGCACGTTCTCGACCGTACAAAAATCTGCCGCGACCTTTGTTACAACGCGGTTAAGCCCAGCAGTATGCCGTTCTCCTCGGACTCACCGTGGTTTGACGCCGGCTCAGCGGCAAGCATCAACTTCGACATGGAAAAGGCCCGCGCCGCGGTCAAGGCATCCAAGTACTCAAGTGGGGCTTCGTTCGATCTGATGTATGTTCAGCCGGCGTACCTGATTGACACATCATCGACCGCATTGTTTGTACAGGCGCAGTTGGCTTCCATCGGTGTTCGTGCGAATCTGAAACCGCTTGATTTTGGTCAGATGATTTCGCAAATGATGGTGGGCAATCACCAGGCTGTTCTGAGCGCTTACATCGCTCCTCCGGAACCCAGTTATCTTATCAACGCGCTGTTCCGCCCTACGGAAAGCCTATGGAAGTCAAGCGGATACGAGAGCAAGCAGTTCCTTGACTTGATCGATGAAAGCTACCTGGCCGACGATCCGAACGAGCTCAAGTCAATCTTCGCGAAGTTGCAGCAGGTGATCGCTCGCGACTGCCCCGCCGTTTGGATTGGTGTGCTAGAGGTCCAGAATCTCTTGCGCAGGGAGGTGAAGAACTTCAAGGTCAATACCGGCTTCTCGCTGGCTCTACGGGACGCAGAAGTGCGGGGCTAAAAAATGAGAGTGATTTCACGACTATTTTCGTCCGCGGCGCTACTGCTTATTGTAAGCGCCTTGCTCTTTGCAATGTGTCGCGCAACGCCTGTTTCACCGGCGCGACTGACGCTTGGCAGCGATGCCACCTCCGAGCAAATTGCGGCCTTCAATCAGCAGTATGGCCTTGACAAGCCCGTGGTGGTCCAGTTTACCAATTGGCTGGGCAGCGCATTGCAGCTCGACTTTGGAAAGTCCTATGTTTCCAATGAGAGCATCGGGCCGCAGATCGCCGAAACACTTCCGCGGACGGTCGAGCTGGTAACGATATCATTCATATTCACGGTTCTCGTATCCGTTACGCTCGGCACTATCGCGGCATTGAAAGAGGAGAGTTTGACGGATCATATCTTGCGCATTGTCGCGATCGTCGGACTATCGATACCGTCATTTTGGCTCGGCCTGATATTGATTCGCTATGTCGCATTGAAAACGTCCCTGTTTCCTGTAGGAGGCATTGGCCCATGGAGCGATGGGGCAGTTGAGCACATGATTGCGCTTGTTCTGCCAATGCTGACAATTTCCGTCTACTATATCTCGGTACTCAGCAGGCTGGTTCGGGCCAACATGGTCGATGTCCTTTCACAGGACTACGTGAGAACGGCACGGGCGCTTGGGATTTCTCAATCCCGAATCCGCTCCTATGCACTGAAGAACGCGCTCCCCTCGTTGGTCAGTACCGCTGCGATGAGCTACGGCTACATGTTTGGTTGGGCGCTGATCGTCGAGCAGATCTTTAACCTCCCTGGCGTTTCACGGGCCCTGCTGACGGCAATTTTTCAGCGCGACTATCCAACGGTACAAGCCATCGTGCTCGTCATCACGACCATCTTCATCGTATCGAACACTTGCGCCGACGTTCTCCAAGGTTATCTGGATCCGAGGACAAATAGAAAATGATGGCCAATTCGTCTTGCTCCACGACATCGGAAAGCCCCCGGGCTACCCCTGGCATCGTCCGGCGGGTCACCAACGCAGCCCGTACGCTCGCACGAGAGCCATCCGGGCTCGCGGGACTGGTCTTGATTTTGCTGCTGCTCGCGTTGGCGATCTGCGCACCCATTCTGCCGCTCCAGGACCCGCTGCAACTTTACGTCGAGCACCGCTTGCAGGCGCCAAGTGCTCAGTTTTGGTTCGGAACGGACCATGTAGGCCGCGATATATTGAGCCGCACAATCTGGGGGGCGCGGGCGTCGTTGTCGATCGGTGTCTGTGCAGTCTCCATCGGACTGGTCCTGGGAGCAATGGTTGGAATTATCGCGGGCTACAAGGCAGGGACTTGGGTAGAAGAGTTGCTGATGAAGCTGATGGAAGTATTCGCATCCATTCCACTGTTGATCTGGGCGATCGCGCTGGTTGGTATCACGGGAACAGGCACGCTGGAGCTAGGCAACATTTCGTTGACGAATGAAGCAAAGCTCGTGCTCCTGATCGGCGTCCTGTATGCGCCAGGCCTTGCGCGGCTGACGTTTAGCCTGGCCAAGGCTGAGGCCCAGGCAGAGTACGTCGCTGCGCGTCAGCTGCAAGGGGCGAGTTCTCTGCGAATCATGGCGACTGACATTCTGCCAAACGTCATCTCACCGGTACTGATCCAGGCGACGCTACTGCTTGGCGTCACGATCATCGTTGAGGCGTCTCTCAGCTTTATTGGCCTTGGCGTACAACCGCCGACGCCGAGTTGGGGAGCGATGCTGTCCGACGCTCGCGCACAGATTTTCTCGGACGCGTGGTGGGTTTTTATCTTTCCAGGCACCGCAGTCTTCCTGAGCGTGTTTGCGTTCAATTTGGTCGGTGATTCCTTGCGGACGATCCTGGACCCGCGTCGCCGCCAGCGTGGTTTCGACGCACCGGGGAGGGCACAATGAGCAAGACGCTTCTGTCTATTGAAGATCTGCGGGTGACGTATGGCCGAGGCCGAGATGCAGCGGAAGTGCTGCACGGTCTCAATCTTAGCGTCCGAGCCGGCGAAGCTATTGGTCTTGTCGGCGAATCTGGATCCGGAAAGAGTGTCGCATCCCTGGCAGTGATGAAGCTGCTTGGCAATGCCGGCTGGATCAATGGCGGAAGGATTTCTTTCGAGGGAGAGGATCTAGCTCAGGTCAATGAACTGCGTATGCGGACGCTTCGTGGCAGTCGGCTGTCGATGATCTTTCAGGATCCCGCAACAGCGCTGAATCCTGTGTTTACCATTGGCACGCAGCTGTCTGATGTCGTGCGTGCCCATCGGCAGTTGCGAGGCTCGGCAATCGACAGGGAAGTGGAGTCAATTCTCGAGCAGGTCGGATTCAGAGATCCACGGCGAGCGATGAAGGCGTATCCCCATGAGCTGAGTGGAGGGATGAAGCAAAGAGCGATGATCGCTGCCGCGATCGTGTGCAAGCCAGCTCTGCTCATCGCGGACGAGCCCACGACGGCACTTGACGTGACCGTTCAGAAGCAGATCGTAGACTTGCTAAGAACTCTCGTCTCGGACTTGAACCTTGGGCTTGTGTTCATCACCCACAATCTCGATCTGATGGCTGAGTTGTGTTCCCGAGCGGTGGTATTGCGACACGGGAGCGTGGTCGAGGAAGGGGATGTGAGTGACATTTTTCTGCGTCCGTCACATGAGTATACGCGCCAGCTTATTGCGAGCATTCCGCGGCTGCCCAGCGTCAGCACGGCACGTTTGAGCTAACTACGGAGGGTGGCGGTGACCACTATGAAGTCGACTGAAGAAGTCCTTTTTCGACTCGAGCATGTTGAGAAGTCCTACCCGATGGCACGATCCCATCTCGAAGGGCTTTTCAACAGAAAGCGCTTCTTTGCCGTGTCTGACCTGAGTCTCGAGGTCGCAAAGGGTGATTCCCTGGCGATCGTTGGCGAAAGCGGCAGCGGGAAATCGACCGTGGCGCGTCTGATGGTGGGGCTGACGGAGGCAACCGGCGGTAGCATTTCCTATCGAGACGTTCCTCTGCCAAAGATGTCGTCCGGTCAACGGCACAACTATCGGCAGCACGTGCAGATGGTGTTCCAGAGCACGATGAATTCGCTGAATCCACGCAAGTCGATCTTGACCTCCCTACGTGAGGCAATCGGGAAGAATGGTGTCCCGGTCGATGAACTGTTGGATATGGTGTGTCTGCCGCGTACGGTACTTGGAAGATTGCCCCATCAGCTTTCGGGGGGGCAACGCCAACGTGTCGGGATTGCCCGAGCATTGGCACGACGCCCAGAACTCGTGGTGGCAGATGAGCCGACATCGGCGCTCGACGTGTCGATTCAATCGGAAATCATCCGGCTGCTGCGGGACTTGCATCAAAGTGCAGGTGTGACGCTTGTCGTCATCAGCCATGACCTGGCGATGGTGGGCGAGCTCTGTGACCGCGTTGTCGTCATGCAGCATGGACGCATTGTTGAGGAGGGCAATGCAGCAGATATCCTGTCGGCGCCGAAGGATCGTTATACGGCTGAGTTGTTGTCGGCCATCCCGCGAGGCATTCACGCCCTGGAAGAGAGGCGTGCAGGCTGACGGTGATTTTTTAGGCGGTAAGGACATATGCAGCACAGGCTTTGCGCGGACTGGATTAGACGCGCGGAGCCCTCAAGACCGAGGCCTTCTGACGCGCCGGGTGGGGCATGCAGGCGATCAGGAAAATCCCAAAGCGCCATCACGGCGCTTTAAAAAATTCAGTTGATGAATCGATTCACCGATGCTATGGTGAGGTGTATGGAGTGTGGGTTAGAGCGACGCAGCTACTTGTCAACGGGGTACTGCATTAACTACTGAGCAAGGTGTGTAATGGCTGAAAGACAGTTTCGGGCAGGTGTCGATATCGGCGGGACGTTCACGGATATCGTGCTAATCAGCGACGACGGCGTAGTTCATACGAAGAAGGTGTCTTCGACACCGAGCGACTACGGTCTCGCGATCGTGACGGGCCTACAGGCTCTTCTGGCGTCCCTGGGTGCGCACCCTGGTCAAGTGACAGAACTTGTGCACGCGACGACGGTAGCGACCAACACAGTGTTGGAAGGAAAAGGCGCAAAAACCGCATTGGTGACGACGCGTGGCTTCCGTGATGTGGTGGAGATTGGTCGACTGCGGGTACCGATGCTCTACAACCTCGCGTACAAGAAGCCCACGCCCTTGGCCAAGCGCAGGCACCGCTACGAGGTGGATGAACGCCTGCGTGCCGATGGCTCGGTCGAGACGCCTCTGGACGAAGCGGCTGTACTGGAAATCGGACTCCAGATCGCGAGCGAAGGAATCGAAGCGGTTGCCATCAGCCTCATTCACGCGTATGCCAATCCGCAGCATGAGATCCGCGTGCGCGATCTTCTGCGTAGCACCTTGGGGGACAAGGTCTATCTGACATGCTCGCACGAGATTCTGCCTGAGATTCGTGAGTACGAGCGGACCAGCACGACTGTCGTCAATGCGTACCTCGGGCCGGTGGTGGTGAGCTATCTGAATTCGCTGATCGACAAGCTGCGCGCGATCGGGATGAAGGGGCCGGTCCAGATCATGCACTCCAACGGCGGCGTGATGAGTGCGGAAAGCGTGATGCAAAAGCCGGCGGCGATCATCGAGTCGGGCCCAGCAGCTGGCGTCATTGCGGGTGCGTCGGTCGCCAAGGCGTCCGGCTATGCTGACTGCATCACGGTGGATATGGGCGGCACCACGGCGAAGGCAGCAATCATTGAACAAGGTGAGCCAGCTCGTACCACCGAGTACGAAGTGGGGGCCGGTATCAATGTCAGCAGCAAGCTCGTGAAGGGTGGTGGCCACGCAGTGAAGCTGCCGTTCATCGATGTGTCCGAGATCGGGGCGGGCGGCGGCAGCATGGTCCGTATCGATGCGGGCGGTCTGGTGAAGGTCGGACCGGACTCGGCAGGCTCGGTTCCTGGTCCGGTGGCCTACGACGCAGGCGGCACGACACCGACGCTCACCGATGCGGTGCTTACCCTGGGCTATCTCAATCCCGAGTACTTGGCGGGCGGTGAACTTCCGGTAAACCAGCAGAAGGCCCGGGACGCTCTACTGACGCAGATTGCGCAGCCGACAAACACCGAACTGCATGAGGCCGCCTACGGAGTCTTCTCGATTGCAGCGTCGACGATGACACGTGCGGTGAAAGCCGTTTCGACATATCGCGGTCGCGACCCGCGTGAGTTTGCACTGTTCGCCTTCGGTGGCAATGGCCCAATCATCGTCCACGCGATTGCCGAGTTGCTTGACATGCGTACTGTGATCGTGCCTCCCAGCCCGGGCGTGTTTAGTGCACTGGGGCTTCTCTTCTCCACCACCCAGCATGAGTTCACCCAGACGATGTTCTGCCGGCTTGGCGAGGCCGCAGGTGCGCAGATCGGCAACGCCCTGGAAGATCTGGTCGCCGTGGCTACGAATGATCTGGTCGCGAAAGGCAAGGCACGAAGCGATATTGAAGTGGCCTGCTCCCTGGATCTACGCTACGCAGGGCAGGCATACGAACTGACTGTTCCGATTAGCTGGTGGCCGGGCGACAAGGTCAATGTCAGCGAGATCACAGCCGCTTTCCACGCCGAGCATGAGCGTACCTACGGGCATGCGTCGAAGGAAGACGCTGTCGAGTTGGTGAATCTGCGCGCCGCGGCGAGTCTTCTTTCAGAGAAGGCCCGCTCTTATGACGCACGGCGAGCGGGCGGCAGCCGGGCCCCCGATGCAAAACGTCGCTCGCGTCGCGCGTACTTCGGGAAGAAGGACGGTTTTATTGATACGCCGGTCATCTCGCGCACCGTGCTGCGAAGTGGTGTCAGCGTCGGCCCGCTCATCGTTGAGGAATACGACTCGACCTGTGTGATTCCGCCAGGCGCGACCGCGTTCGTCGACGAGAACGAAAACATTGTCATCACCCTCCCGGAGCAAAAAGCATGAAGACCGCCGACAACTCTACTTCGGCCGACAGCGCGATCACCCTTGAGATCGTCAAGAACGCGCTCAGCTCGATTGCCGACGAAATGGCTCTCGTAGTGCTGCGATCCGCCTATTCGCCGATCGTACGTGATTCCATGGACTTCTCGACGGCGGTGTTCGACCACGCTGGCCGGGCAATCGCCCAGGGCCTGACGCTGCCTATCCATTTGGGCGCATTCCCGGCGGCGATGCGAAACGTCGTGGAACGCTATGGAAAGTCCGGCAAGCCGAACGACGTCTACATCATGAATGATCCGTACACCTCCGGTGGTATGCATTTGCCGGATGTGTATCTGATTCAGCCGGTGTTTCATGATGGAAGGATCGGTGGCTACGCTGCTACGATCGTCCACCATACCGATATCGGTGGCATGGCTCCCGGCAGCATGGCGATCGGCGCGACCGAGATCTTCCAGGAAGGCCTGCGTATCCCGTTGATGAAGCTTGTCGATGGCGGGGAGGTGAATGAGACACTCATGACCCTGCTGGAAACCAATTCGCGTATGCCCGACCAGCTTCGTGGGGACATTCGCGCCCAGATTGCTTCGTGCAGGGCAGGGTCGCGTGGGCTGCAGCAGTTGTTGGAGAAGTACGGCTACGACGGCTTCAATGAGCTCGTGGAGGCGCTGCATAGCTACGCGGATCGCCTTACGCGGCAAGCGATTTCTGCCATGCCGGACGGTGACTATTATTACGAGGACTACATCGATGGGCTCGGAAACCATCCCGATCCTATCCTGTTCCGTGTCAAGATCACAGTGGCGGGGGATGAAGTCACGATCGATTGGACCGGTACGGCGGGCCAGGTTCAGGGTGCGATCAACGGTCCCTTCGCCACCACCCAATCCGTTGCCTATGCGGCGGTTCGGACGGCGATCGGTGTGGATGTTCCGAACTGCGAGGGTTTCTCACGGGCTGTCAAGGTATATGCGGAGGAAGGTTCCATCGTCAACCCGGTTGAACCGGCAGCTTGTGCGGCGCGAGGTATCATGGCTTACCGCATGTTCGATGTCTTGCAGGGTGCGTTTGCGCAAATTGTTCCCGACATCATTCCAGCACCGGGCGAGGGCGGTCCATCCGTGATCTCGATCTCGGGACGGGGTACCGACGGTAACTGGCTCATTACGGACGGCGTCCTCGGAAGCTGGGGCGGCGGCGGGCGTCGCGATGGCATCGAAGGGATCGCCAATCCCCTTGGCAACCTGTCGAACCAACCGATCGAACTGATCGAGGCCAGACTGCCGATCAAGATTACTGACTACAGCTTCGTGAATGATTCGGGTGGCGCCGGTAAGCACCGCGGCGGCCTTGCTATGCGGCGAACCTATGAAATGCTTGCTGACGATGTACAGCTCGGATTGCGGTCTGACCGTCGCATTCATCGACCACTTGGCGCCAAGGGGGGACTCAACGGTACCCCCTCGCTCAATATTCTGACGCGAAATGGAAACTCGACCCTGCTGCCAAGCATGCCGAACTCTGTTTCGAAACTCGACCTCGGGGACCAGGTGTGTCACATCGCCGCTGGCGGTGCTGGGTATGGCAATCCCCTGGAGCGGGACGCGGAAGCGGTCCTTGAGGATGTTCTGGACGATCGGATCTCCGTGCGCATGGCTCAGGACGTCTATGGCGTTGTGGTCGACAGCGGCCTGAAGGAGGTCAACTTGGCACAGACGGCTGCCCTGCGGGCCTCGTTGCAGACGCTGTCGACGGATGCGCTAATTGATCGACAGGACGAGCAGTTTTTCGAGGCGAATGGCATTCCTCCGTCTATCTCGTCCCAGCTTTGAATAGGGTGACCATGCGAGAGTTTGAGTTGAGTGAACGCGAGGTGCAGCTGTTACGGCCTGCCTGGGCTGAGATCAACTGGGGAGCATTGCGTTCCAATTTGGCGGTCGCCCGTAAGCTGGTAGGCAACGACGTAGAGATTTACTTTGTTTGCAAGGGCGATGGCTTCGGTTTTGGCGCAGCTCGTGTAGCAAAGCTGGCTGCGGAGGCGGGTGTTGACGCGCTTTGTGTCGGAAGTCCGGAGGAGGGCCTTGCGATCCGCAAGGCCGGTATTGAGAAGGAAATCCTGCTCTTTGCGTCTACGCTTCCCGAGGATGCCGCTCGCGTAGCGTCGCTGGGGCTGACGGTAACGATCCAGAGCATGGAGAGCCTGCGAGCTTTCATCTCCGCTGGGGTCCCGGTAGATGCTTTTCTTGAGATCGATCCTGGATTCGGTCGCTTTGGCTTCCTTCCGTCGCAATGGGGTGTAGCGCTCAGGGCGCTTGCCGCGCAGTCGACCGTACGGCTCAAGGGCATCTACACCCATTTGAGTTCGCCGGGCGATGAAGTCGTAACGGAGAGGCAGGCCGGCGTCTTCAACGCTGCGCTGGCGGACGCGAGTGCGGCCGGCTTCAACGATGTGGTGACGATGCTGGCGAGTTCGCGAGTCATGATCGCGCATCCTCAACTGAGTTATCGGGCGGTGGATCCCGGCCGTCTCCTGTACGGTGCCCTTGACCATGAATGGATGAGCCGCGCGGATCTTACACCGATGATGCACGCCATTCGGGGTCGCGTCATTCATGTACAGGAGCACCCCGCTGGATCAGTGCTAGGCATCGGGTATTCAGCGCCTATCCGCCTGGAACGAACTGTGCGAGTGGGCGTCGTGCCGATCGGCTTCGGTGATGGACTCAATCACGTCCCGCCATTGGGACGAGTATTGGTCCAAGGTCGGGAGGCGCCTGTGATGGGGCGCCGCTCGCTGCAGCATACCGTCGTCGATCTCACCGACATTCCGCAGGCCGGCATCGGAAGCATTGTCACGTTCCTCGGGGCGGATGGAGGCCAGGAAATCACCATTGATGAACTAGCTGAGGCGTTCAACGTACCGGTGCTGGAGTTGATTCCGAGACTCGCGCGTAGTCTGCCGCACATCTCCGTGCAGTAACGAATAGGCGTTGGTATTGACGCAGGTGAGGTGAACGGTGTACATCGTGGCAGTCCGTTCGCTACTCCCGCCGAGTGCGCCTCGGCGCCGTGGCCGATGAGCGATACGGACGCTCTGTAAAGACCTTTCTCGCCTGCGCTGATAGACCCCCAGCGCGGGATTTCACCGGTCCGGCATCGTACCCGGGATGTCGGGCTCTTTTTCGCCTCGGTAAGGGATATGGAGGCATTCGACTCCACCACGACTCGAAACCGCGTCGGAAACCGACCCGCCGAGCGCGAGCCTCGATGCGCATTCGACGGACGAGAGCACGCGCATTTTGATGGTCTCCTACAAGATCATTGGCAACAACCTGGGCCCGTACACGATTGCGTAGTGGATCGCCAGGCCATCGTCAGTCGCAACACAGCCTCGCGGTTGCAGGATCTTCCGATGCGTTTGGCAGTTGTCCACGGATCTCCCGCTCGATGTCATAGGATCGCCGATTTGCACCAGGGCCTGTTCGGTGCCTTAGGTTGATTCCTTCTGGAGTTGCGACGTGACCTGCCGCCCGCGCTCGCTTCGCAGTTCCCGTGGCGGACTGAGTCCCGTGCTGCACGCACCTGGCAGTTGACGGCGCAGGCCGTCCACTGCGGCTGATCATCCCCGAAGGATTGGTTGCCACATCTCGTGTGCCGGAGAAGGTCGTGCAGTTGGCGCACCGGAGCGGTTATCGCCGACAAGGGTTACGACGCCGATGCCCTGGTGAAGACGCGCCTGACTGTCAGCGGAGTGCTCTCCGTCGGAAATCGTCAGTCGAGCCCGTCGAGCATCATTCTAGTGAGCTTCATTTTTGCCTATTTGCCGCCATAAGCGTGCCAAGCTCCGAGCTGCGCGAACCTCAAGCGTCTTAGCACTGTCCCGGCGAGCTATCTCTATTGCTTGATGAAAACAGGCTTCCGCTTCGGGATCGATGGACAAGTGGCGCTGATTAGATTGATCGAGAAGCAATTTGCCTCTCAGGCGATATAGCTCCGCTTCGTAGTAGCGTTCCCCATTTCTATCAGCGATTTCAAATGCCTCGGTCAACACTTTTAGTCCTGGCTGTGGCTGCCTCGCATTCCCATACGTTTGGGCCAATAGGGCTAGGAGATATGGCCGCGCCAACTCGGCGCCATTTGCTTGGTATGCGGACAAACCTTGGCGTATTTGCGCGATGCCCTGCTTACGCCCTCCCATCTCAGCAACCGCCCAGCCTTTTAGGATGGTTCCCCATGCGTTCCAGAACGGAAATCCTTGTTCGGCGGAGAGCGCGAGGGCCGCATCAGCGCACTCTCGGACCAGATTTACCTCATGTCGCCATTGATGAATGCCAGCTGCGAAAATGAGGGCGCTTGCGAGGCTAAATGGGTGAGCAAGCCGATTCGCTAGTGCCTGCGCCTCTTGTGCTTGTTTGCTGGCGTGAGCCGGGAAGCCCAAGAGCCACAATGTCCATGCCAACAAGCTAAGGCCGCGCACCCCGGGATCGGTCCCATATAATGCGACATGAGTGGGATGTTGTTCGGTGTCATAATAAGCAAGCCCTTGCTCCAAGTGAGTGCGTGCCATGGGAAGCTCGCTCAAAAAAAACGAGGATGCTCCCAATGCTATATGTGCTTGCGCGAGCAACACCGGATCCTGTGTGGGCACAGCAAGGTCAAGCAGTTCCTGGGCTAGTTTGTATGCTGTTTCATGCTGTCCGTGAGATAGAAAAAACATGCGCAATCCCGACTTTACCTTGAAGAGCTGCTGGGATTCACTACTTGAGTCGCACAGAGTAAGAGCACGGGTATAGTTGGACTTTACCTCAGACGCTGCATAGCCCCGCACGGCAATTAAGGCCTGCCCGAGCGTGAAGCGTAAATTCAGCTCTAAGGGCGCTCGTTCAGACGTGTCAGGCAGGCAATTGAGCAGATCCAGAGCTGTACTTAGGTGACGGACAGCGTCAAGATTAGCTGACCGGTCGACGGCTTGGCGCCCGGCGCAATGCAGATACTCCACGGCTTTGGGGATGTTGCGGCTGAGGCTGTAGTGATGGGCCAGTTCGCTGCAGTGGTCTTTCAGCTGAGAATGGAAAAGGGCTTCGATGGCCCGGCCAGTGCGTTCGTGCAACGCAGAGCGCTGTTCCAAGAGCAAGGAGTTGCCGGCGACTTCCTGTGTGAGGGCGTGCTTAAACGCATACTCGACCTCGGGGAAGGCAGGTCGCCCGTAGATAAACTCCGCGGCCTGCAGGCCGGTCAGCAGAGGATACAGGCACTCTTCCGACTGTCCGGCAACTTGCCGGATCAAGCTCAAAGGGAACTCCTTGCCGATCACGGCCAAGGTTTGCAGCAGTTCCTTCTGCGCGCGTGGCAGCCGATCTATGCGTGCGGCGAGCACGCCCTGTACTGTGGTCGGAATATGCAGCGCGGCTGGGGTTTCTTCGATGCGGTAATGGCCCGGTGTACCGAGCAGCGCATTTTGCTCGGCCAGCGTCTGGACGACCTCCTCCATAAAAAAGGGATTCCCCTCGGTCTTTTCCATGATGAGCTGCTTGAGCGGCCCGAGGCCGGAGTCATCGCCCAACAAGACACTGAGCAAGTCCTGCGCCTCGCCTGAACCCAAAGGAATGAGCCTGACTTCAGTGCAATTGTCCCTGTGCCTCCAGGCGAGCCAATACTCGGGCCGGTAGTTTACGAGAAGGAGGATTCGGGCGTCCGCTACCCGATCAATGAGGAAAGCGAGGAATGCTTCGGTCTCGCTATCCAGCCATTGCAGGTCCTCAAATAGGACTTCGACAGGTTGATTGCAGCTCTCGCGCACTAGCAGGCGCGTGATGGCGTGGAACGTCCGCTCTCGCCGGAGAGCGGCACCCATGTCCGCCAGTTCAGAGTCGCCTTCGCTGATACCCAGCAGTTGAAGCAGGTAGGGCAAAAGGTCTTCCAGGCTGCGCTCTAGAGTGAGCACCTTACCCGTAACCTTTTCGCGACACTGTTTCTCGCTGTCCTGGGCGGTAATCTGAAAATAGTTCCTCAAGAGTTCGATGAGCGGCAAATACGCAAAGGCTTTGCCGTGCGACACCGAGAAGGTCTCCAGCACCAGGCAGCTCTGCGAGCGCGCCTTGAACTCGTGAAATAGCCGCGATTTGCCAACCCCCGCTTCCCCCGCCACCGCAACGATCTGCCCGTGTCCGGCCGTGCACAGATCTAGCGCTCGGTGCAGTGCCTGCAGTTCGGCCTGGCGGCCCACGAAATGGGCCAGGCCGCGGTGCGCCGCCACTTGCAAGCGCGTGCGCACCGCGCCCAGTCCCAGCATTTCGTAGACCGCCAGTGGCTTGGGGATACCTTTGACCTGAGCCTCGCCCAGCGCCTTGAACTCGAAATACCCTTCGGCGAGTTTGTGCGTCGCTTCGCTGACGAGGATGGACGCGGGCGCGGCCATGGTCTCCATCCGCGAGGCAATGTGGATCGTGTGTCCTACCGGGTCATAGTCAGTGTGCAAGTCGTCCTTGCGGATCGAGCGCACCACTACTTCGCCCGTGTGGACGCCCACCCGGATCTGCAGTGAGATGCCTTGCTCCAGGCGAAGCCGGTCACTGTGCCGGTGCATCGCCGCCTGCATGCGCAGCGCCGCATACAGCGCCCGCTGCGGGTGGTCCTCGTGGGCAATGGGCGCGCCGAACAGCGCTAGTATTCCGTCGCCCAATGACTTTGCGACGTAGCCCTCATAGTAATGTACGGCCTCCATCATCATCTCGATAACGGGGGCGATCAGGCCGTAGGCCTCTTCAGGGTCCCGGTCGTGAATAAGCGCAGTCGAGCCCGCCATGTCGGCAAACAGAACGGTAATGGTCTTGCGTTCGCCGGCTGTCTTGCCTCGGGCCTCCAGGGCGGCTTGTTCGGCCCAAATGCGCTCGGCCAGGTAGGGAGGGGTGTAGTGAATAGGGGCAACAGGTAATGCTTGCGGTAATTCGCTGACGGGCTCGCCGCACGCATTGCAAAAGCGTGCCGTCGGATCGAGTGCATGGCCACAACGCAGGCAAACGCGCACCAGCCTGTTGCCGCACTGCTGACAGAAATTGGCGCCAACGGCATTTTCGAACGCGCATTTTGTGCACTGCGCCATGGGAGCCTCCTTCGGACCTCCTTCAGTCCATTAGATGCCCCATTGCCGTCTATCGCAAGGCCGTAGCTATCGCTGAGTGACGCCGTGCAAGGGCCGAGCCGTTATACCGTGGCAGCGGGTGACAAGGAGGCGGCGTTGACTGTGATCGCCAAGGTCAAAGCACGTTTTGCCCCCTTGGAGGGCGCTCGCATTGCCAAGTCTCTTGGTAGGCTTGCTATGGGATAAAACGCAATTAATCGCCTGGCTCAAACTACAAGCTCAGACATGCTGGCTTACAAGGGGTGGGGCAGTCGTCGGCCGTCACTACTTTCAGCGGTTCAGCTTGACCGGCTTTGACGGCCCGACCTAGAAGGGGGCCATCTTTCCGTGTCTAAACATGACGACATAAGTATTGCAGCATGTATGATTGCGTGGTTACTCTAATGGAGAGGCAGCCATGCGCAGACTCGAGATTGCAGACGCACAGATAATGCAGTTGGCGATTCGACAGGAGATCGAGCGAAGCGAGGAGTCGCGGTATGACCACCGCCTGCACGGGGTGCTGCTGGTCAGCAGCGGTTACTCGTGCACTGAAGTGGGCCAGATGTTCGGTCAAGCGGCCACGACAGTTCAGCGATGGGTCCGACGTTTCGAGCGGGGCGGTTTCGACGGATTGCGGGAAGGTGAACGGCCCGGTCGCCCGCGTGCGTTGAATGACTCGCAATGGCGTCGCATCGAGGCGGATCTGCGCAAGACACCACGCGACTTCGGATTTGAAGCGGGCCTGTGGGATGGGCCCGTTCTATCGGAGCACTTGCGTCAGCGCTATGGCATCAAACTGGGCGTGCGGCAGTGCCAGAGGCTGTTTCGCCAGATGGGTTTCCGGCTGCGCAAGCCGCGCCCGCAGGTCGCCCAGTCTGATCCCGTTCGCGTTGCGGCGGTAAAAAAAACTGCGGCGACTGTCAAAGCGCGACGACATTGAGTTATGGAGCCTGGACGAATGCCATTTCCAGCAACACGGATCGCGCTGTCGCATGTGGGTGGCCCCGGAGATCCGCGATCCGGTGTTGATGCATGCGCCGACGCGAAAGTCGGTGGCATGTTTTGGCGCCGTCAGTCTGAGCACGGGTCGCTTCGTCTGGCAGGTATGCCCTGTCTTCAACGCAGAAACGTTTGCATCCTTTCTTCGCCAACTACTCCGCCATCGACGTCGCGGCAAGCGCATCGTCGTGGTCCTGGACAACGCAAAGTACCACCATGCCGTCCTGCTCAAACCGTTACTGCACAAATACAGGCGGCACATGACGTTGTTGTTCCTGCCACCATACAGCCCGCAACTGGCGCCTATCGAACGCGTATGGAAACTGACACGGCGCCTGGGGTTACATAACCGGTACTTCGCCACCCTCGTAGAAGTTCTCTCGGCAGTCGACGCCTGCTTCCAGCAATGGAAGAGACCAAACGAGGTACTACGACGACTATGCTGCATTATTTAAGACGCTGTGTTTAGTATAATTTCACGATCATGAAATAATTTGGCGAGCAGCCTCCACGCTGGCTTGCCTTCTTCACGGGACGGGCCTCCATGCCGCGACCACTACCTGATCCGACGCCTCCTTCGCGCGCGACAATTCGCACCATTCAGCAACTGGGCGGCCGCATTCGAGCCACCCGGGCAGGGGGCGGGGTGCCCATTGACCAGGCGGCGAGGCATTGCGGGGTCTCTGTCGGCATGCTGTCCAAGCTGGAGAACGGCAAGGGCGTCAATCTCGAGCACGCCCTGCGCGTGCTGGACGGACTGGGTTTGACGATGCTGGTCGTGCCCAAGGAGCATGCACTTTGGCTCGAACAGGCTGCGGCCCATGCGGCCAAGCCTGGCGAACCGGCAGCGTGGGATTAGCGTCCTAAGCGAGGCTGCCATCCTGGCGCCGCGGCGCGGAGATGGATTGCTGTGCGCCTTCCCTGAGCCGGCTGTCCATGCCAAAACCTCAACCTATCGAGCCGCATCAACGGGGTGCGACGCCTTCGCCGATTTGGATGGTGCCCCCCGCGAACGCCTCGCTTGCAGTTGCTGCGCCCGTTTTGCATCCTCCGGGCGAACCTGCCCCGGCCTCCTGGCCGGCCAGATCCATCCGTGATGCGCCTTCGAGGAGGCAGGCCCAGTAGCGGGCGCCGCGGCACCAGGTCTTGATCGCCTCGCGCAATTCGGCCTCCGTGAGGGGCAAGCGCCTGGGCATGCGGGAGGAGATCCTCGAAGATGCCGATCTTGAGCGGCACCTTGGGCGCCGGGTTCTTCGGAAAGGCTAGCGGAAAACGCCGTTGCAGCCTGGCGATCGCGTGGACCACCGGATCGACGGGCGGCTTTGCCGGATTGGCCGGCGCAGCGTCCCGTGCGCGGGGCGGCGTGGCCCGCTTCGGAACCTCGGCAGCCTTTGCGGACTTTGCGGCCTTTTCAGCCTTTGCTTGTGCTGCCAGTTGTGCTTTGAGTGTCGGCAGTTGTTCGAAGCCCATTGAATTCAGTGGTGGATCGCGTGGAGCGATTTTAGCAGCCGCGTCCCCTTCGGGGCTTGCCACGCGGGGTGCGCCTTACGTCTTCCCGGTCCACCCAATACGATGTCGCTCCTGGGTGGCCTCGTGCCGCGCATCCTCTTCGCTGTGCAGGTAAGCGCTGGTGGTGGCGATCGAGGCATGGCCAAAGTTGTCGCACACAAAACGCAGGTCGACCTGCTGGTCGGTCATGTGCGAGCCGGCGGTGTGGCGCAGCCAGTGGGCCGAGGCGCTGGCCAGGACATCGGCCTGGGCTTCCCACTCGGGCCCGCGCGCCCGCAGGCGCCCGGCCGCCAGGCCGAACACCTCCTTCAGGATCAAGTGCAGCGCCCCGCGTGACAGGGCCTTGTCGCGACCCGCCTCACGGCCGGTCACCGGCAGCAGCAGCGGGCGCGTTTCCCCCAGCTGTGGCGTGGGCGGCAGTCCGTGGGCGCGGCGGTAGCGCGCCAGTTCGGCGATCAGCTCATCGGTGGCCGGTACCAGCCGGGTCTTGTTGCCCTTGCCGCTCACTTCCAGCCACCAGCGCTCGATGCTCTGGGCGTCGCGCCGGCAGAAGAACGCCCCCATGGGCGTGCCCGTGAGTTCCGACGCGCGCAACCCACCCAGATAGAGCGCCGTCAGCACCCAGCGACAGCGCGCCGCATGCGCCCTGGGTGATCGCGCAAATCTCAAACTTGCTCAACTGCTCGTAGGTCGAGCTGCTGAGAGGCCCAGTGTGGACGTCACCGCAGATTCCAGTAATCAACGAAACGCCTGAAGGCGTTCAAAGGTCGACGAGTGAAGATTGCCTGTTTTTGAACATCTACGTTCCCGATAACGTAGCGGCGGGGGCAAGCAATCTGCCGGTGATGTTCTGGATCCACGGCGGTGCAAACGCGAGCGGCAGTGCAAGTGATTATGATCCTGGTCGCCTTGTGAAGGAGCAAGGAGTCATCGTCGTCTCGACCAACTACCGGGTTGGAGTTCTGGGCTTTCTCTCTCATCCCGCAATCGACAAGGAGGGCCATCCGGCCGCAAACTATGGACTTCTCGACCAACAGGTGTCCCTCGCCTGGGTACAGAATAACATCCAGTCCTTTGGCGGGGATCCCAACAACGTCACCGTATTCGGCGCGTCCTCGGGTGGGCTGAACATCCTCAATCATCTGATTGCACGATCGTCTTCAGGTTTGTTCCAGAAGGCGATCGTTCAAAGCGGCGCATACCAACCGTTTACACCCACGTTGGGCGTTTCTCAGACACGGGGTACTAGCTTTGCTGAGAGATTGGGGTGCACGGACCAATCGACTACATGCCTGCGAGGGAAGGCGTTGGCGGATGTCCTTGCAAGTCAGGGCAAAACCAACACGGCATCGAGTGCATTCAATCAGTCAACCATAGACGGAACAACGATTCCCCAAGCACAGCGAATGGCTCTTCTAGAAGGAAAATTTCAGAAAATGCCCGTCATGCAGGGAGTCACGCGGTATGAGGGGCGCGCCATTCCTTCGCAGAGTCCTGACTCACCCCCTAGCCAATATGAGGTTGTGGCCCGGGCTTATGCCACGGCCGCTTCAAAGAGCGCCGAGGACGTTATTGCGGTGTACCCCTTGGCCAGTTTTCCCACGCCTTTCGAGGCCGCAAGTGCCATTGTGACGGATGCTGCCTTCAATTGCCCCGCTTTGCAGAGCGACTTGGCGATGGCTTCGCGCACACCAGTCTATGCTTACGAGTTCGATGAGGCTACTGACGAAACGTACGCGTCCGGTCATTACGCTGACGTCGAGTATCTCTTTGACGTGTCATGGTCCAAGAAGGCGGAAACGGATGTAGGAAAAAGTATTCGCCAGATCTTTGGGCAGTTCGCGCGAAGTGGGGATCCCAATGTTGGCGGAAGCAAAGAATGGCAGAGCCTCACCGCGCAAGACAGGTACATTCGTCTAATCGGCCCCAAGTCCCAGAGGCAAACTGATTACGAGACGGCACATCATTGCAACTTCTGGGGAGCGACTTCCGGTATCCCGGTGGATAGTCGCTTTTGAGAGCTGAGCTGTAACCGACAAGGGGCAACGTCACCTCAGGCGTTGCCCCTGCATCATTCCAATTCTCGCCCCTTCGGGTTCGATCCTTCATGTACTCGAGCCCCGGGGGGCTGCGCGTGCTGCGCACCGTAAGGGGCGGGGTGTAGGCGGTCTTGCGCTGTTCCCTCTACCGTACCACAGCGTTATCGCTGTCAATGGCTGAGGCGGGTGCGGCGGCGTTCCGCGCCGCTCAAGGTAGTCGCAGCTGGCCACCAGCAGCGAACGCGTCTGGCACAGCGTCCACGCCACATGCGTCTGCGGCGCGCGGTGGTCGTGTGGCGGATTGCGACATCGAAGCCGTCCTGCGTCAGCGAATGCAGCCGGTCCGACACGTGTAGAAGAACGAGGTTCGTGCGAGCCAGGGAGTGGAAAGAAACTGGGGGAGGGTGTCACATTGCGACTAAAGTGATGATGTTTCCAGATGAGTATCGGGGGCCACCATGTCACTACGCTGGACTCTTTGCCTACAATCCCATGCGGACGATGGGAGCGTCGAAACTATCCAACTCGGGACAGTAGAGCGACCAACGTGTAACGCGGAGCCTGCAGACTTCGGTCTTTCGCTGTGAGAACTGCGGCTGCTGGCTCTCGCGCTTCAACAGACTGTGGCACAGCAGCAGATCTACGCTTACGATCGCGCCAAGAGAAGGTGCCCGCATTGCGGAGCGTATCGCCGCATCAAAGATTGGCGACCACGCACGTTCGATACTGCACTAGGCACAATTCACATTCGCGTTCCACGGGTTGTGGCTTGCATGTGCCTGCCGGAGCCGCTTGATGAGAACGGCGATATAGAAGACTACAGGGAAACGTTGTGCCCCATCGAACGGCTTCTTCCCTCACGAACTACCCCTGAGCTGGCCTACCTGTGTGCGCGTCACGGAGCAACAGGATCATACAGGTCTGTGCGGCCGTCGTTTCTGCGCTGACATCGGTTTCTTGCCTGTCTCATATGCGTGTCCGACGCGAGACAATCAAGATCGGTGAGTACATTGAAGACCGCCAGTTCGCTCTGGGATGGGGTTCGGATCCTCAGTGCGAGGAACGGGCGAAATCACTCTCGATGGCAATTGACAGTACTGTGCTTACAGCCTATCCATTCGAGGAGATCTCGAAGTTTGAGATGATCGCAGGCCGAATCGAACGAGAGGGTAGGATGGCAAGGCGATTCGCCTGCGCAATTCCTCGCCGAACCCTGGCGCGTGTTTTAGTGAGCGCAGCCTTGAAGCAGTGCGGTTGGTCTCCGTCGACGTTCGTGGACGTCGTTAACGACGGTGCAAGCGGGATGCGAAGCCTGGTGACCCAAATCGCGCCTCGAGTAGCGTCACCAATGCTCGACTGGTTCCACCTTGCGATGAAACTTCACGCGATACGATCATCGCTGTTCTCGCACCACTACTTCCTACCGCGCCCAGAGATCTTCTCACGGTGCGAAAAAATATGGCGCAAAATACGAGGGGCACTGTGGAGAGGCTGAGCGGCAATAGGTATAGAGTTGACTAGGACGTTGGCTGCTTCCATGAAAGAGGAGGCGTTGAAGCGTGAAAGCTTCTATGGCCCTACCGCAGCGACTACCTTCGGTGCTGCCAATCGACTCCTCGACTTTCTCCAACACAACGCAGCCATCCTTGTTGACTATGCGCGCGCACGGCGGGCGGGGAGGCGAATCTCTACCGCTCCGGCAGAATCAGTGATGAATCATTTGATAAACCGTCGCCTGTCCAAACGACAGCAGATGCGGTGGTCTATCAACGGTGCGCACTACCTTCTCCAGGCGCGAGTCGAACTGCTGGATGGCAAGCTGGAGGAGCAATTCATCTACAAGTACCCGCACTTTCGGTCGCCGTAGATCCAACTGAGCACGTAGACGGGCGCATCCCCCAACTTCGTTCCACTCCCGGAATTAGCGATCTGCAACAGTTGACCGCCAGCCGAGGTGCGAGACGAAAGTCATCATTCGCCTGGAGACCATTACCGATTGGGGCGAATCCAGGCGGCGCATGGAGGAGCTACCCGCTGAGGTGGCGGAGTTCCTCGACCATTAGGGCGAATTGCTGAAGCCGAACCCCAAGGTTTTTAACGCTCCCAAGTGCAACATAGTCAGGCGTGAAGCCGTCGTTCAACATGCCGAGCCCGGCGCCGGTCACCACGCGCCTCGTCTGCGTCTTCCGGCCGTCCAGGATGGCGCGCACCATGGCGCCGCTGAAGAGGATGGGGCGTTCATTGGCCATGCTAGGATCCTTGGCAGCATTGGGAGATAGCCATGGACCGCGTTACCGAATATCGAGGATTCGAGATCCATATTGACCTTGCGAGCACATCCGATGACATGTTCGATGTCTGGTTCCAGATCGAGGGCCCGATGAGACCCCCGGGAGTTGCTGCACTCGGCAAGCGAATCAAAGTCCACGGCGGCCCGTTCTCTCGTCGCTGGGCATATCTCGTCGCCGAGGTAGCAGGCAGAGCCGCGGTGGATGTAATTCTTGGCGTGG
Source organism: Cupriavidus sp. DF5525 (assembly GCF_040149425.2). Taxonomy (NCBI): domain Bacteria; kingdom Pseudomonadati; phylum Pseudomonadota; class Betaproteobacteria; order Burkholderiales; family Burkholderiaceae; genus Cupriavidus; species Cupriavidus sp. DF5525. The sequence continues at coordinate 1,237,832 of NZ_CP168267.1, read as the reverse complement.
AGGAACAGGCTCACCCCGCCATCCCCATCCCCATCCGCCTCGCTTCCTTCGCGTGCTACGATCCTCTGGAACGATAGGGGCAAGCCATGGCGAACTTCGAAACCGATGCCGAAATACTCGAGTGGATTGCTAAACACAGCGAGGACGAATTCCGGCAACACGTAGAGCGCCACACGTTCGGCGACAGGCGTTTAGAGAACGCTCGTGCATATCTCGATAGGATCGACAGCCAGCGAGCGGAGATACGCAAGGAACGAGCGCTTCTGGCGACGGAGCAGGCAGCGGGGGCGCCGCAGGACCAAGTCGAGACTGCGCGACAAGCGCTCCGCATTTCGAAATGGGCTCTCGGTATAGCTATCGTTTCCGCATTTGTGGCCGTGGCCGGTTTGGTCGGAAAATAGGCCATTACATAACCTCCGCAGGCTGTGCCACCGACAGCGCCACTGCCACCGGCCGTACCCACACCGGTGTGGCTGACGGCATCAACGTCTCGCCTGACTCGGCCCGCAGCAGGCTGGTGCCCATCACCTCCGCGATCGCGCGCGCCGTGTCCTGCGGCACAGCGTTGCCGCTGGAACTGGCCCGCCTGCAGTCCCTCGTTGAGCCCGAGGAATATCTGGCATATCCAGACGATGCGCATGTATCTGGAGGAACAGATTCTTATGCGCTCGCGCCAGGCCTGATCGCTCAGGCCGTCCAGCTCGAGTTTCCAAGTGAGTATCCAATCGGGTAGGTAGTCATCTTTCACCCGCCGCCCCAATAGCACGCGGGATCTCATTCCGACTTATCGAAGATGCCGGCTTCGAGATCTTTGCTGAAATGCTGAACCCAATCGGTTTCATCGCCGATGGGGTATTCCCTTGTAACTTGTGTCGATAGTCTGGTTACCGTGACGTAGCCCTGTAAACCGATGTTCTCGTCGCCTTTTGGGTCAGTCGTATCCGTTTCCAGGAGTTCGAAATCATCTGCTGCCAGACCATTATGCTGCAAGGTCGCAAGAAAGTCCTGTTGTTCATCCGGTTCGATCAGTCGCATCGTCGGCCTCTCGCTGTTCAAAGGGGCGAATACCGAAACTCTCTTTCAACGATTCCAGCTTCATGTCAGCCCTCCTACGTGTGGGCAGCCATGGGTGATGCCCACGGCCGCCCGGCTTACATCACACCACCTTGACCTCAATGCGGCTGGGTTGCGTGTGTTCGGCTTTCGGGATGCGCAGCTTGAGCACGCCGTGGTTGAACTCGGCGACAACCTTTTCGGCATCTAGTTCCTTGGATAGCGTGAACACGCGCCGGTAACGGGGCAGAGAAACCTCCGCGTAACTGGCTTCCATGCCCTCCGGCAGATCCAGGGCGACTTCGCCCTTGATGGTCAGGATATCGCCTTGCACCTGCACGGCCAGCTTGTCCTTGGGCACACCCGGCAGATCGGCGTACAGGGTGATGCCTGCGGCGTCCTCGTACACATTCACTGGCGGCATCAGGGCTGCTTCAGTGCTGGCAGTGTCGGCTTGCTTGGTGACAGCAGTAGTTTCGCTCATGGCCTGATCCTCCTCGCTCACTGGATGCTGATTTGGCGCGGCTGCGCGGCTTCGAGGCGCTGGATGCTGATGTGCAGCACGCCGTCGCGGTACTTGGCCTCCACCGCATTGGGATTCACGTCGTTTGGTAGGCTTACCACACGGCGGAAGCGGCCGGCGAAGCGTTCATCGATATGCATGGAGGTTTGCTCGTCCTTGTTGGGGAGATCGGGCTTGCGCTCGCCGACAATGGTCAGCACGCTCTGCACCAGCTGCACGTCGATGCTGGCCGGATCGACGCCAGGGGCAAAAGCGTAGATTTCCACCGAGTGGGGGGTGCCGCCTACATTCATGGCCGGAAAACTGACCCGACCACGAATGCTGGAAGACAGCTCGAATGGCTGCTGCCATTCGCGCTGTAGCCGTTCCAGTTCTGAGAATACGTCACGGGGAAACAACGATCGATACATCATGTTTGCCTCCATTCGCTTTCGCGCGGGCGCCATATTCGGACGCCCCCGGTTGCAATGGTAAGGCTTCGCCTGGGGATTTCAAGTTCTTGATTTGACTGGTATTCGACATCATTCTTCCGAGGTGAAGAGCAGCCCTCGAGACCGGAAAAGGGGAACACGCATGGAGTTCCAGAACTACTACAAAACGCTGGGGGTGGCACGCGATGCCACGGCGGAGGACATCAAGAAGGCGTTCCGCAAGCTCGCGCGCAAGTTCCATCCTGACGTTTCCAAGGAGTCGGATGCCGAACTGCGCATGAGGCAGCTCAACGAGGCCTACGCCGTGCTCTCCGACCCGGAAAAGCGCGCCGCTTACGATCAATTGGGACGAGGCAATCAGCCCGGCCAGGAGTTCCGTCCGCCACCGGGCTGGGACACCGGCTTCGAGTTCTCGAGTCGGAGCTTCTCGCCTCAGGAAGAGGCCGATTTCAGCGACTTCTTCGCCGAGCTGTTTGGCCATGTGGGGGGCAGACACCGCGGCTTCCATACGCACGGTGGCAGCTTCCAGTCACGCGGTGTGGATCACCACGCGAAGGTGCTGCTGGACCTGGACGACACCTTTACCGGCGCCACCCGTCAACTTTCGCTGCGGGTGCCAAGCATGGACGCTCAGGGCGGAGCGCAGTCGAGGAGCCGGACCCTCAGCGTGAAAATTCCCAAAGGCGTGCGCGAAGGTCAGCTCATCCGTCTGGCCGGGCAGGGAGCGCCGGGGATCGGCGGTGCGCCGGCCGGGGATCTTTTTCTGGAGGTGCATTTCAAACCGCACGACCAACTGAAAGTGAAGGGGCGAAATCTACACCTCACGCTGCAGGTGGCGCCATGGGAGGCGGCGCTGGGGGCGGTGGTGCCCGTCGATTTACCTGGGGGCGAACTGCAGGTGCGCATTCCCCCTGGCGCCCAGAGCGGCAGCGAGCTACGTGTGCGCGGCAAGGGCATTCCCGCTAATCCACCGGGCGATCTGCTGCTGGACATCCAGGTGGTGTTGCCGCCGGCAAACACCCCCAAGGCGCGGGAGCTTTATGAAACCATGGCGCGGGAATTGAGCTTTAATCCGCGCCCGGATAGGAGAGCCTGACCCATGCCGGATAATGACGTTCTGATCGGCTGCCTGATGGAAGATGCCTGGCTGACTCTGGAGCAAGTGGCGGCAGCCTGCATGGTAGAACCAGAGTGGCTCAGGCGGCATGTAAATGAGGGCTTGTTCCCCCATGCTGTAAGTGTCGCTGGCGTCTGGCGGTTTTCCAGCGCCAGCCTTCGACGGGCGCGGCGCATGCGTCAGTTGGAGCGTGACTTTGACGCCATACCCGAACTGGCCGCTTTGGTGGCCGACCTGCTGGAAGAAATGGATGATCTGCAAGCGCGGATGCGTTGATGATGCTTGCGTCAACAACAAAGCCCTCGCTTTGAACTAGTTCACGCTGGATGTTCGGGCGGCTACCGCGAGGCCGAAATGGCAACGAGCCCAGCAGTTTGCAGTTGCCTTTGCCATCCACTAGCAACCGCGTGAATTGACTCTGGGAAATATCAGGCTAGCCCGAGATGGCTTCTCTTGAGCAATCTCGGCGGTTTGGTGACAGACGCCGAACCGCCGGATTGGCCTGCGGATTCAACCCGTGGATGCACACCAATGCTCCTCAGCATATTGCCGTCTCACAAGATTGATCCAAAGCGCTGATCATCCCTCGCTTCCAACTGGACGACTTCCGCGATGTTCACGAGAGCATCGGGAACGCTGCATTCACGACAGCGCTCAAGGCATTCATTGAGGCATGAAAGCCAACTCGATAGACCGGTGAAGGCAGCTTGAGCGGGCGACTGGAACGCGCTACGCTGGCATAGGTTCTCACCGCATAGCTGCTGTCAGGCATAGGCCACCCTCGTGCAAAGGGTCGGCGCGGCCCGGAGCGCGAGCCTAGCCTGGCGAGCCGTTGATGGTCGAGGAGCTTCGTTGGAACGCGCGTCGGCGCCAGATCGGGCGGCCTGCGCAAGCGGCCATTCCACCCACCATCTGATGCTCATGCTCCCCGTTCTCCCTGTCCCGAAGCTCATTCGATTCCGGCCGCGCGCCGCCATCGCGCTAGTGATCGGCATCATCGCTGCATCCATGGCGCCGGTGTCGCTGCGCCCGCTAGTGCGCGTCATCTTCGGTTGGGACATCGCCGTTTGGTCGTATCTCGTGCTGATCTGGTGGCTGATGGCCAGGGCGCCACAAGACATGGTCAGGGAAATTGCCATTCGCGAGGACGAGACGGCCACTACGTTTCTGCTAGTCGTTTGCATTGCTGCGGTCGCCAGCTGGCCACGGTGAAAGATTTGGGGCTCGGCGCGGGGCTGGGGCATCTTGCCTTCACCGTGGCGACGCTGTTCGGCGCCTGGTTCCTGATTCCGGCAATGTTCGCGTTGCACTATGCGCGGCTCTTCTACGGCTCAGCGCAGGAGAGTACCGATGAATCGGCACTCAGCTTTCCGGATAGCGCGCTTGAGCCGAATTATTGGGACTTCCTGTACTTCTCGTTCACGATCGCGTTGACCTCGCAAACGTCGGACGTGGCACTGAGATCGCGGCCCATCCGCAAAGCGGTACTTGCGCAGTCCGTGCTCTCGTTCTACTTCAATATCGCTGTACTGGGACTGTGCGTAAACGTGGCAGCAGGTCTGATCAATCTCTGAAAGCGGACATCTGGCTTTCACCAGGCCTATCTTTCACCGGCGGCACCGCCTGGTGCCGCGGGACGGTCACGCTTAGGTCCAGCGCAGATGTGGCAAGAAGTCGCCGTGCTCGTCAATGCCTACCCCGCCCAGCTCGTATAGCAGCGTCTTGATCGTTTCCTTCTCGGAGGATCTGCATCCGACGATCATGATGAGTTCGCCCTGCGACAAGAGTGCGGCAGCCCGCGCCAGCCGCTGTCGCGGCAACGTGGCGCCGAACAACGCACCAAGGAGCCAGCCACAAACGCCGAAGGCTACGAAGCCAAGGCCAAAGGTGGTGAGGCCACTCAGGGGGGCGGAATGGTCGCCGTAATAGCCCGCCAGCACTAGGCCAAGTATCGCAAAGGCGGCATAGCCTGCGATCGAGCCTTCATGCCGGAAGGTGGTGTGCGTGGGGTCTGCGCCCGGAAAACCCTCGACCGGCCGCAGGCCCCGGCCAATGAACCACGGGCCGGTCACATAGGCCGGCGCGCGCACTAGGGGAAGCAGTTTTGCCCAGCCGTTGCGGGCGGCAGCGGCATTCTTGAAGCGAAGACAGAGCAGGGTACGCATGATGTACTCGACTGCCCGGGCGTGCTGGTGCCCGGAAGGTGGATCCTTACCGCGACGTCAGTTTTCATGGGGCGGCGAGGACTAAACCGGGCGGCCGCATATGGAGATGAGGCGCCACGGGGAGAAACTCTGGATTGCGGAAATGCCTCCTGAGGGACAGCTGGAACGAAGCAGGCCACCCCGTCCGCTCAGCGCAGATGTCCGCCAAACAGTCCGAGCAGGCCGATGACGATAAGGTAGATGGCGACGATGTAATTGAGCAGTCGCGGCATGACAAGAATCAGGATGCCAGCGATCAGCGATATGAGAGGGCCGGCGCTGGTGATGATGTTCACGATGGCTCCATCTGATTGGCGTGCTCGGGCGGTATTCCTGCCGGTGGCTACAGGCTGGTCAGCCTGCTGATCTGGCAATGATTCAGCGTACGCCAAAGCGGGTGGGAAAGCGGTACGACAGCGTACGGAGGCAGCGAACAGCGTGCCGCTGCTCTTGCCTCGACTTGAAACCTGACATCAGCAGCGCCGCGGTACCTGCCTCGGCGAGAACCTCAGCCGAAGACGCGCGATCTCAGGTCGTCCTCGAAATCGACAGTCCATTGCGCACCCAGGTTTCCGTCGTACTGGCGGATTTCCCTGCCGAAGCCTACCGAGATGGTGCGGCCGTGAGCCGGCACAGCGCCTGCCGCGTCTTCAACCGCTGTCACGGTAAATCCGTCGGGGGCGACTCCATTGCGCAGGCAGGTCTCGCGGAAAGCCTCCTGCTCGATGGGAGGGAATTGATTCAGCATCGTGTCCAGCATGGGTGTCTCCTGGCGCCGGCATGTAACGAGGAAAAGCCGAATCGGGAGAAGGCGACCAGCCGACTGGTCGCCTATCCCATCCCGCCGGCGGTGCGCTGGCTCGGGTGCTCGCCCTCACTCCGTATCGCTTTATTCCGCCTTCTTGATATCCGCCTTGACGTCGCCATACGCTGCCTGCGTCTTGCCGATATCCTTCTTCAGGATTCCCGCCACTTGCGTTTGTCTGTTTCCAGTCATCCTGCCAAAGGCTTCCTTGACTTTCCCGGCGGCCGCCGTGACCCGGCCCTTCACTTGATCCTTGTTCATGATGTATTCCTCTTCATTGGTGTTGCGTGCCGGATGCTGAGGCAATTCGGCCGCGGCACAGCGTGCTTGCGATGTCGGGAGTATTCCCGATGCCTGCCCTAGAGTCTGCCTAGCAGCAACAGGACAAGGACCACAACAAGAATCGCCCCGAGTGCGCCGGACGGAGCGTAGCCCCAACCGCTGCTGTACGACCAGGTGGGAATTGCCCCAACGAAGAAGATAGCCAGGACAATCAACAGCAAGAGACCAATTGACATGATGCGCTCCTGATTCTGCAAAAACATGCCCTCCGCCGATGCTGCCAGGCGGGTGGCGGCCGTTCTAGCGGATCGCGTTGTCGATGGCCATGCCATGGAATCCAGAGCACCGATTCGGGGGATTCGCTGAAGTACTTGTCGCCGGTACGTCGTATCGATAGAGACAGCTCTATCCTGATCAGAGCCTAGTCCGGATGGGATGTCGTGTCAGTCCGGTGCCGTACGCTTGACGGGGCACCGGCATGGATTGACTGCCCGGATACGGGGGAGCTAGACCTGGACCAGCAGCGTGTGCTCGCCCCCATCAAGAGGGATGCTGGCCTGGCCGTCCTTACAGGGGATGCTGACGCCGTCAAGGATCGCCTGCGAGACACCGCCGGCACGGTGCAATGACGTTTCCACGTTGATCTCATAGCGGGTAGACGCCACGGTCACTGTGGCCTGGAAGCCTGGCCACGAGGCAGGAATACAAGGGGCAACGACCAACTGGCCTCCCTCGATCCGGATCCCCAGGATGCCCTCTACACCGGCGCGATACATCAATCCCGCGGCACCCGTGTACCAGGTCCAGCCGCCGCGGCCGATGTGGGGCTCTACCGAGTAGACGTCGCCCGCCACCACATAGGGCTCGACCTTGTAGCGCTCGACGGCTACGGGTGTCAGCGCATGGTTGATCGGGTTGAGCAGGGAGAACAGTTCGACGGCCTTGCCGGCCTCGCCCAGCCTGGCGAATGCGAGGACTGCCCACATCGCGGCATGGCTGTATTGCCCGCCGTTCTCGCGCAGGCCGGGCGGGTAGCCCTTGATGTAGCCGGGGTCGAGGGCGCCTTTGTCGAAGGGTGGGGTGAACAGCAATGCCAGCCCGTCTTCGCGGCGCACCAAATACTTTTCCAGCGACGCCATCGCGGCACGGGCACGGGTGGGATCGGCCGCGCCCGACAGCACGGCCCATGACTGCGCGATGGCGTCGATATAGCATTCCTCACGGTCTTTCGAGCCGAGCCAGGTGCCGTTGTCGAAGGTCGCACGGCAATACCAGTCGCCGTCCCAGGCCACTCGTTCCAGCGCCTCGCGCAGCAAGGCCGCATGCGCGCGCCAGCGGTTGGCGCGCCCGGCATCGCGGGTCTGCGCCAACGGTGTAAACATGTCGAGGGTGCGTGCCAGCAGCCAGCCCAGCCAGACGCTCTCGCCCTTGCCGCCGGCGCCGACAAGGTTCATGCCATCGTTCCAGTCGCCGCTGCTGATCAGCGGCAGCCCGTGCTCGCCGGTATGCGCGATGCAGCCGTCGATCCCGCGCGCGCAATGTTCAAACAGCGAGGCTGACACATCCGAGACCATTGGCTGGAAGAAGGCATCCGCCTCGGTGGGGCCCAGCAGCTGGCCATCCAGGAACGGCACCATCTCGTCCAGCACGCCGGTGTCATCGGCGCTGGCGATATAGCTGGCGGTAGCGAACGCCAGCCACACGCGGTCGTCGGAAATCCTGGTTCGCACGCCTTGCCCGGAATGCGGCAACCACCAGTGCTGGACGTCGCCTTCGACAAACTGCCGCCCGGCGGCGCGCAGCAGGTGCCGCCGCGTGGCGTCGGGACTGGCAAGGGTGAGCGCCATATGGTCCTGCAACTGGTCGCGGAATCCGTAGGCGCCGCTTGCCTGGTAGAAGGCCGCGCGCGCCCAGATGCGGCAGGCTAGCGTCTGATAGAGAAGCCAGCCGTTGAGCATGATGTCCATGGCGCGGTCCGGTGTCCTGACCTGTACCGCGCCAAGCAGGCGCTGCCAGTGCCGGGTGACGGTCGCCAGCGTGGCGTCGAGATCCGTCTGGCGATAGCGCGCAATCAGCGCGCTGGCCTCGGCGGCCGAGGCGCATTGTCCGATGAACGAAACGACTTCGACGGTTTCGCCGGCTGCCAGCTCGACCTTGCACTGCAAGGCCGTACAGGGGTCGAGCCCGGCCCCGGTCGTGCCGGACAAGGGTGCCTTGCCGAGCAGCGCCGCGGGCGCGTCCGGGCCGCCATTCCGGCCAAGGAACTCGGTACGATCGGCGGTCCAGGCAGTCTGCCTGCCGCCCAGATCGGCAAAGGCCGCGCGACCCGCAAACGCCGTGCTCCACGGATTGCGGATCAGGATGGCGCCGGTGGCCTGGTCCGGCGCCGTCGTGATAAACGGCGCCGAAGCACCCCGGGAGGTGCCGAGCACCCATTCCGTATAGGCCGTCACGGAAAGCCGGCGCGGGGTGCCGGAGAGATTGCGCAGCGTCAGGCGCGAAATCTTGATCGGATCGTCCAGCGCAACGTACTGCAGCAACGCCAGCGCGATGTCGTCGACCTCATGCGTGAAGCAGCTGTAGCCGTGGCCATGGCGTGCGGTGTAGGTGCCTTGGTCCCGGATCGGCTGCGCGGTGGCGCTCCAGACCTGGAGACTGTCCTCGTCGCGGATATAGATTGCCTCGCCGCACGGGTCCGCGACAGCGTCATTGGACCAGGGCGTCAGCTGGTTGTCGCGACTGTTCTCCGCCCAGGTGCAGCCGCTGCCGCTGGCCGACGCCTGGAAGCCAAAGCAGGGATTCGCGATCACATTGATCCATGGGGCAGGGGTCGACCGCTCTGCGTTCTGCACCACGACATATTCCCTGCCGTCCTGATCGAAGCCACCCAGGCCGTTGAAGAACTCGAGCCCGGGCTGCGCCGGCACCGGCGGCACTGACGGTGCCGCGCGCTGGCGGCGCCGGGCCGGTACGGCAAGCGGGGCCGCCGCGCCGGGCAGTCGGGCGAGCTGGTCCGCGATGGAACCGCGTCGGGCCATCAGCGCGACGCGCGCGACCGACTGGAGCAGGGCGCGGGCTTCGGGAGTCATCATGTCGGCACGCAAGGTATAGACCGATCCGCGCACCGCTTCTTCGCCCGTCTGGCTTTGCGCATGGCTGCTGCGAACCGCGGTCTCGATCGCCATCTGCAAGTCCTGGATATAGGACGAGGCGCGCTCGTTGACGATGACCAGATCGACGCCAAGCCCCTTCATGCGCCAGTATTCGTGGGCGCGCAACAACTGGCGCACCTGGACGATATCCTCGATCTCGTCGATGCGCAGGAGGACAACAGGCAAGTCGCCGGAAATCGCCATCGGCCATAGTCCTGACTGCGGACCCGCGCCGCGCAGGATGGCGTCGGGCGGGGCCCGGAAGCGGGCATCGGCGTAGAGCAGCGGAGCCGCGAGGCGCTGGAAGTCGGCCGCTTCCGCCGCGTCGACGTCAAGGTGGCGAAGCTCGACCTGGGCTTGCGTCCAGGCCAGGGTCTTGGCCCGGTCGAAGGCGTTGCGGTCCTGGTGCTTGTCGATCAGGTCGAGCAGGTCGGCGCGCGACGACGCAATGACGGTCCAGAACGCCACCCGCGCGCTGCCGCCAGGCGCAATCCGCACGCGCTGCCTGAGCGAGAAGATCGGGTCGAGGACCGTGCCGACCGTGTTCGAGAGCGGCAGCCCGGCTGTGACGACTGCGCACGCAGCCGGCGTGCGACCGTCTTTCAGGAAGCGCGCGCGGTCGGACTCGTACTGCGGATCGGCGACAAGCTCGCCTTCCACCACGCAGAAGTGGGCAGCCCACACCGGCGACTCCTCGGGCGAGCGCAGGCGGCGTGTCGCGGTCAGCGCGCCGGACTCGGGCAGGTGTGCGGTCTGGATGAAGATCCTGGAGAAGGCCGGATGCGCGTCATAGGACGCGCGCGCGGCGAGCACGACTTCGGCATAGGAAGTGAGCTCGATCTCGCGTGGGCGGCGCCCGTTGTTGACCAGCGACACGCGGCGGACCTCGCCGTCGTCCTCGCCGGAAACCAGGACTTCCAGGATGGTTGTCAGGCCGCCGTCGTGCCGGACGAACTCGGCGCAATCTTCGGCGAACACCACTTCGCCGCCGCGCTCGCCATCGGCTGCCATCTGCGTGCTGGCAGACCAGGTGGTGCCGCTTTGCGTATCACGCAGGAAGATGAAGGAGCCCGAATCGTCGCGAGTGGCATCTTCCCGCCAGCGCGTCACGGCCAGGTCCCGCCAGCGGCTGTAGCCCATTCCCGTGGTGGTCAGCATCACGGTGTAGCGTCCGTTGGACAGCAGATGGGTGACCGGATTGCCAGTTGCCGGCGCCGTGAACCGCCGCACCGCAGCGTCCTGCGGCTGTACCGCCGTTGCCGAGACCTTCACTTCCTCGGCGCGGGGGTGCGCCACGGCGACGTTGCGCGGCATGCGTTCCTGCAGCAGCAGTTCGCAGGCCTGGATCATCGGCTCGCGATGGAAGCGCTCACGCATGCGCCCCCCGTCGAGGGCGTTGGCGATGGCAACGATGGTCATGCCCTGGTGGTGCGCCATGAAGCTGCGTACGATGGCGACCGTCTCGCTCTCGGCCAGGCGCGCGCGCGTATAGTCCAGCGCCTCGTAGAAACCGTAGCGTCCAAGGGCGCCGGCTTCGGCAAGGCGACGGTAGTTGTCGCGTGCGGCCTGCGGATCGACCATGGCCGCCAGCCCGGTGGCATAGGGGGCGATCACCGCGTTCTCGGACAGGCCCCGCTTGAGCCCCAGGCCGGGGACGCCAAAGTTCGAGTACTGGTAGGTGAACTCCCTGTCGCGGGCGTTGTACGCCGATTCGGATACGCCCCAGGGAATCCCCAGCGACTGCCCGTAGCCCCGCTGGCGCGCCACCACCAGGCGCGCGGTCTGTTCAAGCAGGCTGCCGGCGGGGGCGCGCATCACCAGTGACGGCATCAGGTACTCGAACATCGAGCCCGACCACGAGATCAGTGCCGAGCCCCTGCCAAGTGGCGTCGCCATGCGCCCCAGCCGGAACCAGTGCGGGGTCGACACGTCTCCCTTGGCAATCGCGAACAGGCTGGCGAGCCGCGCTTCGGAGGCGAGCAGGTCGTAGCAGCTGGCATCGGGCCGGTTGTCGGCAAGCGAATAGCCGATCGACAACAGCTTGCGCGCCGGATCGAGCAGGAAGGCAAAGTCCATCGCCAGCGCCAGTTCGCGCGCAGTGTGGGCGAGCGCCGTCAGCCTGGCGGCCAGCGCCTGCGGGGCTTCAGCCTGCTGCAGCTGGTCACGCTCGTGCTCGGTGACGGCGCGCTGCAGCGCCCCGGTCCAGAAGACCAGGTCGGCAATATTGTCGTCGCCAGCCGCGGGCGGGATGTCCTGCACCAGCGTGGCGACCTTCTCCGTCTGGCGCCTGAGCACTGGTGCCCCTGTTGCCATGTCGAGTGAGCCAGCGAGCATGGTGTCGATCTCGGCCAGTAGTCCGCCAAGCTGCCGTCCGGGTTCGCTGTGTGCGAAGGGCAGCGCAGCCAGGGCCTCGTTTGCCAGCCGCGCAGTGTCCGCCAGGCCGCGACACGGATCTGGCGCGGCGGTGCTGGTCCATTCTTCGCAGGCATTGGCGACCACGATCAGGTGCGCGGCGAGGTTGCCGCTGTCGACTGACGAGACGTAGGCGGGATGCAGCGGCTGCAGGCCCAGCGTCTCGTACCAGTTGTGGAAGTGGCCCCGGTAGCGCGGCAGCTTGCGCATCGCTGCGAACGCCGCTTCCATGCGCTCGACAGTTTCGGTGGTCCCGGCCCAGCCGAAGTCGCGCGCGGCGATGGCCGACAGCAGGTAGAGCCCGATATTGGTCGGCGAGGTCCGGTGCGCCACCACGGGCTTTGGCGTCTCCTGGAAGTTGTCGGGCGGCAGCATGTTGTCCACTGGCGTGACGAAGGTCTCGAAGAAGCGCCAGGTGCGGCGCGCGGTGAGGCGCAGCGCAAGCGCGTCGGTCGCCGGCAGCGCGAGCCGGCGCGCAACGGCCGGCGCACGGCTGGTCCACAGGGCAAGGGCTGGCGCCGTCAGCCATAGCAGGGCAAAGGGCAGCACGAGCGGCCATGACGATGGCACCAGGCCCACCCCGGCGGCGGCCATCGACAGCGCGAGCAGCGTGCCGCCGGCCATCAGCCGGTAAAAGCCGGCCAGGTCCAGCCGCGGGCGCGTGGCGGACTGCGCGGCCGTGGTCCAGTCGAGCAGATGGCGGTGCGTGTAAAACAGCCGCGCCAGCGTCCTGGCGATGGCGTCACCCGTGCGCCAGGCCTGGTCGGGCACGAAGGCCAGCCCCAGCAAGATCTGCGTGGCGGCTAGCCGCAGGTCTGCGAACAGCGCCTGCACATGGTTGCGCAGGCGCATGCCGCTGCGGTGCCGCAGACCGGACAAGATGCCCGGCAGGACGGCCGGAATGGCAATCGCAGCCAGCGGCAAGATAGTCGCCAGCGGCCCCGCCGGCCAGGGGAGGAACCAGCACAGCACAAGGCTCAGGAGCAACAGGGGCGCGAGCAGCGAGCGGCGCAGGTTGTCCAGCATCTTCCAGCGGCCGATGGCCGGCACCGCGTGTATGCCTTTGTGGTGCCTGAAGATCCAGCCTAGCAGTTGCCAGTCGCCACGCGTCCACCGGTGCTGCCGCCTGGCCGCCACGTCGTAGCGCGGGGGAAACTCCTCGACCACCTCAACGTCGGAGGCCAGCCCGGCACGGGCGAACACGCCTTCGAACAGGTCATGGCTGAGCAGCGCGTTCTCCGGGACCCGGCCGCTGAGCGCGGCTTCAAAAGCATCGACATCATAGATGCCCTTGCCCGTAAAGGAGCCTTCGCCAAAGAGATCCTGGTAGACGTCGGAGGCGGCCGCCGCGTAGGGGTCGATGCCGCCCGGCCCGGAGAAGACCCGCTGGAAGAGCGACCCCTCACGGCCGATCGGCAGCGAAGGCGTAACACGCGGCTGGAGAATGCCGTAGCCGCCCACGACGCGCTGCCGGGCCGCATCGAACCATGGCCGGTTCAGCGGATGGGCCATCTTGCCGATGAGCCGCAGCGCGGCGTCGCGTGGCAGCCGCGTGTCGGCGTCGAGGGTGATGACGTAGCGCACGCCGGCCGGCACCTGCGGCGCCTGACCGTCGACGGCGACGTAGCTGGTGTCGGTCGCGCCGCGCAGCAGCCGGTTCAGCTCGAGCAGCTTGCCGCGTTTGCGTTCCCATCCCATCCACTGGCCTTGCGCCGCGTTGAATACGCGCCGTCGGTGAAGCAGCAGGAAGCGGTCGCCGGCCGGACCCGGGCCATGGCGCTGGTTCAGGCGGGCGATCGCCGCGCTGGCGACGGCAAGCAGGTGCGCGTCGCCAGGCAGCTCCTCCTGGTCCGCGTCGACGCCATCGGTCAGCAAGGCAAAGCTCAGGTCGCCGCCTGCGCCGGCGAGGTGATGCACCTCCAGCCGGTCGATCTGCTCGCTCAGGTCGGCCTCGCCGGTCAGCAGGGTCGGCACGACCACCAGCGTGCGCAGCGAGGGCGGAACGCCCGCCTTGAGCTCCAGGCCGGGCAGGATCGTCGCACCCAGTCGCCCTGCAAGCGCGCGGTTGACCAGCGTTGCTGCGACCTCGCTGGCCGGTACAATCCAGATCAGCGCAAGCAGGGCAAGCCAGCCGGGCGTCAGGCTGGCAGCCGGCAAGATCCATAGCGCGAACGCCAGCAGGCCGGCCGTGACGAGCAGGAGTGCGCCGACGTAGCCGCCGATGCCCAGGTGCTTGCTGAAGCGGCTGATCCACAGGCGGGGCGGGGGGCGAAACCGGATGGCTCGTTCGAGCGCGCAGCGGCCCGGGCCGACCAGGTGATAGCCCGGATCGACCCGGCGACCGGCCTCGGTCGCGTCGGTCATGTCGTCCACCTGGACCGGTGAGGGCGAGGTGGACGCCGGTATTGGCGTGGCGCCGAGCGCCAGCTCGGCAACCCTGAGTTCCGGGCACGAGGCGCCGCGCGCGAGCTCCTCGATTGCGTTGCGGTACAGGTTGCGGGTCGGGAAATCCATCCCGGCAAAGGCGCTGCCCGCGCGCAGCCGCGCGTCGACCAGGCTGACACTCTCGAACCACTCGGCCCAGTCGATATCGGACATCAGCCGCATGCTCGTGATGATGTTGCGCACCGTCACGTTGGAGGCGCCTTGCCGCTGCTGCGCGTGCAGCACCACCTCATCGACCGAAGTGCCCTGCAGCCCGAGGCGCTTCTCCAGCCAGCCCAGTGCCGGCATGGTTCTCGGGTCCTGGTCGCGCAGGCGCCTGGCAAGTTGCGCGGCGAACAACTCGGACAGCGGCGCAGCGGGGCGTGCGGCAATATCTGTTTCGAGTGCCGTGCGGGCGCCCCCTGTGGCCAGCAGCCGCACGGCCAGCGCATCCGCATCGGCACGGGCAACCCGGCCGGCGGTGATCTGGCCGGTGAGCCTGCGCAGGTTCTCGACCAGTACAATACGCAGCGTGATCGCAACCGCCCACAACTCGCCGATCGTCAGCGGCTGGACGCGCTGATAGGCGGCGATAAAGCGGCGCAGGATGTCGGGGTCGAGGTAGCTGTCAGTGTGGGCGACAAAGGCCCACGCCACCCCGAAAACGCGCGGATAGCCAGCGAATGGACCGTCGGCGAGCTTGGGCAACTGGCGATAGTAGCCGGGGGACAGGTCGTCCCGGATCTCGCGGATTTGCTCCTCGACGATGTGATAGTTGTCGAGTAGCCATTCCGCCGCCGGCGCCACCTCGGCGCCGCTCTCCACCTCGGCGGCGCTCGCCCGATAGGCGGCCAGCAGGACAGTCGCATTGTCGCTGAGCCGGCTGCGCAGGGATGGCACGCGTGGCGGCGATGCTGTCACCGGCTGGGCTGCGGCGAGGCTTTGCGCGTGCTGCTCCAGCCGTTCGATGCCGAACAACTCCTCCCGTACCGGCGCCATGCTGTCCCAGGGTGACGGCACGGAGGGCGCGCCGAATGCGCGCAGCGGGAATGTGAGATTCAGGTTCATGGACAGGCCCATTCAGCGGTCAGGGAAGCGAAAAGTGCCATGGCATCATTGTTCCCGTGGGCACGCTCGTCATCCCTTATTTGACTTCACGATGGTGGAAAGGGGCGCACCACTGCGAAATATGAGCCAGAGACGGGACGATTGCCGTCCGCAGGCGTACGGATCGGGACATTTATTCCATTGCAGTCAGATTTCCCGAGCGGGCAGGGCGGAACCCGAGCGCGCGTATCCGATGAAGTGCGCGTGACTTCGGCGCACTGTTTCCCGGCATTTGCCTAGTCGACCCGCCGACCTATATTTAGGAAGGCAAGTGATCCCCTACCGTCCCGTGGTCTGCTTCCAGGGGCCCTGGCAAGGTCGACGTCGCTGATTCAACCTGTTCTGACCGGTGAGATGCAGTCATGAGCGTCACGCATGATCCGAAGTCCAACCACCTTCTCGCCGCGCTGCCGGCGGTCGACTGGGAGCGTCTCGCACCACACCTGACGCTGGTGGAGCTGCCGCTGGGCCATGTCGTGTACGAGTCAGGAGATCAACAGGGCAACGTCTATTTCCCGACAAATTCAATCATTTCGCTCCTGTACGTGATGGAAGATGGCGCGTCCGCCGAGATCGCAATCGTGGGCAATGAGGGGATGGTCGGGATTGCGATCTTCATGGGGGGCGAAACGACGCCGAGCCGCGCCATCGTACAAAGCGCCGGGCAGGGATACCGTCTGAGCGCAGCGATCCTGAAGCAGGAGTTCGTGCGGGGCGGACCTCTGCAGCGCCTGTTGCTTCGCTACACGCAGGCGCTCATTACGCAGATGGCGCAAACCGCGGTATGCAACCGCCATCACTCCATCGACCAGCAACTGTGCCGATGGCTGCTGCTGAGCATCGACCGGCTGCCCTCCAACGACCTGACGATGACGCAGGAACTCATTGCCAACATGCTCGGGGTGCGGCGCTCCGGCGTGACCGAGGCCGCCCTGAAGCTCCAGGCCGCGGGCCTGATCCGCTACAGCCATGGGCACATTGCGGTACTCGATCGGGCGGGGCTGGAAAAGCGGGTGTGCGAGTGCTACTCGGTCGTGAAGCGGGAGTTCGACCGGTTGTTGCCGGACATGTCATCGATTTGAGTTTTCAGGCAGGGCGGCCTCAGGCGACCTCGCCACTCGGCAAGCCAGCCGCCATTACCTCAATGCCTGGAAAACGGTCCTGATGGGTTCTAGTTATTCGATCCTAGTGCACGCAGAGAACCACGCGCGGGAGCGTTGCGGCCGAAGAAAAGTTTCCACCACGAAGATGATGTCCCTGACCCTGCGTCTCCAGTCGGGCAAAGGCTGACTAGCGGTGCATCCTTTGCCCCTCTTGCTGCGCGCAGGAGCGTGACGTCGTCGCAGTCGGCCGGCGCGTCGAAGGTTTCACGGGGCAGATCGGCGGGATAGATGACAGGAAGAATTTCATGGACCGCTTGTTCGCTGCCAAACGGGCCAAAGCGACAGATGCATCCCGCCGGATCAACCTCCGCAAAATACCAATTGCTGGGGCTGCCGTGATAAATGACAATGACGGTGGTGGGATAATCTGCTGGCATTTTCCTCGCCTTTCAATGAAGCCGGTGCGATACCCCGGCAACCCCGGAAGCAAACATCCCTTCACATCGCAAGGAAAGGCTAGCAAATAAGTCGGACCGCTTAATCCGGAAGTGGAATAGCGGAATGTCGCCGACCGAGAGACTCCTGCAGATTTCCAGTGCGTCCAGTCGACAGCGGTCACGCGTCGCCCTTTATATATAGTTCACACCTGGCCAGAGCGCCGTCCGCCAGCGCACAGTCCGTGTTATTTATTTGATTGCGCCCAGATCCGACCAGAAACAGTGCGTGCGACTTCTACCGGGGTGAAGCTCAGGAGTCTTCTCATGTGAGGGGGCGTTTTGAACGGGCAGATCGTGATGGATATCAATCACCGTATTGCCCAGTAGCCGTTTGCCGGCCTTGCGGCGTAACCGCGCGTGTCCGGCAGCGTACTGAAGATATTAGGCGTATCTGTCTCTTACGCATTCTGATCTTGCGAAGGAGCCGGCGATGCACCTTGGCCTGCTTAGTCTCCCCTGGTGGGGTTACGCACTTGTGACGCTGGGCTTGACCCACGTCACCATCGCGTCGGTCACCATCTTCCTGCACCGTCACCAGGCCCACCGCGCCCTCGATCTGCATCCCATCGCCAGCCATTTCCTGCGCTTCTGGCTGTGGCTGACCACCGGGATGGTGACCAGGGAATGGGTGGCGATCCATCGCAAGCACCACGCCAAGCGCGAAACCCCGGAAGACCCGCACAGCCCGCAGTTCTACGGCATCAGGCAAGTGCTGCTGGAAGGTGGGGAACTCTATCGCAGCGAGGCCAGGAACGCCGCAACGCTGGAGAGGTATGGACACGGCACCCCGGACGACTGGATTGAGCGCAATCTCTATGCGAAGCACGTCGGGCTAGGGATTGGCTTCATGCTGGCGATCGACCTGGTGCTGTTCGGTCCGATCGGACTGAGCATCTGGGCAGTGCAGATGCTGTGGGTCCCGCTTTTCGCCGCGGGCGTGATCAACGGCATCGGCCACTACTGGGGCTACCGCACGTACGCTCCAAATGACACCTCCAAGAATATCGTGCCATGGGGCATTCTGATCGGTGGCGAGGAGCTGCATAACAACCATCATGCCTACGTCAGCTCAGCCAGGCTGTCCAGCAAGTGGTGGGAACTTGACCTTGGTTGGGTGTACATCCGTATGCTGGTGACGCTCCGTTTAGCCAGCGTACGCAGGGTGGCGCCAAAGATCCGCTTCAATCCGGCCAGGGCAGGCTACGATGCGCAGATCCTGCAGGCCATCAGCACGCATCGCTACGACGTACTGGCCAGATTCGCCAGCATCCTGCGGAAAACCACGTTGGAGGAAATCCGAACCCTGCGGGCGCGTGCGCTACCGGGTCTGAATGAGGCCAAGGCGCAGGAAGAGCGCTCAAGCACTGGCTGCAAAGGGAGGTGGGGGCGCTACCGGAGTGTGAACGCGTAGTCCTGCACCAGGCACTGCATTCCAGCAAGTTGCTGCGCACCATCTATGCGATGGGCCAGGATCTCACCGCGTTGTGGAGCAATTCCGCCACCTCGAAGGAGCAGTTGGTCAAACAACTGGAAGACTGGTGCTGGCGCGCCGATGAGAGCGGCATCGATGCGCTGCAGGAGTTTTCCTGGAAACTCCGCTGCTACGCCTGACCGTTGGGAGACATCGAATGACATTGGGAACGATACTGTTGATCGTGATCATCCTACTGTTGATTGGCGCGATTCCAGCCTGGCCGCACAGCCGGGGGTGGGGCTATGGTCCCAGCGGTGGTCTTGGGCTGGTGTTGGTAATCCTGCTCGTACTGTGGTTGATGGACAAGATATAGCGCGCTGCACCGAGGTTGCGCCCGGGGGGATGCGGTATTCAGATAGCCACTTCATAGCAGAAGCCGGGAAAAATGTGTTCCAAACCAACCGACGGCACCACGAAGCTCAGAAATGGAGCCGCTGCCATGCCGTCCATGTGCGACGCCGCTTTATCCCTCCCCGTGCCTGCGCGCGCCTTCCTGAACATCCAAGACTCCGAGAGTATGGGAACTGGCAGAGATGCCGGAAAAGCAAGTCGTTTCAATCCTTCAGGCACGTTCCCGATATACCACGTTCCAACGCGACCTGATGGAGCGCTGCTAATACCCGCGCGTAGGTGCGCCGGGCGCAGCGAAGCGTTCACAGCAATAGGCATTGCCAACCCCAGTATGCGCTCGTTTTCTCGAGCATAGGTTGCGTATTAGCTCCTCGGCCGGCGTTGGCGGGCGTCACAAACCTCCTGTTTTGTCGGCCTTTTTAAGGACAACTGGAAAAAATTTTTTCCGGCACTCGCCGCTACCCGGGTCCCGGAAAAGATTTTTCCGTGTCAGGGAATTAGCGCGTATGCTGGGGTTGCCAGTCTGGCGGAGCAAGCCAACAGGAGTACCAAAATGGCCAAAAGTCAACTACGCGGCAACCGCGAAGCTAAGAAACCAAAGCAACCAAAGAAGCCGTCGGTGCCTGCTACCCCGTTCAGCACTCTTCAGTCTCGTGCTGGAAGCGATGCTGGCGCTAAGAAGAGGAAGTGAGAGCTTGGGTGCCTAAATGAAGGATCTTGTCACCTGGCAGCCAGTGACGTTCCACTCGGATTCGAAACACCTACATTGGAGCGCAGACTGCTTTGGGAGATGCATATGACTCATTACAACGCGACCACTTCGTTCCGAGGGCTTCCACTGACCGCCGAACAAAACTCGGAGATCCGTCACTACTTTAAAAGGAAGGCTAGGCTGGGCCAGCCATGGAATACACCCGAGCTGGACGGGATGCTCGAGGACATGCTGTTGCCTCCAAGTACTGACGAGGAGGACAGCCAGGGTGACTTTCCCCTCAATGCATCCTCCGCCGCGGAACGGGCTACTGTGTTTGTCGACCAGGATATGGAGCCAATCGAGGCGTACGAGGAATGGCGCGCCGCGATGGAAGGCGAGAGTATGAAAGGGCGGTGAGGTGTGTCGGCACACCGGTAGTTTCGCAGTCGGGCGGCGCTTGAAGGCGCGCCCACACGGGCTTAGCTCGTAGCAAGGAGTTTTAATGGTCATCTGGCCGCTTGCTTTCCTGGTGGTGTTGATCGCGTTTTACGCCTTTATCATTCGTGTGGAAATTCACGGTAAGCCGGTGCTTCACAAAGCGAAGTACTCGCTTCGGTACTGGCGGAATCGCCTAGCCCACGTGATCAACTGACGTAATGTCTGGCCGCCAAATCGGCAGGTGCCGGGCGACCACCAGGACTCGGATTACCAGCGCTTTTGCGGAATCTGCCAGCAATACCGCGCCGCGCGCTCGTGTGCGCACCGGCGGGCAGGCGTGCAGGCTGGATGCGCCCGTCGCGCAGATGCATGGCTTGGGGCCCGGGAAGGCAAAATTTCTGGCGGATTGGCAGATCGAGGCTGGCCTGATTTGCGGTTTGACTTCCACCGACACGCATGTTTCCGGACATCTCGCTGAGCGGTTCGAGAAAAAATCCCCTGAGGGGAGAAAGGCCATGGGTCCCAGACCCGGTTCATGACTTTTGGAGAGCCTGTCCGTCGCGATAGGGGCTGGCCACACTTTTGCCGAACCGCGTTGCGAGCTGCTGCGAGAATTTTTTTAGGGTGTCTCTCCGTCTCTGACGGCATGGCGGGCTCGGGCCTTGGCTGCATGATTTTCTTTTGCGTCGTCCATGCTATGGCTCACTTTCACGCCTTCATCGTTGTCAGCTAACGCGGCCAATCTGACGGAAGATGCCTCCACGAGCGGGTAATACCCTGCCCGACAGAGGTTAGACTGCATTAACGACTTTGCGCATTTGGGATGGCCTTACGGGCCCGGGACATGGATATCGATGACAAGCGGTTGAGCCAGTACCGTGGATATGAAATTCACGTTGCCCTTATTGCCAGCGCTAAGGACATGTTCGAAGCGTGGTTCAAGATAGTGGGGCCCATGAAGCTGCCGGGAGTTTCCGTGCTTGGAAAGCTTGTCAAAGTCCACGGGGGGCCGTACAGCCGGCGTTGGGCCTATCTTGTCGGCGAGTTGGCCGGAAGGGCTGCAATTGATGTGATTTTGGGCGGGGATGACTAGATTTGGCGAGACGGTGGTTTTGTTTCCGATTTACTAGCGGGAGTTTCGATGACGCACTTCGTGCCTTTCACTATGCAGCATCTCGAAGCGGCATGCCGGGTTCTTGGCGACACAGAACGCGGCCTTACAGGACCACAAATAGGGAGGCTGCTCAAGGAAATCGGACTCTCCGATCCGTGCCAGACCATGACCAAGTGGAAGCGCTTATTCAAGGCACTGGCGAGTGCACAGGTTCGCTATCGGGTGGGCAATCATTTGGTCATGCTGATCAGTAACGCCGCTCGTGACCCCGGCGGATTTCGTTGGTGCCCGGATAAACTGAACGTTGTGCTGGCGTGTTCAGGCTTGTATGTGCGCAAGGACGGTCGGGTCGCGTACTTGGAAAATGGATAACGCTTGACAGCCCGACCCTTGTCGGGGGCCTGCGTTGCCCCTGGAAATCTGTTCGGCCACTTTTACAACGGCAGGCAAAAAAATTGTCCGGCATGCCGTTCCAGCATCGCTCCGAGCGGCAGGCCTACGCCTCGTTTCGCTCGTCAGTTCGGATTATAGTTTCGCTATCATGAAATAATCTGACCAGGCAGCCTCCACGCTGGCTTGCCTTCTCCACGGGACGGGCCTTTATGGCGCGACCACTACCTGATCTGACGCCACCGTCGCGCGCGACAATTCGCACCATTCAACAACTGGGCGACCGCATTCGAGCCACCCGGGCAGGGGACCGGATGCCCATTGACCAGGCGGCGACGCATTGCGGGGTTTCCGTCGGCATGCTGTCCAAGCTAGAGAATGGCAAGGGCGTCAATCTCGAGCACGTCCTGCGTGTGATGGACGGGCCTGGGTTTGACGATGCTGGTCGTTCCCAAGGCGCATGCACCTTGGCTCGAAGAGGCTGCGGCCCATGCGTCCAAGACCGGCGAGTTGGCAGCGTGGGATTAGCCTCCTTAGCGAGGCTGACATCCTGGCATTTGTGGTCAGCATCGGCGTCAAAGTTGGGAGTCGCCGATGTGCGAAGCCCCGGGTCTGACTCAGCCGAGGTCAGACAAAATGCCGCGTGGGATAAGCGCGCCCCCAGGGTGCCGTGGCGCGGAGATGGATTGCGGTGCGCCTTCCCTGAGCCGGCTGTCCATGCCAAAACCTCAACCTATCGAGCCGCATCAACGGGGTGCGACGCCTTCGCCGATTTGGATGGTGCCCCCCGCGAACGCCTCGCTTGCAGTTGCTGCGCCCGTTTTGCATCCTCCGGGCGAACCTGCCCCGGCCTCCTGGCCGGCCAGATCCATCCGTGATGCGCCTTCGAGGAGGCAGGCCCAGTAGCGGGCGCCGCGGCACCAGGTCTTGATCGCCTCGCGCAATTCGGCCTCCGTGAGGGGCAAGCGCCTGGGCATGCGGGAGGAGATCCTCGAAGATGCCGATCTTGAGCGGCACCTTGGGCGCCGGGTTCTTCGGAAAGGCTAGCGGAAAACGCCGTTGCAGCCTGGCGATCGCGTGGACCACCGGATCGACGGGCGGCTTTGCCGGATTGGCCGGCGCAGCGTCCCGTGCGCGGGGCGGCGTGGCCCGCTTCGGAACCTCGGCAGCCTTTGCGGACTTTGCGGCCTTTTCAGCCTTTGCTTGTGCTGCCAGTTGTGCTTTGAGTGCCGCCAGTTGTTCGAAGCCCATCGTCTCTAGTGATTATCGCGTGGAGCGATTTTAGCAGCCGCGTATCCTGCGCTGAGCTGGGCCGCAGGTGCGGCTCATATCCGTGTGCAAAGGCCATGGATTGGCATGCTCGCGCGCCTACGTCTTGCTGGTCCAGCCGATCCGATGCCGCTCCTGGGTCGCCTCGTGCCGCGCATCCTCTTCGCTGTGCAGGTAGCCGCTGGTGGTCGCGATCGAGGCATGGCCAAAATTGTCCCGCACATAGCGCAGGTCGACCTGCTGGTCGGTCATGTGCGAGCCGGCGGTGTGGCGCAGCCGTGAAGAGAAGTAAAACTGGGTTTTCCGCAATTTGTGTGACGACGGCGAATTCGCGTGGAGGACCTTGTCGTCGTTTTTCCCGCCCCACTACCCACCATTCCTCTTTCTGATTACTCATAGGTCAGAAATATAGCGGACAGATGGGTGCCTGAAAAACGAGCGCACGAGCTTCGGGTTGCGTCGAATTTTTGCAAGCTGCTCGTGAACTCGCGGGCCCAGCTCTTCGCCTTTTTGCAAAGGACGTCGCGCGACGCCGTTGCGCTTCACGTGACTCCACACCAATTCATCTGGATTTAGGTCAGGTGCGTAACCGGGCAGGAAATGCAAGGTCAGTTTGCCCTGCGTACTGGCGACGTAGGCTTTGACGATGGCTTTCTTGTGCGCTGGCAATCCGTCTACGATCAGATGTACTGCCTTCTTTCGATTGAGCATCAGCTTCTTGAGCAGCGTGACAAACAACTCGCCGCTGAGCCCGCCTTCGTACGTAGCAAACCAGAAGGCCCCCTTTGAATTGACGGCGGACGCCGCGCTCATGCTTTGCCGCTGGCCCGGTCGCTCGACAATCGGCGTTTCGCCGCGCGGCGCCCAGGTCTTGCCATGCACCGAGTCAGCTCGAAAGCCCGATTCATCCCAAAAGAAGATATCCGCCTTCTGCTCACGAGCCTGCCTGGCAATAGCCGGATACGTGTCGTGCTGCCAGCGATCAATTGCTTCCGGATCGCGCTGGTAGGCGCGCTGCAGTGGCTTTTGCGGCGTTAGGTTTAGGCGTGCCAGCATCGCACCGATCGATGCCAGGCTCAGCTTCACGTCGAATTTTTGCTGTACCAGTTCGCGAACCAGGTTGCGTGTCCAGAGGCCGAAATCGAACCCATACTGCATCGGATTCTTGCCGTTGATCCATCGCAGCACCCGCTGCTCCTGCGCAGACGTGAGCGCACGGGGGCGACCCGTGCCTTTGGTCGAGCGCAGCGCCCGTACACCTCGGCCGTGCGCCTGGGCGCGAACCTTGTATGCCCACGACCGATTCATCCCGAACGATGCAGCGACATCATCCGGATGCTCTCCCTCTGCCATGCGTTGCACCGCTAGGATGCGCATTTCTTCAAGCGTATTGTGAGCCAGACTACGACCGTCCCGTTTCATGATCGCTCCCCTCA
Organism: Cupriavidus sp. DF5525; assembly: GCF_040149425.2. Classification (NCBI taxonomy): domain Bacteria; kingdom Pseudomonadati; phylum Pseudomonadota; class Betaproteobacteria; order Burkholderiales; family Burkholderiaceae; genus Cupriavidus; species Cupriavidus sp. DF5525. Next base: position 1,213,556 of record NZ_CP168267.1, on the reverse strand, counting down.
ATGTCTATTGCTCAAGCATAGATCATTTGTCCGCTAAATTCCTGACTTATGAGTAACGTGGGCGAGTCCGCCAGCCTCGTCCTGGCCGCACGAACTCAGGCGCCGACGATAGCGACCGGACCAGCGGGTCCAGTAGGACAAAGCAGGCCGGTTTAGTTTGGCTTCAACACCCGCAGCCGCAGAAGCTCGATATTGGCGCGGCCATACATTTGGCGCTTGAGGAGCTTGAGCCGGTTGACATGACCCTCCGTCTGGCCATTGCTCCATTGCAGCCTGAAGGCCGCCCGCACAGCCGGTAAGTCGGAGCTCAGGCTTTGCGCGAACCGACGCATTTCCTCAGCGTCGCAGCACGACAAACGTTTCAACCATCGATCGAAATGCAGCACACTTCGCCGGTGCATGAGTCCGAGAAACTCCCGCGCGAGACTGCGGACCTCGCCCACCACGGGTTCGATCTTACACAGCGCCTTCACGAACCGCTCGTGGTCCGGGCTTTTTGGCTCCTCGATGGCGAGGTTCCTCCATCCGACTAGCCATCCGAACACGCGTCGGGCCGACGGCATCGGCATCGTGGGCTTCAGGACAAGCGGAGTCTTGCCCAACGGAAAGAGGAGGCGGGTCACGCAACTCTGCACGCAGGCGGGACTGCCCTTATAGCCGCGCTGCTTGAGTTCTTGCCAGATCAGTTCAGGAAAGCGACAGCCCTGGATGATTCGTTCCTCGATATAGTCGCGATAGGGATCCAAAGGCGTCGGACCCCGCGCCTTGGATGCGCGCTCGAGGAATGCCCCAGCATGGACGAACTTCTGCACGGTTGCTGCGCTGATTGAGAGTTCACGCGCGATTCCTCTGATCGTGCCGCCCTGGGCGCGTAGCGCCATCAACTGCTTGTACAACGCCAGCCGTGTGGCGCGTCGCTGATCGCTCAGACGCTCCCATGACCGTTGTGAGTTTCGGCGCGGAATCCCCTGACGTTCCAGAGGCGTCGGACCCCGCGCCCTGGGTGCGCGCTCGGGGAATGCTCCGGCTTTGACGTACTTCTGCACCGTTGTTTTGCTGATGGAGAGTTCGCGCGCGATTCCTCTGATCGTGCCGCCCTGGGCGCGTAGCGCCATCAATTTCTTGTACAACGCTAGCCGCTTGGCGCGTCGCTGAGCGCTCAGGCGCTCCCATGACCGTTGTGAGCTTCGGCGCAGACCCTGCCGGCCCAGGGTCACCCTACTGACGTTTACTTGCTGGGCGGCTTGGCGCATTTGTGGCCCGAGTCGGTATAGCAGCCGCTCGACGTTGTCGCGCAGGTTGCTCAGTAAATGCCAGCGATCCGAGACTTGCTTGGCTGCCGGCAGCGCGAGGTCGACCGCTTCGGAATAGGCCCCGGCCCGGTCCCTGGCGACGATCTCGATCGATGGGTGCGCACGCATCCACGCAGCCACCGCAATGGCGTCCCTACCGGCGAACACTTCGATCGGCTCACGTCGCTCCAAGTCGACGATGATCGTTCCGTACTGGTGACCGCGCGCGATCGCCCAGTCATCGATGCCGACGACCCGCGGTTGTGGTTTGCGCTTGCGCTCAGGTACTCTGCGCAATTCTCGCAGCACGGTGTCAGCACTGGTGCGCAAGCCCAAGGCGTCGGCAAGCCGGGCTGCTGCCTCACCACCGAGGGCGTGGCCCAGCGCGTACAACGCCCGAGCCTGCGATCGCGTACGACGTTGATACCGACCGGCCAAGGCGTGGATGTTCTCGGCAAACGTACGACGAGGGCAGTTGGCGTTCATACACTTGAAGCGACGTACCTCAATAGCGAGAACGACCCGCTGCTCGAGCATTGGACGTTCTTCCAGCTTGCGCACATAGCGGCCGTGGAGTCGGTGACTCCAGCGATGGCAGGCCGGGCACGGTGCCCTGCGAACTGTACTGCGGGCTTCGACAGTAATGGTCTCCCCTTGCACTTCGCTGGAGACGAAGCGCTTGCCCACACGGGAGAGAATACGATCGATCCCACCGAGAACTTGCCTCATGGTAACGATCAACGTACGGCCAAACCGGCCGGAAATCAAGCCCTCGACTCGGCCGTCACACAAAGTGCGGGAGACCCCTATCTTTATTACACTTCACGGTGTCAGACCGAGATCAGCTCCCATACTGCTTCGACTGCCTTGTTCTGAATCCTTTCGACGTTTCCTCGCCTCGCTGGAAGCGGGATTGGTTGGATCCGCGCACGGGTGTTTGCCAAGTCCCTGGGCATAGCTGAATACGCTCCCGCCATGCACGCTACGCATCTGCCGCAACCTCACTGCGGTTCTCCGTGCGATCAGCAAGCGACAGCGCATGGGGTAGGTAAAAGCGTTGAGATTTCGATATTGGCCGAAATTGTGACCATCATTGGCGGAAATAGCGATCTGCAACAGCTGCGCCCGTGACCAGAAACACGGTGAAGACGCAGGCCATTAAGGTCAGCAGGGTGCGATCGGTCGGCGAGACCGGAGATTGGGACATTGTGATTGACTTTGGCTTTGACAAGGTCCGGCTTCTCACGAAAATACATGGGAGCTGCGGCGCCGGTAAGTTCTGCGTGGTGTCTTGATCCGCGAGTTGTCCCGGCAAACCTGGAAACCGGCCGGGCACTATTGCCGTTTTGAGCCAGCGGCACTGGTCATGCGCAGTGCGTTGACAACCAGCGAAAAGGCCGGTGATGGCTGTCGGCGGCTGGGGTAGTACAGGTAGTACCCAGAAAACGGTGCACACCAGTCTTCCAGGACGCGGACCAGGCGGCCTTCATCGATGTGTGGGGCGAACTCTTCTTCGGGAAGAAACGCTATGCCCAGCCCCGCCAGCGCCGCATCGACCATGCTGAGCGACGTGTTGAAGATCAGCTGGCCGGCTACACGCACGTTCAACTTTTCGCCGCGTCGCTCGAAGTCCCAGACGTAAAGCCCCCCCGACGTCTGCATGCGCTGATTGATGCAGTTATGGTTCACCAGGTCACGCGGGCTCGTGGGCGCCGGGTGGCTGGCGAAGTATGCCGGCGAGGCCGCGACAGCCATGCGCAACGGTGGCCCGATGGGGACGGCAATCATGTCCTTGTCGATGGTGTCACCCAGACGCACGCCCGCATCGAAGCGGTCGGCTACGATATCCCTGAACCCGTAGTTGATGTCGAACTCGACCTTGATGTCGGGATAGTCCTGCAACAACTGTGCGAGCTTGGGGAGGAGTGTTGTCCGAAGGACATGTTCGCCGCAGGTAATTCGCACCGTGCCGGCTGGCTTGTCACGCATCTCAGTGAGCAAATCCAGTTCCGCTTCAATCTCGTCGAAGCGGCTACCGATGGCCGTCAACAGGCGTTCGCCGGCTACGGTGGGCGACACGCTGCGCGTGGTGCGCGTCAGCAGCCTTATCTCAAGGCGTGTCTCCAGGCCACTGACGGTCTGGCTGAGCGCTGACTGAGTTACGCCAAGGAGCGCGGCGGCGCGCGTGAAGCTGCCTTCACGCGCCACCGTCACAAAGGCGAGGAGATCGTTGAGGTTGCGTCTGACCATGACGTAGTGTCCCATGGATGATTGATTAGTGAATCTTATATCCCTTTTAAGGATTCATTAGCTAGTAAAGCGCGCTTCCATGCGACAACATTCCAGGCATGAAAAAGTCAATCCCGACGCCTTTGCGGCGGCTGCGGCGCGAGGGTCTGGCGTTCCTTGCCGGATCGATCCTGGGACTGCCGGCTTGCGTTCCCGGCATCGCGGTGGCCGCGCCATCGACCGGCGCCTCGGCCGCCCCCTCACAGGAGTTCCCCATGAAGATTCGCCTTCAGGTCGATGGTCAGCCCGTCACCGCCACGCTGGACGACAACGCCAGCGCGCGAGATTTCGCGGCCCTGCTGCCGCTGTCATTGACGCTGACTGACTATGCGCGGATCGAGCGTATCGCCTATCTGCCGCGAAAGCTCACCCCCGCAGGCGCCACAGCCGGAATGCCAGTCAAGGCTGGCGACATCGCCTACTACGCACCTTGGGGGAATCTGGCGATCTTCGTCGAGAGCGGGGACGCTAACTACTCAGGCGGGCTGGTGCGGCTAGGCAGGGTTGAGACGGGCCTGCCAGCGTTGCAACGCCCTGGCCCGCTGAAGGTCAGGATCGAGCGCCTGCCGGACTGATCGCGGCAAGATCACCGGTCTCCCATCCATCTCATACATCCACTTCATCTTGAGAGACATCGAATATGAGCGCGCAAGCCATCAATAGTCGTGAGGCCGCAGAAGAGCCCACCTCGACCTCCGACCGGCGCGGCTTCCTGAAAGCGGCTGGCCTGGCCGCCGCAGGTGCGGCGCTGCCTGTCGGCGCAGCATCGTGGGCAAGCCCGGCCGCGGCTCAATCCGCGCAACGCAGCGATGGTCAGCCCTACACCATGAAAACGCGAAAGCTGGGAGGCCTGGAGGTGTCGGAGCTCGGCTTCGGCTGCATGAGCATCAGCGGCAACTACGGCCCCCCGGCGGACCGGGCCCAGGGCATCCGCGTGATCCGCGACGCATACGAGCGGGGCGTCACATTCTTTGACACGGCCGAGGTCTACGGGCCGTACACGAACGAGGAACTCGTCGGCGAGGCACTGGCGCCTGTGCGGGACAAGGTCGCCATTGCCACTAAGTTTGGCTTCGCGATCGATGGCACGATCGGGTTGGACAGCAGGCCAGCGCGTATCCGGAAGGTCGTCGAAGAGTCGCTCAAGCGCCTCAGGACGGACCGCATTGACCTCTACTACCAGCACCGCGTCGACCTGACCGTGCCGATCGAGGATGTGGCAGGCACGATCAAGGATCTGATCAAAGAAGGGAAGGTGCTGCACTTCGGCCTGTCGGAAGCGAGCGCGCGAACTATTCGCCGTGCGCACGCAGTTCAACCGGTCGCGGCTATCCAGACCGAATATTCGCTGATGGAAAGAAGTCCGGAGCGCAACGGCGTCCTGCAGGTGTGTGACGAACTGGGGATTGGCTTCGTTCCCTGGGGCCCTCTGGGACAAGGCTTCCTGGCCGGAAGACTGGCCCTGAATGCACAGTCCGCCTTCGACCCGAAGGCAGACCTGCGCGCGGGCTTTCCCCGCTTCAGCCGGGCGGTCATGAAGGCGAACCAGCCGATTCTCGAGTTTCTGAAGGCGTTTGGCCAGAAGAAGGGGGCAACGCCTGGCCAGATCGCGCTGGCCTGGCTGATGGCTCAGAAGCCGTGGATCGTTCCCATCCCGGGCACGCGCAATCTTGACCATTCGCGCGAGAACCTGAACGCGATCCACCTTCACCTCACGCCTGAGGACCTTCGCGAGATCGAGGCTGCATTTTCTCGACTAAAAGTCCATGGTGGCCGGATGAACGCGACGCAGATGTCGCAGATCGGCAAAGACTGAGATCGGCCGGAACCGAGGTTGCCCTACGTCGGTTCCGGCCCTCAGCGCGCCGATCTTTACGGCCGTGCCCTGCCTGCCAAAGGCCTTCCGTCATATACCGATGCGATGACGGGAGGCATGCAATGGCGTAGCCCCACCGGGCATGCATCCGACCAACGCTTCGAGATTCATCCCCATGACAAACGGTGCGCCCCGCGACAGCTTCTCTACCCTCAACGCGTTCTGCGCGGCTCCCCTGATTGCTGCATTGATTGCGGCTTGTAGCCCTCAGGCCGCCAGCCCCGGCGCCGCCGGTAGTCAACGCTGCCCCCGTGGTCGTGAAGAAGGTCCACCAGTGGGACGAATTTAACGGACGTATTGAGGCGGTACAAAACGTGTCCTTACGTCCGCGCGTGTCAGGGTACATCGATAGGGTCGCCTATACCGAAGGGCAAGAGGTCAAGAAAGGCGACGTCCTGTTCACAATAGACGCGCGCAACTACCGGGCCGGCCTCCAACGTGCCCTGGCTGAGCTGGCGCGAACTCGTGCACAGGCCGAGTTGTCACGCAGTGAGGCTGCGCGTGCGCAAAGGCTTAACCAACAACAGGCGGCCTCCACCGAAACGTGGGAACAGCGCCGCGCGGCCGCGGCCCAGGCGCAGGCGGATGTCCAGGCCGCCGAGGCTGCCGTGGAACAGGCAAGACTCAATTTTGAATGGACGCAGGTTCGTGCGCCGATTGATGGTCGCGCCGGTCGAGCGCTGTTTACGGCCGGGAACCTGGTCACAGCTGGCGACTCCGGCAGTGTTCTGACCACATTGGTGTCTCAGGATAGGGTCTACATATACTTCGACGCCGATGAGGGCGCCTATCGGCGGTATGCCGAGAGTGCTCACGGCAACGGTCGCCCCAACGAGCTTCCGGTTCGAGTCGGACTGGTGGGGGAGGCAGGATACTCGCCGGTGGAAGGAGGCTGCCTTCGCGCGGCCGTTGCCCTTGGGAGATGCGGCGAATCTCTTGCGTCATCGCCCGGACATCCGCGCCGCTGAACGCCGCTTGGCCGCCGCGACTGCGCAGGTTGGTGTCGCTACCGCCGACCTGTTCCCTCGCATTAGCCTGACCGGATTCATCGGCTTCCTGTCAGGCAATCCAGACCCTTCTCCGTAGCGCAGGCCAGGCATGGGCATTGACGCCGTCGATGCGATGGGCGGCATTTGACCTCGGCACGGTCCGGGCGCGGCTCCGGGCGAGCGAAGCTCAAGCCGACGGTGCGCTGGCTGAGTATGAAAGGAGTGTCCTGCTGGCGCTTGAGGAAGCCCAGAATTCGCTCAACCGGTATGCCACGCAGCAAGCCAGACTCAAGATTGTCGAGGAACAGGCGATCGCGGCACGTCGCGCTGAGGAGCTGGCCCAGGCACGCTTTCGCGAAGGTTCCGAGGACTTCCTGACTCTACTTGACGCACAGCGAACCCGACTGGCTGCCGACGATGCATTGGCGCAAACGGAAGCCCAGGTAAACGTCAATGTGGTCGCGGTCTACAAGGCGTTGGGCGGCAACGGAACGCAAGGCAGCACACATTACCCGCGCGGACAAGACTTATGAACTGGTCGGACGGCTACTTTACTGGCCTAACCTACACGCACGGATACTACTCACAGCTAAACCCGCTCCAGATACGGATGGCATGCCTGGCGGGCGGGTTCGAACCTCCCATGGCCGGTGAGGAGTTCCACTATCTCGAACTCGGGTATGGTCAGGGAATATCGATCAATATTCACGCGTCAGCAAACGAAGGTAGCTTCTGGGGTACCGACTTCAATCCAGCTCACGCTGCCGGTGCGCGTGCGCTGGCTTACGCTTCGGGTGCGAAAGCGAGTCTGCATGATGACTCCTTTCAAGATTTCCTCGCTCGCCCGGATCTGCCCGAGTTTGATGTGGTGTCCCTGCACGGCATATGGAGCTGGATCTCGGAAGAGAACCGGGAGCTTATCCTAAAGCTAGTCCGCACCAAGCTTAAAGTCGGCGGAGCCGTGCTTGTCAGCTACAACTGCCTCCCAGGCTGGGCACCACTAATACCCATACGTGAGCTGCTTGCCGTTTGCGCGGAGCGCCATGAGCGAGGGGCCAGCCAGGAGGAAGCCGTCGTTCGCTGTATCGAGTTCGCGCGCAACATTCTCGAAGCACAGCCTGTCTATCTGGCGGACAACCCCGTCGCAGCACAGTACATCGGGAAGCTCAAGAACGGTGAGTTCAGCCCGAACTACATCGCGCATGAGTTCCTGAATCGAGATTGGAAGCTTGCAAGCTTTGCCGACGTCGCTACAGCGATGGAACGGGCGAAGCTCAGCTTTGCCGCCTCAGCACGGCTGCTTAGCAACATTGACGCGTTTCGCATCACCGACACTGGCTTGAGGACGCTGGAAGCTATTGGCGACCCTGTCCTCAGAGAGTCAGCCCGGGACTACATGGTCAATGAGCGGTTCAGAAGCGACATCTTCATCAAGGGTCTCAGACGTATTCCTATGCCTGAGCTCCATGACCGATGGTGCAATGAACGGTTCGTCATGACAACCGCCCGCGAAGACCTGCCCAAGGAAGTGTTGATTCCACTCGGACATGTGTCGCTTCAGGACACAATCCCCAGCACCATCGCCGATCTTCTCTGTCAGGACGAATATCGACCGAAGACGGTTTCAGAAATGCTCGCGAGCCCGGTACTGGCGGGTGTTGCGTTCGACGATGTGGTGCGAGCAATCATTGTTCTCGTTGGAGCGGGCTATGTGAGTCCTGCTCAGTTGCCAACAGCGCTAACGATGGAGCGGTCTAGGCAGTTCAATCGGTACGTGCTCCGTCGCGCGCTCGCCACCACAGAGCTGGAATATCTGGCTTCCCCCGTTACCGGCGGCGGGGTTCATGTGCCTCAAATCTGTCAGCTTTTCATCCTCGCACTGGAGCGGGGCATACGTTCCTCCAGCGGCATGGCTGCCTTCGTATGGGAGACCCTTGAAAGGATCGGGGAAAAGATAAAGAAGGATGGGCGCCGGCTGGATACACGGGAAGAGAGTATCGCTTGCATTGAACCGCTTGCTGAAGTCTTTACGCGCAAGCACCTTCCGGTTTTCATGGCCCTGATCGCGCTATGACAGTGCAATAGTGCCGCCTTTTGTTGGGAGAGCGTACTGGCCACGCGTAGCGCGTTGGCACCAGCGAAAACGCGTGTGGGGGCTGCTAGCGACTGTGGTTCATCAGCTCATGGGGGCTTTCGGGGCGCCGGCTAGGTTAGCAAAGTACGCCGGCGATGCCGTGACAGCCAAAGTGGCCCAGATGAGGATGCGAGCACGTCCTTGTAATGGTGTTACCCAGATGAAACGCCCGCGTGAAAGCGGTCAGCCAGGATATCCCATCAACTGATGGTCGGGTTGAGTGCTGACTGAGGCACACGAAGCAGGATTGATTAGTGAATCTTATATCCCTTTTAAGTATTCATTAGCTAGTAGAAAGCGCTTCCGTGCGACAACATTCATGGCATGAGTAAGTCAATCCAAGTCCCTGCGGGGATTGTTTCCCCCCAGCGCGAGGCAAAGGCGCCACCCGCTCATTGGAGCGGCGTTTTTGCAATGTCGCTGTGCGTCTTCGCGCTAATCGCCTCCGAATTCATGCCCGTCAGCCTGCTGACGCCAATGGCAGCGGACCTCCATGTCACCGAAGGCATGGCTGGGCAAGGCATCGCGATCTCCGGCGCGTTCGCCGTACTGACCAGCCTGTCGATCTCCGCGCTTGCCGGCACCATGAACCGCAAGACGCTGCTGCTGGTGCTGACCGGGGTGATGGCCTTGTCCGGCGCCGTGGTCGCACTGGCGTCGAACTACCTGACCTACATGGTTGGCCGTGCACTCATTGGCGTGGTCATTGGTGGTTTCTGGACCATGTCGGCGGCGACGGCCATGCGGTTGGTTCCCCCCGACAAGGTGCCGCGCGCCCTGGCGATCTTCAACGGCGGCAATGCGCTGGCCACGGTGGTGGCGGCGCCGCTGGGGAGTTATCTGGGCTCGGTCATGGGCTGGCGCGGCGCCTTCTTCTGCCTGGTGCCGGTGGCCGCAATTGCCCTGGCCTGGCAGTGGGTCAGCCTGCCGGCCATGAAGGCGCATGATGGTTCGCCGGGCTCCGGCAATGTGTTCACTCTGTTCAAGAGCCGATCCGTCGCGCTCGGCATGGCCGCATGTGGTGCCTTCTTCATGGGACAGTTCGCCCTGTTTACGTACGTGCGACCGTTCCTCGAAACGGTGACGCACGCCGGCGTGTCGTCGGTGTCGCTCATCCTGCTTGTCATCGGCGTGGCGGGCTTCATTGGCACCACGCTCATTGGCACATTCCTGAGGCGAGGCCTGTATAGGGCGCTGATCGCCATTCCGGTTCTGATGGCCATGATCGCCGCGATGCTGATTCCCTTCGGGACCTGGATCGCCGCCGTCGCTGCACTGCTGGGCCTGTGGGGCCTGATGGCCACCGCAGCGCCGGTAGGCTGGTGGAGCTGGATTGCTCAAGCCATGCCCAGGGACGCCGAGGCCGGCGGTGGGTTGATGGTCGCGGTCATCCAGTTGGCCATTGCCCTGGGCTCCACCGTTGGCGGCTTGCTGTTCGACCACCGCGGCTACCAGAGCACCTTGGTGGCGAGCGCAGCAGTGCTCCTGTTTGCGGCGCTGCTGACGTTCCTGGCTTCACGCTCGCAAGCGTCACAGAGCGCCTGAGCCCCCGTAGAGCAAAGGAGAGAATGGCTTGGCCCGAGGCGGAGTACGGGTCGTGTTTTCTCAGAACTAGTTTCCGGATACTTCAGGAGTACACACCATGACCATCAAAGCCTATGGCGCGCAGGCAAGCGACCGGCCCCTCGAATCCATGGGTATCACCCGGCGTGCGCCTGGCGCCCACGATATCCAGATCGATATTGCCTACTGCGGCGTGTGCCATTCGGACATCCACCAGGTGCGCTCCGAGTGGGCGGGCACGCTGTATCCCTGCGTGCCGGGACACGAGATCGTGGGCCGCGTGTCGGCGGTAGGCGCGCATGTAACGGGCTTTGAGCTGGGCGATCTGGTCGGCATCGGCTGTATCGTCGACAGTTGCAAGCACTGCGAGGACTGCGACGCGGGGTTGGAGAACTACTGCGACCACATGGTCGGCACCTACAACGGTCCGACGCCGGACGCGCCTGGCCACACGCTGGGCGGCTACTCGCAGCAGATCGTCGTGCACGAGCGCTACGTGCTGCGTATCCGCCACCCCGAGATGCAGCTGGCCGCCGTGGCGCCGCTGCTGTGCGCGGGCATCACCACCTATTCGCCGCTGCGCCACTGGAACGTGGGGCCGGGCCACAAAGTGGGCGTGGTTGGCATTGGCGGCCTGGGCCACATGGGCATCAAGCTGGCGCATGCCATGGGCGCGCATGTGGTGGCGCTGACCACCTCCGAATCGAAGCGCGAGGCGGCCCTGGCGCTGGGGGCGAACGAGGTCGTCGTTTCGCGGCATGCAGACGAGATGGCGGCGCGTGCCAAGAGCTTCGATTTCATTCTCAACACCGTGGCAGCGCCGCACGACCTGGACCCGTTCTTCGCGCTGCTCAAGCGTGACGGCACGATGGCCCTGGTGGGAGCTCCTGCCACGCCGCATCCTTCGCCGCAGGTGTTCAGCCTGATCATGAAGCGCCGCAGCCTGGCGGGTTCGATGATCGGGGGCATTCCAGAGACACAGCAGATGCTGGATTTCTGCGCCGAGCACGGCATTGTCGCGGACATCGAGATGATCCGCGCCGATGAAATCAACGAAGCCTACGAACGCATGCTGAAGGGCGATGTGAAGTACCGGTTCGTGATCGACAACGCTTCGTTGGCAATCTGACCCGATCAGGAGACGCTGATGAGCATTACCTACGATTTCAAAGGACAAGTTGCCCTGGTCACCGGAGCCGCCTCCGGCATGGGACTGGCCACAGCACGGGCTTTTGCCAACGCCGGTGCGGCCGTCACGTTGGCCGACGTCAGCGAGGCTGCCTTGCAGCAGGCCGTGGACGAGATTACGTCGGCCGGCGGCAAGGCGATCGGTGTGGTCTGCGATGTGTCCGACGAAGCCCAGGTGGCCGCAATGGTGGAACGCACCGTCGCCACCTTCGGCCGCCTGGACGCAGCCTTCAATAACGCCGGCATCCAGGTACCCGCCTCGGAGATCGCCGACCAGTCGGCGCAGGACTATGACCGGATCAACGCCATCAATCAGCGCGGCGTGTGGGCGTGCATGAAGCACGAACTCCTGCAGATGCGCAAGCAAGGCAGCGGAGCGATCGTCAACTGCTCGTCCATCGGTGGGCTCGTCGGTCGTGCACAGATTGCCGCCTATCACGGCACGAAGCACGGCGTGATCGGACTGACGCGCAGCGCGGCGCTCGAGTACGCCGCGCGGGGCATCCGTATCAATGCCGTGTGTCCTGGCACGATCGACACGCCGATGGTGTCGACGATGCTGGAGCGGGGGATGCTGTCGATTGACGACCTCCTTCGTGACCTGCCGATGAAGCGCCTGGGGCGTGGGGAGGAAATTGCCGACGCCGTGCTGTGGCTGTGCTGTCCGGGCTCGACCTTCGTGACCGGACAGGCATTGGCCGTCGACGGCGGCTTTACCGTGCAATGATGACCAGGAGTCGAGCTTTGTCGCGGCATGAGGGATTTCCGGCAGACAGGGAAGGGGGCAACGTCCTGGGCACAAGAGCCAGGGCCGTCATCGCAATGGCATGCCTTGCTGCCAGTGTCTGCCTTACCGCGGAGGCTTCGGCCCAGCAGACGTTCGCCTCCCCTGGGCTGGCCTATGACGCCCAGACACAAGGCCCGGTGCCAATTCCGCCTTCCGAACGGGCCTTGCAGGCCGTGGTGGCGAAGCCCTGGTTCAAGGCCTCGGACGAAGGGCGGATCCTAGAAGGCGCGATTTTCGATCACAGTGGCAATCTGCTCTTTTGCGACGTGACGGGCCGGCGCGTACTACGCCTGACGCCGGACAAGCGGCTGTCCACCGTCGCCAGCCTGGATGCACTGTTTCCCGGCGGACTGGCATTCCACAAGGATGGACGGCTGTTCATTGCCGCCCTGGATCTCGCCAGGGGCGCCGGGGCCATCTTCGCGGTGAAACCTGACGGTGCCGGGATGCAGACCATCGTCGCGCCGCAGGCGGGGTATATGCCCAATGACCTCGTGTTCGATGCCCACGGCGGCTTCTACTTCACCGACTTCCGCGGCACGTCGACCGAGCCCAGAGGCGGGGTCTACTACATGTCACCGGATCTCACGACGATCAAGCCTGTGCTACCGCACCTCGCGATGGCTAACGGTGTGGCGCTCAGCCCGGATGGCAAGGAACTGTGGGCGACGGAATTCGGCCGCAACCTCCTGCACCGGATCGAGCTGGCCGACCCGACCACGATCACGCCGATCGGCTCGGCCGTCGCCTACCACTTCACAGGCCCGGCCCCGGATTCGATGCGCATCGATGCCGATGGCAATCTGTACGTGGCGATCTACGGCCAAGGCCGCGTGCTGGCCTTTAACCGGAACGGCATCCCGATCGGCCAGGTGCTGCTGCCGGGCCGCGAGCAAGGGCACAACCTTCAGTCGACCAGCCTGGCGATCCGCCCTGACACGAACGATCTCTATGCGGTGAGCAGCGATGGAGCAGGTGGCCAAGGCGCGACGGTCTTTCATGCGAAGGCGTTTGCCCGAGGCCTGCCGCCGGCTTACGCGAAATGATCCGCTCCAAGGTCCGCCCGTTCGCCAAAGCCATCATGATTCTCGTCGCGCTCGGTGCGCTGGCCATCGTGGCCTACCTGCAACATCCCCTGTTCGGCGAGCTGCCAGGTGGAGAGCGGCTCGCCCGCATTGCACACTCGCCCAACCAATCCGACGGCACGTTCCACAACCAGATCGACACGCCGGTGCTGACAACGGACGAGTCCCAGGTCTCGATCATGCTGAGCAACGCCTTTGGCAAGAAGGGCCACCCCCGCCCGCCAGGCGCCATTCCCGCCGTCAAGGCCGACCTCAAGGCACTGGACGCATCGCAGGATCTGGTGATTTGGCTGGGCCACTCGTCGTTCTTCGTGCAACTGGGCGGGCGTCGCATCCTGATCGACCCGGTGTTCAGCATCAATGCCGCGCCAGTGCAGTTGACCAACGTGGCGTTCGACGGGACCGGCATCTATGCGGCAGACGATATGCCGGAGGTTGACTTCCTGCTGATCACCCACGACCACTACGACCACCTGGACTACCCGAGCATCCGGGCGCTGCAGCCCAAGGTCAAGCAGGTGGTGGCGGGCCTGGGCGTGGGCGCGCATTTCGAAGCCTGGGGCTATGACATGCGAACCGTGCACGAGGCCGACTGGTACGAGGCCATCGAACAGGCACCGGCGTTGCAGATCCACGTCACGCCGGCTCGCCACTTCTCGGGACGGACCTTTACACGCGACAAAGCGTTGTGGGTGGGCTTTGCCCTGGTGTCCGGGCAGCGCCGGCTGTTTTTCAGCGGCGATTCCGGCTATGCGCCGCACTTCGTCGAGGTTGGCAAGCGCTACGGTCCATTCGATTGGGTGGCGCTGGATACCGGCCAGTACGACCCTCGCTGGGCGAATGTGCACATGACTCCCGAGCAGGCCGCACAGGCAGCCGAAGACCTGCGAACCCGTGTGCTGATGCCCGGACATGTGGGCCGTTTTTCCATCTCTCCACATGACTGGGACGACCCATTCAAGCGCATCGCTGCGGCCAGTCAAGGGCGTAGCTACACCCTGTGGACACCGGAGATCGGACAGCCCATGTATCTGGATGGCCGGGCACAGGAATTCTCTCCATGGTGGGAGGCCATCCATCCAGACAGCCCACAGAAGATCGCAGGCGACCATGAATCCTAGAGCGACGAGCGATGACGCTTGCGCTGGACGCGACAGACGAATCACCGTGAATGCCCGGCGAGCGTCGTGGTGTGGAACCAAGGACAACCTCAAGCAAACGGTTGGAGAGCTATGAAACTTCAGATCAACGACAAGACCTACGACGTCCAGACTGATGCCGATACACCCCTCCTTTGGGTGATTCGCGACGAACTCGGCCTGACGGGTACGAAATACGGTTGCGGCCTCGCGCAGTGCGGGGCCTGCTCTGTTCTGGTGGACGGCGTGGTGATGCGTTCCTGTGTCACTCCCATTGAAGGGGTGTCCGGCCGAAAGATCACCACGATCGAAGCGATCGAAGAGGACGCCGTAGGCAAGCGCGTCGTCGAGGCGTGGGTCCAGCATCAAGTTGCTCAGTGCGGCTATTGCCAGTCCGGCCAGGTCATGGCCGCGACCTCGCTGCTCAAGCAGACCCCGCACCCGACCGACGAACAGATTGCCGCAGCAATGGTCAACCTATGCCGCTGCGGAACCTATAACGCGATCAGCGCGGCCGTCCATGACTTGGCCGGCGACGGCGCTGGCAGAGCGGCGGCAGTAGATCGTCCAGACCAGGCCCGGGAGACTGCGGTGGGCACGGCGGTCGCCGCTGCAACCATCGCGCTGACGGGCCTCGGCGCCCTGGGCGTGATGCACCTGAGAAAGTCCAGGAAGGCTGATGACGCGGGGGACGAGGCATGACGAAGATGACCGATAAGCCCATTGACGACGACGCCTTCCCGACGGGGGAGCCGACGAACATTTCGCGGCGTCGCTTCCTTCTGGCTTCGGCAGGCACTGGGGCGGGCGCTTTCGTGCTCGGGTTTGGTCTTCCGCTTGGCTCAGCGCGCGCCCAGGCCGCCGTAGGCGCCGTGGTCCCCGGAACGCGGGTACCCGCGTTCCTTGAGATCCGGCCCGACAATACCATCCGCCTGCAAAGTCCTTTCATGGAGGGCGGGCAAGGCATCTTCACCGCCATGGCGCAGATCGTTGGTGAAGAACTCGATGCTGATCCGGCGAGCTTTATCGTGGAAAACGCACCAGCCGGAGCTGAGTACAAGGTCATGGAGAACGGCATGAGGATTACCGGTGGCAGCATGTCTGTCCGCATGAGCTATTCGACAATGCGGCAACTCGGCGCGTTGATGCGCCGAATGCTGCTGCATTCTGCATCGGTCCAACTCGACGTGCCCATCGATACGCTCACCACCGCGCCGGGGCGGGTCGTCCATGCGGCGTCGGGCCGGTCGCTCAGTTACGGGCAACTCGCGCCGCGGGCCATGGATCTGCCGGTGCCCGATCCGGCCAGCGTGAGACTCAGGGACCCGGCCACGTTCCGCTGGATCGGCAAGCCGGTTCGCCGCGTGGATGTGTACGAGAAATCGACGGGCAAGGCCATCTATGGGATCGACACCCGCGTAGAGGGCATGCTGCAGGCTGCAGTCCAGCATGCGCCGCGGCTAGGCCTGACAGTAGGTGCCATCCGCAATGAGGACCAGGTCAGGAAGATGAAAGGCGTGCACTCGGTCCATCGCATGCCCGGCGCGGTTGCGGTCGTCGCCGAGCGCTGGTGGGATGCCAAGCGCGGGGCCGAAGGCGTCCAGGTTGACTGGCAGGATCCGGGGCCCGGTTCCAACCCGCGCTATATGCCCGCCGACTTCTCCACAGCGGCATTCGCCGACCAGCTTGCCAACGCGAAAGGGAAGATCGATGACTCCGAAGTCGTCGGCGATGTGACCGATGCGTTGTCGAAGGCGCATACGGTTGTCAGTGCGACCTACCACAGCCAGTACCTCAACCACGCGCAGCTGGAGCCGCCTTCGGCGCTCGCCAGATTCAATCCGGACGGCACGCTTGAGCTTTGGGTGCCGAACCAGGCGCCGGAAATGTACCAGGCTGCCATTGCCAAGCAGACCGGCCTGCCGCCCGAGAAGATTCTCATTCACTCGCCGCTACTGGGCGGCTTCTTCGGGCGCCACTTTCTTTATGAGACCGCTGTGGTCTATCCACAGGCGATCCAGTTGGCCAAGGAGACTGGGCGTCCTGTCAAGGTCATCTGGAGTCGAGAGGAAGAGTTCCTGCGCGACGCCTTGCGTCCCATGGCCGTCGTTCGGTTCCGCGGTGGACTCGACGACAAGGGGATGCCTATCGCCCTGGAGGCAGTGAGCGCAACGGAAGGCCCTACCGAGGCGATCAATAACAAGCGGGGCGAGAAGGTCGACTATACGGCTCTGGAAGGTCTGACCAACAAGACCTATGCAATTCCGGACCGTCGCATTGCCCAGCGATTCGTAAAGAGCCCGGCTGTGCTTGGCTATTGGCGCTCGGTCGGCAATTCGATGAACGACTTCTTCTACGAAGCCTTTCTTGACGAGCTGGCCGACAAGGGTGGTCAGGATCCCTATGAGCTTCGGATGCGGCTGCTGCAGGATAACCAGCGGCTGACTAACCTGTTGCGCGCGGTCGGCGAGCTGTCAGGAGGCTGGAAACGGGGTCCCTTCACCGCTGCGGACGGCACGCGGCGCGCGCGTGGCGTGGCGATGGCAAAAGCCTTCGGCACGGAGACAGCGGCCATCGCGGAGGTGTCAATCGAGCACGGTCAGGTCAAAGTGCACGACATCTGGGAGGCGATCGATCCTGGCAGCATCGTGAACCCGGCCATCATTGAAGCGCAGGTCAACGGGGCCGTGGCGCTTGGGCTTTCGCAGGTTCTGCTTGAAGAGGCCGTCTACAAGAACGGCGCACCCGTGGCGCGGAACTACGACATGTACCCGATCCTTCCGCCCAATCGCATGGCGCGTGTGCACGTCCAGATCATCGAGAGTGGCGCAAAGATGGGCGGCATTGGAGAGCCGCCGCTACCCGCCGTCCCGCCCGCCGTGGCGAATGCGGTGTCGCGGCTGACAGGGCAGCGTATACGCAGCATGCCGCTCTCGCACTACAAGTTCGAGGCCTAGCAAGGCTGACATTCCAGGGTTAGCGACAATCAATGACGAAATTACGGTTCAGAAGCGTCCTTGCCATCCTGCTACCGGCCTGCCTTGTCGCGGCAGCCGGCGTGGCGTGGTTCGTGACCCGCACTCCCCCATCACCATTCGATGGCGTGGTCAGCACGGAGATGCCGTCGGCCGAGTTGATCCGTCGAGGCGAGTATGTCGCTCGTCTCAGCGATTGCGTGGCGTGCCACAGCACGCCGAACAGCAAGCCGTTCGCCGGTGGTCTTGAGATGGCAACCCCGATGGGTTTGATATTCGCCACGAACATCACGCCCGACACGGAGACCGGCATCGGCGACTACAGCCTGGCGGACTTCGATCGGGCGCTGCGCCAGGGCGTTGCGCGTGACGGCCACCGGCTCTATCCGGCGATGCCCTATCCATCCTATGCCAAGCTCAGCAACGACGATGTGCGTGCGTTGTATGCCTTTTTCCTGCACGAGGTCCGTGCCGTCAACCAGAAGAACAAGCCCGGCGAGATTCCCTGGCCGCTGAACATGCGCTGGCCGCTAGCGCTCTGGAATGGCTTCTTCACGGAATCTGGAGCGTACGAGGCTAAAGCGCCTGCCGGCGCTGACGCGCAACTGTGGAACCGTGGCGCGTACATTGTTCAGGGCGCGGGCCACTGCGGCAGTTGTCATACGCCGCGCGGTTTCGCAATGAACGAAAAGGCGCTCAGCGAAAGCAGTTCACTCTATCTTTCCGGCGCGCTGCTGGATGGTTGGTATGCTCCTGGCCTGCGTGGCGGTGCCAGCACGGGTCTTGGCCGCTGGAGCGAGGACGAAGTCGTTCAGTTCCTCAAGACAGGTCGGAACAAGCATGCCGTCGTCTTCGGCTCGATGGCCGACGTCTTCAACAATTCAACGCAGTTCATGACAGACTACGACCTGAAGGCAGTCGCACACTACCTTAAGTCGCTGCCCGGTGACCCCAGGCACGACGGGGAGCCTTGGCAATACGAGGCGAGCGCCAATGAGACATTGGGGATTGAGCAGCGAATGAAGGTGCCTGGCGCCCAGACTTTCGCGACGAAATGCAGTTCCTGCCATGCACAGGACGGGGGCGGGCAGGGCCAATGGATGCCTCCACTGGCGGGCTCGGCATCGTCCATGGCCAGGGAGAACGCCTCTTCCATCAACGTGACGTTGAATGGCTCGGGGCGCATCGTTGCCAATGGGGTCCCGGATGCCTATCGGATGCCGCCTTTCCGCAATCAGCTTTCCGATCAGGAAATGGCGGACGTTCTTACCTTTGTCCGGACGTCGTGGGGCAACAAGGGCGGCGCGGTGAAGGCCGAGGAAGTGAAGGACCTTCGCGAGCGGACCGATCCGGCAAGCAGCAACGTCATCATCCTGCAGATGCGCTGACGAGCGGACAGTCCAATCGAAATGGGCTGTCCGACGGCATGGCTTCGTTAGAGGCTGGCTTCAAAGATCTTGCGACTGATCTCCAGTGTCACGTCACTGTGCTCACCAAGCTGGGTCATGCCGTGCACTTGCAGTTGCTGAACCAGCCCATCGATGGCATCGGCAGCGATGCCATAGTCAGAAAGACGGGTCTTGACGCTGAGTCGTTCAAAGAAATCGCGGGTCCTCTCGATGGCAAGCTCGATGCGCTCGTCCTCGCTTCCCGTCGTGATATGCCATACGCGCTCTGCGTATTGCAGCAGCTTCGCGCGCTTGCCTTCGCGACGGATGCGAAGCATCGAGGGAAGCACGATGGCCAGTGTGCGGGCGTGGTCGATGCCGTACATTGCTGTAAGTTCGTGGCCAACCAAGTGGGTGGCCCAGTCTTGCGGCACGCCGGCGCCGATCAGGCCATTCAACGCCATGCTGGCGGCCCACATCATGTTGGCGCGCGAGTCATAGTCTGCAGGGTCATGGACCACTTTCGGGCCGATTTCGATCAAGGTCTGCAGCAGACCCTCGGCGAAGCGGTCCTGGACACGGGCTTCGACGGGATAGGTCAGGTACTGCTCGACCACATGGGTGAACGCATCCACCACACCGTTAGCGAGCTGCTGAGGCGGCAGTGTGTAGGTCTTGGTCGGGTCCAGAATGGAGAACTGCGGGAAGACATGGGGCGAGGCAAAGAAGGCCTTGGTCTGCGTTGCTTTGCGCGTCACCACGGCATTGAAGTTCATCTCGGAGCCGGTCGCGGACAAGGTCAGCACAGCTCCGAAGGGAAGGGCGTCTTCGACCACGCCACCCACGGTTTCAAGGATATGCCACGGATCGCCAGCGTACTTTGCCGCGGCAGCGACGAACTTTGTGCCGTCGATGACCGAGCCTCCCCCTACGGCAAGCAGAAAATCGATGTTCTGTGCATGAACCTGGTCGACCGCCCTGCTAAGTGTCTCGAAGCTGGGATTGGGCTCGACACCACCAAACTCGTAATGAGCATGGTCGCCCAGCGCCTTGCGCACTTCAGCCAAGGTGCCGTTACGTTCTGCGCTCTGACCGCCATAGACGATCAAGACGCGTGCATCCCGGGGGACCAGGTCATTGAGCGACGACATGGTGTCCTTGCCAAAGACGATGCGGGTAGGGTTGTGGAACTCGAAGTTCAGCATTGGAGTTTTGTGGAACGGAGCGACAAATCACTCGTGATAGATGAGAATCAGGCCTAAGCCGCATTGAGGCGAGCCGTGATTTGTGCAACGCGCTCGCCGAGATAGGCGGCCGTTTGGAGATCGCTGCTGGGTGGGGCAATGTCAGGCCCTTCGTCGACGTTTGCTTGTGCCATGGCGCCCAGCCAACTACCCAGCCGGTTGAGATCAGCGCTGCTGGCTGTGCTCGAACTGTTGCCGGGCTTGAGGTCCAGCCCTACCCAAATCATCCCGTGCTGAGCCGCGATCAGTGCCATCGAGACCAGCGCGTTAAGCTTGTCGCCGCTATGCGCACCTGAGTTGGTAAAGCCGGCCGCAATCTTGTTGCGCCACTTGAGATCGTCCCAGACGGGCTTGGTTGCGTCTTCGAAGAACTGCTTGAGCTTCGCGCTGAACATGCCGTTGTACGTCGGTGAGCCAAAGATGATGGCGTCGCTTGCTTCCAGCACATTCCATGGCGAGCTGTCGTCGCGAACGGATACGAGGTTCACCTCAGCGCCCGGGTGTCGGCGCGCACCCTCGGCGACAGCTTCTGCCAGCCGTGCCGTATGACCGTACCCACTGTCATACACGATTGAAATTTGCATTCTGCACTCCGTTGATTGATGCGATGGGTGCATTCTGGGTGATATCATTCGTGACGAGAATGAGTCACGGGGTTGATGATTTATTAACTTGGGGTTGATAGTGGAAGCGCTGACCCCGCCCTTTGGAAAGGCTCCGAAGCATGGATTCTTCGCAACGTGTTCGCGCCATTCTCTCCTTCGTGCAGGCCGCAGATGCCGGTAGTTTTGCAGCAGCCGGGCGTGCGCTTGGTATTTCCTCGGCCGCAGTGAGCAAGAACATCGCGGGACTGGAAAGGGCGCTTGGTGTGCGGCTGATGAACCGTACCACGCGCACCTTGAACCTGACTGAAGAGGGAGAGGCCTTCCTGCGTCAGGCGCGGATCGCGATAGAGGCGCTGGACCTCGCAGCCGAGGCTGTAAGCGCGCATCGCGCTGCGCCTTCAGGGCGGGTACGTATTTCGACGAGCGTCGGTTTCGGTCGCGAGCAACTGATGCCTGCCCTGCCAGGATTGGTACAGAAGTACCCAGGCCTTTCGGTCGAAGTCGATTTCGACGACCGCGTGGTTGACCTTGTCCATGATCGTTACGACCTGGCGCTGCGAGGTGGTCGCATTGCCGACTCCTCCCTTGTCTCGCGACCGATTTGCCAGTTCAACATGGCGCTGGTCGCCTCGCCCACGTACCTTTCCCGTTATGGGGTGCCGCGCAAGCCAGGGGATCTTGACCAGCATCGCCTACTCACCAGACGGTTCCTGGGAGGGTGCGTGTCGCCGTGGAACTTCAAGGCAAATGACGGGAGCATCACCACGCTCAATATGGAGGCGGCAGTCATGACGCTCTCTTCGCCGGAAGCGCTTGTACAGGCTGCAGTGGCTGGCGCTGGTATCGCTGAAGTGGGCGTGCATCACGCCTGGAGGCACCTGCTCACAGGCGAGTTGAAGGTCCTGCTGCTTAACGCCCATCATCCCGGCAGCTTTGAAATGACCCTGCAATATCCGCATCGCGCCCTCATGGCGCCGCGGGTACGGGTGACCGTGGAATACCTGCTGGAAGCCTTCGCGAAGCTCGAAGAGCTACATGTGCCGCTGTCTGCGTTGAAGCGCTACAGAGCGTGAACGCTTCAACGAGGATAGGTTGGCCGGTTCCATCTATGGGTGTGTGGTGCTCCGGCACGACGCGTTAAGCCACTGTGCGCACCGGTAGGCTGCGCACACGCTTGCCGGTGGCGGCAAAGATTGCGTTGCATAGCGCAGGTGCCACGGGCGGCACTGGAGGCTCGCCTACGCCGCCCGGCGGCAGGTCATGATTGTCGTTGACCAGGTGGGTACGGATAACGCGCGGCGAGGCGTGGTGGCGCAGCACCTCGTAGTCGTGGAAGTTGCTCTGCTTCACGCGACCCTTGTCGAAAGTGATCTCGCTGGCGAGCGCAAGACTCAGGCCCATGATGGCGCCGCCCTCCATCTGGGCGCGAATGCGCTCTGGGTTGATTTGCGGGCCGCAGTCCAGCGCCATATCAACGGCGAGTACGCGCACCTCGCCCTTGGCGTCCACTGCCACCTCGACCACGGTGGCGGTGTAGCTCATGAAGCTATAGCAGAAGGCCAGGCCCAATCCGCGGCCCTTGGGCAGTTTGCGGCCCCATCCCGCGCCCCGTGCAGCGGCCTCGATCACGCCACGCAGGCGGCCCGTGTCGAAGGGGTAGCGCTGCGGCGATTCACTGTAATTCCAGTTGTCGGCCAGCGTGCCAGGGTCGATCTTGCGCGCCGGGCCGATCAGGTCGAGTGCGAACTGCTTGTGGTCCTTGCCCGCGCGATGCGCTAGTTCGGCGATGAAGCACTGCGCCGCGAAGGCATGTGGAATATTGGCGACCGATCGGAACCAGCCGATGCGCGCATGGGCCGGCACCTCGGCGGTTTCAACGCGCACGTTCGGAATGCGGTAGGGCATGTTGATGGCCGACATGGCGGACTCGAACGACTGCTGCCCCTTGGCCCCTTCAGTGAAAAGCGATGCGATCGTGGGCGCGGCGCTGCGGTGCAGCCAGGACTGCACCTGCCTCTCCTTGCCGACGACTGCCTCCAGGCGCTCCACCGAGACAGTGTGGAGGTAGTCATGGTGGATGTCGTCATCGCGTGTCCACACCAGCTTGACCGGTGTGCCCGCTGGCATAGCCTGGGCTACGATAGCGGCCTCGTCGACGAAGTCGGGCTTAGACTTGCGGCCAAAGCCGCCGCCAAGCAAGAGGACGTTCACCTTGACGTTCTCGGGCTTGAGCTTTAGCCGCGTGGCCACGGCGCTCTGGGCTGCGGCTGGGTTCTGGATCGACGTCCAGACTTCGGCATGCTCGCCCCGGATCTGTACGGTGGCCACCGGCGGCTCCATCGACGCGTGGGCCAGGTGCGGCACGTGATATTCAGCGGCAAAGCGTTCGGCCTTGGGCGCCTTGCTCCAGGCCTGCAGCGCGTCGCCTGCATTGCGCACCACCTTGCCGGGTGTACGGGCGGCGGCTTCCAGCGTCTGGCGGTAGGCCGCCGATTCGTAGCCGCCGTTGGGCCCGTCGTCCCATTCGATCTCCAGTGCGGCGCGGCCCTGCATCGCCGACCAGGTGTTGCGCGCGACCACGGCGACGCCACCCAGCGGCTGGAAGCCAGGCGCGCCCTTGAAGGCTGGTACTTCAACCACCTTCAGCACACCGGGTACCGCCATCGCCTTGGCTGAATCGACGCGGCGCAGCTTCCCGCCCACCACCGGCGGACGCGCCACTACGGCATAAACCATGCCGGGCAGGCGCATGTCCATGCCGTAGGTGGCCCGGCCTTTACCGATTGCCTCCAGGTCGACCAGCCGCACCTGCTCTTTGCCGATGTAGCGGAAGTCGGCTATGTCCTTGAGCTTGAGCGCATTGGCCTGCGGAACCGGCACCTTCGCCGCGTCGGCGGCCAGCTCGCCATAGCCAAGCCGGCGGCCCGTGGGCTGGTGGACAACTTCGTGCCGCACCGCGCGAACTTCTGCCATGGGCACCGACCAGCGTGCCGCCGCGGCAGCTTCGAGCATGTGGCGAGCCGCCGCGCCCACACGGCGCATCGGGACAAAAAAGTGCCGCACGCTGCGCGAACCATCGACGTTCTGATTGCCATAGCGGGCTTCGTTGGCCTCGGCCTGGACGACCTTTACACGTTCCCAACGCGCCTCCATCTCGTCGGCCACGACCATCGGCAAGCTGGTGCGCACACCGGTGCCCATCTCGGCGCGGTGTGCCACGATGGTGACCGTGCCGTCCGCCGCGATGGAGACAAAGGCCAGCTGGTCATCCACCGTGCCGCCGGGCATGGTGTCGGCACCGTACCTCTTAGACGCCGTGTCGGCGGCCCGTACAGCGCTGACCAGGCCGTGCGCGGTGACGGCCAGTGTCAGCGTGCCAAGGCTGCCTTTCAGGAATCCACGCCGGGAGAGTCGAGTTGTTGTCATCATTTACTTGACTCCCCGCGACAGCTGGCTGGCGGCCTGCTTGATGGCGGCGCGAATGCGCGGATAGGTGCCGCAGCGACAGATATTGCCGCTCATGGCCTCGTCGATCTGCTTCTCGGTGGGCGCGGGCGTGGCCTTGAGCAGGCTGACGGCGGCCATAATCTGCCCTGCCTGGCAATAGCCACACTGGGCGACGTTGTGGTCCACCCAAGCCTGCTGCACCAATCGGCCCACGCGGTCGGCCTCCATGCCTTCAACGGTGGAGATCGCATGCCCGTAAGCTGCCGAGACAGGAGTGACGCACGCCCGGATCGGCGTGTTATCCATGTGCACCGTACAGGCGCCGCAAAGCGCCATGCCGCAACCGAATTTGGTGCCGGTCATGCCTAGCTCATCGCGCAGCACCCACAGCAGGGGCATGTCGTCTGGCGCGTTGATGTCCTTGGCCTGGCCGTTGACTTGAAGTTGTGTCATGGCGAATCTCTGGTTTTGCGAACGAAGTCCGGAACGCTCAGCGCTGGAGCGAGGTAAGCGCTAACGACGGATTATTATCCGAAGAATTCATTAGTACCTCTTATAGGCACCCCTTTCAAGGTGATTAGACGACACGTCCAGCCTTGATGACACGGGCGGTAGAAACATGCCGCCGTGCTACGCATCCGGCCACATAGCCTTTCTTCTTCGGCGCTTTCGGTCCCCGCGTATGTTTGCGCATCGCGCGGGGATCAACGTGCGTCGCCATCTTGATCAACTCGCGACCGAGCTGAGCTGGGGTGAGGAGGTCATAGGCCTGCCACACCTCGGGCGGCACCGCGATCATCATGCCGGCATAAGTTGCCCGGATTTCGCTGGCGAGGTAATACGGTGAGAGCTCGATGTCGCTGGTATCCAGCTCATGCCGGATTCTCACCGCAGTCGCAATCACGCTCAGTACGTTATACGCGAGCGCCGCCACGCCGAAGGCCAGCAGCGCCGCGCGCGGTTGGCTCAACGAACGAATCTCACTGTTGAGCACCGATTCCAGTCGCTGAAACAGATTCTCTATGCTCCAGCGTCGCCGGTATAGCCGGGCGACTGCCTCGGCCGTCAGATGGGCGGCCGGGACATTGGTCAGCAGGCGGATGACGGTGTCACCATCCTCGGTGGCGCCATCCAGATGCAGCTCGATGCGCCGCAGCACCAGCGGCGCGTTCGATTCATCTGGGATGCTGACCGCTTGCTCGTACACGATGCCGGTTTCGACCCGGCCCATTTCGCGTAATGGCTCCAGCTCGCTGGGGCTCGGATTGCGGCCGTGCTCCCGCACGATGAAGGCGCTGCCGCGACGCTGCCACCCGGCAAGAATCGCCCGGGTGCTGAAGTTGCGATCGGCGATCCACAGTTCGGCCGGCTGGGCCGATGCGAGCAGGGTTTCCATGATGGCCCGCTCCTGGGCATGCGCATCTTCACAGGGCACCAGATCGACGATCATCGCCGTGTCCGGGTCATAGACCACCAATGACTGCCCTGGCAAGGCCGCACCCCGAAACCCCCGCAATGGTTTCAGGCGCTTTTCGCTCGCCGGCAAATGGCTGCCATCCACGATGCGCAGGCGATAGCCATTCACCGATGGCGGCTGCTTGCGCAACATCGGTTGCACGACCGGCCCCAATCGCTGCGCACTGCCTTGCACCAGGGCACGAACCAGCCCCGGCTCGGTCCGGCTGAGCTTGTCGTACAGCGCGGTGATGGAAACCGGCAGCGCCGGACTGGCCTTGGCTGCCGCATGCACCGACGGGCGCAGCCCCACGGCGACCAGCGACATGATTTCCACCGTCGTCGAGAACAATAACTCCCGCGTGTACTGCGTTTCACGCTCTTGCTCGAACAACTCGTCGATCCAGGCCGGATCAAGGGCGCGTTGCAACCCCAGGCGCGCCATCACGCTGATCGGGCTGTGTTCGATAAAGCGTTCCACCACTGCGTCCAGTACCACGCCATTGACTCCGGTTTCTGTTCGAGAACACGGAGGGTGCCCCAATTTTCGTCACCTTGAAAGGGGTGCCTCTTATAGGCCTATTAAGCATTAATTAACCAATGAGATGGTGATCCTCCCTCACACGCCCAGAGAATTGCTGGCGGCCAGAAGCTAGGCTGTCTCGGGCGTCTGCGTGCACGGATAGCCCTCTAGCTATCTGCTTGTCTGGACTGCTACCGCTGGTCTCCGACATAGCGCTTGCGCACTGGCGGCTGTTCGCCAACGTGAAAGGCAAGGCGTCGCTCGCGCAATTCGGCGTCTGCAGCAGTAAATCGCTCAAGTCTGCGCTGGTGCTCGAGCCAGTTCTCGTGGAGGAAGTACTCGAGGTAACATCCCTGAAGCGCAGTGTCTCGGAAAAGCCCCCAGGACAGCGCGCCCCGTCGCAGTCGGGCTGCGCGTGTGAGTTGCATCACCTCAACAAACTCCGCGGCCTGCGCAGGGTTGATGTGGTATTCAACCGTCACCATGACAGGGCCTTCGTCCGGGTGAACGGCGGTCACCGGCTCCGGCACGTCATTGGTGGGTACCAGATCCAGGTTGACATCCTTGCCGCCCACGGACCAGCGTCGGACGAGGGGAAGCAGGAGCACGCCAGCCGCAGCCGCGGAGACGATGGCTGCCTGTACACCAAACCAGGCTGCAACATTGCCGAATAGCATCGCGCCAAAGGCGGTACCGCCCATTAGTGCCATCTGATAGACCGCCATGCCACGCGCGCGTACCCAGTTGGGCAGAGCCAGCTGTGCCGCTGTCGACAGGGTGTTCGCTGTCGATATCCACGCCATGCCAACGATGAAGATTGCCGGAAGGGCGATCCAGGCTGCCGGGGCTAGCGCTACGGCCGCACTTGCCGCTCCGTGCGTCAGAGAACCCCAAAAAACGAACTGATCCCGGTCGAGACGCGCTCGCCATCGAGGCAACAGCAGCGCAGCGGCGATGGCGCCCGTCCCCATTGTCGCCAACAGCAGGGTGAACATACCCGGGCCCGCGCCGCTCAATCGGCGTGCAACCAAAGGCATCAGCGCGACGAGCGCGCTCATCTGCAGAGAGAAAAGGAAAACTCTCAAGGTGACCGCTCGCATCCGCGGTGACTCGCGCACATGCTGCAAGCCGATACGGACGGCGCCGACGAATCTCTCCCCGGGCAGCGTTGTCGGTTTCTTGACCGAGCGCCAGCGCAGGATGACTATGAGCGCTCCCGCGGCCACGACGGCATTGAGGACGAACACCCAGGCAGTTCCGGCTCCCGCCAGCAATGCTCCGGCGATGGTCGGGCCAACGACGCGGGAAAGATTCATCGAGATGCCGTTTAAGGCGAGTGCAGCCGGTAGCTGTCCCCTGGTGACCACCTCCGGCACGATGGCGGCAAAGACAGGCCAACGCATGGCCAGTCCGATGCCGTTAAGGAAGGTCAGGCTAAGGAGCAACTCCGCAGATAGCGCATCGGCAAACGCAAGCGCGGCAGTAAGCAGGGACACGGCAGCAACCCATAGCTGGGTCGAAGCAAGATATAGCCGCCGGTCAGTGATGTCAGCGAGCGCCCCGCTGGGAAGGCCCAGCAGGAATACTGGCAGGGTGCTCGCGCTTTGGACCAGCGCGACCATCACGGCGCTGTCGGTCAGCGTGGTCATCAACCAGGCAGATGCAACGTCGTTCATCCACATTGTCATGTTCGCCGCCAGCCAGGCGAACCAAAGGCTCCGGAATACAGGGCCTTCGAGCGGTATTAATGCGGTGGGTAGTCTCATCTGTGTTGCCTTGGCGATTCAGCCTGGAAGGATAGGGCAATGCCCTATAACCGCGCGGCGAGACCCATGGTATCATGGTTTTAAACATCAGACTACGTTCCAACTATCGGAACCGAGGGCTGAAACGGGAGACCCGTTCTGGGGCGGCAGTGCGTGAAGAACTTCTACGCCGGAGAGGTCGCTAATGTGACCTGGACATCATGGAGAGTGTTCGCGGTATCAATACCTTCATCCGGATTGTGCAGACCGGCAACTTCAGCCGTGCTGCCCGCGAACTGGGCATCACGCCCCAGGCTGCCAGCATTCACATCAAGCTGATCGAGGACTGGGTCGGTGTCCGGTTGCTCAACCGCAGTACCCGGAAGATCAGCCTTACCGAGGAAGGCGCCGGCTTCTACCGTACCTGCGTTGACGCCTTTCGCTCGATCGACGATGAAGTCGAGCGCATGCGTGACGCCTCGGAGGAAGTCTTCGGCACCGTAAAGCTTGCTGCACCGGTTGGCATGGCTTCGCGCTTCATCGCGCCCGCGTTGGGACGGTTCCTCGAGAAGTACCCGCGCGTTTCCGTTGACCTGATTGTCCAAAACAGGATTCCCGACGTTGTCGCTGAAGGCATCGACGTCGGCGTCCTTCCTCACCCGCTGCCGGACACCACGTTGATCGCGCGACGAGTGGTGACATCGCCATTTGTCCTCTGTGCTTCCCCGGCCTACCTCCAACGCCACGGCAGGCCGATGACCATCGCGGATCTGGCGCACCATCGCCGCATCGACCTCCGAAGCTGGGTCACGAACGCGGTACGGCCATGGCGCCTGCGATCTGGAGACGAGATCGTGACCAGCCAGGCCCGAGCGTGCCTGGTGACCAACGATGGCGACAGCCTCATCGAGGCGATGCTCAGTGGCGCCGGAATCGGGCTGCTCACCCGCTACCGGGTCGTTCCCTACCTGCGTTCCGGACGCCTTGAGACAGTGCTGGATGGACAGGTCGAGGGAGAACTCAGCTACTCGATCTACATGCAGCAACGTAACCAGATACCAAGAAAGATCCGGGTCATGGCGGACTTTCTGTATCACGTGCTCAGCTTGCACCCCGATCTGCGCCAGGAGTGAGGCGAGTCGCCCCAGGAGCCCAATTACGTCGTGCTGCTGACGGCGTGGCGGCTCCC
Source organism: Cupriavidus sp. DF5525 (assembly GCF_040149425.2). Taxonomy (NCBI): domain Bacteria; kingdom Pseudomonadati; phylum Pseudomonadota; class Betaproteobacteria; order Burkholderiales; family Burkholderiaceae; genus Cupriavidus; species Cupriavidus sp. DF5525. Next base: position 1,184,643 of record NZ_CP168267.1, on the reverse strand, counting down.
TTTGCCCAATTTCGGCGTTGGTCAGCTCGACAACATATCCGCGATTAGCCAGGAGCGTGCGCCGTGCGACACCTGCACCCCGACCCCGGAAGATCATGTCTCCACTATCAATCTGCATTTGAAGGTGCTTAAAGACCGGGTCGAAATTCTGCCGGGACCACGACCCTAGAATGGGTTCGTCATCCGCTGGCTCCCGAACGACAGGTCAGCCAGCGTGGGCATCTCACCTGCAACAAGAACGGGAGTCTGCATGAAATCTATCCATACCGATGTCGTCGTTGTCGGCGCTGGCATCGCGGGCCTGACGACGGCGCTGCGTTTGTCGGAGCAGGGTGTCAACACGCTGGTGCTGGAAAGAGGGGAGTCGGAAAAATACCTGTGCAACACGCGCATGGCTGGCGGCGCGTTCCACGTCGCCCACCAGGACGTGGCAGACGATTCGCAGGTAATCCTCAGCGCGATCACCAGCCGCACCGGCGACTCCGCCGGCACCGAACTGGTCGAGGCGCTGGCAAACGACATCGGGGAAGCCACGCAATGGCTTAAGCGGCAGGGCGTACGGTTTATCAAGGTGGGGCATGAGTCATACCGCAAGCACACGCTGGCGCCGCCGATCGCGACGCGGGGCCGCGAGTATTGGGTCGGCCGCGGTGGCGATGTCCTGCTGCGCACCCTGGCCAGCGGCCTGGCGAAACACGGCGGCAGGATCCTGCACGGGGCTCGCGCCACCGCGCTGTCCATGCGCGACGATGCTTGCGTGGGCCTGCACGCGGAGAGCACCACGGGCCCGGTCGACATCGAGGCAAGGGCGGTCGTGATCTGCGACGGCGGATTCCATTCGAACATGGACTTGCTGCGCGAATTCATCAGTCCCGCGCCGGAGAAGCTTAAACAGCGCAACGCGCGGACCGGCCACGGCGACGGGCTGCGCATGGCGCGCGAAGCGGGCGCGAAATTGGTGGGACTCAACCGATTCTACGGCCATGTGCTGGCGCAAGACGCCATGCACAACGATGACTTGTCGCCGTTCCCGATGATGGATTTCGTCTGCGCAGCGGGAATCGTCGTCGACATGTCCGGGCGGCGGTTGGCCAACGAGGGCCTGGGCGGCGTGACAATGGCCAACACAATCGCAGTGCAGGCGGACCCCTTGGGCGCCACCGTGATCTTTGATGCGGACATCTGGAACGGACCGGGGCGCGAGTATCTGATTTCCGCCAATCCGACATTGGTGTCGAGCGGTGGCACCCTTTACTCCGCCACCGACCTCGGCAGTCTCGCAAGCCAGGTCGGCCTGCCCGCAGACGTCCTGCAGCAGACGGTGGCGCAGTACAACGCCGCCGTAGACAGCGGCTCGACCGACAGCCTGGTACCGACGCGCAGCACCGGCGGCTACCGGGCCTGGCCGATCCGCAGCGCGCCGTTCTACGCGGTGAAGCTCTGTGCCGGCATCACCTACACCATGGGCGGGATCGCCATAGACGCCGACGGGCGGGTGCTTGATGCGGCCAACCGGCCGATTACGAACCTGTATGCGGCCGGCTGTGCCACAGGGGGCATCGAAGGCGGCGGTGATCGTGAACAAGTCGCGTACATCGGCGGGCTGAGCCGCTCCGCGGTCTTTGGCTTGCGCGCGGCGAATGCGATCGCGTCGACGCTAGTCCCGGCGTGAACCGTCGACCATCCTCTGATGTCACCGATCGCTGTGACGAATTTGCGTCACAGCACCCGATTTCCCTCTCGATAGCGGAGTACCACGTATGCAGGCTCACACCGACCACGCGGCCCCAACATTTCTGGCGCTGCATTTCCTCGTCAACCACGGCAACGTACTGGCGCTACTGCTTTCCCTGTGCCCACCGTTCGGCGGCTTGTTGTTCTGGGCCACGGGCGGCTCGCCTGCCTTCCTTGTTGCCGGCGCGTTAGGCGGAGCGTTCCTATACCTGATCATGCGCAGCTATGTCGACCTGGTCAGGATCATTGTTGACATGCTGCTGCCAAAGTGAGTGGTGTCGCGCAACGCATGGCGCCAGGTGAACTGACACGCAAGACTTCTGATGGGGTGGCCACGAATGATGGGATTCTTCTCTGCGGCCAGCGCCGGCGGTGCGCTGCTTCGTGTAGTGTTTCGGCGGCTGATGACGGCTGCCTTCGCCTGCGCCCTGGCGATAACGGCGACGGCCGGCGCGGCGCAGTCCTTTCCGGACCGGCCCATCCGCTGGATCGTCCCGTGGCCCCCCGGTGGCGGTGCCGATCTGCTCGCGCGGATACTGCATGCGAAGCTGGGCGAGATCCTTGGCCAGCCCGTAGTGATCGACAACCGTGGGGGAGCCGCGGGCAACATTGGGGCTACCGCGGGAGCCAAAGCGGCGCCGGACGGGTACACGCTGACGTTCGCATACTCGGCGACGCATTCGATCAACCCGCTTGTTTTCCCGAGAATGCCGTTCACCGAAGATGACTTCGCGCCGGTGATCTTTCTGACGCTGGTCCCACAGGTGTTCGTGGTCAACGCGAACCTGCCGGTTCGCAACGTGCAGGAACTCGTGGCACTGTCGAAGAAGCGACAGGTCACCTATGCCTCGTCGGCGCCAGGATCCATTGGCCACCTGGGCGGTGAGCTGCTTGCGTCGATGACCGGCGCCAACATGCTGCACGTGCCCTATCGAGGCGGCGGACCCGCCCTGACAGCGGTGCTCTCCGGGGAAATCGACGCCCTGATCGGTGTACCCGTCGTCCTCGGGCCGCAGCTCAAGGCCGGAAAGTTGCGTGCGATCGGCATCACGACGTCGAAGCGGACCAATGTTCTGCCAGGTGTACCGACGATAGCGGAATCCGGCGTGCCGAACTTCGACGTGAGCTCATGGAATGGCGTGCTGGTCCCCGCCGGGACCCCGCCCGAGGTGATCGCCCGGCTCAATGCAGCGTTTAACAAGACCCTGGCGGATACGAAGGTGCGTGCGCAACTCGCCGAAGCCGGGTACGAGATCGTTGGGGGCGAGCCTGAGAAGCTGTCCCGCTTTATCGCGAGCGAACTGACGAAATGGAGGCCAGTGGTGAAGAAGGTAAACCTCCAAGTGGAATGAAACGAAGTGCGGGGTCAACACTCACGTCCGCTCGCCCCCTCTCAACATCGATACTCGATTCGATACCATGACCGAAAAGCTGCTGGATACCGACAACGACGACACCATTCGCATGAGCGTGAGCGCGGCAAGAGCGCTCGGCGAGGACGCCCTGGTCAAGCTCGGGTACTCGCCGGAAGAGGCTGCAGTAATCGCAACACACCTGGTTGACGCTGCCACGTGGGGCTATGAATTTGCGGGTTTGCCCCGAATTCTCGTCATTGCCGAAAGGCCGGAGCTGAAGAAGCCGCGTGCGCCGGTAGCGGTCGTGCGGGAGACGCCCGTGTCAGCGTTGCTCGATGGCGGAAACAATGTTGGCTACATCTCGCTCAATCGTGCTGTCGAAGTCGTCATCGAGAAGGTACGCCAGTCCGGCATTGCCATAGTCGGCCTGAGGAACAGCTGGTTTGCCGGCCGCAATGCCTATTACCTGGAGAAGATCGCCCGGGAAGGGTTCGCCACGCTTTACTTTGGTAGCAGCAGTCCCACCGTGGTGCCACCTGGTGCCGTCCGCAAGGCGCTCGGCACCAATCCGCTTGCCATTGCGCTACCAGGCAAGGTCGATCCGTTCATCTTTGACATGGGCACAGCCTCGGTCATGTCGGGCGAGCTCCTTATGAAAGCATTTCTCGGCGAGGCGTTTCATCAGGTCGTTGGCATTGACAAGCACGGCGAACCGACGCGCGTAGCGAGCGAGCTGCTGGAGGGCGGTGTGCTGCCCTTCGGCGGACACAAGGGATATGGCCTGTCCCTCGCCATCCAGGCGCTCGGATTGATGGCCGGCGCCCGGATGCGAAGTGGCGACGTGAGCGACTTTGGCTACCTTTTCGTGGCCTTCAATCCGGAACTCCTGATGCCGACTGAACAGTTCACGTCGGAAATGGAGGAACTCCTGGCCATGATCAGGGGACTTCCGCGGCAAGTCGGTGTCGCGGAAATCCGCATTCCGTCGGAGCGCGGCTTTCGCGAGCGGGAACTCCGACGCAAGCAAGGCATCCTCGTGAACAAACGCGTCGTAGAACGCTTGCAGCAGTTGACCAACTGACGTCCGGCAGGAGACAGGTATGAGCAAGCTTATTTCACGCAGAAGGCTGTTGACCTCGACACTGGCATTGGCGGTCGCTTCGACAGCCGGCGGCGTCTGGGCGCAACGCCCCTATCCCAATCGGCCTGTCAGGATCCTCGTCGGATTCGCGCCGGGAGGCTTTACCGATGTCGCGGCACGCCTGGTCGCGCAAAAACTGTCCGCGGCACTGGGCCAGCCCGTGGTGGTGGAAAACCGGCCTGGCGCTAACGGATTGATCGCGAGCGATGCCACCGCGAGTTCGCCACCAGACGGCTATACGTTGATGCTGTCTTCGATCGGGCTCACGACGAATCCACTGTTGACGAAGCGGGTGCACTACGACCCGGTCAAGGGCTTCACCCCGATCTCCCTGCTTGCCATTGTCCCCAATGTTCTGGTCACCTATCCCGGTGTGCCGGCGAAGAACCTTGGCGAACTGCTGGCACTGGCGCGTACACGCCCTTCGCCGTTGACGCAGGCTTCCGCGGGCAATGGGTCCCCGGGACACCTGTCTGGCGCGTTGTTGCAGGTGATGGCCGGCATCCAGTTGGATCACGTTCCCTACAAGGGCTCGGGGCCGGCAATCAACGACCTGGTCGGCGGCCACGTCGATCTCTCGTTTCCGACGATTCCGACCGCCTTGCCGCTGGTCAAGGCTGGCAAGGTCCGGGCGCTGGCGGTCACGGGCGGCAAGCGCTCGCCGTTGATGCCAGATGTACCGACCATTGCGGAGGCGGGTGTGCCGGGCTACGACACTGGCGGGTGGTATGGGCTGGTGGGGCCGGCCGGCATGCCGAAGGACGTTGCCGCACTGCTCAGCAACGAGGTCGCAAAGATCATGAAGTTGCCCGATGTCAGGGAGCGCTTCATCGCCGAAGGCGCCGAACCGGTCGGGTCAAATGGCGCGGACATGAACACATTCCTCGTCAAGGACGTTGAGCGTTGGACTGGAGTCGTGAAGGCGGCGCATATCGAAGCCAGGTAAGGCAAGGCGGGTGCGCGCCGCCATTTCTGTCGATCATTTGGAACCCGATCATAATGACACCCATCACTGAGACGCCACATCAGCCGCAAGGCCACACACGCAGGCTCATCGAATTTCTGCACGGGCTTGGCAGCGAAACCCCGCGCGCCCCCATGGAGAAAGCCCGTTGGTGCCTGCTCGATGCCTTGGGCTGCGCACTGCTCGGAGCACTTCAGCCCTGGAGCGAGATCATGGCCGCGGAGGTGCTGGGGGACGGCACGCACGGTCCTTGCACCATCGTAGGCAGAGTCGGCAAGGTCGCGCCCAGTCATGCGGCGCTGTGCAACGGAACGGCGATCCATGGGTTCGAGCTGGACGACTTGCTGTCCGAGGCCCTGATTCACCCGGGGGCGGTCATCGTGCCAGCCGTGCTCGCCGCAGCTGAAGCCGTGGAGGCCTCCGGTGTGCAGATGCTACGGGCCATCGTGGCGGGGTACGAGGCGACCGCGCGTATCAGCATGGCGTTGGGCATGGACCCCTCGCAGCGTGGCTTTCACAAGACCAGCGTGGTTGGCCCCATCGCCGGGGCGATTGCAGCGGGCGTGGCGATGCGCCTGCCGCTGGACCAGCTGCTCAACGCGGTGGGGTTGGCGTGTTCCTGCGCATCCGGTGTCAAGAACTTCGCGGTCGGCTCCGCAGGCATGGTCAAGCGCATGCACGCTGGCCGCGCCGCCGAAGCAGCGGTTCGCATGGCGATGCTGGCGCGACGCGGCTTTACCGCGCCGCCTGCGGCCATCGATGGTAAGTTCGGATTGCTTGAGGCCTTCAGCGGCAACACGGCGCAACCGGCGCTGCTGGATGCAGGCCTGGGTGCCAGGTGGGCCATCGATGACGTCTGGGTAAAGGTGTATCCAATCTGTGGCTGGATCCAGGGGGTAGTGCAATTGCTGCTCGCGATGCGGGAGCAGGGCGGTGTCGAAGCGCACAAGGTCACCAGGATCGTCGTCGCGACCAGTGCCTTTGCCGTGCGGTACAACGGCAATACGGAGGTGGCCGACACCATGGATGCGCAGTACAGCATCCCCTACTGTGCAGCGGTCGCGCTTACCGGGGATCCGGGAGATCCGCAGGCATTCAGCATGGATGCGATTCGCGACCCGGTCCGCGCCGAGCTGGCGAAGCGGGTCGAGCTGTTGGTGGATCCTGTTGCCGATGAAGTCTATCCAAAGCAGTTTGCGTGCCGCGTGGAAGTCCACTTGAAGGATGGCGAAGTGCGGCATGCCGAGACGCGCGACGCGCACGGAACGCCCGGAAATCCGTGCGATATCGGAGAGCAGATCGCCAAGTTCAATCGGTTGGCAAGCCTGTCTGGCCTTCCAATTCCTGCTCAGGAAGTGGTCGCCGTGGTGCAGAGACTGGAATCGCTGAAATCAACGACGACGTTGACGCGACTGCTTCACCCGTAGCGAAGGGCTGTATGGGGGACGACGGCAGACGGTCGACTGGCCTCTGCCGCCAGCCCGCCATGATGACGCGCGACCCGCCTCGGCGCGGGTCGGCATTAACGTTGGCCGCTTAGACGGCGTCAGCCACCTGCGGATGGAATCGCCCCTTCTTCAGCCGGCGGATATTTACCGATTCAAACACGCCCGCAGCGTGAAACGTTTCGCCTTCGATGAAGCGCTGCGCCTCCGCGCGGCTCGGTACGTCGATAATGAAAAAGCTTCCGACGAACACCGAGCCATCGTCGCTTTGTTGCGGGCCGGAGAAAAAGATCTTGTCGTTCCAGCCATCGAGATAAGCGCGATGTGTGGTCAGGTATTGTTCGCGCAGGGCAGAGGAATTCGGCTTGTCAGTGCAGTTGATCATCCACAGCATTCTTTATCTCCTAGTGGTGGTATTCCAGCATCGAGTTCCGGCCTTGCCAGCCGGCCCGTGATCAGCATCATAGGGCGATGCATGTACCGCCTTTGCAGCGTGACATTGAATGACTTGCAATGCAGCGTTGACGATGCACGACCCATTACCGCAACTTCGACACCTACAATTTCTTCAGTTCGATCAAGGAGAATGAAGATGCGACTGAAAGAAAAGGTGGCGATCGTCACGGGTGGGGCCTCCGGCCTCGGCAAGGCCATCGCCTTGCGCTTTGCTGGCGAAGGGGCCATCGTCATCATCGTTGATGTGAATGAAGCGGCGATGGCGGCGACCGCGGAAGAGATTCAAGGCCTGGGCGGCAAGGCACGTGCGTACAGGGTCGACGTGACACAGCAGCAGAAACTGCGCAATTTCATGGAAGACGTGGTCGCCGCCGAAGGGCGAGTCGACATCCTCGTCAACAACGCGGGCGTCACCCGCTACCGGCCGTTCGGCAGTATGGGCGATGCGGACTGGAACGCGGTGCTCGACCTCGACCTCAAAGGTGTGTTTTTCTGCGCGCAGGCAGCAGCGCCGTACATGGAACGGCAGCAGTACGGCAAGATCGTCAATATCTCTTCGAGCCTGGGTACCGGGACCACGCCGCATATCGGCGAACTGACCGCGGGTGCCAGCGCGCCTTATGCCTCTGCCAAGGCTGCAGTGATTCAACTGACCAAGACACTGGCGCGAGAACTTGGCCCAAGCGGTGTCAATGTCAACTGTGTGGCGCCGGGCTTCTTCCTGACACCGCTCACGGGCGCAACGCGGAACCCGGATGAGGTGGCAGAGCATATCCGTGTTCGCACGAGCATGGCTGTCCTTAACCGGCCGGGGCGGCTGGAAGAGCTTGCCGCAGCGGTACTGTTTTTCGCCAGCGACGATTCCAGCTTTGTTACCGGCCACACGCTCCATGTGGACGGTGGGCGAACCGACCGGATGTAAGCGGACCCGAGCAAGATTTGACCACCGTGCCGAAGTGATTCGGCACGGGGCCTGTCAGGACAGACGCCGCAGACAGCGGCGCGCGCAATCCCATCCCACCCTGGAGACAGAATCATGGAGACAATGGTTCCATTGCAGTCGAAGCGTATTCGCCGTTTGCTCATTTCACTGCCTTTGCTCGCTGCCGGTGCGGCATTGATGCAGCCGGGTCAGGCCCATGCAGCCTATCCCGACAAACCGATCAAGCTGCTGATCGGCTTTCCGCCGGGCGGCTCGACCGACCTGATCGGGCGGCTGGTCGGGGAAAGGCTGTACAAGGCATTGGGCCAGCCTGTCGTCATCGAGAACCTCGGCGGCGCCAATGGCATGGTCGCGGCCAATACCGTTGCGGCCGCCGCTCCCGATGGCTACACGCTGTTGTTGACTTCAATGGGAATGACGACCAATCCATACCTGTACACGAAATCGCGTGATCCGCTCAAGGATTTCACCTCGATATCGCTCTTGGCCAATGTTCCCAACGTAATTGTGGTCAACCCGAAACTGCCGGCGCGCAATCTGGATGAGTTGCTGCGTCTTGCCCGTTCGAGCAAGACGCCGCTGACGTCGGCTACGACCGGCCAGGCGGCGCCGGGTCATCTGGCGACGGAGTTGTTGCAGCGGGCGGCCAACGTCAAGTTTTCGTTCGTGCCTTACAAGGGTTCGGCCCCGGCATTGAACGATGTCATGGCCGGCTACGTCGACATGTCGCTGCCCACCGTCGTTGCCGCATTGCCGTCGATCCGGTCCGGCAAGGTGCGCGCCATTGCAGTTACCGGAGCCAGCCGGTCCAGCCTGCTGCCGGATGTCCCGACTCTGGCAGAAGGGGGCCTGAAGGACCTTAGCGGCAGCTCCGGGTGGTACGGCCTGGTCGGCCCGGCAAAGATGCCGCGCGAGGTTGTCGAACGGCTCAGCCAGGCTGTCGTCAAAATCATGAATAGCAGCGACGTACGCGAACGCTTCCAAGCCAATGGAGCCGATCCCGTAGGATCCAATAGTGATGAGATGGCCGCCTTCGTGGCGCAGGACTACCGGCGATGGGGCGAACTGATCCGGGCCGCCAACATCAAGGCCGAGGGCCAATAGCACGGAAAGGGTAAGTGGCGCAGGTTCACTGCCAAGGCCGGGCGATGGTGCTCGGCTTGGCACGCAACCCGGCCGGTGCTAACATCAGTTCTTGTTGGTGGCATTGATTCCGAGTAGTGGAACTAAATGGCGTTGTGAGGAGAGAGTTATGTCTGGCAGTGTGACGGTGTTGATCGGTGGCGATTGTGGTCCTGCGCATGGGCCGCGGGATGGATTCCCGATAGAGAGCTACACGGAGTTGGTGCGTCCCGCGCTCGCGCAGGCGGACATGCGGTTTGTGAACTGCATGCGGACCTATTCGGACCGGGGCATCCGGGCGGAGCACGCCCCACAGGTCGCGCAGCCGGTCGAGATGGCGGAGATCTACACCAACGGCATGTTCGACGCCGTCACCATGGCGAACAACCATACCTATGACGCCGGGCCGGATGCCATGCTGGATACTCGCGAATTGCTGAATTCGCGCGGTATCCAGGTGACGGGTGCGGGTCGGGATCTCGAGGAAGCCCGCCATGCCGCGATCGTGGAAAAGAACGGCGTGAAGGTGGCCTACCTTGGCTATACGTCAGTCGCCGCGGCCGGCAGCGAAGCCAGGCCCGACAAGCCGGGCGTCACGTCGATCCGGATCAGGACATCCTACGAAACTCGCGGCCCGCACCAACCGGTCGGCATCCGGACGGAGCCCGATCCTGAGGATCTGGCCATGCTGCTGGAGGACATCCGTGCGTTGCGTGAGGAAGTGGATATTGTCATTCTCGCTTTTCACTCCGGCGTCATTCGGCTGCCGCGGGTTATCGCTGACTACCAGGTAGCCGTTTCGCACGCCGCCATCGATGCGGGCGCCGACCTCGTCGTTGCGCATGCGCCGCACATTCCGAAAGCGGTGGAAGTCTACAAGGGCAAGACAATCTTCTACAGCCTGGGCGTGTTTGCCATGACGAAGGGCTTCCCGGCGCCGTCCTGGGCGGAGCCGGCATGGGCACACGGCGCGGTCCGGAACCACACGGATCTCGATCCCGATTTCCCGCTCATGCCATATGGCAAGGCCTGTACCCTGAGCCTGCTTGCGAAAGCGGTGGTGTCGAAGGAGGGGGTGGTGCGCGTCGGATTCCTGCCCATGGCCATGGACCAGCGGTACCGGCCGGAAGTCCTGCGGCGCGGGCACCCGAAGTTCGACGAGGTTCTCGACTACATGGAATGGGCATCCGAGGATATGCCGCATACCTTCCATGTGGAAGGGGACGAGGTGATCGTCACCGCCTGAGGCGGGCGCGATACAAAGTCCGGGTCATTCGTGCTCCGGCGCCCTGCATTGCGCAGCGCGCCGGGGCGAACGGCCCTGTTGCAAGGTAAGACCGTTCCGTCAAGCCACAGTCATTCCCGCGGGTGCGGGGACGACCGTGGCTTTTTCGCTTTCTTCAACGGACAAAAAAATTCCCGCGAACGCGGGAAAAGCCTTCGGATCCGTTGTGCATCCCCGAAGGTGAGACATTCGGTAGAGGGGGCATTCCCCCCCGGCAATCACCAAGCCGCCCGCTCTTCCCGCGGATATTGCAGCACCATCGCCTCCAGGCCTTTGGCGCCGGCACGGATCTCGAACTTCTCTTCAGTCGGCTCCACAACCACCATGGACCACTGCGGCAGTTCTTCGTCGCCATGAACGAGGCTGCCGTTGCCGACAAAGATGTAGTAGCCGCCCGCTGCACGGGGGTCAGGGCCCTGTACCGTCATACCCTCACCGAGCCGCACCACCTGCGCAGCCATGCCATCCGATTCGTCCGCGAACAACGTCTCCCATGCCACTTCCTTGCGCGATTTGAGAACCGGCTCGGTGGAAAAGCGCACCGGTTCCGAAGTCAGGTGCCGGCGTTTGCTTTGCTCCAGCTTCTCGCGGTATCCCGGCTTGTCGAGATAGATCGGCTCGGAATTCCCGGTGTACATGCGCATCGCCACGAATGACAGGCCCTGGGGGCCGGAAACGATCGGGCCATACGCAGTGTGGTGATCCTTGAACTGAACGGTCAGGGGTTGGAGCACCTGGCCGCGGTTACCAATGGTGCCCGACCCGGCGACGAAAAGTTGAAACATCGTCACACCGTGAAAATGCGGGACGATCGTTTCGTTGGCGTCCAACTCCGACATCGTGGCCTGAGGACCCGGCTGCCGCTCGTTTGAAGAGCGCGGGCCGAAGTAAACGGTTCCCCAATGCTTATTGCCGGTCCCCGGGGAGACCACAACATTCCGTTTTGCCAAGGCGTCGGCGCCACTTCGCGTGTAAATCATAGTCATTTCTCCTTTGCGTCTGCCGCAGGTCGCGAAAGATTCCCTCGCTGGTTTGCGGGTTGCTCAGAGCAGCCGGGCAACCCATGGACTCATCCTAGCAGAAGTTTTGATGAATAGCATCAGTTTCAGTCAACGGAACCATAAACATGTGAGCTGGTTGGTTCTGAACAGTGGAACCGATTCCAAAAACGTTGACTGTCCAGACGGGTCGGACTAAAGTCAGGGCTATCGGAGCCGGCACAGCGCCTGGCCCGCTGGGGGCTGCTCGTCGCAGACGTTGTCGCGCATCAGTGCGCAGTTTTGTCCCGATGTTCTCGGGAAGGGATCAACTCTTGGTATGAACAAATTCAGTCATCTATTCGAGCCTCGCTCAATCGCCGTGGTGGGTGTCTCTGACGACGTCGCGCGCCCGGGTTCGCAGGTTGTGCGGGCACTCCTCAAGAACGGCTACAGCGGCAAGATCTTCCCGGTGAATCCGAAGTACGAGCAGTTCGACGGCATGAAGTGCTACGGGTCCGTTGCCGATATTGAGGAAGACGTGGATCTGGTCGTCATCGGTGTCCCGGCCAAGGGCGTGCTGCCGGTGGTGGAAATGGCAGCGCAGAAGCGCGTGCCGTTTGCGCTGATCCTCAGCGGTGGCTTCCGCGAAAGCGGCCCTGAAGGGGTGGAGCGCGAACGACGGATGCTGGAGATCGCGCGTGGATCCGGCATGCGCATCGTGGGGCCGAACTGCCTGGGCTTTGCAAACATTCACGCCAATGTCTATGCCGCCTTTGGCAGCATCACCCGCGAGCCGAAGCTCAAGCCGGGTTCCGTCTCGCTGGTGACCCAAAGCGGCGGCTTTGGCTACAGCATCGCGCTGGCATGCGAGGCGGCCGGCATCGGCTTCCGGCATGTGATCGCTACCGGCAATGAAAGCGATATCGATGCCGTCCAGCTTATCGATGCCCTGATCGATGACGACGAAACGAAGGTCATCCTTGCCTATATCGAAGGGACCCGGGACGGTCGGGCGCTGCTCGACGTTGGCCAACGTGCCATGGCCCGTGGCAAGCCGCTGCTGCTGTGGAAGGCAGGGGTGACCGAGCAGGGCGCGCGCGCCGCGGCGTCGCATACCGCAAGCATGACCAGCAGCTATGACTACTATTCGGCGGCCTTCAAGCAAAGCGGTATCGTGGAGATCCGGGAAATCGACCAGGCGGTTGACTACCTGAAGGCACTGGAAGGCGGGAAGTATCCGGCGGGCGGCGGGGTGGCGGTGATGGGCGTTTCCGGCGGCTCCGCGATCGTCTTTGCCGACGCCGGTGAACCGGCGGGCCTGTCTCTGTGCGAACTGACCGAAAAGACCCAGGCTAGCCTGCAAACGGTCATTCCGAATATCGGGGCAGTCCACAATCCCATCGATCTGACCGCAGGCTACTTCTCCGCGGGCAATCGCGCCAATCTGGAAACGGCGGTACGGGCCACGCTGGAGGATCCCAATGTGCACGCGGTATGCGTGAATATCGCGACAACCGGCAAGGCCGGGAGCGTGGTGGCTGCCGAGGTGCTGGGCGAAATCGCCGGGTCGAGCGAAAAGCCGATCGTGGTCTTCTCCTCGGCACCAGCCAGCCAGATCGGCGAAGCGCTGTCGGTGTTCGCGCGGTCGAACATTCCTGTGCTGCCTTCGCCTTCGCGCGCGGCCGGTGCGCTGGCAATGCTGGCCAACTACCGGCAGGCCCGCGCGCGTATCGAACGCGCCAAAGCCTCGTCCGCTTCGCGAAATGCGGCGGCACCGAGCGAAGTGTTCCCGCGTAACGCGGAGGGTGCGTCGCTATCCGAGGCCGATGCGAAAGCCATTCTTGCGGCAGCCGGCATTCCTGTGTCCAACGATGTGATCGTCAGTGATGTCGAGGACGCTGTCGTCTTCGACAGGATGACCGCACCGCTGGTGGTCAAGATCGTCTCGCCTGACATCGCGCACAAGACGGAAGTGGGCGGTGTCAAGGTGGGTATCCGCACGCGCGCCGAACTGGAGGCAGCGATCGCCGAGGTGCTGGACAATGCGAGCCAGAAGGCGCCGGCCGCCCGCATCTCCGGCGTGCTGGTGACGGAAATGATCCAGGGTGGCTTCGAACTGATTGCGGGCGTGGTCAACGACGAGGTCTTCGGTCCGGTAGTGGCGGTCGGTGCGGGCGGCATCTATGCCGAACTCCTTGGCGACACGAGCTGCAGGCTGGCACCGTTTGACGAGGTGACCGCGCGGGAGATGCTCGATGAACTGAAATGCCGTCGCATCCTGGACGGTGTCCGGGGCAAGCCGGCGCTGGATGTCGATGCGGCGGCGCGCGCGCTGGCTGCGCTGTCACAATTTGCCTGGGAATCCCGCCATCAGGTGGGCGAGGTCGACATCAACCCGCTGTTTGTCCTGCCCAATGGCGTGGTGGCCGCCGACGCTGTCATCATTCCCCGTGGTCACACCACATCACAGCCGGTCTCCGGAGAACCGTCATGAACGAGACCGTGATGGAACCAGTGACGCACCCGGTCACGTTCGAGCCTGTCGGCCACACGCTCGCCGTGCGCGAGGGCGATACGATCCTTTCCGCCGCGCTGAGCCACAATTTTCCGCTGCCGCATGGCTGCCGCACCGGCACGTGCGGCACCTGCAAAGCCAAGGTACTGGAGGGCGATGTGGATCACGGCGACGCCGACAGCTGCGTATTGTCGGAGGCGGAGCGGGAGCAAGGCTATGCGCTGCTTTGTCAGGCCAGGCCGCGCTCCGCGCTGGCGATCGCAAGCAGCGTGGTCCGTGAAAACATGGACATCCCCATCGTGCGCCTGCCTTGCCGCGTACATCAGCTGGAACGGCTGGCGCACGACGTCATGCGCATCCGCCTGCGCTTGCCTGCCGCGCAACGGCTGAAGTTCCTGCCTGGCCAGTACATCAATATTGTGATGCCGGGTGGCATTCGCCGCAGCCTGTCGATGGCCAATTCGCCGGAGGACCAGGAGTTGGTCGAGCTGCATCTGCGCAACTACGGCGGCCCGTTCAGCACCCACGTCTTCAATGTCATGAAGGAGAACGACCTGCTACGGATCGAAGGCCCGGTAGGCGCGTTTTTTGTGCGAGCGCAGAGCGGGAAGCCGATTATCTTCGTGGCCAGCGGCACGGGATTCGCGCCGATCAAGGCCATGATCGAGCATGAGGCCAGCAAGGGAAGCGGCCGTCCGATGACCCTGTACTGGGGCGGCCGGCGTCCTTCCGATCTCTATCTGGATGCGTTGGCAACGACGTGGCAGGAGAAATATGGCGTCCGATACGTGCCGGTGGTGTCCGAGGCTCGCGATGAGGATGCCTGGGAGGGTCGCACCGGCTTCGTCCACCAGGCCGTGATGGAAGACTACCCGGACCTGTCCGGCCATCAGGTCTACGCGTGTGGCGCGCCAATCGTCGTGCAGTCCGCCCGCAATGATTTTACCAACGTTTGCCGCCTGCCAGAGAGCGAGTTTTTTGCCGACATCTTTGTGTCTGGCGGAAGCAAAGCGGTGCGGGCGGCTGCTTAGTACAAATAGACAGGAGACAGCTTTCATGGATAGCAGGCAAGACAGTCTGGCAGTCGAACGCGCGGACGATCTTCTATGGATCATGATTAATCGCGCGGAGAAGGCGAACGCGATGACAGTCGCCATCATGGAGGGCATCACCGCTGCGATCAGGGCGGGCGCGAGCGATCCCACCGTCAAGGCCGTGTTGCTAACGGCCGCGGGGGGGCGCGTGTTCAGTGGCGGCGCGGACGTACGCGAGCAGCCGGAAGACGGTGACATGGCGGGTCAGCGCGAGCGCCGGTCCCATGCACTGGCAGCGTTGCAGGACGCCGTGATGGACAACCCGGTCCCGGTCATTGCCGTACTGAACGGCATCGCCAGCGGCGGCGGGGCCATGCTGGCATTGCTGTCGGACGCCTGTGTCGCGGCGGACACGGCCTCGCTGTCTTTGCCGGAAATCGACCTGGGCATTCCCACATTCTCCGGGGCCAACATTCTTGAGGTCATCGGCGGACGCGCGCTCGCGCTGGACCTGATCCAGACAGGCAGGCGCATGCCGGCACGCGAGGCGTTGACGCGGGGATTGGTCGCGGTCGTGGTTCCCGCCGACGAACTTAAACATGCGGCGACGGTGCTTGCGGGAACGTTGGGCGCCAAGGAGCGGCGCGTGTTTGCGGACAACAAGCAATGGATCAACCGGCAGCTGAAGGCGGCGCTGCTGGAAGCGCGTGCCCAGCATGCCCGGCACCGCAAGGCCGTCGCGACGGCCGAATCCGTGGCTCGTTAACAATCAGGAGGAGAAAGTGGCAGATCTGGAAATTGAAACGATTGGCCGCGTGATGGTTGCGCGCCTGAATCGACCAGAAAAGAAGAACGCGCTGAGCGAGGAAATGCTCGAGCTTCTGCGCACGGCACTGAAAACGGCGAACAACGACCCGGCCATCGGCAGCTTTGTCATCACTGGCAGCGGCGATGCCTTCTGCTCGGGCGGCGATCTCGGGCGACGTGGCTCGGAAGCCGACCCGACACCGCTGGAACGCAAGCAGCGGCTCCAGAACGTCACACATCAGGTCGCGCTGGCGGTGGAAGAGTTCGAGAAACCGCTGATTGCCGCAGTGAACGGTGCGGCTGTTGGGGCAGGCATGGACCTTTCGCTGATGTGCGATCTGCGTTTTGCGGCGAGCACCGCGAGGTTTGCGGAGGCGTACATCCGTGTCGGCCTTTTGCCAGGCAACGGGGGTTGCTATTTCCTGCCGCGCCTGGTGGGCCCAGCCAAGGCCTTGGAGCTGCTTTGGACTGGCGACTTCGTGCCGGCGGACGAAGCGCTGCGGATCGGGCTGGTCAATCGGGTTTGCAGCGCGGATGACCTGATGCAAGAGACGATCGCTTTCGCCGCTCGCCTGGCGGACGGCCCGCCGATCCAGACGCGTGATATCAAGAAGCTGATGTATCAATCGCTTCGCACCGATTTGCGCACGAGCCTTGAAACGGTTGCCTCGCATATGGCTGTGGTGCAGTCGACCCGTGACTACAAGGAGGCAATCCTGGCTTACAAGGAGAAGCGCAAGCCGGTATTCGAAGGCCGCTAAACCACGCTCACAGGACACTAGAAGTGACGAATGCGGTACCTATTCGGGCTGATGTAGCGTCGCGCCCAGTGGTGGTCCATGGCGGTGGGGATGTCGCGGGCGTCGTGGGACGAGGCGCCAACCCCACTGCCGTGATGTACCATACAGGGTTTGAAAACATGGATGGAATACCTCCAAATGATGCGCTCGGTGCAACGTATTCTTGCTGTATTCGAAAGCTTCACCGCCGAACGGAGCAGCCTGACGCTACAGGAGATTGCTGACCGCATCGAGCTGCCGAAGTCTACGACGTTCCGCATTGTCCAGAGCCTGGACCAGGCCGGCTATCTGGTTCGCTTGGAAGACCAACAATACTGCCTCTCGTTCCGCTTCACGCGGCTGGCCGGCCTGGTCAAGAGTACGCTCGGCATCCGCGAGATCGCCCGCCCGATCCTGGTCGAGTTAGCGGAGAAGACCAAGGAGACAATCTCGCTGCATACGGTCAGTGGCCAGAATCGCATCTGCATCGACGCGGTGTCGACGGACGCATCGCCGCTGCGCGCGGTGGTCCAGGCGGGCGAGCAGATTCCGCTGCTCATGGGCTCCGGTTCCAAGGTGCTGATGGCGTATATGCCCAAGGATGAGGCGGCGCCTCTCGTCACCGCGGTCGCCAAGGCGACCAAGCGAACCAAGGCCGATGTGCTCGCGGAGTTCGAGAAAGTGCGCGAGCAGGGCTATTCGGTCTCGCATGGGGAACGCCTGCTGGGCATCTCGGCGATCTCGGCTCCCATCAAGGACGTGCACGAGGAAGTGCACTATTGCATTTCACTTGGTGCGCCGACGGTGCGCTTGCAGACGCGGGAAAAGGAACTCGTCAAGCAAGTGGTCAGCGCCGCCGCCAATATTTCGCTGCAGTTCGGCGGCAAGCTGGACTAGACGGTCAAATGGGGTAGGCATGCTGCACGCGGCCTACCACCACTCTTCACTCCCGCTCGCCGGACGCTTGCGCGTCAGAGCAGCGACCCCACCATCCCGCCTTCCACTGGAATCGTCGCGCCAGTGACGAATCCCGCCTGCATCGAAGCCAGGAACGTCACCACGCCGGTTGTCTCCTGCTGGGTACCGAGCCGGCCCAGCGGCGTCAGTTTCTTGCGGGCGGCCGTCTGTTCCGCCGAATAGGCGGCACCGCCGCTGCGGTGTGACGTGTCGATCAACGCGGGCGCAACACAGTTCACCGTAATGCCACTGGCGCCGACCTCATTCGCCAGGTGCTTCATATAAGCCGTCACGCCGGCGCGAAACACCGTTGACAGGCTGTGATGCGGCATCGGCTGCTTGACCGAAGCCGACGTGATGGCGATGACCCGGCCCCAGTTGCGGTCGAGCATCAGCGGAATGACGTGGGTAACCACCTGGATGGTGCCCCACAACTGGTTCTGGTACGCCTCCTTCCAGCGCTCCTCGTCGGTTTCTTCGAGTGTGGCGCGGATCGGGTTGGGGGGGCGTGACGTATTCAGGACGACAATGTCGGGTCCACCGCCGTGCTGCCGGAGCGCGGAGGCCAGACGTTCCACGTCGGCGCGAACCAGCATATTGCCAGGGACCGCAACGGCCTTCACGCCGTGCTGCTGTTCGATCTCATCCGCAACGGCTTGCAGCTTGTCAGCGGAGCGGGCGAACAGCACCACGTTGACGCCCTCTGCAGCCAAGGCGTGCGCAATGTTCCTGCCCATGCCGCCGCTGGAGGCGGTGATCAGCGCAGTCTTTCCTTTGATTCCGAGATCCATGTTTCTTACTCACTAAGGTGGGGCGGATAAACGTTCGTCGACAATTTGCCGGCTACTAGTCAAGACCTGCCATTCCCATCCAATACTGGAGCTGGCTGCCTGAAGTTTGTACATCGTACTTCCGGCAGAACTCGAGTCGGCCATCGGCCGCGATGCGAAAGACCGAAAGTGCCGCCGGCACGTGCCGGATATGGTCGCCATCGCGCTCGTCCAGGGCCTTGATGCTCGCCGTAACCAGCAGGCGCCCACCCGGATCGCAGGCAAAGGTGCGGATGTGGAAGGCTTGCGTGTTGGCGTGCTGGAGAAGCGTCGGTTCCCCCGTTTCCGGGTCGATCCCGTAAACCGCGATATTGTTTTCGCCGCCTGCGAATACCTTGTGCTCGCCGTCGGCGACAGTGTGGTCGGCCCGATTGGCAACGTAGACACAATGACCGGCCGGATGGACATGAATCGGCCCGCCGATTTGCCGCGGGCGCACCAGTTCCGGCTGACGCAGCGTTGAACAGGTGAAGGCAGGCGCCGCTTCGATGCCGCGTTCGCTATAGCGGAACATATAGAGCCGGTTGGTGCGTTCGTCCGATGCGTAGAGCCAGGGTTTTGACGGATGGAACGCGATGTGGCGCGGGCCGAATCCATATCCCCCCTGCGGGGCTACCACGCCGCCCGCCGAGAGGTGGCCTTCTTCGAAGCCGAAGGTCCGCAACGCCCCCGGCTCTTCCGGCTTGTCGCCCTGTGCCTTGTTGCCGCGGTCGACGATCACCGCGGTGCGGCCCGACGGCGTGACCATGACCTGATGCGGATAAATGCCGCAGTCCAGGGCGGTGGCCTGCACGACGCGATCGCCGATTTCGCCATTGGCCTCTACGCGATGCACTGTGACCCCGCTCGACGGATAGTTGTGGCCATTCAGGATATAGCTCCCTGAGGGATCCACGCACATATGTACGGCGCGACGCGGCAATGGCTTGCTTTCCCCATGGGGAAGCAATGCGCCATCCGCGCCGATGGCAAATGCGCTGACGTGGTTGTAGTCCGATTCGACCCGCGGGCCACCGTTGCTGGTGGAAACATACAAGTACGGTTTGGCAGGATGCCGCCAGGCATATTGCACCTTGGCGGGAACCCGGACGGTTCCCTTCCTGACAAGCGTAGCGGAATCGACATCCACCGCGTAATGGGTGAGCATGTCGTCAACGGCGCTATATAAAGCGATGGATCTTGCCATCGGATTCTCCGGCGAGTATTCGGGTCAGGGCGTAGTGTCGGCCACCAGCGTGAACATCGGGACCGATGTGCCGCCTTCCGACGTCTTGAAGACCACCCTGACGCGCTGGCCGATCCGGACCGTGTCCAAATCTGTGTCCACGATATTCGTCAGGATGGTGGGGCCCTCATCCAACGTCACGTATGCGATGCAGTATGGCGTGCCGGCGCCGCGGCGCGTAACACTGTAGGTGTAGATCACCCCGGTCCCTTGGCTGTCGGCCCATTGCACATCGCTGCTCCAGCAAAAAGGACACAAGGCACGCGGGTAGTGATGCGATTGCTCGCAGTTGCGGCAAACCTTGAGCAGCAGCTTTCCCTGGGCAGCGGCGGCGAAATAGGGCTCGTCACCCGGATTCAGGGCGGGGTCGCTGATTTTGCGAGCTTCGGAAAACGTCGGCATGTCATTTACTCCCTTTCCATGATGAGCGTGGCAGCGCCGTGGCGGTGGCCAATGGCTCCGCCGATGCCGGTGGCCAGGGCAAGTGTGCAATCTGGCACTTGCACGCTCGGGCGGGCTTCGCCGCGCAGCTGGCGCACCGCTTCGATGATCTTTGTGATGCCGCCGCGATTTGCCGGATGGTTATTGCACAGGCCGCCACCGTCGGTATTGAACGGAAGCTTGCCCACGCCGGAGATCAGGTTGCCGTCAGCAACGAATCGGCCGCCTTCGCCCTTCTTGCAGAAGCCGAGGTCTTCCAGCTGCAGGATCACGGTGATGGTGAAGCTGTCGTAGATTGACGCATACTGAATGTCGGCAGGGGTGACGCCTGCTTCCTCGA
The DNA here is from genome assembly GCF_040149425.2 of Cupriavidus sp. DF5525. Classification (NCBI taxonomy): domain Bacteria; kingdom Pseudomonadati; phylum Pseudomonadota; class Betaproteobacteria; order Burkholderiales; family Burkholderiaceae; genus Cupriavidus; species Cupriavidus sp. DF5525. The sequence continues at coordinate 1,164,290 of NZ_CP168267.1, read as the reverse complement.
ATGCCCGCGGGCCTGTCCATGCCGCGCCGGTATAGCTCAGGTCGACTTTGCCGGCCATCTGATGCTTGGTCGATTCGCCTGCGCCCAGCAGTTTGATGCGAGGGCGCGCCAAGGCTCTGGCGATCTCAGGGCGCGCCACGATCACTGCGCCACCGCCGTCGCTGACGACGCAGGAATCCAGCCGATGCAGCGGATCCGCGATCATCGGCGATGCCAGCACGTCGTCCACCGTGACGACGTTGCGCAGCATCGCGTTTTCGTTGTATTGCGCATGGTGCGAAGCGGCAACCTTTACCCAGGCCAGCTGCTCGCTGGTCGTGCCGAACTCGTACATATGCCGCATGGCACACATGGCGTACAGGTTCAGCGTGACCGGGCTGTAGGGCATTTCATACGGCGCCTCAGGCATATTGACGCCGCGGACGCGGACCTGGGTGCCGGAGATGCCCTCCGAATTCGGCCGCCCGGCAAGAGTGATGAGCGCCACGTTGCACTTTCCCGCCGCAATCGCCTCGGCCGCGTGGGCCACGTGCGCCAGGTACGAGCATCCGCCCATATCCGTGGAATCGACATGCCGGAGCCGGTTCAGGTTGAGGTAGTTCGCCATCGACCAGACATTGGCACCCGGTGCGTCGCCGGCGCAGAAGAAGCCGTCGATGTCGTCCCGCGACAGACCCGCGTCTTCGATCGCACCTTTGGCGACTTCCGCATGGAGCTGCGCCACGGAGTGCTCCGGCGCTTTGCGCAGGGGGTGTTCATACGCCCCGATGATGTAGGCCTTGCCTTTGATTGTCATGCCGAGTCTCCTTGCAGTCCGTCACTGGACAACTGCCGTTCGGTTTCATACACTGGAATCGATGCTAATGATCAGAACCCATGATACCATCGTGTCCAAGGTTGTGGGGAACCTGAAAAACATCGGGACAGGGCCGGCATGGCTCGTTTTAGTAATTCAAGAGGGGGCTCTGTCCGCAGGCAGGTCCCCCAGCGCCGAGCCCGCAAGGGGCAGGTATGACGAAAGGAGTAGGACCATGGAGAACCAGCTATGCGCGAGCGGTGACCACTCGGGTGCGAGTGCCGTCCTTGCCGAATTCAAGGTTTGGCAGTGCGTGCTGTGCGGCTTCGTGTACGACGAAGCGATGGGAATGCCGGAGGAGGGCATTGCGCCGGGTACGCGCTGGGCTGACATTCCGGACGACTGGATGTGCCCGGAGTGCTCGGTGGGCAAGAGCGACTTCGAGATGGTCGAGGTATAGGTCAGGCAGGTAAAGCAGGCGCGGTCCGAGGCAGGATCGCCAGGGAGGGGGGAAATGGGAATCGGTGGAATGTCCCTGCGCGGGCTGATGCAGAAGTGGCTCGGGTCAGATGCGCCGGCGATGGCGAGGATCACCCGCATGCGCGACGACGCGAGCCCTCGCGGCTATGTGCAGGTCGAGGTTGAGCGGCCTTCGGGCTCGCTGTGCTTGATGTTCTTCCGCCACGCCGACGGTTCCTGGTGCGTGTTCCCGCCTTGCGACCGCGGCGCCCGGCAGGCGTGACAGTCAGATCCTGGCGGCCGGGCGCGGCGCCATGATGGAGAATTGGATGATCGATGTACTAGTGATAGGAGGCGGCAATGCCGCGCTCTGCGCCGCGCTGATGGCGCGCGAAGCCGGGGCTTCGGTATTGCTGTTGGAGTCGGCGCCACGCGCGTGGCGCGGTGGCAACTCGCAACACACCCGCAACCTGCGCTGCATGCACGATGCACCGCAAGACGTGTTGGTCGATGCCTATCCCGAAGAAGAATACTGGCAGGACCTGCTCAAGGTCACCGGCGGCATCACCGACGAACACCTGGCGCGGCTGGTGATCCGTGCGTCGTCAAGCTGCCGGCCGTGGATGCGCAGGCAGGGCGTGCGCTTCCAGCCGCCGTTGTCGGGCGCGCTGCACGTGGCCCGCACCAACGCCTTCTTCATGGGTGGCGGCAAGGCGCTGGTCAATGCGTATTACCGCAGCGCCGAAGCGATGGGTGTGCAGGTCCGCTATGAGACCCCGGTGGACGCCATCGAACTGGACGGCGACCGCTTCGTCGCCGCGCGCAGCGGCAGCCAGCGCTTTACCGCGCGCACCTGCGTGCTGGCCGCGGGCGGCTTCGAATCCAACCGCGAATGGCTGCGCGAAGCCTGGGGCCAGAACGAACGCGGCGAATGGCCCGCCGACAACTTCCTGATCCGCGGCACGCGCTTCAACCAGGGCGTGCTGCTGCGGCACATGATCGAATCTGGCGCCGATGCCATCGGTGACCCGTCGCAATCGCACTGCGTCGCCATCGACGCGCGCGCACCCTTGTATGACGGCGGCATCTGCACGCGCATCGATTGCGTGTCGCTGGGCGTCGTGGTCAATCGCGACGCCATGCGCTTCTATGACGAGGGCGAGGACTTCTGGCCCAAGCGCTATGCGATCTGGGGCCGGTTGGTGGCGCAGCAGCCCGGGCAGATCGGCTATTCGATCATCGACAGCCAGGCCATCGGCCGCTTCATGCCGCCGGTGTTCCCCGGCGAGAAGGCCGACACGCTGCCCGAACTCGCGCGCAAGCTCGGGCTGCCGGAAGCGCAATTCGTGCGCACCGTACAGGACTACAACGCGGCGTGCCGCGTCGGCACGTTCGACCATACGGCGCTGGACGATTGCTATACCGAAGGGCTGACACCGGCCAAGACGCACTGGGCAAGACCGCTGGATCAGGCGCCGTTCTACGGCTATGCGCTGCGACCTGGCATCACATTCACTTACCTGGGGCTCAAGGTCAACGACCGGGCCCAGGTGCATTTTGGCGGCAAGCCTAGTGGGAATCTGTTCGTGGCGGGAGAAATGATGGCGGGCAACGTGCTTGGCAAGGGATATACGGCCGGGGTCGGGATGTCGATCGGCACGGCTTTCGGACGCATCGCCGGCACGCAGGCCGCACAGGCGGCCGGGATCAAGGCGGGAGCGATTCATGCAGAAGCTTGAAGCCCTGGCGCGGGAAGCCGCGCAACTGGCCGGCAACGAAGAGGGCGCGATCGCCACGCCCGGCACCGGACGCGTGATCCGCGTGCTGCCGCTGACCGACAACGAAGCCGAAGTTGCGCGGCAGATGCAGATCTGCAATGCGTGCCGTTACTGCGAAGGCTTCTGCGCGGTATTCCCGGCGATGACGCGCCGGCTTGAGTTCGGCAAGGCCGATGTGAACTACCTGGCGAACCTGTGCCACAACTGCGGGGCGTGCTACCACGCTTGCCAGTATGCGCCGCCGCATCACTTCGGCGTCAATGTGCCGCAGGCGATGGCCAAGGTGCGGCTGGAGACGTACAGCGAATATGCGTGGCCGGCGCCGCTGGGCAAGCTGTACAAGCGCAACGGCCTGACGGTTTCGGTGGCGCTGGCGATCGGGCTGGCACTGTTCCTGGTGCTGGCGGTCACGATGGGCGGTGCGCTGTGGCAGCGGCATGCCGGCGGCAATTTCTACGCGGTGTTTCCGCATAACACGCTGGCAAGCATGTTCGGCGCGGTGTTCGGCTTTGCGGTGATCGCGCTGGGCATCGGGGTGCGGCGCTTCTGGCGGGACGTGTCGTCCGGCACGGCCTCGGCGCCCGCCGTGGCCGAGGCGGCGAAGAACGTGCTGGCGTTGACCTACCTGGATGGCGGGCATGGCGATGGCTGCAATGAGGCGAGCGATCGCTTTACGCTGGCGCGGCGGCGCTTCCACCATTTCACGTTCTATGGCTTCATGCTGTGCTTTGCTTCGACGATGGTGGCGACGGCTTATCACTATCTGTTGGGATGGCATGCGCCGTACCCGGTATTCAGCCTGCCGGTGCTGTTGGGCACAGCTGGAGGCATCGGGCTGTTGATCGGCCCGGCCGGATTGCTGTGGCTGAACCTGCGGCGTCATCCCATGCACGGGGATGTGAAACAGCGTCCGATGGACCGGGGATTTATCGCGTTGCTGTTGCTGACCAGTGCGACCGGCCTGGGTTTGCTGGCGGCACGTGAGACGGCTGCGATGCCGTTGCTGCTGGCGGTACACCTGGGAGTGGTGATGGCGTTGTTTGCGACGCTGCCGTATGGGAAGTTTGCGCACGGAATCTTCCGCACCGCAGCGCTGTTGAAGTCCAGCATTGAAAAGCGCAGGCCGAGCGAGTTGCGTCTCGGCGACGACTGATCGTGATCCCCTTCGCCTGTCAAGGCAGCGGGCGTGGGGATCGAGCTGGATCTGCGAGATTCAATCTGCTGGCGCAATCCGGGCGTGAAGCTTCGGTGCGCTTTTTTTTTTTGCGTTGCCCGGCAGCGTCTCCACGGCCCCTCGGTTCCTGTGGCGGCTTGCTGGCTTCGGAAGGGGAGACTGACTGCGTGCATTGCTACGACTACATTATCGTTGGCGCTGGCTCGGCAGGGTGCGTGCTGGCCCGTCGACTGAGCGAGGACCCGGGCACGCGTGTGCTGCTGGTGGAGGCGGGCCCGCCCGCCGACGATTTCTGGATCCGCACGCCCGCCGGCATGGGCAAGCTTTTCAAGTCCGAGCGCTACAACTGGTGTTTCCAGACGGAGCCGGTGCCGAGCTTGCGCAATCGCCAGATCTACTGGCCGCGCGGCAAGACGCTTGGCGGCAGTAGTGCCATCAACGGCATGGTGTATGTGCGCGGCAACCGGCGCGATTTTGATCATTGGCGGGATCTCGGCAACCCTGGTTGGGGCTGGGATGACGTGTTGCCGTATTTCAGGCGCTCGGTGTGCGATGCCGCTGACACCGAACCCGCCAGCGGGCCGCACGGACTGCTGACCGTGAGCGATCCGTCGGTCCTGCACCCTGCGGCGCTGGCGTTCCTGGCGTCGGCGCAACAGACTGGCCTGGCACGCCTGGATGACTTCAACGAAGGCGATCAGGAGGGTGTAGGGCTGCTGCGCGCCACGATTCGCAACGGCGTGCGGCAGTCCACCTATGACGCATTCCTGGCCCCCGTTGCCGGGCGCCGGCCGAATCTTGAGATCCGTACTGGTGCGCATGTACGCCGCGTGCTCTTCAGTGGCCTTGCTGCTACGGGAATCGAGGTCTTGCTGGAGGGACGGATCCAGCGGTTCGAAGCCGCGCGCGAGGTCATACTGTCCGCGGGTGCACTGAGTTCGCCGCATCTGCTGATGCTGTCCGGCATCGGCAACGGCGAGCAGTTGCGGCAACACGGCATCGCGACCGTTGCGCACGTGCCGGGCGTCGGCAAGAACCTGCAGGACCATTTCGCGGTGCGGGTGCAGGCACAGACCACGCCTGGCGGTTCCTACAACCAGCATCTCGGCGGATGGCGAAAGTACGCTGAGGGCGCGCGCTACCTGATCACCAAGGGTGGCTACCTTGCACTCGGCTCATCGATTGCAGCCGCCTTCGTGCGCAGCGGGCCGGATGTCGAGTATGCGGACATGGAGCTCAGTTTCCGGCCCATGACATTCTCCTACGATGGGTCCAGTGAAGCGGTAGTCGACAGTTTCCCCGCCATCAGCGCGTCCGTCTATCGCGTGCGCCCGGCCTCGCGCGGTGAGGTGGTACTGCGTAGCGGCGATCCCATGCAGTCGCCTGCCTTTGTGCCGAACTACCTGCAGGATCCTGAAGATGTCCGCGCCATGCTGGCGGGGTTGCGGCGCTTGCGCGAAATACTTGCCATGGAGCCGCTCTCTGCGCTGATCGTCCGCGAACTTGTGCCGGGCGACCCGGTGCGCACCGACGCGCAATGGATCGACTATATGGAGCGCGAAGGCCAGTGCGCGTTTCATCCCGCGGGCACATGCAAGATGGGCAAGGACAGCATGGCAGTGGTTGACGCACGCCTGCGTGTACGAGGCGTCGAGCGCTTGCGTGTCGTCGATGCGTCGATCATGCCTGTCGTGACCTCGGGCAACACCAATGCGCCGACCATCATGATCGGAGAGAAGGGGGCCGACATGATCCTCGCCGATCGGGCCGCGTCAAGCCGGGCGGTGTAGCGGCTGCGAATCCGATCTCCGCAATAACAAAGACAAAGGCCGCGCTTGCTCAGCGCGGCCTTTCGATAACCACTTTGCCCGGGATCGTCAGAACCTGTGACGCAAGCCGATAGCGGTACCGAACTGGTTGGCGCCCGCCTGCACCGTCCCAAAGCCGTAGCCGCCGCCGCCAAGGCCGAGGTTGGACCCGTTCCGGTTCTTCGTGTAGCCGACCGAGATATAGGCGTCGGTGCGCTTGGAGAAGGAGTAGTCGGCGTTCACGGCAAACATCCAGGGATCCGCCTTCGTATCCGCAAAGTCCTGGTAGTAGACCGCGGCAGAGATCTGCAGCGGCTGCGTGACCTCCCAGCGCACGCCGGTCCACCAGAGATTGGAGCGTTGATTGCCAGCCACCGGAGCCCCAGGCAGCAGCGCACCATCGTAAGCCTTGGCCCAGCGATAGCCTACGTACAGCTTTGCCTTCTGGAAAGCATAGGTGCTAGCCACTGTCGCGCGACGTGCCGTGGCGTCCGGATTGACAGTGGTCGTGCCCATGTTCAGCTCGTCATATGCGGCGGCAATGGAAAAGGGGCCCGTGGTGTACGTGAAGTTGCCACCAAACTCGCGACCGAGCTTGCTGTTGCCGGGGACCTCGCTGCCGTTTGCCGTCCCGCTTTCCGCGCCAAAGCTGTACATGGCGCTCGCCTGCAAGCCCCCAAACTTGCCCACATACTTGACGGTGTTGTCCGCGCGTCCGACGAAAGCACCGTCGTTGGCCAGCAGCGAGTATCGGCCCATGATCCCCATGGGGTCGACATCACCGGCAATGCCATAAAGCGAGTTGGTCTGGCGACCCAGCAGCAGCGAGCCCCACTGCCCCTGCAAGCCCACATAGGCGGAACGTCCGAACAGGCGCCCGCCTTGCGATGATCTGCCGGTATCGGACTCAAAGCCGCTTTCGAGGACGAACACGCCTTTCAGGTTGCTACCGAGATCTTCCACGCCGCGAATCCCCCAGCGCGATCCGGCCATGTTGCCTGGCGTCATGCGGAAGACGGAATGATCGCCCGGAGTCAGATGGTTGATGTACTCGAAGCCGGTATCGACCAACCCGTACAGCGTCACGCTGGATTGCGCCACGGCGGACGTGGAACAAGCGCCAGCGATGGCTGCAAGCAGGACGTTAGCTCTCAACTTCATGGGGTCTCCTCATTTGGTTGTAGTTGTGAAGCAAGCAAGACTGCAGGGGACGATGAGCAGGGCGCCCATCGCAATCCGGAACACCGATTGGTAGAGGGTTTGCCGGCCATGATGCGTCGCCGGTGTCTCGCGGCCGGAACCTAAGCATCGAATGCGCAGGAGGCCTTCTCGTAGCGATGGAGGGCATCCTCAGGTGCAGATCTGCGACTTGCAGATGGCAGGAATGCGGCAACTCTAGCCGACAGAATTTCGCTCGTCAATAAAATGAAATTGGTTTTGATGAGTGAAACTCTATGGGTTCTCGATACTTCACGTGCGTGTGAAATCGCTTAAGAGGAGTCTTCGGAGTGCGCGAAATCGCCTTCTCACACGATCCCCTTTAAGTTCCACTCATAGAAACCTATATCTTTCAATGAAACTCGTGCTACTATGAATCCGAACATGCAACCACGTCGGACATACCGATCCGCACGTAGCGGGTGGAAGGAAACCTGATGAATCAAGCCCAGACTGTCACTTATGCCGTTGAGGACGGCGTCGCGTTGATCGCCGTGAACAATCCCCCCGTCAATGCGCTGGCGGCCGGTGTGCGCGAAGGCATCATGGAAGGCGTCGCGCGTGCCAACGCGGACGCCGGTATAGAAGCCATTGTTCTGCTGGGGGAGGGCAAGAACTTCATCGCTGGCGCGGATATCCGCCGGTTCGGGAATGCCCGGCCAGTTTCCACCCGCACCAGTTCAGCGGCGATCGAAGCAAGCGAGAAGCCGGTGGTGGCGGCCATGCACGGCTATGCTCTCGGCGGGGGACTCGAGCATGCGCTGGCGTGCCACTATCGCGTTGCAAGTCCGGACGCGAGACTCGGATTGCCGGAGATCAACCTCGGCATCATCCCTGCGGGCGGTGGCACGCAGCGGCTGACCCGCATCGCCGGCCCGGGCGCGGCCCTGGAGTTGATTCTCAGCGGCCGCCATGTCAGCGCCGGGGAGGCACAGGGACTTGGCATCGTCGATGCCATCGTCGAAGGCAACGATCTGAAGGCGGCAGCCATCCGCTTCGCCAAGGACGTGGCTGCCCGCCGCCCATTGCCTCGCGCGCGCGATATGGTGCAGCGCATCGAGCCGACGGCTGCGGCCATGGCCACGCTCGACACCGCACGCAAGTCCATCTCTAAGAAGTCGCGCCATGTCAAGGCGCCGGCGTATGCGCTCGAATGCGTGCAGGCCGCGCTCACCATGCCGTTTGACGAGGGCGTAGCCCTGGAGGCGGCACGCTTCGCGGAGCTGGAGAGTTCCGACGAGTCAAAGGCGCTTCGCTACGCGTTCTTCGCCGAGCGCGAAGCAGCCAAGGTTCCTGGCGCTGCGCCCGCTGGCAAGACGCAGCGCATCGGGTCCGCTGCCGTGATCGGTGCGGGCACGATGGGTAGCGGTATTGCCATGTCTTACGCCGATGCGGGAATCCCTGTCAAAGTGCTGGAAGCTACGCGCGAGGCGCTCGATCGCGGCATGCAGCGAATCCGGGATACCTATGCGGTCCGTGTCAAGCGAGGCAGCCTGTCGCAGGGTGACATGGATGCACGGCTGGCCTTGATTGAAGGCGTGCAAAGCTACGAAGCCATCGCCGATTGCGATGCCGTCGTCGAGGCTGTGTTCGAGCGGATCGACATCAAGCAGGAAATCTTTGGCCAGCTCGACGCCGTGATGAAGCCCGGTGCATTGCTGCTGACCAATTCGTCGGCGATTGATATCGACATCATGGCGAACGCCACTGCACGTCCGCAAGACGTCGCCGGTGCGCACTTCTTCGCTCCGGCAAACGTCATGAAACTCTGTGAGGTAGTGCGGGGCAGCAAGACCTCGCCCGAGACGGTCGCGAATGCCATGAAGATGGCGCGCGACATGGGCAAGGTATGTGCGGTCGCCGGTTCATGCGACGGCTTTGCCGCGAACCGAAGTCGCGCCCCGATGATGACCGAGACGATGCTGATGCTCGAGGAAGGCGCAACGCCGGAGCAGATCGACAAGGTCATGGTCGACTTCGGCTACCCGATGGGGCCGTTTGCCGTCAACGACATTTCCGGCCTCGATGTGAGCTATGAAGGGCGCAAGCGCCGCGCCGCGGCGAATCCGGAGTATCGCAAGCTGCATGTGCCGGACCGGCTCGTGGAGATGGGCCGCAAAGGACAGAAGACCGGCGCCGGCTGGTACGCCTACCGCGAGGGCGACCGCACTCCGTATCCCGACGACGTGGTGAAACAGGTCATCGCGCAGGTGGCGGAGGAGTTCGGGATTCCGCAGCGCTCGTTCACCGACCAGGAGATCCTGCACCGCCTGCTGTTCGCCTCGGTCAATGAGGCCTGCAAGATCCTGGAGGAGGGCAAGGCGTACCGCGCGAGCGACATCGACGTCATGTGGCTGTACGGTTTTGGCTTCCCCCGTCATCGCGGCGGCTTGATGTTCTGGGCGGATACCGTCGGGGCACAGGCAGTCTGGCAGCAGGTGTCCGAATGGCATAAGCGATATGGCAAGCGCTGGCAGCCCAGCACGCTGCTCGCTGAAATCGCCGCGGCCGGTGGAGCGCTGCGGGAGGCGAAGGGTGCATCACTCTGATGGCGCAACGTTGAAAGCCTGGTGGAAGAGTTGCACGATATGACAGAGCATGAAACAAGCAAGGCAGCCAGCCAACCATCCGGCTCGGAAATGCCATTCAAGATCTGGCAGTGCGTCCTGTGCGGATACATCTACGACGAGGAGGCGGGCTGCCCGGAAGACGGTATTGCTCCAGGTACGCGTTGGCATGACGTGCCGGACGACTGGGTGTGTCCTGAGTGCTCGGCCGCCAAGGGGGATTTCGAGATGATGGAGATCTGACGATACGGCTCAGCCCGGAGATTTCGCCAACACTTCAGATTAAAGGCGTTGTTCCCCGGCCCTGCGGTATCGCTGCCCGCAGCCGGGACCATGGTGAGGAGACTGCTTTGAAGATTGGATATATCGGCTTGGGCGCACTGGGCCGGGAGCTCGCCCGGCGTTTCCTGCCGGCGCATGACCTTTGCGTGTGGGATCTGAATCCGGCCGCATGCGAATACTTGTCGTCGCAGGGCGCCGCGGTGGCATCGTCCGCGGGGGAACTGGGCCGGCAATGCGACGTCGTCCTGGTGTGCCTGCCTCGCAGTGCCGATGTACACCGGCTTGTCTTTGGGCCCGACGGCCTGGCAGCAGGGTTGTCGAAGGGCAAGCTTGTGATCGACCAGACCAGTGGCGTGCCCGGGGAGACGCGGCAGATCGCGGAAGCGTTGGCCCGGCAAGGCGTGGAGATGATGGATTCGGCGGTATCGGCCAGTCCGCATGTCGTCGCCGAGGGAGGTGCGACTCTGATGGCTTCCGGTCCGGACGCGGTGTATGAAAAAGCGCTGCCGATCCTGCGCGTGATCAGCGAGACAATCGTTCGCTGCGGCCAGCGTGTTGGCGACGGCCAGGCGATGAAGACGGTCAACAACGCCATGAACGCGTGTGCCCGTCTCGGTACCCTCGAGATGGCGGCGCTTGGCGCAAGGGCCGGCTTGTCGCTGGCGGCAATGAGTGACTATCTGAACCGTGGGAAGGCACGGAACCAGACCACCGACAAGATGCTTCCCGCGCTGGTGCAGGGCAAGGCGTCGACGAACTTCGCGCTGGCGTTGATGGTGAAGGACGTGGCGCAGGCGGTCTCGCTGGGTGCCCAGACCGGCGTTCCGATGCCGATCACCAGCGCGACGCTGGGGCTGCTGCAAGCCGGTGCCAATTCCCTGGGCCCGAACGCGAAGCTGGAGGACATGGTCGGGGTGATCGCGTCTCTGGCGGGGACGCAACTGGCGCCGGCGCCCACCGGCGACGCTGCTGGCAGCGCAAACCTCGACGCGCAGCAGACCCTGAACCTGCTCGAACATGGCGTGTCGGCGCTATGCCGCCTGGTCACTTACGAATGCACCGCCGTCGGCCTTCGCTATGGCCTTGGTCTCGCCGACTTGGCGACCGTCATCAACCGAAGCTCTGGTTGGAGCGAGGCTTCGCGCACCATATTGCCCGCCCTGGTGTCAGGCCAAGCGATGGAGGACATCAGCCTGCGGTCCGTGATCGATGGACTTCGGTCTACCTGCGCCCTGGCGGTCTCGGCAGGCGCCCCCGTGATGCTCCTGCAGATCGTCCGCAGCCTGGTCGAACAGGGGGGCAACCAGTTGCCCGACACGGCCGATGTTTTGCAGATGCGCAGCGTTTATGAATCGATGGCAGGGGTCCGCTATGGCCACTGAGCACGCAAAGGAGCGCTGATCGCGATCCATCACCCAATTACAAATAGTATGGGAGACAAGAAATGAAGCAGTCTGTCAGAAAGCTGTTTGCCATCCTGCCTCTGGCGGTGGCAAGCGCGGCCCCCGCGCTCGCAGCGGATGCATATCCAAGCCGCCCTGTTCGCATTGTGGTGAACACCGGCCCGGGCGGCCTGGTCGATTTCACGACGCGCCTGGTCGCACAGGAACTGAGTGTGCGGTTGAAGCAGCAAGTCGTCGTTGAGAACCGCGCTGGCGGCGACGGCATGATCGGCATCAACGTCGTCAAGGCGGCCCCGGCTGATGGCTACACGCTGCTCGCCTCCGCGGGGACCATGACGTACCAGCAAGTGCTGAAGAAAGACGCCGGCTATGACGTGACCAAGGATCTCACCGGCATCGGCTTCCTTGGCAAGTCGCCGCTTCTCCTTGTCGTCGCGCCGGACAGTCCCAACAAGAGTGCTGCGGATTTCATCAGAAATGCCAAGGCGAACCCTAACAAGCTCAGTTACGCGTCGGCAGGCGTTGGCACGGGCACGCACATCGGTGCAGCGCTGTACCTGCAGAGGGCCGGCTTGCAACTACTGCACGTTCCGTACAAGGGCAACGGCCCGGCGATGCCCGATGTGATGAGCGGGCGTGTCAGCATGATTTTTGAAGCTTACGGCAGCGGCAAGGGCTATCTGGCCGGCGGCAAGCTGAGGGCACTGGGCGTTTCGTCGACGACCCGCGTCAGCACGGCGCCTGATATCCCCACGCTCGCCGAACAAGGCGTGCCCGGCTACAGTTTCTATACATGGATGGGCCTGGTGGCGCCGGCAGGCACCCCCAAGGAGGTGGTGCAGAAGCTGTCCGAAGCGCTGCATGCCGTGTACTCCAACAAGGCCCTCAAGGAGCGATTCAAGGCAGAAGGCATCGAGGACACCTTCATGTCGCCAGCCGAGTTCAACGCCTTCATGGCCAAGGAAGTCGAGGACGTCACCAGGCTGTCGAAGGAAATCAAGCTCGAGAAGCAATAGGGGAAGCGATGCGCCCCGGGACACAGGGGCGCTGACCCAACAGCACCAAAGCATTCAGGAGATCAACGCATGTCATCTTTCTCATCGGACGTCAAACCTGTCAACGCGGGCCATCGCAAGGCATTGGAGTGGCTTGCCAGCGGCCCGAAGCGCCTCTTGATCGGCGGCGAGTGGGTCAACGCCGCCTCCGGTAAAACGTTCGCCACCATCGATCCGTCCACCGAGCAGACACTTGTCGAGGTGGCCGAGGCGGACTGCGAAGATATTGACGCGGCGGTTCGCGCCGCAAGGCAGGCCTTCGAGGCGCCTTCGTGGGCCGGGATTTCTCCGCACGTCCGCGCCCGCTATCTGCTGAGGATCGCCGATGCCATCGAGCAGCACGCCGAGGAACTCGCGGTGCTGGAGACCCTCGATATGGGCGCGCCGTTGGCCTTTACAATCGGCCGCGTTGCATCGGCGGCCGAACTGTTCCGGTATTACGCGGGCTGGGCAACGAAAACGCATGGCACCACCAACCCCACGGACGCGTCCCGCTTCATCTACACGCTGCGTGAGCCCATGGGGGTGTGCGCGCTGATCAATGCCTGGAACGTACCGCTCGTCATGGCGGCGACCAAGCTGGCGCCGGCGCTGGTCTGCGGCAACACGGCTGTGCTGAAGCCAGCGGAACAGTCGCCGCTGACGACGCTTCGGTTGGCCGAGCTGATTCAGGAGCTTGACTTGCCGCCCGGCGTGGTCAACGTCGTGCCGGGATTTGGGGCAACGGCGGGCGCGGCCATGGCGGCCCATCCTGATATCGACAAGATTGCCTTCACCGGCTCAACGGGTGTTGGCCGGCAGATTCTCCAGGCCTCGGCAGGTAACATGAAGAAGGTGACGCTGGAGCTTGGCGGTAAGTCGCCGAATATCATCTTCCCGGATGCCGATCTTGACCGTGCCATAGAGACCGCCGTGGTGGCGTTCTGCAGGAACTCCGGACAAATTTGTTCCGCAGGCACGCGGCTGTTCGTTCATGAGAGCTTGCATGACGAGATCGCCGGGCGCGTAGCGGAGATCGCCGCAACGTACCGGGTTGGCTCGCCGCTGGCACCAGACACTCAGATGGGCCCCATTATTTCCGAGCGCCAGATGCATCGCGTCCTGTCCTATGTGGACGCTGGACGTGAAGATGGTGCCCGTGTTGTGCTGGGCGGTTCGCGCGTTGGTGACATAGGCTACTTCGTCGAGCCGACCGTATTCAGCGGCGTCTCCAATGCGATGCGGATCGCGCGAGAAGAGATCTTCGGCCCGGTGCTGTCCATTATCCCGTTCAAGGACGAGGCCGACGTTGTCGCGATGGGCAACGATACCGAGTATGGGCTCGCTGCGGCGGTCTGGACACGCGATGTCAGTCGCGCGCACCGGGTCGCCCGCGCGCTGAAATCCGGCCGCGTGTGGATCAACACCTATGCTGAAACCGATCCCGTGATGGCCATTGGCGGATATAAGCAATCCGGTTATGGTCGGGAGATGGGCGCGGAGTCGATCGACGCGTATAGCCAGACCAAATCCGTGCTGATGCGGCTGTGAGACCGGGGCCACGCCCATAGTTTGTGTAGGAGACAAGTCATGGATATCAATCCAGTCACGCGCTTCCTTGCCCTTGGCATGGCAGCAATGTTCAGCGTGGCGGCGCACGCCGCAGAGTACCCCGCTCGTCCAATCCGTATCCTGGTGGGATTTGCCGCGGGCGGCAGTACGGACGCGATTGCCCGCTTCTATGCCCAGAAGCTGGCCCTCGAGTTGAAGACGCCGGTTGTCGTCGAGAACAAGCCTGGTGCGGGCCAGATCGTTGCCATCAAGGCGTTGATGGCCGCGCCAGCGGATGGGTACACGCTCTATATGGGCACCGGCAGCGCGCTTTCGCAGACGCCAGGGGTTCAGCGCGGCACGTTGTCCTATGAGCCGCTGAAGGACTTCAGCATGATCGGGCTGGTGGCCACCGCACCTGGCGTGATCGTGGTCAACCGCGACCTGCCGGTGCGCGCGTTGCGCGACCTTTCTGCCTACTCCAAGGCGAACCCGACCACGCTGAATTTCGGTTCGTCGGGCATCGGTTCGGCCAGTCATTTGGCCGGCGCGTACCTGAGCAAGGTTGCCGGCATCACCATGACCCACATTCCCTATAAGGCGGATGCGGATATCGTGCAGGCGATGTCTACTGGGTCTGTGCATATCGGTATTGCGCCGGCCCAGGGTGCGGTGGCGGCAATCAGTAGTGGCAAGGTCCGGGCGCTGGCGGTGACGGGCACGCACCGGGTGAAGGCGCTACCGGAAGTGCCAAGCCTTGCGGAAGCCGGCATCAGCGGATTGGAGGGCCTTGATCCATATACCTACTACGGCCTCGTGGGGCCGAAAGGCTTGCCTGCCTCAGTGGCCACAAAACTGAATGTGGCCATTAACCGCGTATCGCGCGAGTCGGTGTCCGCAGCGCAAGTCCGGGAGAAATACTACGCGGAGCCAAGATCCGGCAGTCCTGACGACCTGCGCAAGGTCATTCAGGAAGATACCGAAAAATGGGCCCGCTTCAGCAAACACGTGAATGTCGCGGGCTGAAATCGAACAGCTACGAAAGAACGGGAGGCAAGTGCTATGAACACATCGGAAGGCAATCAGGGTTGGACGCCCGCAAAACGGCTGGAAGGCAAGGTCGCGGTGGTCATCGGAGCGGGTCAGAGCCCCGGCGAAGGGGTCGGTAATGGCCGCGCAGCGGCGATGCGCTTCGCGCGCGAGGGCGCTCGGGTACTCGCTGTCGATCGGCGCCTCGAATCCGCCGAGGAAACTGCGGAGCTCATCCGCGCAGAGGGCTTCGAATGCGTCAGCTTTGCCGCGGATGTCACCAGGGAAGAAGATCTGGCGCGCGCGATGGCCGAAGCTACCCAGAAATGGGGCTCACTTGACGTGCTGCACAACAATGTCGGCGTAAGCATCGCTGGCGGCGATGCCGACCTGCTCGATATCACCGAGGACAACTTCGACAACGTCTGCCGCATCAATCTGCGCGGCACCGTGTTCGCATGCAAGCACGCCGTGGCGATCATGCGCAAGCAAGGCGGCGGGGCGATCGTCAACGTCTCTTCGGCTGCTGCTGTCGGCAAGTATCCATACGTCGCCTATAAGGCAGCCAAGGCGGGCGTTGTCGCGTTCACCGAGCAACTCGCGCTACAGAATGCCCAATATGGCATCCGCGCCAACTGCGTGTTGCCCGGGCTGATCGCAACCCCCATGGCAGTGGACACGCGCGTGCGCGAATGGAATCAGTCTCGCGAACAGGTGTCCGCGGAGCGTAACGCCAAGGTTCCCCTCGGCCGCCAGGGCACTGGCTGGGACGTCGCCAATGCGGCATTGTTCCTCGCTTCCGATGAGGCGAACTTCATCACGGGTGTATCGGTGCTGGTTGATGGCGGCCGCATCCTGAATCGTATCTGACGCGTTTCCCCTGATTCGCTGTGCCTCTGCCGGATAGGACAACTTATCCGGCAGGGCTGGTTGCGCCCGATTTCCTGGTGAGCTTCAGCCCCGGGTGCAGCACAGGAAGTCCGTTTGTTGTGCAAAACATATCGAATACCGGAGACAGCACATGAACTACGTAACAACAGGGAAGGTCGTATGCTTCCTGATGGCCTCGATCGCCGCTCTGGGTCCCGCCTCCGCCATTTCGGCAGAGCCTTATCCGTCAAAACCTATCCGCATCGTCGTTGGCACGGCCCCCGGTGGCGCTACCGATATCACGACACGCCTGGTCGCACAGAAAATGAGCGAGCGTCTGGGGCAGCCGATCGTTGTCGAGAACAGGCCGGGCGGGGATACCATGGTGGCTACCCGATACGTCCGCGACCAGCCCGCCGATGGCTATACCATCCTGGCCCAGTCGTTGGGCTTCCTGATGCTTCCTTACACCAAGAAGGATCCCGGTTACAGCATCAAGGACTTCAGCGGGATCGGTCCGATGACTCGCGCCCCGTTTCTGATGCTGGTCGGTGCTGGCGGACCGCGTTCGCTGAAGGAGTACGTAGCCCAAGCCAGCGCTGGAAACCTGAGCTATGGGCATGGCGGCATGGGCAACGCCCCGCATATTTCGGCCGAAGCGGTGCTGCGTGCCTACCGGCTGAATGTGCTGCCCGTCCCCTATAAGGGGAACGGTGCTGTGATGCCCGACGTCATTGCCGGTCGCGTATCGATGTTCTTTGACGCATATATCAGCAGTTCTGCCTATGTGAAGAGTGGAAAAATGCGGGCGCTGGGCGTCACGTCGGCGGAGCGTTTGCCCGCCGCACCGGATATCCCAACCTTCAGGGAGCAAGGGCTCGATTACACCTTCAGCGTCTGGCTCGGCCTGTTGGCGAAGGCCGGTACGCCCAAGGACGTGATGAACCGTCTTTCAGACGCACTCAAGTACGCATTGACCGACAAAGCGTTGGCGCAACGCTTCCTGGCCGATGGCGCCGAGCCCTACACTCTTTCGCCCGAGGCCTTCGACGAACGGCTCGTCACGGAATTTGCCAGTCTGGAAAAGGTTGCCGCCGATCTGAAGATCGTCAAAGAGTGACAGTAGGTTTGCGCGCGGCGACCCGGGATGTTGCCGCGTGCTCGATATACGCAAAAGAAAGTCGGGATTGCAATGCAGACATTTGACTATATTGTCGTCGGCGCGGGCTCGGCGGGGTGCGTGCTGGCACGCCGCCTTAGCGAAGACCCAAAGATACGGGTCCTGCTGATTGAAGCCGGGCCGTCGACCGAGCGCTTCTGGGTGAATACGCCGGCCGGCATGGCCAAGATGTTCTTCCACAAGCAGCTCAACTGGAACTACTTCACCGAGCCCATGCCGCAGTTGAATCACCGGCGCATGTACTGGCCGCGGGGCCGTGGGCTCGGTGGTTCCAGTGCCATCAACGGGATGGTCTATATCCGAGGGCATCAGCAGGACTTTGACGATTGGCAAAAGGAAGGAAACGCTGGCTGGGGCTATGATGACGTGCTGCCGTACTTCAAGCGTATGGAGCACAACGCGCGCGGGGAAGACGCTTATCGGGGCATCGGCGGCCCGCTTCACATCAGCGATCCGGCGGTATTGCATCCAAGTTCTGCGGACTTCATCGAGGCTGCGGTTCGCCAGGGCATAGCAAGAAGCTCAGATCTTAACGGCGAGGTCCACGACGGTGTTGGTTATATCCAGCACAATATCCGACATGGCCGCCGTCATTCCGCCTACAGCGCCTATGTTGCACCGGTGCGCCATCGGCAGAACCTTGTCGTGCAATCGGACTGCCTGGTCACGCGTATCCTGCTTCAAGAGCGACAAGCCTGCGGTGTCGAGGTCATACTGAACGGGCAACGGACCACATTCATGTCCTCGCGCGAAGTGATTGTGAGCGCAGGCGCGTTGAACTCGCCGCAGTTGCTCATGCTGTCGGGAATTGGACCCGGCAAGGAACTGCAGCGGCACGGCATACCGGTGCGCTGCGATGTGCCAGGCGTCGGTCAGAACCTGCAGGACCATTTCTATATCCACTGCAGCTTTCAGACGACCAATGACAGCTCCTATAACCGTCATATCAGCGGGTTGCGCAAGTTCTGGGAGGGAATGCGCTATCTCGCGACCGGCGGTGGCTACCTCGCGCTCGGTTCGTCCCAGGTGGCGGCATTTGTCAAAAGCGGGGATGCGCAACCCTACGCTGACCTGCAGATAAGCTTCCGCCCGATGACGTTCACCTATCAAGAAGGTGGCAGGATCGAGGTTGATCCCGCGCCAGCCGTTGCCGCCTCGGTGTATCGCGTCCGGCCCGCCGCAAGTGGCACCGTAACCCTTAGGTCAGCGGATCCTTCACACGCACCGGTATTGACCCCTAACTTCCTGACACATTACGAAGACATTGACGCCATGATCAGCGGTATCCGCAAAATACGCGCCATCATGGCGACCGAGCCGATGGCGTCGCGAATCCGCCAGGAGACGCTGCCCGGGCCCGGTGTAAAAACGGATGACGAACTGATGGCCTTCATGCAGCAGCACGGGAATTCGGCCTTTCATCCCGCAGGGACTTGCAAGATGGGGACCGATGACCTTGCCGTCGTGGACGAGCGGCTCCGCGTGCGGGGCGTGGAACGCTTACGCATTGCCGACGCTTCGATCATGCCGCGGGTGACATCCGGAAACACCAATGCTCCGTCCATGATGATCGGCGAGAAAGCCGCCGACATGATTGCTGCGGATGCCATGCCACTGCGACCGGTTTGATACGGCCGCGCTTGTAATTCCCAGTGCTGATTGTCCTCGCGGCGTCGTGATTCGGTCATGGACTGCGGGGCTGGATTTAAAGGATCGGGGCGCTTCCTCCTTCACAGTTCTCCATTTGCTCCCCGCGGAGCCTGTCAGGCCTGGCATTCTGGCGGAACGACAGGCTCCAGCCTTCTTTTTTCCATCACTGCGCGACCCGGGCTGCCATAACCGCCTTGCGAGGCACGTGCTTTACGCCTGTAATGGTAGGAGCCAAAGGCTGTTCGAGGGTGCTATGCGCTGCACAAAGTGCGGGTTCGAGAACCCCGTGCGAGGAAGGTTCTGTGAGGAATGTGGCCATGCATTAGGCCGGACCTGTCTGCAATGCGGCCACGAATCCCCCGCGACGGCAAAGTTCTGCGGTGCATGCGGCGCCGCCTTGTCTGGACCCGGCAGTCTTTTGGCCTCCGGTAGCGTGCCAGCGAATTTGGTCGGTGCCCCGGTGCTGTATACGCCTGCGCACCTGGCCAAGCGCATTCTGGCCGAACGGGCAGCGATGGAGGCGAGAGGGCAGGAAGCTGGCGAGCGCAAGACGATTACCGCGCTGTTCGCCGATATGGCCGGGTCGACGGCAATGATCCAGGACCTCGATCCGGAGGAAGCCCGAGAACTGATCGATCCTGTCGTGGCCATCATGATGGAGGCCGTACACCACTATGAAGGGTACGTCGCCAAGTCGTTAGGAGATGGCATCCTGGCACTGTTCGGTGCCCCGATCGCGCACGAAGACCACCCGTTGCGGGCGTTGTATGCGGCATTGCGGATGCAGGAAGCGATGCGCCGCCAAGGCGACAGGATCCGTTTGGAAAAGGGTATCCCGCTGCAGATCCGGGTTGGCATTCACACCGGCGAAGTGGTGGTGCGCTCTATTCGCAAGGACGATCTGCACACCGATTATGACCCGGTCGGCCACACCATTCATATCGCTTCGCGGATGGAAGGGATGGCGGTGCCGTCGTCGGTACTCGTCAGCGACTCGACGTATAAGCTTGCCGACGGATACTTCCATTTCAAAGCGTTGGGTGCCACGAACGTAAAAGGCATCCGGACGCCGCTTTCAGTCTATGAACTGCTCGGGCTCGGTACGTTGCGCACGCGACTGCAAGTGTCGGCGTACCGCGGCCTGGCGAAGTTCATCGGACGCGAGCGCGAGCTCGAGTGTTTGCAGGCGGCGCTGGTTTCGGCCAACGCAAAGCACGGAAGGATCGTGGGGGTGGCGGGCGAGGCCGGTGTTGGCAAGTCGCGCTTGTTCCACGAATTCAAAGCCCGTTCGCAACAGGGTTGCCTGGTGCTGGAAACTTTCTCGGTTTCGCATGGGAAGGCATTTCCCTATCTCCCTTTGATCGATCTGTTGAAAAACTACTTCCAGATCGTCGCGTCTGATGAAGAGCGGTTGTATCGCGAGAAGGTTACCGGCAGGCTGCTGACACTGGACCGCACGCTGGAGGATCAACTGCCCTATCTGCTCGATCTGCTCGGTATCACGGAATCGCCGTCAACCCCGCCAATGATGGACGCCAAGCTCCGGCGCCAGCGCACCTTTGAAGCGATGATTCGTCTACTGGTAAGAGAAAGCCAGAACCAGCCCGTCTTGTTGTTGTTTGAAGATCTGCAATGGCTGGACAGTGAGACCGAAGCGTTTATTGATGAGCTCGTCGAGCATGTGCCGGGTGCCAGAATCCTGTTGCTTGTCAACTATCGGCAGGATTACGGGCATGACTGGGAGCGCCTGCCGTGCTACATCCAGCTGCATCTGGAACCCCTGGGCCAAACGGATGCGCTAGGACTGCTCACCACGCTATTGGGTGATCACCCTACTCTTGGGGCGTTAAAGCAGCTCATCCTGGCGAAGACCGAGGGCAATCCGTTCTTCATGGAAGAAGTGGTCAGGACGCTGGCGGAAGCAGGCATTGTCCTTGGGGAGCCGGGCAGCTACCGGACCGAGACGGCACCGGTGTCGCTTCATATCCCGACCACCGTGCAGGGCGTGGTCGCCTCGCGCATTGACCGCCTGCCGCAAGCGCAGAAGGAGCTGTTGCAGACCCTGGCGATTATCGGCAAGGACTTTTCATTAAGTCTGGTGCGGTGTGTTGCCGCATTGCCCGAGCAGAAGCTGCCGCCGCTACTCGACGATCTCCAGCGCAGCGATTTCATTTTCGAGCGTCCCGCATTCCCGGAAGTCGAGTACGCGTTCAAGCACGCGCTGATCCAGGAAGTCGCCGCCAACTCCCTGCTGCTCAGCCAGCGAAGCAAGCTGCATGAGTGCACTGCCGAGGCAATAGAGTCCCTGTTTCCCGACCGGCTGGACGACTACGTCAACGAGCTGGCCCACCACTACAGCAAGAGCGGGAATGCCAGGAAAGCGATCCAGTATCTGCATCTTGCAGGTGAGCAGGCATTACAGCAGTCCGCGCAGCGTGAAGGCATCCGTCATCTCGGTACAGCCCTTGAGCTGCTCAGGGCGTTGCCGGATAGCCCCGAACGGACACGCGAGGAGATCCGCCTGCTGCTGACGCTCGGTCCTGCCTGGATCGCTGCCCGCGGCCATGGGTCGGCAGAAGTCGAGGAAACCTACACGCAGGCATTAGCCTTGTGCGAACGCGACGGAGGCATGCCGGAGCAGTTTTCCGCGCAGGCAGGCCTGTGGTCCCACTATCTGTTGCGGGCGGAGTTGGAGCGGGCATACGTCCTGGCTGAGCGCCTGCTGGGTCTCGCGCAGAACACAAACGACGTGGAACGGCTTGCGGAGGCGCATCGGGCTTTAGGCGTTACTCTGCTTCGCCTGGGAAAGATCGGGATGGCGCGGCATCACATGGAGCAGGCATTGACACTGCACCGTCCCGGCCGACAGTCCTATGACCACCTGCTTCGCCTTGTGCGAAACCCCGCCGTCCATATACGCAGCACCTTGAGTTGGATCCTTTGGTATCTCGGCTTAGCGGACCAGTCGCGCAACCGCTGCGAAGAGGCACTGGAGCTAGCCAGAGCGGCAGCCGATCCATTTGGCTTGGCGCTGAGCCTGATCTTTGCGGCTGAGCTATACCAGCGCCGGGATGAGGTCCAGAAGTCGCTGGAATATGCTGACGCCGCCATCGCCGTATCGAGCGAGCGCGGATTCCCGCTCTATGAGGCATGGGGAACGATCCTTCGCGGGTGGGCGCTCGCGCGGCTGGGTAAGCAGGAGGAGGGCATCGTGCAGATGCGGTTGGGTCTTCGCGCGCACCGGGCCACGAAATCCAGGCTGGGGCGGTCATCGCTATTGGGCCTTCTGGCCGATGCATATGGCAGGGCGGGGAAATGCGAACTCGCGCTTCGGGTGCTGCGCCACGCGCTGGCGCTGACGGAAAGTACGGGCGAGCGGCTCGATCAACCTGCACTGCTTCGCCTAAAGGCCGAGCTGTTGCTGCAGATGGCGGGGAAGGGCGCCGGTGGTATTGCCGCTACGCACAAGGACGCGGAATCCTGTCTCAGCAAGGCCATTGCGCTCGCGCGCCGGCAAGGCGCGCGGTCGGTTGAGTTGCGATGTGCACTAAGCCTGGCCCGCGTCCGGGATCTGCAGGGCAAGCGTGACGCCGGCCGCCATTTGCTGGCCGCAGTTCATGGCACATTTGCGGAAGGGTTCGATACCCGTGATTGGCTTGATGCCAAGGCCCTGCTTCGCGAATGGTCCTGAACGCGCAGGGCGCAAGCCGGCGGGCAACGGCGCATGGATTCTGTACAATGGAACATGAGCTAAATAACGGAACCATTGTGCTAGGATCGTTCATCCAGGTTCAGCCTGGCGACAAAGGAGTTGCATGGCACAGCCAGTGCGCACGGCTATGAATGACCTCTCTCGCATCCACACGTTTATCCGCGTAGTGCAACTGGGCAGCCTCTCGGCTGCAGCCAGAGCCCTGAATACTTCGGTCACAACCATTGCACGCCAGGTCAGTTCGCTGGAAGACGAGCTGAGGGTCAGGCTCCTTCATCGTAGTTCACGCAAGCTGACGCTGACGGAGCCGGGTAAGCTGTTCTATGCGCGTGCATGCGCGCTATGTACGGACTTGCGCAATGCCATGCAGGAGGCCAGTTCCTTCCAGGAGCACGTGAAGGGAACGCTGCGGATTTCACTGCGGCCGTCCCTGGGGCACACGGTAATCGTTCCGGCCTTGCCAGGCTTTCTTGCCAGGTACCCAGGCCTGAGGATCGACGTGTCCTTCTCAGATGAGCGCCAAGACTTGATTGCAGACGATATCGACGTGGCGGTCTGGATGGGCGCCATTCCGGACAGCGATATCGTCGCCCGACGACTCAGTCCGGGTGAACGCATTGCCTTCGCTTCGCCGGCATACCTGAAGGCTCGCGGTGTGCCGCGGGTGCCGGAAGACCTACGACACCATGAATGCCTGCTGTTCAAGGGTTCTCACTATGGAAACAAGTGGTGTTTTACCAAAGCGGGAATGCTTCCCAGCGAAGTCGTTGTCAGTGGATCGATCCAGACTGACAACACACTTGCGCTCTATTCGGCGGCGCTGGCGGGCGCCGGTGTAATGGTCGCCAATGAATGGGGGGCGCGCGTATTCATCGCACAGGGACGGCTGCAAAGAGTGCTGAGCGATTACCGGGTGCAGTATGCAGCGACGGACGGTGAGCTATATGCCGTCTATGCCAGCAATCGCGGTGTCTCGCGCAAGGTCCGGGTCTTCGTTGACTTCCTCGTCGATCTGTTCAAGGCGACAGCGGTAGGGGGGCAGCCCGATCCACGTACTTGTGCAGGGTCGGATTAATCGTAAAGGGGACCCTTGGCGCCCGTGATCACATCAGGCGTTAAGGTGCTTCGCGCCCTGGCTGGATGTTCGGCCTCCCATCACATCCTAGAATCGGCTTCACATTTCGAGCGATTCAAGGGGATGCACGCATGAAAGGGTTGACGTTTCCAGGCGACCGGCAAGTTGAGTACATCGAATTAGCAGATCCGGTTCCGGACGCCGGCGAAGTGGTACTGGAGGTGAAGGCGTCTGGCATGTGCGGTAGTGACTTGCACGCTTACCGGCGCCAGAAGGGCACGGCGCCAACGGGGCGCCACCGCTTTCATGAAGGGCCGATCATCTGCGGGCATGAACCGTGCGGCATTGTCGTGGCCATTGGCATGGCGGTGCCAGCCTCGCTGGCGCGTATGGGCCAGCGTGTCATGGTGCATCACTATGCGGGGTGCGGCGGCTGCAATTCTTGCCGCAGTGGCTGGCAGCAACTGTGCCAGGAGGTGCCATTGCGCGTGTATGGCGCCAACGACCACGGCGCGCATGCGAAGTACCTGAAAGTGCCGGCAACGACATTGGTGGCACTACCGGACGAGTTGTCGTTCACCACAGGCGCCGCCATTTCCTGTGGCACGGGCACGGCCTTCGGCGGCCTGCGGCGGCTCGATCTGTCGGGCCGGGATACGATCGCAATCTTCGGGCAAGGTCCTGTGGGTCTCGCGGGTACGCAACTGGCCAAGGCGATGGGCGCGCGCGTGATCGCCCTGGACGTCAGCGATTCACGCCTCGATATCGCCAGGCGCCTCGGTGCAGACGAGGTCATCAATCCTGCACGGGACGCTGCGGTCGATGTCATCAGGCAGCTCACGCGTGGAGAAGGCGTTGACGCCTCGCTGGACAGCTCCGGCTCCGCAGTGGCACGTCTGGCTGCCGTCCAGTGTCTGAAAACCTGGGGGCGCGCGTGCCTGGTGGGGGAGGGCGGAGAGCTACGGCTGGATGTCAGCGCCGACATGCTGCGCAAACAGGTCACCGTGATGGGTTCGTGGACCTTTTCCACGGTCGTACAGGCCGAGTGTGCGCGTTTTATGGTGGACCGCATGGTAGACGGGGACGCCGTCTTTTCGAACCGCTGGCAATTCGAGGATGCCGCAGAGGCGTACCGGCTCTTCGACAGGCAGGCAACCGGCAAGGGGGTCTTTGTCTTCTGACGCGCTCAGATATAATAAAAACTCATTTCTACGTGACAATGGCTGCATGGCGCGACGCATTCCCCCCCTGAATCCCTTGCGCGTATTCGAGGTCGTTGCGCGCACCCAGAATCTCACGCTTGCGGCGCAGGAACTGCATGTCTCGCAATCCGCGGTAAGCCGCCAGATCGGCGTGCTGGAAACCTACCTTGGCATCGAACTGTTCCGCCGCGAGCGTCACGGCGTCACGCTGACGCGGATGGGGAAAAGCTATGCGGAGGAAGTCGTTCCTGCCTTTGATGCGATTGCCAGCGCCACGAACCGCTTGCTGGGCAGCACCTCGCAGGGCGCCTTGCGCGTCCGCACCTATACTCTGCGAGCCCTAGGGAGCGGCGCGGAACGGGATGTGCGCATTATCGAAGGCGTCGCCTGAGACATCGCACCGGACAGTCGCCGCACGGTCCGGTGCATTACCCCACGAAATCGAGGGCAGGCACGTCCGGTGTGCAAGCGAGCCGACTCGGCAGAGATCAGCTATGTATCCAAAGCAAGCAGTGGAGCACGATCGCCCTAAGCCCAATTCGGTTGGTGAGCTGTTCCTCGTCTTTACCTGGCTCGCACTGCAGGGCTTCGGCGGCGTCCTGGCCGTGGTCCAGCAGGAGTTGGTGGAACGCAAGCGCTGGCTAACGCGGGAGGAGTTCGTCGAGGATTGGGCCGTCGCGCAGGTCATGCCCGGGCCGAACATCATCAATATGGCATTGATGATTGGCGGACGAGCATTCGGGTTGCGTGGTGCAATGGCTGCGTTAGGCGGCATTCTCCTGTTGCCGCTATTGCTGCTGCTGTCGCTGGAGTTGTTGCACGCCCGATTCGCACATCACGCTGGTGTAGCGGGGGCCCTGCGCGGCATGGGAGCAGTCGCCGCCGGATTGTTCGCCGCAGTGGGCCTCAGGCTACTTGGCGGGTTGCATGCCAACCCATTGGGAATGCCTCTGGCGATCGCGCTTGGTCTCTGTTGCTTTGCTGCGGTGGCGGTATTTCACTGGCCGCTGCTCTATGTGCTATTGAGTCTTGGCATGTTTGCCTACCTGCTCTGCTACCGCAACCTGAAATCATGAACGACAGCATCACGATCGCGCTAGGTATTGCGGACTGGCAGAATCTCTTCTTTCATTATCTGTCGCTTTCCTTGATGTCCATCGGTGGAGCCATCACGACGGCCCCGGAAATGCACCATTATCTGGTGGAGCAGAGGCACTGGCTCAGCGATGGTCAATTCAATGCGTCGATGACCCTGGCTCAAGCCGCGCCCGGGCCTAACGTGCTGTTCGTTGCGCTGCTCGGCTGGAATGTCGGGATGAACGCCGGCGGCGGATTGGCGACGGCAATGCTCGGCGCAGCGTTGACAATGTCCGGCATCCTGCTGCCAAGCACGACCTTGACGTACCTCGCAGCGCGGTGGGCGTACCGCAACAAGAACCTACGCAGTGTGGTCGCGTTCAAGCAAGGTATGGCACCCATCGTCATCGCGCTGATTGTCGCAACAGCGTGGACCCTGGCGAGGGCAAACAATCCTTCAGAGGATTGGCGACTGTGGGGAGTGACGATATGCACCGCGATCCTGCTTTGGCGTTGTCGCCCCCACGTCTTGTGGCTGCTAGGCGCGGGGGCGGTTCTGGGATGGTTCGGCATTGTCTAGTTGTTGCCGAGTCTGTGGTGGATGCGTTCGAGCAGACACCCCGCAGGGCGGTTCATCGCAAAGAGAGGAGGAAACACGCTGCCGCCGTAGCTTTGCACGCCGATCGGTATGCCCAGCGACACTTCGCACGGCCGCACGCTCGTCGTATAGTTGAAGACAAAGCGCGAGGCCTCGTCGAGGGTTCCCGACGGCCCTCGGGGCGTGGTCACTAGCAGGCGTTTGTGTTTGTCATTCATTGTCGTCCTCCAGCATGGCGCCTCGCGCCGCCACCGTTTGGCGGGCATCGGGTGATGGCCAGCCCCTGAAGCGAAGAGGTTGCCAATTGTGACCTTCTCGCTCCCCATTCATTGAGTGCGCACAATGCGCTCACTCGGCGCGGACTGGCATCTACGTAACCTTGCGCGCACCATTTGGCTTCGCGCGCTCATCTGGCCAAAACGGAAATGCCTGCTGCTTGTTTTGCATGACGGAACAAATGGCCCGCGGCTTCGAAGCGCGACTACGTTTTCCTAATATCGTTCGACCAAAGCGAAAACGGCTGGCCAGCTCACCCATCCAGAGCATGCGGGATAAGGGCAGAAAGGCGGGCTTCACTCGGCCCTGATGCCGCTATGCCGACCCTTTTCATTGGCGTAAGCCCCCGCTCCACGCTGGTCTTAGATATTTCCGAATCAGTTCGCTGAAGCGCTTGCCGTGAAGATCACGGAAATGGTTTCGGTGGAGCGGACGACCATCATCAAGCAATGACGGTGACACTCTTTCTGGAGTTTTGAGATGAAGAACGACATGACCAGCTTGCGCCAGAAGCTGGGATATTCCGTCCCTATTTTCGCCTTTTCCCACTGCCGCGATGTGGTTGTCGAGGTCACGCGCGCCGGTGGCTTCGGCGTACTGGGTGCATCGTGGTTTACCCCGGAACAACTGGAAGTGGAGCTTGCCTGGATCGACAGGCACGTTGACGGTAAGCCTTACGGCATCGACATCGTCGTGCCTGGCAAGTACTCGAAAGAGGCGGAGGAAACCACCGGATCGCTGGATGCACTAATCCCGGACGAGCACAAGGCATACATGGATACCGTCTTGAAGGAGGCCGACGTGCCGCCGCTGCCCGAGGAAGAACATGGCCGCCTCTACGAGGAGATCCTCCAGGTCGGGCGCAACCGTACGGCGAGCGGTGGCATGCGCCTGGTGGAAGTCGCACTGCAGCATCCCCAAGTCAGGCTGGTGGTCAGCGCGCTAGGCGAGCCGCGCGCCGACATCGTGTCGCTACTGCGCAGCCGCGGCATCCTGGTGGGCGCGCTTTGTGGCAAGGCCGAACATGCCGAGCGAAACCTCAAGGCCGGTGTGGACCTGCTGGTGGCCGTTGGCACTGAGGCGGCCGGTCATACGGGCGAGATCACGACCATGGTGCTGGTGCCGCAAGTGGTAGCCGCGGCTGCCGGCCGAGTGCCGGTGCTAGCCGCCGGTGGGATTACCCGCGGAAGCCAGATTGCCGCAGCACGGGCACTGGGCGCGGAGGGAGTCTGGACCGGCACGATCTGGCTTGGCACACGAGAGAGCGAACTGATCGAGCCGTTCCAGAAAGAGGTGCTGTTTGCAGCGCGCTCCGAAGACGTCGCGCGGCGCCGGTGCTGGAGCGGAAAAACTGTCCGCATGATCAAGAGTCAGCTTTCCGAAGCCTGGGAGCGTCCCGATGCGCCCGTACCGCTACAGGCGCCGCTTCAAGCTGTGCTCTGGAATCCGGCACAGGCTCGTGTGGTGCGGGCGAAGCGCAAGGAATACTTTTCATATCCGGCGGGCCAGGGCGTCTGGGACCTGACACATGAGCGCTCGGTCAAGGATGTCATGTACCAACTGCAACTGGAGTACGCCGAAGCCATGGAGCGCATCACCGCGCCCGACGATTGACCGCCAGGGAATCCATGCGCGCACGGGAGTAATCGATCAATCCGGTGCGCATATCACCACCCGCAGTTCGCTGCCGGGCTACGCATCGCGCCAGAAAACGTTTGCGTTGCGTCGAGCTCTTGTACTGTCTGACGACAAATCTTGGAGCCAACCGTGAGAGGATTTCCCAAAACATTTTTTGCCGCCGTGCCGCTTATCCTGGCGTGCACAGGGGCGATGGCACAGTCGTCGTTCCCATCCCGGCCGATCCGTGTGATCGTTCCGTTTGCGGCCGGCAGCACTACAGACCAGGTGGCGCGCTTTATCGGCCAGCATGTCACCGAGCAGACCAGACAGCCTGTCGTCGTGGAAAACAAGCCCGGCGCTAATGGGATTATCGGTATCCAGTACGTACTGAGCCAGCCTGCTGATGGCTATACGGTCATCATCACGACCAGCACCACACACGCGTCCAATGCTAGCCTGTACCGGAAGCTGCCTTATGATCCAGTCGCAGACTTTGTCCCGATCGCCGGGATCTCGTTAGGCGGCATGGTGCTGGCCGTCTCGCCGACCATAAAGGCCGACAACGTGACCGAGCTGGTCGCCCTGGCCCGGCATAAGCCCGGGACGCTCACATTCGGCAGTGCCAGCTCGTGGACGCTTGCCGGCGGGGAGCTATTCAAGCAACAGGCAAAGGTGGACATCCTGCACGTGCCCTACAAGGCGATGTCGGCGGTGGTCAGCGATATCATCGGTGGCCGTGTCGACATGACTTTCGGCGACTCGCTTTCGATCATGCCGCAGGTTCGGAACGGCAAGCTGCGCGCGCTTGGTGTCTCGACGCGCAATCGCATGCCTGGCCTTGAGACGGTTCCCACGATAGCCGAGCAGGGCGTCCCGGGTTACGAACTAAGCGGCTGGGTCGCGGCGTTCGCGCCAAAAGGCACACCCGCAGAAGTGGCGGACAAGCTGAATGAAGTCATCACTGCTGCCGTGAAGATGCCCGAAGCTGCTCGACTGTTTGGCGAAAGCGGCTGGCGGCCGATGCCCATGTCGCGCCAGGAGCTCGCGGACTTCCAGAAGAAGGACATCGAGCGCTGGTCCCGCATCGTGAAGACTGCGAAGATGGAGCTTGAATAGTCTGCAATCGGGAAACCGCCGGCCGTATGGATGCCTAACGGCCGGCGGTGTGTTTTGCAGCCGGCCCGCGCTTATTCCCTTATTCCGAATCGGGCTGATAATGCTGTGGCCAGTAGCGCTGGATGACACTGCGATGTTTCGCATAGCTATAGCAGCTATCCACCCGGACCGGGATTTTGCTGGTGTCGACGGTTGTCTGCCCTTCGCGCTGTACGCCGTTAATGCCCTGGAAGGCGGTGGTGCCCATGGGAATCAGCATCTCCATCAGGTGCGTGCAACTCGCCGCGCCGCGCAGCTTTGCCTTGACTGTCGAAGACCAGCCTGACGCAATCCGGTCTCCGACAAGCACGGATAACGTCGACTCGGTTTCCTTGCAAAGCGAATAGGGCGTGGCATCAGACGAAGCTTCCACCGCACGCACGACATAGTCCCGATCCACCGTCAGCCGCAGCGACAGGTCATGAAGCGCCTCGCCCGGCGGCAACGGATCCGCCAGGCTAATCCGCTGAAACGCAAATGGCTTGGTATCGATCAGCCGCGCTTCGATATCGTAGAGCCCGTCTTCACGCTGATACGCCTTCATCGAAATGACCCGCTCGTGGATTTCACGGCGGGCAGCGGGGGGTGACAAGGGCATTTGAAAATCTCACATGGGCATTGGATACTGGCGCGGCGGATGGCGCTATCACGCTGACAGCGATACCTTCAGGTCTTCTGCGACCTTCAGCAGCTGCGGCGCGATTTCCCGCTCGACGCGTTCGGGATAGAACTCCTGCGCCGACATGCCACAACCAAGCACGAAGATATCATCGCTGCCGGTGGGTATCACGGGGACCGCGACAGCGCCAATGTTGCGCGACAAGTTTGAGACCGAGGTACAGTAGCCCTTGCTCAGGTATTCCTGCCGCGATCGTTCGATCTGGCGCGCCAAAGGCGACCACCGTTCCCCATACTGCGACCGCAGCCGCTCGAGCAGCGGTGACGCCTCGCTTTCCTTGAGCGCACAGAGAGCGGCGAACCCAGATGCGGAACGACAGATCGGTAGCTTCCCACCGACATCCAGGACAACGGCATCCGGGTGGTACGGACTCACGACGTTCTCGACGACCTGGACCAGGTCGCTCTGCCTGATGCTCAGCGCTGCATACACATCGAGTTCGCTGGCGAGTTGTTTCAGTTGCTGCTGCGATGCGGAAGCAGGAATCCGCGCGAAGGCATTGCCAAAGCCAAGGCTCAGTGTCAATGCTGTAAGTCGCAGGCGTCCGCGCTGGCTTTCGCGAGCGAGGTAGCCCAGGTCGACCAGGACGGCGGAGAGCCGCGAGACAGTCGTGCGCGTCAGGCCAGACCGCTCGGAAATCTGCGCGTTGGTGAGCCACGTATCGTGGTCTTGCCAGGATTCGAACAGCGCGAGGCCATGGGCCAAAGCTTCGACGAAATCGGAGCCCGGGTCCTGGCGCGCAGGCGAAGTCTTGCGTGCGGAAACGGCCTTCTTGCGCTCGCCAGAGGTGGTATGTACCCGGCGCACGATTCCCGTCAGGTCCAGCTTCGTCGCGGTCGGGTCGGCGATCTGCCAGACGTTTTGGAGCGGCTTGGTGTCCATGGCTTGATACCTCTCGGTACAGCTATTGCTGTGCAATGTCTCGCGCGGCCTGGCAAAGATGCAGTCCGACACGGGCGAGGCGCGCCTCGGATGGCGCTTCGGGCTGCGGCATATGCAGCGTCAATACGAAGTCACCGACGTGCTCGAACCGCACTGCGGTACTGGCGCTCAGCTCGCTGGCCGCCTCGTCCCACCGATAACAGCATCCCTTCTCGCTGAGTTGCCTGGCAAATTCGCCAGTGACGCTGGTCTTGTCGCCATAAAAGAACTCCCGGCAATGGCGCGACGGAACCTGCTCATCGTCGGACACCTCGCCGGTTCTCTGTGACAGCAGCGTGCTGGTGGCAGCAGACCAGCGGAACACCGGGACCATGCTGCGTCCGATCATCGCTTCCAATACCGCGACCCCACCGGTTTCCTCGAAGAAGGCCTGGAAGCGCGGCGCATGCTGCGCCAAGTCGAGTCCGGCGAGCATCGACCGGCCCGAGCGTGCGCTGAGATGCCCCGGCACATAACTGCCCTGGTCGGTGCGACGCAGGTAACCCATGGCTGCAAGCGTGTTGGTCAGTCGGGAGACAGTCGCCTTAGGCAGTCCGGTGCTTGCCACGACATCCCGGTTGCGCAGCGGTCTGTCAGCGCTGCCTAAGGTTTGCAGCACTGCCAGGCCTCGTTCCAGGGAAGTGACTTTGTAAGGCTTGGATGGCATGGGGAGATGCGAAAGACGGGGACGCCCCGAATGGTGACCCAGCTTAGTGTCGCCAATCGATAGCTGTCAACAACGGGTAATCCCTGCCCGATTTAGCGATTCTATTTGCCGAATACGGGGTTTTGCGAGGTGGAAGACTGCGTGGACGGCGACTCGTGAGTTTTCGCTGCCGGAACAACTTGCGACTTGCTGTCGCACGCAGGCCGTGCTCCGCAAGATGCAGCTCATACGCGAATCTAATCCAAGGAGTCTCCGGTGCGCGAAGCCGTCATCGTATCCACTGCACGAACCCCCCTTGCCAAGTCCCATCGGGGGGAATTCAACATCACGCCGGGTCCCACCCTGGCTGCTTTCGCCATCCAGGCCGCGGTTCAACGCGCCGGCATCGAGCCGGGGCGCATCGAAGACCTGATTCTGGGCTGTGGCTACCCGGAAGGCACGACCGGCAGGAACGTTGCTCGTCAGGCAGCACTCCGGGCGGGCCTGCCGATTGGCGTCGCAGGTGCCACGGTGAACCGGTACTGCGCGTCAGGTCTCGAGGCCATCGCCATTGCAGCCGGACGGGTGGTCATGGATGGCGCCGACGCCGCTGTCGCGGGTGGTGTCGAAAGCATCTCCCAAATCCGAGCGCGCGCAACCGACGGAACCGATACCACCATTGATCCCTGGCTTGCCGAGCATCGCCCGGAACTATTCCTGTCGATGATCGAGACCGCGGAAGTGGTCGCCCGGCGCTACGAGATCAGCCGCGAAGCACAGGACCGCTTTGCCGCCGACAGCCAGCGAAAGGTGGAAGCGGCGCAAAAGGCGGGGCGCTTTGCCGACGAAATCGTTCCGTGCACGACGACGATGGCGGTCACCGACAAAGTCACCAAAGCCGTGACGCACAAGGAAGTGACCGTCGACGCCGACAACTGCAACCGCCCGGGCACCGCCTACGAAAGCCTGGAAAAGCTTCAGCCCGTGCTGGGCGAAGGACATGTCGTGACAGCAGGGAACGCTTCGCAGCTGTCCGACGGCGCCGCGGCATGCGTGCTGATGGAGGCGTCCCAGGCTTCGAAGCTGGGACTCGAGCCGCTCGGCGCTTTCCGGGGATATGCGCTGGCCGGCTGCGAGCCCGACGAAATGGGTATCGGTCCCGTCTACGCCGTTCCCAGGCTACTGAAGCGGCACGGCCTGACCGTGGCGGACATCGGCCTGTGGGAACTCAATGAAGCCTTTGCGAGCCAAGCGGTCTACTGCCAGCGGCAGCTTGGCATCCCGGACGAGCGCTTGAACGTGAATGGCGGCGCGATCTCTGTTGGACATCCGTTCGGCATGAGCGGCGCGAGACTGGCAGGTCACGTGTTGCTGGAGGGCCGCCGGCGGCGCGCCAGGTATGCGGTTGTGACGATGTGCATAGCCGGTGGGATGGGCGCTGCCGGCTTGTTTGAAATCTTCTGAACCCGGGTAGCGGCTGCATTCGCCGCCGCGGCTTGTTTTCACCCGCGGAACAGTCTCGTGCCGGCTTCGCGCTGGCCGCCAGCCACCGCATCATGGTCCTCACCTTACAGGCAATGCGCAAAACCTCAATGCAATCCTTCCGTCATATCGTACCGGCCCTGCGCATCTTCCAGGGTGCGGACAGCCTCGGCACGCTTGGGGCAGAGCTGGCGCGGCTCGGCAGCAAGCGCGCGCTGGTCTTCTGTGGCGCAACGCTCGGCCGCGACGCCGGTATCGTCGACCTGATCGTCTCGGCGGCGCAGGGACGCTGTGCCGGTGTCTATGCCGGGGTGCGTTCGCAAAGCCCCCTGCCTGCGGTCGAGCAAGCCGCAGCGGAACTGGCGCGGGTCAATGCCGATGCCGTCATTGCGGTCGGCGGCGGCTCGGCGATCGTGACCGCGCGTGCAGCCAGCATCCTGATGGCCGAGCAGCGACCGGCCCACGTCATGTGCACGCAGCGCGACCCGTCCGGGAAGCTGACCAGCCCCAAGCTGCTCGCCCCCAAGCTGCCCCAGCTGGTCATTCCGACCACGCCGACGACCGCCATCGTGAAGGCCGGCAGCGCCGTCCTTGATCCAGCCGACGGCAGCCGCCTGGCGCTCTATGACCCCAAGACCCGGGCGCAGTCCGTGTTCATCCACCCGGACCTGCTCAGGACTGCGTCGCGCCAGCTGATCCTCAGTGCCGGACTCAATACGTTGTCGCTGGCAGTCGAAGGCCTGATGTCGCGCAAGGGCGATCCCATGGCCGATGCCATGCTGATGCACGCGGTGCGCCTGCTCACGAAGCATCTCGGTGCGAGCGAGCACGATTATGACGACGGCGAGCGTGCGGAACTGATGGCGGCTTCGATCCTGTGTGGCCATGGTTCCGACTACACGGGTGCCGGCGCTGCCCTGACACTCGGCCACGCCATCAGTGCCAGGTTCGGCATCGACAACGGCATCACCGACGCCATCGTGCTGCCCGCCGTGCTTCGTTTCAATGCCCCCGAAGCCGCGCAAGGCCTTGCCAAGATCGCTACCGCGCTTGGATTGCCTGGAACGGAACAAGACGTGGCCGGCGCCAGGGTGGTCGATGCGCTTGCGTCGGTCTTCGGCGCGCTGAAGCTGCCCACGCGTCTGCGTGATCTCGATGTCCCGCAGGACGCGCTGCCCGAGCTGGCCCGGGTGTCCTTCGACGACTGGTACCTGCAGAACAATCCGCGCCCGGTGCGCGACGCAAAACAGTTACAGCAAATTCTCCAAGAGGTGTGGTGACAACATGAAAGACATCGTACGTATCGGATCTGGTTCTGGTTTTTGGGGAGACGCACTCGACCCCGCCCTGGAACTGCTGGAACACGGCAAGCTTGACTACCTATCGTTCGACTTCCTCGCCGAGCTGACCATGGCGCTGCTGCAGCGCCTGCGGGCCAAGAATCCGCAGTTGGGCTACGTGCCGGACGTCATCGACTACATGCGCGCGACCATGCCACTTGCGCGCCAGTCCGGGACGAAGCTGATTTCCAATGGCGGTGGCGTCAATCCCATGGCCGCCGGCAACGCCATCGTCAAGACAGCGCAGGAATTGGGCTTGTCGGGGACGAAGGTTGGGGTCATCGAAGGCGATGACGTGCTGCACCGGCTCGACGACATTATCGCGAGTGGCATTCCCCTCGTAAACATGGATACCGGCGACACGGATTTCGCCAGAATCCGCACGCGCGTCGTCGCGGCCAATGTCTATACCGATGCCTCGGGCATCGTGGAAGCCCTGGGGGCCGGCGCGGATGTGGTGGTGGCGGGCCGCGTGTCCGACAACGCGCTGTACGTGGGCCCCATGGTCCACGAATTCGGGTGGCGCTACGAAGCATCTTACGAGGATCGCATTGCCGCGGCGGTGACGGTCGGCCACGTGCTGGAATGCGCCGGCTGCGCCAGCGGCGGGATCAACTCGCGTTTCGCCGAGATGCCGCATATGGGGAATCTCGGCTTCCCGTTCGCGGACTTCTCCAAGGACGGCACCGCCGTGATCAGCAAGCTCCAGGGAACTGGCGGCCGGGTCGACCAGTTCACGATCAAGGAGCACTTGCTTTACGAGATCAATGATCCTCGCCGCTATGTGATGCCCGATGGCGTCGCCGATTTCACTTCGCTCTCGCTTGAAGAACTGGGCGGCGATCGCGTTCGCATCAGCGGCATGACGGGAACGGGTCGTCCGGATCAGCTCAAGGTCGTCATCGGCTATGAAGACGGCTGGATCGGCGAGGGCATGATGTTCTTCCCCTGGCCGTCGGCGCTGGCGCGGGCGGAGAAGGCCCGCGAAACCCTGCTCGAGCGCTTTGAGCGTCTGGGCCTGAAGGCCGACGAGATCCAGTTCGATTTCGTCGGTGTCAATATGCTGCACGGCCCGGCGGCACCCCGCAGCAACTGCGACCACAACGAGGTCGGCCTGCGCGTCGCAGTGCGCACGCGCACAAAGGACGAGGCCGAGAAAGTTCGGCGAGCCTGCGCCCATATGTGGATCATGGGCCCCGGCGGCACGTCGTTCGGCGCGCCGATGAAGCCGCGTCCCGTGGTGTCGCTGTGGCCGACGCTGATTCCGCGCGAGTTGATCCAGCAGACCGTGACGGTCCTCGACGTTTGAAATGGAGATCGAAAGCATGACTTCCCTGCTCAAAGACATTGCCTACGTGCGCTCCGGCGATAAAGGCGACACGGTGACGATCGGCGTGATCGCAAAAACGCCACAGGACTACGAGGCGCTGCGCCGCTCCGTGACCCCCGAGGCCGTGAAGCAATTGTTCGGCGAATGGGTCCGCGGTGACGTCGAGGTATTCGAGGCCGCAAATCTGCACTC
This sequence comes from Cupriavidus sp. DF5525, assembly GCF_040149425.2. NCBI lineage: Bacteria > Pseudomonadati > Pseudomonadota > Betaproteobacteria > Burkholderiales > Burkholderiaceae > Cupriavidus > Cupriavidus sp. DF5525. The sequence continues at coordinate 1,128,186 of NZ_CP168267.1, read as the reverse complement.
GCTCAGCGTATTCATGCACAAGGCGCTGGGCGGCGGCGCCACCCGGACGCTGCGGCTGGACCAGACCGGCAAATCGCTGGGCAATGCCATCCTGCGCCTGCCTGTGGTCCAGCCATGAATGCCGAAACCATTGCGGAAGGATTGGTCTTGGCCGAAGTGGCGCCCGGCGTGCTGGAAGTCAGGATCGACCGCCCACAGGCCCGTAACGCGCTGTCGGTGGCCGTCTTCAACGGCCTGAGCTCAGTATGGAAGCGCATCAACAAGGACAAGTCAGTCCAGGTGGTGATCCTCACGTCCGCTGACTGCGGCACCTTTTGCGCCGGCATGGACCTGAAGGAAGCGGCGGCCATCCGTCGGGATGATGCCACGGCCGACATCACGGACCGGATCGAGGATCCCTTCCAGCAAGGCATGAGGACGGTCAACGTGCCGATCATCGCTGCCATGACGGGGAGTTTTACCGCAGGCGGCATGATGCTTGCCCTGAACTGTGACTTGCGGGTCGGCTTGCGTGGGACGCTAGGGGGCATCGCCGAGGCGAAGGTGGGGCGCGGCTCCCCCTGGGGTGTTCCGCTGCTCTGGATGCTGCCGCAGGCAGTGCTGATGGAAATGACCCTGACCGGCGACTTTTTACCGATCGAGCGCCTGCACGCGCTTGGATTTGTCAACCATGTGGCAGAGACGCCAGACGAGGTTCGTACCGTCGCACTCCAGATGGCGACGAAGATTGCAGCCAATGCGCCGCTTTCCGTGCGTGCCGGAAAGAAAAGCATCCAGCACGCCGGCTCGGTCGGTGTCGAGCAAGGGCTGCGCGATGCGGTCGACATCTACGCCACCGTGTACGCAAGCGAGGATGCGCAGGAAGGTATGCGCGCTTTCGCGGAGAAGCGGGCGCCCCGCTGGCAGGGACGTTGAGATGGCGGTTTTGCATGGCGGAACAGTTCGCACCACGGTTCTGCCGCCAAGCAAAGCGGGTCATGATGAGGATAAGAGGCCAGCACTGGCCGAACGCTTCCGCGATTTGCGGGGCGCGGTAACGTCATAGCGAATGAGGAGATTGGTGATGGTTGACCTGCACGGAGAGGACATAGCTGCGATACGTGACAGCGTGATCCGGTTTATGGAGCGTGAGGTCGTGCCCGTGATGGACGGCTTCGAGGCGCGCAAGGAGATGCCGCGCGAGCTGGTCAGGAAGGCAGGGGAAGCCGGGTTCTTCGGGTCGCTGTTCCCGGAAGAGGTGGGTGGCACCGGCACAGGCTACCTGGCCGCCGTCGTGATCCTGGAAGAGCTGGCCCGGATGGATGTGCGCTTTGCTTGCTGCAGCAACCAGCAGTCGGGCACTTGTCCCGCCGGCATATACCTTGCCGGTACGGAAGAGCAGGTGCGCCGCTACGTGCCGCGCCTGGTGGGCGGCGAGATCATCGGCATGATGTCTCTGACCGAGGCCGGCGGCGGCTCGGACGCATTGGGCAACATGAAGACCACGGCACGACGCGTCGGTGACAAGTACATCCTGAACGGGTCCAAGATGTGGGCGTCGCTCGGCAACGAATGCGACGCCGGCATCCTGCTGGCCAAGACCGATCCCAGTGCCGGCGCGAAAGGCGTAACTGCGTTCATCGTCGAACCCAAGAAGTATCCGGGGTTCACCGCGCATCCGATTGACACGATGGGCCTGTCCAAATCTTTCCGGACAGCTGCGCTCTACCTGGACGACTTCGTTGTACCGGTTGAAAACCGGCTCGGCGAAGAAGGCGAGGGCTTCAAGATCATCATGCGCGCGCTGGAGTCGGGGCGCGCGGTGGTCGGCGCGCTTGCGCTTGGCATTGCCCGCGCGTGCTTCGAGGATGCCGTGCGCTACGCCAACGAACGGATGGTCCGTGGCAGCCCGCTGGGCCGCTACCAGATGATCCAGGCGGATATCGCCGAGATGGCAGTCGCGATCGAGGCTAGCCGCGCACTGCTCTACAAGACGGCCCAGCACATGGATGCGGGATTGCCCACCAATCGGCTGGCGTCGATGGCAAAGTACCATGCCTCGCAGACCGCGAAGATGTGCGCGGACAAGGCGCAGCAGATCTTTGGCGGCTACGGCCTCGCAGTGGAATACCGGATCTCCCGCTACAAGTGCTTCGCAGACATGATGTTCACGGGCGAGGGTTCCGCGAATGTGCAGAAGATCATCATTGCTGAGGACGCGCTGGGCTATAAGTCGGCGGACAGGCACCATGGCACGTCAAAGCTCAGAACCTTGCGCAAGGATCCGGTCACTGGGTGACCGGTAGCCACGGCAAGGCGTTTGCAGGCGGATCGGTTCCGTCCGTCACACTCTATCCATACAGCTATGTTGACCAACATCTCGCGACCCCTGCATGGCATCCGCGTGCTCGACCTAACCGTGGCGCTTTCCGGTCCGTACGCGACCCTGATCCTTGGCGGGCTTGGCGCGGAAGTGATCCGGGTAGAAGCCCCGGGCGGAAGCGATATCTCGAGTTCGAATCCGCCGTCGGTTGGCAAGGCCGGCATCAACTTCGGGCCGAATCCGGAAGGCGATCTGTCGCTGACCACGCTGAGCCGTGCCCGCAACAAGAAGAGCGTCACCCTCGACCTCAAGACTGAACGCGGGCGCGAGATTCTGATGCGCCTGGCGGCGGAATGCGACGTGGTCGTGGAAAACATGAGCGAAGGCACGGCCGCACGGCTCAAGGTCGACTACGAGCACCTGCGGCAGGCGAACTCGCGCATTGTCTACGCCTCCATCAAGGCCTTCGGCGAGCCCAGCGAATACCCCAGTCTCAAGGGCATGGACATCATTGTCCAGGCGCTCAGCGGTGTCATGGAGGCGACGGGCTTTGCTGATGGCCCGCCCACGCGGCTGGGCATTCCCGTTGCCGACTTGCTGGCGCCGATGTTTGCCGTGCAGGGCATCCTCGCCGCGCTCATTCAGCGGGGCCGCACAGGGGAAGGACAGCAGATCCAGGTGTCAATGCTGGATTGCCTGGCGTCCTGGGTCGCTGAAGAGCACTTCGATGTGCTGTGCAGGGATGGACAGCCAACGCGCACGGGCAATTCCCTCGACCGGCTCGCGCCATTCGGCGTGTATCCCACAAAGGACGGCCACGTGGCGATCGTGGCGTTTCGTCCTGACTGGATGAAGGCGCTGCTGGAAGTCGTCGGACGGCCGGAGCTTGTGGACGACCCGCGCTTCGCCACGCGTGGCCCGCGGCTGCAGCACGCAGCGGAACTCAATACCGTCATCCAGGCCTGGACGCAGACCGTCACTTCGGAACACGTGGTTGATGTGCTGCTGGAACAACGGGGCATTCCCGCAGCGAAGATCCGGACCCCGCACGAAGTCGTGCAAGACCCGTCCCTCCATGAAAGCGGCGCGGTGACCAGGCTGAAGCATCCACGATACGGCGATGTGGCCGCGACCAGCATGGGCCTGCCGATCCGGTTTTCGGCCAGCGTCGCGCAGTTCGACCAGCCGGCGATGGAGTTGGGCTCGTCGAACGAAGAGGTGTATGGCCAATTGCTCGGCTTTTCCGGGGAAGAGATTGACGCGCTGCTAAAGCAAAGGGTCATCTAGGCATTCGCTGCCGTGCGGCGTGCAGCCGAGGCCTGTGACCTCGAAGGCCAGGCTGGATAACGATAATCAACGGAGACAAAACCATGATATTCACGAAGGCAATCAGGACTTTTCTCGTCCCATTTGGTATTGGGATCGCTGGCATGCTGGGGACCCCGTTCGCAGCGGCTGCGGAATGGGCCCCGTCCCGGCCGGTCAAGCTGATCGTCCCCTCGACGCCTGGCGCCGGTGCCGACATTACCGCGCGCTTGTTCGGCGAGCGGCTTGCCGTCGCGCTGGGCCAACCGGTGGTGGTGGAAAACCGCGGTGGCGCGGGCGGCCTCGCCGGCGCGGAGGCGGGCGCGAAGAGCGCACCGGACGGGCAGACACTGGTGCTCGGTTCGGATTACGCGCTCACGATCTACCCCCAATTGGCGAAGACCCCATACGATCCGGTCAAGGACTTCGTGCCAGTCGGCCTGATCGCCAATGTGCCGATGGTACTAGTGGTCAATCCGAACAAGGTCGGCGCCCGCAACGTCAAGGAATTGATTGCACTGGCCAAGGCAAATCCCGGAAAATTCACCATTGCCTCCGCCGGCAACGGTTCGTCCCATCACCTGGCGGCGGAGTACTTTAAGCACCAGACCGGGATTGACCTGCTGCATGTTCCGTACAAGGGTGCCGCACCGGCGATGACCGACGTCCTCGGTGGGCAGGCCGACATGATGTTCGTCAGCCCGGTCACGGCGTTGCCCTACCTCAAGTCCGGAAAGCTGAAGGCGCTTGGCGTCTCGGTGCCGCACCGCATTCCCGTGCTGCGCGACGTGCCTACGCTGGATGAGGCTGGCGTGCCGAATTTCGATATCGGGATCTGGTTCGGCTTCCTCTATCCGGCGCGCACGCCGCCGGGCGCGATCTCCCGGGTGAATGCAGAACTGCAGAAGATCGTCCAGATGCCGGAAGTGCGCTCCCGGTTGGATGAAATGGGTTACACACCGGTTGGCGGGACGCCGGAGATGCTGGCAAAGCGGATCGAAAAAGACTCGGCAACCTACCGCAAGCTGATCCACGACGCCAAGATCAAACTTGACTAAGGGAAGCCGCATTCCCGGCAATGCCAGCGAAATAACAACGACAGATAGAGCAGGGAGGAGATTCATGAACAAGCATTACGCCGCCGCATTGCTGGCGGTCGCAGCACCCTTTGCCGCACCGATTGCCAGCGCGCAGAGTTCGGTCACACTGTACGGTGTGGCGGACATCGGCATCGAGTTTCTCAATCATGCCAATGTGAACGGCAATACGCTGACACGCATGAGCTCTGGCAATGTATCGGGTTCGCGCTGGGGATTGCGCGGTACGGAAGACCTGGGCGGCGGGCTCAAGGGGCTTTTTGTGCTGGAGAGCGGCTTCGATCTCGACACTGGTGTGATGAGCCAGGGTGGCCGCTTATTTGGCCGGCAAGCCTTCGTCGGGCTGGAGCACCAGTGGGGCAGGCTGACGCTGGGCCGGCAGCAGAACACTCTGTATGACCTGCTGATCAACTACGAACCGATGGTGCTGGCGGCGCGCTATTCAGCGCTTGGTTTCGATTCCACGCTGGTCGGCCGCTATGACAACACGGCCAAATACACGGGAAAATTCGGGCCGGTCACCGCGACCGCATTTTACAGCTTTGCGCGCGGCACGACTGTGACCACTGCAACTGGCAGCACCATCGCCAGCGAGACGCCCGGCGACGTCAAGAGCGACCGGGCGTTCGGTGGTGGGGTGGAGTATGCAAGCGGCCCGTTCGGCGCAACGGTCATATACGACCAGCAGCAAGGCACACGCGGCAACACTGGTCAGAATTCCGCACAGGCCGACCGCCGCATCGCCGCTGCGGCGAACTTCTCTTTCGGCAATTCGACGATTCTGGCGGGATACCGCTGGTTCAATGGCGACATCGGCGGAGCGCGCCGCAACGACCTGTTTTGGTTGGGCTACCGGTACAAGGCGACTGAGGCCCTCACCCTGACTGGCGCGGGTTACTACTTCAACAACAAGCGCAACGGCCAAGACCCGTGGGAACTGGTGGCATCGGCCAATTACGCACTTTCCAAGCGGACGGATGCCTTCCTTACCGTTGGCTATGTACATAACAAGGACAACTCGAACCTGGGTCTGAATGGGTTTGGCAGCACCATAACGCCCGGTGCCAGCCAAACAGGAGTGTCCTTGAGTATGCGTCACAAATTCTGAGCAGGGCGAGATTCCAGACCAGTGTCTCCATCCGGGGGAATAAAGTCCTCCAGGACTTCGGGGCCCGGGCCAGAAAGCTTGGGCTCTTTTTCTTTGGCTGCTAACACGACCGTCTCCTTGAGTTCGTCTTCTCGATAACGCAGCGCTTCAATGACGAGTGCGAGCGCCGGCGAGAGGTGACGGCGGCTGGCGTAGTAAAGGTGATAGCCCGGAAACAGTGGCCACCACTCCTCAAGCACCGGCATGAGCCTTCCAGCCTGGATATGAGGCGCCATCAGGTCCAAGGGCACATAAGCGAAGCCCATGCCGTCTAGTGCCGCCTGCAACATCAGAAAGGTGTTATTAAACACTGTCTGACCACTTACTCGCACGTTGAGTGACTGTCCATCACGCTCGAAGTCCCAGGCATACAGGCCGCCATGAGTTGGAAGACGTAGATTGATACACCGATGCTGGGTCAGGTCGTGTGGCGTGGCTGGAATAATCTTGCCGGCCAGGTAATCGGGGGAGGCGGCTACGGCCATGCGCAAGTCCGGCGCAATACGCACGGCAACCATGTCTTTGTCCACGCGGTTCCCCGTACGGACGCCAGCGTCGAAGCGGTGCGCGGCGATGTCCGTGAAGCCGTAGTCGACGCTGAACTCGATTTCAATGTCTGGATATTGCAGCAACAGTGACTGCAGTCGGGGCCAGAGCGCCGTCGCGATGGAGTGGTCATGAGCGGTGATGCGGACCGTACCTGCTGGCTTGTCCCGCATGGCACTGAGCGAGCCCAGTTCTTGTTCTATCTCATCCAGCCGCGGTGCCAGTACGTTTAGCAATCGCAGACCCGCTTCCGTCGTCGAGACGCTACGGGTGGTGCGTGTGAGCAATCGCACACGCAGGCGAGCTTCCAAAGCCAGCATGGCATGGCTCAGCGCCGAACGGGACAATCCCAATTTCGCGGCGGCTCGCGTGAAGCTGCGCTCACGCGCCACGGCAACGAAGGCCTGCAAGTCGTTGAGGTTTTCCTTGGACATTGGTGAATCTCATACACAAGCGTGTTCTGATTTTACAGCCTTCTCAACCAATCAATTGGCCCATACAGTTGTATCGGTCGTCATTTTTCGAGATAAGAATGCCCAACCTTCTGAAAGCCACACTGCTGGTCACTGCCGGCCAGGCCGCCGTAGCTTGCGCCGCGGATCCGCAGATAACCACGCAAGCGAACGCGGTGAGCCAGCAAATTGCCCGAGCCGGGAGCCAGGCGTCGGTGGTAGGCCCGGCCGATTACTTTACGGGCCGGGCAAGGATTGATCCGGTCTGGCCTGCCGACAAAAACATCAATGCTTCGGGCAGTCTGGTGACGTTCGAGCCGGCTGCACGCTCGGCGTGGCACACGCATCCAGCCGGGCAGCGCCTGGTGGTGGTGTCTGGGGTGGGACTCACTCAAGAATGGGGCAAACCTGTTCAGGAAATCCGTCCCGGCGACGTGGTCTGGTGTCCGCCAGGCGTCAAGCACTGGCACGGCGCAGCCGCTGCCACGGCGATGACGCACCTGGCCGTTACCGGCACCGTGGATGGGAAAAATGTCACGTGGATGGAGAAAGTCACCGATGAGCAATATCACGCGCGCTAAACCGAAGAAAACAAGCGGCAGGGGCTCCGTGCTTGCGGTCGCCGTGGGCTTCGGCATGGTCACTACGCTGATACCCGTAGTCTCTAATGCGCAGGAGGGTCCAGCTTTGAATGCTCCCCAAAGTCGCGTGCCAAGCGCGTCGGAAAAGCTCACGGCGCGGCAGCAAGCCATTATCCCTATTGCTGCATTCGGTGCTGCAGGCGACATCGCAAAGCTGAACGCGGCATTAAATCGGGGTCTTGACTCGGGTTTGACGGTGAATGAGGCAAAGGAAATCCTGGTGCAGCTCTACGCTTACGCCGGTTTCCCGCGCAGCCTCAATGCCCTGGCTGAGTTGATGAAGGTGCTTGACGCGCGCAAGCAGCGGGGCGTCCACGACGTGCCCGGCTCAGACCCGAGCCGTGCCGTGCCCAAGGGCGATGCGTTACTGATTGCAGGAACGGCCAACCAGACCAAGTTGTCTGGCGCCCCGGTCAGGGGCGCGCTGTTTGAGTTCGCTCCTGCCATTGACGAATATCTGAAGACCCACTTGTTTGGCGATATCTTCGAGCGCGACAACCTCGACTGGCAAAGCCGCGAACTGGCGACGGTGGGTATGCTTTCCGCTTTGCCGGGGGCTGAATCGCAATTGCAGGCCCACATGCGTATCAGCATGAACGTGGGCCTCACGGCGGGCCAGTTGCGGCAGCTAGTCCAGGTCCTGGGCGATAACGTGGATGCCGATAGCGCTCGTCGTGCGCAGGCAGCGCTGGAGCGGCACCTGGTCCAGTTATCGGGATCGTCGTGAGTTCGGGCACAGCGTCGGTACGATCTGATCTCGTGAGCTTCCTTTCAAGACCTCAAAAATGCAATTAATCGCCAGCCGAGCACCCTGACAGACAATGCTGTTTTGCAGGCGAAGACCGTTATTTCATGTTCGTGAAAGTATGCAGGTTGTAGCCGTCTGCCGTTAGGCATAGGCGCCAACGCTTTGATGGTCATGCAGGAATTTACTGGTGAAGTGAGCGCTCAGGCGGCTTGCGCCGCTTCGGAGCGGAAAGTCAGATGAATTAGTCCGGCGGCAATGAGTAACATCGCTGCACTCGCTTCAAGCGTGCTTTGATAACCAAGCGTGTCAAACAGCACGCCGCCAACTGTGGAGCCAATCGCAATCGAGAGCTGGACGACGGCAACCATGAGCCCGCCACCGACCTCGGCGTGGTGGGGAAACGTACGGGTGATCCAACTCCACCAGCCGACGGGCGCGGCCGTCGCGACCAGCCCCCAGAGCGCCAGCAGCGCGATGGCGGCACCCGCTTGATGGCCGAAAGCGATCAGCGCCAGCACAATGACCGCCATCAGCAAAGGGATCGCAATCAGCGTGGCGTAGAACCCGCGCCTTAGCACCGTGCCGATCAGAGAGGTGCCGATAAATCCCGCCACGCCCATTACAAGCAGGATCAGGGAGAGCGCTGCAGCATCGACTCGCGTCACCGTTTCAAGGAATGGCCTGATGTAGGTGAACAGCGTGAACTGTCCCATGAAAAACACGCCTGCCGCGAGCATGCCTAACGCCACCACCGGCCGCCGCAGGTGTGCGAACGGATTGCCCTGGCCGGCGTGACGAGATTGAACTGGCATGGCAGGCAGGCTGAACCATTGCCATGCGAGCGCGAGCAGGGCAACGGGTACGAGGCAATAGAAGGCCCCGCGCCAGCCAACGACTGCGCCGAGATAGCTGCCCAGCGGCGCGGCAACGACCGTGGCCAGTGCATTGCCGCCATTGAACACGGCCAGCGCACGTGCCACCTGGTGGGGCGGCACCAGCCGCATGGCTGTGGCAGCCGACATCGACCAAAACCCGCCCACGACCACACCGATCAACGCGCGTCCGGTCATGTAAGCGAGGTACGTCGGTGCCAACGCGATGATGGCGCCGGACAAGGCCATCACGCCTGTGAGGCCAAGCAGCAGGGTCTTCCGGTTCATGCTGCCGGCAAGGAAAGAGATGAAAAGGCTCGTGACGACGGCAAAAGCACCGGAGATGGCGATGCCTTGGCCTGCCATCCCTTCCGTGACGTGCAGGTCGGCGGCCATTGGGGTCAGCAGGCTGACCGGCATGAACTCGGAGGCGATCAATGCAAAGACGCAGAGCGTCATTGCGAAGACGCCGCTCCAGTACGCCCGAGGAGAAGGGGTCCGATGTGCGGAAGCGGGTGAAAGGTGGCGACCGGTTGAGCGGGCAGCAACTGCGTCCAGGCTGGTATTGCGCGGGGTGGCTCTGGTTTGATGAAGAACTGATTTTTCCATGGTGCGACATCTTGCTAAGGAATGGCGCGCCCGACTAGATCATGAATACTCAAAGCCTTTATGAAATGCACTCATGAACACCCTATGGCAGACTCCGGCTCCATCGACGTGCCGGTAATGCACATTCATGAAGAGGATTCATAAGCGTATGCAGGACCGGCACATTAATCGGGCCGCGCTTTTCCGCTACCATCCCGCGAACTCCAGCCACTAATTGCCGATGACATCGCTCAAGATCAATGGTCAGGTTCATGATGTCGACCTGTCCCCCGACACCCCATTGCTGTGGACGCTCCGTGATGCGTTGGGCTTCACGGGCACGAAATTCGGATGTGGCATGGCGCTGTGCGGCGCCTGTACCGTCCACGTCGACGGACAGGCGGTGCGCTCCTGTGTGACGCCGATTTCCGCGGTGGGTGGGAAGGCGGTGCGCACGATCGAAACGATGGATGCGGATCGGGTGGGCAAGGCCGTGCAGGACGCGTGGGTAGAGCTCGGCGTGGCGCAGTGCGGCTATTGCCAGGCGGGCCAGATCATGACGGCCACCGCGCTGCTGAAAAGCAATCCGAAGCCGACCGACGCGCAGATCGTCGCCGCGATGAGCGGCAATCTCTGCCGATGCGGTACCTATACTCGCATCAATGCCGCCGTGCGGCTGGCATCGTCACGGCTCCAGGGCAACAAGACGGGGGCCAAGGCATGACGCGCACCGATATTCAGCTGTTGGAGCAACCGGCTCGCCGCCGTCTTTTGCAGGCCGGCGCGGCGTTTGCGTTGTCCGTCCAGTTCGGCGGCCTGATCGCAAAGGCCGATGCCGCTGAAGGGGAGAAGAAGTACGGCGCCGCCTCGATGCCGGGCGGCGTGGTGGACAACCCGCTGGTCTTCGTGTCGCTCGCGCGCGACGGCACCGTGACGATCGTCGCGCATCGCGCCGAGATGGGCACCGGCGTGCGGACCAGCCTGCCGATGGTGGTGGCCGACGAGATGGAAGCCGACTGGAGCCGCGTGAAGATCGTGCAGGCCGATGCGAATGAGGCCCGCTATGGCAGCCAGAATGTGGACGGCTCGCGCAGCATGCGGCATTTCCTGGCGCCGATGAGCCGCGTGGGCGCGTCGGCGCGCCAGATGCTCGAAGGCGCCGCCGCCGCGCAATGGAAAGTGCCGGTGGCCGAGGTGCAGGCGCGCAACCACGAAGTCATTCATCTGCCCACGGGCCGCCGGCTCGGCTATGGTGAATTGGCGGAAGCCGCCATGCGGCAGCCGGTGCCGCAGCACAGCCAGCTCCGGCTCAAGCAGCCCGACGCGTTCCGCTACATCGGCAAGGGCAAAATCGTACCAACCGACAGCCGCGATATTGCGCAGGGCAAGGCCACCTACGGCATCGACGTACGGCTCCCCGGCATGGTCTACGCTGTCATAGCGCGGCCGCCCGTGTACGGCGGCAGGCTGCGCAAGGTCGACAGCACCGACGCCATGAAGGTACCCGGCGTGTTGCGCGTGGTCGAACTGAAGCGCTACGACGGTCCGCCGCTGTTCAACCCCGTTGGGGGCGTTGCCGTGGTGGCGACGAATACCTGGGCGGCAATGCAGGGGCGCGCCGCGCTCAAGCTCGAATGGGACGATGGCGCGAACGCGGGCTACGAATCAGACGCGTTCCGCCGTACCCTCGAGACGGCGGCGCGCCAGCCCGGCAAGGCGTTGCGCAACGATGGCGATGCCGTGGCAGCGCTATCGTCTGCCAACGGCCAGCGCAAGGTTTCGGCCGAGTACTACATCCCCCATCTTGCCCACGCGTCGATGGAGACACCGGTGGCCACGGCGCGTTTCGTCGATGGCAAATGCGAGATCTGGGCGCCGTCGCAGGCGCCGCAGGGCGCCCTGGAAAGCGTGGCCATGCATGTCGGGCTCGAGGCGAAGGATGTGACGTTGCATCTGACGTTGCTGGGCGGGGGGTTCGGCCGCAAGTCGATGGCAGACTTCATCTCCGAAGCGGCGCTTGTTTCCAAGGCGATGGGTGGTACGCCAGTCAAGCTGCAATGGACGCGTGACGATGACATTCGGCATGACTACTATCACACGGTATCGGTCGAGCGCATGGAGTCGCTACTGGATGCCAGCGGCAAGCCTGCAGCATGGCTTCACCGGTCCGCCGCCCCCACCATCGCCTCCACGTTCAAGGTCGGCGCGCAAGGCAAGGCCGCGTTTGAGGCGGCGATGACGGCCATCAACATCCCGTTCCAGATCCCGTCGATCCGGCTGGAGTCGGCCGATGTGCCGGCGCACACGCGCATCGGCTGGTTCCGCTCGGTGTCAAACATTCCGCACGCCTTTGCCGTGCAGAGCTTTGTCGCCGAACTCGCGCACCAGGCGGGCAGGGACCCGAAAGACTACCTGCTTGAGCTGATCGGGCCGCCGCGGAAGATCGATCCTGCAACGCTATCTGACAGCTGGAACTACAGCGAATCGCCGGACCTGTATCCACTCGACACTGGCCGCATGCGGCGGGTGATCGAGGAAGCTGCGCGGCGGGCGGGCTGGGGCCGCAAGCTGCCGAAAGGCCATGGCCTGGGTATCGCCATGGCATACAGCTTCGTCACGTATGTGGCGACCGTCGTCGAAGTCGCCGTCGATGCCAAAGGCCAGCTCTCGATCCCGCGTGTCGATATGGCAATCGACTGTGGTCCGCAGGTCAACCCGGAGCGCATCCGATCGCAAGTGGAAGGCGGCTGCGTGATGGGCGTGAGCCTTGCCATGCTTGGCGAAATCTCGTTCCAGCAAGGCCGCGTGCAGCAAAGCAATTTCCACGACTTCGAGCTGCTGCGCTCGCATATGGCCCCGCGCGCCATCCGCACGTGGATGGTCGGCGGTGATTTCGACGTGCCGCCAGGCGGCGTCGGCGAGCCCCCGGTGCCGCCAGTGGCGCCTGCGTTGTGCAATGCCATTTTTGCCGCCACCGGCAAGCGGATCCGCTCGCTGCCGATCCGCGACCAGCTTGCGCAGGCCTAGCGGCGTGCGCTCTCCGGGCGGGATCGGATCGCGTCGATGACAATCTTCAAGGCGCGCGAAGACTGGCGGCGGCTTGGGTAGAACGCGTGATAGCCGGGGAAGGTCGGACACCAATCGTCCATGACACGGACGAGGCGGCCGGCCTCCACATACGGCTGGACCAGCGGATAGGGCAGGAACGTCAGCCCAAATCCATCCAGCGCTGCGTTCAGCATCTGGTTGACGCTGTTGCAAACGAGCTGGCCCTCGACGCGCGCCTGCAGTTTCCTCGCGCCCTTTGCCAGTTCCCAGGCATAGAGGCCGCCGCTCGTTGCAAGCCGCAGGTTAATGCAGCGCTGGTCCAGCAGGTCACGCGGCGTGGCAGGCTTGTCGCGGCCCTTGAAGTAGGCAGGCGCGCCAACGATGGCCATTTTCACATCGGGGCTGATGCGAACCGCGATCATGTCCTTCTCGATCTGGTCGCCGAAGCGCACACCAATGTCGTAGCGTTCGCCGACGATATTGGTAAGCCCATAGTCGACGGTCAGCTCGACGTTCAGCTCGGGGTATTGCGGCAGCACCTTCGCCAGGCGCGGCCAGATGATGGCGTCGATCGGATGGTCCACCGCCGTGATGCGGATCGTGCCAGCTGGCCGTTCGCCGAGTTCCGCCACTGCGGACAGGTCCGCTTCAATCTCTTCGAACTTCGGGCCCAGGGAGCGAATCAGCCATTCGCCCGCGTCGGTCGTGGACACGCTGCGCGTGGTCCGGGTCAGCAGCCGAACGCCAAGCCTGGCTTCGAGGCTGCGAATGGTATGGCTCAGCGCCGATTGAGTAACGCCGAGTTTGGCTGCCGCGCGCGTAAAGCTGTGCTCCTTCGCGACGGTGATCAATGCCAGCAGGTCGTTGAAGTTATGGCGGGGCATGGTTGTCTACTCGAAGATTCGGATAGCAGTGGCGGCACACCACCGCGGCAATGATGAGGGGGTTTCATCAATGCGTTCGCTATTGTTCAGTCCCGAGTCAGCAGGCGCAAGAATTTTTGAAAGACCGAATGCCCTGTGGCGAGAATGGCATGCAAATGGGTGGCACCCGGCTGTGGAAATTGCATCTATAAGGGCTACTCGCGAAATATAGAGCAGGTCGATGATTCTAACTGCCCTTCAGAGCCGGTACCGCTCATGGGTGGCTTCATACCGCGCATCCTCATCGCTATGCGGGTATCCACTCGTCGTTGACAGTGAGCTATGCCGAAGTCGTAGTGCAAAAAAGCCGGCGATCCTGTGCGAGCCGGGGGGTGGCACAGCTAGCGGGCAGAGATACTAGCCAGCAAATTCCCTGGGCTTCGTACTGAGGCCCCATTCCCGCAGTCACGATGCAATATTGAGTAACTCCTTTAGCAACTTGCAGCGCGCCCCGTCCGCAAATTGGAAAGTGGAATCAGGCAATGGCTCCCTTGCGGCGGGGTGCAGGCCGCGACGAAGCAAAGCGGCGGATGCCAGCCAGCAAGGCTTCCAAGCCGGGGGCCATGCGCTCGGCATCCCACACGAAATACGCGTAGCGGCGCGGCAGGACCTGGCTCAATGGCACGAACACGACACCGGGCAGCGGGATGTGTGCCAGCGACTCAAGCACGAAGCCGATGCCCAGCCCGCGCGAGACGAGATGAAGTGTGCTCATTGCGCCTTCTGATTCAAACGAGATATGCGGATAGAAGCCCGCCATGGCGCACGCGCCGATCAGCTGGTCATGCGTATTGGGAGCGCGGTCGCGGGTGGGAATGACAAAACACTCGTCACGCAACAACTCGATGTCGATCGTCTTGCGGCTGGTCAACTGATGGCCTACCGGCAGGCACAGGACGAAGCGGTCCTCGAACAGCTGTATGTACTCCAGCCCTGTAGGAGGCACCGGGAAGTTCAATAAGCCGGCGTCGAGCCTGCCGGAGCGAACAAGATCGGTCTGGCTTTGCGATGTTGTCTCGCGCATCACGATCTCTATTTCGGGATGGTCGCGGCGACAGTCCAGGATGACTTGATCCAAACCGCCTTGCAGCACCGGCCCCGAGAACCCGACTTCGATGCGCCCTGCCTTACCCTCGGCCAGTGATCGCGCGAAGCTCTCTGTGCGTGCTGCGTGGCTCAGCATTTCGCGGGCGGACTTCAGCATTAGTTCGCCGGCGAGCGTGATGCGCACCTTCTTGCTGTCGCGGTCGAAGAGCCGCACGCCGAAATGCTCTTCCAACCTTGCAATGCTCCCGCTCAAGGCGGGCTGGCTGATGCACAACCTATCTGCGGCGCGCCCGAAATGCATGTCTTCCGCCAGGGCGACGAAGTGGCGCAGTTGTCTGAATTCCATGTGGATCGCCGCCTCGGCCAATCAACGATAAGGAAAAATGATCGTCCGATGGAAATTTGCGATTGGACTGCTCGGGCGCCAGTCTACACAATTCTTCAAAAGTGCGGTGGATCGGGACTTTCCCTATAGAAAACAGGCATTCTAGCCTATGCGGCCGGGGTTTCCTGTTGTTCCTGCCAGCGATAAGTGGATTGTCGCGCTCCATGCCCTGACTGATTCGTTCTGAACAAACTGGAGCCGTGCCACGGCTCAGGAGAAACCATGACCACCGTTGTCGAAAAGCTGGCGAACTTTGCCTCGGAGACTCGCTTCGAAGACCTGCCGGGCCCTGTCATCGAGGAGAGCAAGCGCCTGCTGCTTGATGCCGCCGGCTGTGCGCTAGCTGGTCACAGCCATTCCAAGGGGACCATCGGTGTTGCCCTTGCCCGCAGGCTGGGGGCTGGGACGCCGGGCGCGCAGGCTACGATCATCGGGACTGGCGAGCGCGTGTCGGCTGTTGCCGCCGGATTTGCCAATGGAGAGCTGACTAACGCATTGGACTTCGATGCCATTCTCCCACCAGGGCATGTCAGTCCCTATGTGATTCCGGGCGCGCTAGCCGAGGCGGAGGCTCAACGGCGTTCCGGCAAAGATCTGCTCTGTGCTGTTGCGATTGGTCATGAGATCTCAAATCGCATCGGCAAGGCGCTGGACTACCTTCGCGATATCAAGGACGGAAAGATTTGTCCGCCGCCAGTGAACGGCTTCTCCAGCACGGTTTTCGGCGCCGCCGCGGCGATCGGCAGAGTGAAAGGGTACTCGAGCGAGATGCTGGCCAATGCCATCGGGATCACTGGGAGCATGTCGCCGGTCAATGCGCAATGGTCGTGGTCGGTACACACGCCGACCGCATCGGTGAAATACGCCGTGGCCGGCGCGCTGGTGCAGACTGCAATGACCGGCGCATGGCTCGCTGAACTCGGCCATACCGGTGATGTGCAGTTGCTCGACGACCCGGAGTGCGGCTGGCGCCGGATGATTGGAAGCTCGCGCTGGGCACCTGAGCACATCACCGATGAGTTGGGCCAGGCGTGGCGATTCCCGTCCGAGCAGGCTTACAAGCCATATCCTCACTGCCGGATTTTGCATGCGCCGCTCGACGCGCTGGCCGAGATTCTGGAAGGCAACGATATCCGCCCTGCCGAAATAGAAGGGATCACGGCATGGGTCGAGGGATTTGTGATGCAACCGCTGTGGCTGAACCGCAAGATCGAGCATGTGACGCAGGCGCAATTCAGCATCGCGCATGGTCTAGCGGTTGGCGCCCACCGGATTCCGCCCGGTAAGGCGTGGCAGTCTCACGAAGTGGTATTCGATCCTTCCGTGCTGGCCTTGATGGACAAGATCGAATGTGCGGTCCATCCCGACTACGAAAAACTGCTGACCAGCAACGCGGCCAGCCGCCCAACGCGCATCGAGGTTCGTGCTCGTGGCAAGACCTTTGTGGCGGAACGGCGATATCCGAAAGGCAGCCCATCTCCCGAGCCGGGGACGACGATGACTAACGAAGAGCTCGCCGCCAAGTTCGCACGCAATGCCGAGGGTGTCATTTCGGATCGGAATGTCGACCAGTTCGTCAATCGCTTGTGGACGATTGAAGCAATGACGGATGTCGGCGAGCTTGTCCAGCTCCTGGGGAAGCAATAGGACGCGTTTGTTAACTCGCGCGTGGGCAGCGAGTCCAGGTCATCAAAACTATATTCAAAGCAAAGGAGACAGGATCATGAATCCAGAAAGGTTCGCTACAGCCGTCATGAGGAAGCGGCAAGACATTGCACTCGCATCGTCGCACGGCGTTCGGCGCAGCCCAGGCGCGAGACAAATCGTGCTCGGCTGTGTGCTGGTGTTGGCAAGTGCAGCCGGAGCGGCTTCGGCGGAAGGCTACCCCGACAAAGGCCGGCCAATCAAGATGATCGTCGGCACCGGTGCTGCCAGTGCGGTCGACATGCTGGCGCGTGCGTTGGGCAAGAGCATGTCGGATGAAGCAGGGCTGAACGTGATCGTCGAAAACAAGCCTGGAGCCGAGTTGTCCATTGGGGTTCGCGCCTTGATGTCATCACCGCCTGATGGCTACACGCTGATGGTGACCAGCAGCTCGTCGCAGACGCTGAACCCGGTCATCATTCCGAACCTAAAGTACGACCCCCTGAAGGATTACACCCCTGTGGCGACGCTTGCTAAGACGGCGCTAGTGATGAACCTCGGCGCGAGCACCGGATCCATGTCCGCGCGCGAATTTATCGAGGCGGCGCGCAAGAGCCCTGGCAAGTACACCTGTGCCACCGGGTCGACCACCCAGCGGATGGCGTGCGAGATGTTGAACACCACGGCCGGCATCAAGCTGCTGACTGTTCCCTACAAGGCTACGGCTTCAGCAATGACCGCGCTGGCCTCCGGCGAGGTCGACGTGATCTTCGTCGACGCGGGTTCCGCCAAGGCCCAATGGCAGAGCGGACGCGTTCGCGGTGCAGCCGTCACGAGCGAGCGCCGGCTTTCAGCGCTGCCCGGCCTGCCGACGCTGCGCGAAGAGGGGGTAGCGAATTTCAACATGGCCGCCTGGTACGCGGTCTACATCCCGAACCAGACGCCTCCCGCGGTGGTGGCAACGATCCGCGAGATTGTGCGCAAGTCGGCGAAGTCACAGCAGTTCGCCGAGGCCATGTCCAACTACGCGATGGAAAGACTGGACCTGACGCAGGAACAGATCAACGATATGACCCGCAGTGAAATCCAGACCTGGACCAAGGCGGTGAACGAGAAAGTCAGGGTAGCCAACTGATCCCAGCGCGGCCAGTGCCACGCGAGCTTATCTCCAATATCCATGGTGCCATGGGGACATGGCACCATGTTGCAGAAATTGGCGCTGGCAACGATTGCCGTCCCAGTCTGCCTTCGCACGGCTACCAGGGCGCTGGCGTAGAGAGGGGGCGCAAAGTGTGGCTGACGCAGCAGCGGGGCAGGCCGGAACAGAAAAATCGTCTCGGCGACGTTTGAGCTCCGCAGCGCCGGTGACCGCGAGAGGGAACATCGCGGTCACCGGCGCGGCACCAGGCGAGGGCTTGAGAAGGTCACCGACCCGCAATACAAGGCAAAAGCACCGGCAATGGCATCCGGGGAAGTCAATGTGATCTCCGTCGATGCACGTTCCGTGAAGGCCCAGCAGAAGGGCAGGCAAGTCCGAAGCGCTGCGGTCGCGAGCGAGCGCCGGACTCCTATCCCGTTCGACCTGACTCGCTACAGGCGGGTACTATGGCCGCTGCTTTATGTGCGGCCGATCCAGTCGCTTCCCCGCTCCATGAAAGCTAATTTCGCGTCGCCGTCTTCTTGACCAGTGCAGTACATCGGAACTTGGCCACCAGTTGTCGCTGCTGGTTATAAACTCTGACTTCGAATTCGATGGCCCCGGCATCGTTGCGGCCGTCCGCACCCTGTAATTCCAGCACCTCGCTTTCGGCGCTCAACGTGTCCGCGTAGCACAAGGCGCGCAATATCCTTACGTCGCAAATCTTCAGTTCACCCAAACTCGTCTCGCTTGTCAGTACACCGATGCCCACCTCGCATGCCCAAGGCACTGCGAAAGAGCCGTGGATGGCCTGCGGCTGCCCACGCAAGCCGTCCTCGCACCGCGATTCCAACTGTTCCGGAATGGCAGGGACGGAGGCAATATCGGCTTTGCTGATAACTTTCCTGGTGTCGTGCAGGTAAGTGTCTCCGACGGCGAAATCCTCGAAGTATCGGCCGGCAGTTTGTGGCATTGAAAGTCCTACGGTAATCATTGTGAGACTCTAGCGACGCTCACCTTGTATCTGCATTGTGAGGGCGCGGAATCGGCGCGGATCAGCGCCCACCCGTCTCCCGAGCGAAGCGATTCGTCAAGCAGGGAGCGTCAATGTACTACTGGCTCGTCTTGACGGCCCACATCGCAAAAGGGTCCGAAGAATGCTTGTACTGTGTCCACATCGCTTTGCAGACCCTGCATTGGTATCCCTGTGCTTCAGAAAGCAAGCTCTGACCAACCCTGAGAAAATACTTGTCCGAGATCGGATGCAACGCATCATGGCCAGTAGCGCAGCGCTTATCGACGCTAAGATGCGTACAGAGTTGACACAAGTCAGTGGCCGACAACAAAGGATTACTCCCGCCTTGTTCATTCCCCGGGGGGTTGTCGGTGGCGGAAGAGGCAACAGGACCGCTCTCCGATAGCCTATCGCCAGTACTGGCTGCGTCGCTCCTCTGCTTGTGCATGCGACGGATTGCTGCCCAGTAGAGAACGAGGACGGAGTCCGATCTCGTGTGCACCGCAGCCTGTCTGCAGCGCTCTCCGTGGTGGTAGAGTGGGAGCCCGAGTTCCGCGGCAGACGCAAAGCATACGACCTGTCCACGTGCATCTGCCTTTTCGATGAGCTCGTTGATGAGGGCTGAAACGTGCGCGAGGTAATTTTCATTGCCATTGCTTGCTTGTTTCAGGGCTTGCCCATGCACCAACGTCGTAATCGCTCCAACCTCTTTCTGCAGCTTGGAAAATGCCTTGGAAAGCGCTCGGAACGATTGGCTCTGACTGCGCATGTGCAACTACCCCTCGCGCCGCGCCGACGTCGAGGGGCTGCGGGGCGAGCTAAATGTCAGCCGGAAACACATGGCCAATCGATTCATTTTAGGTCTCCCTTCCTGCTCTGCCCCAAGTTATCACCTATTGGATTCATACCTTAAGGCGCAGTTCCATCCAATTTCTGCAAGTGGATCAGCCTTTAGCGAAATGTCAACTGCATCGGCAGCCGCTGCGGTACCATCGGCAGCCCGTTGACCAATCCCGCGCAAAATCGCTGCCATACGAAACAGGTTGTAGGCCATATAGAAGTCCCAATGCTCTTCTGGGCTGCGCCCCGTAGCCCGCGCGTACGCCTCGACATACGAAGTTTCAGTCGGAATGCCTAAATTTTCCAGATCTAAGCCGCCGATGCCTCGCCACAACGTCGCGGGGATATGCCAACTCATGCAGTGATAGGCAAAATCTGCCAGGGGGTGACCCAGTGTGGACAACTCCCAATCCAGTACACCAAGTACCTCTGGCTTCGTTGGATGGAATATCAGATTATCGAGCCGAAAGTCTCCGTGAACCAGGGTCGTTTCATCGCCAGGCGGAACGTTCTCAGGCAACCAATCCATCAACCTGCGCATTGCATCGCCCATAGGCAAAGTGGACTCTTTGCTTTGGCGAGACCAGCGAGAAATCTGACGAGCAAAGTAATTGCCGGCTCGACCGTAATCCGAGAGCCCCACGTTGGCCGGGTCAACTGCATGCAGTGTCGCCATCACGCGATTCATTTCAGCGTAGATGTCTGCACGTTCTGTCGATGACATCCCTGGTAGCGATTGGTCTACGAGCACTCGCCCGTCAAGCCAATCCATGACGTAGAAGGGTGTGCCAATGACTTCGGGGTCATCGCAATAAGTATGAACACGCGGTACGGGGACATCGGTTGCCTGGAGGGCGGCCATCACCCGGTACTCGCGGTCAATCGCATGCGCGCCAGGAAGCGTATCGCCGGCCGGCTTCGTTCGGAGCACATAGCACTGCGTGCCAGCATGAACGCGAAACGTGGGGTTAGACTGCCCACCGGACAGTGGTTGGATGCTAATGTCCGCAGTGTGGGTGAGTCCATTGCACCGCAAGTATTCACCCAACCGTATCACGTTGACTTTTGCATTTGAAGCTTGAGAAGATTGGCTCATAGCGAACTCACCAGATGTCCTCCATCGACAGCCAGGCATGCACCGGTCATCGCATTTCCTGCATTACTGGCCAACAGCAATACTGGGCCATCCAAATCTGTCAATTGCATGAAGCGCCTGCTCGGGATTCGCGAACGAAGCTTCTCGCCGGCTTCACTTTCGAGAAACTCTCGGTTCAGGTCCGTCACCACGTAGCCGGGCAGTAGGGCATTCACCCGAATCCCGTGACGTGCCAGTTCCAAGGCCATCGACTTGGTCGCTTGCACGATGCCGGCCTTGCTGATCGCATAAGGCGCTACGCCGCCAGCGACTCGTTCCCCCAGGATAGAGGCAATGTTGACGATAGTTCCCTCCTTTCCGGCTGCCACCAAGCGGCGCGCAGCTTCGGTCGCGACGAGCCAGGCGCCCTTGAGGTTGGTTGTCATGACCTGGTCCCAATCTTCTTCGGTCTGAGCGAGAAGGGCGCGGGTAACAGTGACGCCAGCATTGTTGACGATGACATCTGGCACGCCCCATTCAGCCACTAGCTCGTCAAAGCCGGCACAGACGCTCTTCGCTTGGGTTACATCCAGCGTTAGTGCACGCGCTTGCCCGCCGGCGGCCTGAATCTCCTGCACGCTGGCAGCCAGCTTTTCAGTTCGCCTGCCAGCGAGTACGACTCGCGCACCCGCGCGTGCAAAAAAGCGGCCAAAATGCTGGCCCAATCCGCTCGATGCGCCCGTTACGAGCACCATCTGGCCATCAAGACGAAATCGGTCGAAAACAGACGCGCTCATACAGACTTGCCTTCCTGATGGTTGACGTCAGCCGCGTGCACAATCTTTCGGGCCATGCTCCAACGATGGACTTCGCTGGGACCGTCATAGATTCGGAACGCTCGCATGTCCATGAAGATACGCATCACTGCCTTCTCGCCCGTGACACCCTGGCCTCCAAGAATTTGCACGCTGCGGTCCACCACGCGCCACTGAGCTTCGGAGCACACAACTTTAGCCCTGCTGGACTCGAAGTTGCAGCGATTTCCCTGGTCCAGTAACCAAGCCGTGTGCCAGATGTGGAGGCGAGAGGTTTGTAAATCCATGTCGTTGTCGGCAAGCATGAAGCCGACGCCTTCATGTTCGGCGAGCGGGCGGCCGAACGCGTTGCGCCGGCTGGCATAGTCCACCGCGACGTCGTGAGCCCTGCGCGCCTGACCAAGCCAACGCATGCAATGCGTTAGCCGGGCTGGCGCCAGGCGAACCTGTGCATAGCGAAAGCCCTTGCCAGGCTCGCCGAGAATGTCTTCGTCGGGTACATAGAGATTGTCGAATCTCAGGACGCCATGTCCACCCGTGAAGCAACTGTCCATGGCGTTCATGTTTCGCTCCAGCGTGATACCCGGCTGGTCCATGTCTGCCAGGAACATGGTCGCCGTTCCGTCATCCATGCGCGCCATCACGATGACGTAGTTAGCGCCATCAGCACCAGTGATGAACCACTTTTTGCCGTTTATCCGATAGCCTTTGCCGTCCCTGGTGGCGGTGGTTGCGAGCATGCTGGGATCGGCGCCCGCTCCGGGCGAAGGCTCCGTCATCGCAAAGCAGGAACGCGTCTTCCCCGCGACTTGCGGCCGGAGCCAGCGCTCCTTTTGAGCAGGTGACGCTACCTCGTCCATGAGGTGAATATTTCCTTCGTCCGGCGCATGAATGTTAAGCGCCGTCGGACCTAGGCGCGAATAGCCCGCCTCTTCGAATATCACCGCCTTTGCCATGTGCGACAGCCCCATTCCACCCATTTCGATGGAAGCATGGGGTGTCAGGAGGCCGGCTTCACGTGCACGATCGACCAGCTCACGACGAAGCGATTCGTGAGGGCCATGTGAATCCTGACGCGGGTCGTCTTCCATGGGAATGATGACGTCATGAATGAATGTCCGGGTGGTTTCCTGCAATTTCCGCAGTTCGGAAGAAAGTTCAAAGTTCATCTGATTCCTTACACCTATTCACCGACCACGCGCTGCTCACACTAATGTCCTTGTGCATCGCAGCCGTACGCCGGCCATACATAGCCTGTGCTGCCGTCGTCCGACTATGGAGGCAGCGTGGATCGCACTGCGCGGTCACGACGCTAACGTTCTGGAGCCCGGCCACATACCTTGCGCCTCAATTAACGCATCTCGGTGATCGGGATGGGCGATCGCCACCATGGCTCGGATCCTTTCAGTGAGCGATCGACCTCGCAGGCAAGCCACGCCCCATTCCGTCACGACATACTGGACATCAGAGCGAGGGGTTGTGACAGGACCATTGAGGCCGCAGACGATACGACTAACGCTACCTCCGCGGGCAGTCGAAGGCAACGCGATGATCGACACACCACCAGGCGATCGGGCGGCAGCCCGGACAAAATCTAACTGACCGCCAACGGCGCCTATGTAGCGACCACCGCTTACCTCCGCATTCACTTGTCCGGTCAGATCCACTTCCACTGCAGAGTTGATCGAACAGAGTCGAAGCTGTTTAGCCAACGATTCGGAGGCGTGCGTAATGTCGGTCTCGGAAAGACATATTGCAGTGTTGTTATTAGCGAAGTCGAACAGCCGCCGTGTTCCCAGCAAGGAACCGACAACGCTTTGTCCCGGATGCGACCCCTTGCGAGCATTGGTGATAACGCCCCGCATCATCAGATCAGCCAACCCGTCAGTCAGGATGCCGCTATGTACGCCGAGATCCTTATGGTTGGCGAGTGCACGGCAAATAGCGTCCATCAAACTTCCAACGCCCATCTGCAGCGTTGCGCCGTCATCGATCAACCCTGCAACGTGGGATGCGATCAAGTCAGTGGTCGAGTCGGGCGCCGATTGCGGTGCTTCTACCATCGGGAGATCTGTCTGGACAACATGATCTATACGCACATCTTCTGGCAGAATCGCACTGGGGGAAAACGGAGCGTGCGAATTCAACTCGGCAATGACAACGCGTGCGCTGCGTGCAACGGCCAACTGGAAGTCGCTCGCGGCCCCCAGGCTGTGGCGGCCGAAGGCGTCTGCGCTACTGAGCTGAAGCAACATGACGTCCGGTCGCAACGTGCTTTCGAGCAACGTTGGCAATTGCGAGTAGTGAACCGGAAACACATCAAGCAGTCCCTGGCGTGCCAGTGCGGCCGAATCACCGATCGCACCGTATCCCTCGAAATCAAACCAGGCCCCATGTTCCGGCTTTATCAACCCTGAATAGCTGCCGAAGATGAACAGCTTTAGCCGTCCCAGCTTTGCGTGTAAGCGCTCACCCTGACTCAACAGTTCACCGAGCAGTCCTGTTGGCTCGGAGCACGCTTGCCCAAAACAAATTCTGTCACCGCGACGCAGGATGGATTCGAACGGGAAACCTTTAACGCCCGCCTTGGCGTTGGCGAAGACTTTTCGATACTGGTTGCTCATGCCACCCGTCCTAAACTGTGATTGCCTACAAGATCGGTGACCCGCCGGTCATTTTTCCAGCTTGATGCCATGCTGTTCACGGTCCCAGACTTGTGTCAGTCGCTTCTCCGCCGACTCGCGCAACTTGTACTTCTCGACCTTGCCGGTCGCCGTCATAGGAAGCTCTGAGAGCAATTCCACAAAGCGCGGAACCATGAAGTACGCCATCTGCGGTGCGCAGAAGCGGATCAGTTCGGCAATGTCGAGCTTGCTCCCTTCCTTGCAGACAACGCAGGCCATCACTTCATCTTCGAGAAACTCTGCACGGACGGCAAATACGGCCACGTCTGCCACCGCGGGATGACGCCTGATAACCTCTTCGACCTGAATGGCAGAGATGTTCTCGCCGCGCCTGCGGATAAGCTCCTTGCTGCGCCCCGCAAAGTACAGGTACCCATCCTCGTCGAGCCGGCCCATGTCACCGGTGTGCAGCCAGTAGTTTCGAATGGCTTGGACCCATATCTCGGGAAGGTTGTAGTACCCTTGACGCGCGAACCAGGCTTCATTGGTTCTCACGCAAATCTGGCCGACTTGTCCAGGGGTTACCGGCTGGTCGTCCTCGTCCAGAATTGCCAGCGCGACTTCCGGCAAAGGCCGGCCAGCCGAGCGAATCTTCTCGCGCGGATCATCAGGTCCGTACATCGTGGCGTAGCCGAAATCGCCCAGCGCATAGAGCGATGTGATTTTCACCCTAAAGCGCTCTTCAAACTCCAGCGCAAACTCTGGCGCCGGTACGACCAGGCAGGTTTTCAGGCGATGGGTTCGCTCTTCCTCCGACCGCTCCTTCAGCCACAGAAAATTGATCATGGCGCTCAGCAGCGAGGTCCTGGTTGCTCCGCACTCATTGATCTCGCGCCAGAACAAGCTTGTGGAGAAGCGTCGTGACAAGGCCACGGTAGCGCCAGCCATCAGTGCCGGCAATACCGTGCAGTTCAGGGCATTGCCGTGGAACATAGGCAAGCACGTGTACATCACGTCCTCGCTCGTATATCCAAACACCTCTACATGCTTTTGAGCGGCCCTGATCGCCGTCGCATTTGCGATCATGCTGCCTTTCGAGACTCCGGTCGTGCCGGAGCTGTAGAGGATCTGAAGGATATCGCTATACGACGGACCAGCGGCGTCGTCCGGCAACTGGGGGGCGTTGACAATCTCGTCCCAAGCAATGATCTCAGCACCATCGAACGAACATTTCATTTTCCCCGCGGACGTCTCGTCGGGAAAGACGAAAAGATGCTTGAGCAATGGGCATTGCGATTGCACCGCAGCGAAGCGATCGACAAACGCCGCATCGAGCACCAATGCCACCGCGTCGGATTGGCGGGCATAGTAGGCAAGCATATCGCCGCGCGAGGCATTGTTGATAGGAACGGCCACGGCCCCCAGCAACGCCAGCGCGAAGTTCAGCCAAACGACCTCGGGGCGATTCTCCATCATGATGGCCACGTGCTGTTTGGGGCCAATGCCCGCTGCGGCCAAGCCGCCGGCAATGCGCCGGCTCAGTTCATAGGCTTCGGAGTAAGAATATGTACGCCCATAGTACTTCAGGAACGGCTTATCGCCATAAGCACAGGCTTGCTCACGCAGCAGCTTTGCCAGCGTTCTTTCGTGCAAGGGAATGTTCTTCATGATGGTTCCTTACCGCTCATAGCCGGGCTTGCGCTTTTCCTTGAATGCGCGCAGACCTTCCCTGCATTCTTCAGAGCGGAACCCCCGTTGCAAGTCCGCGTTGGGCGCAGTTGGCAAGAGTCGGTTGATGTATTCCGCGTACATGCTCCTTGCGTTGGGAGAGGTTCGACGTACTTCTTTGATCATCTCCTGAACCCGCGCGTCCAAAGCACCATCCTCGACCACTTCCGTAATCAGGCCAATCCGCTCCGCTTCTGTGGCGGAGATCGATTTGGCCGTATACAGAAGGTACTTGAGCTTGGAGAGGCTGATCTTGCTCATCAGCAAGCTGGGCATCATTGAGCTTGCCAGACCAATTCGCGCTTCGGGTGCGCCGAACACAGCGCTTCGCACGGCGATCTGAATATCACAGGCCGACGCGATTGCCAGACCACCGGCTACGCAGATGCC
The DNA here is from genome assembly GCF_040149425.2 of Cupriavidus sp. DF5525. Classification (NCBI taxonomy): domain Bacteria; kingdom Pseudomonadati; phylum Pseudomonadota; class Betaproteobacteria; order Burkholderiales; family Burkholderiaceae; genus Cupriavidus; species Cupriavidus sp. DF5525. The sequence continues at coordinate 1,101,816 of NZ_CP168267.1, read as the reverse complement.
ATTTACTGCGGCAATGGTTGTCTTGCTGGAATATCTCACCGCATCGAATGGCATGTTGTCGTCATACGCATACAAGGCGAGTGGATTCTCGTCCTCCATTCTCGACAGCACTTCCTCGAGATCGCCCCCGGTTGCAAATGCGCGGCCCGTCCCCGTGATGACAATGATGTCAACGCTCGGATCTGCGTTCGCCAGCCTTACTGCATTTTTCACTTCACCGTAAAGCTTCGTCGTGAATGAGTTCAGTACTTCAGGACGATTCAGGCGGATGTAAGCGGCTGAGTCGACCACCTTGTACTCAAGCTGCTCGAACGTAAAGAATTCTTTGGTCATATCTGGTCTCCGGTAATACAAAGTCTCAAAGTGACTTTTATGCGAGTGGATGCAGCTTTCTGGATTCTGCACATCTGCAGTATAGCTACGCGGTTCTATTGGTTGCGGCCGAGGGAATACGACCCGCCTTCATGAACTTTCCTGGAAGCGAATGACCCACGATCTCTTCAGCCATGCGCGCGACCTCGGCCAGTCGATCCAGATCCAGGCCGGTGCTGATACCCATCTCCTCGCACATCAATGCGACGTCCTCGGTGCAGACGTTGCCGGCAGCCGACTTGTTACCTGCGAAAGGGCAGCCACCGAGTCCAGCAACGGAGGTATCAAAGCGATAGACCCCGCTTTGAAGACCCGCAAGAACGTTGCTCAAGCCCATGCCACGTGTATCGTGAAGGTGAAGTGCGAATTCAGTCGTCGGCCACCGGTTGCGCACGAGATCGACCGTCTGCCTGACGCTCAAGGGGTTGGCAGCGCCGACGGTGTCGCAAAGGTAGACAACATCCGGTGTTTCGCCCTGCTCTGCGCAGGTTCTCATCAGGGAATCGACGGCGTCGAGACAACGATCCGGACTGACGATGCCTTCGTATGGACAGCCGAACGCGGTAAAGATGTGAGCAGCCGCCACCCGCATCCCAGCCGACTTGTAGCGTTCGATCAAGCCGGACTGGACTTGCAGCAGGTCCGTCGCACTGCGTCCGTTGTTATTGCGCGCAAAAGTATCCGACACGCTGGTGAATACATTGGGCAGCAAGTCCAAACCGGAGGCCAGCGCGCGCTCGAAGCCTTTGGCGTTCAGCCATATCCCGGTATACCTCACTCCGTCGCGTCGGCGGATGCGCGCGGCAACCTCTTCTGCGTCGGCCATCTGGGGCACTCGTCGTACGTCCACAAACGAAACGCAGTTGATCACTTCGAGGCCGGTTTCAGCAAGGCCGTGGATCAGGCGCAACTTCTCCTCAACTGGGATGAGCCTTTCACTTTGGAAGCCCTCGCGAGGACCTTCCTCTTGCAGAATGACGCGGGAGGGGAGTTGATATGTCGACATGTGAATCTCGCTTTACTTTCCGGTCCAGGCAGGCCTGCGCTTTTCAGCGAAGGCGGCCAAGCCTTCCGCGGCGTCTGCTGTCATGCGCAGGCTGCCGAGCTGAGCCTCCATAAACGCGATGGATTGTGCGAACGTCATGTCCGCGATGGCCCGCAGCGCGTTCTTGCCGCGTCGGATAGCAGTAGGCGATTTGTCCGTGATTCGCCCCAGGAGCCAATCGACCTTGCCGTCCAGCTCGGTCGGTTCGACGACATAGTTGACGAGCCCAATGTCGAGCGCTTCCTGCGCGCTCAGAGGCTCGCCGGTAATACACATCTCGGCGAATTTGCGGCGTGGAATGAGATGCTGCATGACGCTCGCGACCTGCATGGGGAACATGCCCACCTTCACTTCGGGCAGGCCGAACTGGGCTTTGGTGCTCGCTACCGCCATATCACACATAGTCAGAAGCCCCATCCCGCCCGCCATGCACGCGCCATTCACACGGGCGATTAACGGGATGTCGAACGCCACAGCCTGACGCAAGAGGTCTGCATAGTCCGTGCGGGGTTGGGAGAAATCGAAGTCAAAGATGTTCGAGTTAGGACGAAGATCTGCGCCGGCGCAGAACGCGCGCTCACCTGCACCGGTCAGGACAACGGCGCGCACGTCAGGCGTGCTTCCAGCAAGGGTCAGTCCGGAAGAGATGCCCGCGATCACGTCCTCGTTGATGGCATTGCGAAGTTCCGGTCGATTGATGGTGATCCAGCAGACATCGTTGCGTACCTCGACGACAACGCATTGGGCGGAAGGATTCATGGTCTTCGTTAATGTGGCTGAGTTGATGGGGTAACAGACCAGGTTTTAGCTGGCGGCCGGCGAAAGCTGTGCGATGTCCGCGTGACTGAACCCGAATTCGGCCAGAATGGCTTCCATCGATTCCGTGGCACGAGGTCGAACCTCTGGCGAAGTACGGGAGAAACGTGGGGCTGGAGCTGGTTGCGTGGCGCCTTCGCGGTGGATGAAGGTCTTGCGCGCCGTGTTGTGTGGATGTGATGGCGCTTCATGCATGTCCAGAACCGGCGTAAAGCAGGCGTCCGCCCCCTCCATCAGTGCACACCATTCGTCCCGAGGTCGGCTCACGAAGGTCTGTGCCAGGCGAGACTTCCATTCGGCCCAACGGCGCCGGTCGTGTTGCGGCTCAAAGTCTGCCTGGTTCAGCCCCATCCTTTGCAGAAGACTGGCATAGAACTGTGGTTCTATCGCGCCGACCGCAACCCACTTGCCGTCCGCGCAGCGGTACGTCGTGTAAAAGTGTGCTGCGCCGTCGAGCAGGTTGCTACTGCGTTCGGCTTGCCAACTACCCACAGCGTAATATCCATAGGTGGTGGCCATGAGCAGGGCGGCGCCATCGGTCATCGCCGCATCGACGACTTGCCCCTTGCCAGACTTGGCGGCTTCGATAATTCCGCAGGCGATGCCGAATGCCAGCAGCATGCCACCTCCTCCAAAGTCACCCACAAGATTGAGGGGCGGAATGGGGCCACTGTCTGACGTGCCGATTGCCGCTAGCGCTCCCGTCAGCGCGATGTAGTTGATGTCATGACCCGCAAGATCAGCCAGGGGCCCATCCTGACCCCAGCCGGTCATACGGCCATAGACCAGCCGCGGATTGCGCTCCAGGCAGGCGTCTGGGCCTAATCCCAGTCGCTCCATCACGCCGGGCCGGAAGCCTTCGATCAATACATCTGACTTTTCTACTAGCCTCAGCACAGCAAGGCGGCCCGCCTCAGACTTCAGATCCAACTCGATGGATCGCATACCGCGGCCAACGACCGGATTGGGTCGGCCTTGTTGCGGCTTCGCCGGGGGACGTTGGACCCTCAGGACGTCGGCCCCCATGTCGGCCAGCATCATCGCGCAAAACGGGCCAGGCCCCATACCGGCCAGCTCAAGAACGGTTAATCCAGTCAATGGTCCTGCCATGTCAGTCCTCACATGTTCCGGTTACATTTGCCACCGTGATACGCCGCACGACGACGGCGCGCTTCAGAAGGCGACGTTGTTGTGGCCTTTCAGGCCGAGGATCTCTCGCGCTTCGTCAGGCGTGGCGATGTCCAGCGACAGTCCTTCGAGGATGGAACGCACCCGTCGGACCTGCGCGGCATTGGTCTCGGCCAGTTGCCCCGGGCCATCCCACAGCGAGTCCTCAAGTCCCACGCGCACATTGCCACCTGCAGCGGCAGATTGCGCAGCAATCGGCATCTGGAAGCGGCCCGCGCCCAGCACCGACCAGACGTACTGGTCCCCGAACAGGCGATCTGCCGTGCGCTTCATGTGCGCGACGTCGTCCGCATGGGTGCCAATACCGCCAAGGATGCCAAATACCGTCTGCACAAACAGCGGCCCTTTCACCAGCCCACGATCGACAAAGTGCGCCAGGTTGTACAGATGCGCCGTGTCATAGCATTCAAACTCGAAACGCGTTCCGTTGTCGGCACAGGATTGCAGGATGTATTCGATGTCCTTGAAGGTGTTTCGAAATACCGAGTCGCGTGTGGATTCCAGATACTGCGGTTCCCAGGTATGCTTGAACTCCTTGTACTTCGTCAGCATCGGGTGCAACGCAAAGTTCATCGACCCCATGTTGAGGGACGCTAGTTCCGGCTTGAGTTGCTGCGCGGGCTGCAGGCGCTCCTCGACCGTCATGGTTTGAGCGCCGCCGGTCGTCAGGTTGATGACACCGTTGGTTCGGCGCTTGATGTTGCCGACGAACTCTCGGAACAGCGAAACGTCTTGCGACGGGCGACCATCGATCGGATCTCGCGCGTGCAAGTGCACGACAGCAGCCCCGGCCTCCACGGCGCCGACAGCTGCCTCTTCGATTTCTTGAGCGCTCACCGGCAAATGCGGCGACATGCTGGGCGTGTGGATCGATCCTGTGACGGCACACGTGATGATGACTTTGCGTGACTTGGGCACTGACTTCTCCGAATGATTGGTTGTCGTGCGGTGAAGAACTCGGCGGCGACGGGGCCGCCGGGCATGACGTCTACGGCGAGCCCGCCGACAAAATTGCGGCGGATCTGCCCGGCGATGGCTCGATCAGTACGATTTGGGCAGGTCCAGAACGCGTTCCGCGAGGAAGCAGAGGATCATCTGCTCCGAGACTGGCGCCAGGCGAGAGATGAGCACCTCGCGCAGCAGTCGCTCCACGTGATATTCCTTGGCGTAACCCATACCACCGTGCGTCATGACAGCCTGCAGCGCCGCTTGGTATCCAGCGCGTGCGCCAAGCAGCTTGGCGCTGTTGGCCTCGGCGCCGCACGGCTTGCCAGAGTCGTACAATGCCGCGGCGTGATCCGCCATCAACCGTGCAGCTTTCAGATTCACCCAGCATTCCGCGAGGGGATGCTGAATGGATTGATTCATGCCAATGGGACGATTGAAAACTACCCGGTCCCGTGCGTAGTCCGTAGCGCGGCGGAGAGCGTCTTCACCGATGCCGATGGCTTCGCAGGCCACCAGAATGCGTTCGGGATTCAGTCCATCGAGCAGATACTTGAAACCCTTGCCTTCCTCGCCGATGCGATGCTCGTCAGGGATGAACAAATCATCGATGAAGACGGCGTTGGATTCGACCGCATTGCGACCGTGCTTCGGAATTCGGCGAACTTCGACTTTGGAGCGGTCCAGGTCCGTATAAAAAAGGGTGATCCCGTCCGTGGACTTGGCACCGTCCGATTTCGGCGCCGTGCGAGTCAGCAAGAGGATCTTGTTGGCCACTTGTGCCGTGCTGGTCCACATCTTGCGCCCGGTAACGCTGTAGCCACCATCGACCTTCTTGGCAAAGGTCTTGATACTGGTCGTGTCCAGACCCGCGTCGGGCTCGGTAACGCCAAAGCAAACCTGGTCTTCGCCGCGAACAAGGCGCGGTAGCCACTGCGCCTTCTGTTCGGCCGAACCATGAACCACCACGGGGTGTGGACCAAACATGTTGATGTGAATGGAAGAAGCTGCCGTCTGTGCTCCATGCTTGGCCACAGTGTTCATGACGATCGCGGCCTCGGTTACCCCCAATCCAGCGCCACCGAATTCCTCTGGCATGGTCACGCCGAGCCATCCGTCAGCAGCCATCGCGCGGTGGAATTCCACTGGAAAGCGCTCGGTGCGGTCGCATTCCGCCCAATAGTCATCTCCGAATCGCTTGCATACCGCGGTCACGCCGTCCTCAATAGCGCGGTGGTTTGAGTCAAGTTCGCCCATGCGATCTCCTATATGCATTCAACTTATGGTCGTAACCGTTATTGGTTGACCAAAATATAGGTTGAATATTTATGTAAGTCAAGAGGTAGGCTTCGCGTGATTGACGGACCGGAATATTGCGTAATGTGATCATTACGAAACTTTGTGCGCCCTGCGTGTTCGCCCAAGACATCGGGGAATCGTGCCGCACGAGAGGCCGAACCGATCAAATGGTCAAAATATCGACCGTAGAATTTTTTGCTGCTAAACTGGTGTTTGGTTGACAAATATCACTTTCCCTATGCAGAGCGATTCCCGGGAACTTAAGAAGCCGGTCACGGTTAGCCCAGTGGTGGTCCCGCGTGCACATGAAGTGTTAGCGAGCCAATTGCGAGACCGCATATTGAAGAGGGAGATTCCCGAGGGCGAATCACTTCCTCCTGAGCGTGAAATGGTCGAGCAAACTGGGCTCACGCGTACCGTGGTGCGCGATGCGCTCCGCATGCTATCGGCCGAAGGATTGATTCAAACCAAGCCTGGTCGGGCGGGCGGAAGTGTTGTGACGCTGCCGAGCCATGAGGCGATGGCGTCAGCGATCTTCAGGTTCGTCCAAGGGCGCAGAATCTCTATAAGGAGTCTGCAGGAAACTCGGGAACTGTTGGAGCCATTCTTGGCGCGACTTGCCGCGGAACGGCGCACCGACGCGCAAGTGCGGGAGCTGAAAACTCTGCATGAAGAGCTGGTGAGTAGTGTGAACAACTTTCAGGCCTTCACGCTGGCGAACCTCAAATGGCATAACGCGGTTGCACAGGCCAGCGGCAACGAATTGCTCGCAACGCTTCTGTACTCGATTTCACACGGCGTGCAGCTTGCTTCAATGGCGGAAGAGTACGACACCCCCGACACCAGGAGGCAGGTGATTGAGATTCACGCACGAGTCAACGAGGCGATCGAAACGCGCCAACCCGACGTTGCAGAACACGCTATGCGCAAGCACATGACAGCGTCGCGCGTTCGCTCGCTCGCGGAACCGTCGGCTGAGGTCCTTCTTTCGGAGTCGCTTGGGTCATCTCAGCCGTCTTCGCGGTCTTCCCGAAATGCCCGTGCGGGCAAGAACTAACGTCTGTTCGTGCCGCTACAGGTGCGTTGATACCTCCACATCAGCGCCCAGGTAAGTCGTGCCCGTGCTGGGATGGCGCCATCAAGGTTGCACCCGCGCCGGAGCGCACCATCTGGCAAGAACTGTTGGCCGCATCACTGTCAAGTATCAGGACGGCCTGCAGCCCTTTTTTTGCTTCGCCAAACGGTCACGCAGATCAGTGATGAAACCAACGAAGCCCCGAGCGTTCCGGCCCGGGGCATGATTCCTGGAACAGTTGCCTGCCCCGGATGGAGACACGGCGGGGTGATCCGATACTTCGCGCTGACTCAGAACTTGTGACGAATGCTCATGGATACGCCCGTCTGGCTGGCCCCGGGTGTAATCGCGCTCCCGAAGCCATTCAAGCCGAGATTTGAATTGTCCTTATTGCGGACGTAGCCAACAGTGAGGGAGGCGTCCGTACGCTTGGACAAGGCATAGTTGGCCGATGCGACCAGTTCCCAGGGATCCTGGCCGTTGCGCTTGTTGTTGAAGTAATAGCCCGCGCCGGTCAGGGTGAGGGCCGATGTTGCGGCGTAGCGGTAGCCCAGCCAAAACAGGTCATTGCGGCGAGCCCCGCCGATATCGCCATTGAACCAGCGATATCCCGCCAGGATCGTCGAATTCCCGAAAGAGAAATTCGCCGCCGCGGCGATGCGGCGGTCTGCCTGTGTCGAGATCTGACCGGTGATGCCGCGCGTGCCTTGCTGCTGGTCGTAGACGACCGTCGCGCCGAACGGGCCGCTTGCATACTCCACGCCGCCGCCGAAGGCTCGGTCGCTCTTGACGTCGCCTGGCGTCTCGCCGGCGATAGTACTGCCAGTTGCGGTCGTCACGGTGGTGCCGCGCGCGAAGCTGTAGAAGGCGGTCGCGGTGACCGGCCCAAACTTGCCCGTGTACTTGGCCGTGTTGTCGTAGCGGCCCACCAGCGTGGAATCCAGGCCAAGTGCCGAATAGCGCGCCGCCATCACCATCGGTTCGTAGTTGATCAGCAGGTCATACAGGGAATTCTGTTGGCGGCCAAGTGTCAGCCTGCCCCACTGGTGTTCCACGCCGATGAAGGCTTGCCGACCGAACAGACGTCCCCCTGGCTCATCACACCGGTGTCGAGATCGAAACCGCTCTCCAGCACAAACAGTCCCTTCAGGCCGCTGCCCAGGTCTTCCGTGCCGCGCAAGCCCCAGCGTGAACCCGATACGTTGCCTGAGTTCATGCGTGTCAGCGTGTTCCCGTTCGCATTGGCGTGATTGAGAAACTCCATCCCGATGTCGGCCACACCGTATAGCGTGACCGCTGTCTGCGCGCTGGCAAATGGTGCTGCAACCACCAGTAGGGCGGCGGCGTAGTGCTTGTTCATCAGTCTCCTCCTGTTCATATGTCGACTCGTGTTTATAAGTGCTTTGGCCAGCGAAGGCGGTGTTTGCTCGACAACTATTGGCCAATAGTTATGGTCAACCAAAATGTATATCCACCAAAGTGCTGTGTCAACTGAGATCTTCGGCAGCGCCGGCCCCCGTGCAGCACTTGAGGGCGGCTTGGGGTCCATTGCGCGACTGCGACCGTAGAACGTACGGCCAATCGCGCAAAAATGTGGATGACCGTGGTCAGCGGGGAAGGGGGGCTCTCATCGGTAAGCGCCTCACGAAGACCGTTCTGGCGCACTGATTGAGGTCTTGGGTAATTTGGTGCCCACCAAATTATTGCGGACACCAAAGTGGACAAGACGTTGAGTGGGCGCCGTGCTGGCGGCGTGTACAAGCGGCCGAACTTCCCGGCCGAGTTCAAACGGCGGCTGGTCGAACAATCATTTGAGCCAGGCGCGTCGGTGGCGCTGGTCGCGCGCAGCAACGATATCAACGCGAACCTGCTGTTCAAGTGGCGGCGGCATTATCTGGACGGAGCTTACGGGTTGCCGACGTCGGCTGAGGGCGTAGCGACGAAACAGGAGACAACGGTGCCGGCACTGTTGCCGGTGAGCATCGTCGCCGAGGCGGCCGCGCATACGCCGGCGGCGCCGCTCAGTGCAGCACAGCCGTCCGAGAATGTCTGCGAGATTGAATTCGACCGTGCGCGCTTGCGGATTCGCGGCGAGGTGGCGCCGGATATGCTGCGCCTGCTGATTCGCGAGCTGTCCCGATGATTGGCTTGCCGGCGGGCACGCGCATCTGGATGGCAGCGGGAGCGACCGACATGCGCTGCGGCTTCCATGGCCTGGCCGCGAAGGTGCAGACCGCGCTGCAGGAAAACCCGCTGGGTGGCCACGTGTTTATCTTCCGGGGCCGCCGAGGGGACCTGGTCAAGATTCTCTGGGCCACCAGTGACGGACTTTGGCTGCTCGCCAAGCGGCTCGAGCGCGGCCGTTTCGTCTGGCCTCAGGCCGACAGCGGCAAGATCCACCTGACACACGCGCAACTGTCGATGCTGCTCGAGGGGATCGACTGGCGGCAACCGCGCCGCACGGCCGAGCCGCTGTCGATGTTGTAAACGCTGTTGTAAACGGCGCGGCACCTGCGTAAACTGCGCGGCATGCCGGATGCCAACGACCTTCCTGACGACATCGATGCCCTCAAAGCCATGTTGCTCGAGGCCCAGGCGTCGCTGTCGCGAATGCGGCAGGATCTGGTCGAGCGCGATCTGGAAATCGAACAACTCAAGGCGCAGATCGAGAAGCTCAAGCGCATGCAGTTCGGTCGCAGATCTGAGCAACTGGACCGGGAGATTGCACGCCTGGAGACCCGGCTGGAGGACCTGACTGGCAGCCGCGGTGCGGCAGAGGTTCGCGAAGCGCCGGCAAGCGGCGAGAGCAAGGCGCCCAGCCATCAGCGCGCTTCGCGCGAAGCCCTGCCGGACCACCTGCCGCACGAGGAACAGGTGCTTGAGCCCGAGGCGAGTTGCCCCGAGTGCGGCGGCCAGATGCAACCGCTGGGCGAGGACGTGTCCGAACAGCTTGGCCGTATCGCGGCGGCGTTCAAGGTCATTCGCACCGTCCGGCGCAAGAAGATCTGCGCCTGCTGCCGGCACATCGCGCAGCCGGCGGCACCGAGCTTGCCGATCGAGCGCGGCATTGCCCACCCGAGCTTGCTCGCCGACATCCTCGTGGCCAAATATGCCGACCATCAACCGCTGTACCGACAGTCGGCCATCGCCGCACGCGAGAACGTCACGCTGGACCCGGCCAGCATGGGCCGATGGGTCGGCATGTGCGAGGCATTGCTCGATCCGCTGGTGCAGGCCTTGCGCCGCTACGTGATAGCCGGTACCAAGCTGCACGCCGACGACACGCCGATTCCCGTGCTTGCGCCTGGCAACAAGAAGACGCGAACTGGCCGGCTGTGGGTCTATGTGCGCGACGATACCCGGGCAGGCTCGGCAGAACCGCCTGCGGTATGGTTCGCATATTCGCCCAACCGCAGGGGGGAGCATCCTCAGCGCCATCTGAGCGGATTTGGCGGCATTCTGCAGGCGGACGCATACGCCGGCTTCAACGAGTTGTTTGCAGACGGCTCGGTTCGCGAAGCGGCATGCCATGCGCATGCGCGACGCAAGTTCTACGACATTCACGTGCGCACGCCGTCCGAAACGACTGCCGAGGCACTGCGTTGTATCGGTGAGCTTTACGCCATCGAGGCCGGCATCCGCGGCAAACCGCCGGCTGAGCGGCTGCGGGTGCGCCAGGAGAAAGCCCGCCCTCTGCTTGAGCGCTACGGCGCCTGGCTCAGGGCGAAACTGCAGACGTTGTCGGCAAAATCCGAGACGGCCAAGGCGATCCAATACACGCTCAACCAGTGGGATGCGCTGACGTTGTACTGCGACGACGGGACCGCCGAGATTGACAACAACATCGCCGAGAACGCGCTGCGCTGTGTCGCCCTGGGCCGCAAGAACTTCTTGTTTGCCGGTTCCGACAGCGGCGGCGAACGGGCGGCGGCCATGTATTCGCTGGTCGCCTCGTGCAAGCTCAATGGCATCGACCCGCGCGCCTACCTGTGCCATGTGCTGACCGGCATTGCCGATCACCCGATCAACCGCGTTGAAGAATTGCTGCCCTGGCGTGCCCACGCACACCTGCGGAACCTGCCCACCGCGCCGCCAGGCGCCTGACCAACTGCTGCCGTCTGAATGACCCCGCTTCACGGCTCACGGCGTGGAAGCGCCCCCACTCGCCTGCACAAAACACTCCGTTACCCGGTAACGTGGCTGGGCGCCCGGCGAGCGAAGAAGTACGTGTCCCAATCAGGCGAGTCCGGATCGAGTCTGCGGACAATCGCGTCGTCAGCCCGCACGATCAACCGCTCCAGCATCTCTCGCTTCGTTACCGAGTAACGGCGCGCCAGGCGAGCAAGGGCAAAGTCCGCCTCCGTGGTCACCCACATGCTCAACCGACGCTCTCCGTTACCATCGTTGCCTGTCGTCACGCGCCTTGCTCGGTAGGCGGCTTGCCGCTGTGCCGTCGTTTGTGCCATCTCGCTTCTCCTTTGCGACCGTTACCCAGTAACGACCTCGCTGTGCGTTACTGGGTAACGGAACATCCTCAAAGCAGACAGCATCTCGTGATCTATGGGACAGGGGCAAGAACGGTCTTCGTGAGGCGCTTACTCTCATCGCGCATCGGTAGCCGAAGCACGGCGGCCGCGCTCGGTCACGCCAAGCGAGAGAACAAGAGCCAGGGGGAGTTTGAATCGGAATGCCCCGGGGCTATTGCACGACGAAATGAATGGTGGAGTCCCGCCGAAAATGGCAACGCGATATGAAACAGCATGGCCAATCGCAGGGTAAGCCGTTGGATACCAGGGTCATTGAGGACGCGCAGTAAAAGCCGACTGAGAACCTGCGGCGGGCAATGCGAGCGGGATGACCGCGATCCCCTGGCGTTGGGGAGTAATGCAACAACCGGCTTGTCCGAAATATATCCCAATGCCAGCCCTCCAACGGGGCTGGCAAGAAGCTACGGCATAGACGGCCAAACGTACTCAGAATGGAAGCGGTACGCTTTTAGTAAAGTCGGGGACCCCAATGAAGTTTCGGATCGATCCCGCAACGGGCCTCCGGCGAGCCTATACCTCCTGGACGTAATTTCCGAGGGCCTCGCGTGGCATCAATTGTTGAACTTGATCCCGTGATCTCGTACGAGCTTCGACCACCGCTCTGTTTCCTTGCGCGTCAGATCGGCCATCTGCGCAGGCGTGAGGTTCAAGGGCTCATGAGCAAATGTCTTCAGCGCGTCCTTTACAACTGCCCTGGCAGCCGCCTTGTGAAGGAATTCACGCATGCTTGCTGCAACGGCAGGGGGCGTTCCAGCCTTGAAATAAAAGCCATACCACACGCCCATGAGGAAATCCGGCAAACCCTCTTCGCGCGTCATTGGAATCTGCGGGAACGCAGGAGTGCGCTCAGGGGTGGCAAACGCCACGCCCTTGAGTCGTCCGGTTTGCCAAAAGGTGAGCGAAGAGCTCGCATCGGCGAAGACCGCGTCGGCTTCGCCTGACGCCACGGCCAGCATCGCAGCAGCGGTCGTCTTATAAGGCACGACAAGCAACTTGATGCCCGCGCTGGCCTGCAGGTACTCGCATGCCATCCGCAGCGACGGCGAGGCGCTCGCGCAAGTGTACTTGCCGGGCTCAGCGCGGGCCGCCTTGACGAACTCGCGAAGCGTTTTAAACGGTGCCGCCCCACCAATACTCATTACCATCCCGGTCTTGCTAATCGTCGCTAGGGGAAGCAAATCCTTCTGTGAATCATATGGAAGCTTTGCCATCATAATCGGGTTCAACACCGTCCACGAACTGCTTCCAAGCAAGAGGGTGTATCCGTCCGCGGGGGACGCGAGAAAGGACTGAATGCCGACAGTGCCGTCTGCGCCGGGCTTGTTCTCCACGTAGGCGGTCAGGCCCTGTGTCTCGCCGATGGCCTTCGCATAAGCCCGAGCCAGCAAGTCAAGCGCGCTTCCCGGGCCGCTCGGCACGACGATCTTGATCGGTCGGCCTTTCTCCGGATAGTCTTGCGCGACTACAGGCCAAGCGATGGACAGTGTCAAGCAGAGCAGCAGGCAGCGCATCGGCTTCAGCTTGGTCAGACCGCTGCTCCGCAACCGAACGGCGCTGAAGAGAAGACACGATAGTTGTTGGCGAATCAGAATCAATAGGGGGTGCACTGCTGGTCTCCTTGGATTGCTTGTAAGAGTCTGACTGTTATGTGCTCGAACTTGAGTGTCAGGTGGCGAGTTTGGATTTGATGCTTGAGCTCGATGAGCTTTGACCACAAGTCGATTTTCTTGCACTGCATAGCAGCCATGGCGTCTCAGGACATGCTACGACTCCTGGATGAAGGTCTTCCAGGAGCCCTCCACACCCGGGATGCAATGGCCTTGTGCAAGCTATCGCATATGCGAAAGCGACCGGCGCGTGCAGCACTTGAAATAGATGCCTTACCAGGATCGTCCGCATCCCGCGACCTCAGCGCAAAAGAGGGCTTGCATTAAGCCATTTATGGTTGACCAAACTCTATGTCGACCAATTCGGGATGTCAACATATTTCTTTGTTAGCGTTGCCAACCCAAGAAAGACCCGAACTGCGGTTCGCAATCCCTCGAAGCGCCTCAGCGACGGGGCCGTGTTATAGAACACCAACGTCACATCAGCTACCGTATTCCGAAGGACGCATGTCTTGCCCTACTCGAGCCTCGCTGGGACGGAGTAAGCGGCGCGATGAGCCGGCCGTATGCTGCCGCAAGCTCCCCCGGAGCCCGCGGAATGGTGGTCCGCTTTCCGCGTTGCCAAGGTGTGCGAGCGTCTTGACCTCACGAAACATCGGAGCTATAGTTTGGTCGACCAATGAAATTCGCAACCATTGGCAGATGTACAGATGGGTAGCCAAGGAGTGATCGCGTTCGCAGCAGGTTGTCGAGTATTCGGATTCAAGTAGAAGTTCATCGAGTCTCTCCCTGCAAGGAAGAGAAAGGCCCGCCAGGTTGCAAATGCATTGCCATCAAAGCTTGCGGATGCAAACGTGATTTATGATGCACGTATGCGAGTTTGAATATGCCGCAGTGAGCATCTGCGAACGACCAAAAACGACTTATGCCCGACATTGATTCCTTGCCTTTCACCGCCCGTCGCCACGTTTCCATGCTTCTCCGGTCCAGGCAACCTTGCGTGCTTCGTCGAAGCGCAATAGGACGGCCAAACGATCGTCTGGCATTGGCGGATCCGCAGCGCCGACATGGTCAGCCAGCTGGCCGAAGGCACGTGCCTGACACCCGACAGCGGCGAGGCCACCATCCGCGCCCGGCTTGTCGACGCGCCCGCCGCCTGACGGCTTTGCCCGCCCGCTTGGGCAGGTCGCACGCACGGAGTAGCGCAGCGCCGGTCACCGCGGGCCTGCGGCAATGAGGAGGAGGACAGGACACCATGTTCGAGCGCCAGGCGATAAACCTTGGCAAGGCTGCGTTGCTTCTGCACACCATCTAAACCGACAAGAGCCCGCTGGGCAGGGCCACCGGCTCAGTCTCCACGGCTGACACCGCGACGGTGAACATGGGCGCCTCGACCGTCAGGCGCGCCAGACGCTCTTTGAGCAATCGGACCAGGTGTTCCTCATGCCAGTTGGTTCCGCGAGGAACGTCGGCCCGCCTTAGTTCTTCGAACCAGACAACCTGCGCATGTTCGTTGGACATGTGCTGCTCCTTCTTGGTGGACTTATGCCGACGCCTAAGCAAATCCAAGATTCCGCTGTAACGCGTAATGTCTGGGAAGCTGCCAAGGGTGCTGAACAGCGCTAGCGAGCGACTAACTGATTCACATTAGTGGTGAAATGGCACCTTGGCTTGATCCAAGGCAAGCCCCCACCAGGCACGCTTCAGCGGCGGCAGTTCTGTGCACTGAAGGCGGCACCGGTGCAGACACGGCGGGTTGAGGCGCGGCAATGCGCCGCAGAGCACGCTGCATACGTGCGGGGCAATTACCTCGATGTTGACGTGCATCAAGCCCAAGCGGATCCAATAATGAAAATTGGGACCCAGGCGACGACATTCGCTTTGTTTCCCCAAGGTAGCCGGTTTTGTCGCTAACGGAAGTCCACAGGGCTCGCCGATGTACCAAGAGGTAGCCCGCCCGACTTGCTGCTGCACATTGAGCTTGGAGAGAACCATGAAGGCGCAGATTGATGAAGGCACCCTCGAGATTTGGGGGGAGAATCCGACGGAAACCTGGGCGTTGTCCATATGGCACAAAGAACACCGAATCAGTGCTGGCACGGTCAGCATTTATCCGGTTTCGCCAGAGATACAAGACAAGCCGCTTCTCGGGAGCATGGAAGCACTGGTAGTGGACGCCCACGACCAACAGACGGATATGTTCACGGTTAGCCACTCTCCCAATGGTCTTTTGGTGGACGCGATCGATTTGGCACCGTTTCAGATACCGCGCATTTCACTATCGATGATCCTGGGCAGGAATCCGCTCTCTATCAACGTGGGAGACGTTCTCGACTTTTATATCCATCCGCAATTTACGGAGTGGATTGATGCCTACAAGAAGGCGATTGAAACGCAGGCGACTAAGCACTCGCTGACTTACCCGGGGTGAGGGCGAGCGGGAGACTCCGAAATCGCCCCGGCAGCCGATCGCACGCTCACGGGCGTACGAGCAGCACGGCCTGGTGCTGGGACATCACGTGGCTGCCCACCACGGTGAAGGGCAGCTTCTTCTATTGGTACATGATGCAGGACATCTACAGCCGCAAGCTGGTGGTCAACGAGGTGCACGATAGCGAATCGGTCGAGTATGCCAGCCACCTGCTTGGGCAGGGCTGCCTGCGCGAGCAGACCGCAGGCCGGCCGCTGGTGCTGCACTCGGACAATGGAAAGGAGCGACCATGCGCGCGGCCATGCAGTACCTGGGCGTGGTGCCCTCGTACAGCCGCCCGCGCGTGAGCAATGACAACGGGGGCTGAACGGCGAAATGTGCACTGCGGAAGGTCAGTTCATTGATGCCACTTTTGCGATGTCAACCCGGAATCCTCGGGCATGTTGCTTGCAACGTTCACAGCTGCGGAGCTTCTCCGCAATGTGGAGTCGATCATGAACAGCAAATCTTCAACCCGCGGGAGGGACAAGATATCCCAGATGTACCGCCCGCTGAACACACACCAGAGAAAGTAGAACGCGAAGCGCCAGTGCATGATGAGGGCCTTGGCAAGCCGCTCCGCGAGCCAGGTCAGCACGATGTCGGAATGCCTGAGGACTCCTAAGACATGGTGGCTCTTATTAGGAATTTTCTTGGTTAGGGGGGCAGCCATGCTAGTTAAAGACATTATGCAGCCACCAGCCTTCGTTCGGGCGGAGGAAAGCTTGGCTATTGCGGCGCGTAAGCTGCAGCACGATAACATTGGCTGTCTGCCAGTGTGCCCGGGCGGGCGGGTAATTGGAATGCTCACTGACCGCGATATCGCAATGCGAGTAGCAGACGGGCGCAACGCGAGCCAGATGACGGTTATGGAGGCGATATCGGGGGACCCGCTTACTTGTTTCGAGGACGATTCAGTCGAGCAAGCCGCTATACTCATGAATCAAGGTCACGTGCTGCGACTTGCAGTACTGGACAGGAAGACTCAACGCTTGACCGGTGTTATTTCCGTCTCCGACTTAGGGGGCAGTCACACTGAGCCGCGCCACTATGAGGTCACCTTCTTTAAGAAGATGAGCGATCATTATGGCCATTCTCAACACGCCGAGGTGATGCGAATTACGATCGTCCACGGTAGCAAGGATGAGGCAATCGCAGCTGCGATGCGCCAGTTCGAGCAGGTGAAGCAGATCAACAGCTGGAGCCAGTTCGCCGATGGATACGATGTGACGACAATCCATCATGACGAACAAGGTGTTGTTGATGAACACGAATAGACCTCCGAGCGCGAGGCCAGAATCAAGCAGCGCGCTTACGAGCTGTGGGAGCAAGCAGGGGCGCCAGCCGGGCAGGACAAGGAGTATTGGAATAAGGCCGAAGCCGAGATCGACCACCAAGACCGATCCGAAGAGTGATGCGAGGCAACTCGGGCGTATTCCCGGCATGCTTCCTAAGAAGAACAACTTGGATGCCAAGCCAATTCTTTATTCGACGCGGAACGTGGCCTTCATCGCGTGCAAAGTGCAGATCTAAGTGGTTCGGCTGCCCTGTGCTCAAGACTTCTCGTCAGCGATCCCCATCCAGTCGAATCGGCCAGATTGCGCTGTCACTGTATGTGGGAAGGGGTTTCGGGATGGGGCAGGGCGGGCGCGGATTTCCGTTGTCTCACAAGAGCTTACGATGCCATCTTTTCTTCCTCTTACTCCACGAGAAGCCTTCCAACTGATGCGCGACAGCGTCGACTCCTGGCTGGAAGACTACGCCCCAAGTATGGGGGCCGCGCTGGCGTACTACACGGTTTTTTCTATTGCGCCACTGCTACTGATCGTCATCACCGTGGCGGGCGTCGTGTTTGGACCCGAAGCCGCGCGGGGGGAGGTTGTGGAGCAGTTGCGAGGACTGCTCGGAGAGGAGGGCGCTCGGACTATCGAGGCGATGCTGTTGGCGGTTAGCAAGCCCGCCGCGAGCACGCTGACTGCTGTAATTGGTGTGCTTGTCATGTTAGTAGGAGCAACCACGGTCTTGGCAGAATTGCAGGATGCGCTCGATCGCATTTGGCGTGTTCCTGAGCGCCGCAGAGCCTCCGGTATCGTTGCGTTGCTCCGGACAAGATTGCTCTCGTTCGGCATGATACTGGCCATCGGATTTCTGCTTGTTGTTTCCCTGCTTCTCAGTGCTGGGATTTCTGCAATGGGCCGACTATGGGCACCATTCTTTGGAAAAGGCGAATTTATCGGACATCTTCTGGACGCCATCTTGAGTTGGGGACTCATTACTGTGGTGTTCGCAATGATTTACAAAATCATGCCACGGGCGAAGGTTCGCTGGCCGGATGTTTGGCTCGGCGCCATCGTCACCGCTCTGTTATTCACCTTGGGGAAGCTCCTCATCGGCCTGTACATCGGCAAGACGGGTGTCGCCAATGCTTACGGCGCTGCAGGCTCGCTTGTAGTTCTTCTTCTATGGGTATATTATTCCGCGCAGATTTTCTTACTCGGTGCGGAATTTACTTGGCACTATGCACAGCGGTTCGGCTCGGGCAGGAAGCCAAACCAAGAGGCGGTCGAAAAATCAAATGTGTAGGCTGCGGTCTCTAACTAGCCCGGGCAGGAGACAGGCGCGTGCGGCAATACCGTTTTGGACATCGAGTACGAGGTCGTGCGACCCATCTGTAACAGGCTTAGCACATGACTTGCTCGGTGCAAAAGAGACAGCGACCGCCTGAGGTGGCAGATGAATGTATGTGTTTGCCCAGATCGATACCAACGAGCGTTACGTCGTCCATGATGGCCTCCAGTTCGGTATGAACACTCCAGCCTAATCTATCCGGCGGGGCGGGGTGGACCATTCCATTAGTTGGGGAGGCCCCCAAGGGAGGCCCGCTCGAGCATCTGGGCGCCGCGCCGGCTCGGTGTGGATTACGCTGATCGGTATCGCAACGGTGGGAGCAAACCATGCGGTTGATCATCGAAGCCAGATTGGCCGACGAGGGCAGCGACACTGGCCATGACGTTGACGGAGTTTTGGCCGTGATTGAGCGCCGTGACTGTAGTCTTGCGGACATGGGCCTGACCCTCGCGGAGGGGCGGTCGCTGTTGGCCAAGGTGCAGGCCGAGTTGGTTTCGAAGCAAGTGGAGGGGTGGCTCTCGGGCCAGACCCATTGTCGCTGCTGCGGCGCGGCATTGAGCCACAAGGACAGTCGCTCGATGGTGGTGCGCACTGTGTACGGCAAGGTGACGGTGAACAGTCCGCGGCTGTGGTCGTGTGCTTGCCAGCAGAATGCGCGGAGGGCCGCGGTGTGTGGTGCACCCCTTATCCAAAGCCCTGACTAACCGCGCCACGCCGGAGCTGGAATACCTCCAGGCGAAGTGGGCAAGCCATCTGCCGTACCGGCAGGCCACGGCTATGCTTAAGGAAGTGCTGCCGCTGGATAAGGGCATTTCGTTCAGCGGCACCCGGGATCGGATTCGCACTATTGGGAAAACAACTCGACGCTGACATCGAGCGTGACATCGCGAAACTGCCCCAGGCCGTTGCAGCCGTCCAGGTTCGCGAATCCAGCCATGTCGCTGCCGTGAGCGTCGACTCGGCGTGGCTGCGGCATTGCGACTCCGAGAGAGGCCTTGGTCGCCACGTCAACCTCGTCGCCGGGCGAGCGACGTTCACCGACAGCCCGCCAAAGTTCTATGCCTATGTGCACCGGGAAGTCACCTCGGCTGCAGCGCGACTCGATCAGTTCCTCAGTCGAAACGGTGTGGCGACCGATGAACGCGTGACCGTGATCAGCGATGACGCCGGTGAATTTGAGAAGACCGTCCAGGGCAGTCAGCTTGCTCGCGGCAGGATTCTCGATTGGTTCCACATCGCCATGAAGTTCAACGCGGCGCAGCGTTCCGTGTTCGGCAGCAAGATGATCGACTCACTGGAACGAGAGTCGATAGAGACCGAAATCACTCACGCCAAGTGGCTGGTCTGGCATGGCAAGGGCCGCAAAGCGTTTGGAGCGCATCAAGGCATTGAACGCTCGACTGCTGACGAGGACGGGGTATGAATTCAGCACGCTGTGGTGGAACCTGGATAAAGTCTCCTGGTACCTGAGGAACAACACGCATACGTTGGCCAACTACGGCGCTCGGCATCGAAAGGGCCTGCCGATCAGCAGTAGCATCGCGGAGTCCGCGGTGAACCAGGTCGTCAGCCATCGCATGGCCAAGAAGCGACAGATGCGCTGGACGGACGAAGGGGCGCACTGCATGGTGCAGGTCAGGGTCGCGGTTTTGAACGGGGAACTTTCACCCGACCGCATCTCCGCACTCGAGATCGCCGCCTCCCGTCACAGCCAATGCGTCGGACATGCATCGCCAGACCGGCATCGGCCAACGAACAGAATTAACCGTGACATCCTCGCCGCAAGCCAGGGCGCCTAACGAAATCGGCCTCCCCAATTTTTGCACGCTCTCGTATACGCTGGAGGAGCGAATTATCGTGAGCCGCCAAAGGAACCCTTGCCGAGGGAAGCTGCCGAGCTCTTCGAGCAATTCGGGCTTCCCTCGGAGTTACAACCCCAAGGTTTTTAACGCTCCCGAAGCGGAATGGCTGCTGATCCGCACCTTGCCGACGGGCTGGAATGCTCCCATGGCCGGGACGCGCGGGCGGCGCAACGCTTGCTTTGGTGCCTGCGTGCCAGTGAGTTGGCCCGGTACGGAACCGTACCGATTTCTCACTCGATTGCGAGCACCGTTTCCACGATTGCCCTGCGAGATGCTAGGCAAATACGTCTCAAGGCACTTGCCTTTGGCCCGCGTGCACATCGCCATGAATGAGTGCGGCTGTTCGACATACGACCAAAAGACATACGAGTTGAGACAAAAAAACCGGCTACGGATAGGGCCTCTTATCCGGCGAACAGGAGACAAGGCATGGAAGAAGATCTCGTTCAACGGATAGAGTCCAATTCCAACTACCGGCGGCTGGTTTCAGCCCGCTCCACCTACGGATGGGTGCTGACCGCAATGATGATGGTCGTGTACTACGGCTACATCCTTCTGGTTGCCTTCGGGAAGACCTTGCTCTCCACCAGGATCGGCGATGGCGTGATGACCTGGGGGATTCCGATCGGACTCTTTGTGATCGTATTTACGGTGGTCGTCACCGGCATCTACGTCCGGCGCGCCAACGGCGAATTCGACAACCTGACGGCTCAGATTCGCAAGGAGGTGCTGTAATGTCGGCCCGGAACCGTATCCTATGCGCATTGGTGCTACTGGCCCTTGGTGGCGCAGCCTGGGGAGCCGGTGGCGATCTTGGCCAAATGCAAAAGCAGCCAACCAACTGGACAGCGATATCCATGTTCGCTGTATTTGTGGTGTTCACCTTGTTCATCACCAAATGGGCTGCCGCCAAGACAAAGTCCGCGGCGGATTTCTACACCGCCGGCGGCGGCATCACCGGATTCCAGAACGGGCTGGCAATTGCAGGCGACTACATGTCCGCGGCATCCTTTCTTGGGATATCGGCCGCGGTTTACCTGAACGGCTATGACGGCCTGATCTATTCGATCGGTTTTCTGGTGGGCTGGCCTGTTATCACCTTCCTGATGGCCGAGCGCCTGCGCAACCTCGGTCGCTTTACCTTTGCCGACGTGGCGGCCTATCGCTTCGCGCAGACCCCGATCCGCGTGTTCGCGGCCTCCGGCACGCTGGTGGTGGTGGCGTTCTACCTGATCGCCCAGATGGTCGGTGCCGGCCAGTTGATCAAGCTGCTGTTCGGCCTGGAGTACTGGCTTGCGGTGGTGATCGTCGGCACCCTGATGATGGTGTACGTGCTGTTCGGGGGCATGACGGCGACTACCTGGGTCCAGATCATCAAGGCTGGCCTGCTGCTTGCGGGTGCGAGCTTCATGGCATTCATGGTGCTGGCGCAGTTCCATTTCAATCCCGAAGCGCTCTTCGCCAAAGCGGTTGAGATCCACGCCAAGAAGGACTCTATCATGGGCCCGGGCACCTTCATCAAGGATCCCATCTCTGCCATTTCATTCGGCATGGCGCTGATGTTCGGCACTGCGGGCCTGCCTCACATCCTGATGCGGTTCTTCACCGTACCTAGCGCCAAGGAAGCACGCAAGTCGGTGTTCTGGGCGACAACCTGGATCGGCTACTTCTACCTGCTCACCTTCATCATCGGCTTTGGCGCCATTGTCCTGGTCAGCACCAACCCGGTGTACAAGGACGCGCTTGGCGGCTTGCTGGGCGGCAACAACATGGCGGCTATCCACCTTGCGAACGCCGTCGGCGGCAATGTCTTCCTCGGCTTTATTTCCGCGGTGGCCTTCGCCACGATTCTTGCCGTAGTCGCGGGGCTGACGTTGTCCGGCGCTTCGGCGGTGTCGCATGACCTCTACGCGACCGTGTTCAAGAAGGGCAAGGCCGCCAGCGACAAGGAACTGCGCGTATCGCGCGTGACGACCATCGCGCTGGGCGTCGTGGCCGTGATTCTGGGGATCGCATTCGAGAAGCAGAATATTGCCTTCATGGTGTCGCTCGCTTTTGCGGTGGCGGCATCGGCGACCTTCCCCGTGTTGTTCATGGCTGTGCTGTGGAAAGACTGCACGACACGTGGCGCGACCATCGGCGGCTTTCTCGGCCTGATTACCGCCGTCGGCCTGACCATTGTCTCCAAGTCGGTCTGGGTCGATGTGTTCGGCTACACGGATGCCATCTTTCCATACACATCGCCGGCCCTGTTCTCCATGACCGTGGCGTTTGTCGGCATCTGGCTGTTCTCGATACTGGACCACAGCGAGCGTGCCCGCATCGACCGGGCGGGATACCCGGCGCAGAAGGTCCGCTCTGAAACCGGCATCGGCGCATCGGAGGCTTCCGGCCACTGAGGCCGCTGAAGCCACTGGAGGCATTGACGTCACTGAGGACCGTTTCATGTTGCGCCGTTCCCTTCTCGGGCACCGTCTGATCGCGCTGTTTGCCCTGGGCTGGCTGTTGTTCAACTACCCATTGCTGGCGCTATTCAACGACACGCTCACGTGGTTCGGCATCCCGCGCTTGTACTGCTACTTGTTTGCCGCATGGGCGTTGCTCATTGCCCTACTGGCGTTCACGGCAGAGCAGAAGGCGCCGCGCGGAAGACACTCGCAGTCCGACCCGTCGGTACCTGTGCCGGAGGACTGAAATGCTGGATGGCTGGGTCGTTGCGCTGGCGTCGTTCGCGTATCTCGGCATGTTGTTTGCGATTGCGTTCTACGGCGATAGGCGCGCGGATGCCGGTGCCAGCATGATAAACAGCCCGTACCTGTATGGGTTGTCGCTGGCCGTCTACGCAACCTCATGGACTTACTATGGCAGCGTCGGCCGGGCTGCGCTCAGCGGCATCGGCTTCCTGCCCATCTACCTCGGCCCCACGCTGATGGCGGCACTCTGGTGGACCCTGCTGCGCAAGATCATCCACATCAGCAAAAACAACCGCATCACCTCGATTGCCGACTTCCTTGCCTCCCGTTACGGCAAGAGCGCGCTGCTCGGCGGCCTTGTCACGCTGGTGTCGGTGATTGGCATCGTGCCCTATATCGCGCTGCAGCTGAAGGCGGTCTCGGCAAGTGTCGCGGTACTGGCGCATTCCCCCGGCCTCGGCATGCGGGGCGACGAAGCCGGGCCGGTCTGGTCGGACACGACGCTCTACCTCGCGCTGATGCTGGCGGTGTTCACCATCCTGTTTGGCACCCGTCACGTCGATGCGGCAGAGCGCCATGAAGGCATGGTTGCCGCGATCGCCTTCGAATCGCTGGTCAAGCTGGTGGCGTTCCTTGCGGTGGGGGTCTTTGTCACCTTTGGCATCTACGACGGATTCGGGGACCTGTTCGGGCGTGCCGAAGGGGTGCCTGCCCTGAAAGCGCTCCTGACGTTGAATGGCGATTCGGCGGGTGCCGGTAACGTAACCTTTGGCGCATGGGCCGTGCTGATCGTGCTGTCGATGTTCTCGATGCTGCTCCTGCCGCGCCAGTTCCAGATCGCAGTCGTCGAGAACATCGACGAAAACCACCTGAAGACGGCCACCTGGCTATTGCCTTTGTATCTCCTGGCCATCAATGTCTTTGTCCTGCCCATCGCCTTCGCGGGGATCCTGCACTTCCCAGGGGGCGAAGTCGATCCGGATATGTACGTGCTAGCCCTGCCTATCGGGGAGCAGTCCCCGGCGCTCACGCTCCTGGTGTTTATCGGCGGGCTGTCGGCGGCCACTGGCATGGTCATCGTCGAGACCATCGCACTTAGCACCATGGTCTGCAATGACCTGGTGATGCCGTTGCTACTGCACCTTAAGCCGCTGCGGTTTAGCCATCGCGCCGATATCAATGCGCTGCTGCTGACCATCAGGCGCGCGGCAATCGTGCTGTTGATGATGCTCGGCTACGCCTACTTCCGCCTGGCCGGCGAAGCCTACGCGTTGGTTTCGATCGGCTTGATTTCGTTCGCGGCCGTGGCCCAGTTCGCGCCCGCGATGCTGGGCGCGATCTACTGGAAGAACGGTACGCGGCAAGGCGCGCTTGTCGGGCTGGGTGCCGGCTTCCTGCTCTGGGCCTACACGCTCCTGCTGCCATCGTTTGCGCAGTCCGGCTGGGTGCCGGCCAGCTTTGTCGAATACGGGCCGTTCGGCATAGGCTGGCTGAGGCCGCGGCAGCTGTTTGGCCTGGACGGCCTGGATCCGGTCTCGCATGCGCTGTTCTGGAGCATGCTGGCGAACGTCGGTGGCTATGTCGGCGTGTCGCTCACGACCACGCAAAGCGCGGTGGAGCGGGTGCAGGCCATCCTGTTCGTCGATGCCTACGCGCACAGCGGCAGCGCGCGGGAACCCCATGTATGGCGTGGCAGCGCTTCGGTGGATGCGGTACTCGCGTTGC
Organism: Cupriavidus sp. DF5525; assembly: GCF_040149425.2. NCBI lineage: Bacteria > Pseudomonadati > Pseudomonadota > Betaproteobacteria > Burkholderiales > Burkholderiaceae > Cupriavidus > Cupriavidus sp. DF5525. Next base: position 1,077,544 of record NZ_CP168267.1, on the reverse strand, counting down.
TGCGGCGTTTCCTTGGCGCCGCGCGTGCCGATGAGGCCTATGCGCGATTTCGTGAGCAAGGCAGGGCGGACGGGCGGTCGACCGACGCCGACTTGGTGCATTTCGCGGAGATCCAGCTGGCCGGCGCAATTGGCGCCGCATCGGCGCGGGCAGTGATCGCTTCTGCGGTGAGTGAGGCACCGCTCGGCTTGGACGAAGCCATGGCGATCCTGGATGAGACCGCGCAAGCGGTCGCCTACAGCCGGCAACTGGAACAGAAATCGCGTGAGCTCGAGACCGTGTCGGCTGGACTCAAGGCAGCCAACGTGCGGCTCACCGAACTCGACCACATGAAGGACGACTTTATCTCGACCGTGACCCACGAGCTGCGCACGCCACTGACGTCAATCCGTGCCTTCTCGGAAATCCTGCGCGACCATCCCGATCTTGCCGCTGACAAACGCAGCGAATACCTCGACCTTGTAATCAAGGAAAGCGAGCGCCTCACACGCCTCATCAACAACGTGCTCGACCTGGCGAAGATCGAATCCGGTAGCACCGAATGGCACACCGTACCGCTAGACTTGAAGCAGGTGATCCAGGACGCGGTGGACGCTACTCGGCACCTGTTCCTGGAGCAACGCATTCAGCTTGCGTTGCAGTTGCCCCCGCAGGTCCCGCTGCTGCTGGCCGACCCCGACCGGCTGATGCAGGTGATGCTGAACCTGCTGTCGAATGCGGTGAAGTTCTGCGACCGGGCGCACGGCCGCGTCGCGGTGAGCCTGGAGGTGGTGGGCAACGATTTGCGTGTTGCGGTGCGAGACAACGGGGGCGGCGTGCGTCCGCAGGACCGGGAGCTTATCTTCGACAAGTTCCGCCAGGGCGGCGACAGGCTGGCGGGCAAGCCCCAGGGCACCGGGCTGGGATTGCCGATCAGCCGGGAAATCATCCGTCATTTCGGCGGTAGGCTGTGGCTGGAAGCGACGCCGGAAAACGGCGCGGTGTTCGTATTCACGCTGCCGCTGCAGAAGGCACCGGAGACAACGTCATGACCCACAAAGTCCTCATCGTCGATGACGAACCGAACATCGTGATCCCGCTGGAATTCCTGATGCAGCAGAGCGGCTACGAAGTAGGCATTGCGCGCGATGGGCAGGCAGCCTTGGCGCAGATGACCGCGTTTCAGCCCGATCTGGTCCTGCTCGACATCATGCTCCCGTTGCTTAGCGGCTTCGAGGTCTGCCAGAAGATCCGGGAAAACAAGGCTTGGGATCGGGTCAAGGTGGTCATGCTGTCGGCGAAGGGACGAGACCTGGAGGTGGCCAAGGGCCTCGCGCTGGGCGCCGATGCCTATATCACCAAGCCGTTTTCCACCAGGGCGCTGGTCGAGCAGGTGAGCGCCTTGCTCGCGAGCGGCCAGAGAGCACGCGAATGATTCAAAAGTGGATCGCGAAACACCGCTTTGGCGTTACGTTGGCGCTGCTCTTCCTGGTGCAGCTGTTTGTCGTCGGCGCGATGTTCTTGCCGCTTGCGATCGATCTGCCGGCGGCACAGCGCGCGTGGTTGACCGCGCTGGTGTTGCAGCGCCGTGCGCTATGGATCGCGCTCGCGGCACTGCTGCTGCTAGCGTTGGGCTTTGGCCTGAAGGCGTTGTTCGACGCTTACCTGACGCCAGTGGCGCGCCTGGCCGAAGACGCCGCGCTGCTTGCGGCCAACCTTGGGCACCGCATCGAGCCACAGGGGGCGCGCGGCGTGCGCATCCTCGGAGAAGCGCTCAACCTGCTGGCAGCTTCCAATCAGACGCTGCACGATGGCGTGCAGCAGAAAATCGAGTTGGCGAACCGCGCGCTGGCCGAGGAAAAGAACCGGCTCGCCGCGCTCATGGCGGAGCTTTCCTTGAGCGTGCTGGTCTGCAATATCGAAGGGCAAATACTGCTCTACAACGACAGCGCCAGGCAGTTGCTTGACGCCGGGCGGGGCGGCGCGCCTGCGGCCGGCACGGCGGCAATCGGGCTGGGCCGCTCTGTGTTCGGCGCGATCGAACGTGGGCTTATCCTGCATGCGCTGGAGCAGATCCAGCAGCAACTTCGGGAGAGCGAGGACGGCGCGGCGAGACCGGTATCCGGATTTGTCGCCACGCTCGCGCACGGCCAGATCGTGCGCGCGCAGATGGCGCCGGTGTTCGACAGCGCACACACCCTCAATGGCTTCGTGCTGACGTTGGAAGACATCACCCGCAACGTCGAGGCCGACAGCCGCCGCGACGCGTTGCTGCAGTCGCTCACACAAGATGCGCGCGCCACGCTGGCGAGTATCCGTACGGCGGTGGAAGCCATCCAGGCGTACCCGGAAATGAGCGCGGAGAAGCGGACTCAGCTCACCGGCATCATCGACGACGAATCGCAGCGCCTGGTGTACCAGATCGACCGTGCCGTGGATCAGCGCGGCGCCGGGATGGACAGCCGTCAGGAACTAGAAGAGATGCGCGGCGCCGATCTGCTCGCGCTGCTGGTGCGACGAATCGGCAGCCCCTCGCTCAGCGTTACCACCAGCGATACGGTCGACGCCACGTTGTGGCTCAAGGTGGACAGCTACGCCTTGACCCAGGCGCTGGCCTATCTTGCGCAGCGGCTCGCCACCGAAGCCAGCGTCACCGAGTTGCGCTTCGGGCTGCATCGTGCCGGCCGGCTGGCCTATCTCGATCTCACCTGGCGCGGCACGCCGCTGACCGCCGACACGCTGCGGGTGTGGGAGAACGCGCCGTTGCCGATCACCGCGGCCGGCGCAGCGCTCTCGCTGAGCGCACTGATCGCGCGTCAAGGCGGCGAAGCCGTGTGTTCCGCCGGGGCGTCGCCTGATGTCGCTCGCTATCGTCTGATGCTGCCGCTGTCCGAGCCGGGGCCGGCGCTGGACATCCCGCCGGCACAGGAAGGCCGCCCGGAATTCTACGATTTCGACTTGTTCCACAGGCCGGGACAGAGCGCCGAGGCCGACCAGTGCCTGCTCTCGCAACTCAATTTCACGGTGTTCGATACCGAGACCACCGGGCTGGATCCCGCAGCCGGCGATGAGATCATCTCCATCGGTGCCTTGCGCATCGTCAATGGCCGGCTGCTGCAGCGGGAAAGCTTCGACCAGCTGATCCAGCCGCGTGGCGCGCTGAGCGCCGGGTCGATCGCGATTCACGGCATCACGCAAGCCATGCTCAATGGCCAGCCACCGATCGAAACGGTACTGCCGCAGTTCCACCGTTTCGCCGCTGACACCGTGCTTGTCGCGCACAATGCCGCGTTCGACATGAAGTTCCTGCAAATGCTGGAGGCAAGAACCGGCACGGCCTTCACCCAGCCGGTCCTCGATACGCTGCTGCTATCGCAAGTGATCCACCCCCATCAGGCTGAGCACACGCTGGAGGCGATCGCCGGCCGTTTCGGGGTGGCGATCATCGGCCGCCATACCGCGCTGGGCGACGCGATCGTCACCGGCGAGGTTTTTCTCAAGATGACCCCCTTGCTCGCGGAAAAAGGCATCTTCACGCTGAAGGAGGCACGCGATGCCGCGCAACAGACCCACTATGCGCGGATCCGGTACTGAGGAATCGACCATGAGCGATCCGCCAACGATCCATCCCGATGCCGCCTTCGACCCGACTGCCGTGGGGGGCGGTGCGTTCTCGCGCGATATCGCGGGAGCCAGGCTGCGCGTCGCCGGCGCGCAGGACGAAAGGGACCTGCAGCGGGCAGCCGCGGAGATTCGATCGCTCTGGCAGCGCGTGGCGGGCCAGGCGGCAAGCGAGCCGACTACCCGGCTCATCTCGACGCTCAACGATGCATTGACGCAGCGCGTGATCGATCTCGCCTGTGCCGGGGAGGAGATGGCGGGCATGCGCTGGTGCTGGATCGCCCTCGGCAGCGAAGGCCGCCAGGAACAGACACTGTCGAGCGACCAGGACAACGGGATAATCCTAGCGGGCAGCGGCGGCGCAGAGGCAATGCGCGACCGGATGCTGCCGCTGGCGCTGCGCATCAACGAAACGCTCGATGCTTGCGGGTTCCCGCTGTGCACCGGCCAGATTATGGCGAGCAATCCGCAATGGTGCCTGGACCTGCATGAATGGCGGGAGCGCTTCGCGAGCTGGATCATCGAAGGTGATCCGCCGGGGTTGCTTAACGCCACCATCTTCTTCGACTTGCGGCCGCTTTACGGCGCCCGGGAGCTGGCGCAGGCATTGATGGGTTGGCTCGGGAAGATGGCGCCGGACAATCCGCGCTTCCTGTTCCAGATGACCGCGAATGCACTGCGGCGCAAAGCACCGCTTGGTTTACTGCGGGACTTCGTGGTCGCGAAGCGCGGTGAGTTCGCCGGAACGATCGATCTGAAGCTGGACGCCGCCACGCTGTTCGTCGATGCGGCCCGCATCTACGGCCTGGCTTGCGGCGCTCGCGCAAGCAATACGGCGCATCGCCTCAGGCGGGCCAGCGAGATGGGACGCCTGGCGCCGAAGGATGTGCAAGCGTGGATCCTCGCTTTCGATTGCATCCAGAGGTTGCGCCTGAAGACACAGCAGCGCTGCTTCGAACGCGGCATGCCCATGCACAACCATGTGGACCCGGACGAACTGGAGGCGGGCGAGCGGCGCGCATTGCTCGACGCCTTGCGCCAAGCCCGTGTATTGCAGAAGCACCTGGCACTGGATTACCTGGACGCTCGCCAGGGCATCTGATCGCGCCGGTGCCGCGCACCGGGTACGGCGGCGTACCGACTTCAAAGGCGATTGCGTGCACAGTTTGGCAAAGGCCTTGAGCCGCTTGTTTTAGGGAGGAAGGCAGAGGATGGCGCGGCGGCATGGCCCCATGCTCAATATGTACGCAGGAGTAAGCAATGAAATCCATTGAATCGGTTCTCCACGAACACCGCCTGTTCCCGCCGCCCGCAGAGCTTGCGGCAGATGCGGCCATCTCTGGCATGGACGCGTACAAGACCCTCGTCGCCGAGGCTGAAGCCGACTACAACGGCTTCTGGGGGCGTCTCGCACGCGAGACGCTGACATGGAAGGCGCCTTTCTCCAAAGTCCTGGACGAGTCGAACGCGCCGTTCTACACGTGGTTCGAGGATGGAGAGCTAAACGCCTCGTACAACTGTCTTGATCGCCATGTCGAGGCCGGCAATGGCGACCGGGTTGCTATCCTCTTTGAAGCCGACGATGGCACCGTGGCCACCGTGACCTACCAGGATCTCCTGCAACGCGTGTGCCGCTTCGCGAACGCGCTCAGGAGACGTGGCGTGAAGAAGGGTGACCGTGTCGTGATCTACCTGCCAATGTCGGTGGAGGGCGTGGTCGCCATGCAGGCATGCGCGCGAATCGGCGCGACGCATTCGATTGTGTTCGGCGGCTTCTCCGCGAAATCGCTGCACGAACGGCTGGTGGGTGTGGGTGCCGTTGCGCTGGTCACCGCGGACGAACAGATGCGCGGCGGCAAAGCCCTGCCGCTGAAGAGTATCGCGGACGAAGCCCTCGCGCTGGGCGGGTGCGAGGCGGTGAAGAGCGTGATCGTGTACCAGCGCACGGACGGCAAGATACAGTGGAACGCGGATCGCGATCTGTGGATGCATGAACTGGCGCAAGCCGAGGCCAGCACCTGTGAACCGGAGTGGGTTGGCGCCGAGCATCCGCTCTTTATCCTGTACACCTCTGGTTCGACCGGCAAGCCGAAAGGCGTGCAGCACAGCACCGGGGGCTTTTTGCTGTGGGCCGCGCAGACCATGAAATGGACCTTCGATTGGAAGCCGACGGATGTATTCTGGTGTACCGCTGACATTGGCTGGATCACCGGCCACAGCTATATTGCCTATGGCCCGCTCGCGGTCGGCGGCACCCAGGTGCTGTTCGAAGGCGTGCCGACTTACCCGCACGCGGGCCGCTTCTGGGACATGATCGCGAAGCACCAGGTCACGGTCTTCTATACCGCGCCAACCGCCATCCGTTCGCTCATTAAGGCAGCCGCTGTTGACGAAAAGGTGAGTCCGTCGAACTATGACCTGTCGTCGCTGCGCATCCTTGGCTCCGTCGGCGAGCCGATCAATCCGGAAGGGTGGATGTGGTACTACACCAACATCGGCGGCGCACGCTGCCCGATCCTCGATACCTGGTGGCAGACCGAGACGGGCGGGCACATGATCTCGCCGCTGCCCGGCGCGACGCCGCTTGTGCCGGGCTCGTGCACCCTGCCGTTGCCGGGCATCATGGCGGCGGTCGTCGATGAAACCGGGCAGGACGTGCCTGCCGGACAGGGCGGGATCTTGGTGATCAAGCGCCCGTGGCCCGCGATGCTGCGCACCATCTGGGGCGACCCCGAGCGCTATCAGTCGAGCTACTTCCCGGAAGAGCTTGGCGGCAAGTTGTACCTTGCCGGCGATGGCGCCGTCCGTGACCCTGTGACGGGCTATTTCACGATCATGGGGCGTATCGACGATGTGCTCAATGTGTCCGGCCACCGGCTTGGCACCATGGAGATCGAGTCGGCGCTGGCTGCGAATGCGCTGGTGGCCGAGGCTGCCGTGGTCGGCCGGCCGGACGAGATCACCGGCGAAACCGTCATTGCGTTCGTGGTGCTGAAGGGCGCGCGCCCCGAGGGCGAGGAAGCGGTGAAGATCGCAAACGCGTTGCGGGCGTGGGTGAGCAAGGAGATCGGACCGATTGCGAAACCGAAGGACATTCGATTTGGCGACAACTTGCCGAAGACGCGTTCTGGCAAGATCATGCGCCGGCTGCTGCGTTCGCTAGCGAATGGCGAGGTGATCACGCAGGATGTGTCGACGCTTGAGAATCCAGCGATCCTCGAGCAGCTCCGCTGAGCCGAAGCGGCCCCTAACGGCGGGACTCGCGCGTGTACGGACATGGACGTGAAATTCTGCGGGACGGTACGCTTGCGGACAGCATTCCTACCCGGAACAGGCTATAGAACAGATGTAGGCGCGCACGTGCCGCAACAGATCAGAGTCGGAACGGGATTTTTCGGAAGATGTGCGTTGCGTCCAGCCACGTTCGACGCACGGATTGTGAGGGCGGCAAGATCCAAGCAGTTTACGAAGGGGCTGGTGGATATCGTGCTGTTCGCCGCCGTCTCGGGCGACAACAACGCGGTGCATATCGACGAGGAATTCTCCCGGACCTCCCACCTCCACCTAGGCGCGACGGCGTTGGCGATTATCGCCGCTGCCTGCCTGCGAACCCGCAACGATTCCTTTCAACAGGAGACAATGATGACCACCCAAACCAACCCCTTCGCCAACGTGACCAAGATGATGCTGGACTTCAAGGTCCCCGGGCTTGATATGTCGCCGATCATCGAGTCGCAGCGCAAGGACATGGAGGCGCTAGCCGAGAGCAACAAGGTTACCTATGAGGCGATGCAAGCCATGGCACAGAAGCAATCCGAGATCCTGACCCGGACCATGCAGGAAATCCAGGACTTTGCCCAGGCCCAGGCCGGTGGCGCTGGCTTGATCGACCCTGGCAAGCAGGCGGAGACGATTCGCGTGGCCTATCAGACGGCGCTGACCGATATGAAGGATCTCGCGGAGATGGCACGCAAGTCGCAGGTCGATGCGCTGGCCACCATCACGCAGCGGGCCACGGAGCATATGGAGGAGATTAAGAAGTTGCTGCATCCCAAGTAGGGCATGGACGCGCTGGCCGACGGCCGCCACGGCACCCGGGATCATGGAGAAATCGATGGCATCGCCCTACAACCTTCCTGACGAATATTTGCAGGGCTTCATCCAATCGGGACAGAGCCTGTGGCTGGCCATGATGCTTAACCCAGCCGCACAGGTCCCCGGTTCCTCCGACGCACCATCTGTGCAGCCCGGCGCAGGACCGTTCGCGGGTCTGCAATGGCACTATTTCCAGCAGCAGTTCGCGCTTTGGACGCGGATGCTTGCCAGCATGGCCGATCGACCGCCCGAAGCGGAGGTCGCGCCCGAGCGGGGCGATCGCCCCTTCAGCGCCGTCGAATGGCGCGACAATCCCTTCTACAGCTTGCTCAAGCAAAGCTACCTGCTCAACGCCAGATTAGCCGAAGACATGGTCGAGGCCGCGGCGTTTGACTAGCCCGCCAAGCAACGGCTGCGCTTCTACACGCGCCAGTTCATCGATGCGATGAGCCCTGCCAACTCTGCCGCGACCAATCCGGAGGTGCTGCAACTCGCGTTCGAGACGCGGGGCGAGAGCCTGCAGGCCGGCCTCAGGAACCTGCTCGCGGACATGCGCAAAGGCGGGCTGTCGATCATCGACGAGACCGGCGTTCGAGATCGGCAAGAACGTGGCAATGTCCGAAGGCGCGGTTGTGTTCGAGGACGCGCTTTTTCAGCTGATCCAGTCGCGCCGCTAACCGAACGGGTGGCAACGCGCCCGCTGCTGATCGTGCCGCCGTCCATCAACAATCTACATCCTGGACTTGCAGCCAGAGAACTCGTTTGTGCGGTTCGCCGTCGAACAAGGCCACACGCTTTTTCTGATGTCGTGGCGCAACCCCGATGCCACGTGTGGCCACGTTACCTGGGGCGATTACCTGAGCCAGGGCGTCAGGAAAGCGATCGAAGTGGCGCTGGCCATCAGCGGCGCCGACAAACTCAACGCGCTCGGCTGGTGCGTGGGTGGGACGATGCTCTCCTCCGCGCTCGCGGTGCTGCGAGCGCGCGCAGATACCTCAGTGGCCAGCCTGACCCTGTTGACCATCATGCTCGACTTCCAGGACCCCGGCGACCTGGGTATGCTCATCGACGAGCAAGGCGTGGCATCCCGCGAGCAGGCAATCGGCCAGGGTGGCATCTACCCCGGCGTGAACTCGGCTTCGTCTTCCAGACGCTGCGTGAAGGTGGCCCTGCGAAACTCGAAGTGGCCAGCTCGGCTCCTACTCCGACTCCACGATCTGTCTTGCGAAGGGCGGTGATTGCGCCTCTAATGGGTTCGTGGCAGGCGGCATTCAGAGGGCAACATGCGCTGCGCAAATTGCGGGTTTGAGAATCCCGCGGGAGCCAATTTCTGCGAGGAGTGTGGGCAAAGGCTTGCGCAAATCTGCCCGCACTGCGGCTATGAGTCCAGTCCCACCGCGGGGCCCTGGAACCGCATCGACCGCGCGACTTCACGATCCCTGGTTTGGTCTATGGTTCGCACGACGGCTTTCCCTCACAGCGCCTGCCGGAGCTCGCGTACACAACCTGGGAGTGGATAAAGCTTGACAATGCGAAGGCGAACCTCGCAAAGGAGACACTGGATGCCTTGTGCGAATTCGTTGGCTGCTGTGCAGACGCAGGGCCGAAGTACAGCCCCGATGATCGACCCTACATTGAACGCTTCTTCGGGACCATTGCGAGCAGACTGTCTTCCAGATTGCCTGGCTATACGGGTTCGCATCCCCGTGATTTGCGGCGCGCTCTAGCCGATCCCAAGGGAAAACTACGCTTGTTTGTGTCGTTTGATGAGTTGGAGGAGTTGGTCGAATATGCGATCGCGAGCTACAACGGTACGCCGCATGCCAGCCTGAACAATGTCACGCCACTTGAGGCGATGGAGTATTTCATTCGGGGCAAGGAACAGTTGGTGACATGGCTTCCCGAACATCGGCGCCGCACGCTGTGCCTGATGCAATCGGCGAGGCGTTGCACAGTGCGAGCATACCTCGACCGGGGCATCCGACCGCACATCAACTTGTATGGCGTGCGATACACCAGCAACATCCTTGCGTGCAGCACGGATCTGATCGGCAAGAGCCTGCTCATCTATATGAATGCCGATGATCTTCGCTGTGTCCGCGCCTTTCAACCTGACGGCGTTGAGTTAGGGCTCTTGGAGGCGCAAGGGAGCTGGGGCGTGATGCGGCACAACCTGAAACTACGCCAGCAAATCGATAAGGAGAGGAAAGACAAGAAGCGGCCGCGTGGGGAAGTCGAGGCGGATCCCATTGCCGACTACGTCGACGGAAAGATGGGGCAGGCAAAGAAAACACGGAAGGCTGCATCCGATCTGGCTGAGGCAAAGCGGATTCTGTCGTCCGCGCCGACGGCGCGAACTGCGATGGGGCGGGGAGCATCTGCCGCGCAGACCACAACGAACGCCGAGTCAGCGAAGACCGAAGAAAAGGCTTCCGAGCAGAAAACACCGACTCGTCCGAAGAAACTGAATATTGGTACCGGCCAGGTCTTTTAACCCTGTCACTCGCGTGGGAGTCATCATGTCGCTTCAAATACCGCGTCCGATCGATCCATCGCTGCACCCCCTGGTCACCGGCAACTATCGCATCGCCACGCCGGCCATCGAAGAACTCTACGAACTGGTCACTCGATGTCTTCACTACAGGATCATGGGCGCGTTGATCTACGGCCCGTCGCGCATCGGTAAGACACGGGCGATAGAGTACGTGCGATTGCTGCTCGCACGCAATCACCCACGCATGACGAGTTACCACGCACGATGCGAACACAAGCCGAGGCATGCCGAAGGACCGTTCTTCGCAAACCTGCTTGAAGCGGTTGGTGATCAGGATCCTAACGCTGGCACCAACCCGGCCAAACGTATGCGCCTCGCTCTACGGATACGTGAGGCCGCTGCTCGGGCAGGCAGTGGCACGGTTCTGCTTTTCTGTGATGAGGCGCAGCGCTACAACGACAATGAATACGAATGGCTGCGCGATGTTCACGATGCGCTGGACCGACAGCAAATCAAGCTGTTCACCTTCCTCGTCGGGCAGCAGGAATTACTAGCGCAGAAGACGGCCATGCAGTTGGCAGGGAAGACGCAAATTGTCGCGCGGCTGATGGTCGAGGAGTTAGCTTTCTACGGGATTCGAAATGCGAAGGACGTGGCGACATGTCTGAGCGGCTATGACGAGACGGCTTATCCTGAGCGTAGCCAATGGAGCTTTACCCGATTCTACGTTCCGCAAGCCTTTGATGCTGGTTATCGGCTGGTTAGCGATGCCGACGTGCTGTGGGAGGCCTTCGAGACGGCGCACCACAAGGCCAGTTTGCCAGGCCAACTCGAGATTCCCATGGAGTCATTCGCTCGCGCCGTCGAGATCCTACTGAAAGACAGCGAGATCAGGGATTGCCCGGGCTACTGTCCCGAGCCAGCGTTGTGGGCTCATGCGGTACGGCATTGCGGTTACGTTCAGTCACGCCATGCAACCGGACGTGTGCTCGTCGCCGCCGCCTTGTGAGGCGGGAGCGCCGCGCTTTCCTATCCTCACGCTCGACGAGACAAAGCTCACACCGGCGCTGGGCTACGTATTCGACAAGAAGTGGATCGAGCCATGGGAGTCGCTTGTCTCGATCTTGTGGAAGTTCAAAATGGCGAATGGGTTGTCTGGTGCCGCGATGATGCGGTTGCTGAGGCCGGACCTGGATCCTTACGAGACTATCCCACCGCGGCAGGGATCGGTGAATACTGTCCGGCTAAATGAGGCTTTGGGCTTGACCAAAAAGACGCTGCAGATGGCGCTCATCGAGAACGCCGAGCAGCGACGCTATTGCGAAGTGCTCCGCTACTGTCGTTCTTGTATGTCACGCGGCTACCACTGCCTCTTGCATCAAATGGCGAGCGCGACTCGATGTCCTGCTCATCGTTACCCCATGGAGTCCGCCTGTCTTCAGTGCGGTCACGAAACCCCGTTCTGCTTGAACGTGCAACGTCTCGAGGCACCGTATCGCTGCGCGCATTGCCGAGCACGCTATGGTGGGCAGGTGTGGCGACCCGGCAGTGTTCGACCCATGAGGCCGGAGTACCGCAAGGCGTTGATGCGCTCATACTTTGAGTATGGCTTGGGATGCAAGAGCCTGGGCTAGACGCCCCACGGGCTCCGACTATATCTGCATTCAGCGATAAAAAGGCACGTTGGCCAGGATTGTCGTTTCCCGCTCTAGCGCCCAATCGCGGCTGCCAGATGGACGATGGCACATAGCCTTTTTCCGCCCTGTTGGCGCGTCGCACACGCTGAATTGACACTTCGCGATCCTTCCGCGGTGACAACTTTCCTTCGCTTTGCTTAAGTAATTGATTTTATTGATGTTGCGTGCGATTTCTCTACCGTTGTCACGCGAATTGACGACATTCCTTCGGGATCGGTGACGACTTTCCTTTGTTCTACGATAGCGCAGGTCGACCTGCTGGTCGGTCATGTGTGAGCCGGCGGTGTGGCGCAGCCAGTGCGCGGAGGCGCTGGCCAGCACTGCGGCCTGCGTCTCCCACTCGGGCCCGCGCGCACGCAGGCGCGCGGCCGCCAGGCCGAATACTTCCTTCAGAATCAGATGCAGCGCCCCGCGTGACAGGGCCTTCTCGCGGCCCTGCTCGCGACCCGTCTCACGGCCGATCACTGGCAGCACCAGCGGGCGCGTCTCGCCAAGTTGCGGCGTGGGCGCCAGCCTGTTGGCGCGGCGGTAGCGCGCCAGCTCGGCGATCAGCTCATCGGTGGCCGGTACCAGGCGCACCTTGTTGCCCTTGCCGGTTACCTCCAGCCACCAGCGCTCGATGCCCGAGCCGTCGCGCCGACAGAAGAACGCCCCCAAGGGGGTGCCCGTCACCTCGGCTGCCCGCAGCCCGCCCAGGTAGAGCACCGTCAGCACCCAGCGGCAGCGCGCGGCATGCAGGACAGACGTGCCGCATGCAGGTGAGCCCCAGCAATTGCGCCCATCCGACGACCAGCCCACCGGGCGCGTGCAAAATTTGCCTGCGGGTGCGGGTGCGGGTGCGGGTGCGGGTGCTAAGCGCTGACAGTCGACGCGGGCAATCGTGCACTGTGACCAGGACGCAGTGTGTGCTGCAGCGCCGCTGCGCACGCTGCCTCATGCTGATCGCTGTTGCCGAACAGCACATCGGCGACAACCGCACGCTTGAAGAAATGGCCCACCGTGTATTCTTCGGTCATGCCAATGCCGCCGTGCAACTGGATCGCCTGGCCACAGACGAACCTGGCTGCCCGGCCAATCAGAAACTTGGCTTGCGAGATCGTGTGCTGCCTGGCTGCGTCGTCGTCGTTCTCCACCGAAGCGAGCAGTGCATACAGCATGGAGCGGGAAAGTTCCAGCTCCGCGGCCATGTCAGCCATGCGGTGCTGCAGTGCCTGGAAGCTGGCGAGGGGAACGGCGAACTGCTTGCGGATCTTCAGGTACTCGGCGGTAATCTCGATGGCCCTCTCCATGCCGCCGATCAGTTCCGCGCAGAGTGCAATGATCGCGTGTGCCAGGCCATGCTGCAAGGCCGGCAAGCCCGACCCTGGTGTTCCAAGCATTGCCCCGGCACTGACCTGTAGCCGGTCGAACACCAGTTCGCCAGCGCCGCTGCCGTCGTGCAGCGCCAGGATCTCTCGCGAAAGGCAGGGACTGGCTGCATCCACGAGGAACAGTGAGATTGCTGTGTCGCCCTCGGCCCCGGGCTTGCCGTCCGCGGCCGTGATCCTCGCGGAAACGATGAAGCCGTCCGCTTCATCGGCGCCCAGCACCAGCGTCTTGCGGCCGTCCAGCAGGTAACCGCCCGCATTCGGCGTCGCGGTCAGGCTTACCACGGCGGGGTCTCCGCGCGACGCAGGCTCGCTATAGGCCAGCGCCAGGCGGATCGAGCCGTCGGCCAGCCCCGGCACCAGGCGATCCTTCTGCGCGGTGCCCGCGGCAGCCACTAGGGTCTGCGCGGCCAGCACCGCGCAACCGAGATAGGGCTCAATGACGAGGCCCCGGCCAAACTGCTGTGCGATCAAGGCAGTATCCAGCAAAGTACCGCCCAGGCCGCCATACTCCTCGGGCAGGGCGGCCGCCAGCCAGCCGTTGTCGGAGAAGGCCTGCCAGTGTCGGGTGCAGTTTTCCGTCTCCTCCTTTAGCATGGTGGCGCGCTCGTCGAAGCTGTAGGCCTTGTCGATGTAGCGACGAACGCTGTCCTGCAGCAGTTGCTGCTCCGGATTCAGATTGAAGTTCATGGTCAAGCCCCGGGGTTCAGAATTGGAACATTGTCTTGGCGACGATGCCGCGCTGGATCTCGCTGCTGCCGCCGTAGATCGTCGCCGCGCGCCGAAAGAACATCTCGGCGGCCAGGCCGTGCCCGTCTCCCGTCTGGTCAGGGCAGGTCGCCGACCGCTGGCCCGCGACTGTATTCGCCACGGCGCCAGAGTCGCCCAACGACTCGACCAGGAACTCGCTCATCTTCTGCTGCAGTTCGGTGCCGCGGACCTTCAGTATCGAACCCATGGCATGGGTGGCCGGGCTGTTGTCGGCCTCCATTGCCGCGACCCGCTGCACCATCACGGCGATCGCGCGCACCTCGGCTTCGTATCGTGCCAGCCGCAGCGCGAACACGTGCCGCTCGACCAGCGCGCCGCGGCCGGCGCGCTGGGTTGCCAGTTGCTTGAGCCGATTGAGCATGCGCAGGAGCGTGGGCAGGTCGGCGGACGAGGCATGTTCGTTGTTCAGCAGGAATTTGGTGATCTTCCAGCCTTCACCCTCGGCGCCGATGAGGTTGCGCACCGGCACGCGCACGTCGTCAAAGAAGGTTTCGTTCAGGTGATGGCGCCCATCTATGCTGACGATCGGTCGCACCGTAATGCCGGGAGTTCTCATGTCAGCGAGCAGGAAGCTGATGCCCGCCTGCTTCTTTACCGATGGGTCGGTCCGCACCAGCAGAAAGATCCAGTCCGCCTGGTGAGCGTAGCTGGTCCATATCTTCTGGCCATTCACAACATAGTGATCGCCGGTGCGCACGGCCTGGGTGCGCAGTGAAGCAAGGTCGGACCCGGAGCCAGGCTCGGAGAAGCCCTGGCACCACAGCCGCGTACCGGTGAAGATCGGTGGCAAATGCTCGGCTTTCTGCTCGGGCGTCGCAAAGCGATTCAGCACGGGGCCCACAAGCTTCTGTGCGAAGCCATCCTGCGTGGGTGCGCCGACGGCGACGCACTCCTCGTCGAAGACCAGGCGCTGCTGCAGCGACCATCCAGTGCCGCCGTGCTCTTCGGGCCAGTGTGGTGCGCCCCAGCCGTGCGCGTTCAGAATGCGCTGCCATGCCACCAGCTCCGCACGCTCCGAGCGCACGCCACTGTTCCGGCCGGCCAGCTCGGCGGGGAGATGATCACGCAGGAATGCGCGCACCTCCTGGCGGAACGCATCCAGATTCGGGTTTCTTCGGAAGTCCATCTATTCGTCTCCTGTTCAGAATAAGCGGCAGCTCGACGTGGCTGCACTGGCTAACCCTGGGCTGCCCGCGCGGCCGCAGCACCGGCAAGATCGCGCTCGATGCGCGCGCGCAAGGCATGCTTGAGCACCTTTCCCGCCGCGTTGCGCGGCAATTCGTCCACGATGAAGAGCTGCTCGGGAATCTTCTGCCGGGCAAGGTTCGCGCACTCCAGGAAGGCGACCATGCCATCAAAGTCGAACGATGCGCCGCTGCGGACCACGACATACGCGCACGGCGTTTCACCCATCCTCGGGTGCGGCATCGCAACAACCGCGGCCTCCTGCACCAAGGGGTGTTGGTGCAGGACGTCCTCGATTTCCTTGGGGCTGAGGTTCTCGCCGCCGCGGATGATCAGGTCCTTTTTGCGCCCGCTGACGGTGAGGTAGCCGCGTGCGTCGACGAAGCCGAGGTCGCCTGTGTGGAAGAAGCCATCCGCGTCGAAGGCTTCTTCCGTATGAGCGGGATCGGTGTAGCCAAGCATGACTTCCGGTCCGCGCGTCACGATCTCGCCCTCCTGGCCGTGGCCGAGCGGGATACCAGTCGTGGCGTCGATGATCCTGACCTCGTGGTTGTGGATGCGACCATCGGTGGTTGCGCCCAACGCCGGCGGGTCACCCGGCGCCACCCCGGACGAGACCGACGGCGCCTCGCTGCTGCCGTAGCCGCGAAAGGTGGCGCAATTCGGCAATACGCTGCGTGCCCGCTCGATGACCTCCGGCGGCACCGGTGCGCCACCGCAACCATACAGGCGCAGCGACGGCAGGTTGAGCTCCCGGCGCTCTACCTCACTGACCAGTTCCAGCAGGAACGGTGTGGCGCCACCGCTGAATGAGACCTTGTGTTGGGCGATCAGCCTGACGCCTTCGACAACGTTCCAGCGATCCATCAGCACGACCTTCAGGCCGGCGGCGAACGGGAGCTCGAGTGCATTCAGGTAGCCGGTGATATGGGTCACCGGTGACGGCATGAACGCCACGTCGTCCGGCGTCAACGAGCGCTGCTGGATGGTCGCGTCGATTTCCGCACGCAAGGTGTTGTGGCTGTGCAGCACGCCCTTGGGCTCGCCGGTGGTCCCGGACGTATAGAGCAGCAGCTTGACCGCGTTGGGATCGACTTCCGGAAAGCTCACCACCGCCGCGAAGGGCTCCGCATCTTCCTGCGCCAGCCAGTCGTCGAAAGCGTCGTACCCCGTGCACTCGGGCCGGACCAGTACGACGTCGCGAAGCGCCGGAAGGCCAGGCCTCAGCCGCTCGAGCATCTCGACATAGTTGATGCTGCGGAATGCCTGCGGAATGAAGAGCACGCGAGTGCGCGAGTGCTTCAGGATGAAGCTGACCTCTGCATCCCGGTAGATCGGCACGATGGGGTTGCAGACATAGCCGCCGATCGTCGCGGCAAGATTGATGATCATCGTCTCGTGCCAGTTCGGCAACTGGAAGCTAATCACATCGCCCGGCCGCATGCCGCGGCGGCGAAGCGCGAGCGCGAGCCGGACCCCGCGCTCGAACAATTGCCGGAAGCTCAGTTCCACGCTTCCGTCGATCACGGCAACGCGATCGGGCGACTCGCAGGCCCGCGCTACGGCGCAATGCCGTAGCGTAACGCCGCTCCAACTACCGCTGTCCGTGTAGCGCTGCACCACCTGTGCATCCAGCCGTGTGTTCCAACCGCTTACATCGTTTCTCATTGCTACTGTTCTCCTCAGATCGCCAAGTCCCTGGCGGCGTCTTGCTCCCGCGCGCAGCATCAAGGCTGCTTGAGATGCAGCGTTTCCACGATTTCCTTCTGTTCCCGATAGGCGGCGTGGGCGTAGTTCCGGTATGCATCGGTGCCAAGGTAGAACGCGTCTTCCTCGTTCTGCGCAAGCAGCTTCCGGATGGCCGGATCTTCCAGCGCCCGCCTGAACGCGTCATGCAGGACCTTGACGATCTTGTCGTCCATGCCCTTGGGGCCGGCGATGCCATAGGGCGACGTCGCCACAAGGCCATATCCCAGCTCCTTGAGCGTGGGGATGTCGGGCCAGCGCTCGGTTCGCTTTTCGCCCCAGGTGACGAGCAGCCTGAACTTTCCGCTGTCCACCAATTGCCCCAGCGCCGATCCGACCAGCGCAGTGACATGGCCTCCCATCAGTGCAGCGGTCGCGTCGCCGGTCCCCTTGAACGGGACATCGGACCAGCGGATGCCGTCATGCCTGGCGATCAGCTTCATGGTGATGTCGTTCGTCGTGTTGACGCCCGGGGTCGCATAGGTAACCTTGCCCGGATTCGCTTTGGCGTAAGCGATGAATTCCTGCCAGGTTTTCCATGGCGCGTCGGCGCGAACCAGTACGCCGGACCTGTAGCCGGACAAGCCGATGATGTAGGTGAAATCCGTCGTCGGGTCGTAGTTCGTCGCCTGGAGGTGCGGCATGCGGAAGACGGACACGGGAATCTGGGAGATGGTGTAGCCGTCGTTCTTTGCCGTCTTCGCCATGACGGCCGGCCCAAGGGTGCCGCTCACTCCCGGCTTGTTGACAACGACGATGGGTTGGCCGAGGAATTGGCTGGCTTTCTCGGCCAGCGCGCGCAGAGTGGCATCCGAGCCGCCTGGCCACGGCACGATCAACTGCACCGGGCGATCGGGGAAACCGGCAGCCAGGGCATGACTGCCAGTGAACGTGCCGATCCCGCCCAGACATAGTCCGGCAAGGATCCGCAGGGCGTGCCTGCGCGGCCTGCATACTTTGGGCGCGATGGCCTCGCGCGGGCCGTGATCGATAAATCGATGATTGGATGGCTTTGACATTGTCTCCTCCTCAAACGGGGGTTCTTTTCACCTGCTTTGCCGGTGTCTTGTCTTTGGCTGAGTCAGTCAAACTTCTTAATGATCGATGACTCATGGTTCATTCAACGCAAAAAATTGGGCTGCATCTCCTCCCAGCTATGATGAGCTCTTCGATAGCGCCAAGGGGCTGCCCGGCCGGGTACGACAGGCCTGGCCCCCGTTGTCTCGCCTTGCCCTGGCTCACCTCAAGCCCTCGCGGACCAGCTTCATGTAGGTCCCGATAATCTTCTCCTGGTTCACTGCCTCCCCCTTCCTGATCTTGCGGCGGGCGTCCTGCAGCAACTGGGCTCGCGCGGCGATCAGCATATTGGCTACCGTCTCCAGTTCATCGTGACTGAAGTGGCGGATGTGGCCCGACGCGACGGCGCGCTCTAGCGAAGCCACATAGCGTTCGCACAGAACCTTGTAGTGCCGCTCGTGGGCGATCGGCGCGGCGAATTCCGCTTCCCCAAGGATGCGCCTGAAACCGGGCCGCTTTTCGAGAAATGCAAACATGGCCCGGAAAGCGAGTTCCTCGACGTCGAAAACATCCTTGGCGCCCACCACTGCCTGGCGCAGATACAGGAGCATCTCCTGCCCCACGGTGGGGAGCAGTTCGTCGAACAGCGCTTGCCGAGACTCGAAATAGAGGTAGAACGTACCTTGGGCAATGCCCGCAAGGTCGGTAATGCGGCTGATCGAAGCATCGGCATAGCCAAGCTCTCCGACGACTTCAACCGCCGCCGCGAAGATTGTCTTGCGTACCTCTTCCGAGCGCGCCTCCTTGCTCAGCCTCTTGCGTTGCCGGACAGCTGCCTTAAGCGATTCTGCGGGCGCAGCTGCCATCGATGGCTTCTCGTTCATCGTGAGATTCAACATTTGCGGGAAACCCTCTATTAAACCGCAAGATGGCAATCGGCGACTCCCGAACGGGCTGCTTCGCGCTGTGCTGGCGACCTGGGTCGACGGGAAGGGGCGGGCGGTCCGTATCGACATAGCCCGCCGACAGTCATCACGCGCCGGTAAAAACCGGCTTGCGCTTGTCACAGAAGGCGTTCACGGCCTCGCGGTGATCGGCGGAAATACTCGACAGCCATTCATAGGGAAGCGAGCTATCCATGATCGAGTGCGCGAGTTGCTTGAGCCCGATGTTGGCGGACACCTTGCTCCACCGGATTGCTTTGGTCGCGCCCGCCGCCAGTCGGTCGGCAAACTGATTTGCCCGCTCCTCCAGTTCGGCCTCAGGCACCACGTGGTTGATCAGGCCGATGCGCGCCGCCTCGGTCGCGGTCAGGGCATCGCCGGTCATCAGGTATTCCTTGGCGCGTGCATAGCCAATGAGTTGCGGCCAGATCACGGCGCCGCCATCCCCTGCAACCAGGCCGACTCTGACATGGGGATCGCCGATCTTGGCGGTGTCCGCGGCGAATATCACGTCGCAGAACAAGGCGATGGTGGCGCCCAGTCCCATCGCGTGTCCGTTGACCTTGGCGATGATCGGCTTTTCGCAATCGAGCAGGGAAAAGATGATCTGTTTGCCTTCGCGGGCCGTTTTCTGAAAGGTGCTCGGCCCGTCGAGCTTCTTGCGCATGCCCTCGATATCGCCGCCGGCCGAGAAGGCGCGGCCCGCTCCGGTCAGCACGATGACGTCCGAGTCTGCGTCGCGATCCGCGTCCGCAAACACCTGGGCCATTTCCTCATGCAATTGCCAGTTGAAGGCATTGAGGTGGTCGGGCCGATTGAGGGTCACTTCCAGGACACGGCCGCGCCGGGCGAACTTGATCGTTTCATACTCGCTGAGCTTCATCTTTCTCCTCGCTTCGTTGTGTCAACCTTATAACGAATGATGAATCACCGTTCATTTTTCGGGGAAACCCTATCCACATGCGTTGCACTTTCTGGCGGCGGATGTGTCAGCGTCCCGTCTGTCTACGCCTGTGCTAATGACCGATGAATCATCATTCATTTTGTGAGTTTAGACGACTTTCCGGGTGTGTCAAGGTGAATCTGAGTGGGTTGGCCTAGGTGACCTTTGGTCGGCCCGCCGTTCTGATTGCCGCCTTCGGTGAAAGCAGGGCGAAATGGCATTCCATAGACATAAGCGCAGTTATGTCTAAAGTACGCCCCCTAAATTTGGCTTTGCTACGTATTACGGTGTAATATTTATCATCACTTTTCCGTCTTTTCTCCCCATGGCCACTGCCGACCTGGATCTGACCGACGCCGCGCTGCAAACCGACCTGGCCGAGCTGCGCAGCCGCTTCCCCGAAACCCGTGCGCTGTACCGCGAGGTCTGCGGCCTGCTGTTCTTCCGCTACGGCGTCACGCCCACTGCCAACAAGCTCTACAGCCTGGTGCGCAAGGGCAGCATGGGCACGCCCGCCGAGGTGCTGCAGGCGTTCTGGCAGGAACTGCGCGGGCGCACGCGCGTCACCATCGACCATCCCGACTTGCCGGAGGCGTTGAAGGACATCGCGGCCGGGGCGGTGCAGACCATCTGGCAGGCGGCCAACGAGGCCGCCACCGGCGAACTGGCCACGCTGCGCGCCGAGGCCCGCCATGCGGCCAGCGTCGCCGAGGCCGAGCGCGACGCGGCGCGGACCGAGACCGCGGCGGCCCGGGAGGAGGTGGCCGCCCTCTTTGCGCAGCTGGCCGCGGCGCGCGAGGCGCACGACGCCGTGCAGGCGGAGCTGGCGGCGGAGCGGCAGGTCCACGCCGCGACCCAGGCCCGGCTCGAAGCGGGGCGGGCGGAACTGGAGGCGGCCGGGCGGCAGCTGGCGGAGCTGCGCACCCAATTCTCGACCGAGCTCGAGCGCGCCCGCGAGCAGGTGACCATCGCCCAGGAGCGGGCCGAGGCCAGTGAGCGGCGCAGTTTGCGCGAACTGGACGCGGAGCGCACCGCGCGCCAGAAGAGCGATCGCACGGCCGAAGACTTGCGCGGCGAACTGGCAGCGGCGCGCAGCGAGGCCCGCGACGCGGCGGTGGCGCAGGCCGAGGGCCGTGCCCGGCTCGAGGCCCAGGCCGCGACGCTCGCCGATCGGCTCGCCAGCGCCGAGCAGGCGCAGCGCAAAGCGGCGCGCGACCTGGACGCGGTGCAGGCGGAGTTGGGCGCGGCGCAGCGCCGGGCCGAACGGGCCGAGGCCGAAGCGGCGCTGGCGCGCCAGCTGCTGGCAGAATTGCGGGTGGCGCCACCCGGGCGGGGGGAGGGTGGTGGCGGGCGGCGCCGCAAGGCCGGCACCCCGGCGCCGACCGAGAAGCAAGCACCGGGCGAAGAACAGGGCAAAGGACAGGGCGCGCCGACGGCCGCCTCCAACCCGGATGACGACAGCGACAGCAGTGACGACAGCAATGACAGCAAAAACTGAGCGGGCGGCGGCGATCCGCTGGATCCAGGCGGAGATGGCCGACTACGGGCTGACCATGGAGGAGCTGGAAGCGGCGGGGTGCTTCGATCCGCCGCCCCCTCCGCCACCGCCACCGCCACCCCCGCCCGCGCCGCCGCCGGTGGTCTGCTACCGCAACGCCGCGGGGCAGAGTTGGGACGGGCAGGGCGAGATGCCCGACTGGCTGCGGCGGGCGGTCAATGCGGGGCAGTCGGTGGAGTTTTTCCGGGTTGGATAGGCCTACAAACTATTCCGGCCCTCTGTCCAACGCCGATGTGACGGGGCTGATCGACACAACCAACGACGAGGCCCCGACTTTCGCGGGCCAACGGCAAGTACATTCTTTATGCCACACGCGTTCACGGGCGCCCGGTGCTGGCGGCGGTATCGCAATTGGCTGAAGGGCGCGCTCGGCGATGCCCTGCATGCAGTCCTCTGCGGCGCTGGCCACAACATCCGCTTGGTCTTGCGGAAGCTGCGGCTTCTTTGTGCCTGGTTTCTGCGCTTCCTGAACCTCGATCAGCTCGCCATATCACTTCGCTAAAGTGTCCTGCGAGCCTGCAGAACGAATTGTTCAGGGCCGACTATTTAGTCTGTGACTGCGCTAAGGCGAGTTCAATCTCGCGCATCTGCGTCGACAGGCCGCCAGCTTGTGCCAACGCTGCCGTCAGCCGCTCCTGCAGCGCCCCGGCTGTCTAGCGGGTGCGAAACGTGTGAGCACTGTTTGGGGCACTACGTCGCCCTGGCGGGCGCCGGCCACCGATAACGAGCTTGGCCTGGACCGGCGGCACGACGCCATGTCATGGCACTTCCAAGCAAGTGGTGGCACCTCGAAGCAATCACCCAGGGCGACGTTCCGAGAGACTGAGGCCTCAGCACCCCTATCTTCACGGAGACACAACATGCCCATCATTGTTTGCGAATGCAAGGTCGGAATCGAAGCTGGCGTCAAGGCCAGGATCGCCAGCGAGTTCACGAGCGCGATCAGGGAGATCATCCTCTCGCCGCTCGACTTGATTAGCGTCGTATTCCATGAAGCCACGCCCGACAACACCTACCGTTCGGGAGAGCCCACTTCCGAAACGCTGATCTTCTGCCACATACGTGATGGGCGCAGCGACGGCGCCGTGCTATCGCTGGCCAAAAAGGTGAGCTCGATCTGGAGCGCCTGCACTGGCGCAACGGAGGACGAAGTCGAGGTTCTTGTCACACTGTATCCCGCCAAATACGTCGTGCGCGGCGGTGAACGCCTGCCCGAAGCCCCTCGCGTGTGAGGGTTTGGTCCAGCTATCCCATCGTGCATCTGCATGCGGGCGACCCAGAACCGCAAGCCGGACCGCACTACCAAGCGATTCGAGCGGATCCACGCAGCGGTCCGGGCGCGCTTTGACTGAGTCGTGAATCTAACGACCGACGGTTCGCTAACCATGCGCATCGAAGAGCGCTTGCGCCGCGCCATTTGGTTCAGCGCGCGCCATGCTCGGACTAACGGGAGCGAGGTTTCGGCCTCGCTGCATCACCAAAACCTCGTACCGAAGATAAAAGGAGACAAGTCAATGAAGTCAACCCGCGCTGAAGCTGGCAACAGCAGATTCACGCTAGCAAGCATCGGAGCATCGCTCGTCACGCGCGCTGGCTCCCGAGCTGGCCACCTGATGTGGACTTCCTGATTCATATCATGAGCAAAGTCATCATCACATGTGCTGTCACCGGTGCGATTCATACGCCCTCAATGTCACAGTATCTACCGGTCACTCCGGAAGAAATCACTGAAGCCTCGGTCGGCGCGGCCGAAGCGGGCGCCGCGATCATTCACCTTCATGCACGCGATCCTGTCACGGGCAAGCCGGACCAGAGCCCCGATGCATTTGGCCGATTCTTGCCGCAAATCAAGGCACGCACCGATGCAGTGTTAAATATCACAAGTGGCGGCTCGCCCTACATGACGATCGAGGAGCGCATTCAGCCGTCAATGCGCTTTGCGCCCGAGTTGGCTTCACTCAATATGGGCTCCATGAACTTCGCGCTGTTCCCAATGCTGGCGCGTTTCAAGGAATTTAAGCATGCCTGGGAGCGCGAAGCGCTCGAAGCCAGTCGTGACCTGATTTTCCGAAACACCTTTAAGGATATTGAATACGCCCTAGCGCAATGTGCCGCCAATGACACGCGCTTCGAATTCGAGTGTTACGACGTGAGCCACCTCTACAACTTGGCGCACTTCGTCGAGCGCGGTCTGGTCAAGGCGCCGTTCTTTGTTCAGACCGTGTTCGGCATCCTGGGAGGTATCGGCACGCATCCTGACGACGTGTTGCACATGAAGCGGACGGCCGACCGGCTGTTCGGCAATGACTATCACTGGTCGGTGCTGGGGGCAGGCAAAGATCAGCTTCGCCTTGCAGGAATGTCTGCCAGTATGGGCGGCAATGTGCGCGTCGGATTGGAAGACAGCCTGTGGCTTGGACGGGGCACGCTGGCCGAGAGCAATGCCGCACAGGTGCGGCAGGCGCGCCAGATTATCGAGGGGCTTGGACTCGAAATCGCTAGCCCGAACGAAGCCCGGGAAATCTTGCAATTGAAGGGCATTGGGAACGTCAAGTTCTGAGAGAAGGAACAGGGGGGACGTTTTTTGCCAAGCAAATCGCGTTGCGAGGTCCATGGGGCTGAGCGCCGAGATCAGGCGCGCCGGTGCGGCCGACGCTGCAATCGGCCAGCAGTGCCTTTCACCGAGATGTGGCGACGCCGTCGGCTAGACCTAAATCGCCGATCTAATGTGCTTGATGCCGGGCCCCTCGCGGGCCCGTTGTCTTGGCTCATCGCATCGCTATTGCTTCAGACCAGCACGAGTCGAGCCAAGGTGCACGATGCGCGGGGGCAAAGCGAACGCAGTTGACGTCCATGCGTCAGCGACCCTCCCCATAAGGGGTATTCACCAGCGACTGATTCGCTTGCGAGGTCAATCGGCCGCGCGCACAATGAGGTTGGACGCAAGGTCGAAGTGGAGGTAAGCACAATGCATGGTCACCTTGACTCACAAGCTGAATACCGCGAGGTTGGGGGCGAACTCATATCCGGCACCATTGTTGACTCGCGCACCACCCATGTTGAAGTCCTCGCGCGTCGGGCGACCGGGCCCATCTCTTGGCGTTTTCGTCAGCCGCGGCTCGCGCTGTTCTGGTTTCGTAACGGCCTCAAAGAGTTGCATCTGCAACTCGACGGCCGCCGCATCCACTCGGGAATAACACAAGGAACAAACCTTGCGCTGTTCCCGGCCTCGATTTCAGTCGAAGGCGAGTTCGACGTAGCCCCGTGCTTCGACTACACGGTGGTCTTCCTTGACCCGGCCATTGCCTCCGAAGCCGGCTGCCACTTCAATCGGCCGTTGATTGCCTTTGGCAACGAAGATCTGCAACGTGGCCTTTCGGTCCTATGCCGTGAGGCGCGCAATGCAGACAGCCTTTACGGGTTGTTCGCCGAAGGCTGGGCAATGCAAGCACTCGCCCTCCTGGCGCGTGTCGACGGCAGCCAGAGAGCCGCCATTCGGCCGTGCGGTGGCCTCCCACCTAGCACCTTGCGGCGCGTTATCGACTACATCGAGGCCGACTTGTCGCGGCCGTTCACAATCCAGGGCTTGGCGCAAGTTGCCGGTGTCAGTCCCCGACATTTCATGCGGGCTTTTCGCGAAAGTGCCGGGCAGACGCCCTTGCGCTTTGTGTACGGTTTGCGTCTCGAGCGGGCCAAAGAGTTCCTCTTGGATCCTCGTCGCACCGCAACTGAAGTCGCCCTGGATTGCGGCTTCAGCCACGCTCAGCACTTCAGCACCGCATTTAAGAAGGCGACCGGCGTCACGCCGTCCGATTTCCGCAGGGCTGCGACGCGCTAATGCGTTAAGCGGCCCCGGGGTGCCGTAGTGGCGTTGGTCATCGTGATTTCCTTCAAGGACAAAGTTCGGTGGATCGCACATCAAACTAATCCCGACTTCACGATGGCCACCCAGAACGAAATGGCCGCTGTGCGGCAAGCCGCTTCGGGCTACGCCCTACGCGCTTTGCCGCGCAGCGAGTGGCACAAGACTTACCCCACTTCCTGGGACACCCCCGATGGAGAGCTCACGCTCGAAATACGTCTAGGTTGTCGGTCAACCATTCGGTCAACGAACGTGGGGCCTTTCCGGTCAGTTCCTCGACCGTCGACGTCGTTTCGGCGATCACAGACTCGCGGAACATTTGGTCGAGTCCAACCAAAAGATCGGCTACGAGCGGAGCAAGTCCGGCCCCGAGCAGAGCCTCTCTCTGCTCGGCAGGCGAACGGTCGACGTAAGTAACCGGATGTCCAAGTAGGCGGGCCAATTCCTCTGCCACCTGGTTCATGGTCCACGCACGTGGACCAGACAGGTGGTACACACGTTGCGACGCGGGCTCGATCTCCTCGAGCAATGCAATGCGGGCTACTTCAGCAACGTCGCGGGTATCGATGAAGTTCACACGCCCATTACCTGCTGCGCCGGCCCAGGAACCGGCGGCGATATGTGGCCCCAGACGCTTGAGCACATGGCTGAAAGTGCTAGGGCGCAAGACGGTAGATGCGATCGGCTGCTGCGCCAAATGCGCTTCGATCTGCATGTGCCAAGCGATGGGAAGAAGTCGGGTCGCGGGGCCGAGGGCGGACAGTTTGACGATGTGCCGAACGCCTGATGCAACTGCTGCATCGATCAACGCGATTTCGTTGGCGACCTGCTCGAGGGAGGTGCCATGGGCGATGAAGAGCCGGTCGATGCCGCGCAGGGTCTCCTCAAGCGTGTCCGCGCGTTGGAAGTCGACCTTGAATGTGACCACCCCTTCGGGCAGTCGCGCTGTGCCGGGTTGGCGCGTTAATGCGATCAGGTCGATCGGGTCAGCGGCGAGCAACGCCGTCAATGTAGCGCCAACGCGTCCTGTTGCACCCGCGATGGCGATCCGCGGCTTCGAGGGGTTGAGCATGGTCAGTACCTTTAAGAGGTATCATCGAACGATCCACATATCGTGGAACGATCGTTCCAATTTGTCAAAGGGTATTTGAATGAGCGGCAAGCCGCAATATGACGAAGATGCCGTCATTGATGCAGCCCTGGATGCCTTCTGGCGTCACGGATACGCGGCTACATCGATCAACGTGTTGACGGAAGCGACCGGACTATCGCGTTCAAGCCTTTACCAACGTTTTCAGGACAAGGATGGCCTGTTCCAGATCGCACTTGAAACCTATACGGATCGGGTGCTACGGAGGATGAAGTCATACGAGGGCGGCAGTGCGCGTGCGCGGCTCGAGGCGCTGCTGCGGGGGCTGCTGCCGATGGGGTCCCGTCGCCCCCCGGGTTGCCTGCTCGCAAGAAGTTGTGCCGAGCTAGTCGATCTGCCGGCAGTAGGGCAGAAGGCGGCGCTCTCGGGGATGATCCAGCAGCGCGTTCTGCTCGAAGGTCTGCTTCGGGAAGCAATTGCAGTTGGCGAACTGCCAGCTGATGCAGATGTCGCTGCGCTGGCTTGGTATTTTCTCGGGGCGATGCAAACGATCTTGAATTTGCCGCAGGCGGGTGCTAGCAGGGGCGAATTGGACCGCATGATCGCCGTTGTGATGTTGGCGTGGCCGGCGGCCGGTATCGCACAAACGAGAGCTTGAGCATATACGGGCTCAATATCCAGAATTGGAACTCGGCATTGTCATATTTACCCGATACTGCGTTTGGTTGCAGAGCCCAACTTCTTCGGCGCCCGGCATGCAGCAAACTCTGTATGTTCTGGCGGCAGCGCATTCTGCTGCGGCTGCCGCCAAACAGACCATAGCGAAAGTAGAGGCGTTAGCCGAAATCAAGCTCCATGATCGGACCGGAGCCGGCGGCGATAGCCGCTGCCAGAGATTGTATTTCGGGTAGCAGCTTCTTGAAATAGAAGCGCGCCGTCGAGACTTTCGATGCATAGATCGGGTCGGCAGAGGCGGTGTTGACGAGCCCGATCGCAGCCATACGTGCCCACATCCATGCTAGGCCTACATGGCCGGCAAGCCGAAGGTATGATGCAGCAACGCTTCCCAAGAGATGAGGATCCGCCTTGGCTTGCATCGATACTTCGTGCGTCGCATTCCGCAACACATCGGTCGCACTCGAAAGCGGGGCGGTGAATTCCCGCAGGACTGGATTATCGGCATTCGCGTCGATGAACTCGGTGACAATTGCAAGGAACATCTCCAGCCGTGTGCCCTGGTCGGGGAGAACTTTGCGTCCAAGGAGGTCCATGGCTTGAATGCCGTTGGCACCTTCGTAGAGCGGGATGATACGTGCGTCACGAAGATGCTGTTCGACCTGGTTATCCACGATATAGCCATGTCCACCAAGGACCTGCATTGCCAAGCTGGTACATTCGACGGCGAGGTCGCTGCTGAATGCTTTAACGATCGGTGTAACCAGTGCAGAGAGTTCTGCCGCCTGATGCCGAATCCCGGAGTCATCGCCGAAGTGCTGGGTGTCGGCCAGCTGGCATGCCCACTGCGCGAATGCTCGTGTTCCTTCGATATATGCTTTCTGAGTCAGCAGCATACGGCGCACATCAGCATGCTCGATAATCGGATCCGCCGGGCTATTACGGGCCGATGCTGTTGGGGACCTTCCTTGTGTGCGGTCCTTTGCATAGCCCAGTGCCTTCTGGTACGCCGCCTCCATCAGTCCGATTGCATTGACCCCGACAAGGAGCCGCGCGTGGTTCATCATAACGAACATAGCCGCGAGCCCCTTGTCTGGTTCTCCCACCAGATAACCCGTTGCACCATCGAAGTTCATCGTGCAGGTGGCGTTCGCATGGATGCCCATCTTGTGCTCCAGGGAGCCACAAGTGACTGCGTTGCGTTCGGCCAGATCTCCTTCAGGCGACACCAGGAACTTTGGAACAAGGAAGAGGGAGATACCCTTGACGCCGGGGGGCGAGTCCGGTAACCGGGCGAGTACCAAATGGACGATATTGTCCGTGAAGTCGTGTTCGCCTCCAGAAATGAAGATCTTCGTACCGGCTATGCCGAAGGTGCCATCGGCATTCGGTACTGCACGGGTGCGCAAAAGTCCGAGGTCGGTGCCGCAATGCGGCTCGGTCAAACACATGGTTCCCGCCCATTCGCCGGAAGCCAGCTTCGGCAGGTAGAGTGCCCTCTGCGCGTCCGAGCCATTTGCCGCCAGGCATGTGTAAGCCGCCTGCGACATACCAGGATAAGCCGCCCAGGCCATGTTAGCGCCAGCGAATATCTCCATGACAGCCGCATTGACCGCGTTCGGCAGTCCCTGACCACCATGCTCCGATTGACATGCCAGCGCGGTCCAGCCCGCCTCAGAAAATCGCTTGTACGCGTTCTTGAATCCCTCAGGCGTCGTCACCACACCTGACGAAGGCATGGTGCAGCCTTGGAGGTCTCCAATGCCGTTCAGGGGCGCCAGAATCTCTGTAGCGAACTGACCTGCGGCTTCGATTACCTGGTTGATCGTGTCGGGATCGGCAATTTCGGCAATTGCGGAGCCGGTGGACACGTCGAGCAGCTCATGCAGCACGAACTGAAGATCGCGGAGGGGGGCGTGATAGTAGTTCATAAGGTCCGGGTATGCTGGCAGCCGCATGGCAGGCCAGAGAGAAATCGAGAAGGGCTGAGCGGGGCGTTATACATTGCTTTGCTCGGCAACCAAGCGCGAACGCAAGTCTCTACGCAGGATCTTGCCCACCGTTGATTTGGGCAGGGCATCGACAAACGTAATGTGTCGTGGCACTTTATAGGCCGCAAGATGGGAGCGACAGTGTGCCTCCACTTGTTCCGTGGTGAGCGCCATATTGCATGGCACGATGAAGAGGTGCGGGGCCTCGCCAGAACGGTCGTCAGGCACGCCGATACAGGCGGCCTCGAGGACATCGGGCATCATTGCGACGACGGCCTCGATTTCATTCGGATAGACGTTGAAGCCCGAGACGAGAATCATGTCCTTCTTGCGGTCGACCATTGTCATGAATCCCAATTCGTCCATGACCACAATGTCGCCCGTCCTGAACCAGCCACCATCAAGGAACGCTTTCCGTGTTTCGTCCTCCTGATTCCAATAGCCGCTGAAGAGTTGTGGTCCCTTGATCAGAAGTTCGCCCGCAACACCGAGTGGGACGTCGTGCCCACTTTCATCTACCAGGCGAACGTCGGTCGAAGGCACAGGAATACCGATCGATCCGCTTCGCCCAGGAGGATTGAAGGTGGCGCTCGGTGAGGTCTCTGTAAGACCATAAGCTTCGGTAACAGGGGGAGCACCGGCCGCGAGCCATCGCTTTGCAATAGCATCCTGGATTGACGCCCCGGCGCCAATCACCAAACGGGTAGCGCTGAAGTCTACGGAAATGAGTTCCGGTGTGTTCACCAAGCTGTTGAACAAGGTGTTGACCCCGACAAGAATCTGAAACGGCCGCCGCTTCAATTCAGCAAGCACAGAACCAGCCTCACGCGGATTGGGAACCACGCGATTCTCACAACCGAGCGATAGCGCCATTAATGCAGTTGCAAGCGGGAAGATATGATACAGAGGCAACGGTGTCACCATCGATGCCTCCGAGCCTGCTAACGGTGGTCCAACCCAAGTCAAAATTTGCGCCAAACTCGCGCAAACTGACTTGTGCGTGAGGACTGCCCCCTTGGACACACCCGTCGTGCCACCGGTGTATTGCAGAATGGCGATGTCCTGAGCAGTCTGTGCGACCGGGGAAAGAGTGCCCCTGCTTCCCTGTAGAATCGCGTCGGCTAAAGGTTGGCACGTGCGACCACCGGTCGTGCCGGCTTGTTGAACAGCGCCAGCGTCTTTTGCGAGTGCCAGTTGACCGACAATAGGTTTCATTCCAACAACCGGTGCCGTCAGCACCTGAACAATGCTGGTTTCCTCCAGCACTTGCTGCAGCGGCTGCTGCAGTTGGTCGGCGACGATAATGCAGGTGGCGCCAGAATCCTGCAGCTGATGCTTCAATTCACGCGGTGTATACAGGGGATTGACTGGAACCGCCACCATCCCTGCTTGAAATATCGCTGCCAACCCTATCAGGAAAGCTGGGCAACTTGGCAGCATCAACGCTACACGATCCCCCTTTCTCAATCCTGACTGCTGCAGGAAAGTCGCAAGCGCCTCAGACAGAATGCCGAGCTCTGCGTAACTAAGTGATTCCTCCAGGCAGGTTACCGCAGGACGCATGGCGAACGAGGCGACCGCGCGTGCAATCATGGACCCCAGTGTCGCTGGCGCGTCCACATCAATCTCAAGCGGTATCCCGGGGGGATAGGAACTATGCCAGCGTCTGGCTTCCATATTGATGTCTCTCAGTTGTTATACCCTGGTTAATATCCGGGGTTATTTCGCTTTGTTGCCATCTGCCCCACGGCTTCCCGAATGAAATCGACTCCGTGTGGGGAGAAGCATCGTGACGAACGCGCAGCTCACTGATGGGCCTGCCGACCGAGTACCCGTCCCGGGGACTGGCGCCAACAGATTCCGCGTGATTCGTTAGTTAACGATCGTTTGCCAAACGATGCTAGGTTACACACTGAGTGATGTCAACAAGTATTCACGGTTGGTGATCTGATCTGCGCATGCCGTTGGGCGCCCCCAGCACAGGAGTGTGAGCTGGGCGCCTTCGTGCCCTGAGGATGGCACTTAGTCGGGCCGCGAAGAGACAGCGCTTAGACGGGCTTCGACGGCCATGCACAGGACGGAATTCGCGGCTCCCGACCCTTTCGAACGCCGGCCAGTATGTATCTTGGGCAGCGGCAGCCCGTGCGCCGCAGCATCTAACTGAGGCAGACCTTTTCTGAACGATCGTCATGCTATAATTCCTGCCATGTCCTGAGTTCGAAGTGAGCCGAAAATGCGCTACTCAAGCACGCACAAGCAGGAGACGCGGGAAAAACTCCTTAACAGTAGTCAAGCGATTGCCAAGAAGGGTGGATTCGATTCAACGGGAGTCGATGCCCTGATGGGGGCCATCGGGCTCACGGGGGGGGCCTTCTATAGTCATTTTGACTCTAAAGCGGAACTGTTCGCGGAAGTGATCCAGCGGGAGTTGGCCAACAGCGCTGAAATGCTCGCAGGCGAGGATGAGACGGCCGAGGATCATTTCGTGAAACGCATCAGAAGCTATCTCAGCAGTTCTCATGCGCTGCATCCGGAATCAGGTTGCGTCCTGCCGACCTTGGGACCTGAAATCGCGAGGTCCGGGCCAGCAGTCCGCGCCTCAGTGGAGGAAAGCGCGAAGAAGCTGCAGAGCAGTTGGAAGCAGCGTTTGGACGACCCGGATGCGGCTTGGGCGTTGATTGCGCAGTGCGTGGGTGCCATTTTGCTGGCCCGGGTGGTTGAAACCGACCGGACCAGGCAGCAAATTCTCGCTTCCAGCCGTCGCTTTCTCGGGCGGTCTATTGAACGGCTCGAACCCCTCAGCAAGACCTAAGCGGTGCCAATGTAGCACCCGCCTCCTCCGGGCGCAGTTCTGCGCCCTTCTGGGTTCTTCTCGATGCGCGCAGATATGTGCGTGCATGCCCGTGGTACCGCGCTTTCATTGCGACGGCTTCGATTGTCGGACCCGGCCGCACCGCACGTGCTGTCGATGCTTCCGGTTCGGGCCGTTGCGCGCGAAGCCATATAGCAAGCGCCGTCGCGGCTTTTCTTCTTCTTCCATCCTTACCAGCCTTGCCAGTGCGCGTGCCGCGCAGAGCGTGCTCCTGAGCTTTCTCGTTGTAGGTGCGTTAGCGTAAGTCGCCCTTGACTCTTGCACGGGGATGAAATACTCTTTTGTTACTAAACGATCGTTTGTTAATAAAGGAGACAGTGATGGATGTCAAAGAGCAGAGTGTCGCGCTCGTAATCGGAGCGGGGGACTCGACTGGTGGTGCAATCGCGAAGCGTTTCGCCGCGGAAGGCATGGTCGCTTGTGTGACGCGTCGTTCAGCGGACAAGCTCCAACCGCTGGTTGACTCCATTCGCGATGCCGGCGGGATCGCCTACGCGTTTGGCACGGACGCGCGCAAGGAAGAGGAAGTGGTCGCCCTCATCGACAAAATTGAGTCCGAGATCGGTCCAATTGACGTTCTCGTATTTAACATTGGCGCCAATGTGCCTTCTTCCATCCTTGAGGAGACAGCGCGAAAGTACTTCAAGATCTGGGAGATGGCCTGCTTTGCAGGATTTCTGAACGCAAGGGAAGTTGCCAAGCGCATGGTGCAGCGTCAACGTGGCACGATTCTCTTTACCGGCGCTACTGCGGGTCTGCGAGGCAAGGAAAACTATGCCGCGTTTGCGGGCGCCAAGCATGCGCTTCGCGCGCTTGCGCAAAGCATGGCCCGCGAACTCGGCTCGAAGAACATCCATGTAGCCCATATTGTGGTGGACGGCGCGATCGACACTGACTTTATCCGCACCAATTTTCCGGATCGTTATGCATTGAAAGACCAGGATGGCATTCTGAATCCGGAGCATATCGCGCAGAACTACTGGTACCTTCATTCGCAACCACGCGACGCCTGGACCTTTGAACTCGACCTGCGTCCCTGGACTGAGACCTGGTAATCAAAACGTCTAACCAATGGGATAGAGACCGCTTCCGCACGATCGCAATGCCTTGCCACCCGAAGAAATTTTCCATTCTGTCTGTTGGTGGCCCAGCTTCGCGATGCGTCAGAGAGAGACGCGGTCATAGCGGGATGTCTACCCCGGTATTCACATCATCAAGAGGGCAGCATGAGGGAAGCAGTCATTGTCTCGACGGCACGGACCGGGATCGGTCGCGCCTATAAGGGTTCGCTGAACAACACAAAATCGCCGACCCTCATGGGGCACGTTATATCGCATGCGGTTCAGCGGGCCGGAATCGCCGCGGAAGAGATTGAGGATGTAGTGATCGGTACCTCGATGCCGGGAGGCACGGCTGGCATGAACGTTGGCCGTCTTAGCGCGTTAGCCGGCGGACTTCCGGTCAACGTCGCGGGTCAGTCCATCGACCGGCAATGCGCCTCTGGCTTGATGGCGATGGCCACCGCAGCAAAGCAAATCATTGTGGACGAGATGGATGTGGTGGTGGCAGGGGGGCAAGAGAGCATCTCGTTGGTTCAGGACCGTTTTGTCGAATGGATGACGAGTGCGGCCGACTCGGAATTGATCGAGCGGGTTCCACATGCGTATATGCCAATGCTGCAGACCGCTGAACTCGTCGCAAGGAGATATGGCATTTCCCGAGAGGCGCAGGATGTTTACGCGGCGGAATCACAGCGGCGTACGGCACTTGCCCAGGAGGAGGGCCGTTTTGCGGCCGAAATAGTACCGTTCCAAACGTCCATGGCGATCCAGGATAGGGAGACGGGGGAGATCAGTTTCCGTGAGGTGCTACTGGACCGCGACGAAGGGAACCGTCCCGACACAACGGTGGAGGGGTTGGCAAAGCTCAGGACAGTCATCGACGGCGGCGTCGTCACCGGGGGAAACGCAAGTCAGCTTTCAGATGGTGCCTCGGCCTCGGTCCTGATGGACCGCCGCCTGGCCGAGCGGCGCGGATTGCAGCCTCTTGGCATCTACCGCGGCATCGCGGTGGCGGGCTGTGCGCCCGAGGAAATGGGTATTGGCCCGGTTTTTGCGATCCCGAAACTCCTGGAGCGGCATGGGTTGAAGGTTAGCGATATCGGTCTGTGGGAACTGAATGAAGCGTTCGCGTGCCAGGTTCTTTACTGTCGCGATCGCCTTGGTATCGACCCGGACCGATTGAATGTGAACGGTGGCGGGATTTCCATCGGGCACCCGTATGGCATGACGGGGGCAAGGCTTGTGGGTCACGCCCTGATCGAGGGCAAACGCCGTGGAGAGAAATACGTTGTCGTCACGATGTGTGTCGGTGGTGGAATGGGGGCAGCGGGGCTGTTCGAGGTAGCGTAAATCGCCATTGGAACACGGTTTTCAGTCACCTCAGATCTATAACCGGTATCGCGGCGATTGCGATGCCACCATACAGAGGATCCAACCGGGAATAGCAATGAAAGACACGGCGTTTGAAAATGATCACCTTTCACAGAAGGCAGCACAAATATTCTCCCTCTTTGTATTAAACGCTGAAGTCGAACTGGCAGGTGTCATTACGGTAGCGGCGGAATCGGCAGACGATGCGCGAGGGAAATTCGAAGCTACCCGATCTGCTCACCAGCACTTGTTATCGGTGATTCCCGTATCTGGGCAGGCCGTATGACCGCGCTAGCAGAGCGTGGGCCGGTCGGCGCAAGCCGGAGGCAAAAGCAATGAACAGGCGGCCAGTGCCCGCGAGCGAATATGCCTGCCACTGATGTGCGGCACGTGATAGACCGGCGCTGGCGTCAATCGTACACCAATGTCCTGGTTGGCCAACGCCAGACAGAGAAACCCCCGGGCGAGTTCCGCTCGTGATTTCGTTTGCTAAACGTTCCACCCAAATTTCACCACGTCATATATTAGGAGACACCATGAGCGGCGTACGAGTTCAGTTCCACTTTGATTTCGGCAGCCCGAATTCCTACCTTAGCCACAAAGTCATTCCGAGTATTGAGGCACGGCAGGGCGTCAAGTTCGACTATATTCCGGTGCTTCTTGGGGGACTGTTCAGGCTAACGGGGAATCGTTCTCCCGCGGAGGCTTTTGCAGGTATCAAGAACAAGCCGGAGTTTGGGCGTTTGGAGATCCAGCGCTTCATCACCAAGCACGGACTGACCGCCTATCGGGACAATCCATTTTGGCCCGTCAATACATTGCAGATCATGCGGGGGGCCGTAGCTGCCCAGAAGAACGGCACCTTTATGCCTTACGTAAATTCCGTGTTCGCAAATATGTGGGAACAAGGTTTGAAGATGGATGATCCCGCCGTCATCGCGGCAGCCCTGGATGTCGCCGGTTTGGACGGAAAAGGCTTCGAGGCCCGCATTGCGGATCCCGAGGTCAAGCAGATCTTGCTGGCGAATACCCAGAATTCATTCGAACGCGGTGCGTTTGGCTCTCCGACCTTCTTTGTCGGCGACGAGATGTTTTTTGGGAAGGATCAGTTGCGGGATTTGGAAGAGGAGATTGAGAACGCGAAAGTACGACTAAGGTAAGCGAACCGTTGCCCACGGCGCCTCAAGATGCAGGGGCAGCGTGCACGCACGGTGAGCGACAACCATGGCCCTCAAGAAGGGCAGCAAAATCTAGAATGGAAGGCTAGCCCCCGCCGGGTACCACTCCAGGAAAAAACATCATAAGGAGACGAGATGCAGATCGGTATCCCGCAGGAGACGCGGGCCGGCGAGACCCGTGTTGCCGCCACGCCCGAGACGGTCAAGAAATACGTCGCGCAAGGTCACGAAGTCATTGTCCAGGCGGGCGCCGGAGTCCGGGCAAGCCAGCCGGACTCGGCCTATGAGGCCGCGGGCGCCCGCATCGGCACCGCCGCGCAGGCACTCGGCGCCGCACTGGTGCTGAAGGTGCGCGCGCCGGACGAGGCCGAACTCGGCCAGATGAAGCCCGGTGCCACGCTGGTCGGCATGCTTAATCCCTTCGACGGCGAAAACAACGCGCGTATGGCTGCGGCCGGCATCGTCGCCTTCGCGCTCGAGGCCGCGCCCCGCACCACGCGCGCGCAGAGCATGGACGTACTGTCGTCGCAGGCCAACATCGCCGGCTACAAGGCAGTGCTCGAAGCCGCCGACCACTACCAGCGCTTCATGCCGATGCTGATGACCGCGGCCGGCACAGTGAAGGCCGCGCGCGTGCTGATTCTCGGCGCCGGCGTTGCCGGCCTGCAGGCGATTGCCACGGCCAAGCGCCTGGGCGCGGTGATCGAGGCCTCCGACGTGCGCCCAGCGGTCAAGGAACAGATCGAGTCGCTCGGCGCCAAGTTTCTCGACGTGCCTTTCGAGACCGAGGAGGAGCGCGAGATCGCGCAGGGCGCGGGCGGCTATGCCCGCCCGATGCCGGCCGACTGGATGCGCCGCCAGGCGGAGCTGGTGCACCAGCGTGCCAGCCAGGCCGACATCGTGATCACCACCGCGCTGATTCCGGGCCGCCCGGCGCCGGTATTGCTCAAGGAAGAGACCGTGATGGCGATGAAACCCGGCTCAGTGGTAGTCGACCTGGCCGCCGCGCAAGGCGGCAACTGCCCGCTGACGGTGGCCGACCAGGTGGTCGAGCGGCATGGCGTGGTGCTGGTTGGCCATACCAACCTAGCCAGCATGGTCGCGGCCGACGCCTCGGCGCTATACGCCCGCAACGTGCTCGACTTCCTTAAGCTCATCATCGACAAGGAAGGCAAGCCCTCCATCAACCTGGAAGACGACATTGTCGAGGCCTGCCTGATGACCCGGCGCGACAAGATGGCATTGGCCAGTTAAGGAGACATTAATGGAAATGGTGAACCACACGGTAATCAACCTGATCATCTTCGTGCTCGCGATCTATGTGGGCTACCACGTGGTCTGGACGGTCACGCCCGCCCTGCATACGCCTCTGATGGCCGTGACCAATGCAATCTCGGCCATCATCATCGTCGGCGCGATGCTGGCCGCAGGCCTTACCGAAGGCCCCACCGGGCGCATCATGGGCACGCTGGCCGTGGCGCTGGCCGCGGTCAATGTGTTCGGCGGATTCCTGGTGACCCAGCGGATGCTGGAGATGTTCCGGAAGAAGGCACCCAAGGCTGCGCCGCAGGCCAGCACCAAGTCCGTGGCCGATGACCTGGTGGCGGAGGCGGCGCGATGAACTTTCTGTCCATGAACTCGGTAACGCTGCTCTACCTGTCCGCCTCGGTCTGCTTCATCCAGGCGCTCAAGGGCTTGTCGCACCCGGCCTCGGCCCGCAAGGGCAATGCTTTCGGTATGGCCGGCATGGCGATCGCCGCAGTGACCACCGTGGCGCTGATCGTCAAGCTCAAGCAGGAATTCCTTC
Organism: Cupriavidus sp. DF5525; assembly: GCF_040149425.2. Lineage (NCBI taxonomy): Bacteria > Pseudomonadati > Pseudomonadota > Betaproteobacteria > Burkholderiales > Burkholderiaceae > Cupriavidus > Cupriavidus sp. DF5525. Next base: position 1,040,220 of record NZ_CP168267.1, on the reverse strand, counting down.
CCGCCGGCGCTGGCCAGTCATCGGTCGGCACGGGCCTGGCGCTGATTCTCGGCGCGCTGGTGGTAGGCGGCGGCATCGGCGCCTACGTGGCGAAGAAGGTCGAGATGACCAAGATGCCTGAGCTGGTCGCGGCGATGCACTCGCTGATCGGCCTGGCGGCGGTGTTCATCGCGGTGGCGGCAGTCGCCGAGCCAGCGGCCTTCGGCATCAGCACGGCGGGCTCGCATGCGATCCCGATGGGCAACCGCGTCGAGTTGTTCATCGGCTGCTTCGTCGGTGCCATCACGTTCTCGGGCTCGGTGATCGCGTTCGGCAAGCTCGCCGGGCGCTACAAATTCCGCCTGTTCCAAGGCGCGCCGGTGGTCTTCGCCGGCCAGCACATGCTGAACCTGGCGCTGGCCGTGGCGATGTTCGGCTTTGGCGTGGCGTTCTTCCTCACGCAGGACTGGCAGCCGTTCCTGTTGATGCTGGCGATCGCCTTCGTGCTCGGCGTGCTGATTATCATCCCGATCGGCGGTGCCGACATGCCGGTGGTGGTGTCGATGCTGAACTCGTACTCGGGCTGGGCGGCGGCCGGCATCGGCTTCTCGCTGAACAACCCGATGCTGATCATCGCCGGATCGCTGGTGGGATCGAGCGGTGCGATTCTGTCGTACATCATGTGCAAGGCCATGAACCGCTCGTTCTTCAACGTGATCCTGGGCGGCTTCGGCGGTGCGGCGACGGCCGCGGCCAGCGGCAGCGCCGAGCAGCGCAACGTCAAGTCCGGCTCGGCCGACGATGCCGCCTTCCTGATGGGCAATGCCGAAACGGTGGTGATTGTGCCCGGCTACGGCCTGGCCGTGGCACGCGCCCAACACGCGCTCAAGGAACTGACCGAGAAGCTGACGGAGCACGGCGTGACGGTAAAGTACGCGATCCACCCGGTGGCGGGCCGCATGCCGGGACATATGAACGTGCTGCTGGCCGAGGCCGAGGTGCCGTACGACCAGGTCTTCGAGATGGAAGACATCAACAGCGAGTTCGGCCAGGCCGACGTGGTGCTGGTGCTGGGCGCCAACGACGTGGTCAACCCGGCGGCCAAGACCGACCCGAACTCTCCGATCGCCGGCATGCCGATCCTGGAGGCGTACAAGGCCAAGACCATCATCGTCAACAAACGCTCGATGGCGGCCGGCTACGCGGGCCTGGATAACGAGCTGTTCTACATGGACAAGACCATGATGGTGTTCGGCGACGCCAAGAAGGTGGTCGAGGACATGGTCAAGGCCGCGGGATAGCCGCATGTGCTGACGGCCGACGAACCGGCCTCAGCCCGCCCAGGTGGTCGCCTCCTTCGATTGCGCCATGCTGTCAAAGCTCTGGCGACCGTTGCGGCGGACGCGGAAATGGTGGCGCAGCCCATCAGGTCTACATAGCAAAAAGGAGCGTTATCTGTGGCAATGCAAACGGTAGGAATTGTCGGCGCTCGAACGATGGGAAATGGTATCGCACAAGCTTGCGCAGTGGCAGGGTTCGATGTGGTGCTGCTCGACATCAGCGCAGCCGCCACCCAGAAAGGACTGGCTAGGGTGAGCAGCACCCTCGATCGCTTGGTCAATAGTGGCAAGGCGAGTGAGGCCGAGCCCGCATGGACGGCTCGGTATCCATCGTGCAATACCCATTGTCGCCTATAACGGGCTGGCGACCTTCTCAAGCCGATGCAAATCGGCGCGGTGTTTAGGAGACAGCAATGGAGCACATAGAATTCGTAGCAGACCGTGGCGTCATGCTCATCGGGCTTAACAGACCAGAGCGGAAGAATGCCATCACTTTCGATATGTACGGAGCCCTTGCTGAGTCAATCAGAGACGCAGGCAGGCTCGGCGAAGTTCGCGCTGAGGTGATACACGGCAGCGAAGAAGCGTTCACGAGCGGAAATGACGATGCGGATTTCGCCGATCCACGCTCCGAGGCAATATCGAACTTTGGACTTTGCCCGGAGTTCGGATCAAGTCAATTGCTGCCGAACAACGTTGGGACGCCTAAGGCGACTGAGTTGCTTCGGCTCGGCGAGCCCTGCACCGCGCAAGACGAGGCTGAATGCGGCCTGATCAACATTCCCGCGGGAACAGCGTTAGAGCACACGATGGACCCTGGCGCGGGTCGGGCAATGCGTTCCTTCATTCGCAGAAGTGAAGATGAGGGAAAGCTCGGTCCTATCAACCTCAAACTGGAAGAGTTCGCCATCCGTCTCAGGTCCGCCGAGCTCAAGAAAGCTTTCGCGGCCTTTTTCGAGCGTCGTGCGCCTGACTTCTCCCTGTTCTCGTGAGAGGCGACATGGCGCATCCATCGCACTACGCGCAGACCATGCCCGAGAAGATTGCCGCGGTCTTCATACCTGGCGGGCGCGAAATCACGTATTCCCAACTGGAAGAGGGCGCCAATCGGGTTGCCAATCTTCTGCGCAGTGCCGGGATCAAGACCGGAGACGCTGTGCTCTTCTGCGTCGAGAATTGCCCCGAGTTCCTATATCTGGGATGGGGGTGTCAGCGCGCTGGCGTCATTTTTACACCGGCGTCAACCAAGTTAAGCGCCGACGACCTGCGCTATATCGCGCGCGATTGTGGCGCGCGCGCTGTGTTCGTTTCAGTGGCCGCCGTCAACAGCGCGGGTCTTTTAGCGTCCGATTTTGGTTCCGCAGCATGTTTCGCCCTTGGGGGCGCTATTCCTGGTTTTAAGCGATTCGAGGACGCGCTTCGTGCATGCCCAGTGACGTCAATCCATGATCCCGCTCGTGGCAGGGAGATGATGTACTCGTCCGGGACGACCGGGCGGCCAAAAGGTGTGCGCAAGCCGATTCCCCCTATAGCGTTCCGTGACATGGACCCGCGCGATGCTTCGTTTGCCAGCAAGCCGGGCGTCGATATGTCCATGGTCCATCTGTGTACATCACCTCTGTATCATGCTGCGCCGCACCGAAACGTCTCGGCGACCCTGGCGTTCGGTGGTACCGCTGTAGTCATGGAGCACTTTGATGCAGTTCAGGCTCTCCATGCCATGGAAAAATTCCGTGTTACCCATAGCTTATGGGTTCCGACGATGTTCCATCGATTGCTGCGCCTTGACCCAGGCATGCGCATGCAGTTTGACCTTTCCAGTCATCGCGTAGCGATGCACGGCGCCGCACCTTGCCCCATCCATATCAAAGAGGCAATGATCGAATGGTGGGGGCCGATCCTGGAGGAGTATTATGCGGGAACAGAAGGGATCGGCGCCTGTGCGATCAGTTCGCTTGAATGGCTCGCTCACAAGGGGTCAGTGGGTCGTGCCGTCGAGGGAATCGTTCATATCCTTGCCGACGATGAGACCGAAGTGGCGTCTGGCTCGACAGGAACTGTGTACTTTGAGTCGGACGCCGGGTTTGCCTACTGGAACGATATCGATAAAACGGCTGCGAGCCGAAGCAAACAAGGGTGGTGGACCTACGGTGACATAGGCCATCTCGACGAAGAGGGATACTTATACCTCTCGGACCGCCGCGATTTCACGATCATATCCGGCGGCGTGAACATCTATCCACAAGAGATAGAGAACATTCTTGTAACAGATGATCGCGTGCTCGACGTGGCTGTCTTCGGCCTGCCCGATGACGAGTACGGCGAAGTGGTACACGCGGTGGTTCAGGTCGATCGGCAACCGGGAACCCCTCACGTGCTAGCTGAGGAGTTGAGAGCCCTTTGCCGCAGCAAGCTCGGTCCGATAAGGGTTCCGCGATCTTTCTCGTTTGTACTCGATTTTCCGCGCCTGCCCACGGGAAAGCTCCAGAAGAAGCTGCTGCGGGACACATTTATTCGCTCGATGAAATCTTCGTCAGTGGGCATTTGAGCCGCATATCACCAAGACCGGCAACAGCTACGCAAGGAAGCTGCTCGTCGAGGCAGTCTTGAGCTACCGGCACGCGTCAGCCTCGAGATCCAGCGTCGGCACGAAGGCATCCCGAAGAGGCCATCATCGATCGCGCCTGGGACGCGCAGCTGCGGCTACGTCGCCGCTATCGCAATCTGGCGGCGCGCGGCAAGAGCACGAACATCGCGGTAGTCGCGTTGGCGCGCGTTGGCCGGGCTCATCTGGAACATCAGCCGGTTGGCCCATGTCGTTGGCCGTGCCGCGAGAGGCGCGCACGGTGTAACACAGCGCTTCGGCAACTCAGGCACTGTGGGTGCAACTGCAACGGCGAGAGATAGTGCTGGCGAAAGAATTCGAACGGCACGTCGTCGGACGCTTCGAGCCGCGCCTGCTCGCGAAGCGATGCCTCGGCGAGCCCGTGGAAGAGCGCGGAGTCGGTATCGGACCAGGCAAGCTCGAGCAGGGCACGTCGATTCGCATCGCTGCGCGAGCGGGTGCAATCCAGGTGCGAACCGCTGAACTCGGCAGACATGGCCGTCAGAGCGCGGGCTGACGGCTGGATGCGGACGTCCTCGAGACCCTCTCGCGCTTTCAGCACCAGTTCGTCTACCGCGCGATGGGAGACGAGATGTTCTGGGGGGGCGAGCATGCCCTGCGGCCTGCCGTCCGACGAGGCTATTCCGATCGCGCGCTACGGCTCGTCGAGCGAACTCGACTTGCGACTCGCGGAAGTCTGTGGTGATGCAAGCGTGTGTCAAGGCCGAGCCCAGCGCCACCGGATGGGGCGTCACGGCAAGGCTGCCGGCGCGACGCACACGCGGCGACTCTTTCTCGACGCCACGCCGGATGCCCGTCAGCCTGTCGCTCGAAAACGCATTAAGTCGGTCTTGAATCGCTGGGATGGGAGTTTGCCATGGAAAGCCTGGATGCCGGGTCAGAGCCGGACCGCCGGAGACGGCCGGATCAATTCACAGAGGCTTGCCTTGCAGCGCGTGACAGACCCATTCGAGGCGGTCTTGGCCGAAGAACATATGCTCGCCGACGAAAGTGGTCGGGGCGCCGAACACACCACGCTTGACGGCCTCTTCCGTCGTCGAGCGCAGCTGCGACTTCACCTCGGCATCGTTGGTGAGTGCCAGGATCGCCTCGACGTCGAACCCCGCGTCGACCAGCGTTTTGGCGACAAGCTGGGGCTGGTTGAGGTTCAGCGCATCGACCCACAACGCTTGGAAGACGCTGCGCAGGAAATCCTGGAACCGGTCGGGCATTCTCATCTGTACGCCGGTGGCGGCTCGCATTAGCGTGAGCGTGATGATGGGAAAGTGCGGGTTGCACTGATAGGGAACGCCGTAGAGCCTTGCGTGCCGGGCGTAATCGATGTTGGTGTATGCGCCCTTGGCCGGAATTGTCGCGGGCGAGGCATTGCCAATGGCCTGGAATACCCCGCCGAGCAATATGGGCTTGTAGACAAGCGTGCCACCGGTTTCTTCGCAGATCGTCGGCAATTGCGTCCATGCGAGGTACGATGCCGGACTGCCGACGTCGAAATAGAACTCCGCGGTCTTGGACATGAGTTTTCTCCTGAGTCTGATGGATTTCCGATGTGTACGTCGAGTTTCCTCAGGCGGCAACGCTTTCCTCGGGCATTTGTTCGGACCCGAGAATCCGGGCGAGGCGCTGCCCGATCAGATGGCTGGCATCCGCCATGATGCGATCGATGAGCTCGCGTACGCTCGGAATGTCGTCGATGAGGCCGGCGACCATCCCGCAACTCCAGGCCCCTGCATCCATCTCACCGTCGAGCATCACTTTCGGATAGACGCCTGCGACCTGCTCAAGGATGTCGGAGATCTGGATCTGCTCACCCTTGTCGCGCTCGATATCCAGGATCTTCTCGACGCCAGCGTTCTTCAGCACACGCTCCGTGTTGCGCAATGGGCGCATCACGAGTCGCGTGTCAAGCTCGGTGGCCGCGACGATGGCGCGCTTCACGTTCTCGTGAACAGGCGCTTCCTTGGTTGCCACGAATCGCGTGCCCATGTTGATCCCGTCGGCGCCGAGGGCGAGGGCGGCCACCAGGCTACGGGCGTCCGCCATGCCGCCGGAAGCCACAAACGGGATCTTGAGCTCATCGGCCGCTCGGGGCAGCAGGATCATGTTCGGGATATCATCCTCGCCGGGATGGCCACCGCACTCGAAGCCGTCCACGCTCACCGCATCACACCCGATCCTCTCGGCCTTCAGAGCATGCCGGACTGACGTACACTTGTGGATCACCCTAATTCCGGCCGCCTTCATCGCCGGCATGTACTCCTCAGGACTGCGCCCTGCTGTTTCGACGATGCGCACGCCTCCCTCCACGATCGCCTGGATGTACTCGGGATAGGGCGGGGCGGAAAAAGTCGGCAGGAATGTGAGGTTGACGCCGAAAGGCTGGTCCGTCATCTCGCGACATCTGGCGATCTCCTTCGCCAGCAGTTCTGGCGTGCGCTGCGTCAGCGCGGTGATGACGCCCAGCCCGCCGGCGTTCGAGACTGCGGCCGCCAGCTCGGCCAGGCCAACGAAGTGCATGCCGCCTTGCACGATGGGGTGTCGAATGCCAAACAGCTCGGTGATCCGTGTCTTCATGGGATTGAGTCGTATTGGTTGTGGAGTGGGTCCGTCTCAGAAGCGTTCCATGTAGGGCCTGAGATCGAGTTCGTGGGTCCAGGCATCACGCGGCTGCGTGTGCAGGTACCAGTAGTTGTCCGCGATGTGCTCGGGATTGAGGATGCCATCCTGGTCCTTGAGAGCATAGCGCTCGGGGAAATTGTTGCGGATGAATTCGGTGTCGATAGCTCCGTCGACGACAACATGGGCCACGTGGATGTTCTTCGGACCCAGTTCGCGAGCCATGCTTTGAGCCAGCGCGCGCAGCGCATGCTTGGCACCTGCAAAGGCGGCGAAGTTGGCCGAGCCGCGAATGCCAGCCGTCGCGCCGGTGAACAGGATTGTGCCGCGGCCGCGTGCCACCATTCTGCGAGCCACTTCCCGGCCGTTCAAGAAGCCCGAGAAACAAGCCATCTCCCAGATCTTGAAGTACTTGCGCCCGGTCTCTTCCAGGATGCTGCATGGCACATTGGCGCCGATGTTGAACACGAGCACCTCGATGGGACCGATCTCCGACTCGATCTTCTCGATGAGTGCAACAACTTCTTCTTCCTTGCGGGCATCGGAACCAAAGCCGTAGGCCTTGCCTTCCTGGTCGCCGATCTCTTCGAGCAGCGGCGTAAGCTTCTCGGCATCGCGGCGCGTGGCGCAGACAACGAACCCTTCACGAGCAAACCGGCGTGCGATGGCTCCGCCGGTCGAATCACCTGCGCCGATGACCAGCGCGACTTTCGGGGTAGTGGGTTCCATGAATTCGCCTTCCTTTGATAAACGACCGTTATGTAAACGTAAGTGCTTGCGCACCCGGTGTCAAGACTTCTCTCATGTAAGAACCTCTAGGTGCATTCGTAAAGCCCAGACCGCGCTCAGGCGGCATCAAGTAGACCAGCGTATCGGCTTGCGACCTTCCAGCGGTTCAGTTCGCCCACGGTGGAATACAGCCCATGGCATCCCATGTCCATGGCCGGCGGTTGCGGCAGCACCAGGCCGGCATGGAGGTGTTGCATCTCCTTGGCATGTGCCGTTTTGCGGACGGTGCTATCCCTTGCCGTGCGACGACGGGCTGCTGGCGCCCGCGAGCCGCGCGATCTGAAAGACATTGTCTGGCGAGACCTGGACATAGTCATTCAGTCCGCCGGACCGCATGATCGGATATGCCTCGGCTGTCTGATAAACGCCGTCTTTCAGGAGTGCCTTGTCGATGTACACGGCCACCACTTCGCCCAACACGAGCCAGCCACTTACCTTTTCGCCTTCGGTGTTTCGGAATTGCACGATGTCGATCACCTTGCATTCCATAGCCGCGCGGCTTTCGCCCACCCGCGGGACGTTGACCTTGCGACCCGCCACGGCCGTGAGGCCGGCGAACCGGAACTCGTCCTCGCCGCGCGGAAGCGGTGATGAGGTCTGGTTCATCTGATCACCCAGTTCGCGGGTGACCAGGTTCCAGGTGAACTCTCGCGTTTCCGATGCGTTTTGAACGCTATCCTTCCAGGCGATCGAAGAAAATCCGATGATTGGTGGGTCGTAGTTGAACGCGTTGAAGAAACTGTAGGGCGCGAGGTTGACCCGCCCTTGCGCGTCGCGTGACGAGATCCAGCCGATGGGCCGCGGGGCGACCAGCGCATTGAGCGGGTTGTGGCTCAGCCCGTGGCCCTTGGCGGGCTCGTAGTAGTGAAAGTCTCGAACGGTCATCGTATGGGCCTTTCCAGCGCGGCAGCGTTATTGCGCCACCAGATTAAGGGTCTTTGCGATGTTGACGAACTTTTCGTTCTCTACACGCAAGAAGGCCGCCGCCTGCGGCGGCGTCATTGAGTCCAGCTTGCGAAAGCCCTGGGCAGTCGCGAGCGCGAGGAATTCCGGACTGTCGTTCCACTGCTGGAAGGCCTTGCTCAGGCGCGCGACAACGGCATCGGTTGTGCGCGCGGGCGCGAACAAGCCCGTCCAGATGCCGAATTCGAAGTTCTTGAATCGAGCGTGCTCGCTCAGCGTCGCGACGTCCGGCATGAGCGGATGCCGCTTGGCGCTCGCAAAGGCGATGGCCTTGATCCGTCCCGTCTGAACCATTCCCAGGATCGGCCCCGCAAGAGGAACAAATGCGAGGTCCACCTCGCCACTGCCGACGGCCGTGGCCATGGGAGCGATGCCTTTGTACGGCACCTCCAGCAACTTGACGCCGACCCGCTCCTGGAATTCAGCGGCCGCGAGATGAGCGAGCGTGCCCTGGCCCCAGTGCGCAATGGAAAGCTCCTTCGCGCCACGCTTTTGCATCTGTTCGACGAGCGCGGTGAGGCTGTTAAAAGGGCGGTCGGGATAACTGACGAGGACCATGTCCGAGATCCCGAACGAACCGATGAGCTTGAAGCTGTCGAACGTGTACTTGGCCGAAGCGACCGTGAGCGGCGCCATCAGTAAATCAGGACCGGCCGTCGCGAGCAGCGTGTATCCGTCGGGCGACGCCTTCAACACATTCATCGCCGCGATGGAGCCGTTCGCACCGGGCATGTTGTCGATTACGAGAGTCTGCCCAAGGGCGCGCTCCAGCACGGGTGCGGATGGACGTACTGAAGCGTCCACCCCGAACCCGGGCGGGTAAGCGACCTTGATCAGGATGGATTTGTTCGGATAGGACTGCGCCGTCGCGGCGGCGGCGCCGCAAAGCGCGACTACAACAGCGGCATCAAAGAGTCTGCGAGTCAGTGTTTTCATGTTTGTCTCCGTGCGCCGGTCAAACCGGCAAAGTGTTGTGAAGGAAGGAGTCATGTCATAGACCCTGCGCCCTCGATCATGAAGCGCGGTGACCGCCCTTCAGGCATCAGCTCAGCGAGGCGTAAACGCTCTTTTCAAAACCGTAGAACACGTCCACGGTTCTCGGGTCCACGGACGGCAGCGACTGCATCATGGCCAGGCCTGCGATGTTCAGGGTGGGGTCGATCCAGAAGTACGTATTGGCCAGTCCCGCCCAGGCCAGGCTGCCGGCGCTGCGGCCGGTGGGCGCCGCGCTCTCGTTGATCATGAAGCCTAGGCCCCAGGTCTTGGGCACGCCGGGGAAGAATTCCACGTCGCGCGAGAGAAAAGGAATCTGCGTCGGCAGCTTGCTCACGCGAAGCGCGCCCATGGCATTGCGCGACATCAAGGCCACCGTCTCCGGCTTGAGGATCTGGTTGCCATTGCCCCGCCCCGCATTGAGGATCATGCGCATGAACTTCAGGTAGTCGTTGGCGGTGGAGTACAGGCCTGCGCCGCCCGACTCGAACTCGGGATCCTGCACTGCTCCGAGATCGATCACGGATAACTTTCCGTCGTCTCCGCGCAAGTGCATGCCGGCCAGTCGGGTGCGCATGGCCGTGCTGATCTTGAACGCCGTGCTGTCCATGCCCAGCGGTCCTGTGATGTTGCGCTGGAAGTAGTCGCCCAGGCGCAGGCCGCTGGCGGCTTCGACCAGCCGGCCCACCCAATCGATGCCGATGCCATATTCCCAGCGCGTGCCGGGGTCGAAGCACAGAGGCACCTGCAGCGCCGCTTTCTGCCCCGTTAGGATGCCGGGGACGTTCTGCGTGCGGTAGTAGCGCTCCAGGTCCGCGTTCCAGATCTCGTAGGTAAAGCCGGACGTGTGGGTGAGCAGATGCCGCAGGGTGAGCTGGCCCTCGGCATCTCGCAGCTGGGGCGCGCCATTCGTGTCCCAGCCCTCCAGAACCTTGAGAACGCCCAGCTCGGGGATCACCGCGGCCGCTGGACCGTCCAGGCTCAACTTGCCCTGCTCGACCAGCTGCATGGCTGCGGCGCTGGTGATCGGCGTGGTCATGGAGGCGATGAGCATCACCGTGTCCATGTCCATCGCTGCGGAGGCGCCGAGCGCGCGCGCTCCCTGCGGCGCGGTGTAGAGGGTCTCATCGCGAGTGATCACCGCGGCAGCTACGCCGGCCGTGTCGCCGGATGAGACGGCACGGGTCAGTACGGGATCGGCGTTGGCTTTCAGTGCGGCGGTGTCATCCGATGAAGAGCGGCAACCGGCGACCGGCAAGGCTGCCAGCGCGACAGAGGACTTGAGAAATGTGCTGCGACCTTGTGCCAAGGGTTGTCTCCGTGCGCCGGTCAAAACCGGCAAATTGTTGTGAAAGAAGGAGTGATACGTTGAACGCTTAGCCAGCTACGGCGGCCCCGAGTCATGCGTGCAAATTCGTGAGGGTGTGGGCGAAGCGCTGACTGGGGTACGCGCTGGCCGGGGATTGAGCCGCGAAATACATGTCCCGCGCTTGCGGGAGGTCTGGGGAGCCATCGCATCAAGTGCCTCGAACTCATCAAGTTGGCTCCGATTTGCACTGCGGCGCGGCAATGATTTGCGGTGGGGCATAGAACCGGCCGACCGTGGCGCTGGCAAAGAGGTAGCAGCTACGGGCACGCTTTCTCAACGCGTCCGATCACCTGAGGTACTTTTGATAAACGACCGTTTAGTAAACAAAGCGTATGTTATCGTCAGCCCCCTGTCAACAAGGGTTTCCTCCATCCATTCTTGAGTGTCTCGCTACGCTTTCCGGTCGATGCTTTCCGCGACCCCTGGGATCTGGGTCAGGCAGTGCTCGCTGAAAGAACTTTCTGCACGAAAGGCCAAATCGGCCGCGCATGTCTTAGTCTTTTTTTCGTCGACCGATATGACTTCGCTGGCCTGTGCGCCGAGGTAGGCAACCAGGCGGTCGCTGTCAGCCTGATCGACGTCATTGAGCCCGAGGTATTCCTTCGGCCGCTGATGTTCGTAGAGGGTCTGGCGGCGCAGATACGTCGAGCGCAGGGATGTAATCGTGGGCCGCACGAACCTGCAGCAACGCTTTCGCCAAGTACTGAGTCGATCCAACGGACAGCGGGGGCTCGCATGAAGAGCAGGAGTACCGCGGCGCCGTATTGGCGATCAGCTCGAAATCGCACGTTGAGGGTTGCGCCTCACGGTGGACAGGAGCAAAGTCCTGCGCGACATCGAAGTCTCCACCGATATGGTCTCTTACCTGGCCTGCCTCAAGGTGGCGCCGGCTTCACGGAGCTGATCGGCGCGTCCCTGTGGTCGATTTAAGGTCCGAACGCTGCCGGCCGCAGCTGTGGGGTCATCTGTCTACTAACCTTGAAGTGCGCGATGTTCAGCCACTGCGTCAGCGTACGAGGCGGGTGGCCTGTGAGTTGCTCGACCCTGGAGGTTGACGCCGCCATGGCCTTGGCAGGTGCCAAACGCATGGGCCCTGTCCGGGGCACTCCATACGTCGCCTTGGCGGGCGCCGGCCACCGATAGCGATCTTGGCCTGGACTGGCGGCACGACGCCATGTCATGGCACTTCCAAGCAAGTGGTGGCACCCCAAAGCAATCACCCAGGGCGACGTTCCGAGAGACTGAGGCCTCAGCAGCCCTATCTTCACGGAGACACAACATGCCCATCATTGTTTGCGAATGCAAGGTCGGAATCGAAGCTGGCGTCAAGGCCAGGATCGCCAGCGAGTTCACGAGCGCGATCAGGGAGATCATCCTCTCGCCGCTCGACTTGATTAGCGTCGTATTCCATGAAGCCACGCCCGACAACACCTACCGTTCGGGAGAGCCCACTTCCGAAACGCTGATCTTCTGCCACATACGTGATGGGCGCAGCGACGGCGCCGTGCTATCGCTGGCCAAAAAGGTGAGCTCGATCTGGAGCGCCTGCACTGGCGCAACGGAGGACGAAGTCGAGGTTCTTGTCACACTGTATCCCGCCAAATACGTCGTGCGCGGCGGTGAACGCCTGCCCGAAGCCCCTCGCGTGTGAGGGTGGTGCGGCCTGCACGGACTAAGGGGAGCGACCTTGTCTATGCACGGGCGGACATTGGCCGTGTGGTTTCGGCCCAGAATGTGGTTACTGCGTCGCATGCCGAAGCTCGAACCGAAAATAGAAGGAGACAAGTCAATGAAGTCAATTCGCCCTGCGCTAGCACCAGCACCTTCAAGCGCGCACCGGATAGATGTTCACAAACTGGCCGACGAGGCCAAGTTCAACAGCTTTCACTGGTCCGTGCTGATCTGGTGTTTCGTGATCCTGGTGCTCGACGGCTACGACCTGGCGGTCGCCGGCACCGCGCTTCCGTCGATCATGAAGGCGATGAATGTCGAGGCCGCCACCGCGGGCTTCATGGCCAGTTCGGCGCTGTTTGGCATGATGTTCGGAGCGATCGCGCTCGGCGCGCTGGCCGACAAGATCGGCCGCCGCTGGGCGATCTCGATCTGCGTGTTCCTGTTCAGCGCCTTCACCGCGGCCGCCGGGTTCACCAACGACCCGATCACCTTCAGCGTGATGCGCTTCCTCGCCGGGCTCGGCATCGGCGGCGCGATCCCGAATGCGGCCGCGCAGATGACCGAATACTCACCGAAGAAGGTGCGCAGCATGATGGTCACGCTGATGTGCTGCGGCTACGCGGTCGGCAGCATCCTCGCCGCGCTGCTCGGCAAGCAGTTCATCGAGACCTACGGCTGGCAATCGGTGTTCATCGCTGCGGGCGCCCCAATGGTGCTGATCCCGTTCATTCTGAAGTACATGCCTGAGTCGCTGCCGTTCCTGATCAAGCAGCACGACGACACCCATTTGCGCGAAGTGGTGCGGAAGATCCGGCCGGACATGCGGCTCGAGCCGCACGAGGAATTCCTCGTTCCAGCCGAGGACAAGGCCGACGGTCCGACCGTAGGCAGGCTGTTCCTGGACGGCCGCGGCTTCAGCTCGGTGATGTTCTGGGTGGCCTTCATGACCTGCCTGTTCATGCTCTATGCGCTCAGTTCGTGGCTGGTCAAGCTGATGGGCATGGCCGGCTACAGTCTCGGTTCCGCGCTGAACTTCCTGCTTGCCTACAACGCCGGTGCAGTCGTCGGCGCCGTCGGTGGCGGATGGCTCGCCGACAAGCTGAACATTAAGTGGGTGACGACCGCATTCTTCGCGATCGCCGCGGTCTCGCTGACGCTGCTCGGCTACGGCGCGCAGCCGCTGTTCCTGATCGTTGCCGTCGTCGGCGCGTCGACGCTGGGCACGCAGATCCTGCTGTACGCGTATGCCGGGCAGTTCTACCCGACGTCGATCCGTTCGACGGGACTCGGCTTTGCCTCCGGAGTCGGGCGCATCGGCGCGATCGCGGCGCCAATCGTGATCGGGCTGCTGGTCTCGATGAAGCTGCCGCTGGTGCAGAACTTCCTCGCCATTGCAATGGCCGCAGTGATCGGCGGTGTCGCGGTTGCGCTGATCAAGCAGAGGTCGTCGGCCTCTTCGCACAGCCACGACGCGAGCGCGGTCGGGCAGCAGCCTTGAGGCTCGACCCGTTGCGAGCGTACGAGTTGGTGGAGAGCCGTTTCGCCGACCTGCCCGCTGGGAGGCGGCGAGCGCGTGCACCCGGGCGCCGGAGGATGAAGTCAGGTTCTCGCTCCGACTCAAAACCAACCAAGGAAACTTCCATGTCACGCAAACTTGAAGGCAAGATCGCAATCGTTACCGGTGGATCCACCGGAATCGGGCTCGCTACCGCTAAGCGGTTCGTTAGCGAAGGAGCGCATGTCATTGTCACCGGTCGCCGACAGGCCGAACTCGACGCCGCGGTGTCCGCGATCGGTAACGCTACCAGCATCCGGGTCGACTCATCGAACATGGCCGAACTGGACACGCTGTTTGATCGGGTGAAATCGGAAAAGGGTCGGATCGACGTACTGTTCGTCAACGCCGGCGGCGGCTCGCTGCTGCCGCTCGGGAATATTACCGAGGAGCAGTATGACGACACCTTTGGCCGTAACGTCAAGGGCGTACTGTTTACTGTACAGAAGGCTCTACCATTGCTAGCAGACGGTGCATCAGTCATCTTGACTGGCTCCACCGCCGCCAGCGGCGGCACCGAGGCATTCAGTGTCTATGCCGCCTCAAAGGCCGCCGTACGCTCATTCGCCCGCAACTGGATTCTCGATCTCAAGGGTCGCGGCATCCGGGTCAACACGCTCAGCCCCGGACCCACCAAGACGCCAGGCTTGTTGAACCTGGCCGGGCCCGACGCCGCACGGCAGCAGGGAATACTCGACGCTCTGGCCTCGCAGATCCCACTGGGCCGCGTCGGCGATCCGGACGAAATTGCCAAGACGGCGGTCTTTCTTGCCTCCAACGATTCAAGCTTTGTCAATGGTATTGAACTGTTCGTCGACGGTGGTAAGGCCCAGATCTGAGTATCGCAGCAGTCGGGCGGAGCTGGCCACCTGATGCAGATTCCTCATTCACATCTTGAGCAAAGTCATCATCACTGTGCTGTCACCGGTGCGATTCATACGCCCTCAATGTCACGGTATCTACCGGTGGGCAGGCCGCGGACGCGCCGCAAGGCACGTCGCGAAGCTGGCCTAAGGTATGTGCGCCGGGCGTGTCCGATGAGGACCGATGCGCGCTGCTCGGCCATGCGGCGCATTCCATGTCGGGGTGATGTCATCCCTGCGCCGTTGATAACCGTATGCGCCATCCCAAGCGGTGGAAAGCTTTGCGCAGGTCACGCGAGACAATGTCCTGGAAAATTTGCTGGCATTATCGACGCAGCAGAGCCCGCGAACGGGGCAGCCCTTGGGCACACTTGCTCGACGCGCGCATGTTTCCGCACTGTCGCAATTTTTTCGTAACACAGCCGCGTGGGAGTGGGATGACACCCCGCGGCGACCGTTGCTCTGCATCGGGGATCTGCCGAAGATGCCGGTACGAGTGCCACGATTCATTCCAGCAGATGAGCTTGCGCGTCTGATGGTTGCCGTTGGCAATCTGGAGTGTCCGTATCAACGTACTGCTTTGCTCATCGCTCGATGGACGGGGCTAGAAAGGGAGAGATCCAGCGACTGCCCGTCGATTGCCTCGATAGCTATCCTGATGGCACGGCCCGTCTGCGCCCCCAGCGGGCAAGACCTACCGGGAACGCGTCGTGCCGTTGCATGAAGAAGCGGCAATTGAACTGAGGAAGTTGATCGCCGCACGGACTCAGGGACGCGAGCGCGCACTGACTGATGAACTGACGGGAACGCCAACGCGATACGTATTCATGGCGCACGGCAGACTGCTCTCATGTGCATACCTCTTCCAGGCTTCGTTGAAACGCGCCTGCGAAGTCGCCGGCACTGTCGACGAGAATGGCCGTCGGCAAGGTCTTCCGTAGACTGGCTAAAGTGCAATTTCTTCAAGACCGAACTGGAACTCGGTCATTGCTTGCGGTTACCGGCCGAGGGGCCGTGCGAGCGCGATATGTACTTGACGTGCGCCAAGTTCGTGACGACCCACGCATACGTGCCACGACTGCGCGAGCGTCGGAAACGCTGGCCACGGATGCACAGGCACGCGGTTGGCGTCGGTTTGCATAAATTTGTTCCCGCTGTTCGCCCGCCGGCAAGCCGATTGAAGGGCGACGGTAACAGTTTTGCTTCAGGAGGCACTGCAAAAAATTGTTCCTCCGGCCAACACTTTAAGCAATTTTGTGCCTTCCCCCAACGCATCCGTCAGTCGTCGACTTGGATCTTGCCGACCGGGCAAGGCGACCCGATGGGGGGATTCAGCTGTGCAAAGCGGATGACGGTCGCTGCCAGGTACGCCGCGCGAGCTAGCCGAATCACGCCGGGGTGCCGCGCGCCTGCCGCCGGCGAGCGCTCTCCAGCGCGTCAGCCGGGCGTGCCCATGGCGGTTGGGAACAAGATTCTGCAAAAACCAGGAACAAATTTCTGCCAACCAACGGTTGGCCCAAGGAACAAGAACGGCCCCCACTAATTTGACATAGAGCAGAGGTTTTTTTGTTTGGCGGTCGCGGCCACAAATGTATGAGTCGGACTAACGGGATCGGTCCGCGAGCGGTAAACAAAAAATCGGTTGTGCTAAACCGCTCCGCAGGCGCTTGCGTCTATGGGCATTGAATGAACGGCGTGATCATTTGCGATACCCGGCGAGTGGCCATCGCAAGCCGGAAGCGGACGGTCTGACAAAGCCGGTCGCGCGAAGACAGTGAGAATGCGAGGGTCAGCGGGCAGATAGTGCGGAGTTTCGCGACCTTGTGATGGTGCGAAGACGGCAAAACACGAGTCGATTCGCGTTGGCCGCATGGGGAAGACCAACGCGCTTAGGGGCTGGTGCTGATGCCGGTCAGTGTCCATGGCTGGGATCAGGTGGAGCCCGCGGCAAGATGCCAGGCGCTCCGCCTTCGACGCGAACCATGTGGCCCTTGCCGCAGACGGGGCAATCACGCAGTGACCTGCCGGTGAGCCGCTGGTATCGGTCACGGTAGTCTTCCCGAATGGTGGGTGACGCATCGGCGGGGGGCTCGACACCGAGCAGCCGTCGGCAGATGGCAAGGCGCGCTACCCGGTGGCAGTTGGCGAGCCACCCGTAGCTGCGGATGTGCTTGAAGCCGACGGGCAGCACGTGCAACAGGAAGCGGCGGATGAACTCGTCGGCCGTGAGCGTCATGGTCCTGTGGCGGGCTTCGTGGCGGTAGTCCTTCCACCGGAAGAGTACCGATTCGCCATCAAAGCGCAGCAACCGGTTGTTCGAGATGGCGACGCGATGTGTGTAGCGGCCCAGGTAATCGAGCACCTGTGCGGCTCCCCCAAACGGTGGCTTGGCGTAGACAACCCACTCCGCACGAGCTGCGGGCCCGATCCAGGCGGCGAAGGCTCGCGGATCGCGCAACGGATCGAGCTGGCCATAGAAGCGCAGCGCACCGTCGTCGAACGCGCGACGCAGCCGGTCGAGATAGAGTCGCCGGAAGAGCCGCGAGAGGATCCGCACGGGCAGGAAGAAGCCGGGTCGGCAAGCGATCCAGTGCTCGCCGTCCGGGCCAATGCCGCCGCCTGGTATCACGCAGTGCACGTGCGGATGGTGCAGCAGATTCTGGCCCCACGTGTGCAGGACCGAGAGAAAGCCGATCTCCGCGCCTAGTACAACCTCCCGTAAATAGCTTGAATAATTAATTGCCTCGGATATCATGGCGGGATGAGTCGAGGCCGCCATGCAACGCCAGTGAAGTTGGCGAAGAAAGAAAGACAGGAACTACTATCGCTAATCGAGCGCAAGACGGCGCCGCAGCGAGATGTGATGCGCGCGCGAATCGCGTTGTGGGCCCACGAGGGCCACGCCAATACAGCCATTGCGCGGGAACTGGGTGTATCGGTGCAAACGGTCTGCCTGTGGCGCAAGCGCATTGCCCAGCAAGGTGCCCAAGGCATTCGCGAGGGCGAGCGCAGCGGCCGTCCGCCGCGCATCACGCACGAGGCGCGACTGCAGTTGATCGCGCTGGCGTGTGAAACGCAGGAACCTGAGGGACGGATCACGCCCACGCTCGACGAGATTGTGGAGCGCGCCGTGGAGCGTGGCGTTGTCGAGCAGATCAGCCGCAGCCAGGTGCAGCGCATTTTGCAAGCCGGCGACGTGCGTCCGCACCGGGTCCAGCAATGGCTACATAGCCCAGACCCGGCCTTTCGCGAGAAGGTCAACGGGATTTGCAAGCTGTACCGCAAGGCGCCGCGAAATGCGGTGGTGCTCAGTATCGACGAGAAGACCGGCATTCAGGCCATCGAGCGTAAGCACCCAGGACGCGCACCCGCGCCGGGGCGGCTGCGTCGGCGTGAGTTTGAATATATTCGTCACGGCACCCAGGCGTTGATTGCTGCGCTGGACGTGCATACCGGACAGGTGCTGGCAGAATGCCGCGACCGGCGCACCCAGGAGGATCTGGTAGCCTTCATGGAGCGCGTGGCAAGCGCGTACCCGGGCAAACAGGTGCACGTCGTCTGGGACAACCTCAACACACATTGCGCCCGGGCCGTCTGGCAGACGTTCAACGCGCGGCACGATGGGCGGTTTCACTTCCACTTCACGCCATTGCACGCGAGTTGGGTCAATCAGATCGAACTCTGGTTTGCCCGCTACACGCGCCGGGTGTTGCGCCACGCGAGCCACACCAGCATCGCGCACCTGCGCGAACGCACCGAGCAGTTCGTCCGCGCGCACAATCAGGTGGCCCACCCGTTCAAATGGAGTTTCCGGGGCTATCCGTTGCAAACCGGCGCATCGTAATCGAGGATCCAAATGCCAGCCTTACCCACCAAACATTACGCTGCCAAATTGCAGCAGCAACTGCGCAGCCTGCTCGGCCACGAGCAGATCATCACACAAGCCTACGGGCGTCACCTGCTGATCAAACGTCTGGACGACGAAGAGCCGACCGTGGTGGCTCGGCTGACCGAGCTCGGCCGCAATCG
The DNA here is from genome assembly GCF_040149425.2 of Cupriavidus sp. DF5525. Taxonomy (NCBI): domain Bacteria; kingdom Pseudomonadati; phylum Pseudomonadota; class Betaproteobacteria; order Burkholderiales; family Burkholderiaceae; genus Cupriavidus; species Cupriavidus sp. DF5525. Next base: position 1,021,427 of record NZ_CP168267.1, on the reverse strand, counting down.
CTATGGTGCCGCCTTTCGCAGCCATAGTGGGCGTTGGGAACCGTTGCCAGGCGCAGGCTCGCTCGACGAGATGGCCGAGTTGGTTGTCACGCTCCTGCAGCCGTATTTTCAGCCCGATAATTATTAAAGCTATTTACGGGATGTTGTACTAGGTACTTCGGGTCGGCGGAGATGGTGCGAAGCGTTTCGGCGCTGGTGCGGAACAGGATGTCATAGAGCACCCTCTTGTTCTGGTAGGCGAGGGCCGCGATGGGCTCGGGCAGAGTGAAGACGACATGAAAATACTCGACCTCGGGAAGCAGTTCGGCGCGACGGCGTTCGAGCCATTGCGCGCGGGCGAGCGACTGGCACTTCGGACAGCAGCGATGGCGGCACGAGTCGTAGGAAATGCGCTGATGACCGCAGGTATCGCACTGCTCAACATGTCCGCCGAGCGAGGCGGTGCGACACAACTCGATGGCGCTCATCGTGCGCCGTTGGGCACGACTGAGGGCGTCGGCATGGGTCTGCCGGTACTGTGGGCCGCAGCAGCGGAAGACATCCGCCACCTCGAGCGTCGGTCGCATCGCCGGCTTCAGAAGGACGCGGGCGGTGTGGGCTCAGGCGGAATGGGGAGGGGATGCGGCAGTAAGTCAAAGGGGCTCGGAGTCGCGCACACAGTGGTGGTAGCCACTTTGAGGTAGCGGGCCGTCGTCGAAAGGGCACGATGTCCCAGTAGCAACTGGATCCGACGCACGTCGGTGCCAGCCTCCAGTAAATGCGTGGCGAAGGCGTGCCGCAGCGAATGCGGTGTGATTGGCTTTGTGATGCCGCTGCGCTTACGTGCAATCAGGCATGCCTGGGCCACGGCAGCGCGGCAGATGGGTCGTCCGGGGATGTTGCCCGGAAACAGCCACTCTCGCGGGTGAGCATCCTGCCAGTAGAGTCTCAGGATCTCAAGCAGCCTCGGCGACAGCATTACGTAGCGATCCCTACTGTTCTTGCCTTGGTTCACACGGATGACCATGCGCTTGCTGTCAATATCGGTGACCTTCAGATGCACGACTTCTGACACCCGCAATCCGGCAGCGTACGCGGTCATCAGGATGGTGCGTTGCTTGAAACTGGCGATCGACTCAAAGAAGGTCGTGATCTCCTCCAGGCTCAGGATGACTGGCAATCGGACCGGCTTCTTGGGCAAGGGAAGGTCGTCGTCGCTCCAGTGTCGCTTAAGCGTCACGCGGTAGAGAAAGCGCAGTGCGCCGATGCTTGCGGCGAGACTGGCGGGTGCCAACTTGCGCTCTTCGCGGAGGTAGACGAGCCAGGTCCGGATCTCCTCGGGACCCAGCAGTTCGGGCGATCTGCGAAAGTGCCGGGCGAAACTCGACACCTGAACCAGATAGGACTTCTGGGTATTCTCTGCAAAGTTGCGGATCTGCATGTCATGCAGCATGCGTTGGCGCAGTGGCGTCATGGCGAGCCTCCTGGAAGCAGTAGATGAAATGCCCAACTGGGCGTTCACATACTGCTCCTAGCGAGACAGCTCACCACCTCGCTGGAGTTCAGCGCCAGCCAACCCTCTTCATGAAACGTCAGCCATAGACATGTGCCTACCACCACTACCGCGTCAGCGGTTTAGTACAGCTCTGGATATGTCAAATTGCATAGCGTTGCAACGATACGGAGGAAGCAAAAAATGAGGGTCCTAGCGGGGGGCTAGGGGCGCGTGGCCGGCCGCACATGCCATTCGCCCTTGGGCGAGCCCAGCGCCTCAACCAACATTAGGATCGTCTGAGGAGTGCCCGCGACGCGGTGTAGCAGCGATCCTGCGCTCGGGCTTAGCGAGCGGGACAGTCACGATGACCGTCGTCGTCGGACGCGCGCTCGGCTGGATGGTCGGATCGCCGGCCGGCGTCAAACCTGCCGCACGCGTCCTGGCCACCGCCTGCTCGATCGCACGTCCGACCACGTCTTGAAAGCGTTGGCTCATGATGTAGTAAGTCAGTTTCGAAGCCATGGCGCCTCCGCCTCTGTGGTTTGTGAGTTCATCATAGCCGGCCGCAGCTAACCTCGCATCCGGGTGAGCTTGTCCAACGCGTGCGGGCCGTCTGGACTGCGGTTTCATTGCCCGCTTCGCTGCAATCCGCACCAGCTCGTCCCAGGCGTCACCGCGCGTCGCCGGTTGTCTGCTACCGCAAAGCCGCGGCACCATGCTGGGAACGGCACCGGTGAGATGCCCGACTGGCTGCCGCGCCGGTCAATGCAGGGCGAAGTGCGGAGTTTTATCGGGTCGGATAATGGACTCAAGGTTTCCCTACCTCAATAGCGGACAGGTCTGAGGCGGTACACTTTTGATAGCGGATTCCCACGTTTGTGGTAGGCATGCCCCCGGGGTAGTGGAAATCGTTGCGAGCTTGTGTTGACTCACTTGGGTTAGGACACCCAGGCGAGACGGCCCGACGAGACAAATTTTCCAAGGGCCGTCGAGCGTGGCATTTGCCCGAACTTCAAGGACGCTGTCATGCCTGGCCAGGCAATTCGCTGCGCTGCGCAGGCGGTCCGAGTCCGGTAGACTAGCCCGAACTTTGAGCTGGCGGCGCGCATAATGCTTTGATTTCTCACGGTTATGTGCGCGCGAGCGAGTCGATTACTGGGTACAGGCGACGGGGCTGACGTTGAGCAGGCGGAAGGCCTTTTCTTGAACTGGGGTCGGCCGCGTGATCATGACGATCTTTGCTTGCGGGTTGAGGGGTGTGTGACAGACGTTGTACGCGAGCGTGGCCAGATCATCGAGCAACGTGCGGAAGCTGTGCACCGGCAAACCGTCCTCGCCAAGCCTGGTGGCGTCCTTGGCTTTCGCCTGGTCCGAGCGTCGTGCCTTGGCCACTGGCGAGGGCCGGGCCGTACGCGCGAGCTCGACGTATTCATCGTCGAACAGCATCGGCTTTAACTTCTCGCGCATGTGCCACTCGATGTAGTAGGCAAGCATGCACAGAAAGACGTGAGCGCGCACGCGCGCTGCGTTCCAATGGAATACGGGACGCACCTGCAGATCGACCGTCTTGAGCGAACGGAAGGCCCGCTCCACCACCGCCAGACCCTTGTAGGCCGTCACGGCCGCCTCAGCCGGCAAGTCCGTTGCCGGCAGGCTCGTACGCACCACGTAAAGGCCATCGAGTGCGGCCTCCTGCTGAATCTGTTCGGCCTTGCGTTCCCACGTGAAGCTCGAGTCGGTGATGTTCAACTCGAAGTGCTTGCCCATCCTGAAGTGATCGATGACGCGGCCTACGCGCAGGGCAATCTCCTCGGTGCCCTTGAGGCGATTGCGGGCCCGCGTGGTCGCGTCGGTGATCTTCATCAACTCGGCTTCGGTGGCCTGCAGCAGCGCCTCGCGTTTGCGGCTGCGCTCCTCGGCCAGTAGCGGATTGCGACACACGATGAGCCGCTCGCCGGGGAACGCCTCGCTGGTCACCTCTAGCAGGTTGCGCTCATCGAATAGCGAGGGCTGGAAGGGGCCCTTCTCCCGGGCAAGTGCGGCCATCTGCGGCGCGCGCAGGCTGCTCACCCAGTCCAGGCCAGCCGGGCGCAATACCGTGTCGATGCGCGCCTGCGTGAGCATGCCCCGGTCGCCCACCCACGCGAGCTTCTCGATGCCATAGCGGTTCTTGAGCTTGTCCACCTGCGAGGCCACGGTAGCCGGATCGGCGGTGTTGCCGGCGAAGACTTCGACCGCCACCGGACAGCCCTCACGAGTGCAAACCAGACCGAACACGATCTGCGGGTCGTCGCGCTTGCCATCGCGACTGTAGCCGTGGGCGGCAAGCTCGCAGCAGCGTCCCGTCACCCACGTGGAAGTGAGGTCATAGAGCACCAGCGTACTGCCGCTCAGATGCTGCCTGGCAAGGCGCTTCTCGATGCCTTCCTGAGCTTCTCCTAGCCAGTCGAGCGCGGCATAGACCTGTTCGAGTTCGACGTCGCCCAACTTCAGCAGCCGCGACACCGAGTGGGTCGCGGTCTCGTCGCGCAACATGCGATGCGTGGCGAGCTTGGAAGCGGGGGACACCACCCGCGTCACCAGCAGTGCCATCACCACCGAGCGCAGCGCGGCCGGTGCCGATGCAAACCACTGCTCGGCGCCGCAGGCGCGCGCCGCGCCAAGCACGGCGGCCACGTGTCCGTGTGGCAGGCTGCGCTCGATCACGAAGGCCTCATCGGCGGACGACACCGCGACGCCACCGCGTAGCAGCACCTTCAAGCCTTCGATGACCTCGGCGGGCAGCGACGAGAGATTGGCGAGGGTGCGCTTCTTGACCGTGTTGCCGTCGCGATAGGACTCGCGCAGCAGGATGGCGGGGGGCGAGTTGCGGTTGGGGACGTGTTCGATATACATGAACACTTATTCAAGCATAAAACTGCTGAACCGCAATAGATAAATACTAATTTACATGGCTACATAATAGTCTAAAAAATAGCCGAAACCCAGCGCCGATGCGGGTTCCGGCTATTTGGGAAGTCAAAGTTCGGACTAGCAAAACAGGAGGTCCAGGCATGGCAACGAAACTGTCCCAATACCTCATGAGCGAGAGGTTTCAGGACGCCTTTGCCCGGGCGGTTGTGTGGCCCGCGGAAGAGGCTAGGGCTGCTGGTTTGCCTCCGGCTGGAAATCCGGTAAAAACGCCGCCCTCGATGCCGCGCGCTACGGTCGTGTTTCTTCCCCCACAGCCCACCCGTAAGCGGGAGGGAAGCAGGTAGTCAGCCTCGTTGCGCCTTTCCAGCGTGATGATGGGCTGGCACAGCTCGACGGAGTTGGCGGCCAGATTCGCCGAAAGGTCACACCCAGTCCCCAGGGCCGTCAGCACGAAACGCGCGACGTTGGGCTGGCAAGTTCCCTCCCGATTGATCAGTTGCGTGCTCGGCTTTTTCATTTCAATGCCGTCGTCGGAGCGACCGGCAGGGTAACCCCTCACCCTCAAGGCTTGCATCCGTTGTAGAGTTGCACATGCGCTTGGAGGCACACCTCCGAGCAAATTCAGGGGGAAGCAGATGGCATCGGAGATCCAGTCTTACTTCAAGTTCACCGGCAAGGGTCGGCTTGAGAAATCGATTAATTCCTTGCTCGGCCTACTGGAAGGCATCGCAATAGACGGGACGGTGACGCCAGGCGAGGTGGCTTTGCTGCGGATGTGGCTGGCAGATAATCAGGATGTTGCGAACCGGCATCCGTTTTCGGAGCTTGTGCCTGTTGTAGCCGAGGCTGTTGCTGATGGAGTGCTTGACCCAGAGGAGCGCGCCGATCTCACCTGGTTATGCAAGAAGCTCCGAAGCACCGAGTTCTACGACATGGTCACTGCCGACCTTCAACGTCTTCATGCTGTCGTGGGCGGCATCGCTTCTGATGGCGTGATCAGCGTCGAAGAGATGAGAGGGCTATCAGACTGGTTGGCGGAGCATGAACACCTGAAGACCTGCTGGCCCTACGACGAGATCGACGCCATGACCACGAGGGTTTTGACCGACGGCCGGATCGACGAGTCGGAACACAGGATGCTCTTTGATTTTTTCACCGAGTTCCTGGCTGTTCTTGACGAGCGGACCATCGTCCGGCCCTTGGTTGCAGATGGTGGCACGAATTCTTTCACCGCCCTGTGTGCCGTGATGCCGACTGTCTCCTTTCCCGGGGCCACGTTCTGCTTTACCGGCGCGTCGGCGAAATACAAGCGGGCTGAATTCGAGGAAATCGTGAAAGGTCTCGGCGGCGAGCCTATCCCGGGTGTGACCGCAAAGCTGAACTACTTGGTGATTGGCGCGGAAGGCAATCCATGCTGGGCATTTGCCTGCTATGGCCGAAAGGTGGAGAAGGCGGTTGAGTTGCGCAAGAAGGGCATCCGGGTTGTTCTCGTTCACGAGAATGACTTCCACGATGCCGTGCTCGATGCAAGCTGAGCTACGCAGCGTTCTCGAATTGAGGCGTTGACGGCGGTCTAAAAGCGACAGTAAACGGCTAGGCCAATGGCCAGTGCTGCTGATTAGTTTACTAATCTGCCACTGGCCGGCCACGGGCGATCCACTCCTGGACCTCGCGCATGCGAAGTCGATAGCGCGAGAAGTTGTGCTCGCCCAGTCTGGTGAGATCCCCTTTGATCATCTCCTGAAGCTGAATTGCTTCTTGTGACTCTAATCCGAGCTCTGTGACGGCCTCGGTCAAGGCCTCCCCCCTTACTACTTGCCCGACAATGTCGTTGATGACCTCCCGGTACTTCATGCGGAATGGATCTGGCTGCCCCGCCGCCGCGATCAGAGCGGCGTACTTGGCAATTGAACGGCGATAAGTCCATGCAAACAAATCCGCAGCTATGCTGGTGTCGAGCAACTCATAGACGCCAATCCGTGCCCGTGCATAGTCATCGTCGCTCACATCGAGAAAACTGAGGGGAGCGCAGTTGTAGAGCAAGAGCGGAATGTTGGCACTCAGTCGACTCGTGCGCTTATTGCCATCATCAAACGGTTGGAGATACGCAATGTTGATCCAGAGGAAGAATGCGGCTTCAACTGGGTTCTTGATCTCCTTTGCCTTTTCGATGATCTGAGTCAACATTTCCTCCAGCAACTGCGGTGCGTGTGTCGGGACATAGACCGTGTTAGTGATGTTCACCACCTTGTTTCGGATTGTCCCGAGTGCCTCCTCATCGGCGAGTAAGCCTTGCATCAACAAGGTATGGAGGTTACGGATAATCGGGACACACAAACCGTAGTGCGGCACGTCTTCGACCAAGAATTCGAAGGCCTGCTTGTGGTTTAAGAGCATCGTCGCGTCCTTGTCGCCTGGCTCTGCCCGCCCCGCCTCGAACAACACTTCCGTGTCGAGTCTGGAGTAACGGTTTCCCTCCAGTCGGGAGGACGAAAACGATAAGTCGATCAGCAACGGGGCGATGACATTTCGCGCGTAGGTTCCGGCGGGCTGCTGGCCTTGCATTCGGCCTTCCTGGTACAAGGCGTCTGCCAGCGCGACAGGCAGCAGGAAAGTCTGGTTGGGTTGGTAATCGTCAACAAACTTTCGCTGGTAACTGACGGGTTTTCGCACACCTAACGGGGCATCCAACTTGACCATCAACATTTTGGCCGCGTCCGACCAATTGATTGCCCCTGTCTGGACCTGCGCCAGCGCTTGCCCTTGTGCTGAAGCCGCACCGACGGAGGCAGCGGGCTGCGTGGCCGGGTCTGCGAGTCGATAGCGAGTGTTAGCAGCCCTTCCGAGCCGCACGAGCTGGCCATTTACAACCAACTTCTCTAGGTAGCGAACGACAGTCGCAGTGGGCGCCGCGACACCGACCTCAACTTCTCGCCTGCTCAATTCGGATCGACCAGCAGCAGCCTGCGCTGTGAAGAATTCAAAGATGCTTTGGAGCAACTCAGATCTTGCCATCGTTCTGACTCAAAAGTGATTTGATCGTGATTATCTGCTCAATATTAGCTCAAAAGTGAGTTGATGTGCGGTGTCAAATCAAAATTGATCAGATGATCAGAGGCTGCTCGCTTGCAACGCAACGTATGAGGAGGAAGACAATAAAGTAGCTCATGGGGCACTCATATAGTGCCTGCGGCCAAGCCGTGTGCTGTACCGCGAGGTTTGCGGCCTGCTGTTCTTCCGTTATGGCGTCACGCCTACCCGCCAACACGCTCTACAGCCTGGTGCGCAAGGGCAGCATGGGCACGCCCGCCGAGGTGCTGCGGCGTTCTGGCAGGAACTGCGCGGGCGCACGCGCGTCACCATCGACCATCCCGACCTGCCGGAGACGTTGAAGGACATTGCGGCCGGGGCGGTCCAGGCCATCTGGCAGGCGGCCAACGAGGCCGCCACCGGCGAGCTGGCCACGCTGCGCGCCGAGGCCCGCCATGCGGCCAGCGTCGCCGAGGCCGAGCGCGACGCCGCGCGGACCGAGACTGCGGGCGCGCGGGAGGAGGCGGCCGCCCTCTCGGCGCAGTTGGCCGAGGCGCGCGCGACGCACGACGCCGTGCAGGCGGACCTGGTGGCGGAACGCCAGGCCCACGCGGCGACCCAGGCGCGGCTGGAAGCGGGGCGGGCGGAACTGGAGGCCGCGGGTAGGCAGCTGGCGGAACTGCGTACCCAATTCTCGACCGAGCTCGAGCGCGCCCGCGAGGCGGTGACGCTCGCCCAGGAACGGGCCGAGGCCAGCGAGCGCCGCGCCTTACGCGAACTGGACGCGGAGCGGACCGCGCGCCAGCAGAGCGAGCGCACCGCCGAAGCGTTGCGCAGCGAACTGGTGGCGGCGCGCAGCGAGGCCCGCGACGCGGCCGTGGCGCAGGCCGAAGTCCGCGCCCGGCTCGAAGCCCAGGCCGCGGCGCTCGGCGATCGGCTCGCGGCCGCCGAGCAGGCGCAGCGCAAAGCGGCGCACGACCTGGACGCGGTGCAGGCGGAGCTGGCCGCAGCACAGCGCCGGGCCGAGCGCGCCGAAGCCGAGGCGGTGCTGGCGCGCCAGCTGCTGGCAGAATTGCGGGTGGCGCCACCCGGGCGGGGGGAGGGTGGTGGCGGACGGCGGCGCAAGGCCAGCGGCCCGGCGCCGGCCGAGCCGGAGGCGCCAGGCGAAAAACGGGACGAACAGCAAGACAACAAGCAGGGCGCGCCAGCTGCAGCCTTGAACCCGGATGACGGCAGCGACAGCAGTGACGACAGCAACGACAGCACCAATGACAGAAATCAATGAGCGGGCGGCGGCGATCCGCTGGATCCAGGCGGAGATAGCCGACTACGGGCTGACCATGGAGGAGTTGGCAGCGGCGGGGTGCTTCGATCCACCACCGCCCCCTCCGCCACCCGCACCAGCGCCACCGCCAGTGGTCTGCTACCGCAACGCCGCGGGGCAGAGTTGGGACGGGCAGGGCGACATGCCCGACTGGCTGCGGCGGGCGGTCAATGCGGGGCAGAGCGTGGAGTTTTACCGAGTGGGATAACCGAAGCTCGGTCGCTGCAAGCGATGAATTTTCTTTTCAATCATTGGCGCTTGCGGCGCTACGGACAGTCTGCATTTTTTCTCTCAGAGGTCGATTGGAGGTATAATTGCATGCAATATTGCATATTAACTTCAAAGCTAAAGCAAAACCGTGGCAACTGCAGAACTAGAGGGCATCGACATTCCCGCCCAGATCGCGCAGGAAATTCGCAAACTGATCAATCGCGGGCAGTTGCCGCCAGGCTTGCAATTGCGGCAATCGGATCTCGCCGACCGCTTCGGCATCAGCCGCGTGCCCGTGCGCGAAGCGCTGAAGCTCCTGGCGGCCGAGAGCATCATCGAACACGATCCCAACCGCGGTTTTTTCGTCGCGCCGCTGTCGACCGACGAGGCACGCCAGCTTTACCGGCTGCGGCACTTGCTGGAAGCAGAGTTGCTGTCTACCGTCGAGTGGCCGACGCCTGCTCAGCTCAAGCAGCTCAAGGGGATGCTAGCCGAACTGGACGAATTGCTTGCGGCCGGTGAGCGAGGCGAGTGGATCGAGCACCATCGCGCGTTCCATGACGCCGTGTTCGATCTGTCGCCGAATAAGGTGCTCAAGCGCGAGGCGCTGCGCCTGATGCGACTGACCGACCGCTATCGCGCGCTGGCCGCCGACATCACGCGGCGCGACCAGCATCTGAAGGCGAACGTGGAGCAGAAGCTCGTGAAGGCGCTGAGCACCAAAAACCGGGAAATGCTGCTGGATGCCTTCGAGGAAGGCCGGCAGATGGTGGCGGAAGGCCTGATGCAGATCCTGGCGGCGCGCGGCGTGTGAGGCAGGGTGCCGGAGCGCCCTGCCTTCGACGTCAGAAGCGGTGCATCATGCCGACCTGGGCCACCGACTGGATCTTCCCGTTGGCAAGAATATTGCTGATCTCCGCGGCGTAGGCGCCATTGGTGCGCTGATAGACCCCGACCAGATAGACGGCGGTACGCTTCGAGAAGGTGTACGTCAACTGCAGCGCGCCTTGATGGATCATCACGTTCTTCAGTTGCGCATTGCCATTCTCGTAGGTGTATGCACCTCCGAGGAACAGGTCCGGCGTTAGCTCGTAGCCCACGCCCGCAGCCAGTGCGTAGATCTTGGCGCCGGTGAAGGTGTTGCGCGCCTGGCTGTACATGCCTGACAGGTCGAAGCCGTAGACTTTCGTGCGAGCACCGGCGAGCAGGTTGGCGATGCCACTGCGCCCACCTTGTACCGCGCCGTAGTTCTGCTCGGTATAGACCACCGCCGCGCGCGTTTCGCCCTTGTTATAGCCGATTGCCGCACTCTTGCCCGAGCTGTTCGGGAAGTCTCCCGTCACTTCACCGAAGCTGTACATCAGCCCCGCGGAGAACCCCGCGATCTCGTCGCTGGTCAGCTTGATCGCGTTGGACATCCGCTTGCCGCCGACACGATCCCAATTGATCGCCGACATGCCTGTCGGCACGCCATTGGTGACGATCGGCGCATACGGCGACCCGGAAATTGCGGCGCCGATCTGCGCCGGCCCGTTGAGTCCAAGCAGGTCCGCCCCGAAACTGCCCGTGCGGAAGTTCAACATGCCACCGGCGATGCCGGTGGCAGGGTCGATGCCTCCGATCAGGAAATAGTCAAACGCGAAGTCGTTCTGCTGGCCGAGTCGAAAGCCGCCGATCCCGACTTTGCGCAAGCCAACCCAAGCCGAGTTCTCGAACAGCGCCCCACGCGATTGCGGATCGAGCGATCCCGTACTGAGGGCGATCATGGAGTCCAGGCTGAACGACGCCAGCAGGCCCGCGCCGAGATCCTCCGTGCCGCGGAAATAGATCTTCGATGGATAGATTGCGGAATCCTGCATGCGGACCTGGGAATGTCCGCCGTTGTCCCGATAGAGGGCGACCCCCTCGTCGAGCAGACCGCCGATGGTGACGCTGCCCTGCGCGTGCGTCGATGTCGTGGCGGCCGTCAATGCGATGCCGAATGACAGATGGCGAAGTGCCATTGCCAGCGTATTTCTCCGAAAGGCCATACAGTGTCTTCGTTGTTGGAATTTATTGTTATGGCGCCCGCCCGGCAGGGATGCGGGCGGAACGGTGTATTGGCCGGTGAGTTTCAGTTCGTCTGCCTCAACTGGCCGGTTCGGGGTCCCATGACGGGATCCAGAGCAGTTCGCGCGCCGCAGCGGCGTCGGTCGATGAGAATTCGCCGTAGCTGCCATGCGCGTACAGCAGCGGCCGGGCGCGGTCGGCGCGCGGCGCGGCGGCGTCGACCGCGCCGAACAGGATGCCGTGCGTGCCGACGTCCACGGCGCTCGCCACGCGGCAATCGAAGCTGACCAGCGCGTCTCGCAGCACCGGTGCGCCGGTACTGGACCGGCCCCACACGCCGTCAGCAAACTTCTGTTCCGCCGGCATCGGGCTCGCGAAGCGGTCCGCCAGATGACGGCTTTCCAGCGCCAGCACGTTCACCGCGAAGATGCCCGACGCCTGGATGGCGTGGAACGACGCGCTGTTGCGGTTGACGCAGACGAGCAGCGTGGGGGGATCTGCCGATACCGAGCAGACGGCCGTGGCCGTCAGCCCCGCCCGCGTGCCGTCCGCCGACAGCGTGGTGATCAGGCAGACGTGGCCGGCGAGGCAGCGCATGGCGGCCTTGAACTGGATGGCGTCGATACTCATGGCGAATTCTCCGGCGTGCGGGGGGCTATGCAGTGGTGCCCGCGGCGAGATGCCGGGCGAAGTGCAGCACGGTGCGGCCGTGCGCTTGCATGGCGGCGAGCGGCTGGTAGCTGGCGCGTTCCCAGCAGTTGAAGCCATGGCTGGCGCCGGGATAGATGAAGAACTTCGCCGTGTCCCGGTCGGCAAAGGCCGCCCGGACACGCTCGACTGCAGCGAGCGGGATCATCGGATCTGTCTCGCCGTAGTGGAACAGCATCGGGCAACATACGGCCGCGGCCTTCTGCAATTGGTCCTGAATGCCACCGCCGTAGTAGCAGGCGGCCGCGTCCACCAGTCCCGCCGCGGCAGCCAGGTAGGCCAGCCGGCCGCCGATGCAAAAGCCAAGTGCGCCGACGCCGCCCGTTACCTCGGGCCGTTCGCGCAGGGTGCGTACAGTGCCTTCCAGGTCGGCCACGATCTCGGCCATGTCGGCGCGAATGAGCATGTCACGCGCTCGCGCTGCCTCGTCGCCCACGTAGGCGAACGATTCGCGCGGTGCCTGGCGCCAGAACACGTCCGGCGCCAGCACGACAAAGCCAAGCTGTGCGTATTGGTCTGCCACCGCCCGGATATGGCGGTTGACGCCGAAGATCTCCTGGAAGAGGACCAGCCCCGGGCCGGTGCCCGTCGGCGGCAGGGCGAGATAGCCCTCGTACGCGCCTCCATCGGATGCCGGGATGCTGATCCAGTTCGTGCGGATCATCTTTTCTTCGTCAATGCGTTCGTTCATGTCGTCCGATCTCCCCGCTCAATTCCAGCCGAAGATGTCGAGGGTGGTCTCGCCGGCTCGCAGTCGCCGGCATTGGTCGGCCTCGGCGGCTTCGCGCGCGAGGCCGGCGTCCACCACCTTGCCGGCGCGGTCGCGCGGAATGCAGACCACGCCGTCGCCGTCGCCGACGATCAGGTCGCCGGCATGCACCGTGACATCGCCGAACACGGTCGGCGCATTGATCCATCCGCGCGCACCGAAGTCCTTGCCGGTGCCGCGAATGCACAGGCCGCGCGCGAACACCGGGAAGCCGATCTCCTCCAGCAGCACGCCGTCACGCACGCAGCCGTCGATGACGAGGCCGGCGAGCCCGCGCACCTGGCTGGCGGTGGACATCACTTCGCCCCAGTAGCCGTGCTCGAAGGCGTCGCTGACCGACACCACGAGCACGTCGCCCGGCTGCGCGGCATAGATGGCGCGGTGCAGCCACAGGTTGTCGCCGCCCGGCGCGTGCACCGTGACGGCGGGGCCGCACAGCCGGAAGCCGGGCGCCACCGGCTTGATGGCGGAGGGCAGGGCACCGATCTTGCCGCCGGCCTCATGCAGGGTGGCCGTCGGGATGGCGTGGGCGGCGTCGATGATCTCCGGGGCGGTACGCGCGAAGTCCAGTTGCGTGGTCTCGCGCGGATCGATGCGGTCGATGGGCAGGCTCATGCTTTGGCTCCTTCGGCGCGCGTCTGCAGTTGGTGGTAGCGGAACTGCTTGCGCGCTTCATCCAGGCGCATGCCGCCGGCGACTGCCGCGCGAATAGCGTTCTCGGCGCTCTCGATCTCTTCCGCCACGGCGAGGATGCGTTCCTCGTGCTCGCGCGGGATCGACACCAGCCCGTCTGCATCGCCGCGCAGGATGTCACCGGGCGCTACGCGCACGTCGCCGATGTTCACCGGCACGTTGGTGGCTTCCACCTGCACGCGGTCCTTGCCGGTGCGCATCCAGTTGTCGCGCGAGAACACGGGGTAGCCGAGCGACAGGCACAGGTGCACGTCGCGATTGATGCCGTCGATCACGGTACCGGCAATGCCGCGGCGGTGAGCGATCTCGGTCATGATGTCGCCCCAGACCGTGGCATCAGTGCGGCCGCCGTTGTCCAGCACGATGACGTGGCCGGGCGGCACGTCGTCGATGAAGTCGCCGACGGTGCCCGGCGGGCTCGCGGCCGGGCCGTAGAGAATGGTGAAGGCACGGCCGGCCATGCGAAAGCCGGCATCGCGCGGCTTGATGGCTCGGCACTGGCCGACGATGCCGAGGCGGTCCATGGCGTCGCTAAGCGTCGCGGTGTCGAGCTTGCCGGCGCGGGTGACGTTACGGTCTTCGAGGTGTTCTGACATGGCTTATTCCTTCAGCATGAATTCGTAGTTGCCGCCCATGACCTGGCTCATCGGCGTACCGGCCAGCACGGCCTTGGCCATGCGGGCCTCGCGGGCGACGATGCCTTCCGCGGCTTCCAGCACGCGCACGATGTCGGCCGCGGCGATGAAGATGACCGCGCTGCGATCGGCCAGCACGTAGTCGCCGGCGTCGACGTCCACGTCCCATACCCGGATCGGCACGTTGGTGCCTTTCTCGACGATGCGGCCGCGCGCGGTGCGGGCGGTGAGCGCGGCGGCGAAGACGGGGAAGTCCATCGCGCGTGCCTCATCGATGTCGCGCACGGGACCGTCGGCCACCACGCCCGCGATGCCTTTCACCTTCGCGCCAAGCGACAGCAGGCCGCCCCAGCTTCCGGCCTCAACGCCGGTACGCTGCTCGACCACGATCACGTCGTCCGGGCCGCCGGCCTCGATGGCGGTGGTGCCCAGGTGGCGGGGCTCGCCGGGAGGCGGCGCGCCCGTCCCAAGCTTCACGGTAATCACGCGGCCGGCGATGCGGCCTTCACCGGCCTCCTGACGCACGCCACTCACCACGCCCGGCAGGCCGAGCTTGTCTAGCGTGTCGGACACCGCGCAACAATCCAGCCGGCGCAGGCGGCGCACATATTCCTGGGGGGTGCTCATCGGATGACTTCCTTGTTGTTGTCGGGCCGCCAGCAGGCGAACCCCATGGCATTGCCCGTGCCCGCTTCGCTGCGGTAGCACGGCACGTAGTCAATCACTTCCATCCCGAAGCCGAGTTCGTCCATCGCGCCGGCCACGGGGATCCAGTTCTTGACCTCGGAGGTGCCGGCCTGGAATATCGCCTCGCCCAGGCCTTCCACCGGCGCGAAGTCATGCGCGCGCATGCTGTCGAGGATCAGTTGATCAACGCTCTCGTCGATGACAAAGTGCGTCAAGCCGCCCGAGGCGATGATCGCCACGCGCGCGTCGCTGTCCCACGACTGGATGGCGCGTGCCAGCGAACGTCCGAATGCATGGCAGCGGCCGGCGGTCGGCTGGTTGGGCGGATAGAACGTGTTGATCAGCACCGGCACGGTGGGGATCACCTGGTCCTTCATCAACTGCCGGAACACGAAGCCGAAGGCGTGCGGCGTCTCGGTGGCGGACAGATGCTTCAGGGCCGTGACGTCGAAGCCGTCGGCCACGGCGCCTTCGATCAGGTGGCGACCGAGTGCCGGCACGCCGGCGTAGGTGGCTTCCGGCGGCATGTAGCCGGGCATGGCGTGCGCCACGCCGGGCGGCAGCCGCGACAGCTTCTCGTCGCTGATCATGTTGTTGACGATGGTTTCGCCCCACATCACGCTGAACGCGGGCACCAGCATGTCGTCGAAGATCTCCATCTGATCGTTGCCGACGATCACGGCGACGTCGGGGCGGGCTTCGACCAGGACCTGTGCCATGCGGTCGATGGCCTGCATGCAGCGCGCATGCCGGGCTTCCCATACTTCCGGCGTGATTTGCGCGGCCAGGTTCTCGGATGCACGATGCCGGACCAGTTCGTCGAACGTCCAGGTACGGCCCTGGTAATGATGCACGCTGCGGCGGTCATCGGGCAGACGCGAGCCCCATGTATGCGGCGGCGTGACCAGCATGGGGCCGTGCGAGGTGCCCATGCCGAGTACGATTTGTGCCATCGTTGGTCTCCTACGTGGGTCTTCGCCCGCTTAGCGGTACGCCGCCAGGTCGAGATTGAAGAGCTTCTGCGCGTTGCCGTAGAAGATCATGTCCTTGTCTTCCGGCGACAGCCAGTCGAAGCCCTGGATGAATGGCTTGATGTCGTCGAAGGTGCGGCCGGTGGCTGGGTTGACCTGCGACCCCACGCCGGGGCACTCGGCGCCGAACAGGCAGCGATCCGCGCCGACGGTCTTGATCAGCAGGCGCAGCGACTCCTCCGAATACAGCACGGTGTCGTAGTACAGGTTGCGCATCCCGGCGAGGAAGTCGCGGCCCGCGCGCGCGGCGCCGGACTGGAAGCGGCCGATCTGATAGGGAATCGAGCCGCCGCCGTGCGAGACCAGGATCTTCAGCGAAGGGAAGTCCTTGAACACGTCGGAGTTCACGAGGCCGAACACCGCGATGGTCTCTTCATTGATGAAGTGGACCGTGTACGGTGAGCGCGCGGAATGGGAGCCGGTGGCGTGGATGTGTGCGGGGATGTCGAGCTCACACAGTTTTTCGTAAAGCGGGTACCAGTAGCGGTCGCCCAGCGGCGGCGCTTCGGAGCCGTTGTTCTCGAACGGGTCCGGATTGAGCAGTACGCCGCGGAAGCCCAACTCCTTCACGCAGCGCTCCAGTTCCGGCAGCACTACTTCGATGGGATCGCCGGCCACCTGCGGCAGGCCGCCGACACCGATGAATCGCTTGGGCAGCAGCTTCACCGTGCGCGCAATGATGTTGTTGGTTTCCTCAGTGAACCAGTGCACCAGCTTGCCCGGCTTTGTGCTGTGCATCATCTGGAAAGGGCGCGGCGACAGCAACTGGACGGTGGTGCCGGCGCGGTCGAGCAGGTCGATGTGTCCGGCTGGACCCATTTCCTTGCGGTTGGCGTAGTGCAGGATCTCTTCGTCCGTCACTTCGGGCATCTTGCGCCCATGCTCGCCGCGGTGGGACAGGATGTGAGCCTTGTAGACCCAGAGTTCGGCGGGGGGGCTGACGTGGCCGTGGCAGTCAATGATCATGGATGTCTCCGGTTTGGATGGGATGACTTAAAGGTCGAGGACCAGCCGCTCGCCCTTGCAGCCCGAGCAGCAGATCATCATGGTGTTGTTGGCCGCCTTCTCCGGGTCGGAGAGGATGGCGTCGCGGTGGTCGGGAATGCCGGACAGCACGCGCGTTTCGCAGGCGCCGCACACGCCTTCTTCGCAGGAGTGCGCCACTTCGACGCCGGCCTCCTTGAGCACCTGCAGGATTGTCTTGCCGCCGGGCACCTGGAGCGACTGGCCGCTGCGGCTCAACTCCACCGTGTAGCCGCCGTCCAGAGCGGCCTCCTGCTTCGCGGTGAAGTACTCGACATGGATCTGTGCCGGCGGCAGTTGCGCCGTGGCCGCCTCGAACGCCGCGAGCATCGGGCCCGGGCCGCAGCAATAGAAGTGCGCATCGGCCGGCTGCGTGGCGACCAGCACCGTGATGTCGAGTACGCCACCCGCTTCCGTATCGATGTGCAGGTGAAGGTTCTCGTAGCTCCCCAGTTCTTCCAGGAAGGCGACGTCGACGCGGTCGCGGCAGGAATACACCAGCGTCATCGAGCGGCCAAGCGCCTTCAGGCGCCTTGCCATGCACAGGATCGGCGTGATGCCGATGCCGCCGCCGATCAGCACGGAATGGGCGGCTTCCTCGTTCAGCGGGAAATTGTTGCGCGGCGGCTCGACCTTGATCACCGCGCCGGGGCGCAACTGCTCGTGCATGAAGCTGGAACCGCCCCGGCTCTTCGGGTCGCGCTTCACGCCCACCTGGTAGCGCCTCGGTTCCCGGCCGCCTTCGAGCAGCGAGTACTGGCGCACCAGGCCATTGGGCAGGTGCAGGCCGATATGGGAACCCGGCTCGGAGGGCGGGAGCGTGGCGCCGACCGGGGACGCAAAGGCATAGAGCAGCGTGTCGCGGGCCAGGAATTGAATCGACTCCAGGCGCAGCTCCAGCAGGGCGCCCGTGGAGGGGGGCAGGTCGTTCATGTGTGTCTCCAGTGACGACATTCAGGGATGTGGCGGGGCGTGTGCCTGCCGGCGCTTGGCGTCCGAGGCGGGCGGGGTGGCAGTAGAGCCGGTATCCGGTCGCTTCGTCGTTGACGCGAAATTCTTTTTTGCATATTATTTCGACTAACAAGAAAAAAGTCAAAGCCTCTCGATGAGAGGACTTTCCCGGCATCGGCACAACGGGTCACATCACTGGCGGAAACAGGCGACGGCATCGTGCAGCGCAGCAGCACGGTCCGCGTCACATGGAATGGAGAACAAATTGATCGCAGTCCTCTCTTGCAACGGCGGCACGGTCACACATGGCAGCGGCCCCGCCACCCAGCTCTTCGTCGCCACCTTGCGTGGCATGCATGTATTCGAGCGCGCGGGGCAGGGCGCACCATGGAAGCGGACCCGCGCGGCCCTGGAAGATCGCCACGTGAGCGCCTTGCTGTACGAACCGCAGTCGGGGCTGCTCTTTGCCGGGGCGCACGGCAAGGGCGGCATGTGGGTCAGCCGCGACCAAGGCCTCACCTGGGAGCCGCGCGGCAACGGCCTGAAGAGCGAGCATGTCTACACGCTGGCGGCGCAGTCGCGTGACGGACGCGTGGTGCTGTACCTCGGCACCGAGCCTTCGGCGCTGTACCGCAGCGACGATCTGGGCGAGAGCTGGGTGGAAATCACGGCCATGCTTTCCGTGCCGGATCAGGACAAGTGGACGTTCCCGCCGCCGCCGCATGTGGCGCACGTCAAGAACGTGGCTTTCCACCCGGCGCAACCTGAAACGCTGTACGTTTGCATCGAGCAGGGCGCGCTGCTGAAGACGACGGACGAAGGCGCCACCTGGAGCGAGCCGCGCAGCTATGAATCGGAGCAGGACAAGTTCTATCACGACAACCATCGCGTACTGATCCGCCAGTCGAACCCGGACCAGCTCTTCATGTGCGGCGGCGAAGGCCTGCACTATAGCGCCGACGCCGGGGCGACTTGGACCCACCTGATGACGCGATCGGACCGCATCGGCTATCCCGACGCCATGTTCATCGACCCGCGCGACGAGAACGTGCTGTACCTCGGCGGCCCTGGCAACGCGCCGCGCGAGTGGGGCGCCAAGCGCAGCGCCGACGCCACGGTGCTGCGCAGCCGCGATGGCGGCCTCACGTGGGAAGAGATCCGCAACGGCCTGCCGGCCGAAGTCATCGGCAACATCGAAGGCATGGGCCTCTATCACTGGGGCGACCAGGTCATGCTGCTGGCCGGCACCGCGACCGGCGAGGCTTACGCCAGCGAAGACGGCGGCGAGCATTGGCAGACCATCGCCGACGACCTGCCGCCGATCTCGAAGGGCGGTCACTACCGCTGGTTCCTGCAGGTGGACGAGCGAGAGAAGGTGGAGGACCGCATGCGCACTGGCACCTGACGGCCGCCCCCGGCTGAACCATTCAGAAACGACGAGCCTTGCCTCGCCGCGGCGTCACCGGCGCGCGGTGCGGCGGCGTGCGTCCTCACACAGGAGACAAGACGTGAGCACATTCCCCCTGGAAATTTCCCCCGGCAGCGTGCCCGTGCTGCCTAGCCACGACGCCGCCGTGGCGGCAGCGCGCGCGCTGCATGATCGCATCCGCTCGCGCGCCGACCGGACCGAAGGCGAGCGCATCGTATCCACCGAGACCATCCAGGCCCTGATGGACGCCGGCCTATTCGGCGTGATCACGCCGAAGATGTTCGGCGGGTCGGAGCTCGGCTTCGCCACGCTGGTCGACGTCACCGCCGAGATCGCTTCGGCGTGCGGCTCGACCGGCTGGGTGTACGGCGTCCTCGCCGGCCATAGTTGGATGCTTAACCTGTTCCCGCTGGAAGCGCAGCGTGAAGTGATGAGCGCCGAGCGCGTGCTGACCGCCACCGTGTTCCGCCTCGGCGGCACCGTAACGGAAGTCGAGGGCGGCTACCGGCTGGTGGACGGCGACGGCCGCTTCTGCTCGGGCATCGACCACGTGCAATGGGTCATCGTCGGCAACGCGGTGCAGCGCGAGGGCCAGCCGCCGGAGCCGCGCTTCTTCGTGGTGCCGCGCGAAGACATCGAGATCGTGGACGACTGGTTCACCGCAGGCATGCGCGGCACTGGCAGCCGCTCCATCCGCATCGCCGAGACCTTCATTCCTGCGCATCGCTCGGTGTCCGTGAAGGACATGATGTCGGGCATGGCCGACGAAACCGGCTCGGTGCGCGCGCCGATCTACCGGATGCCGTTCCAGAACGTGACGCCGTTCTCGCTAGTCGGCGCCCCTCTGGGCATGGCGCGTGCCGCGGTGCGGTCGTTTTCGGAAGGGTTGGCGGCGCGCCTTGCCACGTTCAGCAGCGAGCAGGCGGCCGAGCAGTCCGCGACGTTCGCGCGGGTGGCGGAATCGGTGGCCGAAATCGACGCGGCGCTGGCCGTCGTGCGCGAGGATGCGCGTCGCGTGGACAACGCGGAAGATCCGCGCTCGATCAGCGATCTCGACTGGGCACGCATTCCGCGCGACTGGGCCTATGCCGCGCAGAAGGCGCGCTACGCAGTGAACGCGCTGTTCGAGGCCGCCGGCGGCTCCGGCATCTACAACAGCTCCGAACTGCAGCGAATCTGGCGGGACGTGAACTCGGCCGCCCAGCACTTCGCCTTTACCTGGGACAGCGCCATGACCAGCTACGGACGCGCGGTCATCGGCCTGCAGCCTTCGAAGTTTGGCCCCAAGGGCCGGTAACGGCCGGAGAGCCCCATGCATGCCGACGACCTGACATCCATCGACGACTACTCGGCCGCCACGCTGTCGTCGATCTGCGAGCGAATGGCGGTTTCCCGAGAGGTGGAGCACATGATCTACCGGGAATCCGAACTGGACGAAGTCTGGCGCCTGCTCGACGCCGACGTCGCCAATGCCGCGCGCGACGGCCGCAGCGCGCAGCAGTTGCAGCGCCTGGAGGCCATGCGCTCCCTGGTGATCGAAGCACACGACCTGGTCGGTAACGACGGAGACACCGTTGCCGCCCGGGAACGCCTCGGCCGTGCCATCGCGCTTCTGGACTGAACCCACCGAAGCCGGCGCACGGCGCCATTTCCCCACAAAGACGATACACAGATTTAAGGATAGGAGGACCTATGCTCACTCGCGAAGACAACAATGTGCTGACCCAGGTTGGCCGCGGCACCCCGACGGGCGAACTGATCCGGCGCTTCTGGATTCCCGCGCTGCTGGCGTCGGAGATCGCCGAGCCCGGCGGCAAGCCGGTGCGCGTTCGCCTGCTCGGCGAAGACCTTGTGGCGTTCCGCGACACCGACGGCAAAGTCGGCCTGCTCGACGAGCAATGCCCGCACCGCCGCGCGTCGCTGGCGCTTGGCGACAACTCCGACGGCGGCCTGCGCTGCCTCTACCACGGCTGGAAGTTCGCGACCGACGGCACCTGCCTGGATACGCCGACCGAGCCGTCCGGCTCCGCCTTCTGCTCGCGCATCCGCGCGCAGGCCTACCCCACCCGCGAAGCGGGCGGTGTGATCTGGACCTACATGGGCCCCGCCGGCGAGCAGCCGCAGTTCCCGGAGTTCGAGTGGCTGTCGTACCCCGCCGCTAACGCCGTGCCGTTCAAGGTGCTAGAGGACTGCAACTACGCGCAGGCGGTCGAAGGCACCATCGACTCGGCGCACGCCGGCGTGCTGCATCGCGAGCAGCCGTGGAGCGCGCCCGCGAAGTACGACCATGAGCGCGACCTGCAGCCGAAGATCGAGGTCGAATACACCAAATACGGCCTGCGCTACGCCGGCGTGCGCAACTTCCGCGAAGAAGGCAAGCTGCACGCGCGTGTGACCGAGGTGGTGCTGCCGTTCTTCACGCTGATCCCGCCCGACGGCTTCGGCGTGCGCAAGAACCGCCGCATGGCCAACGCCTTCGTGCCGCGCGACGACGAGTCGACCTGGCATATCCAGTGGTTCTTCGACGATAGCCAGCCGGTGGATATCGCGTACCGGATCGAGGAAGGCGGTCACTGGGTCGACGAGAACTTCCGTAAGGTGCTCAATATCGACAACTGGTACCAGCAGGACCGCGAACTGATGAAGACGGGGTCGATGTCGGGCATCAAGGGCATCCTGACGCAGGACCACGCGGTCAGCGAGACGCAGGGCCGCATCCTGGACCGCACCAAGGAACACCTCGGCACGTCCGACGTCGCCGTGGTGGCATGGCGCCGCCAGATGATCCGCACCGCGCGCGCGCTGGCCGAGCGGGGCGAGGCGCCGAGCGTGCTGACCGCGCCGATTCCGTTCCCGCAGATCCGCGCGGCCACGGTGATCTTCAGCAACGAGCGCACCTGGAAGCAGGAAGTCCCGCTCAATCCCGACGTGGCCCTGACGGCCTGACCCGGCGATGCTGATCGACAGCCACGCGCACGTTTCGCCGGTGTGGTATGAGCCGGTGGAGACGCTGCTCGGCCAGATGGCGCGCCACGGCGTGGCGCGCGCGGTGCTGACGCAGATGATCGGGCAGGTGGACAACCGCTACCAGGCGGACTGCGTGCAGGCACACCCGGGACGGTTCGCCAGCGTGGTGTGGATCGACCCGGTCGCGCCGGACGCCCCGCAAGTGCTCGCGAGGCTGGCGGACGAAGGGGCCGCCGGCGTGCGCCTGCGTCCCGGTGCCCGCTCACCCGGAGACGATCCGCTGGCGATCTGGAAGGCCGCGGAAGCTTGCGGCCTGGCGGTCAGTTGCGTCGGCAATGCCGAGGCATTTACCGCGCCGGCCTTTGCTGATCTGCTGCAAGCGGTGCCGGGACTGACCGTTGTACTCGAGCACCTGGGCGATACCAGCAAGCCGATGGAGACCGAGGCGGACGGCGAACTGCGCTACACCGTGTTGCGGCTGGCCCGCTTTGACAATGTGAGTCTCAAGGTGCCGGGCCTCGGCGAACTGATGCCGCGTGCCACCAGCGCGCTGCACAACGGGCCCACCTTCGGTGCCGCCGCGGCCGCGTTGCTGGAGGCCGCCATCGCCGCGTTCGGTGCCCCGCGCCTGATGTGGGGCAGCGACTTCCCGGTGGTGAGCAGCCGCGAGGGGTATGGCAACGCGCTGGCGCTGGTGCGCGAGTGCCTGCTCGACCATCCCGCCGCGGTTCGTGACGCCATCCTGGGCGGCACCGCGCGCCGCGTGTTCTGGAAGGAAACCTGACATGACTAGGAAAGTACTGGCGGCCGTCAAGACCGATGTCGAGACGACCGAGTTGAGGGAGTTCGAGTACCCGCAGGTGCAGCCGGACTCCGGCATCCTCAAGGTAGAGGCGAGCGGGGTGGGCGGCAGCGACCCGGAGACGTACCGCAAGCCCGGCCATGCCCCCGTCATCATGGGGCACGAGAATGTCGGCACCATCGTCGAGCTGGGCCCGATCGCGCAGCAGCGCTGGGGCGTGAAAGCAGGAGACCGGGTGGCGCTGCATGAGTATCTGCCGTGCTGGCACTGCGAATGGTGCATGAAGGGCGACTTCCGCCTGTGCATGGAGGTGGACTTTTTCAATGTGAAGGACCGGCTCAATACGCTGCGTTTCGGCATGTCCACCTGCACCATCGCCCCGCACCTGTGGGGCGGTTACGCGCAGTACATGCACCTGCCCCTGAATACCGTGATGCACGTGATACCGCCGGACATGCCGGCTGCCCACGCCACGCTGGCGGTGCCGTTCGGCAACGGGGTGCAGTGGGCCTGCAACGACGGCGGCGCCGGGCCCGGCAAGACGGTACTGGTGTTTGGTCCCGGACAGCAGGGGCTGGGCTGCGTGCTCGCGGCGAAGGCCGCGGGGTCCCTGACGGTGATCCTGGCCGGCATGACACGCGACCGCAGCCGGCTCGATCTGTCGCTGCGGCTGGGCGCCGACCATGCCATCGACGTGCAGAACCAGGATCTCCATGCGGAGGTGATGCGCCTGACGAAGGGACGAGGCGTCGACGTGGTGGTCGATACCACCGGCGATCCGACTGGCGAGGTGGCGCAGTTGGCTGTCGGACTGGCAGCCAAGGGCGCATATCTTAGCCTCAATGGCCTGGAACAAAGCGTGCCAATCGGGGAGATCAAAAAGCGCTACTTGACCGTACGCGCCCCGCGCGGACGCAGCTACGCGGCTGTGGAACTCGCCCTGCACTACATCGCCTCGGGCAGGTATCCGCTCGACGAGGTGTGTTCGCACACCTTCGGGCTGGCGCAGACCCACGAGGCAATCCTGGCTACGGCCGGGAAGGGCGTGGAGGGCGCTATCCACGTGACCGTGGACCCATGGAAATGAGCGGTCTCGTGTACCTACTGGCGAGGCCGAACCAACAGCATTTAGAGGAGATATAGCCGATGATAGACAGTCATGCACACCTGATTTCCGCCGACGTGGAACGGTATCCGCCGTCGCCGCTGAGCGGCGAGCTGGAGCCCGGCGCGCTGGACAATCCCGTGACGGTGGAGCGCCTGCTCGCGCTGATGGACGAGCAGGGCATCGAACGTGCGCTGGCCGTCCAGCGCGCGCATATCTACGGCTTCAACAATGCCTATGTGTGCGATGCCGCGGCGCGCTACCCGGAACGCTTGCGCGCGCTGGGAATGGTGGACGCGCTCGATCCCGACATCCGCAAGCAGGTGAGGCACTGGGTCGGCGAGCGGGGCGCAGTCGGCATCCGTCTGACCGAGCCGTTCAAAGGCGCCGACCCGTCATGGTTTGCTTCGCCCGAGGCAATGGCGGCATGGGAGGCCGTGTCGGAGCTGGGCGGATCAGTGCGCCTGCACTTCTACCGCTGGAACCGCGAGGCATGCCTGAAGGCGCTGAAGCCGGTGCTTGCGAGATTTCCCCAGACCAGCGTGGTACTGGATCACTTCTCCAATATCGCCGGCGAGAGCGGCGCGCCGGATCACGGGGTCGACGCGCCCCTGCTGGAGATGGTGGAACATCCCAATGTGTATCTGCTTTACTCGATGATTAACTTGGGCAAGCTCGCCGCGGCGCAGATGTCGGCGTCGCCAATGGTCGAGGGCGTGGTGCGTGAATTCGGCGCGGATCGCGTAATGTGGGGGTCGGACGTCGCGCAATCGAAGGGCAGCTACGCGCAGATGGTCGCCCTGGCGAAGGAGTCGGTGTCGCTGCTCCCGGCGGCCGACCAGCGCAAGGTGCTGCACGACACCGCGCGCGCTGTGTACTGGGGAGGCCGCTGAAGTGGGCCGGCGCGAGGTGTTTGCCCCGCCCACGGCGCCAGCCCCTCGTGCGACGGCCCCGGACATCCCTTCGCGGCTCGCGGCCGAAATCCGTGAGCTGATCAACGAAGGCAAACTGTCGCCCGGACAGCAATTGCGGCAGCAGGACCTGGCCCGGCGCTTCGGCATCAGTCGCGTGCCTGTCAGGGAAACGCTCAGCCTGCTCGTGGCCGAGGCGGCTGTCCGGCATGACCCCAATCGCGGATTCCATGTCGCGCCGCTGTCCAGTTGCGAGGCACGCCAGCTCTATCGCATCCGCCACCTGCTCGAAACCGAGCTATTGTCGACGGTACGATGGCCGGATGTCCAAGAACTTGCCGACCTGCGCGCCAGGCTGGCCTTGCTCGACCACTATCTCACAGGGGGTGCCCGCGCTGCCTGGGTGCGCGCGCACCGCGCGTTCCATGGGGCCATCTTCGCCTTGTCGCCGGATTCTGTGCTCAGGCGCGAAGTGATGCGCTTGATGCGGCAGACGGACCGCTACCGGGCGCTGGCTTCGCCAGATATCGCGGGCTATCGCTTTCCGGCTGACCCGGAGCACCACCTCGTCGAGACGCTTGCCGCGCAAGACCGCGCCGCGCTGCTGCAAGCCTACGGACGCGATCGCAGTGCGGTGGAGGAGCGCCTGCTGGCGTCGCTGACCGCGAGAGGTCTCTGAAGTCACGTTTTCGCGCCGCAGGTCTCCCGTCCGCCGCCGCACGGACGGGGCCCGCGCTCGCCCGGACTCCAGCGTTGCGCGGCGGGAAACGGGGTTTACCCCGTGACCCCAAAGAAAAGATTGATGGCGGCGAATTCGATGTATAAGATTCGCAATACTAAATTGAATATTATTTCGGCTGACGGGAGCGGGGAGCCGCATCCTCTCAGGACGAAAGCACCTTCAGACACAGCGGCCTATGTCGCCGCTGGCAAGAACATAACGACTAGAAGGAGACGATGTGGACAAAAGACTCGCCGGGATAGCGGTAGCCGGTTTCCTCCCCCTTGCGGCATCGGCCAGCAGCGTCACGATGTACGGGGTTGCCGACAGCTTCGTTGGCTACTTCCGCAATTCCGAGAAAAGCGTGACGAGCCTGAACTCCGGCGGCTTGGCCGGGTCCCGGTGGGGGATGCGCGGTGAGGAGGATTTGAATGCGGACCTGAAGGCGGCTTTCGTGTTGGAAGGCGGCTACAACATGGATACGGGGACCAATGCCCAGGGCGGCCGGTTGTTCGGCCGCCGCGCCACGGTCGGCATGCGAAGCAAGACCTATGGCGAGATTTCCGCGGGCCGGCAACCGACACCGGGCTATGACTTTTCCGCGATCTTCGATCCGGTGCTGATGGCTCCAGGGTCTGTGGCGGCATCACTCACGGGCGAGACAAGTAACCCGTGGATGTTCAATCCGCTCAACGATCCGGCGCGGGCCGACAACGCCCTCCGATACAACTCGCCGTCATTCGGTGGTGTGACCGTTTCCGCGGCGCACGTTTTCAGTGAGAACGCGGGCACACCGGTCAATCGCAATTACGACATCGTCACGCTGCTGTATTCGGGAAACAAGCTGCAGGCGGGTTACGGCTTCGCGCGGGCGACTGGTACCACCAACCTCACGCCCGACACTAGTCGCCAGCTCGAGCACGCCTTCGCGGCGTCGTATCAGACCCCTTGGGCGACGCTGTATGGCACCTACCAGCTGCGTTATCGACTGGGCGCCGCCCACGATTCGGCCTGGCAGGTGGGTACGACCATTCCCGTCGGCGCCGCAGGCAACCTGAAGCTCGGCTACGGCGCCCGAGATAGCGGCGTGCCGGATAGCCTCCCTTCGACGACGGCGACGGCGGACGTCCGCGCTTGGGCGATCGGCTACACGTATGAAACGTCGAAGCGTACGACGCTGTATGCCTTCTTCAAGCGACTGGATAACCGGGGATCGTCAAAACAAACGATCTTTCCTCCCGGGGGGCTTGGCGCACCGACTCAATTGCACGAGAGCGTCAACGCATTAGGCGCGGGCATCTATCATCGCTTTTGACCGCTTTCCTGGGGTCCGCCATGATCGGTGGCCGCTTCCGAATAATTTTCTCGCAGAGTTTGCATATGAAATCGAAGTCTAAGTTGACCAATGTCATCTCCATCTGCGTGGGGATACTGATCACGCTGTCGTTCACGTACAGCCTTCATTTCAATCCGCGCTGGTACGGAGACGACGGCCCTGGTGTCGGCAAGCTGCCACGCGTTATCGTCCTGAACTACATGAAACAGGCCTACGATGACGGTAAGGGAGTAGAAGCCGCACGCGGCTATTTCTCGCCAAAGATGGTCGACCACAACCCGGGCTCCATCGAGTTGCGCGATGGTCCGCCCATCCGCCATGAAATCAAGCAGGTCATCGCCGAAGGCCTCGTGGTCGCCGTCTATCACCGAGTGGAAGCGGCGCGTGGAGAGCCAGCCATCGAAGTGCTCGACGTGTTCAAGACGGGCGCCTACACCGGCCGGATTGCCGAAAGGAAACGATTCATCCTGTCCGCGGCAAGCGGCGCTGCCGTTGCGAAGTCGGCAGCTCTTGCCGAGCCGGTAGCGGCACAAATCGCCATGAACGGAGGACGCGCGAGCGGCCAATGAGGCTTCGAGCATACACCAACAGGGATATTCCGTTGGAAGTTGCAACTTGGGGAAAGACAAATGAATGTGCTGGGTAATGTGAAAATTGCAAAGATCGACGCCGCCTTGATCGGCCGGATGATGGTCACCCTGATGAGACTGACGCTGGGAGCCTGGATGATCAACAGCGGGCTGAGCCACTGGCTGACGAACTGGGGATTTCCGCCAATTTTTCCGCAACCGCTTGGGACCTTGCCGGCATCGAATGCAATGCTGGTCACCCTGCTCGAGACCGGGGTATTCGATATCGTCAAGGCATGCGAATTGCTGGCCGGACTGCTGCTCCTGCTTGATCTCTTCGTGCCGTTCGCGCTGGCGATGACGCTGCCGATCTCCTTCATGGTGTTCTTCAACGCCATCGTCCTGAACCTCCGGTACGGATTGATCTTCAGCACGTCGATGAGCGTGTGGTGCCTTTACCTGAACCTGATCCTGATCCTGGCCTATCTGCGCTACTACCTGCCGATGCTGACGTGCAGGGCACCGTTGGGAAGTCTTGAAGACTTCAAACGGCTGCCGACTGTCTTTGCTTCCTGCCAGGAAGAGCGCCGCAGCACCTGATCGTTGCGCGCGGCGGATATCCATTCCCCAAACACAATCTGGAGTACAAAATGTTCCTTCGCAATTGCTGGTACATGGTGGGCTGGTCCACGGACTTCAACGCAGACACCATCGTGCCCTTTACCGTCATCGACGAGCCGCTGGCCATTTATCGCAAGACCGACGGAAGTCTGGCCGCGTTGGAAGACCGCTGCTGCCACCGCCTGGCGCCGCTGTCGGTAGGGCGCAAGGAGGGCGACGAACTGCGCTGCATGTACCACGGCCTCAAGTTCGCGCCGGACGGGCGCTGCACGGAAGTGCCCGGCCAGGAACGCATCTCGCCACGCGTTTGCGTACGTGCCTATCCGATCGTCGAGATGCACGGCGCGGCGTGGGTCTGGATGGGCGAGCCCGAGAAGGCTGATGTGTCACTGGTGCCTCCCATCATCGGCCCGGACAATGCCGAATGGGCGATGGAGTGCTCCACCTTTGACATGGACGTCAACGCAGAACTGATCTCCGACAATCTGCTCGACCTCTCCCACGCGCCATTCGTCCACGAGGCGACGTTCGGCGCCAGCGACCCGGTCGCGCTCAAGATGATGAAGGAGAGCGAGACCAAGCGCGGCGTGACACAACTGGAGCGCGGCGTGCTCGCCGACCGCTGGCAACTTGGCCGCCAGTCCAACCCGTACTTCGGCGCGCGGCCGTCGGACGACCGCGTCGTCAGCCTCTTCCTGGTGCCGGGCGTGTTCGTCCTGACCATCACCTCCTACGACCCGGGCGTGCTCCAGCGCAACGAGGGCGGCGAAGTGACCGAGACGCCGATCTTCAAGCGTTGCACGAGCCAGATGATTACGCCGATCAGTAAGAACAAGTCGCGCTTCTTCTTCAACTTCGGGCCGTGGGCCGCCGCCGCCGACCTCAAGCAGCACTGCTTCGGCATTGCCGACGCGGCGTTCCAGGAAGACAAGGCCATGATCGAAGCCCAGCAGGACATGATCCGCCGCTCGCCAGACCGCAAGTACGTGCTGCTGCCGATGGACCAGCCGATCGTCCGCTACAACGAGATCTACGCCCGCTTGCTGGCCGACGAGCAGCCGATTGCCGAGCCGGCCTGACTGTTCCCCCCACGGATTCAGAGACGAGAAGATGGAACAGAAAGAGCATGCGGTGAACTGGCAGCCGCCGGTGTGGGACGACGAAGCCGACATGGTGGTGGTCGGATACGGCGGCGCGGGCGCGACGTTCGCCTTCGCAGCGGCCGAGGCCGGCGCCGACGTGCTGGTCCTGGAGAAGGGCGAGCGCGGCGGCGGCAACTCGGTCTGCGTCGCAGGCGGCCTCATCATGACCTCGACCGACGAGGCCGGCACGTTCGACTACATGAACTGGCTGTGCGCGGGCCAGACCGACGAGGCGGTGCTGCGCACCTTCGTTGCCGGCCTGAAGGACATCCCGGCCTTCCAGCACAAGCTGGAACTGCCGCTGAAGGACAACCCGAAGCCCTTCAGCGCGCCGGGCTTCTTCCCCGAGTTTCCGGGCGCGCCGGGCGCCGCCAGCATCCACGGCATGAGCGTGGTGGCGGCGCCCGGCGGCGCGGGGCTGTATAACGCCATCGCCGCCGTGGCCGAGAAGCATGGCGCGCGCGTGCAATGCAATACGGCGGCCACGCAACTCGTGCAGGACCCCATCTCGCGCGCCATTCTCGGCGTGACCGCGCGCACTGCCGACGGCCGCACCATCGCCGTCAAGGCGCGCAAGGCGACGGTGCTCGCCAGCGGCGGCTTCGAGTTCGACGAGCAGATGTGCCGGCAATACCTGACACCATGCCCGATCCATTTCCTCGGCAGCCCGAACCTGACGGGCGACGGCATCCGCATGGCGCAGGAGGTCGGCGCCCAGCTCTGGCACATGAACGCCGTGGCCGGGCCGCTCAACTGGGGCATCAAGGTGGACGGCGGGCGGGTCTACGTGACGTATGACCTCAACAAGGTCGCGGGCTTTGGCTACAACTCGGGGGCGTTCAAGGACGGCGGCAGCCTGATCTGGGTGAACCGCCAGGCGCGCCGCTTTCACAACGAGACCACCGACACCGCCGACGTGCGCCACGGGCTCGGCAATCGCGCCACGTGGCTTGCCACCAATCCCGATGTGCCTGAGTTCGTCAACGTGCCCGCCTTCCATATCTTCGACGAGAAGGTCCGCGCGGGCGGCGCCGCCATGACGACGCTCAACTCGCGGACACCGCCCTGGAGCCAGGATAACCTCGCCGAGCTGGAGAAGGGCTGGGTCATCCAGGCCGACACGCTGGAGGAACTGGCGCTGAAGTGCCGCTGGGATGCCGAGCCGGGCGCGTGGCCTGCCGGCCATCTCGACCCCGAGGCGCTGAAGGCCACCGTGGCGCGCTACAACGCGCAATGCGGGGCCGGCGAAGACACCGACTTCGGCCGCAAGAATTTTCTGGTTCCGCTAGACAAGGGGCCGTACTACGCCATCGGCCCGATGCTGCCCACCTTCCTCAACACGCACGGTGGCCCCCGTCACGATGCACGCCAGCGCGTGCTGGACCAGCGCGGCGCTCCCATTCCGCGCCTGTACGCCATCGGCGAGTGCGGCTCGCTGTGGGGGCCTTACTACAACTCGATGGGCGATATCGCGGAGTTCATCGTTTCGGGTCGCACCGCCGCGCGCGCCGCGCTGGATGAAGCCGCCTGGGACCGCTGAAGCCTGAACAACGAGAGCTCGGAAGAGCCGCAACCGGAGACAACTATGTTGGAAAGCCCCACCACAATCCAGTCGCCGCCCCGCAGGTCGGCGGTAGCCGCGCCAGCGCCCGCCAAGTCGGCGGTGGCCCCTGGCGGCTGGGTCGTGCTGTTCGTGCTCACCCTTGTCTATATCGTGTCGTTCATCGACCGTGGCGCCATTTCGCTGGTGGTCGGGCCCATTAAGCAGGATCTGGACGCCACCGACCTCGAAATCAGTTGGCTGCTCGGGCTGTCGTTCATGCTGCTGTACAGCGTGCTCGGCATCCCTGCCGGCTATCTGGTCGACCTGTACCGACGCAAGTACCTGCTGAGCGGCGCCATCCTGATGTGGTCCGGCGTGCAGATGCTGTGCGGGCTAAGCAATACGTACTGGCAATTGTTCCTCGCGCGTATCGGCCTGGGCGTAGGGGAGGCGATGCTGCCGCCGGCGGCTTCGTCGATGATCCGCGACGCCTTTCCGCCCGAGCGGCGCGGGCTTGCGTTCGGCATCTACAACATCGGTCCGCTGCTGGGCAGCGGGCTGGCGCTGGTGCTCGGCAGCTTCCTGCTGACGTTCGCGGCCAGCGGCAAGCTGGCGGGAGTGCCGCTGCTGGGCACCCTGAAGCCCTGGCAATTCGTGCTGATCGTGCCAGGACTGCTGGGCCTGCCGCTGGCGGCCGTGATGTTGCTGTTGCGCGAGCCGCCGCGACGCGACGCGGTAGCGCAGGCGGATGGTGTCACCTATCCGGCCGCACTGCGCTTTGCGTGGCAGAACCGGGCCGTCTATGGGCCGCTGTGGATCGCCATCTGCCTCTATGGCATCGCCATCGGCAGCCAACTGGCGTGGCTGCCCGAGATCATCCACCGCGCAATGGGCACCAGCCGTCCCGTGATCGGCCAGACGCTGGGCGCGATCAGCGTGGTGGCCTCGCCGCTGGGCCTGTTGTTCTTTGGCAGCTTGGCGGACAAGCTGCAAAAACGCGGCTGGATCGACGCACCGGTTCGCGTCGCGATCGGTTCGACCGCAGTGGCTGCGCTCATCACCGCCTGCTTCCCGCTGATCCATAGTGCCCAGCTCGGCGCCATCGCCTACGGCGCGCAGACCTTCTTCTTTGTGATCTTCGCCGTCGCCGGCGGGGCCACCATGGCAAATTTCACCCCGGGCAACATGATGGGCAAGCTGACGGCGCTGTACTACCTCCTCACCAACCTGCTTGGGCTCGCGCTCGGGCCCACCGTGATCGCTCTGGTGGCGAAACTCTGCTTCGAGGGCCCCAATGCACTAGGCCATTCCTTCGTGACGTGCTACGTGGTAGCCGTAGCACTGGCAGTTTGTCTGCTGTCGCGCGTTTCGAAGGCGCTGCGCAGCCAAGGGCGCCAAGCCGCTCAATGACCCTAGTTTCTGATTTCTTTGCCCCTCGATAAACCCCTTCCTGATTAGGAGGACAGCGATGAATTTTGCCACCGAGTCACCCTGGAAGTATTTGATTCTGTGGATGAGGTTGTATTTCACTATCCACTACCTGGCCTCAGGGCTCAACTTCGTCATCTTCGACTTCGTGCCGGACTTCAGCAAAGCCGGAAAAGTGGGGCCTTACCTTGCGGCGATGGCAGATGTGGGCTTCTACCAGGTCATCAAATACCTGGAGGTCGTGCTCGGGATGATGCTACTTTTCAACGTGGGGGTGCCGCTGGCCTTGATCGTCATGGCGGGCATCAGCGTCACCATCGTCTACCTCAACCTCTTCATCTCGCCACATCCGCGCCAACTGTTCACCGGTATTCAGGAACTGCTGCTTAACGGCGGCTTGTTGCTGGCGTACGGTGGCCACTACGCAAGTCTTTGCCGCATCAAGAGTAAACCTTATTGGTTCTGGGACGGACTAGCAAGGCGTCAAGATCCCAACCTCAGGAGCGAAGCGTGATCAACGGAATTACTAAGAAGGATTTTCTTATTGTGCTCGCAGCGGTTGCTGTGGTGCTGGTCATCGTCATTCTGTCATCCACTACATTCTTTGCGCGGCCGCTGCGGCTATATGACTACGGCCCACCACTGGCGGCCGGCATCGTGACGCTGGCCGTCATGATCCGGGACTCGTTAAAGAGAGGCTAGCTGCCCGTAGCTGGCCTGCGGAAGCGCCAGCGCACGCAAAAGATCTACGTTGCTCCAATAACTCTTACCGCCATCGCAGAATTATGAAGATCACACGTGTCGAGTGCATCCCGGTGTCGATGCCGCTAAAGAAGCCGCTGCGGCTGCCGAACGTCACCATCACCAAGCTGGATACGCTGCTGCTGCGCCTGCATGCCGACACCGGCCTGATTGGTATCGCGGAGTCCGGCGACACGTCGTCGTGGTATCGCGGCGAGAGCCAGGCTTCGATGGTCAGCATGATCTGCGACATCTTCGCGCCGCGGATCCTGCTAGGCGAAGACCCGCGCAACATCGAGAAGATCGTTGGCGCCATGGATACGCTGGCGCGCGACAACAACCAGGCCAAGGCGCTGGTCGACTGCGCGCTGCATGACCTCAAGGGCAAGGCGTTCGGCGTGCCGGTCTACCAACTGCTGGGGGGCCGCACGCGCGAGTCCGCGCCGTTGGGCTGGGTGCTGTCCGCCGGCGAGCCGCAGCAGGTTGCCGAGGCTGCCCTGCTGGCGCGGGAAGCGGGATTCGAGGCGTTCAAGCTAAAGGTCGGCCGCGGTACGTTCGACAACGACGTGGCAACGGCAGCCGCTGTACGCGAGGCGCTGGGCGAGCGGGCGCGCATCTGCCTGGACGCAAACGGCTCGTGGAACTACGAGCAGGCGCTGCGCACGATCCGGCGCATCGACCCGTACCAGCTCGACTTCATCGAGCAACCGCTACCGCATTGGGACTTCGAGGGCCTGGCACGCCTGCGCCAATGCGTTGGGACGCCGCTTTACGCCGACGAAGCCGCGCAGGAACTGCATCACCTGAAAGAGATCGCCGAGCGCCGTGCCGCCGATGGCGTGGTGCTGAAGGTGCAGAAGGTGGGTGGGCTGCTGAAGGCCCAGCGCTTTCTTGCCGTCGCA
This sequence comes from Cupriavidus sp. DF5525, assembly GCF_040149425.2. Classification (NCBI taxonomy): domain Bacteria; kingdom Pseudomonadati; phylum Pseudomonadota; class Betaproteobacteria; order Burkholderiales; family Burkholderiaceae; genus Cupriavidus; species Cupriavidus sp. DF5525. The sequence goes on along the minus strand of NZ_CP168267.1, from coordinate 987,713 downwards.
CAGATGCTCGATCTGCCGGTGATATGCAGCACGCTGATCGGCTCTGGCGTGGAAGCCTGCCCCACGGCCCACTTGTGGGTATCGAACCAGTGGGCCTGCCAGTTCATCAGCGAGAGCACCGGCCCGCTCGCGGTGCACGGCGTCTGGAACAGTGAGGACATTCCGAATGGGGCGGACCTCGGCCTGCAAGGCGCGCGCTTCCATCGCGGCCATGTATCCCCCGGCGACGGCCCGGGCCTCGGTGTGGATCTGAACGAAGCGCTGCTGGCGCAGATCCGCACCGAGGGCCGGCCGGCTCGGGTGGTTGACCTGTAGGGCACTTCGACCCCGCAAGGATTATTTTTCTTAAACAAGGAGACATCACATGAGCACGGCCAATCAATCCCCGTGGAAGTACGCGATCTTGTGGCTACGGATCTATTTTGGCGCCCATCTGTTCTATTCGGGTGCCCGTTACATACTGACCTCGTACGTTCCGGAGATTCCGGGCCCCGGCGGCGCCTATGTCGATGCGGCGAAGAACATTTACATCTTCCAGATAATCAAGTACATGGAGTGCGTATTCGGCATCATGCTGCTGACCAATCGCGGCGTATTGCTGGCACTGATGCTGGAAATGCCGGCCACTATGAATATCTTCTGGCTGAACACCTTTATCGTGGCCACGCCGCGCCAGCTCTTCACGGGACCACAGGAGCTGTTCATGAACGGCGTATTGCTGCTGGCCTATGGCGGCTATTTCGCATCGGTGCTGCAGGCGAAGGTCGAGCCAATGTGGCTATGGGACGGATGGAAGAAGCTGGTCGGCGCGCGCAGCAACGGTAGCGCGACACCTGCCGGTGTTCAACGGGCGGATGCCTGAATCAGGAGCTTGCAATGAAAAAAGACATGTGGATTGGCGTGTGGATGTGTGTGTTTCTTTCCCTGGCGGCGTGCATCGGATCCACGGGGCTTGGCTATGCGGAATATCGCCCGTTGCGGAACTTTGACTATTTCGCGCTCGGCGTTTCGTGGCTTTACCTGATCGTGACAATCATCCGGGACAACCGCGGCAACAAACCATAAGTCCCATTAAGGTATTGCCGAAAGCATCATCGAGCACAATCCGAATCGCCGGGTTCTTCGTGGCGCCGTTGTCCACCGACGAGGCCCGGCAACTCCGCCGCTATCGTTATTTGCTGGAGCGCGCGGAATGGATAGACCAGTACCTGGAGTTCTGGCCAACACCTGCAGGCAAATCTTGAGCACGCTTTGATCAAGGCCCTCCACAAGCGGAGTAGGGAACAGTTGCTGGATGCCTACGAGCGCGAACGCAAGGCGATCATGGCGTCGATGCTGTTGGTGATCGAAGCGCGGGGACTGCAGACGATCTATATACACGGCGCAACGCGAAGCGGTGTTTTAGGGAATTACCGTTTGCGGCTGCCGATATGCCATCCGCTCGCTCCAGCGAGGGCAACGGAGGAGACATGAACAAGACAAGACGTCCAGCGGCACGCCGCTTGGCAGGGGGTGTTGCCCTCGCTCTGGCAATTACCAGTGCGGTGTGTGTGCTGGTGGCTGGGATGGTGGATCAGGCGCAAGCCGCCGACGGGGCGGGGCCACGCATCATCCGTCTTGGCGACTACCGTGCCGATGGCGACAGCGGCGATCCGGTGCATGCCGGAATGCGTGAATTCGCAAGGCTGGTGGCAGCAGGTAGCCAAGGCCGGATGGTGGTACGGGTGGTGCCGGCGATGTCGGCACCACCCTCGGCGCAGATCGCCGCATTGCGCGCCGCGGATACAGCCGCTCCGGAGTTAATGCTGCAGGCAACGATCGGTCTTGCCGACATCGAGCCGGCCTTCGGCTTGATCGACCTTCCCTTTTCGATTCGCCACGAGCGGCAGGCCGACGCGCTTTTGCTAGGCAGGTTCGGCTCCACGCTGCTCGGCCGTCTGGGTCAGCATGGACTCGTCGGGCTGGCGTGGTGGGAGAACGGGTTCCGGCACTTCACGACCTCGAACGTTCCGCTGCGCAGGGCCGAAGATTTCATTGGCTTGACGGTACGCACGCTGCCTGCTTCGATTTTCGTGGACAGCTATCGGGCCATTGGCACCCATCCTGTGCCGATGCCGTTCGCACAGGTGGCCGCGGCATTGCGATCGGGACGTGTCCAGGCCCAGGACAATTTTTGCTCACAGATCATGCTCGGCAAGCTGTATGACGTTCAGCACCATCTCACCCTTACACGGCATTCCTACAGTGCGATGGTATTGCTCGCCAACGCCCGCTTCTGGGCAAGCCTGCCAGAGGCCGATCGTGCGCTGTTGCGGGACACCGCCATGGAAGCGGGCGTTTTCCAACGCGAGCAGGCGCGCCTGGCCGAAACGAAGCTGCTGTCGGAACTGCAAATAAAGGGGATGCGGATTCATGAGCTGGAGGGTGGCCAGTGGGAGGTACTGAGCCAACGCTCTAGTATGGTCCGACATAGCATGCTACGTCGCCATGACATCCCGCTACAGGAGCTTTACGCAGGCGAACATCGTGCATCGCAGTGAAGGATTTCGGCTCAAGCTAAAGCTAGTGGTCCGACGAACCAAGCTGCTTCGCTGAAATGCGCCCCGGTGGCTTGGAAGCGGTTCCTTACCGGGCAGCCCGGATGTCATGGTCGGTGTGAACATTTTAGCCTTGATGCTGCCATTCCGAGTTGTTCCCGGGATGGGCCCCAAAAGAGCAATCCTGTGCTGCTTGCAATAAGAGTAACCAACCCATAGGAGGAGAGCATGAGCACTACGCGTAGAAGGTTCTTGCAGGTTTCCGCTCTGGCTGGCACGGTGTCAGCCGCACCGGCGCGCGCATTGGCAGCATCCCCCGATCGTCCTGCTACCTCGGCACTGGTCGGTGCTCAAAATGGCGGACAGGATGCAATCGTCGACCTGGTGAATTTCGCCCTGTCCACTCGTTACGAAGACTTGTCACAGGAAGTCATCGATTTCACTAAGATGCAGATTCTTGACACGATCGGCGTTTCGTATGCCGCGATCAATGCACCGGGCGTGGAACAGTTGAGGGCACACGTGAGGGAAATGGCCGGCAAGGCGGAAAGCACGGTCTGGGGTACGAACCGCAAAGTGCCGGCGCAGAACGCAGCACTGGTGAACGGGACGATGAGCCATGCGCTCGATTACGATGACATCTATGAGCCCGCTTACCTGCACGCGGCAGTTATTACGGTGCCTGCGGCTGTGACCCTGTCCGAAATCGCGCCTTCCGTTACTGGTAAAGAACTGATTGCTGGGATTGCGGCCGCTGTGGATGTTGGCTGCCGTCTGGCGCTCGCCGCGCAGCCAGGTAAGGATGGACTGGCCATTGGTTGGCACAATACCACCCTGTATGGTTATTTCACAACCGCGATCCTTGCCAGCCGCATGCTCGGGCTGACCCCGGAACAGACAGTGTATGCGACCGGAATCTCCTTCCACCAGGCCGCAGGAAACTCGCAGACTCACCTCGATGGCGCACTGACCAAGCGCATGGGCCCGGGATTCGCCTCATCCACCGGGATTAATGCCGCGCGCCTGGCACGTCTCGGCATTACCGGCCCCCGGCACATCCTGGAAGGGAAAAAGGGCTTCTTTGTGCAGTACCATCATGGGGATTACTCGCGAGACATTCTGCTCGACGGTTTGGGAAAAAAATTTTCCGTTACGGACACGGCATTCAAGCCCTGGCCGTCCTGCCGCGGCAGCCACACTGCCGTCGAAGGTGCACTCGGACTGCGCGCTGAGCACAAGTTTGCGGCGCAGGATGTGGCGAATGTGATGGTGTATAACGGTCCCGGCGAGTATTCCCTACTTGCCTCCCCCATCGAGAAGAAGCGCAATCCTCAGACCGTCGTGGATGCCCAGTTCAGCAACCCTTGGGTAATCGCAACCGCATTTGTCGACGGGGAAGTCTCACTGCGACACTTCACCGACCGGGGCATCCAGCGTGCAGATATCCGGGAGATGGCACAGCGCATCAACTCGCGGGAAGATACTTCCCTGGTACGGAAAGGGGGCGGACCGGGCGCCACGCGCGTCGAAGTAGAGCTGAGGAACGGGAAAAAGCTTTCGCGCACAGTGGCCGTAGCAAAGGGGGAGCCACGGAATCCTCTGAGCAGCGCGGAGTTCGGGCAGAAGTTCCTCGACTGCATGTCGTATGGCGGAATGAAAGTTGACGCCGCCAGGCAACTGATGGTCATGATTAATGGCCTGGAGTCGCTCGGCTCTGCTGCTGACATTCCGCGTCGTCTCGGTAGCCCAGGCAAAAGCCTCTGATTTTTCCTTGCATTGAAAATGCTCCTGAAGGCTTTGCCTTCAGGAACAACTGGCTCAAGCCGAAGCCGGACGCGCAGCGCGCGCAGGAAGAGAAAGACGTGGTGGTGTACCGGCCCAAGCGTCCGCTGCGGAACTTCGACTATTTCGCTCTGGGCGTGTCGTGGTTTTTCGATTGTCCGGGATAGCCGCGGCTGCAATACGTAATCCCGGTACGCCATAACAAGTTACGACTTCTGATGCTCGGTTGAGTGGCGGCGGCCCGGATGGCCCACTGCCGCTCTCTTTTTTTGAGCGATGCTCGATTTTTCGCAAGCTTCCTATGCAGCTACCTCACGGCCTTCGCGCCTTGTCCTATCCTAGCTTCAGGCTGTTCATGGTCGGGCAGGGCGCAGCGCAAGTCGGAAACTGGCAGCAGTTGATCGCCACTTCCTGGCTCGCCTATGCGTTATCCGGTTCGACGCTGGTCCTCGGCCTCGCGGCATTCGCGCTGCAGATTCCCTTCCTGCTGATGGCGCCGGTGACGGGACCGCTGCTCGACCGCCTGGATACCCGGCGCGTGCTGATGGCAGCGAACGCCGTTGCGTGCGCGCAGTCGGTGGTGATGCTGGCCCTCGTGGCCACCGGCCTGCTGCGGCCGTGGCATATCGTGCTGGCCAATCTCGTACTCGGTATCGTCAACGCATTCGATTCGCCGGCACGGCAATCCTTGCTGTCGCAGATGGTCGACCGGAAGGAAGACCTCGCCAACGCCATCGCACTTAATTCCAGCGTGATGGCGGGGGCCCGCTTCGTGGGGCCGACGCTAGCCGGCGCCCTCATCGCGACCTTCGGCCAGGTGTGGGCCTTCGCCGCCAACGCGATCCTGCGCTTCGCGATCATTGCCGCGCTGCGGGCCATGCGGCTAGCCCCCGCGCCGAGCAAAGCGGCGCCCGAGCCGTGGCTCAGGCAGTTCGCGGGCGGACTCCGCTACGCGCACCGTTTCACGCCGTGCCGGAACAGCCTGTGGCTGCTCGCGACAATGAGCTTTACCATCCAGATCCATGCCGCCATGATGCCGTGGTTCGTGCGGGAGCGCTTCCACGGCGACTCCCGCACCCTGGGCATGCTGCTCGGGGCGGCGGGGCTGGGTGCGCTGGCAGGCATGCTTTACCTGGCAACGCGTCGCGGCGTGAACTGGCTGTTGGCGCTGATCGGCATCGCCTCGGTCATGGCCGCGCTTGCCACTATCGGCTTCGCCATGGCGCCGATGGTATGGATCGCCTTTTCCATGCTGTTCCTCGTCGGCATGGGAACCATGCTAGTGGCGGCATCGGTCAATACCCTGATCCAGCTTGCCGCGCCCGACGGCCTTCGCGGAAGGGTGGCGTCCCTGTATGTGGTGGCGTTCCTGGGTGTATCGCCCGTGGGTGCCTTGTTCTGGGGCTGGGCGGCGGAGCATGTCGGCACGCCGGCGGCGCTGACGGCTTGCGGCGTGGCGCTGCTGCTTGCTTCGGCGATGTACATGGCGAACGTCGCGACCATGCGCGAGCAGGCCCGGCCGGTGTACAGTCGCATGAACCTGTCCTGAGCACAGGCATCTTCGTCCATCCCACCGATGCTGAACATGAACCCTCTCGAAGTCAAAGGCGTCGATCTGCCGGCCCAGATCGCCGGGCAGATCCGCAAGCTGATCAATCGCGGCGCCCTGGCGCCGGGCCTGCAATTACGTCAATCGGACCTGGCCGACCGGTTCGGCATCAGCCGCGTACCGGTGCGCGAGGCGCTCAAGCTGTTGGCGGCTGAAGGGATCATCGAACACGATCCCAACCGCGGCTTCTTTGTCGCGCCGTTGTCCACCGACGAAGCCCGGCAACTCTACCGCTACCGGTTTCTGCTGGAGCGAGAACTGCTGCAGACGGTCGTCTGGCCGGACAGTGCGCAGATGAAGGCGCTGAAGGCGATGCTGGAGCGGCTCGACACCTATCTGGACGCGGGCCAGCGTGCGGAGTGGATCGACGAGTACCAGAACTTCTATGCGTTGCTCTTCGACCTGTCGCCGGACAAAATCCTGCGGCGCGAGGCGATTCGCCTGATCAGGCTGACCGACCGGTATCGGGCCCTGGCCTCGGAGGTGAGGATGCCGGGCGAGCACCTGAGCGCACACCTGGAGCACACGCTGGTGTCGGCCATGTCCAAAAGGGACCGCGGGCAATTGATCCACGGCTTCGAACGCGAGCGCGAAAAGATCCTGACGTCCATGCTGGCGACGATCGGAGCGCGCGGGTTGTAGCCGGCTTCAGAACAGCGTGGTGATGCCAAGCCGATAGACGTCCTGCCGGTTGTCGGAGGAGGGCGCAAGGGTATTGATCGTGGCGCGGGCGCAGGAATTGGTGCGCTGCAGGACAGCCATCAGGTAGACGTAGGTGCGCGTGCTCAGGAAGTACGAGCCTTGCAAGTTCAACTGATTCGCCCACGCATGGTCGACGCCGCCATTCCCCTGCATGCGCCCGACGCTGAAGCCGAACACCCACGGCGAATAGAAACCGGCCGCCCCGAGTTCCACCGCATGGACGGCAACGCCCGTGAACGTATTGCGGACAGAAGAGTAGAGGCCGTTCAGGCGCCAGTTGCCGAATTGATAGCGCGCCCCTGTGGCCGCAATGGCGGCGCCGTCCCGTCCGGCATTGACCCTGGGAAACCGGATGCGCGTATAGCCCACGCCCGCGGCGAACGGCCCATTGGCATAACGCAGAAAAGCGGATTCGCCGGTTTCGCGGCTGGCTGCTCGCCGAAGGCATGCATCGCCCCGGCCGAGAGCCCGTTCCAGTCGGGCGTGACGTACTTGACCGCGTTGGACACGGCGATGCCGTTGAAGCGGTCCCAGTTGGCCCCATTCGGGCTCAACGGAAGGCCGAGCTTGCCGTATGGCCCGCCTCGCAGCGCGTAGATGCCGCCGATATCAAGCGCGGCATCCAGGCGCATCACAGCGAGGTCCAACGTGAAGTCTTTCTGGCGTCCCAGTGTCAGGGGGTTCCCAACGTTGGACTGGCGAGCCCGACATAGGCCGTCGGCGAGAAGCCCCGCACCGCGAGCGGTTGTGCACCGTCATCCACTTGATAGTTCATCTGCAGGTGAAACAGCGCGCGGGTGCCGCCTGCAAGGTCGTCCGAGCCGCGCAGGGCGAAGAAGGACGGCGTGGTGATGCCGCTGCTCATCACGGTGCTGGCGTGTCCGCCAGCGTTGCTGATGGCGGAAACGCCAACGTCCATGCGACCGAGGAGGTCCACGCCCGCGTACGAGAGCGGAACCTGTCCCAGCGACAGCGCGAGGATGGCGACAGTTCGCGCAACCGATCCGTGGCGTTGCGGCAGCCTGGCGGTGACCTGCGATATCGGACCTGCTCGACGAAGCGGCGCAGTGGACATGAGATAGGCCGAGCGGCATCGGCGGTCGTGGAATCGCCAGCCGCGTTCAGGAGGCGGCAACAATGGTTCTGATTGGTACGATGGCCTCAACCCCCGCCGCCCTACCTGTGCTGCGCGACGACCAGCCGGCCGTGACCGTGGCAGTTCTCGCGTTGCGGGCGATGCTCGAACAGCATCTGGCGCGGCAGGAGCGGCGCCTGCCGCCCGAACGGGCACTCGCCGCGTCGCTCGGTGTCAGCCGGGGCATCGTGCGGCGCGCCCTGGACGTTCTCGAACAGGACGCCGCAGTGGTACGGCATGTTGGCCGTGGCACCTTCATCGCCAGCGGCGCAGACGATGCGTTGCCAATACTGCGCGCGCTCGTGACGGGCGGCGCCCTGGCGCTCGATGCGCAAGCCGGCCCGAACGCACACGAGATGCTGGCGGCGCGGCTGGCCCTGGAGCCGGCGATCTGCGAACTGTCGGCGCAGGCCGCATCCCGCGCCGACCTCGAAAGGATGGAAGCGTGTCTGCGCCACCGAGAGTCCGCCACGCGAGTCGAGGAATACGACCATTGGGACTTGGCCCTGCATCGCTCGATCGCCGGGTCCACCGGCAACGCGCTGCTGATTGAGATGCTGGAAATGCTGAACTGCAAGCGGCGAACCGCGCCTTGGAGGCGCTTCCGCCACGCGTCAATGCCGACAGAGAATCGGGTCAAGTCGGACGCGCAACATCGCGCGATCTTGGATGCGATCCGCCGGGGTCAGCCCGCGGAGGCATCGGCCGCGATGCGGGCGCACCTCGCACACGTGCTGTGTGCCTACCCCGTGACGCGTTGAACTGCGCACGCGCCGCTCCACTCCGCCTGGAAAGCTGGCCTCAATCATCGATGCCCTTGATTTAGAATTCATTATTGCATAATATCTAGCCTACAAAATAGGTTGGCTCGCCCCTGCTGCTCCCCGAGAGGCCGCCGAACGGAGACGGAAATGACAATACGCGGCATCGTGCGGCGCCTCGCGTCGACACTTGGGCTGATGCTTTGCGCCGTGCTTGCGGGCGGCGCTCACGCGGACGTTCTGCATTCCCCTGTGAAGATCCGCATCAATACCGCTGGCCTGTTCGCCGAGAGTGGCCTGTTCCTGGCCTACGACAGGGGATACTTCAAAGAAGAGGGGCTCGACGTCGAACTGGTCGCCACGGCCAGCGCGAATTCCAGTTCGGACACCCTAGCGCAGCTTGCCGGCGGCGAGCTCGACCTCGGATCGATGTCGCTCAGCGCCGGCTTGTTCAACGCACTGAACCGCGGTATCGCCGTAGTTGGCCTGCTGCCGCTGAACACGGTGGGGTCCAACGATCATTCGAGTGGCATCGTCGTGCGAAGAGATCTGGTCGAGTCCGGCAAGTACAAGCGACCGCAGGACCTGCGGGGGATGCGGATCGGTGTGCTGACGCTCGGCGGCAACGCGCATTTCAACGTGCTGCGCGCCTTGCAGCAGGCGGGCCTCTCCGAAGCGGACGTCCATATCACGACGCTGTCGTTCCCCGATGCGGTGGTGGCGCTCTCGAACAAGTCGCTTGACGCGGCCTTCGAGGTCGAACCATACATCAGCCTTGCCAGAACGCGGGGCGCTGCCGTGATGGCGATCCCACAGGGGCAGACGTCGCCGCCGCTTCCCACCATCGTACTGTTCGCCAACCGGAACTTCGCGCTGGCCAACAAGGAAGCGGTCAGCCGGTTCGTCACCGCGCTGCTGCGGGGCCAGCGCGAGTTCATCCGGGCAAGCGCCATCGGCGGGCCGGCAAAGGAGGAACTGATCCGCTCGCTGCAGGCCCACACCCCGGTGAAGGATGTGAACCTGCTGCGCGCCATCGGCCTGCCGAACGCCGAGGCCAACGGCACCAGCAATACGGCGGCGCTCGCCGAGGTGCAGAAGTTCTTCATCGCCAGAGGTGTGCAGAAGAAGCCGATCGAGCCGGCCAAGGTCTTCGATCCTACCTACGTCGACTATGCGCTCGGCCGGCTGGGCCGTGCCAAATGACTGTCGCCAGTGTGGCCAGACGCGCACTGTGCGACAACGGGGAGATGCAAACATGACGGCAACCGCTGCTTTGCCAGCCCGGGAAATGACACGCACAAGGCCATTGGCGAAGGTAAGGCTGCGCGGCGTCAGCAAGTCGTTCGCGCTGAACGGGCGGCATGTGCCGGTGCTGGCCCCATTAGATTTCGACATCGGGGATGGCGAGTTCCTCTGCATCGTCGGCCCGTCAGGCTGCGGCAAGACCACGTTGCTCCGGATCCTGGCCGACCTGGAAACGCAGTCGGCCGGCGATGTGGACGTGACGCGCGATGCCACTCCGAAGGGAAAGGGCGAGCGCAAGCTGAATTCGATGGTGTTCCAGGAGCACGGCGTATTTCCCTGGATGACGGTGCGGGACAACGTCGCGTTCGGCCTCAAGGCCCGCGGCATGGGGAAGCAGGACCGCTACCGCATTGCCGATGACTTCATCGCCAAGGTCGGCCTCACCATGTTCCGGGACGCCTATCCGCATCAACTGTCGGGAGGCATGAAGCAACGCGTCAGCATCGCCCGCGCATTCGCCAACGATCCCGAGATCCTGCTGATGGACGAACCGTTCGCGGCGCTCGACGAGCAGACCAAGCTGGTCCTGCAGGGGGAACTACTACGTATCTGGGAGGCCTCGCGCAAGACCGTCGTGTATGTCACTCATTCCATCGACGAGGCCATCGTGCTGGCGGATCGCGTACTGGTGATGACTCACCGGCCGGGGCGTGTGAAGGAGGTCATCGACATCAGCGAGGTGTTCGAGCGCCCGCGACACGTCGAGCAAGTGAAGAGCAGCGCCGAATATGGCGATCTTTTCGGGCGCATATGGGGATGCCTGCGCGAGGAAGTCATGGCCCACGACCGGGAGATGGGGAAATGAATGCGCAGCGAGACAGTGTCGAGACCATGCAGTCCGATGCTCACGCGCTTTCGACGGCGAAGCCGGCACTGTGGCGACGCTTCCGCGCGCTCGCGCCGGGCAGCTACACGCTCCTGTCGATCGCTTCCCCGCTGCTGCTGCTGGCGATATGGGAGGGAGCGTGCCGGACCGGCTGGGTAAACACGGGCTTTTTCCCGCCGCCCTCCGCCGTTCTGGATGAGCTGACCCACATGATCTCGACTGGGGAAATTTTGGTGCACGTGGGCGTCAGCCTGACCCGCATCCTCGCGGGGTTCCTGCTCGGTGCGGTGCCGGGCGTGCTGATCGGGCTGGCCGTGGGGTTGTCGCCGGTCGTCCGCGCGTTGGTCCAGCCTCTGGTGAACGCGACGTTTCCCATTCCGAAGGTGGCGATCCTGCCGCTGTTTATCCTGATGTTCGGCATGGGGGAGTTGTCGAAGTACGCGATCATCGCTGTCACCGTGGTGTACCTGGTACTGATCAACACGTACGAGGGGGTGCGGGATATCAGCCCGTTGCATCTCGACGTCGGCCACAATTTCGGGGCGAGCCGCCTGATGATGTTCCGCGACATCGCCTTTCCCGGCGCACTTCCCCAAATCCTTGCCGGCTTGCGGATCAGCCTTGGTGTCGCGCTGCTGGTGATCGTTGCCGCGGAGTTTGTCGGCGCCAAGTCGGGCATCGGCTTCCTGATCTGGAATAGCTGGCAGGTGTTCGAGGTCGAGAAGATGTACGTGGGACTGGCGGCGAGCGCGGTGCTGGGCTTCGTGTTTTCTCTCGGCTTCGACCTGCTCGAGCGGGCGCTGCTGCCGTGGCGCGTGGTCGCGCGCGGGCATGGGCGACGGCGCGCCTGAAGACGGCGCCTTTAAAGAACGTGCGGCCAATGCGCGCCGCCATGTACAAGCAATCATTACGGAGACAGCATGTCCGCACGCCAGTCCGGCACCGACCGGGCCGTCTACTACGCCGATATCGGCCGCAGCCGCATGAGCGCCCTGTGGGAATCGCTGCATTCGCTGGTGCCGCCGCACCCACGGCCGCAGATCAGCCCGGCAATCTGGAAGTACAGGCAGGTGCGCCCGCTCGTGATGCAGGCCGGCGCCGTGATCAGCGCCGAGGAAGCCGTGCGCCGGGTGCTGGTGCTCGAGAATCCTGGCCTGCCGGGCAAGTCGAGCATCACGGGGTCGCTCTACGCCGGCTTGCAACTGATCCTGCCGGGCGAGATCGCGCCGAGCCACCGCCACACGCAGTCGGCGCTGCGCTTCATCGTCGAAGGTCAGGGGGCGTGGACCGCCGTCAACGGCGAGCGCACCACGATGCGTCCGGGCGACTTCATCATCACGCCGTCGTGGACCTGGCACGATCACGGCAACCCGAGTGTCGAGGATGGCGGCGAACCCGTGATCTGGCTTGATGGCCTCGACATTCCCCTCGTGCAGTTCTTCGATGGCGGCTTCGCCGAGAACTACCCCGAGTCGCAGCAGCCGGTCAAGCGGCCCGAGGGCGACAGCTTCGCGCGCTTCGGCCACAACATGGCCCCGGTGCGCCACAAGGTTTCCGACCCGACCTCGCCGATCTTCAGCTACCCGTACGAACGCTCCCGCGAGGCGCTGGACCAGCTTTACCACAACGGCGAGCTCGATGCCTGGGACGGCGTGAAGCTCCGCTACGTCAACCCGGCCACTGGCGGCTGGCCGATGCCGACCATCGCCACGTTCATGCAGTACCTGCCGGCCGGCTTCCAAGGCCGCACGTATCGCAGTACGGACGCTACGGTGTACAGCGTGGTCGAGGGCCGGGGTGCCGTGCGCATCGGCGACGAGCCGTTCCAGTTCGAGCCGCGCGATGTGTTCGTGGCGCCGTCGTGGGCGCCGGTGCAACTGGCCGCCATCGAGGACGTCGTGCTGTTCAGCTACTCCGACCGACCAGTGCTCTCGGCGCTGAACCTGCTGCGCGAGTCTCGCACCTGAGTCTCACCTGACCCTATTCCACCGGCTTACAACGACCGGGGCGTGCCGACGACGGCAGCGCCTCCGGCACCGATAACCCTTATCGAGACCGACCGAACCATGTCCTACGTCTTCACCCCGCCTGCCACTGTCGCCATCCCCGTTGCCGGCAGCGACGACAGCTTCGCCGTGCGCCGCGTCTACTGCGTCGGCCGGAATTACGCCGCCCATGCTCGCGAGATGGGCTTCGATCCCGACCGCGAGCCGCCGTTCTTCTTCAGCAAGCCCGCAGATGCTATCGTGCCTGTGCAGGACGGCCAGGTTCTCGAACTTCCGTACCCTGCGCAGACGACCAACTACCACTACGAAGCCGAACTCGTCGCCGTGATCGGCAAGCCCGGATCCGACATCCCGGTCGGGCAGGCGCTGGACCACGTCTGGGGTTACGCCGTTGGCCTCGACATGACTCGTCGCGACCTCCAGATGAAGATGCGCGAGATGGGCCGGCCCTGGGAAATCGGCAAAGCGTTCGACGCCTCGGCGCCGGTCGCCTCGATCCACCCCGCCAGCAAGATCGGCCATCCGATCGACGCCGCGATCTGGCTGACCGTGGACGGCGAGACGCGCCAGCGCAGCAATGTGACGCACCTGATCTGGTCGGTGGCCGAGACGGTCGCCTACCTGTCACAGTTCTTCCGCCTGGAGCCGGGCGACGTGATCTTCACCGGCACGCCGGAGGGCGTCGGCGCGGTCAAGGCCGGCGAGACGATGGTGACGGGCGTCGACGGTCTGGGCGACCTCACCGTGCGCGTGGTTTGAGGGAGTTCGTCATGCAGCTCTATAGTTTCTTCAACAGTTCCACGTCGTACCGCGTGCGCATCGCGCTGGCGCTCAAGGGACTGCCGTACGAGTACCTGCCGGTGAACATCCGCGTTGGGCAGCACCGGGCGGAGGAATATATCGCCGGCATCAACCCGTCGGCCTCGGTGCCGGCATTGGCCGACGGCGACTTCACGCTCGGCCAATCGCTCGCGATCCTCGACTACCTCGACGCTTGCCACCCCAAGCCGCGCCTGCTGCCGCGCGACGACGTCCTGCGCGCCCGCGTGCTCGAACTGTCGTATCTGGTGAGTTGCGACATGCATCCGGTCAACAACCTGCGCATCCTCAAGTACCTGCAAGACGGACTGAAGGTAACGCTCGAACAGAAGGACGCCTGGTACAAACACTGGATCGCGGAGGGCATGGCCGGTGTCGAGCGCCTGCTGGACCTTCATGGGCAAGGCCCGTGGTGCTTTGGCGCCCAGCCGACGCTGGCCGACGTCTGCCTGGTACCGCAGATCGCCAACGCGCTGCGCATGGGGTGTGACCTGTCGGCCTACCCAAAGGCGATGGCTGTCTTCGCCCACGCCAGCACGCATCCCGCGTTCGCTGCGGCCGCTCCGGCGCGCCAGCCCGACTACACAGCCTGAACGCACACACGCCCAGGCCAAGGAGACCACGACATGCCTTCCAAGCACTCCCAGAGGAAAGTCCTCGTCATCGGTGGCGGCATCGGCGGACTCGCCGCGGCGCTCGCGCTGGCGAAGCAGGGCATCCGCATCGAACTGCTAGAGCAGGCCGACCAGATCGGCGAGATCGGCGCCGGCATCCAGCTTGCCGCCAACGCCTTCGCCGCGCTCGACGCGCTCGGCGTGGGCGAAGCCGCCCGCAGCCGCGCCGTGTTCACCGATCACCTGATCCTGAAGGATGCGCTCGATGCCAGCGACGTGGCACGCGTCGACGTCAGCGCCCTGTACCGCGAGCGCTTCGGCAATCCGTACGCGGTGATCCATCGCGCCGACATCCACGTGTCGATCCTCGAAGCGGTGCATGACCATCCGCTGATCACGTTCCGCACGAGCACGCGCGTCGAGAAGCTGGAGCAGGACGAGCGCGGCGTGACCGCGACCGACCAACACGGCGAGCGTCACACGGCCGATGCCGTGGTTGGCTGCGACGGCGTCAAGTCGGCCATCCGCCAGACGCTGATCGGCGACGAGCCGCGCGTGACCGGCCACGTGGTCTACCGCGCCGTGGTCGACGTCGACAACATGCCGAAGGACCTGCAGGTCAACGCGCCGGTAGTCTGGGCCGGCCCACATTGCCACCTCGTCCATTACCCGCTGCGCGGCGGCCAGCAGTACAACCTCGTCGTCACGTTCCACAGCCGCGAGCAGGAGGAGTGGGGCGTGAAGGAGGGCAGCAAGGAGGAGGTGCTGTCGTACTTCGAGGGGATTCACCCGCTGCCGCACCAAATGCTCGACCGTCCGACCTCGTGGAAGCGCTGGGCCACGGCCGACCGCGATCCGGTCGAGCACTGGAGCTTCGGCCGCGCAACGATCCTCGGCGACGCCGCGCACCCGATGACCCAGTACGTCGCGCAGGGCGCCTGCCAGGCGCTCGAAGACGCCGTCACGCTCGGCGCCGCCGTGCAGGAGACGAATGGCGACTTCGAGGCCGCGTTCAAGCTGTACGAACAGGCCCGCATCCCGCGCACGGCCCGCGTGCTGTACGCCGCGCGCGACATGGGCCGCGTGTACCACGCCAAAAGTGTCGACCGCCTCGTGCGCAACTCGCTGTGGACCGGCCGCAAGCAGTCGCAGTTCTACGACGCGCTGCAATGGCTGCACGGCTGGCGGGCTGAGAAATGCCTGAGCCAGACGCCATGGCTGTGAGAAGCGACGTGATGGAGGCGAACGCACGTCCGGTACCTTGCTTCTAGCAGTAGACCGTGCCAAAACGGGGGCAAACGACTTTACCGTTTATGAGAGGACAATGAGCCACCTAGAATGGGCCAATGGCATCCGATCCTCGGCCGGCTATCGCCGTCCTGCAACTTCGAGCGGGCGGTCAATGTGGGGCGGAGCGTAGGAGTTCTTCCGCGGCGGGTAGAGCAGCCGGTTATCTCGGCACCGGCTGCGGATCGATCTACGGCCGATGCCCCTTGTGATAGTGGATTCCCCGTATCTTGGCACCCCCCATTGCAGCCACCAAAGCGGCGCGTTCGATGACTCCCGAATGGATAGCGCCTGGCTCGGACGCGGCAACGCGTTTAGAACCGCGCCCTGGAAATCGTCACCGCCGTCTGACCTCGTGCCTGTCCTCCTGGCAGCCGGGCAGGCAATCTCTCGCATGTGACCTAGGAAGCATACTGGGACGAGTGAAGAAACATCTACTACGCATATTGCGAAGTTCGCAAAATGCGGATATACTTTGTTCTCGTAGTCACCCAGCATCATCAAGCACCAGGCGCGACAACCCGCGTCGGTGACTACGAACCACCGGGGCAGCGTTGCCCGGTAACGGACCCTAGGCCCGATTGCCTAGCTGAGAGGGGGGCGGGTATGCCCCCGACCCGGGAACGACGGTGCTCCCGCTTAAAAAGGAAGGTTGAAAATGAACACAGATACTAAGACTAACCAATTCGTGAGCCATGAATCCGATTTCCAAACGACGAGTCCTTGATTTTATCGAGAAATACCCTGCCGCTAGCGTTTCGTTGCTAGCCTGGTACAAAGCGGTACAGAAATGCCCCGCAAGAGATTTGCCGAGTTTGAAAGAAACTTTTGGGGCGGTCGATTACGTGCGGCCTAACTATTATGTCTTCAATGTCGGTGGAAATAAGTATCGGGTAATTGCAGAAATAAACTTCGACCGGCAAAAAATGTTCATCCGCCATATATGTACGCATGAGGAATATGACGAATGGACAAGGAAAAATAGAGGGAAATGAACACTCAACGCCATTCGGGAGGCTTTCCCGAAATTGCGAAGACCTGGGCCCTGTTGCAGGCCCAGGTTTTTCTAAAACCTATCCGCGACGAGGACGACTATCGGAAGATGGTCGCGCTCGCCGACGACCTGGCCGATCAGCCTCGCGAAGAGGGCGGCCCCTTGGATGATCTGTTTGATCTGGTAACTGAATTGATCGGTATTTGGGAAGATCAGCACGTCGAAGTTCCGACTGCTGAGCCCCGCGAGGTTCTGCGTTATTTGCTAGAGAGCCATGATCTCAAGCAAAAGGACCTCGGTGATATTGCGTCTCCGACTCTCATTAGCGATATTCTGTCTGGCCGTCGTGCCATTAGCAAAAAGCTGGCGAAGGCGCTGGCTGACCGTTTCTCGATCGATGCTAGCGTTTTTCTGTAAGCTGCCCGGCTAGCAACCCCGGACGGCTGCACTCGGCGGAGCACGTTACCTCATGGCGCGCTTCGCCGTTTTATTTTGTGCTGCGCGTATATTATTATCGCAATAGCTGCGTCGCGCGCACGGTCACCAAACGCCTTGCCAGCCGAATGACGCACCCAACAGCTGAACAAATACACGACCGGCGCACCAAAGGCCGGCTTGTTGCAACGCGAGGCCGCCGCGCTGATGAATCGGCAGGCACGTATCTGGCGCTATTGGGAGGGCGGCGGCTCGCCGATGCGGTCGACAGCTGGGAATTGTTTCCGCTGAAGACAGCCGCGCTGGTCAATGGAAAATGACGCGCCGAAACCGTGGCTATCTACCGCAACGACGACCTCTACGCGCCAAGGCGGCCATGACCAACGAAAATCTCTCACATGGCTCCGAGACCGATTAGGCCAACATCCCTGTGTCAATCAGCACCGAAAGCACGATCACCCCTACTAGGTATCCCTTTGATTTTGATGCAATCTACCGGGATAGCTGCCCCTAGCATTCATGCGGGCGGCGCGCGTCAAGGTAGATGTCGCCTCATTCATGCAGCCAAACGCTGGTTTTCGGCGCCTGGCTTGATACCGGTGGGCACGGCAATCTCGCGCTCCGGATTGAGCGTGACCGTGTCGATTGGCGACCAGTCTCGAGTGTGGCGTGACCAACGACGCGGGTTGCGCTCACGGGCCTGGGCGTATAGCTCATGGCGCGCCAGTTCGATCGGTATCTTGCCGGAATGGATCGCTCGCTGGAGAATGTGCACCGCTTCACCGCGGTTTAACACGTGCTGCATCTCATGGCGAAATGCGGTATTCGTGAAATAGTCGATCAGGAAAATCGTACGAAACAACCGTCCGAGATGCATGCCGGCCTCATAGACTGGCTGTCCGCGCGCCGCTACCCCAAAGCGCGAGAGTGCCTGGACTGCGGTGCATTGCCCGCTATGCACGGACGCCGCAATCCGCACCAGCTCGTCCCAGGCGGACTCAATGAGGCTCAGTCGAACATCTGCATCGGTGACGGCAGCCAGTTCGCCAGGCACATTATGATGCCTGGGGACATGCAGGCGTCTGTCGCGCAGGTGGGACAGTCGCGGACAGAGATCGAAGCCCAACAGCCGTGACTGACTCATCGCGAAATCTGTAAAGCCGTGCGTATCCACTGCAAGTTGCGCTACGTCTTCCGAACCGCCTTGTCGGATCACCCCCTCGATCGCTGCCCCGGCCTGGCGCTCGTTGAGCAAAATTGGCTGGTCATAGAAGATGCCCCACCGATCGCGAACGTGAGTGTACATCCCGATCGAAGCAGTCCGCCGGCGTGGGTCGGCCCGCGCTTTCCAGACAGAGCGTGTCGTTTCCAACGACATCATGTCTGACGAGGCCAGATCGGAGCGCCCCCAATGCTGGGAAATCGGGTGCTGATGCATGAAGGTCAGCACGGCTTCAGCCGCGTGGCGCAACTTCCGTTCGTCCGCAACGCGATGCATCATCTGCCGGATCGCGGGAGGCGACAACTCCGGCACCATTCGGGCGAGATCCGCCGCTGACATCGATGTGCCGTGCGCGAGTATCGCTGCGTAGACCAATAGCAATTCGCTGCGGGAATGCGGCTCTCTTCCCAGCAAGAGCCAACTAAAGTGCGTGGCGCTGTCGATCTCGAGCAGGATCTCAGACAACTGACCGCCGGGGTGCCGCTCAAACAGTGCGCCTCGCAATGTCTCCACATTCGGAGGCAGAGCGATTGCCACCAAGGGGTCGATGTGGATTGCATCGTCAATTTTGAGCTTTCCACACACGACAGCATCCCGGAGCCTGGCGAGGCTTTCATCCAGATGTGTGACCACAGGCTTCAGAAATGCCTGAGCATCCTGTGGCAGCTTAAGATGGCCATAGAAGTGGTTGCGTTTGGCCTTCCAATCGCTGGCGGTGATCAAGAGGGTCGCTTGGCTTCGGAAGGCAAAGCTGTGCTCAAGGAAGACTGAGCCATTCCGCAATCCCACCCGCAAGGCGAAAAGCGTGCCCCACTCGAATGCGGCCAAGGCTCGCTGTCGGTCCTCTCCGTCTAGGGCGGGTTGCCACGCGCGGCCAAGTCGAATCGTGATTGGGTCGGGAAGATGATCGGACTTCCGCGCGTAGAGTTCCTGGAGCACAGCCAACGCTTCAATCACCGGGTGAGTTGACAGGGCCGAGAATGGCAGCAGAACCAACCTGCCGAGCAACGCCCGAGCCTGGCGGTGTCGCGACAGGAGTTGCGTGCGAATCAGGCTGGCACGGCTGGGCGCACGCCAGTTGAGCGCCGCGTCGGCCAGCGTCGACAACTGCTGGCAGAGTGCTTCACGGGTTAGCATCTCATCCGCGGCCAGCGCTTTGACCGCGGTCGCGAACTCTCGCATCTGGGTGGCAGGGTCCGGTCGGCCAGCCTCAATCAGGCGCCGAACGTCATTGACGGACTTCTGAATCCAGTGTCGCAACATGGTCGCCAGATGATCCGTGGCGGCACATAAAGCGTAACGCAGAAAGCAAGCAGCTTCCAATCGGCGGGGTTGCTGCGCGACTCGTTTGCTCACTGAAGGCGGACGATTGGCAGCGCCGGGCATAGTAGCGTATCAGCGCTTCATTGCATGCCACTGGCCAGTTTCGGTGAACGCCCATCTTATAAAGGAGTTCGACCTTGTCGAACAATTCCCCGATCTGGTGGGTCGAGGTTCGCAACGGGACGGCCCAAAGCCATTGCTGCAGGTTCGTGCGGTCGCCATGCGGGCGCGCAAGTGATATGCCCCACGTGTCCAAGGAGGCCCCGTAGGCGCGCACCAGAGCGACGGCAAGCGCCGCCTCGGCCGTGGCGACGGCCTGGCTGATCAGTCTTTTTAGTGCGCGATCATGGGGTATCAGTATCCGATGTTCATACAGCCAGCGCTTCAACTCATGAAACAGCGCGGTGCGGCTCGGCTGTCCCGTCAAACGTTCCTTGAGCCAGCGCGTGACATAGCGGCGCTGGTGCTCAGCCATCGGACTGAAGCCGAGGGCTTGGTAGGCCAACATCTGGTGAGTTGACAGTGTATCGGTGCGCCCATCGTAGAGCGCGTTGAGCGTACCCATGTCCGGCGGCGTCACACCAACCTGGGCACCGACATGCGCCCAGAGAAATCTGGGCACTTGCTTGCAGGCATCAAGCGTACGTCCCGTCATGCGGATAAAGCCGATGTGTACGGCGACGGCCAAGCGATACAAAGGGCTGCGCCGAGCATCAATCAGTGCCCGTTCCTTGGGGGAGTAGGTGAAGAACGTGGCAAGCTCGAATTCGCTGAGTTCCTGTGGGATCTGACGCATCCCGAGGTAGGCCAACCGCCAGTGATCCATCGCGCTTCTCCCACGCGTGAGACGGACTGCGGAGGGTAGCGGCAATGAGAGGTGGTCGCAACGTTCACCACGGTAATATGTCGTTTAAAGCACTTCATGGACTGGGATGGGCAGACAGCAACCTATTGATTTATTGGCATTTTTTTAGGTAGCGGCCCGGAAACCCGCATGGCTACAAGGGGCGGCTACCCCGGTAAACTGCAGCGAAAACAAAGGGAGACCGAGTACCGGTCAACTGGTATTCCTACCGCGATTTGGTCTACGGCAGTAAAAGACCTTCCCGAGTGTGGTCTTCAGCTCAGAGCAATGACCGTCGTGCAGGCGACGGTGCACGCCGCATGCCTTGCATGCTCTCTGCGACGGGAAAAAGCGATCGAGTTACTCGACGATAAATTCCCGCTGGGTGCAATTGATCAGTGACCTTACCTTCGGCCAAGGACAATCCGATGTCCCCGAGCCGTGACTTCCGGCGAGGCGGTGAAACCGCATTACCTCGATCCGCTTGACCGCAATTCCATCGCCGTCGTCGAACTCGAGAACGATCGTGTCTTGCATTGCGGCTCCCCGTCTCATTGTTACGAAGACGATACAGGACCTTTTGGGGCATGCAGCTGACCTGCTCGACGCTCTGGTGTCTTGGCGTGATTGGCAATGTCTGTGCGGTAGCGCACATAGACGGCTCACGTTGGACCCTGTCGCAGCCAAATATGGTCGGAAGTGGTATCTACAGGTCCTCCTGCAAGGCAGCAGCCAACGCGTGAGGGGGCCGAGAGCAGTCCTGGCGCGGGGCGATGCCTTGGCGACGGGAACCACGACAACGCCGCTCAAACTCATGTGGTGCAGCGCCTACGGTCCAGGTGGAAGATATGCCCAACAACCCCCACGCTCTTGATACCAACCCCGATCCGACGCAGCCGCGCTCCCGCGCTCATGCGCCCGGGTCCGGTGATTGCCTGCCGTCACGCATCGACGGCGCCCGCTCCTCGTCCCCGGGCGCTGGAAAATTGCGCCGCCGAAGGCAACGCGGTCAGGCACCGCTTAAGGCGATGCTCATGGTCGCCATCCTGACGGCGACACCAGTTCTGATGTGGCGCTTACTGCAGGCGCAAGTGGTAGATCCACTGGCGGGGCTGAAGTCGCTCAAGACCGCTGTGGTTCCCGGTCCGCCTGCCGAAGTTCTCGATCAGTTTGTCAAGGACAAGGCGGCCGCCATCCAGCTCGGCAAGGCGCTGTTCTGGGACATGAAAGTGGGCAGCGACAACAAGACCGCCTGCGCAAGTTGCCACTTCCATGCCGGTGTCGACAACCGCATCACGAACCAGCTCTCTCCAGGCCTGCTGGGCGGCGATAAGACCTTCCAGCTGGGCCGGCCAAACTACACCCTGAAGCCGGAAGACTTTGCGTTCACCAAGCACGTGGACGTGAACCAGGCGCAGCCGCAACTCTCGAACGTCAATGAGGTTTCCGGCTCGCAGGGGGTATTCACCCGCAACTTCGTTGAATTCGGCACGGGCAAGACAGGCGATGTCTGCGCCACGGTTTCCGACGACATCTTCCACGGCGGTACGGGATTCAACATCAACGGCGTCAACACGCGGCAAGTGACCGGACGCAATACGCCGTCCGTGATCAATGCGGTATTCAATTTCCGCAACTTCTGGGATGGGCGCGCCAACAACGTGTACAACGGCGGCGATCCGTTTGGCATGAGGAATCCCAATGCCCTTGTGTGGAAGCACGAGGGTGGCGTGCTCAGGCAAATCCAGGTGGCCATTCCAGGCGCCTCCCTGGCGTCACAGAGTGACGGGCCTCCTCTGAGCACGGTCGAGATGAGTTGCGCGGGCCGGTCATTCATGAAGCTCGGCAAGAAGCTGCTTGGCCAGCGGCCGTTGGCCGGCCAGACCATCGCTGCGGACGACAGCATACTTGGCCCCTTGGAGTTACTGCGCAACAAGGATCAGCTACCGACTTACTCTGAGCTGGTCAAGAAGGCATTCCGCCCCGAGTATTGGAACTCACCGACACTGATGCGCATGTCGGCTGCGGATGAGGCAAAAGTCGGCTCGATGGATTTGCTTCCCGCCCGCCCGTCCAACCGCAGTGGCGCGAAGTTCGAGGTAAGCCAGATGGAGGCCAACTTCGCGCTCTTCTTCGGCCTCGCGGTTCAGCTTTACGAGTCCACCCTGATTGCCAACGATACGCCGGTCGACCGCTACCTCGACGGCCAGACCGGGGCCTTGAATGAGCAGCAGTTACGCGGCGCCAGGATCTTCACCGGGGCCGGGCGTTGCAGCCGCTGTCACTCGGGTGCCGAACTCACTGCCGCCTCATTCTCCAGCGTGACCGCGCAGCGGCTCAGGCGGATGCCAATGGGAGATGGGCTGGAAGCTGTTTATGACAACGGCTTCTACAACATCGGCGTGCAACCGACCGCAGAGGATCTCGGCGTCGGCGGCATCGATCCGTTCGGCAATCCGTTCTCCGAAACGCGGATGGCGCAGCAGGGCAAGACCCAGTTGCTGGGCAACGGCTTCGATACCACCAAGGAGACGGCAGTCGGCGAGACCCAGCGTGTGGCGGTTGACGGTGCCTTCAAGACACCAAGTCTGCGCAATCTGGAGTTTACCGGCCCGTATTTCCATAACGGCGGAAAATCTACCCTGATGCAGGTGGTGGACTTCTATAACCGTGGCGGGGATTTTGCGGACGTCAACAGGGCGAATCTGGATCGGGGCATTGCGCCGCTCGGCCTGACGGAGTCGGACAAGCAAGACCTGGTGGCTTTCATGCTTGCCCTGAGTGATGACCGCGTGCGCTATCGCAAAGCGCCGTTCGATCACCCCTCGCTCTGCTTCCCCCAGGGGCATAAGGTCAGCTCTTCCGGAGCCTTGCTGCAGGACGGAAGCACCGGGAACGGCGTGGACAACACGGAATGCATTAGCGCGGTGGGAGCGGGGGGCGCGAGCACCGGCCTCAAGCCGTTCCTCAACCTCGATCCGTTCCAGCGTTAGTGGATGAGTCAGCGGCGATTCGCGCAGCGCGGGTCCCGCTGACTCCTTACTGCCCTGGTGCGGTGGCCAACTGGTTGGTCTCGGCCGCCATGATGAAGTCGTTCTCGTTCAGAGCCTTGATCGTCTTGATTTGTCAGGAAATCGTGGCCCGCGCCAACCAAAACTAATATGGGAGTGGCCAAAAGCAGGGGGAAACTCCGTCAGGAAAGGAGTCTATTGTCTTGAGACTACCGGAGATTCCAGTAACGCAATCAGGCGGGCGTTCTCGGCTTGCAGCGCGGCGAACGCATCACGATCAGCCATCGACTCCATACTCGGCAAGCAATTCAGCCATGTCATCGCCCACCCCGTAGCCGGAATTATCACTAGTACAACCTCCCGTAAATAGCTTGAATAATTAATTGCCTCGGATATCATGGCGGGATGAGTCGAGGCCGCCATGCAACGCCAGTGAAGTTGGCGAAGAAAGAAAGACAGGAACTACTATCGCTAATCGAGCGCAAGACGGCGCCGCAGCGAGATGTGATGCGCGCGCGAATCGCGTTGTGGGCCCACGAGGGCCACGCCAATACAGCCATTGCGCGGGAACTGGGTGTATCGGTGCAAACGGTCTGCCTGTGGCGCAAGCGCATTGCCCAGCAAGGTGCCCAAGGCATTCGCGAGGGCGAGCGCAGCGGCCGTCCGCCGCGCATCACGCACGAGGCGCGACTGCAGTTGATCGCGCTGGCGTGTGAAACGCAGGAACCTGAGGGACGGATCACGCCCACGCTCGACGAGATTGTGGAGCGCGCCGTGGAGCGTGGCGTTGTCGAGCAGATCAGCCGCAGCCAGGTGCAGCGCATTTTGCAAGCCGGCGACGTGCGTCCGCACCGGGTCCAGCAATGGCTACATAGCCCAGACCCGGCCTTTCGCGAGAAGGTCAACGGGATTTGCAAGCTGTACCGCAAGGCGCCGCGAAATGCGGTGGTGCTCAGTATCGACGAGAAGACCGGCATTCAGGCCATCGAGCGTAAGCACCCAGGACGCGCACCCGCGCCGGGGCGGCTGCGTCGGCGTGAGTTTGAATATATTCGTCACGGCACCCAGGCGTTGATTGCTGCGCTGGACGTGCATACCGGACAGGTGCTGGCAGAATGCCGCGACCGGCGCACCCAGGAGGATCTGGTCGCCTTCATGGAGCGCGTGGCAAGCGCGTACCCGGGCAAACAGGTGCACGTCGTCTGGGACAACCTGAACACACATTGCGCCCGGGCCGTCTGGCAGACGTTCAACGCGCGGCACGATGGGCGGTTTCACTTCCACTTCACGCCATTGCACGCGAGTTGGGTCAATCAGATCGAACTCTGGTTTGCCCGCTACACGCGCCGGGTGTTGCGCCACGCGAGCCACACCAGCATCGCGCACCTGCGCGAACGCACCGAGCAGTTCGTCCGCGCGCACAATCAGGTGGCCCACCCGTTCAAATGGAGTTTCCGGGGCTATCCGTTGCAAACCGGCGCATCGTAATCGAGCATCCAAATGCCAGCCTTACCCACCAAACATTACGCTGCCAAATTGCAGCAGCAACTGCGCAGCCTGCTCGGCCACGAGCAGATCATCACACAAGCCTACGGGCGTCACCTGCTGATCAAACGTCTGGACGACGAGGAGCCGACCGTGGTGGCTCGGCTGACCGAGCTCGGCCGCAATCGCTATGGTGCCGCCTTTCGCAGCCATAGTGGGCGTTGGGAACCGTTGCCAGGCGCAGGCTCGCTCGACGAGATGGCCGAGTTGGTTGTCACGCTCCTGCAGCCGTATTTGCAGCCCGATAATTATTAAAGCTATTTACGGGATGTTGTACTAGTGCGGCGCACTTGGGCAAGGTGTGCCCAGAGTGCCGGCCGCTGTGTCTCGGGCCAGGTAGCGATCATTTGCAGCGACTGCTCGAACATCCGGACCAAGGCGTCAAAATAGCCAATGTCCGCGCTGAAGCCAGACGCCCGTTCACAATAGAACACCATCAGTTCGGCTATCCCTGCCGGCCGGCTAATGGCCTTCTTGTACTCCGAGATCGCCTTCTTCGCCTTGGCTACCGAGGTGTCCTGGTTTTGAACACATCCGGCCACAGCCAGCAGTCGATGGTCACTTTGTATGGCTTGAGCACATAGCGGCCCAGCGTAAACCGGGCGTACAAGAAGGCCTGGTTGTCCTTACTCGCCACGTACAGGGCCTGTACCAGCCCGATCAGGCCGGCACGGTCGAAGTCGGCCAGCTTGGCTTTGACGCCGCTCCAGGAGGGCTAGGTCTTGCGGGCTGCCTTTGTATTTACGTCCGGCATTGACATGCCCCCCACTATGGAAGAACCGCTCCAGCTGTTGCCACTCGCCGTAGTTGGGTTCAAGTCTGGAAACAGAACCCATATGGAATCGTCGCCCACTCCTTCAGCACCTGATAGTCCCACTCTGGCATTACAATTCGACCGTCCTCCGCGGCCTTTAGGATTGGATCGCCGATCCAGCCGCTAAGTCGGTTCCCTTGGAGCATGAAAAAAAACCACGCGAACGGATGGCCAGCCTTCACGTCGAAGCGAAGCAGCTCATTCCAGAGGCCCAACACAGTCCTGCTGCCTTTGTGCTCAATCCTGGGCAGCCGCTTGGTCGCCGTCCAGGCTGGAATCACGCTTAGAGTCCGCTCACCGGTATCCGGGTTCATGTAGTCGGATATCTCAAACACCCAGTGGCTGGATAGTTCGGCACCGCTACGTCCGGCACTTGATCGGTCCCAGTCAGCGAAGAACCGGGCCAGCCGTGACTTATTGCGCCGCAGCTCCGGAAACTTTTCAAACATGCCGGAAAGGTGAACTTCACCGGATGCCATATCCTTGATGCGCAGCACCTTCTGCTCCACCGCGCGCTTTCTTGCATCATGGAGTCTTGCCTCTAGCCTCAGCACGTCTGCCAAGTTTGCCACGCTGTCCAGCGCATATAACGGATCACCGTACGGGGCAGGATCGCTGAAGGGATAGCCCGCGCAGCGATCGAGCCGGCGCAGATCACCTTCGCTGGCAGGCACATTCCAATTGGAATCAGAAAATAATGGCCGTTCGACCTTCATCTGGATTTGTCTGACCACCAATTGCAGGAATGCGGCGGATCCCTCACCGTAAGGCGCTATGAGGCGGATCATGATGATGTCGGCGCCCGTCAGACGCAGAGTCGACCCTTTGTGCTTGTTCCAGACGGCGCGCCAATCGCCGTTGGCTGCAGTCAGTTCTCCATCGATCCAGTCGCTGTACCGGCCGAGTGACGTACCATCGGGCGCGAGCACCAGGTTGTGCTCGGCCATGCGGGACGATCCATTTCGTTCGTTTCCTAGCCGAACCGTATCCAGGCCAGCGGACCTACGCAGCGCTGTAATCAGGTGTTTGTGGCCATGAGATACCTCAGCCACGCCCACAACGGTCTCCAGGAGATCTCTGGAAAGGTCGGGTACGGTCTTCATGGTTCACCTCGTATGCAGTCGCGTCGCACGGAATATGGGCGCTTGCTAGTGTTATCTCCCGCGCCCCGGTTGCGGCGCCGCAGGCAGGAGAGAGGCTTGACAGAGACCTGATATGTATTGTTGGCTACCGCACCGTCCGCCTCATCAACTGAAGACACAACAATCCGCATGCGTGGAAGTGGGCCGAAACGGAAAGATCATTCAGGAGGCTGTCCCGTATCTAAAGGCCCGGGGGTTCCCCGAGGGTAGTAAAGGTGAGGCGAAACACCTGCCCCGCGCATTCAATGCTGGCCGACAATGATTGAGTCGGCATCCACCAGAGTGTCTACACCGTTGTCCCATTTAAGTATGTTTCAACGGCGAAACGGGCAGTTCCCGGGCCGACAGAGGTGGGGGTCGCCAAAATTGGAATGTGGCACTGACCCGACCGCTGGAGTTCGTCCAGCGTTGGCGTAGTCAACATTGAGTGCGTGAACGGAAAAATCGAAACGATCAGCATTCCTTTTCAAAAGTAGAACCCTGGCCCGAGTTGGAAATGCAGGAGACGCCCGGATCCGGCGCATGGATTGCCACCGCGCCTGCTTGTCCTTCAACAGTTCAGTCGCCTCGTAGGAGTGGCGGTCGATTGGAACGCCTGCCGCTTTCACCAGAATTTGCAGGGTACCAGGCGGGGATTCCGACTTGTCCCATGCGGTCTTGGGGGAGGACAGTGAATTGACGACAAAGATGAAGGTCCTCCGTATATGGTCGAGCGGCGTGAGCTTACCGATTGAAACCGAACACCGTGCCTGCTCAAAGTCATGGCCTGGCATTGAGCCGCTGGCGGATCTGCCAAGCCAGCATGTCAACCGAGCGCGTGGCCGGGGAGAAACGAAAGCGACCTGGCGCGATCGACTGCCCGAGACGCATCCATCCGTCAGGGAATATGCAGACGTGCAAATCATCGTCAATGACGACAATGCCAGCCAGCCCTGGATGGTTCGTGACCCCGCGGCAGAGAATGCCGAGGCGCTCCAGCTGACGTCGCACGGCAGTTGCTCGCATGGGACACCTTGGTTGGGGTCCATATTCTGGCTCCAGCACCGGCGGCAGGTCGGTGCGCACACCCACCGACGGACTCTGTCGACGACGAACAAAGCCGTCGACGGACGAGAAGGTGTATCGGTGGGCATGCCGGAAGTATCCGAACCAGCCCCGCAGGATCGGATTGATCGACGCGATGATGCTCTCGATCGAATCGCCCCGGTGGCGCTTGGTCAGGGCACGGATTCGATCCCGCAGCCCCATCAGACTCTTCTTGCGCACCCAGCGTTGGCCCGCCTCGAACCGGTAACCCAGAAACTCGAAGCCATGACCCTGCAATCGGCAGTTCCCAATGTGGGTCTTATCGGGATGCAGTGTCAAGCCGTTCGCATCCACCCAAGCCCGCATGCGAGTGAGCGCAGCTTCCGCTTCCTCACGTGTGCGGCATAACACCACGGCGTCATCCGCGTAGCGCACCATGACCAGCCCTGCCTGACGCATTTCCACATCAAGCTCGTGCAGGTACAGATTTGCCAACAGGGGGCTGACAACCGCCCCTTGCGGACTGCCAGAAGTCGGCGTCCAACGCGTCATGTCTTCCATGAAGTCTTGCTTGAGAAAGGACTGGATGAGCTCCAGAACTCGGCCGTCCGCGATTCGCCCGGCCACTCTCGCGAGAAGGGGCAGGTGTGGGATCGAGTCAAAATAGCTTTGCAGGTCAGCATCGACCACCCAGCAGTAGCCCGCTTTCACATGCTGGTCAACTTCTCGGAGCGCGTCCTTGCATCCCAAGCCCGGGCGGAAGCCGTAGCTTCTTGGCTCGAACTCGTGCTCGAAGATCGGGCCGTCATCGGGTGGGGGCGTCCATCCCATTGCTTACTTTGGCCGCAGCCTTGTCGCGCCACTTTTGCAGCAGGATGTCGAGTTCGGCGCCGTGCTCGTCCACCGCGCGCCACAGCAGGTATGGCTCGCCTCGTAGCGTCACGAACATCTCTTCGAGATGCCAGGTGCTGCCCGGTTTGCGCCGCTCGGCTTTCACCGGGTGAGCAAAGTGGGTTCCGAACTTGTCGCACCAGCAACGGATCGTCTCATAGGTTACGACCACACCGCGCTCGAACAGCAGTTCCTCGATGTCCCGCAGGCTCAGATTGAACCGGATGTACCAGCGCACCGCGCTGCTGATGACCGCTGTGGAGGCGCTGCTGGTGAATGACGTTCTGTTCGCTGGGCTCTTAGCGCGTGCGCTGCGCTTCAAGCAGGGCGGGGTTCGGCTTCGTGGGCTGCACGACGTGCTGGGGGCGAGGGCCGTAGTTCCGGTGTGAGGGAGGAGTGGCGGTCTGCGGGGCGAGCTGTGCCGCTCTTGCGGCCTGGCGGGCACCCTCAATAACGGTAAAATCCGGGCCCGCAACGGCCGTTCCGGCAATGAGTGCGAAGATCAGGACTAAGACGGTACGCTCGATATTGGCATTCATGGCGGCGATCCTCATGGAGCTGTCGGGGTGGGCATGCCCACCCCGTCCAAGAATAGCGGCACGCCGGCAGGTACGAATGCACTGTATGCCCTGACCGTGAGCGTATGGGTAAGGTATCGCCCAAAAAAGAGGCTAGGGGATTGCCCTATTCGGTGGGCGGGCTCCGCCCTATTGGCTCTCGATCCACTGAATGGCGAAGCGCATCAGCTCCTTGCCGTTCGGGATATCCAGCTTCTCTTTGATGTTGGCCCGGTGTGCGTCGATGGTCTTGATGCTTCGATTCAGTTTCTCGGCGATTTCCCGGGTGCTGAAGCCGAGTCCGATCAGGTGCAGGACTTCGAATTCCCGTTCCGACAGCCGCGAAATCAGGCCCGTCGGCATCTTCCTGGAAGCCGTCAGGGTCCGCGCCAGCTTTTCATGCATTGAGGCACTCAGGTAGATATTGCCTGCCAGCACCTCGCGGATAGCGTTCACAACATGCTCTGTGGCCTCGAGTTTCATCAGATACCCGTTTGCCCCTGCCCGCAATGCGCGTTCTGCAAACAGGCTTTCGTCATGCATGCTGAGGACGAGGATTGCCACCTTTGGATAGCGGTGTCGGAGCGTCCTGACAAGGTCCAGGCCGGAGTTCGAGTGCAGACTGATGTCCACAATGGCCATGTCGGGCTGGCAGGCCATGGCCGCCAAGGCTTCTTCGGCACTACCGGCCTCACAGCAGACTTGCAGGTCCCCATACAGATTCAGCAGGTGGGTCATCCCGTCCCGGATGATGGGGTGGTCATCCACGATCAGGATTTGAGTCGGGCGGCCCAGATCAGACGAGTTCGCGTGCATGGCCCGGCCCCTCCGGTATGGGATAGCTGATGGCGACGGTGGTGCCACCCGAAGCATTGCGGGTCACCGTGCAAGAGCCGCCCAGAAGGCTGGCCCGGTGACGCAGGTTGTGAAGTCCCAGTCCCGAGGCACGCTCCATTTGGTCCAGTCCGACGCCCACCCCGTCGTCACTGATTGAAAGCCTCTGCATGCCGCCCACGCGCTCCAGGTCGATCCAGATGTGGCGGCCCTGGCTGTATTTCAGTGCGTTGCTGACGGCCTCCTGGGCCGCGCGGTAGAGGTTGATCTGCATCGGCGGACCCGGCAAGTCCACGTTTGACGCGATCCGGAGCTTGCAGTCTATGCCGCTAAGGCGAGTCGATTCCGCCAGCCCATGCAGTGCGGACGTAAGGCCACCGGATTCCATCGCGACGGGGTCCAGGCCATGGGCAATCTTGCGGGTCATCGAGGACGCCTGCTTCACCAGCCCGACGATGGCAGCGGCGTCAGCGGCGGCGGGGTGGCCATGCGTCTGCAGTTTCTGATTCAAGGTGGCGCAGTAGAGGCCCAGGCTGGTCAGGTGCTGCCCAAGCCCGTCATGCAGTTCTCGGCCGATGTGTCTCTGCTGTTGATCGCCGATCCGGATCACTTCTCCTTCCAACAGTCGACGGCGCGCCATCTCGTGCTTTAGCTCAAGGTTTGACTTCTCGAGGTCTTCGGTTCGCTGCCGGACGCGCCGTTCCAATTCGATGTGGGACGCCCGCAGGAGGCGATGGATGTGCTGCTCCTGAGCATGTGCCGCCACCAGCAGCAGCCCGGTTACTGCCACGACGTTCGCGAAGGCGCACCATCTCACGAGGCTGTCCACCGGAGCTTCGGCGGCAAAGGGGCCGGTGCCGTGCGTGGTGCCCCAGATGGCCACGATCGAGACCATCAGGGTTGAGAGGCTGGAGCCCAGGTGATCGAAGCGCAGAGCCGCCCAGATAGTGAACGGAAAGATCGCCAGGGCGGCAGGATAGTAGCCGTGCCCGGCAAGTTCGGTGGCACCGAAGATGAGGTAACTCACCCAGAGGGTGGCAACGGTCAGTCCGCACGCCTCCATGGCGTGCTTTGCGGAGCGGACAGGGTTCGGATACGTGAGCAAGCCGAGCAGGGGCGGGGCCAACACCAGCACCCCCATCATGTCACCGAGCCACCATTTCAGAATGGCTGCGCTGTACTCGGTGACCGGCACCAAGCCCCCTCCAAGCAGGGCGGTCGCGCCAATCAGCGCACTCACCGCCGTACTGACCATCGCAGCCAGGACGATGAGGGCAAAGACGTCCTTGATGCGGTCGAGGGTGATCCGGAATCGCGCCACTCGGTTCAACAATGTTGCTGCCGTCAAGGCTGCAACCGTTGCGCCGAGCCCAATCACCGCGGCCGCTGGCAGGGGCACTCCCACCGACAAGTTGGCCAAGACGGAGCCAATGGCAATTCCGGGGGCAACTGCGAAGCCGAGAACGAGCAATGCGACCAGGGCGATGCCGCTGGAAGGCCAGACCAGAGACACCGCGCCGCCTACTACCGCATAGGCAAGTCCCAGCTTTGCACCTGCGAAATACGCCAATGCGACGAACCCGGTGTGAAGGAGGAGGCTGAGCCTGGAATTGCCCCGGATGATGACCATTGTTCGCTTCCAATCATGAGGGGACAGATCCTTGAGGCGTCAAGTCGTTCTTTCGTCAGCCGGAGTGCCGACAAGCTACGACGTGGTAATACTTCCGGAAAAACAAAACGTCCGATACTCCTGTGGTGAGTGTCGAGTGGGCCGGCCGAATCCGTGCCGAGCGCCGTGCGGTCAAGCCATTATGGCGCAAGACAACCACGAAGCCACGTCAGAATTCCTCTGTGCGACATCGCACATACATGGGAACGCTGTGGGATCTAAGCCTTGGATGGAGGGGATACTGTACAGTCTGCCCAGTTCGGCTTTGGTGGGCACGGCCCGCGGCAAAGCCCGGGTCTGGGTTGACCCAATCGTAGAGAATGACCTTGCCGAGCCGGTTGTGTCGCAGTAAGGAGGCGTAAGCGGGGAAGCCGGTGGCGGTCGTTGGCCTATGCGGCCAGCGAGTAGAATTGCTGGGCAGCAGACGCAGTGCTCCCATCGGAGCACTGCATCTGGCCCTTGGCAATCATGTGCATGAGTTCGATGCCGCCCAACAGGATGATGGTCGGTGTGATCTCCAGCATCAGGTCGTTGTACATTTTCTTCGGCACGGTGTTAATCGTGCCCGCTAGAAAAACGCTCACGATGACTTCGTCAAAGCTGATTACGAAGGCAAAGATCCAGGCCGCGGCCAGATTGGGCGCCAGCGTCGGCACCACCACCCGTCGCATGGTCTGTGACCAGCTCGCGCCCAGACTCCATGCCACCTGTTCCATGCGAATATCGAAGCCTCGGATCGCCGTGTTGAGCACCATGACCACGAACGGAATAGCGAGCAGGGTGTGCGCGAGAACCAGGCCCGTGATTGTCCCGAGCAGATTCCAGCGGGCGTAGAAGAAATACAGCGCGATCGCGATAATGACGCCCGGCACGATCAGTGGCAGCATCAGATTGGCTTCGGCCAGCGCTCGCCATCTGGATTGCCCGCGAACCAGGCCATAGCTCGCCAGGCTACCGAGCATGACTGCCGCGCTGGCGGTCAGCATCGCGATCAATGCGCTGTTGGAGAAGGCATCAATCCAGTCAGCATCCGACAATAGAAGCTGAAACCATCGAAGCGACCATCCCGGTGGCGGAAAAGTGAGGGCGTTTGCTGAAGAAAATGACATGGGTAGCACGATGGCCACCGGGATCAACAAGAAGGCGAGGGTCAGCAAGGCCCAGGCCCGGAGCCAAAACGCAGACACAGTACGTGGCGCATTCATGATTTTGTCTCCGTCATTCGAGTCAGGCGAAAGAAGATCGCAAAGACTCCGAGTGCAAACGCGAGTAACGCTGTTGAGATTGCGGCCGCCAGTGCCCATTCCGACGTCTCGTTGATCAGCGTGTCAAGAAGGTTGCCCAGGAGTGGCACCTTGCCCCCGCCGAGAATGGCCGGGGTGATGTAGAAGCCAAGGCTCAGCATAAACAACAACAAGACGCACACACCCAGCGCGGGCAATGACAAAGGGAAGAAGACGCGCCAGAAGATCTGCCGCTTGGATGCGCCTAGTGACGCCGCCGCCTGCAGCAGTCGATCTCGGCGTCACACCACTGGAGATCGTCGATGATCAGCAAGCGCGGTCGATCGCCGGCGACAATGGCTCGGCTCACAGCATCGAACAACCGATGCCGCTGAGCCAGGTCGCCCGACTGGCTCCGTTCAGATGGCAGGGAATCGTCGCGGAGTTCAGGCAGCAGGCGAGAAAGCTCGGCCCTCCAGACCATGTCCAGCGTGTTGATGTGGCTTCGGATAGCATCAGATCGGAGCAGGTCGACGACGGGCCCCCACGGCAATCTGCCCGCTGCCTCATATGCACGAGCCGATGCCACCATATGTCCCCCTTCCCGGACACGGCGGCCTAGCTCCAGTGCGAGGCGGGACTTTCCGATCCCCGGTTCCCCGGTCACCAACACGAGATGTGCCCCCCTCTCCTGCGCGGTGTTCCATGCCTCAACGAGCTGGTTCCATTCAAGGTCGCGGCCGACGAAAGGCGATCCGGCGACGGGTAGGTCCTTGCCCCGCACTTCGTCGCGGTTGGGGGTGTCAGCCCGGAGCTGTTGGTACATGATTCGGAGCGCCTCGCCCGGTGCCACCGCGAGGTCGCGCTCGAGCACCTCCGCGTACCGGTGGTAGGAGCGCAGCGCCGCGGCTCTATCGCCAAGCGCGAGATGTGCTTCCATCTGAGTTCGAACGGCCGCTTCGTCGGTCGGCTCCAGGTGGATCTCGAGTGGGCCGAGCGAGGTCGACGTGCTCAGGTTCCAGGATGCCATCGCGGCCGGTGATTTCGAGCTCGCCGCACGCCTCTATTCGGGCGATCTCCTCCCTGCTTGTTATGACGACTGGGTCCAGAATCGATAATGCGTTGCGTATGCCGGATCGCGGCTTTGTGGTCGCCGTGCCTCGCAGCCACTTACCGCACAGTCTCGTTGTCGATCTCGACGAACTCACTGATGTCGGGAAGGGAATGACGAAAGTCGTGGAGCAGCTTTCTGAGGTTGGTGCGCGCCTGACATTCGTCGGAGTTGGGCCAGAGTTCGAACGCGAGACGTGAGCGGTGCTGGTGATCTCTCCGTAAGGCGATCAACCCCAGAAACCGTTGCAAGCGAAGAGAGTTGAAGGCGCGAAGAGACCGGCCGTCCAGGATGATTTCGCCTGTACCAAGAAGACGGACCTGTAACCGCGTCGGCCGTTCGCCACCGGCCCCGCTCGTGTCACTCGGCATTTGGCTCCTCTGGCTGCGGTCCAACTGTCGATACCAAGCCGATCAGCAGCGTGGTCACTCCGATTTTCGAGCCGGATCCGCAAAATTGTGCCGCGGTTTTCACATCTTGCCTGCCTTACTGCCAGATTGCCCATTTGGCTTGCGGAAGAAGGCGACGGACTCTTCATCGGATCAGGATCCGCGCTGCTTGCTTCCCGCTACCCGGCACGCTAGGCTGAAATTGCTGCCGTGGGGTTACACCCGTCCTTTGCCTCAGCCCGCGCTCAGGCTGGGTTCCAGGCAGGCGGCGCATACACGCGGACCGGTTGGCGGATCTCAGGCCGACCGGCGACTGCCGGCACCGGTGGCTGGTTGACCGGGGAAACGCGAGTGCAGAGGAGTAGAGAATGCGCAATTCTAGAATGATTGAAGCCTCGACGGCATGCGCGCTGGGTGCGCTCATTATGGCCCCCGCTCTGGCAGCGGAGCCCGCTATGGAAGGCCACATTTCGATCGTCCCGTCCGAAGTCAAGTGGACCGAGGCCCCATCGATCGGACCTGGCGCCAAGCTGGCGGTATTGGAAGGTGATCTCAAGCAAGCCGCGCCGTTCACCATGCGGATCAAGCTTCCTCCGAACTTCAAGATCCCAGCCCACACTCATCCCGTGTTTGAGCGAGTCACCGTGTTGTCTGGGACGCTCCATTTGGGCATCGGCGAGACGTTCGATCGCGCCAAGGCCAGGGCTTATCCGGCTGGCGGCGTCATGATGATGCCCGCGGGAATGCCTATGTTCGCCTACACCACCGGCAAAGAAACCATCATTCAGATTCATGGCACCGGTCCCTGGGGCATCAGCTACCTGAATCCCGCGGAGGATCCAAGAAAGAAATAGCTTGTCAGCCCAACGCCGAACGAATCAGCGATGCTTCCAGGCCTCTTGTAGCCGGCCAGTTTCGGTCCCATCTGGAGTGAATTGCATGCTGATCGCGCACCACGACCCCTTGTGTCAAGCCATTTGTGAGGCAGTGCTAAGTCAAGCTCTGTCACAAAGTATTGATCGGTCACTATCCGTTGCTTCTGCAAATTCGCCATCTCTACCAAACCACCCCCAGGTCTGAAGCCGATCGTCGCGCGCGTCGGAGCTGACGTCCGACCTCCTTCTATCCGCTGGCCAAGGAGCCAGCCTCATACTATGCGCGTTGCGCCAACATTCTTCCCACTGGGAACACGCCCCATCTAGAGAAGCGGTTGCCTCAGCAACCTGGAGTCTGTACGGGCATGTTCACTTCAGACCTGTCTGCTACGTTAGTGCCTGACCAACTTTACCTCCTTCCTGCCAAGCCTCGGGCTTAAGCGGACTTCAAGTGTGCGCCTTCGGGGATCACGCCGTCGTTCAGATAGCGCCACAGCGCAATCGCGAGGCGCCGCGCCACTGCGACGATCGCGATGCGCCGCGCGCGGCGATTGGGTCCCGTTCCCTGCGTGCGCTGGTTGAACCACTGCGTCAGTGCACTGCCGGGCTGATAGCGCAGCCAGGTCCACGCCATCTCGACCAGGAGCGCCCGTACCCGCTGGTTGCCCCGTTTGCTGATGCCCTGGTCGACCTGACTCTCGCCACTGTCGTAGGGCTGCGGCACCAGCCCTACGCAGGCCCCGACCTGGCGCCGGTTGCTGAACTCGCGCCAGAACAGTTCGAGTGCGAGGCGCGACGCGCCCACTTCGCCAATGCCCTTCAGGCGCGCCAGGGCATCACTTCGCTCGCGCGCGGGCGCCGGCAGGCTCGCCCGCCGCGTCTTCTCGAGGGCGGCGAGCTGCTGCTGCGCTAGCGCCAGCCGTTCGCATTCGCGCAGCAGCCGCTCACGCAACTCGGGCGGCAGCGGCATGCCGTCGTAACACCGCACCTCGTCACGCGCGAGCCGGCCGGCGAAGGCCCTGTGGTCAACCTCATCCCAGCAGCCGAGCGTGGCAAGCAGTTTGCGCATGCGGTCGCGATGTTGCAGAACTTCCTTCTGCAGTTCTCCGCGATCGCGCATCAGCTGGCGCGACGCCTCGTCCTGCGGCGACGGCACGTGCACCACGTGCATGCGGTCACGCTCGCCGCGCAGCCATGCGCGCAGGTTGATCACCAGCTTGATGACATCGAGCCGGTCGGTCTTCGCGCGACGCCGGTGGCGCTCGACCGGAATGCTGGCCGGATCGACAACGTAGCACTCGATGCCGTGCGCCTGCAGCGCGCGACATATCCAGAACGCGTCCTGGCCGGCCTCGTAGCTCACGACGATCCTTACGCCCGCCGGCAGCGACCACTTCAGCTTTTGCTGTTCGATCAGGTCCAGCACGGCCCGCAGCCTGGCTGCGGCCTGCGGCTGCGCGACCGTGTGGACGGCTGGCTGCTCGCGCCGGCCGTCGTGCAGCGCGACCTTCCACTTCGCGGCAGCAAGCTCGAGTGATACTGCCAGCACCGGTTCCTCACCACCCGTCGTGAACATCTGATCCGTGTGCATGATGCTCTCCTTTGAACAGGGGACTCGACACGCTGATTTTACGTATCAGTTCGTTGACGACCTCCCCCTTTTGCATAGGATCTAGGCTGGCACTGGGGCGCTGCTGATACTTCCCTCTGCGGGTGAAAGATTTTTGACAGAACCGTATCGGAAGGCGCCCTCTCCCCCTCCTTTTATCATTGCGGATTGACCAACTCAAGCTCGCCTATTTTCTGGGCAAGGCGACGCGAACCGCCACGCAGGCGGTTAGGCCGACCACGAGGCTGAGGTTATCCACAGACTTTGTGGGTAAGTTGCACGGCGCTCATCGAGCTGATCTCCGCGCTGTTTCGGGCTGGAAATTCATGCTTTTGTAACCTTCCTGTCTTACTTTTCCACCAGCCGTAGGGAGGGGGCGATGAAAGGTCTGGTTGGACGGTTCGAGAAAACAGCTGCCGGTCGGCAGGAAATAGCCTCACGAATAGGAACGCTGGACCGTCGCACCCGGGCGCTCCTCATCACGGTGGACGGGCGAACCAGCGCGAGGGACCTGTTGGCGCGCGCTCACCAGCTTGGCCTTGAGTTGGAGGCCGTTCTTGAGCTACAACAAGCGGGACTTATCCAGCATGTTGGCGAGCTTGGCCATGTAAGCGATGTCCAGCCATCTTCAGGGTCTCTGCCTGCTGGCGGGAAGCAGAATATGCAATTCCGAAAGCGCTCACTTGCCGCAGCTCGGATGTATCTGATGGATGTCATGGTGCGCACGTTGGGCACGGCGGAGCATCCAATCCGGACACGTCTTATCGAGGCCACGGATCGGGGTTCCGTCGAACAAGCTTTTGAAGCGTTCCTGGAAATGCTGCGGGAGACCGCCACGCCATCCGTGGTGGCGCATATCGAGGAATCCTTTCGCGACCAACTCCCCATTCGACAATGATGGTGCTCAACGCGGTGAATGTTGTCCGAGTTAGATCGTGGGACCGGATGATGGGTGCAAGGACGCTCCTTTAGGAGGCCGTCTAATGCCCGGTTGTGACCTAGTCTAGACTCCCAGTTTGGGCGAGTACGAAGCCGGCCGCAACCTGCAAATGTCCCGCAGCAGTACATGTATATCCACACGGTGTTCAGAAGCGCCAGTCACAGCGGTGGGCGTGCATCCGACGCTGCGTGGTCCACACCGTTATGTCGAGGCGCGCTTCATCGGTGCTCGTTGCGGCGTTGGCATGAGATGCACCGTTTCGAGGCAAGCCGGGCTTGATCTCTCGGAGTTTGTGGCGTGGCTCGTAGGCGATGGGAGCGCTGAACCTCGCAAGGCTGCTACCAGAAGATTCGGTACTTCCTGGGGGCGGTGTTGGAGACCTCCCGATTGGTCTGTGGCGCACTGATGCCCGGATTTGGAGGCACTGGCTCGTTGACCGGGTGCACACTCGACTCGCTTCGGTCAATCGGGTGGAAGAAGGGAGAGGCCAGGCGCCCTGTGAGGGCAGACATCCGCCCGGCTGGGTGAGTTCTGTGCATGCTCGGCTCCTCGCTGCCCAGTTGTTGTAGGGCAGCACCATTCCACGTTCTGGCAGGAAACAACAATGGACGGCTAGCCCGAAGGGCTGGATGACACCGCTATTTTTTCTGGCAAGACAGCGTTCGGGGGACCGGCAGATGACTTGCGTAGATGGAATATTAGGTTCGACTAGCGCAACTGTCCACGTCACGTCCTTCCTTGGGGTCTACGTAACCCGCAGCCGGTCCGCCAGACGCACGGCGGGTTGGATGAGGCGCGGCAACGGATTCTCCGAGACAGGCCGAGGCCGGGCGTAATATGCTAAGGTCAAATTTTGCGAATGGTCGCAGGTAGCATCGGGAGAGATCAACATGGCCACGCATGCCTGTACCGGGGCGCCCCGGCTGTTGATCAGTCCCAAGAAAGAATGCTGAGCTGAAGTTCGCCCCGCGTGCTGGCGGACTCCATTCACGCCAGCAGGACGAGTCATGTGTGGAAAGTCACAGGCGCGCTGGCTACTATGAATTCAAGGCTTATACCGAGCCACTTACCAACGGAATGCACCAGGGTTTCGTGCTCGTTCGTCAACACACGTTTGCGGGGATACAGCAGTCAGTCTTTCGCGCGGGACGGCCTTCGGCTGCAGAAACGGATGCCTTTGCCATGGCCGAAGCGCGAGTCGCCGATCTCATCGTCCTGATCGGCACCGGCCGGATGCCCAAAGCGACGCAGGTGGTGCCAGGCTAGGGAGCGCGGGCCAGACGGTACCTCCCGGACTCGGCCAATCGACGTCTACACTCAAATCGTTGCCCATGTCGCCACCAAGCCGGAGTACTTCGCACCGGACAGGCCCAGCCCTGAAGCCAGCGATACCGCGCGCCCTCGTCCGGCATCAAGGCCATCGAACGCCTCGCGAGCGTGCACAATGCGCCGAGGGAGGTGCTGCAAGGGGTGAGGGCATGGTATGCACTGTTGACCAATGCGAAGTTCCCGCACTATGTGCTGGTCCTGACCAAGCAAAGAGTCGTTGGGGCATTCGACGGAGAGGTCACACACCGTGCACGCCGGATGCCGGTGATCGCAATGCAAGCCGTGTTCCATCGGACGGTCGTTAATCCCTGACAACAGCAGTGAGCCACGCAGCCTATGTCCAAGACTATCAAGAAGCGGTACCTGAAAGCGCTCAACCGGCACCTGAAAAAGGAGTCGGCAGGCAAGTTCGACACGGTTTTTGTCTTCTATCCACCGGGCGCGAAGCCTAAGGACGCCACGGGCGTCACAGCCAGCGGCTCTGCCGATGCGCAGGTCCTGGCGGTCATGGATGCAGTCCAGGCCCGTGTGTTCGCCAAGTTCGAGGATTCGGCAAAGATTGGATAGATGGAACGCGAACTCAAACTGGAACTGCTGCAAGACGACGTCGACCGTCTGATCGACCTGCCGCTGCTTTCCTCGTGCTGTGTGGAGCCGCCTCACGACGACAAGCTCCTGAGTACCTATTTCGATACGGATGACCTGTCCTTCCGGCGACACCGCGCATTCCTGCGCGTGCGCCAGGCGGGTGAGCACTATGTGCAAACGTTGAAGACCAGTGGCACGCAGCACGGGGCGCTTTACGAGCGGGAAGAACTTGAGTCCGCAATTCCCGGCGGCACGCCGGATCTTGATGCACTGCGAGAAAAAGTGCCAGAGGGCACCGCGCTGGGCATGCTGCTGCGTGAGAACGATCTGGCAAAACGCCTGAAGCCGATCTTCGTGACGGATGTCCAGCGCACGGTCATGCTGTTGCGCTTGCCACAGGGGGACGAGGTCGAACTGGCTCTCGATCGTGGGGTTATCCGGGCGGATGATGCCACTGAGCCTATCCACGAGCTCGAGATGGAGATCCAGGCAGGAGAGCCGGCGCATCTTTCCGCGTTTGCCCTGCAACTGCTCGACGCAATGCCATTGCGCCTGAGCCGCGTCAGCAAAGGCGACCGCGGCTACGCGCTGGTCGCTGATGAGGCCAATGAGGCGGTACGGGCGGCGCCTCTCAAACTGGCCCAAGCCGATTCGGCCGAAGCGGTGTTTCAGTGTATAGCTCAGAACTGCCTGGAGCAAATCTCGGGGAACGAGCGCGGCGTGGTCAACGGCACCCATCCGGAAAGTGTGCACCAGATGCGAGTTGGCCTGCGTCGCCTGCGCTCCGCGCTTGATATTTTCGAGCCGCTGGTTGCTTGCCCGTCGGCACTGCAACTGGAAGTCAAGTGGATTGCCGATGAACTAGGTCCGGCACGTGACTGGGAGGTGCTCCCCAACACGACCTTGCGTGACGCCTTCGATGGGGCCCCGGAGGATGTGCGCGCGGATGCGGTACTGGCTGCGGCGAACGCGGTCGCCGCCGAGGCCCGGCAGCGCGCCGCCCAAGCCGTGAATTCCGAGCGCTACACACGGCTGATCCTGACACTGAGCCATTGGTTGGGCAGCGCGGACTGGCATCATGGCCTTGACGAGGCGCAGCGCGCGGCACTCACCGAACCTGTCCGCGAGTTTGCACTGACGACGTTACGCGAGCGGCAACGCAGGCTGCTCAAACGGGGGCGGGGCATGGCAAAGCTTGACGAGCAGCGGCGTCATCGTGCGCGTATCGCTGCAAAGAAACTGCGTTACGCGACCGAGTTTTTCGAATCTTTGTTGCCCGCAAACAAAGTGAGCCGCTATCGTCGGCAACTGTCGCGCCTGCAGGATGACCTAGGATGGCGCAATGATATGGCGGTTGCTGAGGGCTTGTTGCTCCGTCTGGGGGCGGAGCAACAGCAACTGGCCATTGGCTGTGGCTATGCGCGCGGCTATATCGCAAGATGTGTCAGCGCTGACAGCGATCCGCTGCGCCGCCTCTGGAAACGATTCAAGGCGGCTAGCCTGCGTGTTTAGCGCGGCAGATCGCCGGAACTCCATCACGGGCGTAGTGGACGTCTTGAGTTCGCGCGCCGCGACGGCTCCGACTCGGGCCGTCAATCCAACGGGGCCACATTTCTGCAATCCGACCCATCCGCACCGGACAAGAAAAAACTAGGGCGTGTTCACACTAATTGGATTTAGTTGTATCCTTCGGTGATGGAGATCACCGAAGCCCAATATCGACAGATTGAACACTGCTTGCCGCGTCAGCGTGGCAACGTAAGCATGTCGAACCTGCAAATTTTGAATACGATTCTTTATGTTGCTGAGCACGGTTGCAAGTGGCGCGGTTTGCCAAAGCGCTTCGGCCGGTGGCACACGGTCTACACGCGGATGAACCGATGGTCCAAGAGCGGCGTACTGGATCGCGTGTTCACGGAATTGCAGCGTGCGCAGATCGTTCGCATCAGGATCGAGGCGGTCTCCTGGATAGCACGGCGGTAAAAGTTCATCCTGACGGTACTGGTGCATTAAAAAAAACGGACCCCAAGCCATTGGAAAATCCCGAGGCGGATGGACCACAAAGATTCATATGGTTGCCGCGGATGCTCGAACGGCCATAACGTTCGCGCTGTCACCCGGCCAGGCCGGTGATGCACCGCAGGGGCGTGTCCTGCTACAAAGCCTTGGGCCACCCGATCGGCCACTGCACCTGCTAATGGACAAGGCATATGGGGGCGATGAGACGCGACAGCTCGCACTCGACCTGGGTTTCATTCCCGTGGTTCCGCCCAAAAGCAATCGCCTTGAACCATGGGAATATGATCGCGAGATGTACAAGCGCAGAAACGAAGTGGAGCGCCTGTTCCGCCGTCTCAAAGGCTTTCGTCGCATCTTTTCCCGATTCGACAAACTGGACGTGATGCTCATCGCCTTCATCAATTTTGCGCTCATCGTCGACGGGCTCAGATAGTGTGAACACGCCCTAGCCAGTCGGCGGGTTAGTTACGCGTTAGCGCAGCTGCTCGAACCAGCGTTGTTCGCTGATGATTGCTAGCGGAGTTCGCTGGTCCCAGTACTCGACCGCCTTCAGGATTTTTGTCTCGTGGGCCGAGTGAAGCCAGTCGTCCCGGCTACCAAGTTGGGGGGCGTCATTGCGTGCATAGATGCCCATCTAACCATTGACGGGCATCTATTCTCCTCAGCCGGGACTCAGCGCAAAGACGGTATTGGCCGGTCGCCTATTGAACTGCTCCCGGCTCCCCGCTCCCTGCGACCGTTGAAACCCCCCGTGGCTTTTTCATGTCAGCTCGCCGGACTCGATTTGCTCCCAATGGCACGATTTCCCGGGATTCAGAGCGCATCAGGATCGCGGAAATCGAAGAGGGAGTCGATGTGCAAGCGGGCGTCGCCTGACGCCAAGCAGCGGGGATCGTGATCATCTAAGAGACCGGCTTCACCGTCACGCTGACTGCGCGCCATCAAGTCGCCGGGGCAGCGGCGTCGGGCGGTGCCAGCGAAGCGTATGAAGTCGCGAAGGTCGGCCTGATGGGGGCCGTCGCCACGCTCGATGGCTGACACTGGCCAACGGCTCGATTTCGGACGAAGCTGAACGATTCCATCAATCCGTTGCATTGACCGGTTGAACCCACAACCCTTCTCGGCCGTTGCGAGTACCGGCAGGTGAACGGCCGCTGCTTCCAAAGTACGACCGCCATCTCGACACCCTAGTCCCCGTTGGCCTCGCCGTCAGGCCGTGTCGCCCACCTCGCGGATCGGGATCATGGCGCGGCCGCCGCAGTTGCGCAGCACGTCTCGCAATTCGATGATGACCGGAAATACCTCGTGGTTCCAGTCGGCCCCCTGCTTGTCGTGGGCCTCTTGCTCGCGCTCGACGATCCAGCGGTCCTCCTTGAAGATGCGTTCTGTGAACCAGACCAGCAGCGGCCATGCCAGGTCCAGTGCAAACGGAATGCCGGGCTTGCGGATGGAGAGCAGGCCAAACGTCCGGTTGGTGCGCTGCGCCGCATCAAGCGGCACGTAGACGATCCACAGGTCCATCACTAATGTGCCGTCGCCCGAGCGGATCTGGAGGGTCTGGTACGGATATCCGGTGCGCACCGTCATCACGTCCTTGCCGTCCCGGTCGCCGTTCTTCTTGCTGGCGCCAAACACCAGCGCCTCACCCACAGGCTGCTTGCCTTCTATGCGCGCGAACGTGTAGTCCACTTCCACCCAGTCCTCGCCGCGACGGCGGCCCAGCGAGCGCGCACGCATCTGCCCCATCTGCCGCCGGTGTAGGAACTGGTGGTTCATGTCCATCAGGTTCTCGTGCATGAACGAGTAGTGGCACTTGACTTCGCGGCCAAAGCGACGCGTCTTGTACGCCTTGTCCGCCACCGATGGCAGAGCGGGCAGCGGCCGCTCTTTGGCAAGCGCCATATCGCCAGGAAAGACAAAGATCAGGCCGTGCACCTCGCGGCAGGGATAGGCACGCACGCCGTTGGGCAGGCGCTCACGCCCGAGGTATGGCACATCGACGCAGCGGCCGGTGCAGTCATAAGTCCAGCCGTGATAGCTGCAGCGGATGGACTCGCCTTCCACCACGCCCGCGTGCAGCGGCACCTGCCGGTGTGCGCAACGCGCCTTCCAGTGCGAATATCGTACCGGACTCGGTACGAACCAGCACGATCGGATCGCCGGCAAAATGCACCCCGATGGCTTTGCCCCGCTTGACCTCATTCGACCAGGCCAGTGGATACCAGTGATCGGGATGGATGGGCACACGGCGCAGGTCGCGCACGGGCGCGTTAGCGTGCGGGTCGATGGCACTGCTATCCGGCAAAGGCACTGCATGCATGCGTGACGCCTCCTCGCACAACGGGAGCTTCGACCGTCGCCACAAGCTGACGAATTAGCCCGAAGTTCCATGGTGACGCCGCCGCTGCGGCGTCGCGAAGCCCTTTTCCTGATTGAGGAATCGGCTCATCGGGGGGCGTTCGATGCCCTCATTTTGTAGTCACTAAAAGTTCTTGACATTGGCGGGTTTTCTCCTATTCTTCTGGCTATGCCAGCACGAAACGGAACCGCTCACGTCGTTACGACGACCCGCAAGTACAAGGACCAGATCTATCGCACCCACCTGTTGCGGCGCAGTTACCGCGAGGACGGCGTGGTCAAGAACGAGACGCTGGGCAACCTGTCCCACTTGCCCGAGGCACTGATCGAGATCATCCGCCGCTCACTCAAGGGCGAGACCTTCGTGCCGCTGGGCGAGGCGTTCGAGGTGACACGCTCGCGCGCTCACGGCCACGTGCAGGCGGTGGCC
This sequence comes from Cupriavidus sp. DF5525, assembly GCF_040149425.2. Classification (NCBI taxonomy): domain Bacteria; kingdom Pseudomonadati; phylum Pseudomonadota; class Betaproteobacteria; order Burkholderiales; family Burkholderiaceae; genus Cupriavidus; species Cupriavidus sp. DF5525. The sequence continues at coordinate 943,152 of NZ_CP168267.1, read as the reverse complement.
ACGGCCATGCAGCGTCTGGGCTTTGCCTCGCTGATCGCCTCCAAGCCTTCGCGCGAGCGCGACCTGGTGCTGGCGATGGTGGCCGCGCGCATCGCGGCGCCGCACACGAAGCTGGCCACCACGCGCTGGTGGCACACCAGCACCCTGGCGGAGGACTTCGGCGTGACCGAGGCCAACGAGAACGACCTGTACGCGGCAATGGACTGGCTGCTCGCGCGCCAGGGCACAATCCAGAAGAAGCTCGCCGCGCGCCACTTGAGCGCCGGTGGCCTGGTGCTGTATGACCTGAGCTCCAGCTACTTCGAGGGCAGCACCTGCCCGCTGGCCAAGCTTGGCTACAGCCGCGATGGCAAGAAGGGGCTGCTACAGGTCAACTACGGCTTGCTCACCGATGCGCGCGGCTGCCCAGTGGCGGTGTCGGTGCATGAGGGCAACGTGGCCGACAGCCAGACCTTCATGCCCGAGGTGCGGCGCCTGCAAGAGGAATTTGGTCTCTCCCGATTGGTCATGGTGGGCGATCGCGGCATGATCTCCAGCAAGGCCATCGACCAGATGCGTGAAGGCGGTGACCTGGGCTGGATCACCGCGCTCAAGAGCGCCTCGATCCGCCCGCTGCTCGAGCAAGGGCAACTGCAGCTTGGCCTGTTCGACGAGCGCAATCTGCTGGAGCTGAGTTCACCGGACTATCCGGGCGAGCGGCTGGTGGCGTGCCGCAATCCGGAACTGGCCAGGCTACGTGCCCACAAGCGAGAAGAGTTGCTGGCGGCCACCGAGGCGTGCCTGCAGCCGATCGTTGCCCGCGTGCAGGCGGGCAAGCTTGCCGGGCGCGATCAGATCGGCCTGCGCGTGGGCAAGGTGATCGACAAGTACAAGGTGGCCAAGCACTTTGCGCTGAGTATCGACGACGCGGCCTTCACGTTCAGCCGCAACAGCGAGGGCATCGCCCGCGAGGCGGCGCTCGACGGCCTCTACATCATCCGCACTTCGGTGAGTGCGGCGCAGATGGACTCGGCCGAGTGCGTGCGCAACTACAAGGCGCTGGCCAACGTGGAGCGCGCGTTCCGTTCGCTAAAAACGGTGGACCTGAAGGTGCGGCCAATCCATCACCGCACGGCCGATCGGGTGCGTGCGCATATCCTGCTGTGCATGCTGGCCTACTACGTCGAATGGCACATGCGTGAGGCTTGGCGCGAACTGATGTTCGCCGACCCGGATCAGGCCGCCAAGGCCACGCGTGATCCGGTGGCGCCTGCCGTGCGCTCTGCGGCAGCGCTGGCCAAGGCGGCGCGCCACACACTTGACGACGGCACGCCCGTGCACAGCTTCTCGAGCTTGATGGCCGAACTCGCCACGATCGTGCGTAACACCTGCCGCACACCCAGCGCTGGCGCTGAAGTGCCGACGTTCGAACTCGTCACCACGGCAAACGCGAAACAGAAGCAGGCTCTGGAATTGCTTCAGCAAATCCGCGTGTAGACAGAAACTGGAACCCGGGAATCACGACAAGTGCCTGTCGCAAAAGGGGAAACTCGCCCAGGCGGCTGGTGAACTTCGGATTAGCGAGCGGGGGATCTGGCGCAGTTTACGCGAAGTCCGCCGAACTCACCGAAATCCCGTTCTTTCTATGGTGCGCTTGAGTGTGGAAGGCTGAAGGTCATGGCCACCTTCGGCCAATCAACCCCGCATCCTAGCGGGGCTGGTATGGCCGACAACGTGACGGGGTATTCAGGCGGCGAGCGTCCGGTGCCTGGTACGGAGCCGACGCTCAACTGTCCGCGCAATAGCGCCGGGCAACGGCCGAAACTGGCCGGCTACCGCCGTTGCGCTTCCGCCTTCTCTGGCAAGCAACGCTTAGCAGCAGCGCGGGGGGGCCGGGATGAACGTGAAGAGCTCGCTCTGCCGTGACACGTCGATAAGGGACGATAATTCGCCAACCGAGCGTGCCTTAGTCACGCTCGATGACGTTGAGGACGGGAGCATCCGGCGACTGCTGAGAGGGCAGGCCGGTGCAAGCCCCTCGTCGCCCGAGAATGAGTACTATCTCTGGCGCGCCCAAAATGTGACGTAATATCCCTCTTTTTCAAAAGATCAGGGCGCCGGCCAAATAGAATTCATAGAGAGCCCGGTTCTTGCAAGGTTGAGCTCGATGATCTGTGGCTTGCCTAAGTCTATCCGGAGTCTGGCCGGAGCTCGATCTCCGCTCCATGCTGAAAGTCGCGCTGACCTGGCAAAAGGGCAAAAGCGCTCGAAACAATTGACGCGGCATCGCGTCGCCTCGATGCCACAGGCCTGACACCGCGACAGCGGTTCGAAATCTCGCCTTCGCCTTCGTGCATTGCAACGAAAGGCACTCCCATCCTAGGGGACGCCGTGTCCGGCGATACTGGGCCATCCAGTTGCGTGTGCTTGTCCCATAAGGGAGTTTGGCAAAACGCTGACGCCACTCCATTCATTTTCTTTGCTCGATACGATGCCTCATCCTCCGCGCGGAAGTTCGCGTGGACATCGGGAAAATCACGGCGTGCGGCGTCCGTGGTGGCGTGATGGGGAGTTCACCGTATATGCTTTTAATGTTGGGGAGGTTGGAGGCGCTGGACCGCCGCTCAAAGCGCTTCTGCCACGGCCGCGGCAGATTCGGCGTCGGTGCGCTGGACAGCAGCGCAACGTCGTCCTCGGCGCCGCAAGAGCCTGATCAGAGCTTGAGAGTTCAACGATCAAGAGGAGCCGCTGTGGATTCCCATGCGAATAATCGCGAAACGCCAAGCGACTCGCACCTGCAGCAATCCCGCGCTGCCCTGACACTCGCTGCGCTGGGCGTCGTCTACGGGGACATCGGCACTAGCCCCCTTTATGCGGTTAAGGAGACCTTCAATCCCGCCCACGGGATTCCGCTCGCACCCGAGAACATACTTGGGGGCATCTCCGCGATCTTTTGGTCGCTGATGCTGGTCGTGTCGCTCAAGTACGTGATCCTCATCATGCGGGCGAACAACAGGGGGGAGGGCGGCATCATGGCCCTGCTGGCCCTTGCCCTGGCATCGGTGAAGAAGGTGGGCCGCTCACCCACGCCGATCCTGCTCGTGGGCCTGTTCGGCGCCGCGCTCTTCTACGGTGATGCCGTGCTGACGCCGGCCATCTCGGTACTCTCTGCGGTCGAAGGCATCGAGGTAGGAACGACGGCCCTGAAGCCGTACGTCCTGCCGATATCCGTGGGTGTGCTGATCGCACTGTTCCTGTTCCAGCGGCATGGCACCGCGACCATCGGTGCGTTCTTCGGGCCAGTCACGATCATGTGGTTCGTCGCCCTGGCCGCGGCGGGCATCCACGGCATCGTCCGGTATCCCGCCGTGCTGGGCGCGCTCAATCCGCTGCACGCGTTCGGTTTCGTCACGCTGCACGGCTTTGCCTCGTTCGCCGTGCTGGGGGCGGTGCTGCTCGCATTCACCGGTGCCGAGGCGCTCTACGCGGACATGGGACATTTCGGCAGTGCCCCGATCCGGCTGGCCTGGTTCGGGCTGGTATTCCCGGCGCTCGCGCTCAATTACCTGGGGCAGGGCGCGCTGCTCATCGTGAATCCACAGGCGATCGAGAACCCCTTCTACCTTCTCTTTCCGTCCTGGGCCCTGTTTCCGATGGTGGCACTTGCGACCGCGGCAACGGTGATCGCCTCGCAGGCGACGATTTCGGGCGCCTATTCGCTGACGAAGCAGGGCATCCAGCTGGGCTACCTGCCGCGCATGAACGTGGTGCAGACATCGGAGAAAGCGATCGGGCAGATCTACATACCGAGCCTCAACGGGATGCTGCTGGCGGCCGTTCTCATTGCCGTGCTCGGCTTCGGCTCCTCTTCGAGCCTGGCCTCGGCATACGGCGTTGCGGTGACCGGGACGATGCTGGCGACGACCCTGCTCACCTTCTTCGTGATCCGCTATGGTTGGGGCTACAACCTGCTGCTGAGCCTGTTCGCGACCGGCTTCTTCATTGCGGTGGACATGGCCTTCCTGTCCTCGAGCCTGCTGAAGGTCGCCGAGGGAGGCTGGTTCCCGCTGGCTCTCGGGACCGGGATGTTCGTCGTAATGATGACATGGCTGCGCGGCCGCAAAGTCCTGCTGGACCGGCTGCAGAGTTCCGACATCCCGCTCAAGTCGTTCCTGGATTCGCTGTTTCTCGCGCTGCCACCGCGTGTGCCCGGGGCAGCGGTATTCCTTACCGCGACACCCGATGTGGTGCCGCACGCCTTGCTGCATAACCTCAACCACAACCGGGTGCTGCACGAGCGCGTGATCTTCCTTACCGTGAAGCTCAAGGACGTGCCCTGGGTGCCGTCGAGCGAGTGCGCCACCGTCGAGCCGCTCGGGCACGACTGCTACCGGATCACGCTGCGCTTCGGCTTTATGAACCGGCCTGACGTCATGCAGGCGCTCAATGCGATGCCCTCGGAGTCCGGCCTGGCGTTCGACATGATGGACACCTCGTTCTTCCTGAGCCGCGAGACCATCATCCCGACTGCCGGCATCGCCAGTGGCATGGCGTTATGGCGTGAACGCCTGTTTGCCACCATGAGCCGGAACGCCGGCAATGCGGCTGACTATTTCAACATACCGTCAAATCGCGTGATCGAGATTGGTACGCAGATCGAAATCTAGGTCTTCTCGTGCTCAGAAGATTGTTTGGAGCGCGCCTCCGAAATCCGGCGGAGCGCGCCTGCCCGTCATGCCGGCCGGCTGGGCCTCCTTTTGTAGGCGTGCCGCCGAATGCCATCGCCTTTACCCGAGCCACCAGCAAGCCCGTTGCTCCCACGGAAATCCTGAGTCGGGTCTACAGAGGAGTCATTGAAATGACTTGAACGTTACAGTACGCTAAGCGGCAGAGCTGCATGGTGCTACCTCATGGCAGTTTGCCACCATGGCCGCTCAAGCCGTGGCGCGATAGTTATCGGCTGCGTCAACGTCCAACAAGCGAAGCCAGACAGCGCCTGGACGTCCAGGAGCGGGACTATGAGACTACTATCTTCCGCGACGAAGACCGGGCGCGCTTCGGCGCTTACAAGGAAGTCCGCGCCAACTACGGCCAGGCTGCCCGCATCCTCAGCGACCCCACCGCATGGCCGGGCACAGTAGCGGCCGAGGCCGCCTTGCGTGGCCCGCTCCAGACTCGCTGGATTGAGGGACGCAACGCGGTGCAAGCCGTGGTCGACGACAGTGACAGCACCGCCAGGAAGGCTGCGGCCAGTATCGTCGGGTCGGTCGATCTGGCCAAGACCAGTATCGAGGTGTCATTGCTGGTGGCGACGCTGGCAGCCACGATCTGCGGCTACCTGCTGCTGCGGGCCGTCACCGTGCCGATGAAGTCGATCATCTCACTGCTGCAGGACCTGCGCGGCGGCGACCTGCGGCAGCGGCTGGCACTGCGGCCCAATGACGAGTTCCTGGCGGTGGAGGAAGGGTTCAACCAGATGTCTGGCGAGCTGACCTCGCTGGTCGGGCAGGCGCAGCGCTCGGCCATTCAGGTCACGACCTCAGTCAACGAGATCGCGGCCACCGCGCGGCAGCAGTAGGCCACGGCCACCGAGACCGCGGCCACCACCACGCAGATCGGCGCCACCTCGCGCGAGATTTCGGCCACCGCCAGTGACCTGGTGCACACCATCGCCGAAGTCTCGAACGCCGCCGAACAGACCGCCGGCCTGGCGGGCACCGGCCAAGTGGGGCTTTCGCGCATGGAAGGCATCATGCAGAATGTGATGGACGCCGCCGGCTCGGTCAACGCCAAGTTGGCCACGCTCAATGAAAAGGCTGGCAATATCAACCAGGTGGTGACCACCATCGCCAAGGTGGCCGACCAGACCAACCTGCTGTCCCTCAACGCCGCCATCGAGGCCGAGAAGGCGGGCGAGTACGGGCGCGGCTTCTCCGTCGTCGCCACGGAGATCCGCCGCCTGGCCGACCAGACCGCTGTCGCCACCTACGACATCGAGCAGATGGTGCGCGAGATCCAGTCCGCGGTGGCTGCGGGCGTGATGGGCATGGACAAGTTCTCGGAGGAGGTCCGCCGCGGCATGTCGGACGTCACGCAGGTCGGCGACCAGCTGTCGCAGATCATCGCGCAGGTGCAGTCGCTGGCACCGCGCGTGCTGATGGTCAGCGAAGGCATGCAGGCTCAGGCCGGCGGCGCCGAGCAGATCAACCACGCGCTGATGCAGTTGTCCGAAGCCGCTCAGCAGACGGTCGAATCGCTGCGCCAGTCGAGCCAGGCCATCGACGAGCTGAAGCTGGTGGCCCAATGAGCTGCGCACCGGTGTCTCGCGCTTCAAAGTCTGATGAGCTCGGGCTGAATGACCGCTCGCCACGCCTCAGCGCCCATTCGGCAAGCGGAACGTGGCTGCCCCTTCGTCGGCTGACGAAACGTCAACTTCGGACGACTCAACTACGGAAGGTGACATGAATTGGGCCGCAAAGTCTGAGTTGCAAGCTGTTGAGTCGTTCGATGCCAAGAACCTTGCTGCTTCGCCGAAGCGGCGAGTTCCGTGATGGTCGGAATACCGTATTGCGGCCCAAGCGATTGCACCTTGAAGCACTTCCTGATCAACGATCCGTCAAGCCACAAGACATCACAGGGCACAGCCAGGTGCGACTCAAGGGGCGGGGTGGCAAAACGAGGGAGCGCACGCCGTATAGGAGAAGCTACTGACGTAAAGTTGGACATTATTGCCGGGTATTTCTCACGAACGGTCTGCGCATCGCCAACCTTGGGCGCCGGCGAGAAGACTTCTTCACCTGAGGGGCAGCGCGGCGCGACAGGCACAAGGGATTTACGCCTCTATCCGGTCGTCTGTTCCCGATCCCTCTGCAGAGGTTTGCATAGCGCCCAAAACCGTCATTCGGACCGGTTCGACAGCTTCTGGCCCATCGCGGAGAATTGCCTCCGCCATGTTCTGATCCGAACCCGGAGCGGAGTCTGGCGCGCTGGTCACAGCATTGCCTGAATTTCCGGAGGATCACCCTTTCCGGCCAGACATTGCGGCATGTCTAAGCGGCGCCTACGACTCCAGAATCTCCAGCCCGTTTTCTGCACACCATTGCCTCAGAGCTCTTTCGACAGAGTCGGCTTCAAAGGAATACCAGATCTCGAGAATGCCTTCGCGCTCCACCAGATCCTTAAAGCGCGCGTAAGCCCCTTGCCGTCGGAAGAATTCTTCAACTTGATCGTAACGCTCAGGCAACTCATGTGCGACAAATTGGAGGGCGAGACGTCTTCCAAGACCGAGCTCGGTCTTATGCGGTATTGCAACGTAGCGGTCCGAAGTTTCAAGGTCGTCAGGGATCTCCTCGTCGAAGGCGTCATTGAATTCAGAAGCCCAATAGATTTTGCCCGTATCGAGTGAGACATAGGCGTTGTGCTCCATCGGCGCCGCGCAGCTAACGAACTCGAAGGACATGGAAAGATCGTCGTGTTTGACTGCGACCATGCCTGTACTCCCATGGGTTGCGAGTTGAACGGGCCCAGCGATATCCGGCGACAGCTGGTCTTCATCAAAGGGCCAATGCATGATGGTAGCGCAGCGCTCCTCGCGACCCGACGGCTTAACGCCATCGGCCGCCCCATCGGCGGGGTCCGAAGTCGGTGAGGCGTTCGAGCGGCCAAATCGGCATACGGGCCTACGGCTGGTGCTGGCCGGCTACCGCCGTTGCGCTTCTGCCCCTGGCAGCCAGGTTTAGCAGCAACGCGCGGGCCTTGTCGCGCGTCGTCAGCGCGCGGAGGCGGTACATGCAGACGCCGAACGCCAGGCACACGCCGCGACCTCAGCTGAGACTAGACGCTGCTGGCCGGCAGTTGGCGGAACTGCGTACCCAATTCTCGGCGAAACTCGAACGCGCGAGAGACCAGGTGGCCATCGTGTAGGAACGCGCCGAGGCCAGGGAACGTCGCGCGCTGCGCGAACGGGGCCAGGAAAGCACCGCCTTCAGAAAGGCGAGCGCGCCGCCCCCGAGGAGGAGGCGGCGCGCCACAACAATGAGCGGGCGGAGGCGATCCGCTGGATCCAGGACCAGATGGCCGACTATGGGCTGACCATGGAGGAGCTGGACGCGGCGGAGTGCTTCGATCCGCCGCCGCCGCCACCGCCTGCGCCGGTCTGCTACCGCAACGCCGAAGGGCTCACGTGGGACGGGCAGGGTGAGATGCCGTCCTGGCTGAAGCGGGCGATCAATGCGGGGCAGTGCGTGGAGTTTTACCGGGTCGGGTAACTCCACCGGGTTATCATAGCGGATCAGTTTCGAGGCAACGCGGGCACGGCTGGTAGCAGGGCGGGCGGGAGTCCGCCGGGCCGCCAGCTGGCGGAGTTGCGTATCGAATTCGGGGCCCGGTTGGAACGCGCCTCGCGCGCAGGCGGTTATCGGACGACATCATGGCCAAGACAAAACTCAACGCGCAACGTGAGCATCGAATCGAGATGGAAATCGTCGTCGACGCGTATACCGAGGAGGAGCGTGCGCTATCGTGGCACTGCTATCTGGACGAACAGCTCTCGTTTCCATTCAAGGCCAGCGTTAGCAAGGCGATGGACTCCTCGCCGCTGCCCACCGGCGAACACGTCTTGGTCACCGGACTCGCTCATGAAGATCTCTGTCGGGTTGGCATCTTTGTCTGGGTTCGGTGGGGCGAACGCGACGTGGTGGCACCCCTAGCCCAGATCGATCCGCTGAACGGCGACAAAGCGACGCGCGTCGCGGTCGCGGACTGGCACTACTGGCGCGATCAAGGTTACGCATTCTGAAATCCAGAGAGCCATCGCCTGTCGCAGACGGAGCTTGCTTACCTCGCGTCTCGATCTCATGCAGCAATGGCCGTCGCGCGTGTCCGGTGTGCTCAGTTGCATCCGGGGAATTTTGAGGGAGGAGTTGTTGTCGATCGACGACGAGATTGATATCAAAGCCGTAGCGACCATCGCACCGGAGCGCCAGGCGACGCTGCTGGCCGAGTTGGCCAGGACGCATCCCGGTCTACGGCGTCGCTTGCAATTCGAGCTGGCCGCCCCACGCGGCGAGAACTTGGTCGTCGCAGTCCGCGAATGGATCGGTGAACTCGCCGCGCAAACCTCGTTTCTCGGCGCGGAGCAGCTCAGCGAATTGGCAGCGGAGCTCGATGCCGTCCGGGTGGCCATCGCCTCCTCTATTGCCAGAGCTGCCCCCGATCGCGCCCCCGAACTGATGTGGGAATTCTTCGCGCTGGCCGGAACCGTCTATGAACGCACGACCGAAGAGGGATGGGAGGTCGGCGGTATTTTTGACGAGGCCTGCTCCGATCTGGTCAAGGTGAGTGTCCACTCGGGCGTCGACCCTGCGCTATTCGCCACGAAAGTTGTCGCGGCGCTCATTTCCGATCAATTCGGAGAGTACCGTGCACTGATTGGGGCGATCGCATCAGCTGAGCCGTGGGCGCCAGCCTACCTTGCCCAATTGACGGCCTTGCTCAAGCGATGTCTGGACAAGCAGCCTGCTACCAAGGATGGTTTGAACGGCACGACCGAACGCCGTGTGCAACACGCATTGCGGGAGCTTGGGGCATGAGTTACCGGGTCGGTGCCTATTTTCACACACGCGTTATTGTGACTTGTCGCGCCGGCAGACACCAAGGCGACAGGTGTGAGTGTTGGCGCCGTGTCGCAATACGCGGGTTGGTGGCCCAGGGCAAGACCAAGCTAGAAGCCTAGGCTGTCACCGCCTGGCTTGTGGCCCCCACAGCCCAATAATTTCGTGATCATGAAATTATTGATTGGGCACTGCTTCGAACTGTCGCCTGCCAGGCGTGCAGCCGAGATCTCCGGGCCTCTGTGAAGCGCTCTGCGAGAGTCTTCTCAAGGGTTTATACTTACCCTCGTCTCCTCTCTTTCTCCGAAAGGGATTCATGCCCGCCCGAGCAGCGGGCATTCTTTTGCCTGTGCTCCTGACCGACTAGTCAGACGTTCTCGGAAAGTCAGGACTCTCTACATCGAGCGCGTGGCCGCTCGTCAGCCTCCCGCAGTCGACCTGTCTCGGGTTCGACCTGCTGGCGGCGCTTGCGCGACTGGCAGAAGGCCGGCGTGTGGGACCGACTGCACAAGCTGCTGCTCGCGAAGTTACGCGAGACCGGCCAACTCGATTTCTCACGAGCAGCCGTCGATTCATCGTCGGTGCGAGCCGTTGGGGCGGGCGAAAAACTGGCCCGAACCCCACGGATCGCTCGCGACCCGGTTCCAAGCATCACATCCTCGTCGATGCGAATGGCGCCCCCATCAGTGCGATCCTGACCGGCGCGAACCGCAACGACGTCACCCAATTGCTGCCGCTCGTCGATGCCATTCCGCCGATTCGCGGCGTACGTGGCCGACCGCTTCAGAAGCCCAAAGTCATCTACGCCGACCGCGGCTACGACTCCGAACCGCATCGTCAGCGGCTGCGTGAGCGCGGCGTCAAACCAGTAATCGCCAAGCGCCGCACAGAACATGGGGTAATCGTACTTTTCGTGCAAAATCTGGCGGTTTCCCTGAAAGCCTTTGTCGACAAGGCTTTCCGACAAGCCCACACTCGTTAGCCGGTGCGAATGCGGAGAGGGCGTAACATATCCGCCCGCGATTCGGATCGCGCCATCTCGATAGGGGCAAGAGATGCCGGGCTTGGGATTTCGCTATGTGGGAAGTGACCGGCTGCCGATGCGGCTGTCGGAATTCGATGTCGAGCGGTACTTTGCATTGACCGACAGTGACGTCGCAGTGCTCAATGAGCGCTTTCGGACCGATCGGCGCGCTGGCGCGGCCATCCAACTGGTATTTCTGCGCGCAAGTGGGCATAGCCTCGGCCAAGTAAGTACACTGCCGCGCCAGTTGCTTCACTATGTCGGCCAGCGGCTCGGCCTACCGACGCCGACGATCGCATCGCTCCGGACTCTATATCGCCGGTACAAGACGCTCTATGACCACCTGATCTGGGCCTGCGGGTATCTGGGCTTGAAGTCGATCAGCCCGGACCAGTGGGCGGAGCTCGAAGCATGGATGCGGCAGGATGCCAAAGAATCGCTCACGCTCGACGAACTGCTTCAACACGCGCACTACTGGCTGTACGAGCGCAAGATTCTGATTCCCGCCGACCGAACCCTGCGGGATCTTGGACGATCGATCTGGGCGGAGATCGAGCGTCACACGCTCGATCTGATCGGGGCGACCATTCCTGAGACGCAACTGGTACGCGCTGATGCAGAACTATCGAGCCAACACGAGCCCGCAGGCATGACCGTTCTCGAGTGGCTCAAGACGCCGCCGGCCCGGCACAGTCCGACGACGCTCACAGAAACCGTGGAGAAGATTCAGTATCTCAAGGAGATCGGGGTACACACGTGGACGCTGGACACCGTGCCGATCGATAAGCAGCGTGCCTGGGCACAGCGGATTCAGGCGCGCCGTCCGGTGAAGACCCGCGAGCTCAAGGTGTCGACGCGCACGCTTGAGGTGGTGTTTTTTCTACGCGTGACACTGCTCGAGTTGACCGATTCGCTGCTCTATCAAATCGGACGTCGCGTTTCCGATCTGGTTCGGTACGCTTACAACAAGACCACAACGAAACAGGCTCGCTCGGCAGTTGAATACCGACAACAACTGGTTGCGATCAAAGCGCTCGTTCGTGACAATACGCGCCCGGCGGAAGCCAGACTTGCAGATATTGAAGCACTGCTTGGGGAACTACAGGACAAGCCTCCCGCCAGCCATGCAGCCAGCGTGCGCGAAACGCTGACTGATGATAACCGGCGCATCCGTAGTCTCCTTGCACCCCTATGTGAACTGGAATTATCGGGCCGAGAGGCAGAACCAAGCCTGCAGCAACTCGAGCTTATCGCCAGGCTGCGCGATAGCGGCGCGACGGAGTTGCCCATTGACCACGGAGTGCCGATTAGCGCCAACTGGCGCGCCATGGTCGACTGCGACGATCGTAAACGTGCACTGCGCGCTTTGGAAGCCGCCGCGATCACGAGCTTGCGCAAAGATCTGCGCCGCGGATCGGTGTGGATCAACCACAGTCTGTCCTTTCGTGAACGTGACCAGATGCTGATTCCGCCGTCAGATTGGGAGTCCGAGCGAGGCCGACACCTATCGTTATTGGGTCTACCAGCTACAGCGGATCCCTTTCTCGAGCGATTGACTGAGAACCTGAAGGCCGGCCTCGCGGCGCTGGAGGAAGCTCGCGAAGCCGGCCGCGTGACAATCGGCAAGGATGGCGATCTGCACCTCTCGGCACTTGAGGCGCTACCGACGGACGGAGTACCGAGGCGCACACGCGACCTGCTGTTCAAGGCGATCGGCACAGCTCAGTTTGCGGATCTGATGATGGAAGTGGATGTCCACACGGGCTTTAGCGAAGTACTGCTGGCACGGAAGGCACGCGATGCCAACGAACTTGTCTCACTCTACGGTGCACTGATGGCACACGGCACCGAGATCGACGCGAAAGGCGTTGCCGCTATGATTCAGCAAGTCGATGCTGCTGCGATTTCGAACACAATGCGTGTGCTTGAGATGTCGGGACGGCTGTCGCGAGCCAACTCGCGCGTGGTTGAGTTTCAACGTACGCACCCCATCACGGAGTTGTGGGGAAGCGGGCAGCGAGCCTCGAGCGACTCGATGAGCCTGGATACTTCACCTCATCTGTTTTACGCTCGTGTCGATCCGCGTAGGCGCACGCATGCAGTCGGTATCTACACGCATGTCCTGGATCAGCATGGCATCGTGTACAACCAGCCGATCGTCCTTAACGAGCGCCAGGCGGGGGTCGCAATTGAAGGGGCAGTGCGCCACAGCGACACGCGCGAAGACGGCGGCCTTCTCGCGCTTGCCGTTGATACGCATGGATATACGAATGTGGGGATGGCCGTATCGAAGCTGCTCGGCTTCGATCTATGCCCGCGGCTACGCAATTTGTCGGAGCGCAAGCTCTATCTGCCACGGGGTATGGAGATAGCCAAAGATTTTGCTCCCATAGTGGATCATGGTATCTCACTGAAGCCTATTCGCGACGGCTGGGACGGGCTGCTGCGGCTCGTTGCATCAATCAAGTCAGGGCGTGTCAGCGCTGTGGTCGCGTTGCAGCGGTTCGGCAGCGCAGCCCAAGGAGATCCGATTTATCGGGCGGCGGAACAACTTGGCAAGCTGCTGCGCACCCTGTTCCTGTGCGACTATTTCAGCAACGTCGAGTTTCGCCGAGAACTGCATGCGCTACTCAGTCGCGGTGAGTCGGTGCACGAGCTCCAGCGTACGATCTATACGGGGAAGGTCACGCCGGAGCGCGGCCGTCGTCGTGACGAAATGATCGCGATTTCTGGCTCCTTGACCCTGCTGACGAACCTGGTGATTGGCTGGAACACGCAGCGCATGCAAGCGACAGTCGACGCGTGGCGCGGCAAGGGACAGCGAGTCGACGACGATTGGCTGCGTCGAATGGGGCCGGCGCATTCGGCGCATGTGAACTTTCGGGGCACGTTGCGATTTCCCCTTGAGCAGTACCAGGACATGCTGCTCGAGGCGGCGCCCTGGCAGCGTGCCGCAGGATCGTGAGGGCCACCTTCAAGGAGGCAAGATGGACATCAATACCGACGCAGTCGACGAGGTCGTCCTCGCACTGCTCTACCTCAATTTATGCGGCGAGAATCGCGCCTGGAAAAGTTTTGACTGGGACGCGCTGAATCGCTTGCACGACAAAGGGCTCATCGGGGATCTGGTGAACCGGGCGAAGTCGGTGTGGCTAACCGACGAGGGCCTCGGCGAGGCCGAGCGGATGTTCACGAAATACTTCGTCCGTGCTGGCGACTAGCAAGTGGTTAGCAGGCACATGTGCTCTATGGCACACAAGCATGCAGCGCGCCTTTTTGCATTGTCCAAAGGCCCTCAGGCTGCGTTTGCTGGCAAGGCTGGCGCCAGATTTTGCATCGAAAGGCAGCAAGCAGGTGAACTTGATGATTTCTTAATGCTTTGATTTGTAAAGGTAATTCGTTTCTTACCGCCAGATTTTGCACGGAAAGTACGATTACCCCTAGCCGATCGGCTCGCCCGCGCCGAGCAGGCGCAGCGCAATCGGCCAACGACCTGGACGCGGCGCAGCGCCGGGCCGAATGTGCTGAGGCTGAAGCGGCGCTGGCGCGCGAGCTGCTGGCAGAATTGCGGGTGGCGCCACCGGGGCGGGCGGCGGGCGGCGGCGCAAGGCCGGCGGCCCTGCGCCGACCGAACAGGAGGCGCCAGGCGAAAAACTGGACGAACAGCAGGACGACAAGCAGGGCGCGCCAGCCGCCGTCCTGAATCCGGATGACGGCAGCGACAGCAGCAATGACAGCAAAAACTGAGCGGGCGGCGGCGATCCGCTGGATCCAGGCGGAGATGGCCGACTACGGGCTGACCATGGAGGAGTTGAAAGCGGCGGGGTGCTTCGATCCGCCGCCCCCTCCACCGCCGCCACCCGCCCCGGCGCCAGCGCCAGAGGTCTGCTACCGCAACGCCGCGGGGCTGAGTTGGGACGGGCAGGGCGACATGCCCGACTGGCTGCGGCGGGCAGTCAATGCGGGGCAGAGCGTGGAGTTTTTTAGGGTTGGATAGTTGATCGCTGGTTCCGGATTCAACAGCAGATCAGTCTGGAGATGTCCCTTGGGATAGCGGATTCTCCTTATCTTGGCATGCTCCCAGGTACTGTCGCTTGCCTCACCCACCTGAGGTGCGGTATTGCCGCCAACAGCAGCTAGGAGCAGATCGAGAATTTCCCGTGCTTCTTCGGAATCCACCTTTCCGTCAGCCAATGCCGTTTCCAACCTGGGATATATCGCCTTCGCTGGCCACTGATCGGCAGCGGCTCGATTGGCGTTCGGCCATGAGGCTACCGACGGGGAACAAGTTCAGGAGGCGGCATCTGGAATGGGTTTTGGTCTCTACGCCAGCCAGAAAAGGGCACGTTCCGACTGACGCAACCTAGTTTGACTTGGGGTGATCGTCCTTTCTGCGCAGATTGATACGGTCGAAGGAAAAATATTCCGATAACTCAACGACTCACGTGTGCCACGTGTTGTTGTTTCTTCCTGTCCCGTAAGTCGTTGATGGCATTGGAATTTCCGGATCTCAGCGTGACATTCTGCGCCCAAAGCACGATAACCCCATTTATCGCCGTGCCTTTCGAAGTCCCACGAAGGAGGCGGGGCGCCACGCCGATGCGAGACCTCCCATCAGATCCGCTTTTGCCAACTGCCGATGGTGGACGTCGCTCTCGCGGTCGCCATAGAGCATCGTGACGTTGATACGGTGATTCTCGTAGCTTGGGCGAAACGAGACGGCTGCCGTCGCGTGAAACAGATCTGAATTGAAGATAATTGCCCGGTTCTGTCGATATGGAATTGTGATTGCGGCTGACTGCTGTCGCCGCAAGAAGGGCTTGATCATGTCCGAACCATTGTAGGTGTCAAAATCCCAGTGCATGGGCGCGTCGACGTCATAGACAACAAGTCCGCCCGTGGTCTCGTCCAGATTAGCGTCCTCCGGTGTAATCCAGAAATTTACGTTTACGGCCGCAAAGTCTGCGTGCGTCGTGACGCCGGCTGGAAGAGGCTCGGCGTTCTTGAAGCCCCACACCTGGCGAAGGGGATATCGGCTGCCGATGACTCCCGGCAACGCGTCTCGCAGTTCCTCCGCAATCTGCAGCAGAAGTGGGCAGTTGAAGCCATCCTGAAAGAACGCACCTAGCCGGCCATAAGCGTAACGATTGTGAAACCAGACTGTGGATTCCAGGCAGAACTTACGCAACCCGTCAAGGGCTTCCTTGGAGAGAAAGTTGTCGACTACGGCAATCCCCGGCCGAGCATCGATATACTGACGTTCGGCCCCCGCAGCATCCCATGTATTCGACAGCGCGCGCTTTACGCGGCCCCCGGGACTAATATAAATCAGGCGATTGTACACGTGACGAATGACACGATGCTCTTGGCCGCCAATTGGTACGCGGACGTCTCGGCCGCGCGACGCCATGCTATCAACAACATTCTGGTAATCGTGGATCACCGGTATAAATTCTTTTCCCAGTATCCCCTGTCCGCACAGATACTGAAATTGCTCGATGTCGTGGCGCAGCTTCGGGATGGAAAGGGGGATCGAAGGCGTATTATTCAAGGCAGGTGGGCCATCGTCTATCCTGAGCCCTGAGCGACCCCATCGAAGTTCGGCTGCGATCGTGGCATATTGACCTGCGAGCGTGAGATCGCGTGAACACATCGCATTTCTTATCAGCTTCTGAATCCATGCGAGACCTTGTCCATCGCCGCCAAGTTCAGTGCGCCAAAGCGGTAAGCTCTCGTCCTGACGTCCTAGTCGAACCAGGAGCACCGCCAGATGCTGCCTCGCGCTCGACAACGAGGCATCCAGAGCCAGCGCCCTTTGAAAGTGCCCCAACGCTTGTTCGTTGTCGCCTTGAGTCTGACGCAATCTGCCCAGGTAGTAGTGAGCAAGAGGAAGATTTGGGTCGAGCGCGAGGGCGGCGCCAAGGGAGGCCTCGGCCTCAGTGTATCGCTGGCCCTCAAATAACCTGCGAGCCGAAGCAACTAGATGCGTAGCATCCGTGGGGACTGTCGTCCAATGAGCTGGCATTCCTTGCTGTCGACTCATCGCTCCTCCGGCTCAGTGGCGCCTTGGACGCTTCCTGCCTGAATAGATTTTATTCAGGCTCTTGAAGGTCCTCCATCCTCTGGGAGGGACAGTTCGAGTGCCCCACTGTTCCGGAGTCCGGCGGCATATTGGGCAAGTTCATCGAGTGTAATCATCACGTAACGAGGCGCAAATTCTCTGGACTGATCTGCCGAGAAGCGATCGTCAACTTCCAACTGGGGACGTGTGATGAGATAGGTCTTCCAGGTAATATCCGTTAATGTGCCTGTCCCGCCGTCGCCGGTCTCGCCCTCGGGGGCTGCGCCGTCACCGACGTCGTCAGCCAACGCGCGGAGATTGATAAAGAAATGCAGCAGGTCTTCATCGAATCCGACGAGACCATTTCCTTCGACTGAACTACGGATCAGGGCGTTCACGGCACGCCGACTCCCATGATCGGCAATCGCATCAGCAAGATCTTTTACAAACTGATGGCCGGAAGGGATTTCATCACGGTGCCCATCGGCATAGCCATGCAACCACGTCAACAGCTTCCGGTCCGATAGCACCGAGTAGATCAGTTGATTGCTGGCTGACGTGCACTCGGATGGCACCTGCGTTCCGAATACGTACTCGTTGAGCACGTGAGAGGGGTTGGTAATAAACTGCTGTCGCAGCAGAAAATCATTCGACATCGCCTGGAATAGAGCATCGACCCGGCGCACCGTTGCGATACGTCGCAAAATCGGAGATTCATTTTGCGTTCTCATCGGATTCTCCGTAAGCGTTGGTATGTATGCCGGGTGGGATCGTCGTGCTTCCCGCAATACCGGGAGCCTGAACCCCCAGCGTTCAATCACTATCGACTTCAGCGCTGGATAATTCTAGGAAAGACCGAATGAATTTTTTTTTCATCAGAGTTGAAGGATCTCGGTAGGCGTGTCGGTTGAGGCGTGCCCGTCATTCCGCATATGTGATTTCGTCAACGTAAAAAATCTCCTTGCATTCGGCTTGGTTGTCGCTAGATTGCTTCTATTGGCGGGGGCGCCATACCGTCCACGCTGTCCACCTTTGGCAATGCGAGGGAGCCGAGCCTGAGCGACGGGGACGGACGGCGGGAAAGGATGCGTAATTCGACCCCAAGGGAGGCGGTATGAATTTCACAAATGTCATCAAGCCTACGCACCTGTGCAACCTCGGGTGCAAATACTGCTATAACGATGATGTCAGGGACCCCATCATGCGAGATGAAGTCCTTCATCGCACGATCGAGCAGACGTTTGCCTATGTCAGACAGTTTGAGCAAGATCGGATAGTTTCCTTTGTCTGGCATGGCGGCGAGCCGATGCTCGCCAAGCGAGCTTTCTATGAGCGCGCCGTGTTGTATCAGTCCCGCTATGCGGATGGTGTCCGCTGCGAAAACTCTATTCAGACTAACGGCACGCTCATTAACGATAACTGGCTCGAATTCTTTCGACTCGCAAACTTCAGCGTGAGCATCAGTATCGACGGTCCTCCCGAGTTGCATGATGCCAATCGGGTCGACCATCGCGGTCGCGGTACCTACCAACGAGTGATCGAATCGATACGGCGGGTGCAAGACTCCGGGATCCCATTTGGCGTTTGCGTTGTTATATCTCGCAGCAACAAGGATCACGTCGGCGAGATCTACGAGCTGTTGGCCAAGCATGGCTTGCCTTTCAACATTATCCCGTTGAACCGATCCGGGTCCGCGCGCGATAACTTCTCGGACGTCGGATTAGCCGCCGATGAGTATGCGCAGAGCTGGATCGAGATGTACGACCGGTGGTTTAACGCATCGGAGGAGTACGTCTACTGTTCCGATTTCGTCTATAAGACCCGCGCGATACTGAGCGGACGCCCATGCGACTGCGTTGGACTCGAGCAATGCTCGCCATCAAACATCTCTGTCGATCCGGTGGGCGACGTTTATCCGTGTGCTTCACTCTCGGGCCATGCGGACACTCGTTACGGCAATATTCTGCAGCAGACACTGGAAGCTCTGATGCAATCACCAACGGCAAGGGACTATAGACAGCGCAGAGTAGACCCCCAATGCAGTACATGCAAATGGCAGCATGTTTGCCATGGTGGCTGCCAGGCGCGTGCCTACAAGTTCTTTCACGACCATCACAAGCGCGACTACTACTGTCCCAGCTTGTTTAGGATCTATGAACACATCGCCAGCCGGCTCGGCGAGAACTTCGGTGTACCTACATACGGGGAGCAGCCCGTGCCAGCGTTCCCGGAGACCAGCGACCCGGTTGCGCCTCTGCAGCAGGCGCAGCCAATCCGTTTTTTTAAAGGGAAGGGGGGAGGAGTGCGCCATGGATACTAGCAAGCTCAAGCCAGGAGATCCCATTACACCGTGCACGGAAGCGCCGACCCTCAGGGTTCGGGATCAGGCCCAAAAGGTAGACCTTGACGACCTTGCCGGTTCGGAAGGTTATTCCAGCCGGGGCCACATAAAGCATTTCCTGCCGGATCGTGAAGTCAATCTTGCCAAGCTGAACAAGGCGCTGGCTGATGTGTTTGGCGAACCGGCCTTACGGCTAACGGAGTTGTCGATGCGTATCGATGAAGAGTATTGGAAGCAGATATGCGGGGATCCTTGGTCAGCCAACGTCTACACCTACCGCTTTCTGTCGCCCGATGCACGACTCTCGGAGATCGAGGATCTCAAGACGTCAGTCGAGAAGCTAAAGGTCGAGGTAAACAAGCTGAAGGGCGGCGAATAGGGGCCGGTTGCATTTTCTTCACGTGTCCCCAGCAAAGTTGCGGGCCCGAAAGCGCCCAAGGAATGCAACGTGGACATCCAAGTGCCGCGTGCCGGCGGTACTCCCGTCATGGAGGATGCTTTGAACCGGCGCTATATAGGCTTCGCCGGGGGCGACACGTACCTTCGCAACTGGATATCGCGAATAGCTTCTCAGAAACCTTTCTGCCAACCGGTTCGCATCCAGATCCGTCCCAGGAAGTAGTCTTTCCATGGCGTCAACGCTGATATTCAGATAAAGGAAATAGCGGTCCGTGGCCCCGAGGTTGGCGAGCAGGATGTTCCGCCCACAAACTCGGTGCTGCGTATCACCGTCCGCGTCGTCCCAGGTGTCGATATGTAGCCCGACGCGCCGCTGGAGTCCATGATCGAACGACACTGTCTGCTGGCCTGGCCGCTGCGCCGAGATTCCCAGGCATGTAACGTCGCTGCCAACGTCAGAATACGTTGTGCTCAGCAAATTCGCAGCCGCGACCAATGCGCTTGGCATTTCCGGATTCCGCCGAATTGCTTCTACCTGCTCCAGTGTCTCGAGGTCCCCTAAGCGCAATACTTCGAAACAATTCATGAACTCGGGCGGAAGCCGGACGATGGCGAGCCAATTTCGTTCCGATGCGGGAGCTTCCGCGCCTAGCAGTACGTGTTGTTCTTCGCTGGCCGGCCTGTGCCAAGGTAGCCGCGGTACGGTGGCACCGGCCCGATAGTCGGGGCCATCGGCGGAAAGCATTGGCGGCGATGTGGTGCCCTCGCTGAGCCACAGCCGCGTCTCTCGCAGATGGTCACCCTCGACTGGCAGAATCAAGCGGACTCCGGCTACCAGACCTGTCGAGTGCCCTCCGATGGCGCGCATCGAATGTGCTTCGTCTTCAAGATCCACGTGGAAGCAAACTTCACGACGACCGCGCGGCACCTGCCGGATGTCAATGCTGCGGAAGACCGATTGCTTGCGTGCGGCAGCGATCTCGCATGCCAGTTCCAAGGAAGCGTGCTCGGCAGTGATCAGTTGTAGCGCGTCGCTGGCACCTTTTATCGGGAAGTCCAGGCAGCCCAGCGAAACCGCGATGCCGTCTTCGCCAGTCAGTTCATAGCCAAGCGACATGCCGACGGAATGCATGTCGGCAAAGAGCATGATCTCGTCAATGGGGAGAACTTGTCCCCGAACGCCCAATGCCACCATCAGGCAATTCCATTCTTTCGCTATCCCGACTGAATCAGGTTGCGGATAAGCTAACAGGCTGAATGTCACTTGGCCTGCTGCGGACGCCGCGCAGCAGAATCCTCCAAAATCGCTGTCCATCCGGGACAAATGGTCGAACAGCCCGGTAGTGGGATTCGAGCCCACCGCAGTCGCCAACGCAAGACCAGTCGTAGTCGCGACTGACTTCGAGATCTGGAGGCCAATGCAGCCATCTATTCCAATCTCCAGTATGGTGCGCGATCCTGGGCTCATCCTCACGATCGATTCAAGTATCGCCGAGGCGTAGGCAGGTATCGAACACGCGGTCAACAGGGAAGTGAAGCGTTCGATCTCCAACGCAGCGGCGAACTCGATAGCGAGGCGCGGTGGTTTGAGCGTCGATAGAACGCAATGTATGTGCGAAGCCCGTTCAAGCATGGGCTCCACTATCGGTGCAATGAGGTGTAGTCCTGCTGGGAGGGCTCGGCAATTCATTGTGATTCCTCGGCCGGGGGTCGGTGTCGATAAGTCAGGATAGGCGGTAACTGGGGACAGTGCACCTGCGCTATGGCTCATTTTGCATATTGTCCATTCCACTGATGACTGCTGTTGGGGATTTTTCTAATGTCGTAGATGGGAAAATGTCGTACCCGCGTTCGTACCAAGCTGTGTGCCTTCGACCCGGCAGGAGCGCGATCAAGGGCCGACCCAACATGATCACCCCATGCGCATGTGCGAGCTGGATCGCTGCAAGGTTATCCAGGCCGTGCCCGACGATGGCCTGATGGTCTGGCGCGCTACGGAGAAATTCGGCATCTCCAGATGCGGAGCAAGTGTTTGCCTCGGCTTTGTGAACCCCGCACTCCGCGGATCCCGGGGGCTTCTTTTCTTAGATGAAAGAGCGGTTGAATCCTATTTCTTTGGTATTGGAGAGGTTGGAATCTGACCCTTGTCTCGCCAGGAATGAGATCGTCGACATGGTCAAACTGGTGAGTGACATGGCTGTGCTCTTGTCGAGAATCGAGGAAAAAAATTGCCTCGGTCCTCAACATAGGGAACTGCACAGGCGCTTCAGTCACTTTGAGCAAAGGCCGCAGGGTTACCGCGCGAGCGGTTTAGGCCAATGGCCGGCTACCGCCGTTTCGCTTCCGTCATCTCTGGCGAGTCACGAGTAGCCGAGGCGCGCCGGGCCGCGGTGCACGTGAGGCGCTGGCAATGCTGGGATGCGGCAATAAGGTTCGATAACGTTCTGCTTATCGCGTCGTCACCATGCGAAGGGGATGCAGGCGGGGTTGGTAATTTTGTATCCATGAAGGCCGCGTGTAGAAGGCAAGGACACGGAGCCAGAACTGGAACTGCTGAAAGCGTTGCGTCGTGGTAGCGGTGGCGCATCGGCACTCAGTCGGCTGTCGACGGGCAGGCGCTCGGAACGGGAGCAAAGTCGAAATGGGCGGCAGCATATACGTGCGTTGCACGCCTAGCCTTCTTCCCCGCCACTACAGAGAGTCACCCATTTGCCGTCGCTGATGCAGTGCGCGCCAGGGAAGACCTCATCATGGCCATTCAGACCGTCGAGCGGAAAGGGGGCGTGGGGCGTTGCCCAGTAGTGGCCACTCGGCAGGGGCGCGATCGATTTTTGATGCATTCTCATCAGTACCTCAATGTAGCGTCACACAACGCGCGCTCCGCCCCGTCGCGGCGAAAACGGAGGCTGTGTCAATCTTGCAACGGCGTAGCACCGTCGCGCTACATCCTCGTGTAGTCTCGCTGCAAATTCACCTCCTGCTTTCCGGTGCGATTTCCATGGCACGATACCTTCAATTTGTGGCGAGGGCCTCCGGCGTCGGCGCCATCATCGTGATCGCCGCCATCGTCTCCCGGCAAGTATATCTGCGCAGCGCCACCGAAGCCGGCATGGCCGGCGCGGATGAGGACCCGGCGGGAATGATGTTGATCCGCTGCGAGACGATGAACGCCCGCCTTCAGAATCGGCACAGCTCCGTAGACGCTGCGGATGCTGACGAGCCGCTACGCGTTCATTGCAGGGAGTCCTAAGCTTGGAGAATGCCTGATCAGTCCGGCAGCTACCGAGGCCGTCTGTTCACGTTCGGAAGCAAGCGCTGATGGTTTTGGCCTTGCTTCGTCGCCGCTTCGATAACCCAAATTCACGCGGCGAGGCTGACGTAGCCCTTTGCTGCCGCGTTGGCAAAGAAGCTGCGCCATCTACGACGATTGAAGCGGGTCTGTGCTGCGCGGAGCAGCAATTTTCTGGCCAACCTGGAAGCCAAGGGCCTTCACGCATATCCCGCCGGACCTGCCGTAGTGGTTCAAACTGCCGGACAGTGCCGACGACAAGGCGATCGCTCGTGAAGCGTATGCCTATGGAAGGCACCCGCGCCCCTTTCGACGTGGTTTGCCTCCACATCGACAGATGTGTTCCGGGCTCCTTCTTGGTGTGCAACTGCAATTGAAACGCAGCAGGCGACGGATTGTCGGCGCTTGGCTCAACTCATGCAAAGGTTCTCGTGAGTGCCCGCGGGCTGCTGCGGCGCGCTTACGAATCCGCTTCTGACAGACGTCGCTTCCAACGGCGACGCCCGCATCCTCGGGTTGGAAGGCCCGCTCAATTGCGCACTGGGATGATGCTGAAGCGGACCACGCCCTCCGCAGCGGCCATCTCCACGGCCAAGCCCGCCGGCGACACCGCACGCGAGCGGTCCAGCGCCACGAGGCTGAAGCGCCACACTGACTGCTTGTCGTCAAAGGTGATGGTCAGGCTGTCGCGCACCATGTGATATCCGCGGGCTTCTGCAGCCTTGGCCAAGACGTCAAAGTCCGGCGGGCCTGCCCGGAAGGTCAACGAGACATCGAGCGTCGCGCGTCCGGGCAGCTTGACTTCGAGGCGATGCAGCAGCGACATCGACAGCATGCACAGCATCGCCAACAGCAGTGCCGCGGCGTAGAACCCGACTCCGAGCAGCACGCCCACGGCCGAGGCGGCCCAGATGGAGGCCGCAGTGGTCAGGCCGCTGATGCTCAAGCCGTCCTTCATGATGACGCCCGCACACAGGAAACCGACTCCTGTCACCACGCCCTGCACGACCCGTGTGGGGTCGGCGCAGTGCTCCGCGACACCTCCAAACCACAAGGGCGCATAGCCGACGAAGACGGTCAGCGCCGTCGACGCCATGCACACAAGCCCGTAGGTCCGCATGCCCGCGGCCCGGCCGTTGTACGAGCGCTCGTAGCCCATCAGCATCCCGAGCAGAAGCGCCCCCACAAGGTTCAATCCCATGAAGGCATTGGCGGCGAGAAAGTCGCCGCTCCAGTAGTGCTGCAGATTTCCGAGCATGGTGTGTCGCGGGTGAGTTCTGCGTTGGCAGTCGGGCGGCTACGCCGCCCAACCACCTCCCAATGCCTTGTAGACCCCCACGAGCGAGGTGGCTGCCGCCGTTTGCGCTTGGGCAAGCTGGTCGCGCGCAGACAGCATCTCGCGCTCGGCATCGAGCACGGACAGGAAGTCGCTCACCCCCACGGTGAAGCGCTCGCGCGCGATCAGGGCGGCGTTCTCCGCGGCGCGTGCGGCGTCATAGAGATGCTCGGCCTGCTGCTGGGTGCGGGTGTAGCTTGCCAGCGAGCCTTCGGTCTCTTCGAGCGCGGTCAGCACGGTGCATTCATAGACGAGCATCGCTGCGTCGCCGCGCACATCGGCCGCGGCGATCTGGGCGCGGATGCGGCCGAAGTCGAGCAGGTTCCAGACCATCTTCGCTCCCAGGTTGTAGGCGCAGGACGCGCGGTTGCCGAGCGTGCCCAGGCTCGATGCGTTCTGCCCGATCGTGCCGCCGAGGGTGATGCGGGAAGGAGGTCCCCGCGCGCCACGGCGGCGGCCTGCTGTTCGGCGGCCCGGATATCGGGGCGGCGGCGCAGCAGGCTCTCGGGCGAGCCGATGCCGCCTAGAGCCACGCTCCTGGGTACCGGCAGCGGTTTCGGCGCGCTCAGCTCGGCATCGAAAGCCGTTGGCGGCTCGCCGCACAGCCCGCTCAGGCGATAGCGAGCGCGAAGCACGGCCGCCTCCAGCGCCGGCACGCGAGACCGCGCTTCTGCAAAATCAAGAACGCGCCGCTTGCCAACGTGCCAACGCCATGCGCAGCAGAGAAGCGGACGCGGCCAACAGCACGAGGTCCTTCAGCAGGAACTGACCGATCGGCGCGGAGATCGCCGGGAACCCACCAGCAGTCGGCTCGGCCACGCCGGGGGTGGTGAGAAAGAACGTCAGCGTGATGGCGTACGTCGCGCATGACATGGCTGCACCAAGTACCGACGCCCCACGATGGAATGCACCGACGGCCAGCGTCGCCGCGGTGGACAGTTCCAGCACGCCAATGACACCGCTGGCTCCACGAACACCGAATGCGTCGATGAGCCAACCCATGAAGGGGCTATTCTCAATGAACGGCGCAATACCCTGCGCTTCGTAGGCGGTGAATTTCATCCCACCGAACCAGAGAAAGACAATGACCAGGGACCAGCGCAGCCACGCTTCGTGGTTGTGGATGGCTTCGTTGGTCCGCGTTGTGGCAACGGAGGTGATGGGTTGCATGTTTACTCCTCAACAGATTTGGTGTGTGGCGGAGGAGCACGCCCTGGTGGCGCAGACCTCCTTTCCTGTCATTGCGACGATGCGCGTGCGCGCATTCCGGCGCGGCCGGTTCCAGCCCTGCCAGAACCGGCGATTTCGGAAAATTCCTCGTTCCAGAGACGTATCAGGCGCGTCCCTTACCGATATGAAGTCGCCCCATGGACTTCGGGACTAGCCCCACGCGGGAAGGTGCGTTTGAGCGGAGTTCAGTCGCGGAACAGGTGCGTGGCATGCGTGACGGCCCCGCCCGCCCGAATTGCCGCCGCCACAAGTGCGGCTTCCGCAAGTTGCGCATCGGTGGCGCCGGCATCGTGGGCGGCCTTGGTATGCAGGGCGATGCAATAGGGGCACTGCGTGGTCAGCGCGACGGCCACCGCAATAATCTGCTTCTGCTGCACCGAAAGCGCGCCGTCAGCGAAGGCGGCATGGTCGAAGGCAAGGAAGCGTTTCATCGCTTCAGGAGCGTTTTCGTCCAGCTTCTTCAAACGGGCAAGATCTTTCATATCGAACATGGGAACCTCCATCAAGACTGGGATTGGAGTAGGTATGATAGGAATGGCAAGGTTCCAGGTGGTCTTAGTTTGGTTTCAATTCGTCCAATGATGGCATCCTCCCCTGCTGCACATCGTGTGCTCGAACATTTCCTTGCCACACTCGACATTGGTGTCACGCACATCACACGGTGCGACATCCGCGATGGCTGGAGCGTGCGTTTCGAAGCGTGTGAAACGGCCAGCCTCCACTACTGCCTGGACGGTCGCGGGACGCTCGACGCAGGCGATGGCCACCGCATCGCGTTACAGCCGCACAGTTTCGTCTTGATGCCGCCGGGCGTTTCCTACCGGCTGGAGTGCGCGCTCGAGTCGCCAACCGTTTCGGTGGATCGGGCAAGGCTTGGCTCATGGTCCGCGCGCGAAACGGCGCCGACAGTGAAGGTGGGCGAGGCAGCAGTGGGGGTTGAGATGGCATGTGGGGAGTTGCGTTTCGCGACGAGTACCGCCGATCCCTTCAGGATGCTGCGGCGTCCAATCGTGACCCGATTCGACGGGCCTGCGGGGCTGAAGGACCAGTTCGTCATGCTGTTGGCGGAAACCGCACAGCCCGGATTGGGCTCGAGGGTTTTGATCGAGGCATTGCTCAAGCAATGCTTGATCATGCTGCTGCGGCGCCAGGTGGAGGACAAAGACGCGGAGCTGTCGTGGACAGCGGCCGTTGCCGATCCCCGCCTGCTTCTCGCATTGGAGAAGCTCTTTGAACATCCCGAAGCGCCGCTGTCGGTGCAGCGATTGGCCGATCTGGCCGGTATGAGCCGTTCAGCGTTCGCTTCGCACTTCGAACGAGCGTTCGGCCAGACGCCGATGGCCATGCTGCGCGCGGTTCGGCTGCACAAGGCCGCGGAGCTGCTGGCGACCACAACCCTGCAAATTTCCCAGGTGGCGCGCGCTGTAGGCTTCTCCAGCCGTAGCAATTTCTCGCAGGCGTTTCACAAACAGCATGGAGTCGACCCAACTCGGTTTCGGCAGCAGACGACATCTCGTCAGCGTATGGATAGCGACTGAGACAGCGCGCTGCCCGTTCCGACCAGACCTAGACCCGACATTGGTACCAGCGAATGCGACGGTCAGCCACCGGCCAGTCTGAGCTAGTCCGGCCTCTACTTTACGACCGAGATGAAGTCTAGCCTGCCGTGTGGCACCCGAGCGCGAACAGGACTGACCATGGCCCCGCGGGCATCAGGCCACTCGCACGCTCGAAGGGCGAAGCGAACGCTGAACGGCTCAATCCGTCCTGATCGGCCATATGCTGCACCGACAGCAGCGCCTCGGGATGTTCAAAGAGTTTCTCCAATGCGCGAACTCGGCAGCGTGACCAGGCATTGCTTGAGCAATGCCTCGATCACCACCCGCGATCCCAGTCCGGGCTGTGCGGATTCCGCCAACAGCATGACGAACTGGTCGCTCAGCCCCGCAGGCAAGGAAATGTCGGAGCACCCGATGTGCTGAAGGGAGGGACGCCATCATTGGACGAATGGAGACCAAACTAAGACTACCTGGAACCTTGCTCTTCCTATCATACCTACCTCCAATCCCAATCTTGATTGAGGTTCCCATGTTCGATATGAAAGATCTTGCCCGTTTGAAGAAGCTGGACGAAAACGCTCCTGAAGCGATGAAACGCTTCCGGGCATTCGATCACGCCGCCTTCGCCGACGGCGCGCTTTCCGTGCAGCAGAAGCAGCTTATTGCAGTGGCCGTGGCGCTGACCACGCAGTGCCCATATTGCATCGCTCTTCATACCAAGGCGGCCCACGATGCCGGCGCCACCAATGCGCAACTTGCGGAAGCCGCACTTGTGGCGGCGGCAATCCGGGCGGGCGGTGCCGTAACACATGCCACGCACCTGTTCCGCGACTGAGCGGCCGCCTGATACGCCTCGGGAACGAGCAGTTTTCCGCGATCGCCGGTTCTATCGCGCGTAACGCCGCCCACGACAAAGGAACATCATGAATGCCATTTCCAAGGGCCAGCAACCGTTGAAAATCGAGATCTGGACCGATTTTCTCTGCCCCTTCTGCTATTTGACGACACTTCGCGTTCAGCGCCTGGCGCAGGTCTTGCCGGTTGAGCTCACCGCGCGCGCCTTCATGCTCAGGCCTCCTGCCGCGCCCCCGTTGCCGGAGGCTTTCCGCGGTATCGTGGAGGCGGAGTATGAGCGCATCGGCTACGACATCGCAGCCGAATTTGATCTGCAGATCGCGCCCGGTCCTGTCGGCTTGCCAACCTACGCGGCGCATCTTGCCGGCAAGCTGGCGCAGGACGAAGGCCTCGGGCTCGAATTTCATCGAGCCGTGATGCGCGCCTATTGGCTCGAAGGACTTTCCATCGATGACGCGGATGTCCTGATGCGCATCGGGCAAAGCGTGGGGGTCAAGCGGAGTGTCGTCGCAAACGATCAGATGACGGCCTACGCCGAGGCGGCATTAAGGGCGGACCAGGAGGCGGCACTGGCCTACGCTGCGCGCAGCGTGCCGCTCCTTGTGTTTGACCAGCGCATCATTCTGCGCGGGGCGGTGTCCTTCGACACGATGCTCAAGGCCGCCACCCGTGCCACGTGCACTCATCTCGCGGAAAGAGAGGAACGCGCACCGGGCAAGTGCTGATGCTGGAAGAAGAATGAAGACAGAGCAGTGGATCGTGTCATCGGTGGCTGAGTGCGCTCGGATCGCGCACTCAGCCTTGATGTCACCTCACTTGGAGTGATCGTACCTTTCGTGCGAAAAGTGGCGGTGATCAACCGGAGAGCCGCCTACAGCATCGCTTTGCCCCTTCCGCCTTTCGCACAGACAGCGATATTGGAGAGCGCGCCAAAACGGGGGCTGACGGCCGGACCGCTACTGAGAGGCCAATGAGGCACCTACAATGCGCGCATGGCTTCCGATCCTGGGCCGGCGATCTCCGTCCTTCAACTTCGAATTGCTCTGCGCGGCCTGAGCCCATCGGTTTGGCGACGCGTCCTCGTTCCCGAGCACTTGACGCTCAGGCGACCCTGCCGGCGGTGCCAGCGCGACGCACGTAGCTTCAGCCCGGTCGCCCGCTGTCTGCCTGAGCGAGTTAGTCCAGAACTGCAGTATCTCGAGGTAAAGTTTGCGGCGTTGATGTCGTATGGTCTGACCGTCAACGTCCTGCAAGAGGTATTGCCGCTCGATCATGTGCTGGCAGCCAGCTCAATCCGTCGCCAGGTCACCACGCTCGGTCGCCGGCTGGAAGCAGAACAGGCCACCGACGCCCGGCAGCAGGCGGAGGTGACCGCGAGCGTCGGTTCGTCCGAGATCCCGGAGCCCAGTCCGATCCGCGCGGTCGGCATTGACGGCGGCTACCTTCGGCTGGCCGGTCGCCGGCGCCGCCAGGATGGCTGGTTTGAAGTGATCGTCGGGAAGTCCCTGCGGGATCAGGATGGCGGGCATAGTTTTGCCTACGTGCACAAGCTGGAGCGCCGACCGGCCGATCGTATGTGGAGCTTCCTGCTACGAGAAGGTGTGCAACCCAGTCAGCCGGTCACCTTCCTGTCGGACGGCGGGGATACCGTACGGTTTGCCCAACTCGGCTTTGGTGACCGCGGTGAGTACGTTCTCGATTGGTTCCACATCGCCATGCGGGTACAGAACCTCGAACAGATGATCAAGGGCCAGCCGGCACACTGCGACGGCCCGACCAACGCGGCCTTGATCAAGGCGCTGCATGGCGCCAAATGGCACCTGTGGCACGGCTGCCCCTATCCGGCGTTGCGCCGACTGGAAACCCTGGGCTGGGATCTGGACGCTGAGGCCAGCCCCGAAGAGGCCAAACTCCTCGGCAAGCTCGAGGAGTTCATTGTCTACCTCGACAACAATCGGCACTTCATCGTGAACTACGGTGACCGCTATCGGCATGGGGAGCCCATTGCATCAGGTTTTGTCGAGTCGGCCGTCAACCAGGTGGTCAGCAAGCGATTCGTCAAACGGCAGCAGATGGCCTGGCGGCCTCGGCACGCGCACAACCTGCTTCAAATCCGGACGGCCTTGCTCAATAACCAGTTCCGATCGCGCGTTGAGCGATGGTATCCCTCCGTCGGCGGTGGAGAACGCCACCGCGTTGCTGCTTAGTCAGCCCCCGATTTGGCGCGGTCCCCAGAGCGAGGTGGAGATCGGCATGATGCGCGCGGTCAGGCTCGCGCTCGACCCGCAAGGACTGATGAATTCCGGCAAGGTGGTATAGCCGGCGGGCGTGCCCGCGTGTTCAGTCCGTGCAACGGGCTCCGGCCCATACCGGCGGCCGGCGGCCATGCCACGGCATGGCTTCCTCCAGCTGGGCCGCCAGGCGGAAGAGGATGTCCTCGCGTCCGAAACCCGCGCCAAATTGCGCGCCGATCGGCAGCCCTGTCGCGGCGTCGAGCGACAATGGCACCGACATGGCGGGCAACCCCGCCACGTTGGCCCACGCGGTGAACGGCGACTGCCGGAACACGTGCGCGATCCAGGCCAGGCCATCCATGGTCGCCTGATCCCTGTTGTACTCGCCGATGCGGGGAGGGAGATCCGCGAGCGTCGGGCTCAGGACGATGTCGTAGCCCTGGAAGAACCTGCCCCCCGCCCGCGCAACGGTATTCCTGACCTGCAGCGCCTCCAGCAGGCTCGTGCCGCTGACGCGGTTTCCATACTCGTAGACCGCCAGCGTCGCAGGCTCGAGCATCTCCGCCGTGGCAGCCCGCCCCGTCGCCGACGAGATGGCGTTGATCCGCAGGGCAGCATTGGCGGTCCAGATCTGCGCGTTGGCATGGACGAAAGCGTCCCAGCTCACGCCGAGATCCGGCGCGACGTGCTCGACATGGTGGCCCAGCGATTCGAGATGCCGGGCAATGTCGAGCATGGCTTGCGCCACGACCGGAGTAGTCCGCGCGCCATTCAGCGGATGCAACATCAAGCCTACCCTGAGCCTGCCCGGGCTTTGCCGGAGTTCCGACAGATAGCTTCCGGCCGGCGACGGAATATGGTACGGCTCGCCGATGCCCCCGCCGTGCACGGCGTCGAGCAGGACGGCACTGTCGCGCACCGAGCGGCTCACGGCGAAATGCACGCCGAGCCCGTTCCACACCTCGTCCACGGCCGGACCGTTGGATACGCGCCCCCTGGTCGGCTTCAGGCCGAACAGGCCGTTGCAGGCGGCCGGTACGCGGATCGAGCCGCCGCCATCGGTCGCGTGCGCGAGCGGAACGATGCCGGCCGCGACGGCCGCGGCGGCGCCGCCGCTGGAGCCGCCGGCGCCGCGCTCCAGGTTCCATGGATTCCGGGTCGGCCCGCATGCGCGGGCTTCGGTGGTGGTGCTCACCGCCAGCTCGGGCATCGTCGTCCGACCGAGTGTAACGAGGCCGGCCTGGCGGAAACGGCCCATCAGATTCGAGTCTTCCCGTGCGACCAGCCCTTGTGCCATGCGGCTGCCCAGCTCGCATCTGCGGCCCTTCATGGCCACGCCCAGGTCCTTGATGAGAAAGGGCACGCCGGACAGCGGCCCGTTTCCCGCGCACCCGGTCGGGTCCTCCTCGGCGGGCCAGTGCTCGATGACGGCGTTGATCTCCGGATTGACCGCCTCGAGCGCGTTCAGCGCGGCGGACGCGACCTCCGCGGCGCTGACCTCCCCGCGCGAGATGAGATTGTGCAAACCCACGCCATCAAAGGACGCGTATTCGGCCAGTTTCATAGTGAGGCAATGGTGATGACCAACGATAAGGACTGAATTCGGCAACGACGGCCCGAGCACCCGGGCCGCATGCCGGCGAACGCCGTCAGCCCGCTCCTCGCGTTCCCGCCGGAATCGGACCCGACGCAAGCCCGGCGGCAGCTTTCGGCGTCAGGCGCAGGGACAGGATGATGGTTCCGCATACCAGGAGCATCGACGCCATGATGAGAAAGCCAAGGTGCACGCTGCCCGTCAGCGTCTTCGACCATCCGATGATGCTCGGCCCCCAGAACCCGCCGGAAAGACCGATCGTATTGATCAGCGCAATCGCCCCCGCCCGCGCATCGCCCTTGATGTATTCCGACGGGACAGCCCAGAACACGATATTCGCCATCCACATCATCCCGGTCGCGAGCGTGAGCAGCAGGATCGTCCAAAGCAGGCCACCGCCAACGCAGACCCACGCCATGACGGATAGAAAAGCCACGAACACGGGCAACGCGATGTGATAACGCCTTTCGCCCCGCCTGTCGGAACTGCGGCCGCCGAAGAAGATGGCCAGCGCGGCGGCGACTGAGGGAATGGCGGCATACCAGCCGAGTTGCTGTGTACTGGTGACGCCCTCCAGCTTGAGGATGGTCGGAAGCCAGAAGCCGAAGGCATAGATCGGCGAAATGATGCAGAGATAGGCCACGGCAAGGATATAGACCTTGGGGTCCCTCGCGACGGCGCGAAAGGAACCGTGCTGTCCGGCAGCCGTGCCCAGTTCGGCGCCGAGCAGACGCTTTTCCTCCTGATCGAGCCATTTGGCGGTGGCCGGGCCATCCGACAGGACGAAGAAGGCGACGACGCCGAGCACGACGCACGGGGCGGCTTCCAGCAGGAACATCCATTGCCAGCCGGCCAGGCCGCCGACCCCGGCGAACGTCGTCATGATCCAGGTGGAAAGGGGACTGCCCAGAATCCCGCTGACCGGGCCCGCGAGCCAGACCAGCGAGATCGCGCCCGCAATCCGCTTCGGCCCGTACCAGCGCGACAAATAGAACAGCACGCCCGGCGCGAAACCCGCTTCAAAAACACCCAGCAGGAAACGCAAGGCGTAGAACACCGGCACGCTGTTCACGAACAGCATGCACATCGACGTGATTCCCCACAGCACCATGATCCGGCTGAAGGTGACACGGGCTCCTACTTTCGGCAGCAACAGGTTGCTCGGGAGCTCGAACAGGACGTAACCCACGAAGAAGATACCCGCGCCGACTCCGTATGCCGCATCGGAGAGGGCCAGGTCATTCTGCATCTGCAGTTTCGCGAACCCGACATTGACCCTGTCGAGATACGCGAACATGAAGCCAATGAACAGGAACGGCAGCAGGCGCCAGTTGATCTTCCGATAGACGGAAGCTACCGACGCATCGCCCTCTGATACCTGATTGATTGCTGACAACTTGGTCTCCTCTGGTTGGACCCGGTTGGTCCGTCATCTGCGCGACCGGTCCCGAGTGGTTGGTGCTTTCTATTATTGTTTTCCCGACATGACGGCCAGCATGGCATCGCAAAGGATCTGCGCGCCTGCCGCCAGGTCTTCGTCCCGCGCGTTTTCCGCCTCGTTGTGACTGACGCCTTTTTCGCAGGGCACGAAAATCATCGCCGTGGGCGTGTGCTCGGCCATGTATTTGGCGTCGTGGGTGGCGCCGGAAATCATGGTTCTGGATTCGTATTTCCGGCGTTCGGTTGCCTCGCGAACGGCCGCAACCACCTGCTCGTCGAATTTCACCGGCGCCGACCGCAGCAATACCTTGGCGGAGACGGAGCAATTCTCGACTTCACCCGAACAGAGCTGGAGAATCCGTTCACCGGTTTGCACAAGGTGGCGGGGGTCCGGGTGCCTGAGGTCGATGATGAATGTCACCTTCCCGGGCACGGTGCTGGACGCGCCGGGCGCCACCTCGAAACGCCCGACGGTAAAGCGCAGCACATCGAGCGGATCCGCGATCTCGCTGCGAATGCGCGTGATCAGCGTGGTCGCGGCGACCAAGGCATCCTTCCGGTGCCGCAAGGGCGTGGTGCCCGCATGGGCTTCCACGCCCCTGACCTCGACCTGATAGGCATGAAGGCCCTGGATGGCGCTGACGATGCCGATGGCGCAGTTCGCCTCCTCAAGAACCGGGCCCTGCTCGATGTGTGCCTCGATATAGGCAAAGCCCTTCGCGCCCAGCGGCCTGGTCTCCAATCGGGGCAGTTCCCCGATTTGCGCCGCCAGCGCGTCGCCGACATTGACGCCGTTCCGATCCAGCGTGGCCAATGCCCTTTCCAGCGGAATCGCGCCCGATGCGACCGCCGCCCCCATCGTCGGCGGCGGAAACCTGGAGCCTTCCTCGTTCATCCAGACCACGAGTTCCATCGGACGCTCGGTCGTCACGCCGTGATCGTCGAGCGTTTCGAGGACTTCAAACCCGGCCAGCACGCCGAATACGCCATCGAACCTGCCGCCGGTGGGTTGGGAATCGAGATGCGAGCCGGTCATGACCGGGCTCAGGTCCGGGCGCAGCCCCGGCCGGCGGATAAACAGATTGCCAATCGGATCGATGGAAACCGCGTAGCTCCGTTTTGCGGCCCAATCCAGAAGCAGTTGCCGCCCCCTCGTGTCCTCGGAAGTCAGGGCCTGGCGGTTGACCCCGCCATTGGCGGTAGCGCCGATTTCAGCCATCGCGCGATGGCGGTCCATCAGCCGCGAGCCGTTGATGAAGGGCGTGATGGTGGTAGCTGTGGAAGTGTCGGATTTCACGGTGATGCCGGGGTGTCGTTGTACGTGACAGGGAGTCTGGCAGGCCGATGCCGTCAAGTCAAGTCACTTGACTACAAGGAATCGTCCTGTCATTACTCGGACATCGACGCGCACCGTAAGGGAAGCGAAGCACCGTGGCGGCGCTGCGCAAGCGGAGCGGGAAGCCGGCGCGGATTGCCCGGTGCGTTCGGCCCGGCCGGTTCGCCAT
Organism: Cupriavidus sp. DF5525; assembly: GCF_040149425.2. Lineage (NCBI taxonomy): Bacteria > Pseudomonadati > Pseudomonadota > Betaproteobacteria > Burkholderiales > Burkholderiaceae > Cupriavidus > Cupriavidus sp. DF5525. Next base: position 908,695 of record NZ_CP168267.1, on the reverse strand, counting down.
GCCGCTTGGGCTATAGTTGTCATCCGTCGGAAACATGCCGTCCACCGACATGTGGCTTCGCGCATCGCGCTGGTTCCATGGTGTCGCTGCGCCGCTATTTCGCAGGGATCGTTAGCGTTGCTTATATGGAAAGGAAGGAAATGAGTCAGGAAATCGTCATTGGAGCAAGGCTTAAACATGCGAGGCTGAATCGCAAACTGAGCTTGCGCCAGTTGTCGGAGAAGGTGGGATGCACCGAGAGTTTCCTGTCCAAAGTCGAGAACAGCAAAGTCCGGCCCTCCATTCCCATGCTGCATAAAATCGCGGTGACGCTGGGAATCAGCGTGGCCAAGCTCTTTTCCGAAGAGGATCCCGCGCAAGGACCCGTGACGGTCATGCGGGATGGGCAAAGGCAGATATTGCGGACGGAACATCTGCGGGCTGGAGATGGCGTGTCCCTGGAGACCTTGGTTCCCAACCACCTCTGCGCGCTGCTGGAAGCGAATATCCACCACATCCCGGCCGGAACCTCGTCCCAGGGCTTTCTCGAGCACCACGGCGAAGAAATGGGCTATGTGCTCCAGGGTGAGCTGGAGCTTACCGTCGGCGATCAGACCACCAGGGTGGGCCAGGGCGACTCGTTCTTTTTCTTCTCGCACCTGCCCCACGGCTATCGGAACGTCGGCGGCACCGAGGCCCGGGTTCTGTGGGTCAACACCCCCCAGAGCTTCTGACGCCGCCGTGGCTCCCTGAAGCCACGGCTTTACGGTCGGCGCATTGCCCTGGCAACTTCCCTTGCGCGACGTCCAGGCTGGCATGCCAGGCCGCGCGGCGCGGGCTCAGGCGACCTCGACGATCAGTTCGATTTCCAGGCAGGCGCCCAGCGGCAACTGCGGCACGCCGAACGCGCTGCGCGCATGCTGGCCGTGCGTGCCGAATAGGTATCCCTTTGTTTTCGATGCAATTTACCGGGTTAGCTACCCCAAGCATTCATGCGGGTTTCCGGCCGATGCCCGGAAGATATCCCCATAAAATCAATCACTTGCTGACTGGTTCATCTTCCGCATCCACGGATACCGATCTGTAGCATGGGCGTGGCGGTAGGGAAGGGCGGTCAGTCTCCGAAAGCCGAGTCGGAGCCGACGAGCGGATGACGGCAAGCGCTCGGCGGTCAGGGGATGCATGTCGCCGGTGTGACTATTGCGCACCCAGAGGTATCAGTTCTTTGGTACCGTCCTCTGAGCCGCTTTCAAAGCAAAAACGGTTACGCCGTACGCCACTGCGAAGATGAGTCGGACTGGAACGCCGCAGTGGGCATGAGCCGATGCGCATAGCGCGCAATGGGAAACTCAAAAGTGCCCCGCAGATTGATTCCCTCGAGATGGGTCGGACCGATATGCCGAAGGTCCTCAGATCGAGTCGCCTCGCTGCTGATTCTCTCGAGGACGTCCCAGTTGCGTTGCATGTGCATCGTATTCCAAGCCATTACTGAATTGGATAGCAAGGTCAAGGCCGATGACACTGCCGCCAGCGACGCGTCATGGCGCGCCAGCTCGATCGGTATCTTGCCGGAATGGATCGCTCGCTGGAGAATGTGCACCGCTTCACCGCGGTTCAACACGTGCTGCATCTCATGGCGAAATGCGGTATTCGTGAAATAGTCGATCAGGAAGATCGTACGAAACAACCGTCCGAGATGCATGCTGGCCTCATAGACTGGCTGTCCGCGCGCCGCCACCCCAAAGCGCGAGAGTGCCTGGACTGCGGTGCATTGCCCGCTTTGCACGGACGCCGCAATCCGCACCAGCTCGTCCCAGGCGGACTCAATGAGGCTCAGTCGAACATCTGCATCGGTGACGGCAGCCAGTTCGCCAGGCACATTATGATGCCTGGGAACATGCAGACGTCTGTCGCGCAGGTGGGACAGTCGCGGACAGAGATCGAAGCCCAACAGCCGTGACTGACTCATCGCGAAATCTGTAAAGCCGTGCGTATCCACTGCAAGTTGCGCGACGTCTTCCGAACCGCCTTGTCGGATCACCCCCTCGATCGCTGCGCCGGCCTGGCGCTCGTTGAGCAAAATTGGCTGGTCATAGAAGATGCCCCACCGATCGCGAACGTGAGTGTACATCCCGATCGAAGCAGTCCGCCGGCGTGGGTCGGCCCGCGCTTTCCAGACAGAGCGTGTCGTTTCCAACGACATCATGTCTGACGAGGCCAGATCGGAGCGCCCCCAATGCTGGGCAATCGGGTGCTGATGCATGAAGGTCAGCACGGCTTCAGCCGCGTGGCGCAGCTTCCGTTCATCCGCAACCCGATGCATCATCTGCCGGATCGCGGGAGGCGACAACTCCGGCACCATTCGGGCGAGATCCGCAGCCGACATCGATGTGCCGTGCGCGAGTATCGCTGCGTAGACCAATAGCAATTCGCTGCGGGAATGCGGCTCTCTTCCCAGCAAAAGCCAACTGAAGTGCGTGGCGCTGTCGATCTCGAGCAGGATCTCAGGCAGCTGACCGCCTGGGTGCCGCTCGAACAGTGCGCCTCGCAATGTCTCCACATTCGCGGGCGTAGCGCTTGCCACCAAGGGGTCGATGTGGATTGCATCGTCAATTTTGAGCTTCCCACACACGACAGCATCCCGGAGCCTGGCGAGGCTTTCATCCAGATGTGTGACCACAGGCTTCAGAAATGCCTGAGCATCCTGTGGCAGCTTAAGATGGCCATAGAAGTGGTTGCGTTTGGCCTTCCAATCGCTGGCGCTGATCAAGAGGGTCGCTTGGCTTCGGAAGGCAAAGCTGTGCTCAAGGAAGACTGAGCCATTCCGCAATCCCACCCGCAGGGCGAAAAGCGTGCCCCACTCGAATGCGGCCAGGGCCCGCTGTCGGTCCTCTCCGTCCAGGGCGGGTTGCCAGGCGCGGCCAAGTCGAATCGTGATTGGGTCGGGAAGATGATCGGACCTCCGCGTGTAGATTTCCTGGAGTACTGCCAACGCTTCAATCACCGGGTGAGTTGACAGGGCGGAGAATGGCAGCAGAACCAACCTGCCAAGCAACGCTCGAGCCTGGCGGTGTCGCGACAGGAGTTGCATGCGAATCAGGCTGGCACGGCTGGGCGCACGCCGGTTGAGCGCCGCGTTGGCCAGCGCCGACAACTGCTGGCAGAGTGCTTCCCGGGTTAGCATCTCATCCGCGGCCAGCGCTTTGACCGCGGTCGCGAACTCTCGCATCTGGGTGGCAGGGTCCGGTCGGCCTGCCTCAATCAGGCGCCGAACGTCATTGACGGACTTCTGAATCCAGTGTCGCAACATGGTCGCCAGATGATCCGTGGCGGCACATAAAGCGTAACGCAGAAAGCAAGCAGCTTCCAATCGGCGGGGTTGCTGCGCGACTCGTTTGCTCACTGAAGGCGGACGATTGGCGCAGCGCCGGGCATAGTAGCGTATCAGCACTTCATTGCATGCCGCTGGCCAGTTTCGGTGAACGCCCAGCTTATAAAGGAGTTCGACCTTGTCGAACAATTCCCCGATCTGGTGGGTCGAGGTTCGCAACGGGACGGCCCAAAGCCATTGCTGCAGGTTCGTGCGGTCGCCATGCGGGCGCGCAAGTGATATGCCCCATGTGTCCAAGGAGGCCCCGTAGGCGCGCACCAGAGCGACGGCAAGCGCCGCCTCGGCCGTGGCGACGGCCTGGCTGATCAGTCTTTTTAGTGCGCGATCATGGGGTATCAGTATCCGATGTTCATACAGCCAGCGCTTCAACTCATGAAACAGCGCGGTGCGGCTCGGCTGTCCCGTCAAACGCTCCTTGAGCCAGCGCGTGACATAGCGGCGCTGGTGCTCAGCCATCGGACTGAAGCCGAGGGCTTGGTAGGCCAGCATCTGGTGAGTTGACAGTGTATCGGTGCGCCCATCGTAGAGTGCGTTGAGCGTGCCCATGTCCGGCGGCGTCACACCAACCTGGGCACCGACATGCGCCCAGAGAAATCTGGGCACTTGCTTGCAGGCATCAAGCGTGCGTCCCGTCATGCGGATAAAGCCGATGTGTACGGCGACGGCCAAGCGATACAAAGGGCTGCGCCGAGCATCAATCAGTGCCCGTTCCTTGGGGGAGTAGGTGAAGAACGTGGCAAGCTCGAACTCGCTGAGTTCCTGTGGGATCTGCCGCATCCCGAGGTAGGCCAACCGCCAGTGATCCATCGCGCTTCTCCCACGCGTGAGACGGACTGCGGAGGGTAGCGGCAATGAAAGATGGTCGCAACGTTCAGCACGATAATATGTCGCTTACAGCACTTCAAAAACTGGAACGGGGCAGACAGCAACCTATTGATTTATCGGAAGTTTTTTAGATGGCCGCCGGGAAACGCGCGTGGCTACGAGGGGCGGCTACCCCGGTAAACTGCAGCGAAAACAAAGGGAGACCTGGTCGCGGAGCGGCAGGCGCACGCGGCGACCCAGGCCCGGCTGGAAGCGGGGCGGGCGGAACTGGACGCCGCCGGGCGGCAGCTGGCGGAGCTGCGTACCCAATTCTCGACCGAGCTCGAGCGCGCGCGCGAGCACGTGACCCTCGCGCAGGAACGCGCGGAGGCCAGCGAGCGCCGCGCCTTACGCGAACTGGACGCGGAACGCACCGCGCGCCAGCAGAGCGAGCGCACCGCCGAAGCGTTGCGCAGCGAACTGGTGGCGGCGCGCAGCGAGGCCCGCGACGCGGCCGTGGCGCAGGCCGAAGTCCGCGCCCGGCTCGAAGCCCAGGCCGCGGCGCTCGCCGATCGGCTCGCGGCCGCCGAGCAGGCGCAGCGCAAAGCGGCGCACGACCTGGACGCGGTGCAGGCGGAGCTGGCCGCAGCACAGCGCCGGGCCGAGCGCGCCGAAGCCGAGGCGGCGCTGGCGCGCCAGCTGCTGGCAGAATTGCGGATGGGACCGCCCGAGCGGCGGGGGGAGAGTGGTGGCGGGCGGCGGCGCAAGGCCGGCGGCCCGGCGCCGACCGGGCAGGCGGCGCCAGGCGCAAAACAGGACCAACAGCTGGACGAACAGCAAGACGACAAGCGGGGCGCGCCGACGGCCGCCTCCAACCCGGATGACGGCAGCGACAGCAGTGACGACAGCAATGACAGCAAAAACTGAGCGGGCGGCGGCGATCCGCTGGATCCAGGCGGAGATGGCCGACTACGGGTTGACCATGGAGGAGCTGGAGGCGGCGGGGTGCTTTGATCCGCCACCGCCACCGCCACCACCCGCACCAGCGCCAGCGCTAGTGGTCTGCTACCGCAACGCCGCGGGGCAGAGTTGGGACGGGCAGGGCGAGATGCCCGACTGGCTGCGGCGGGCGGTCAATGCGGGGCAGAGCGTGGAGTTTTACCGGGTTGGATAGGCCCGCAGATAAATTCGGCCCTCTGCCCAACCGCAATGCGACGAGGGCTAACCGACACAACCAACGAGACCCATCCATGAAAGTACGCGTTTTCACCCTGTTGTGGCTCGCCGCCATTGCTAGCGGCGGCATGCTGCCACCCACGCAGGCGCATGCCGGAGTGTTCGACGATGACCAGGCGCGCAGAACGGTCATCAACCTGCGCGACCAGTTCAACAGTTTCCAGGCGACTGCGACCCAGCGCATTGAGCAGAACAGCCGCACCACGCTCGACATGCAGAACCAGCTCGAAGGCCTACGCCAGGAACTGGCGCGGCTACGCGGCCAGAACGAAGTGCTGCAGAACACGGTGGGAACGCTGCAGAAGCAGCAGAAGGACTACTACGCCGACCTGGATGCGCGCCTGAAGAAGCTCGAGCCGCAGCAGGCTTCGGTCGAAGACCGCCAAGGCACGTCGCAGCTGGGCGAGAAGCCCGAATACGACGCCGCGCTCAAGCATTTCCAGGCGGGCGATTTCAAAAGCGCGGGGAATTCGTTCTCGTCTTTTATCAAGAAGTATCCGCAGAGCTCGTACCTGCCGCTGGCGCAGTACTGGCTCGGCAACTCGCTATACGCGCAGCGCGACTATAAGGGGTCCACCTGGACTCTGCAGAAAATGATCAATGCCAACCCGACGCATCCCAAGGTGCCGGACGCAATGATTGCGGTTGCCAATAATCAGCTCGAGTCAGGCCAGAAGGCTGCCGCGCGCAAAACGCTGGAACAGGTGGTGGCCAAGTATCCCAGTACCGAAGGCGCGCGTGCGGCGAGCAACCGGTTGAAGACGCTGAAGTGAGTGGGGCGGCTTCCAGCCGGCCGCACCAGGCCTACCACCAAGATACGCCCTTATGCACTGCAGAGCATAGGGGCGTATCTTGGTCAGGGGCGTTCACTGCAGGCTTGGAGGCGCCGGTGTTGTCAGCGGTCACTGTTCCATCCCGGCCAACTCCTCATAACGGTACTGAAGGCAAACTTGGCGAAGGCGGAAGACGGGTTGACAATGCTCCGAGAGGCGCTGGCGGATGAGCAGGCTCATCGAGCGAATGCCGTGCAAGCCACCGCGGTGGCAGCAGAAGTTCGCGCGGCGCAAGAGTCGTTGGAGATTACTCGACGTCAAGCCGGAAAACATGAGGTGGAAAGCGCCGTGGGCGTAAGAGCTGACGCCAAGGCCAGCAGCTGCCGCTTGCCACCGAATTCATAATTCAAGAGGGTTAAATTCGATGTCCCGAGACTTGTATTTCGTTACTCGTCGTGATGTACAAAGAGTCGCAAAGCTGCTACGGAACATGACCGACCGCGAGGTTCGCCTTACACGCGCGCAAGACGCAATATCAAGAGCTATCGGGTTCAAACACTGGTCGCATTTCAACACCGTGTCGACAAGGAGAGAAGCCGACGAAGCGTTTCAACCCATTTTTTATCCTGAGCCCGAGGACGATGAACTGGACGATGCGGCGGAGCGTTTGTCCGAATACCTGCAAGAGCAGGTTGATTCGGAGTCGTTCAGTGTGGAGTGGGCTCGCGAATTCTTGAAGAAGGCTTGGAGCAGGGGGGAAGCTGGCGTCAAGCAGGAGGCGAAGGCTCATGTTCCAACGGATGAGGCGCCATTCGCCGATGCTGTGAGTCCGACAAAGGAAGCCGATCTCGTCCCCAATCCGCAGCGAGTTGATGTCCTTGTCACGCCTGAGGCGCCGCAGGGATTTACGCAGGCAGGAGGTCCAGCCCGTAACGTGAAGCCCGGCGTTCATCGCGTCAACGCTCAAGCGAATGACGGCGACGGAAGTGTTGGCAAAGTTGATGCCGATGCCGTAGGTCCCCGGCGCCCGGTGGGCAGCGGGGACTTCTGGTCACTGACCCGGGATAGCGGCCCGGCGGCGACGGTGTCATACCGGCGTAGGCGGCGGCTCCCTGTGGCACGGGAAGTGCCGACTGTGGTGGCGGCACCGGAAGTGTTGACTGAAGCCGTTGCACCGGAAGTGCCAGCGGAGGTCGCGGCACTGGAAGTTCCAACTCAACCCGCGGCACTGGAAGCGCCGACTGAAACCGTGTCCCCGGGCGGGCCGACAGAGCCCGCGGCACCGGCAGCGCCGATTGAAGTCAGAGGACCGGACTTGCCTCGAGAAGTCGCGGCACCAGAAGTTCGCCGACAGAAGCAGCGGCATCGGAAATCGCCGACTGAAGCGACAGCACAGGAAGTGCCTACCCAAGCCTCAGCACCGGAAGTACTGACAGAAGCCGCGGGACCGGAAGTCCGCCGACAGAAGCAGCGGCGTCGGAAATCGCCGACTGAAGCGACGGCACTGGAAGTGCCTACCCAAGCCGCCGCACCGGAGGTACCGACAGAAGCCGCGACGCCGGAACTTCGCCGGCAGAAGCCGCAGCGTCGGAAGTCGCCAACTGTCGCCGCAGCACCGGAAGTGCCGACGCAAGCCGCGGCGCCGGAAGTACAGATTGAAGTAGCGGAAGCGCACAAGGAGCTAGTGGCGCCGAAAGCGCGCAAGCAGGCCGTGGCACCGGAAAGGCGCATGAGGGCTGTGACACCCAAAGCGCTCAAGACAGCCGTAGCACCCGAAATGCCTACGGAAAAGCCACGCGCTCTCAGGGCGGCAACTCCTCGAGAATTGCTCGCTGAACTGGCAACTGTCAACGCACAACTTGAGAAGTTGCGAGCGGAATTGCCAAGTGTGGTCGAGAAGATTCAGCGGTTGATGCGGGAGTACGACCTAAGCATCGACGACATTGCGGTCAAGCCTCGCCGTGGCCGCTCTGTCGGTACGGGCGTGCAACAATCTAAAGCTGCATTGCCGGCGAGATACCGCGACCCAAAGACCGGCAAGACGTGGTCTGGCCGCGGCAGAGCTCCGGCTTGGCTCGGGAAAAAGCCGGGGCGATATTTGATTGCAGCAGGGTAATGACGTGAAATAGGCGGGCGGTGCAGCAGCGGGCAGATTTCACACTAGCCCTAAGAAAGCGCTATCACCTTCGGCATTCCGGTATAGCAGCCCTGTTGAGGGCTGTTAGTCGGGGTCATCGTACCTTTCGTGCAAAAAATGGCGGTGAGCAGCCGGAGAGCCGCCTGCAGCATGGCTTTGCTCCTTCCCGGCTTTCGCACAACCAGCGATATTGCAACCTCTTGATTCATAATGACTTTGGGGGCCAGACCGCCAGATTTCGCCACGAAAGGTACGATCACCCCTACAGGAGGAAACGGGGGCTCGCCTAGATTTCCAAGGCCAGAGAGACAAAATCCGCCATGGAGGCGGACTTTGCTTACTGAAATTACTGCTCAAGCGCGCTCCTCGTGGTGGAGCGCCCTCGGAAAAAAGCTTTCTGTTCTAAGTTACCGGCAATCGCAGGTCTGGGGGGCGCTCTCAACACAAGCTACGGCCGTGCCGCGATGAGCCTCAGCCCCTGCTTGGGTTTCAGGCCGTACATCTGAGCAAGTTCGTCGAGATGCAAATCCAGGGTTTGCTCAAGGTCATCATCGGTGTACCCAAGATTGTCCGTAAGGTTCCTTAGAAGCGCACCCATGACAGACGAGCGCTCGACAGGGAAATCGACCGCAGACGGCTCTTGTGTGCGGAATCCTCTCGCAGACATCTGTCGCCAAAGCCACTGGGCTTTACCTGCATCAATTCTGCCGAGCGTCGTTGCGCGAACGATGAGGGCCGCCATTGAGACCCTCCAAGTCGGCTTCATGTACATCGCACGGTCGAGGGTCAGCCCTGTGAGGTGGGGGCCGATGTCTTCGGCCGGCATCAACAATTCAGACGCGAATGCGTCCGCCTCGTCTTCCATGTTTCCGGTCGGATAACGATGCATAACCAGATGGCCAATTTCATGCGCAAGGGAAAAGCGCAGGCGGTCCGCGGGTCGGGCTTCGTTGAGGAAGACAAGCGGTGGTAGTCCAGCGACTCTATAGCTCACCCCGTCAATGCCGGCATCCGGCATCGTGCAGTAGACAACAATGACGCCGGCGCGCTCAGCATATTCCGTGAGGTCCGGTACCGGTCCAGATGGCATATACCAGGCGCGCCGAACCCTTTTGGCTACATCCTGAGCGCTGCCGACCTCTTCAACGTCGTACTCCGGGAAAGGGAGTTCGGCGTCCAGGTCGACGCTGTTCAACAGAGTTCGAATGTGCCCCATCCGAACGTTCAGGTCCGCTACGAGCTTTTCAATCGGGCCGCGACCTACCGATGCCTTCTTTCTGAACAGCGGATGCGCACTTAGCGGAGCGCCGTAGAGCCGGTCCTTCCGGGAAAAGAAGGAAGGTAGGCAATTGAGCGCCTCAGCCAAACGCTGAAGCACATCCTCAGTTACAGGCCGCAGGCCTTGTTCAATTTTTGACAGGGTTCCTTGAGCTATGCCTGCCCGTTCTGCCAGTTCTGCCTGACTCAAGTCCAGCATACGTCGCCGGAGATTGACTAAGTCAGGTCGAAAGGCCTCCGCCAGCGGCTGCGTCCCGACGTGTTCCATTTTCGTCTTCCCCATTTTTCTTTGGCTTAACTACGCGGTCCGCGACAGACCCGCCACCACCGCTGCCCGGGGGAACCGGTGCAAACGGAATAATCATCTGTCCATCGTCGAAGCCTCCCAGGGCATCGATGGACCATACAACCGCCTTCTTGTGTCGCTGGACAACTACCACCCGTTCCAGCTCCGTTTCATCTTCTGACAGCACGTACAGCAGCTCGCACCGCGCGATTCCTCCGAAGAGGTCACGATTTTGGTCATGGAAGGCTTCGTTAGCCTTCGTTCTGACGTTGCGCGACAGGAGTGCTGATGTTCCTTTCTTGAGACGCACAAACAATCGATTTCCAACCAAAAGGCCTTTCCACTGGCCCATTTCATCGAACCGCGCTTCACCATCGCCATCGAACATGACCTTCGCCTCGGCAACGGCGTCATTCCAGATGATGTTCGCGCGCACCCGCTTGTCTTGCATGCGAGCGGCGACCGGATTCTTCAGCCAGGACTCCCAGGCTCGACGGTAGATGCTGTCGAACTTGACCAGATGTGGTGCTACAAGGGCTCGTGCTTCTTGTTCGTCGATAGTCGGCATGGCAACACCCAGGAAGTGGCGTGCGCCAAGCATATCACGAACTACAAAAATGACGTAAAAATATTCCTAAATTATTCTCGTGAGCCCGTAAGAGCACTTAGTTCTTCGGTTGCGTTGGAAGGGATTGACTGTATAAATATACAGTATCAAGTGGCAGGTAGGTAGGAGCTCACGCGAGCTGTGGTGCGATTCGGATCGCGCGATCTCGATAGGGGCAAGAGATGCCGGGCTTGGGATTTCGCTATGTGGGAAGTGACCGGCTGCCGATGCGGCCGTCGGAATTTGATGTCGAGCGGTACTTTGCATTGACCGACAGCGACGTCGCAGTGCTCAATGAGCGCTTTCGGCCCGATCGGCGCGCTGGGGCCGCCATTCAACTGGTATTTCTGCGCGCAAGTGGGCATAGCCTCGGCCAGGTCAGTACGCTGCCGCGCCAGTTGCCTCACTATATCGGCCAGCGGCTCGGCCTACCGACGCCGACGATCGCATCGCTTCGGACTCTATATCGCCGGTACAAAACGCTCTATGACCACCTGATCTGGGCCTGCGGCCGGTAAGGCTTGCGCGCCATCGTAGCCAGCGGCCGCCTCGGTTAGTTCACAGGCTTCCTGCCGAAATCCCCCGTTGCATCGCGGTAGTCTTGCCAAAGACGGGGATTACACCTGTAATGGGGCATAACGGCGAACGGCAGTTTGGGGGCGAGATGCGTTGCACACAGTGCCGGTGCGAGAATCTGGCCGGCGCCCGGATTTGCAAGAAGTGCGGACAATCGCTGGCGCAGGCCTGCCCGCAATGCGGCCACGCTTGCAGCCCCAGCGCGAGATTCTGCGAAACCTGCGGGGCGCAGCTGACCGACACGGTCCCAGAGTCGCCCTATGTCCCCGGGCCAACTGTCCCTCCGCCCATGCCGGCCCCGGTACTCTACACTCCACACCATCTGGCCGAGCGCATCCGCGCGGAGCGGGCCGCCATGGAAGCCAAGGGTGCAGACGCCGCCGGCGAGCGCAAGACCATCACGGCGCTGTTTGCGGACATGGCGGGCTCGACCGCGTTGATCCAGGACCTCGACCCTGAGGAAGCCCGCAGCCTGATCGACCCGGTAGTGGCGCTGATGATGGAAGCCGTGCATCACTATGAGGGATACGTGGCCAAATCACTCGGGGACGGCATCCTGGCGCTGTTCGGCGCGCCGATCGCCCACGAGGACCATGCGTTGCGGGCGCTGTTTGCCGGGCTGCGCATGCAACAGCAGGCCATGCGCCGCCATAGCGACAGGATCCGGCTGGAACAGGGCATCCCGCTGCAGATCCGCGTCGGCGTCCATACCGGCGAAGTAGTGGTCCGCTCGATCCGCCAGGACGACCTGCGCACCGACTATGACCCGGTGGGCCATACGATCCATATCGCCGCCCGCATGGAAGGGGTCGCGACACCGTCATCCATTCTCGTCAGCGAATCGACCCACCGGCTGACGGAAGGATATTTCGAGTTCAAGGCGCTCGGGCGCACCCAGATCAAGGGGCTGCGCGAGCCGATGGCGGTGTATGAGGTGCTCGGGCTGGGGGCTTTGCGCACGCGGCTGCAGGTGGGCGCGCACCGCGGCCTCGCCCGCTTCGTTGGTCGCGAGGGCGAACTGGAGCGCCTGGGGAAGGCACTGGAGCTGGCCAGGGCAGGGCAGGCGCAGATCATCGGAGTCGTGGGGGAAGCGGGCATTGGCAAGTCGCGCCTCTTCCATGAGTTCAAGGCACGCGCGCCACAAGGCTGCCTGGTGCTGGAGACCTTCTCGGTATCGCATGGCAAAGCGTTTCCCTACCTGCCGCTGATCGACCTGTTGCGCAATTACTTCCAGATCACGGCGCAGGACGACGAACGCCGCTATCGCGAGAAGGCCACCGGTCGCCTGCTGATCCTGGATCGCGCGCTGGAAGAATATCTACCTTACCTGCTTTACCTGCTGGGCATCATCGAACCGGCCTCGGCCTTGCCGACGATGGACCCCGGCATCCGGCGCCGGCGCACCTTCGAGGCCATCGCAAAATTACTGGTGCGCGAGAGCCAGAACCAGACGCTCATGGTCGTGTTCGAAGACCTGCAATGGCTGGATAGTGAGACCGAAGCCTTCCTCAATGTGCTGATCGCGAAAGTGCCGGGCGCGAGGATCCTGCTGCTGGTCAACTACCGCCCCGAGTACACTCACGACTGGGGCGACAACGCCTGCTACACGCAGTTGCACCTCGAACCGCTTGGCCAGGCGGAGGCGCAGGGACTGCTGACGGCGCTGCTTGGGAACGATCCCTCGCTGGTGCCGCTGAAACAGCTGATCCGCTCCAAGACGGAGGGCAATCCGTTCTTCATGGAGGAGGTCGTCCAGACGCTGGCAGAGGAAGGCGCGCTGCTCGGCCAGCCTGGCAACTACCGGATCGACAAGGCCCCCCCGGTACTACATATCCCCACCACTGTGCAAGGGGTGCTGGCGGCCCGTATCGACCGGCTGCCGGTGCCGCAGAAGGAATTGCTGCAGATGCTGGCGGTCATCGGCACGGAGTTTCCTTCGAGCCTGGTCCGGCATGTCACGGGGCAGCCCGACGAATCGCTCCATCCCCTGCTGGTCGACCTCCAGGCCGGGGACTTCATCTATGAGCGGCCCGCCCACCCTGAGGTCGAGTACGCGTTCAAGCATGCGCTGACCCAGGAGGTGGCCGCCAACTCACTGCTCTCGAGGCAGCGCAGCGTTCTGCATGAACGCACGGCCCAGGCCATCGAGGCGTTGTTTCCTGACAGGCTGAGGGAATACTGCAACGAGCTGGCGCACCACTATAGCCAGAGCGGCAATGTGCCGAAGGCGGTCGAGTACTTGCAGCTGGCCGGCAAGCAGGCCTTACAGCGCTCCGCGCATCTCGAGGCAATCGGACACCTCAGTGCGGCCCTCAATCTGCTAAAGACGTTGCCAGCCAGCCCGGAACGCCTGCGCGAAGAACTGCTGCTGCTGCTGACCCTCGGTCCGGCCTGGATTGCCGCGCGCGGCTCCGGCGCACCGGAGGTGGAGGCCACATACACGCGGGCGCTCGCCCTGAGCGAACATGGCGGCGAAACCCCGCAGTTATTTGCAGCTCAGATCGGCCTGTGGTCCTTCTATTTTCTGCGCTCGCAGCTCAAGACCGCGCAGTCGCTAGGCGAACGGCTGCTCAGCCTCGCGCACGACGCACGGGACCCTGAGCAACTCGCGGAGGCACACCGCATACTCGGATCGACCGTATTCAGGCTGGGCGAGATCAGACTTGCCCGTATCCACATGGAGCAGGCGCTGGCGCTGCACCGGCCTGAGCGGCAGTCATATGGGCACCTTCTACGGTATGCGCGCAACCCCGCCGTCCACATACGCTGCACGCTGAGCTGGATCCTTTGGTATCTCGGCTTGCCCGACCAATCCCGGGCACGCTCTAAAGAGGCGCTGGCAATTGTAAGGCACGCCCCTGATCTCTTCGGCCTTGCCTTCAGCCTAGTTTTCGCGGCGGAGTTGCATCAGCGCATGGGTGAGTTGGAACTGTCGCTCGAGTATGCAAATGCCGCACTGGAGCTGTCGAGAGAGCAGGGGTTCCCACTCTATACAGCCCGCGCGACAATCCTACGCGGCTGGGCGCTCGCCACCCAAGGAAACCATGAAGAGGGCATAGCACTGATACACGGGGGTCTGCGCGCCCACGAAGCCACCGGTGCCTCACTGGGTCGGCCCTCTCTGCTGGGACTGCTTGCTGACGCTTATGGCATGGCCGGGGACCCTGAAGCAGCGCTGCGCGTGCTGGCCGACGCGTTGACTCTGGTGCGTAACACCGGCGAGAGCTTTGATGAAGGAACGCTGTATCGCCTCCAGGGTGAGCTATTGCTGCGGTTACCAGGCGAGGATGGCTGCATCTTCGCCAAAGCCGACGAAGCGCAAGCGTGCTTTCAGAAGGCAATTGCCATTGCACGGCAGCAGGGGGCTATGTCCGTCGAGTTGAAAGGCGTGCTGAGTCTCGGACGGCTTTGGCACCTTTTAGGCAGAGATGAGGCTGCGCGGCAAATCGTTACAGTAGCGCTTAACACTTACACCGAGGGATCCGAATCCGTGGATTTGTGTCAGACAAGACAACTACTGGAGGATTTGTCCTGACTACCAGATTGGCGCTTTAAGTCGAGGAGGGAACATTCAGCGCTCGCTTGCGTTGAACCGAGCGGGCACGCATAGGGCTGCGGCAGCAGTGCGGGAATGGTCACGAAAATTTCAATTGATTCTTCCCAAGGATTTTTGTGATCACGCGAAGTCCAACGGGTTACTGAAATCGCTTCTTATGAGCTCGACCGCATCCTCGAGGTCGCTGGGCAGGCGCGCAATCCCCTTTCGCGACTTCAACACCTCCCGGCCTCTCGCGGAATCTCGTTCTTCCATTGTCTTGTTGCCAAGCAGGCGCTGAAGCTCGCGGGCTTGCTACAGAGCCTCATTCAGTTCCAACGGCGGTACGACTCCCTCTCCAGAGCAGTCGCCCTGATAGAGCTTGCGGCGGTGTGTCCGGCGTTGTAGGAGGCCGCTCCATTGCTGACCATCGGTGGAATATGACCCGCTGCAAGATCAGCCTCAGCTGCTGGCGCGCTTTTGTATGGTTCGTCGCGCCCCAACTCTCCAACGGCGCGGAACTACGGGCAGGTCAAGCGAGGGCGGATGCAAAAGGGGTCATCGAATGGAAGGGACTTGCCCGTCCCGAGGTTGCGGCGGAAGCCGCCACTTGGCACCGACGTGCCATGAAGGGCGTGTCAAAACTGCATCACAACCAACGAAGAGGAAGTCCATGGCTATCGTTACCGTTGGAATTGATCTCGCCAAGAGCGTGTTTGCTCATGGCGTCGATTATTGGGCGCGGCTGTTTCGCCAGCACGGACACACGGTCAAGCTGAGGTCACCGAGACTGGTGGCGCCTTACCGGATGTCCGGCAAACGCGGCAAGAATGACGCAGCCGACGCGGCGGCCATCCGCGCGGTGACGCGGCCGAGCATGCGCTCTGTGCCGGGCGAGAAGACTAAATGCGGCGCAGCTATTGACACCCCGAGCATCCTTGATCGTCGGATTACTCAGTATAGATCTCAACAATTTAGCAATTCAAACGTAGCACGTACGCAATCCGACATGCTGCTAGCTAAAAAGTTAAGCGGGAAATGGTCCGAGGTCACCGAGAAGCTCCGAAATTGAATATTCTCAGTAAATGGGATTTCTCGTAAATTTGGGAGACGTAGTGCACGGGTCACCACGGGACTAACGATCGACACACCAAGCCCTTTGTCCACCATGGCACAAATCGCCGTTGCATACGGTGTCTCGATCGAATGTACTCTAGAATTTGATCGAAAATTCTTATCGATTTCGCCCCTATTGGGACTCCCGCTGGGTAGTGAGATGAAATATTCACCTTCAAAATCTGCCGGCTGAATTGAAGCGTATGTTGCCAATCGATGTGAGCTGGGAACTATACAAACTCCTCGTGCAGAATTGATTTGCTCGAAATGCAGGCTGGGTAGTTCTGTTTGTACCGAGCAAAATCCAATATCGCAAAAGCCTGTTGCTGTCCATTTAGCGACGACGTCCGATCGGCCCATGTTGACTAGGATAGGGATATCAGGAAACGTCTTTCTAAAAAGGCGGATGGCTTCCGGCAAAACGCATTCGGTAATCGATCCAACCGCGCCAACACGAAGCAATCCAGTCCCTCTGCGCCTGATCGAATCTGCGCTTTCATCAAGTGACTCCAAGCCAACAAATGCCCTCTCGACATCGGCATAGAATGCTTCCGCTTCTGCGGTAGGCACAAGCTTGGTGCCGTGTCGCTGGAACAATTGAAATCCGACACTGCGCTCGAGCATCGAGATCCAACGGCTTACGTTTGGTTGAGATGTATGAAGCAGGCCAGCAGCCGTGGTCATTGAGCGCGACGCCATCACGGTGCGAAACGCTTCGATTTGCTTGAAGTTCATCATAAGGCTCCTCAGCAGGGCATTCTGCCACGAGGCTCCGTCGTACGGCACTCACTTATCGAATCATATCAAAATTGTATAAGAAGCTGTTGACCGCTGATTTGACGTATGGCCGCCGCACTACCAAACTCGAACTTGATTTCTTCATCTGAGATTTTTGTATATGGAATCTAAAGTCAGCCGCCGCCTCAAGCAACCTCCCGCTAAGGAAGTTATTCAATATATTTTTCAGCCACGGACAACGAGAGAATTCTTCAGTAAAAACTTCGACGTGCTGACACAGATTAATCTTGCTCATTTGGTAATGCTAGATCAGCAGTGTATTCTGGATAAAACAACCATTTCGAGCCTGGCCATTGCCCTTCTGAAAATGCAGAAGGACGGGCCTGATGCCGTAGAGCTCGACGCGGCAAGGGAAGAGGCCTACTTTAACTACGAGGCGCACCTTATCAAGATGGTGGGCCAAGATATCGGTGGTCGCTTGCATACAGCACGCAGCCGCAACGACATAGGGGCGACAAATGATCGAATTCGGGCCCGTGGATTTGTGATCCGAATCTGTACGGTACTTCTTGAAATGTCGCAAGCCGCGTTGAACCAGGCAGAACGATACGCGGATTTCGTCATGCCTGGTTATACTCATATGCAAGCGGCCCAGCCGATTACGTATGGATACTATTTTTCGGCATTGGTCGAAGCGTGGGCGCGAGATATCAATCGGTTGCTGCACGTGCTTGAAACGATCGATGGTTGCCCGATGGGGGCCTGTGCACTTGCCGGCACGTCTTTCCCGATTGATCGTGCCCTGACAAGTAGCTTGCTTGGCTTTACTCGTCCTCTTGCGAACGCATTGGATAGCGTCGCTTCGCGTGACTTTGCTCTGGAGTTGAGCGCAACGCTGTCGATCATGATGATCACGTGCAGCCGGATGGTGCAAGATTTCTACATCTGGTCGACACCCGAATTTGGGTTCCTTACTTTTCCAGACAGTATTGCGGGGACGTCGAGCATCATGCCCCAAAAGAAAAATCCGATCGTACTGGAATATCTCCGTGGCAAGACCGGCCATCTGGTCGGACTTACCTCGGCCGCCCTTACGACGGTGAAATCGACACACTTCACGCATTCGGGCGATAGCAGCCGAGAAAGTACGCGAAGCTGCTGGGAAAGCTGCGAAGAGGCGCTGAAAAGCCTAGAGCTTATGAAGCTGCTCGTATCGGACGTTCAACCGAATCGTGCCCGTATGGCGTCGCGCGCAGCCGAAGATTTTTCCGCTGTTACCGACCTCGCCGACTTGCTCGTGCGGAAGGCCGATTTGTCATTCCGTGATGCGCATCACATCATTGGCGCCGTTGTACGACGTGCGCTGGATCAAGGGATCCCGGCTACAGGAATTACTGCGGAAATGATTGACGCGGCTGCAGTAGACCAGGTGGGCCGTGAAGCGGCGCTGTCACGCGATGACGTTGCCCAATGCTTGGATCCTGTCCGCAACGTGAGTGCTCGCCAGTCATATGGTGCCCCCGCACCGCAAGGCGTCCTTGCGCGGATTGACGAACAAAAAGCCTCGTTGAAGAAGAAAGCCGAGACCGTTGACGCGGCCAATAGGCGCATTCGCGATGCGGCGAAGTCCCTGGAGCAGCGTACACAAGCTTTGATCTTGCCAGATAACGGCAGGATCACGAGTGCAAAGTGATTTTTCAGCGAGGGTGAACCATGTTTAAATTCATTGCGGGGCTTGCTGTGGCATTGGCGGTTTGTACGGGAGCCAATGCCCAAACATACCCGAACAAGCCAATCGATCTTATTGTTCCCTTTGCGCCAGGAGGAACGGTAAACCTCACTGCCAGGATACTTGCGACTCATATGTCGGAGCTCTTGGGCCAGTCCGTTATCGTAGACAACAAGGCGGGAGCTGGGGGAACAATTGGTGCGACGTTTGCCGCTAGGGCGCCCGCAGATGGGTACACGCTTTTGTACGCTACGATGGGTAACCAAGTGATCCAACCGCTCTTGTACAAGAAGCTGCAATACTCGGCGTCGAAAGACTTTGTGCCGATTGCCTTGTTCGCTACGGTACCAAACGTACTGGCAATCTCGGCCAACATCCCGGCCAAGAACATGGCAGAACTGTTGCAGTACGCCAAAGCAAATCCGGGAAAGCTCAATATGGCTTCTGCAGGTCAAGGGTCGGTGAACCACATGTTAGGTGAGCTCTTCATGCTCCGGACGGGAGTGAAATTCACTCATGTTCCCTACAAGGGGGCTGGGCCCGCAGTGACTGATCTGATGGCCGGTCAAGTGGAGGTCTTGTTTGCAAATCTCCCAACCGTCCAGCCCTACGTCAAGTCGGGGAAGATTCGCCTGCTCGGCATTGCAAGCAAGCGAAGGAGCCCCGTGATTCCTGACGTCCCGACTTTTGAAGAACTAGGCATTAAAGATGCAGAAACGGAATCCTGGTCGGCTCTAATGGCACCAGCGGGAACGAGCCCACAGGTGGTAAAGAAGCTGCAGGATACGGTTATGTCGATTACCAAAGATCCTGCGATGATCAAGCAGCTCACTGCTCAGGGTGCGCAGCCATTCTACGGTTCGGGCGCGGAGATGGCTAAGCTGATCAATCAAGACACTCGCCGCTGGTCTGAAGTAGTGCAACACGCGAAGATTCAAATGGATTGATAGCGCGGCATTTAATTAAGTCGCAACGCAAGTTCTGCTGCGTAGAAAGCTGGCAGTATGCCAGCTTTCTCTATACCTATCGTTGCATTGTATCGGATAGAGGTAGTCGCTCATCGTGGAAGAGGCCGTGCAACCCGTCGCAAATCAATTTGGTACGGTGGTCGGCATTCGACCTAAATTTTTTATGGTCAATGGCGTTGGGGTCTGAGCTAAGCCCGTCTATTTTCACGGACACCTGTTGGTAGTTGCCGGGCAGCGCTGGTTTGCCTATGTTTGTAGGCTTTGGCTGGGAATACCGTGAAGTTCAAAGCTGGCAAGAAACTTAGGGATGCCGCCAACGGAAAAGGCGATTTTTTTTCACCAGTACTAATGAGATGCGTTCCTGCGGCCCACTGGACTGACTTACGATGGAGGCCACCCCTCGAGTGGCATCTCACCAACCCATATCGATTCCGTAATGCACGCCACCACATTGTTAAAAAGAAGGCTTTACGGCCTCAGCTGCGACCAGACTGGAAAAATGGGATCTATGAATGACGCGAGATATCAGGGGCGGGATGACCAATATAGAGATTGTTAAGGAGATGCGCCGCGAGCATGATTTGCTAGGCTACCGAGAGGTACCCGCGGATGCATACTTCGGTATTCATACTTTGAGGGCGCTGGAGAACTTTCCGATCTCTGGAGATCCAGTCGCCAAATATCCGGAACTGATTGTTGCCCTGGTCGATATCAAGCAGGCGGCTGCGCTCGCAAACCTAGAGCTAGGCCTGCTTGACGAAACCCGCTGTCACGCAATCGTCGAGGCATGCAAAGCTATCCGCGTAGGCCAGCATACTGAGCAGTTTGCGGTTGACCTAATTCAAGGAGGTGCCGGTACGTCGACCAACATGAATGCAAACGAGGTGGTGTGCAACAAAGCCCTAGAACTCTTGGGGCATCGGCGAGGTGAGTACCACATACTGCACCCGAATGAGCACGTCAACATGAGTCAATCAACCAACGACGTGTACCCGACGGCCTTGAAGATTGCGACATATCGCAGTGCGCTTCGCCTACTGGAGCAGATGTCAATCCTTGAATCATCGTTCGAGCGCAAGGCGGCAGAGTTTCGTACTATGCTGAAAGTGGGTCGGACGCAGCTCCAGGATGCTGTGCCTATGACGCTTGGTCAAGAATTTGCCACGTACGCGGTTATGCTTAGCGAAGACCGCCAACGATTGGGCGAGGCGTTACCCCTCATTTGCGAGATAAACCTCGGAGCGACCGCCATTGGCACCGGCATCAATGCGCACCCAAACTATGCTGTCTTGGTGCGTGACCACCTTTGTACCGTTAGTGGTTTGCCTCTGCACACCGCCCCGTATCTGATAGAAGCGACGCAAGACTGCGGTGCGTTCGTGCAACTGTCGGGTGTCCTTAAGCGTATCGCCGTAAAGCTTTCAAAGGTTTGTAACGACCTGCGTCTCCTCTCTAGCGGTCCCCGGGCGGGACTGGGCGAAATCAACTTGCCGCCGGTGCAAGCTGGGTCAAGCATTATGCCGGGAAAGGTGAATCCCGTAATCCCGGAGGTTGTGAACCAAGTGGCGTTCGAGGTCATTGGCAACGATCTGACAATTACCATGGCGGCCGAGGCAGGCCAGTTGCAGCTCAACGCCTTCGAGCCAGTCATTGCTTATTCGATGTTCCGCAGCATAGGACATTTAACGCAAGCGTGTGCAACGCTCGAAGCGAAATGCGTACGCGGAATTACCGCGAATTGGGAGCATATGCGTGAAATGCTCGACCATTCCATCGTCCTTGCGACCGCACTAAATCCCTACATAGGCTACGCCAACTCAACCGAGGTCGCCCGAGAGGCCTTGGAAACGGGACGAAAGATCGCCGACATCGTTTTGGAGCGGCGTCTTCTTTCGCCGGAAGCGCTGGCGGAGATTCTGCGACCCGAAGTACTGACTGCGCCGCGCGCACCAATTACTTTCACGAAATAGCGTTCGGAAGGAAGCCTCCCTCTGCAAGGAAAAACTGAGGTCCCAAAACCATGCAAAACATCACCTTCGGAATTATAGGCGGCCTAGGTATGCTTGCTGGTGCCGACCTGTTCCTCAAACTTGTCAAGAGCCGCGCGGTAATGGCGGATCAGGGCCGGTACCATTTTCTCTTTGAGCAGTATCCGTTCCGGGATGTGGCAATGCCGCTCGTTTGCGACGCAAGCATGACGGGGCGCAAGCTACATGTCTTCAAGACCTGTCAGTTCTTTGAGGGCAGGAATGTCGATGCGGTTCTAATGCCCTGCTTTGCGTCCCACACCTTTCGCGATGAGCTTCAGGCGGAGTTGGCCATGCCCATCGTCAATATCCTAGATGCATTGCAGTCAGCGTTCAACGACACTTTGCATGAAGGTGAAACGATTGGCGTGCTGGCGTCGGATTTTGTTCGTCACGCGCGGCTCTTCGATGACCGCTTTGGTGAGCGATTCAAGATTATTTATCCGACCGAAGCAATGCAGTCAAGTCTAATGGCTGCGGTTTATGGGCCGAGCGGCATAAAGGCTGGCTATACGGACGGTCTGTGCCTCGAACAGGTTTACGGTGCGTGCCAGGAACTCGTTGACGGTGGTGCGGACCTAATTGTCCCGGGCATGACAGAACTCTCTCTCGTAATCTCTGCCTTGCGACGAAGGGGAGTTCCGATTAGCGATGTTAATCAGGTCTATGCGGATTATGCGGCGACCTCGGTCAATCGACATGTCAATCGGGGCTACAAACTCGGAATCGTTGGCGGGGTCGGACCCGCAGCCACTGTCGACTTCATGGGTAAGATTGTAAAGAATACGCCCGCGTCAAAGGATCAGGACCATATTAAGATGGTCGTTGAGCAGAATCCGCAGATCCCGGATCGGACGGCACATCTGCTGCGCGACGAAGCAGACCCAACTATCGCGCTCTATGCCACCTGCAAGCGGCTTGAGGCAGAAGGCGCAAGTGCGATCGCCATTCCTTGCAATACGGCGCACGCGTACATTGAGTGCATTCAACCTCACCTTTCTGTGCCTATTGTCGATATGCTGAGCGAGACTGTTCAGCATATTGTACGCAAATACGGAAAAGGAACGAGAGTCGGGTTACTGGCAACGTCAGGCACGTTGGAGAGTGGTGTTTATCACGCTGCAGCCGATGGGCAGTTAGAACTAATTGTGCCTTCATCCGAGTTCCAACAGCGGGTTATGGACGCAATTTATGGTGCAGACGGAGTGAAGGCTGGCTATACGGAAGGGCGTTGTGCGGCGCATCTGCATGCGGCAATCGCTCATCTACAAAGTAGCGGCGCGGCAGTGCAGATTCTCGGCTGCACGGAACTGCCACTGATTTTCGCTCAATCGGATGCTTTCGATCTGGGGTCGGGTGCAACCGTTGCTCTTGTCGACCCGACAGATGTCCTGGCGAAATGCTGCGTCCAGATCGCGCAGCCAACAGGCGAGCAAGGGAAATAGCGTGCCGATGCCCAATCCGCTGAGAGCGGTGCAGGTGGAGGAATCGAAGAAATCCGCTGTGGTAACCCGATACCTCGCAATGGCTTGTGGTCGCCGGTGTCTGCTGTCGGATATTCCTGATACTTCTCTATCCGATATCTCGCATAGAGAAGTATGTAGGCTCCTTTGTCGTCCATCGAACTTAGCAACTTTCTATATTTAAAATCATGGTCTCGAAAACGAAACGATACAGCTGGATGTCATTCATGTTTGCCGCACTTCTTACGGTTTGGCAGTCCGATCTGGTAGCAGCAGATTTTCCAGGCGTGATGGTTTATGCAACTGGCGGCACAATCGCTGGCGCTGCAAAGAGTGGACTAAACACGACAACCTATAAGGCTGGTTCGATGGGCGTGCAGGACCTGCTCGAGGCCGTTCCTGAACTCAAAAGCATCGCAAATATTTCCAGTAAACAAATTTCTAACGTACGTAGTGCGGACATATATCAGAATACACTTCTTACGTTGGCTAAGGAAGCACAGGAAAAACTAAAAGATCCAAATATTCACGGAATTGTAGTCACTCACGGCACCGACACTTTGGAAGAGACAGCCTTCTTCCTTGACCTGACCATACGCAGCCCTAAACCGGTAGTCGTTGTTGGGTCAATGCGGCCGGCTACCGCTATTAGTGCTGACGGCCCCATGAATCTGCTGCAAGCCGTCAGTCTTGCCGCAAGCCCAGAGGCCTCGAACCGCGGCGTGCTTGTATCATTGAATGATCGCATAGGGTCTGCTTTCTACACAGTGAAGACGAATACCACAGCGCTCGATACATTCCGCGCAAGTGAACAAGGGTATCTTGGAATGTTCATTGGCGCCCAACCGCGCTTCTTCTATACAGCGGCCACCCCGACTGCGAAGCCTTACTTCGATGTGTCGACGATCTCTTCGCTGCCTAAAGTGTCGATTATCTACATGCATGAAGATCAGAGTAATGAACAGATTGATTCCGCAATTCAGGCGGGAGCGAAAGGGTTGATCATCGCGGGTAGTGGAAATGGTGCCGTCCCGACGACCGTAAGGGAACGTCTGGCGGAACTTAAAAAGGCGGGTTATCCGGTGATTCGCTCAAGCCGGACGGGAAGCGGCTTTACGACAACAAAGCCTGAGAGTCTCGGTGCCGGTATCCTGAACCCGCAGAAGGCACGCATTCTTTTGATGCTCGCACTGGCGAATCAGTCCGATTTAGCCCAAATCGCGCGCTATTTTAACGAACCATAGTATCAGCGATCTGTGGGGGGAGCCAGGGCAGTGTCTTCCTCACGACCTTAGAGTTGTATCCGTCGCGCGGCGCCGCTGCGCGTCGGGTGAAAAGTCTCTGGTCTGGTCGAGGCTTCACTACAGCTCGCTGGCGAGAGTGCCAGTCAGCCGTTGCGCTTGGGCTGCGCAATGTTTCACGAATCCACCATCATTAAGCGTAGTGGTGGGGTCATTTTTTTTGCATAATGAGCGAGTCTCAATGCCATCGGCATTTTGGCATGATATCTTTGGAGAAAGTTCAGGAAGAATTTAGCTCTTGGAGCGAGCTGGGTGCTACAGGTCTGCGGCGTACTGTGCCTCGTATGCTTATCCTTTCGATGTTCCAAGAGAAGGCACATCTGCACTTGACCGCAGAAGACGTTTTTCGTAGATTTCTAAATGAAAATAGAAATATAGGTTTGTCAACTGTCTATCGAGTTCTTCACCTATTAGTGCAAGCAAAGCTACTGACTTGTCAAAAATTCGAAAACAGTCCAACCATTTTTGAGTTGAACGAAGGAGATGATCATGATCATTTGATATGCGTACAGTGCGGGACAGTTGGCGAGTTTTGCGACCAAAAAATAGAGATTCGACGGATCGAAATTGCCAAGGAAAAGGGGTTCGTCCTGCGCAACCACACGCTGACTCTTTACGGGCATTGTGCGAGCTGCCAGGCGAGTGCCGGCAGATTAAAGCGATTTGGATAAATAATGCAGGAGCGGTCCACGTTGTCAAACTGGCTGTCGACAGCATGCACGCATGCAGGGAAGGGCGGTGCGGGGGCTCTCCCTGAACTCAGGGTAACGGAACCCCGCATGCCTTGCCTAGCGTGTCGGAGATGAGGCGCTCGGAGATCAGCCCCAGGTGCGCCAGTGCGCCCGTCCTAGCCTCCAGCACGCGAATGCAGTGGGCATCGTCCACGATCGAAGCGTCATGGTCGGCCTGTGCCAGCCAATCGGCGAGCGGCACCATGTCGCCGTCTATGCTGAACAGGCTGTCTGTCAAGATCATCCGTGGCTATTGCAGGCAGCAAGCTGGCCTGGCGAGCGCGGTGACGTCGCAGTGTAGGTACCTTTTCCAGATCACACGGGCTGTCGCATGAGGGCTTTCTTCGAGAGCTCTCATGCGAGAGTGCCAAGCGATCACAGACTAATGGGACGAACAACTTAGAAATGCAGTAAACCCACGAAATGGCCTGTGCTGCGTTAGGGAGATAGCGGACTGCGGGGTGTCAGCAACTTCCCGGGGCACTCTCCCCGTTCATAGAGATCAGCATGTCGTGCAGCGCTCTAGGCGAGTCATGGCCCTCACCGATTTTTCGGGGAAGACGGTCGAGTTCCTTAAGGGTAGAAGCGACGGTCGTCACGCCTGCCCCTGGAAATCATCGCTCATCACTGTGACGATAAAGTCGCGCAGCCACTTGTTTCCGGGGTCGCGGTGATACCGGTCGTGCCAGTAAATGCCGATATCAAAGTCCGGCAGCTGCAGGGGGACCGGTTTGGTGATTAGCTCAAAGTGCGGCATCAGTCTCTGAACCAGAATCTCGGGCGCGCACCATAAGAGGTCCGAGGCAATGATGAAGTGCGGGGCGGACAGGTATTGCGGCAGGCGCAATTTGATCTGGTGGCGGGCACCAGCGTCGATTAATGCCTTTTCCAGGACTTGGTGCCCGCTGCCGGAATACTCCACGAGCAAATGCTGTTGCTCGCAGAAGAGTTCGGTGCTCAGTTCGCGTTTCGCCAAGGGATGCCCCTTGCGCATGACGCAGACATAATGCTGCCTGAATAGCTGTCGGCGATGAATGCCGGTTTCCAGCGCCGGCAGGAAGCCGAGCGCGAAATCGATCCTGCCGTTGGCCAACCCGCTCAGCGTTTCATCGATCGGCTTGAATACCGTCCGTACCTTGATATGGGGTGCTGCTACCTCCAGTCTCTGCATCAATGCAGGGAGGTGTACTACTTCGCCGATGTCGCGCGTGCGTACAGTAAAGAGCCGGCGGGAAGTGAGCGGGTCGAAGCTCGCCTCTTCTACTAGGGTATTGCGGATCATTGCCAGCGCATCCAGCAATTGCTGGGCAATGGCCGTGGTGTGGGGCGTCGGTTCCATGCGCCGGCCGACCAGCGTGAACATCTTGTCGCCGTGCTCCGTCCGCATCCGCTTCAACGCACTGCTCACCGCCGCCTGCGTCAGCCCTAGGTTCTCCGCCGCGCCCGTCACCGACCGGTCACGCCACAAGGCTTCGAAGACATACAACAAGTTGAGGTCTTTCATTAGTTGGTGCTCCGCCGCCGCCGTCCGTGCAGCAACTATAAACCCTGTTAATACTATGGATTCTAAGAATCGATATAGTTTAATGAAAAATGCGTCACTAGAATACCCCTAAACATACAGAAATGAAGCGGAGACAGAGACATGGACACCCCAGCAATTGTCGGCGTGATCGGCCTCGGCCAGCTTGGGCTGCCGATCGCCACTAATCTGATCGAGGCCGGCCACCGGGTGGCGGGCTTCCGCCGCACCGGCAGGGAAGAGTTCGTCGCCCGCGGTGGCCAGGCGCTCGACAGCCCGGCCGAAGTCACCCGCCAAGCCGATATCCTGCTGCTTTGCCTGCCAAGTGAACAAGCGGAGCTGGATGTCTTGCAGGGCCCCAATGGCGTCCTGGAGGCGCTCAAGCCCGGACAGATCGTCATCGAACTCAGCACCTATAGCAAGGCATTCAAGATCGAGCAGGCCGAACGTATCCGGGAACGCGGCGGTCGGGTGCTCGAGTCCGAGGTCAGCGGCTCGCCGCCGATGGTGACGCAGCGCAAGGCCTCGCTGTACTTGGGCGGCTCCAGGGAACTTATCGAAGAATGCAAGCCGGTGCTCGACGCCATCACGACCGATCATTTTCACATCGGCGAATATGGCGCGGCGGTGGCCATGAAACTGATCGCCAATTATTTGCTATCGATTCATATTCTCGCCGCGGCGGAGGCGATGAACCTTGGTGCCAAGGCCGGCTTCGATCCGCACATGGTTGCCGATGTGATCAAGCATGGTGCGGGCAGTTCGACCATGTTCGCGATTCGCGCACCGATGATGGCGGCGCGCGCCTTCACGCCGGCGATCGGGCCGTTTGTCACACTGAAAAAGTACCTCGACCTGGGCGGTGCATTGGCCGATGAACTGGGTGTCGCCACGCCTCTCTTTTCGGCGGCCGCCCCGTATTTTTACCGCGCCATCGACAGCGACATTTGCGACGAGGATGCCGCGGCGGTCATCAAGCTGCTGGAATCGGAGTCGTAACAGAAGACACAACAACGAGCGTAACGTGATCATTGAGACGCTCGCTTTGACGATCGCGTGCAACGCCGCCCCGCCTTGTCGGTCAAGCCCGAAGGGCGCGTCTTTCTCTGTAAGGCGGGGCACATTGTCATCCACAAGGATAGCGAGCCGCTGACGCAGCTGCCGTTTTCTCCCCTCACATATTAGGAAGACATTGCGATGATCCACTCGCTGCTTCACGTCGGCATGACCGTACCCGATCTCGAAATCGGCCGCGCCTTTTATGAGCTATTTGGCCTGGAAGCGCATGCCTGCGGCAACGACCTGGTGTTGCGCTGTCCCGACCGGGCGCAGGATCAGATCCGTATGATGCAAGGGCCGAAAAAGCGCTTGAGCTATGTCTCGCTGGGCACCGACGCGGCTGGGATGCAGACGTTGAAAAGCCAGCTGGAGCGCGCCGGCGTGGCGGTCGTGGATGCGCCTTTCCGTGTGCCCTTCGGCGGTATTTGGTTCCAGGACCCGCACGGCGACTGGCTCAACGTGCAAGTTGAGGAAGCGGTGCCATCCCTGATGGTGGCGCCGCCGGAAGTCAACGCGCCCGGGCGCTACCGTCGCATCGGCACCCGCGCTTGCGATGTCGCGTCCATGCAAAAGCGGGCGCGGCCGCGCCGCCTTGGGCACCTGATCAAGTTCACCCCGGACGTCGACCGTTCTGCCAATTTCTACATGCAGGTGCTGGGGCTGAAGATGTCTGACCGCGCGCAAGACATCCTGGCCTTCCTGCGCGGCGCGCAGGGCGGCGACCATCACATCCTGGCGTTCGCGAAGAGCACGCATACTGGCTTGCACCACTTGAGTTTCGAAGTCGGCGATTTCGATGAGATCGAGATCGGCGCGCAGACCCTGGTGCGTGCCGGTTACAAGAGCGCGTTCGGCCCCGGCCGTCACGTAGGCGGATCGAACTACTTCCATTACATCCGCGATCCGTGGAACAGCCTGGTGGAGTACTTCTGGGACATCGACATCATTCCGGAAGACGACAGCGGCTGGGTGCCCTTGAATGTCACGCCGGAAGAGCTGACCGCGGTATGGGCCAGCGAGCCGCCGCCGCCGGAATTCCCCATGAACTTCGAACTGCCGGACTGACATGGACATCAACGACAGCGCCCGCGCCCTGCTGGCGAGCATGCTGCAAAAGCCTTTGTATGTCGCGCTGCGGACACCGAACGACCTGTCGCGCTTCAGCGCGCTGCTGGAAGCGCACCTGCAGTGGGCAATCGCCGCCGAGCAGCGCGGGGAGTTGTTCGCATCCGGTCCGTTCGTGGAAGAAGGCGGTGTGCCGGGTGCCCTGGGGGGAATGTCGATCGTGCGTGCGGCATCAATGGAAGAAGCGCAACAAATACTGTCCCGGGATCCCTTTGTCCGGGAGCGGGTATATACGCCATCAATCAGGAAATGGCTGCTCATGGAAGGCGGCATCACGGTGACGCTGCGCTTCTCGGACCAGTCATACCAACTCCGATAGGAACACAATGAAATATCAGCTTTTTACGTATGCGGACAAGAACGGGGCCGCAGGGACGGGTATCGCCGTCAACCAGCAATTGTTCGATTTGGCTCGCGCTGCCACGGGTAGCTCGTTGGCCGGGAAATCGGTGATGGAGCTGCTGGACAATTGGGACAGCGCGCATGCCCAACTGCTCGCCATCGCCGATGCCTTGCCCGCATCCCCGGACACATACGTCGACCATAGGCTGTCCGCGGACGCCGTCACTTTCCTGCCGCCGGTCCCGCACCCCGGCGTGATCTATTGCGCCGGCGCCAATTATCGCGACCACGTGGAAGCCATGAGCCGCGCGCTGAACCACAAGCTGGTGGTGGATCCGAAGGCGGAAGGCATTCCGCCCTGGCATTTTCTGAAGGCTGGGAAGGGCAGCCTGGCCGGGCATCGTGAGGTCGTGTCGTTCCCCGCCCACAGCAACATGCTCGATTGGGAAGCGGAACTGGCCGTCGTGATTGGCCGCCGCGCCTCCAAGGTCAGCGTGGATGACGCTTTGCAGTTCGTCGCCGGCTATTCCTGCTCGAATGACTTGTCAGCTCGCGACCACCTGAAGCGGGAGAAGATCGATGTCAGCTCGCCATTCCGCTTCGACTGGATCGGACACAAATGCTTCAACGGTTCCTGCCCCATCGGCCCTTTCCTGACACCGGCGGCCTTTGTCGAGTCTCCCGAAGACCTCGACATCAAGTTATGGCTGAACGGCGAACTAAAACAGGATTCCAACACGCGCAACCACCTGTATGGCGTGGCGGACCAGATTTCTTATCTGAGTCACCGCGTCGACCTGCATCCCGGCGACATCATCCTGACCGGCACCCCGGCGGGCGTGGGCGCGGAGAGCGGGACCTTCCTGAAGCGCGGCGATGTGATGAGGGTATGGATCGCAGGGCTCGGTGAACTGGAGACCACCGTCGCTTGATGGCCTTCCTTGAGAATAAGAGTGGAGACAGATATGAAAACTAAACTCAACTGGGCACTGGTAGCAATGATGGTTGCCGGTATCGCCCCGGCGGCTATGGCGGACGTCAAAGTCGGCTTCCTGGCGACCCTGTCGGGACCGAGCGCCGATGTCGGGCGCGACCAGGTCGACGGCTTTAGCCTGGCGCTCGATCAGTTATCCGGCAAGCTGGGCGGCGTCGCCGCCTCGGTCACCAAGGAGGATGACCAGCAAAAGCCCGAGGTGGCGATGAATGCGCTTGCCAGGCTGATCGACAGGGACAAGGTCGACTTGATCGTCGGAATGACTTTCGCCAACATTATGATGGCGATGCAGAACCGCATTGCCTCAACCGATCTGCCGTTCATCGGCACCGTCGCCGGTCCGTCCCCTGTGGCTGGCAGCCAGTGCAAGCCCAACCAGTTTGTGATGTCCTGGCAGAGCGACGCGCCGGCCGAGGCAGTCGGCAAGTATCTCGAGGACAAGGGCATCAAGCGCGTCAGCACGTTGACGCCGAACTTCGTCGGCGGCAAGGACAAGATCCAGGGCCTGAAGCGCTACTACAAGGGGGAGATCGTCGATGAGATCTACACCCCGCTCAATCAGCTCGATTTTTCCGCCGAGCTGACCCAATTGTCGGCATCGAAGCCGCAAGCGGTCTATGCTTTCTATCCGGGCGGGATGGGCGTTACGTTTGTCCGGCAGTTCCAGCAGGCCGGGCTGCAGACCAAGATTCCTCTGCATACGTCCAATACCATCGAAGGCGCCGCCGCGGACGCGATGAGCGCGGCGGCAGTTGGCGCCATCGTCGGCGATACCTGGGCACCCGGCGCGCCCAATCCGCAATCGAAGCAGTTTGTCGCGGCTTTCGAGAAGCGCTACGGACGCACGCCGTCGCCTTACGCGGCGTTTAGCTACGACGCAGCGATGCTGCTCGATGCGGCCATCCGCACCCTCAAGGGCAATGCCGCCGACCACAAGGCGCTGACGGCAGCAATCAAGAATGCGCAATTCAAGTCGGTACGGGGCGACTTCAAATTCGGCAAGAACAACTTCCCAGTACAGAACTACCACATCTACCAGGTAGCCAAGGGCGCGGCCGGCCGGCCCGAGTTCAAGCTGCTGGCGGCCGATGTATTGAAAGAGCATACGGACGCCTACGCGGGGCAGTGCAAGCCCAAATAGGAAGGTCTGAAACCGGAGCACACCGTTGTCAGGAGGCAGCCTCGAGGTCCCCTCCATCGGGGACGCTTTGCCTGAGTTCTCAAATAAAAGGCATATCGCGAACGGCGGTGCGCTCAAGCTCTCGGTCATTGTCAGCGACGTGGCCAGCAACACGGTGGCGGCCGGATCGCAAATCGGCCTGATGATTGACTTGCGCCACTTCCTCTAATTCCGCTGCTTGCCGAGGAGGCAATTTCATGAATTGCATCAAGAGAATCGCGTTGACGTTGGTGCTGGCGTGTATCGCCGGCATATCCGCGGCGGCCGAAAGGCCGATTGAACTCATCATATTCCCTGGCGGTTCCAACTGGCCGCTGTGGGTGGCCCAGGACAAAGGCTTCTTCTCGGTGGAAGGCGTAGCCGTGAACGTGACGCCCACCCCCAGTTCGGTGTTCCAGATGACAAATCTGATCGACGGAAAATTCGATATCGCCATGACCGCCGTGGACAACCTGATCGCCTATCGCGAAGGGCAGGGCGAAGTGTCCGGCAAGGTCGGCGCGGACCTGGTCGCTGTAATGGGCGGGGACCGCGGTTTTCTCAAGTTGGTTGCAGCACCTGGTGTGGAATCCATTGCCGGCCTGCGCGGTAAGACGGTATCGGTGGATGCCAAAAGCTCAGGATACGCAGCGGTCCTGTTCGAACTGCTGGCGCGGGCCGGCTTGGGCGAGGCCGATTACAAGGTCGAACGCGTCGGCGGCGTCCTGCAGCGGTTTCAAGCACTGATGGAAGGCAAGCAGTCGGCCACATTGTTGGTCTCGCCGTTCGAATTACAGGCACAGGCGCGCGGATTCAAAGTGCTTGAATCGGTGTCGGACCGCTTGGGCGCCTACCAAGGGGCGGTCGCCGGCGTACGTCTGGGTTGGGCCCAGCAAAACCAGGCGCGGTTGGAAAGCTTCATCCGCGCTTATGTGAAAGGGGTCGAGTGGCTGTATGACCCGGCGAACAAGGCGGAAGCGCTGCGGCTGTTCCTGGAGCGCATGCCAAACAGCAATCCGGCGATGGCGGAGGCGGCGTTCAAGGTATTGGTGAATGAGAAAAGCGGGTTCCAGCGCCGGGCTGCCCTCGACCCGGCCGGTCTGGAGCAGGTGCTGAAACTGCGTAGCAAGTGGGGCGTGCCCAGCAAGGAAATGGGCAGTCCATCGAAGTACTACGACCGCAGCTATTACGACCGGGCTACCGGCCACTGACTTCTATCAATCAGGCTTTAACAAGGATAGTTGCAATGACTGATGAACTATTGGACCGTCTGGCGATTCGCGATTTGGTGGAGAACTGGGCACTGTGGCGCGACGCGGGCGACTGGGAACGCTTTGCCACTACCTGGCATGACGATGGCGTGATGATGGCGACCTGGTTCCAGGGTCCGGCAAAGGAATTTATTCGCGTGACCCAGGAGGGCTGGGCCAAGGATGTGAGCATCCTGCATTTTCTCGGTGGGACTGCGATCGAACTGGCCGGCCAGCGCGCCATTGTGCAGACCAAGATGACCATCTCGCAGCGCGCGGACGTCGATGGCGTGCCGTGCGATGTGGTGTGCACGGGCCGCTTCTATGACTTCGTCGAGAAACGCGACGGACGCTGGGGTGTCGTGCTGCGACAGCCGATCTACGAGAAAGACCGCATCGATCCGCTGCAGCCTGGGGCCGGACTCGAACTGGACTCCGTGCAGCTGGCGCAGTACCCCGCGGGCTATCGGCATCTGGCCTATATCCAGACCCGCATCGGCTACAACGTCAAGCGCGACATGCCGCAACTCACCGGCCCCGAGGTCGAGGCGCTGTACCAGCGCGGCCAGACCTGGCTGAGCGGCGAAGCGATCTGACAGCACTTGCCAATTTCAACCGAGGTTTGAAGGAGACAACATGGATCGCAGGGAATTTCTGGTCAAGGCTTCAGCCGCCGCCAGTATTTCTTTGTCCGGTTGCGTCAGCTTGCAAAGCGCCAATGAAGCCGACATGATCCTGCGCGACGGCAGGATCTATACGCTCGACGGCCGCAACAGCATCGTATCGTCGATTGCCTTGAAGGGCGGCAAAGTGCTCGCGGCAGGGAGGGATGTCGAGACCGCGCGCTTGCAAGGACCAGGAACCCGCGTCGTTGACCTCGCCGGTCGCGTCGTGATACCAGGCCTGAACGACTCGCACATGCACCTGATCAACGGAGGACTGCAATACAACCTGGAAGTCCGCTGGGACGATGTGCCCTCGCTGGTAGATGCATTGCGAATTCTGCGCGAGCAGGCGCAGCGCACGCCGCCGGGACAGTGGGTACGTGTGCTCGGCGGCTGGTCGGAATTCCAGTTTGCCGAGCAGCGCATGCCGACGATCGCGGAACTGAATGCAGTCTCACCGGACGTGCCGGTCATGGTGCTGCATTTCTACGATACCGCATTGCTGAACAAGGCTGCGGTGCAGGCGCTCGGCTATGGTAGGGATACGCCCCAGCCCCCGGGCGGCGAAATCGTGAAGGATGCACAAGGCGAGCCGACGGGTGTGATCCTGGCCAAGCCCAGTATGTTTGCTGTCTATTCCACCATGCGCCGCGCGCCGCAATTGGGACCGCAAGCGCGCCTGAACTCGATGCGCCAGTTCATGCGTGAACTGAATCGGTTGGGCATCACCAGCGTGAGCGATGGTGGTGCCGACAATAACTTGGCCGACTATGTCCTGATGAAGGAACTGGCGCAGGGCCGGCACATGACCGTGCGGCTGGCCTGCAGCATGTTCAGCTTCTCGCCCGGTAAGGAATATGCAGACTTCGAATCCTGGATCAAACAGGTCAAGCTGAGCGACGATCCGTTTTACAAGATCTATGGCATGGGCGAGATCTTGACCTTCTCTGCCTTCGATTCCGCAAACTTCATTCTGCCCCGGCCCGACTTGCAGCCTACGGCAGAAAAGGATTTCGAAAAGGTGATCCGCTTGTTCGTGGAGAAGGGCTGGCCGTTCCGCTTCCACGCGACGTATGACGAATCGATCAGCCGGCTGTTGGGCGTGCTGGAGAACGTGCACCGCGATGCGCCGTTGGGGAAAGTGCGCTGGATCCTGGATCACGCCGAGACTATCAGCAAGCGTAATATCGACCGCGTAAAGGCATTGGGCGGCGGGATCGCGGTGCAGGATCGCCTGTACTTCCAGGGCGAGAGCTTCATCCGGCGTTACGGCGAAGGGGCGGCCAGGCGCGCCTCGCCGGTGATGGACATGCTCAAGGCCGGCATACCGGTGGGCGCGGGTACCGATGCGACCCGCATCGCCAGCTATAACCCGTGGATTTCACTGTACTGGTTCGTCAGCGGCAAGACCGCAGGCGGCACCCAGCTGGTCGGCGCAGCCAACCGTCTCGACCGACTCGAAGCGCTGCGCCGCTACACGGTTGGCAGCGCCTGGTTCTCCGGCGAGGAAAAAGTAAAAGGGACGCTGGAGCCGGGCAAGTTCGCCGACCTCGTGGTGCTGTCGGAAGATTACTTTGCGGTGCCGGAAGAACGTATCAAGAAGATCGAGTCGGTGCTGACTGTCATGAACGGGCAGGTGGTGTATGCCAAAGGGCCATTCAGGCCGCTGGCGCCGCCGGACTTGCCGTATGACCCCGCATGGTCACCGGCGGCGGTGGCGCGCGCGGACGAGGGCAGTTATCTGGAGACGGCTCTGAAGAGCAGTAACCATGGCTGCGGCCACGTGCACGGCAATGGCGATTTCTGCGGCGGCGTCAGTCATAACCACGGCTGGATCCAGGGCGATGGAGGGGTATGGACGCTGAGCTGCAACTGCATGGTGGTCTAGGCCAGCCAGAGGACAGGCTGAAACGTGAAGGAGTAAGACATGAAAGAACGTGATTTGATCAGTAACTGCGGCGCATTAATGGGGCGGCTCCTTATCGGTACCGTCTATATCGCGAGTGGCATCGGGCTCGTGGGATCGTTCCACGGCGTCACCGCGATGATGACCGGTAGGGGCATACCGCTACCCATGCTGGCCCTTTGCCTCACGATTGCGGTATGGCTTGTCGGCGGTATCTGCGTCATTCTCGGCTGGCAGTTCCGACCTGCCGCTTCGGTGCTTCTCGTGGTCAGCGTTCCGGTGGTGGTTGGTATCCACTGGCCGTGGAGTGCCGGCATGAAGGCATTTCCGGATGAACTGAACCACTTCATGCAAGGGCTGGCAATGCTGGGCGGACTGGCGTATCTGGCAGCGTTCGGGCCCGGCAGGTTTTACATTGGACGGACCCGCCGCATTGCACAGTTCGACGTTATGGAGGCGAGGTGAGAGCGCTGCCATGGGTGCTGATTCTCGCTGAATCGGCAGCCGCGAGCCCAGCCATGGCAGGACCGGATGGCATGGCGATCGAAACCAGGACCATCGCGGCCTACAACCAGGCCAGCTTTGGCGACCGGCAGGGTGATGTTGCCAAGGGCCAGCGCATCGTCATGCAGGCCTGCGCCCAGTGCCACGGCACTCAGGGAAATGCCGTAAGCAGTACGTTTCCGAATCTTTCCGCGCAATTGTCCAGCTACCTTGTGGCGCAATTGATGCTGTTCAAAACAGGCGAGCGCAGAAGTCCGATCATGCAACCTGTCGCCCAGAACCTGAGCGCCAGCGACATGCTGGACGCCGCAGCCTATTATTCGTCGCAGGCGCCCGGCAAGCCCTATGCGTCCAACAATGCGGAACTGCTGGCGCCCGGCGAAAAACTGCACCGCGAGGGGGATTCACAGCGTGGTATCCCGGCATGCATCCATTGTCATGGCGTGACTGGCAGTGCGATCGCGCCAATCTTTCCAAGGATAGGCGGTCAGTCGCCGGACTATCTCGAATTCGTGCTGGGCGTTCTCAAAACCAAGCGCTTTGTCATCCACGAAGCATATGTGATGAAAGCCATTCTCACGAACCTCACGCTAGAGGATATTAAGGCGGTGTCGACCTATACATCGACACTGACCGCCGCCAAACCGGAGAATGGGCGCCGACCGTAAACGATCACGGCGCAGCCGGCGCATACACCTTGACCCATCTATAGATTGAAAGAAAGGAACGCTATTCATGACCACCATCGCTATTGTCTTCCACTCCGGCTATGGGCACACCAAGCGGGTTGCCGAACATGTACGGGCCGGCGCCGCATCGGCCAATGCGACAGTCGAACTCATCGCCATCGATAGAGAAGGCAACATTCCCGAGGCCGCGTGGGAAACGTTGAAGAATGCGGACGGCATGATCTTCGGCTCCCCCACCTACATGGGCAATGTGTCCTGGCAATTCAAGAAGTTTGCTGACGCATCCAGCAAGACCTGGTTCAGGAAAGAATGGAAGGGCAAGGTTGCAGCTGGCTTCACCAACTCGGCCAGCCTGAATGGTGACAAGGGATCGACCATTTCCTACCTGGCGACCTTTGCCGCCCACCATAAGATGCTCTGGGCTGGAACCGACATGCACCCGTCCGCCGAGAAAGCGTCGACCCGCGACGACATCAACCATCTGGGTGGCTACCTTGGCTTGCTGGTGACCACGCCGGGCGACGCCTCGGTCGAGGAGATGATACCCGGCGACCTTAAAACGGCCGAGGTATTCGGCGCCAATGTCGCAGCGGTAGTGAAGCGGCTGGCGTCTCTGCCTGCCCATGCAGACGCCGCCCGGATCCAGTACGCCGCGCAATAGGAACTGTCATGAATATCGGCTTGATCCTTCCACAATTACTGAACGGGCTGCAGTTCGGGATACTCCTGTTCCTGCTGGCGGCCGGCCTGACGCTGGTGTTCGGCATCATGAGTTTCGTGAACCTAGCGCACGGTTCGTTGTACATGCTCGGCGCGTATTTTGCGGCGGCGGCGTTCCAGCAGACCGAGTCGTTCACGGTTGCCGTGCTGGCGGCTGTGGGCGGCTGCGCTGCGCTGGGCGTGGTGCTGGAGCGCATCGCCGTCTCGCGCCTGTACAGCCGCGACCACCTCGATCATGTGCTGGCGACCTTCGGCATGGTGCTGTTCTTTAACGAGGCGGCCCGCATGATCTGGGGCCCGCAACCGCACTTCCTGCCGGTGCCGGCCGCCCTCGAAGGCACGATCGATCTGTTCGGCGCGAGCTATCCGGCCTACCGCTTCGCCATTATCGCGGTCGGCCTGGCGGTGGCGGTTGGCGCGCACTACCTGATGCACCGCACCCGGCTCGGCATGCTGATACGCGCCGGCGCCGTCAATCCGGCCATGGTCGGTGCGCTGGGCGTGAACATCCAGCTGCTCAATGCGCTGCTGTTCGCGCTGGGTGCCGCGATGGCGGGGCTTGCCGGCGTCATGGCCGCGCCCGTCCTGTCAGTGCAGACCGGCATGGGCGAGCCGGTGCTGGTCACCACGCTGGTGGTGATCGTGATCGGCGGCATCGGCTCCGTCAGCGGCGCCTTCTATGCCGCGCTAATCGTCGGGGTGGTCGACACCCTGGGGCGCGCCTTCCTGCCGACCTTGCTGCGCGAGCTGATGAGCCGCGACCTCGCCAATGCGGCGGGGCCGGCGCTGGCTTCGATGA
The DNA here is from genome assembly GCF_040149425.2 of Cupriavidus sp. DF5525. Classification (NCBI taxonomy): domain Bacteria; kingdom Pseudomonadati; phylum Pseudomonadota; class Betaproteobacteria; order Burkholderiales; family Burkholderiaceae; genus Cupriavidus; species Cupriavidus sp. DF5525. The sequence goes on along the minus strand of NZ_CP168267.1, from coordinate 871,286 downwards.
TGATTTATGTCCTGATGGCGCTGGTGCTCGCATTCCGCCCCGAGGGCCTGTTCCCCGCCAGGAGAAAATAATGCAAGCCAAACCATCCGCGTTCCGGATTTCCGTGGCGGTGCCGCTGCTGCTGTTCGCGGTACTGGTCCTGCTTCCCTTTGTCGCGCATGCGCTGGAGCAGCCGTTTTATGTCACTTTCGTCGCGCGCATCATCGTCTATGCGATCGCTGCCACCGCGCTCAATCTCGCGCTGGGCTACGGCGGCCTGGTCAGCCTGGGCCATGCGCTGTTTTTCGGGCTGGGCGCTTACAGCGTCGCGATCCCGGCGTTCTACGGCATCGACAGCGGATGGGTCCATCTGGCGGTCTGCGTCGTCACCTGCGGCCTGGTTGGTCTGGTCACCGGCGCGATCAACCTGCGCACCACAGGCATCGCCTTTATCATGATCACGCTGGCGTTCGCACAGATGGGCTATTTCGTCTTCGTCAGCCTGAAGCACTACGGCGGCGACGACGGCACCACGATCCTGGCCACCTCGAAGTTCTTCGGACTTGACCTGGGCCAGCCGGATACCGTCTACGCGTTCTCGCTGGCTGTGCTTGCGCTCCTGATCTGGTGGATGGCGCGATTGCGCGTGGCCCCCTTCGGCATGGTGCTGCGCGGCGCAAAGCGCAACGCCCGGCGCATCAATGCGATCGGGCTGCCGGCACGGCAATACCAGCTGTCTGCCTATGTGCTCTCGGCCATCCTGTGCGGCATCGCCGGCATGCTGCTGGCCAACCTGAACGCGTTTGCGTCGCCCAGTACCCTGTCATGGATGGTGTCGGGCGATCTGATCGTGATGGTAGTACTGGGCGGTATCGGCACGGTGTACGGCGCGCTGCTAGGCGCCTTTGCCTTGCTTGGGCTTGAAGAGGTGATCAAGCTGTTCACCGAACACTGGATGGTGGTGTTCGGCCCGCTCATCGTGCTGATGGCGCTGCTCGGCAAGGCCGGCCTGGTTGGCCTCCTGGAAGGAATCGAAGCACGCTTGGCACAAATGCACGGCCGGCCGCGAGGCAGAGCCGCCGTGGTGCAAGCCAAGTCGGAGGGACAATCATGAGCGCCAACCTGTTGCGAACAGAAGCGCTGGTCAAGCGTTACGGCGGCTTGCTGGTCACCGACCACGTGTCGCTGGATATCCAAGCCGGCGAACTACATGCCATCATCGGCCCCAACGGCGCCGGCAAGACCACGCTTATCAACCAGCTGTCGGGCGAACTGTCTTCCAGTGAGGGCAGGGTGCTGTTCTCCGGCACGGACATGAGCGCGCTGCCGACACACCGGCGTGCGCAGATGGGCTTGCTGCGTTCCTACCAGATCACGTCCATCTTCGAGGAGTTCACCGTGCGCGAAAACGCCGTGTTGTCCGCGCTGGGTGCGCAGGAACATGCGTTCCGCTTCTGGCAACCGATGCTCGGCCGCACGCCGCTGGTCGAGGCGGCCGAAGCCGCGCTGCAGGCCACCGGCATGGCGGGGCGGGCCGATATCCCCGCTGCCGATCTCGGCTATGGGGAGCGGCGCCAGCTGGAGCTGGCCATGGCGCTCGCTGCGCAACCGAAGTGCCTGCTGCTCGATGAGCCGATGGCGGGTATGAGCCCACAGGAATCGGGCGCGGTGGTCGAATTACTGAAAAGTCTGAAAGGCCGCTATTCGATCTTGCTGATCGAGCACGACATGGAAGCGGTATTTGCGCTGGCAGACCGCATCACAGTGTTGGTCTACGGGAGAGTGATGTTTACCGGCACTCCGGACCAAGTCAGGGAGAACCCGGCAGTCAAGACCATCTATCTCGGTGAAGAAGATATTAAGGAGTGCACTCATGACTAGCTTGCTCAACGTGCAGAATGTGCAGGCCTCCTATGGGCATGCGCAGGCACTCTTTGGCGTCTCGTTCAATGTCAAGGCGGGTGAAGTCGTTACGCTACTCGGGCGCAACGGCATGGGGCGTTCCACCACGATCAAATGCCTGTTCGGCCTGTTGCCCGTCAAATCGGGCGCGATCCGGTTCGCCGGCCACTCGGTCAATACGCTGGCGTCGCACCAGATTGCGCGGCTGGGACTGGGCCTGGTGCCGGAAGGCCGCCAGGTGTTTCCCAACCTGACGGTGGAAGAAAACCTGGTGGCAACGGCGCGGGCCAGCCGGGACCTGGAGTCGTCCCGCAAGAAGTGGACGCTGGAGCGGGTGTACGGCTTATTCCCACGCCTGAAGGAGCGCCGCGGCAACCTGGGGTGGCAGTTGTCCGGCGGCGAGCAGCAGATGCTGGCGATCGGGCGCGCGCTGATGACCAATCCGCGCTTGCTGGTTCTGGACGAGGCCACCGAGGGACTGGCGCCCATCATCCGCGCGGAAATCTGGAACGCCCTGAGCGAACTGAAATGCGACGGCTTGTCGCAAATCGTGATCGACAAGAATGTCGGCGCGCTACTGAGATTCGCCGACCGACACTTCGTGATGGAAAAGGGAAAGGTCGTGTGGAGCGGCAGCTCGGACGCCTTGCGTAACGAACCGGCCATCATTCATCAGTATCTGGGAGTCTAGTCGCGCAAGGTATCCTCGTCCGCCCCAAACTGGGCCAGGCCTTGCTTGAGCAGCTTGAAGCTTGTCGCACCCAATTCGTCCTGCATTTCATGCTCGGCTTGCTTGATGGCGATTTCAAAGGATTCAAGCCAGGCCAGCCCAGCATTAGTGAAATGCACGATGCGGGCACGCTTGTCATCCGGGTCCGGAATGCGTTCTATCAGGCCGATTTCCTCAAGCTGGCCGATTAGCTCGCCCACGGATTGTTTGGTGATGTCGGCCCGCTTCGCAATCTCCGTCGCGCGCGTGCCACCCACATCCAGATTGCGGGTTATCGACATCTGGCTCAAGGTGAACTCGCCATAGCCAGCTTCGGCCATCAATTCCAACACACGCTTTTCAAAGCGCTGGGTCGCCATATTCAACAGCCGGCCTATGTTGCTTTTGCGCCATTCGTAGGCAGCCGTGCTGGTGGCCGGGGACTCCGTCTTTTTCGTGTTCTTTCTTTTTGCCGTCATGTTTGCATTAAATACCTGCCGTGAACCGGCGCCAATTGACAATCGTACCCGCTTCCGCCCTTGACCATGTAGTCAGACTACCTTACTATCGCATTTAAGTAAGGAAACCTTACTAGTTTCCCTGCGACTCTCTACATCAGATAGTGAAACGAGGTCTATATGCTGCCAGTCAAAAGCTCAGTTGTGATCATTGGAGGAGGCCCCTGCGGGCTGATGCTCGCGAACGAATTAGGGCGACGCGGGATAGCAGCGGTGCTGGTGGACGAAAAGCCCGGCACCGCATTCAACCCGCAGGCCAACGCCACGCAGGCGCGGACGATGGAGCATTTCCGGCGCCTGGGTTTTGCCGATGAAGTAAGAAGCCTGGGCTTGCCTGCCGACTATCCGACGGATATCGCGTACTTCACGCGCTTCTGCAAGCACGAGATCGGCAGGTTCGAACTGCCGTCGGCGAGACAAGCCAGGGAGAAGGTCAACGGCCTGGCGGGCTCCTGGAGCACGGCTGAATTGCCACACCGCGTGTCGCAGAAATACGTCGAGGCGGTGTTACGCAAGCAGGCAGAGTGCCTCCCTGGCGTGTCGGTCAACTATGGCTGGCGCATGAACGCCTTCCGGCAGCTCGATACCCATGTCGAAGTCGACGTCGAGCGCGTCGAGGACGGACTACGGCAGACGTTGACCGCCAGCTACATGGTGGGCGCCGACGGCCCGCGCAGCAGGACACGCGAGGCACTGGGCCTGTTCTATACCGGAGAGACCGGGGTGATCCGGGACTTCATGGGCGGCCGCATGTACGCCATTTATGCCCGCTGCCCGGAACTGTACCGCGTCAGCCCCCACCCCCGGGCGTGGATGAATGTGTGCTTCAACACCGAACGCCGGGCCTTTATGGCGGCCGTGGATGGCAAGGGCGAATTCGCCTTCCATACGCAGCTCCAGCCGCATGAAGTCGAGACCGAGCTGACTGAAGACGACGCCCGCCGCATGTTCCAGGCCGCCGCCGGCGCCCCGGTCGAGGTGGAGATTCTTTCGCGCGGGTCGTGGACCGCCGGCCACTCGCTGGTCAGCAATCGTTTCCGCTCAGGACGCGTGTTCCTGGGCGGCGATGCAGTGCACCTGTTCACGCCAGCTGGCGGGCTGGGTTATAACACGGCGATCGAGGACGCGGTCAACCTCGCCTGGAAACTCGCCGCCGTCATCAAGGACAAGGCCGCGGCCACGCTGCTAGACAGCTATGAGGCGGAACGCCAGCCGATTGCCAAACGCAATACGAGTTACGCCAAAACTTTTGCCGATTCGCTGGGGCTCTTCAAGCCAGTTTCGGAGATTGAAGAAGATAGTCCTGCGGGCGCGCGCGCCCGGGAACAGGCCGGGCATTATTTCCGGGCACATGGCCGCGCCGAATTCAATATTCCAGGCGTCACCTTCGGCGGCCGCTATGACGGTTCCGCCGCCATCGTCTCGGACGGCACAGTGCCGCCACCCGACAAGGCAAACGAATATATCCCGAGCGCCTGCCCCGGCGGCCGTCCGCCCCACTTGTGGTTGGCGGATGGCAGTTCGCTGTTTGACGCGTTTGGCTTTGAATGGACCTTGTTGGTCCTGGGGGCCGATGAGGGAGGCGGCAACGCCATGGTTGAGGAAGCCGAGCGCAGAAAGATCGACCTTAAGGTGGCCACCCTGCAGGTTGCCGAAGCGCGGGCGTTGTACGAAGCGGACTTTGCGTTGATACGGCCGGACCAGATTGTCGCCTGGCGCGGCAATTCCTGCGCCCGGGCGAAAGAAATTTTCCATCAAATCTTAGGCGAGCCACCATGCAAAATTTGAACGAAGACACGATTACACACGCAGTCATCGAGCAAATCGCCCACACGCCGAACCCGCGCCTCAAGCGGATCCTGACTAGCCTTGTCCAGCATCTGCATAACTTCGCGCGCGAAGTGGAACTGTCCGAAGACGAATTGATGACAGCGATCCAGTTCCTGACGCGGTCCGGGCAGATGTGCAGTGACAAGCGCCAGGAATTCATCCTGCTGTCGGATACGCTCGGCTTGTCGACGCTGGTGATGGCCATGAATAACCGCAAGCCGCCGGCATGCACGGAGTCGACCGTGTTCGGTCCTTTCCATGTCGAGAACGCGCCGGTTTTCCCGCTCGGGGCCGACGTTGCCAACGGCGCCAAGGGCGAGCCGTGTTTCGTGTCCGGGGTGATACGCGGCGTGGACGGCGAGCCGGTGCCGCATGCGCGCATCGAAGTATGGCAAGCGGACGAGGACGGCTACTATGACGTTCAATATGCCGGCCTGGGCAAGTTCCAGGGGCGCGGCGTCCTGTGCGCCGACCAGGATGGACGTTACTACTTCCGTTCCATTGTGGCCGAGCCTTATCCGATTCCACACGACGGTCCGGTCGGAGACATGCTGCGCGCGACAGAACGGCATCCGTGGCGGCCGGCTCACCTGCATTTCTTGATCAAGCAGACGGGCTACCAGACCCTGATCACCCATATTTTCCGCAAGGGCGGTACCTATCTCGATTCGGACGCAGTGTTTGGCGTCCGCTCCACGCTGATCGCCGACTGGCTGCGCCATGAACCTGGTCGTGCGCCCGACGGTTCGATCATGGAAGTCCCCTTTTACACGCTCGAGTACGACTTCGTGCTCAATCCGGCAAAGAAGGATAGATGAAGGAGAGTCAGATGTTGGAGTTCACCTATGAAAGCCGCATCCCGCGCATAGTGTTCGAACCAGGTGCGCTGCGGCATCTGCGGAGGGAAGTGGAACTGCTCGACCACCAAGGCCCTGGTGCTGTCGACGCCTGACCAGTTGCGGCAGGCCGAGATGGTGGCGGGAGAGTTGGGCCAGCGCTGCGCCGGCATCTTTGCCAAGGCGGTGATGCATGTGCCGATCGAATCGGCGCGGGCAGCGCGCGACGAGGCGCGCCGCATCGGCGCGGACTGCGCCATCGCCATCGGGAGCGGTTCCACCATCGGCCTGGGAAAAGCCATCGCTCTCGAATCAGGGCTGCCCATCCTGGCGATACCGACCACCTATTCCGGCTCGGAAGTCACACCGATTTACGGCGTCACCGAAGCCGACATCAAAAAAACCGGCCGGGACCCGTGCGTGCTGCCGCAAACCGTGCTCTACGATCCGGAACTGACCACGACGTTGCCATTCTCGCTGTCGGTGACCAGTGGCATCAACGATCGCGCATGCCGCCGAGGTGCTGTATGCGCAGGATTGCAACCCGATCATGGAACTGCTGGCGATAGAGGGTATCCGCGCGCTAGCGCAGGGATTGCCCAAGCTGAAGGACAACCCGGGCGACATCGGAGGCCGTGGCGAGTGCTTGTACGGTGCATGGCTGTGCGGCACGGTGCTGGGCAACGTCGGCATGGCTCTGCATCATAAGCTTTGCCACACGCTGGAGGGCGCCTTCAATCTGCCGCATGCCGAAACCCATACCATTATCCTGCCGCACGCGCTGGCCTATAACGCACCCGCCGTTCCCGCGGTCATGTGCCGCATCGCACTTGCCATCGACGAGGAAGACGCTGCCACCGGGCTGTGGCAGCTGGCAAAAAGCCTAGGTGCCCCAGTCGCGCTGCGCGACATCGGCATGAAGCAGGAAGACATAGCCCGCGCGGTGGAATTGGCGGCCACGGCCGCCTACCCCAATCCGCGGCCATTGGAGGTGGATGCGTTGCGAGGCCTGCTGGAACGCGCATACACCGGTCAGCCCCCCTTGATACTCGAGGAGTAAAGCCCATGTTCCTGAAAAGCCAAAGGCAAGGTCGTCGCACTGGAAGATTTCTGCCCTCACCGCGGCGCGCCGCTGTCACTGGGCTTTTTGCGCGACGGTAAGCTGATCTGCGGTTAGCACGGCCTCGAAATCGAATGCGAAGGCACGACCATCTCCATGCCGCTGCAGCACGTCGGCGCTTCCATGCATCCGCAGTTCTCCCGTGGTGGAGCGCCATGGCTTCGTTTGGGTCTGGCCGGGCGATGCGGCGCAAGCCGATCCCGCGTTGATCCATCCGCTGGAATGGGCGGAGAGCCCGGATCGGGGCTATGGCGGAGGCCTGTATCACATCGGTTGCGACTACTGCCTGATGATCGACAACCTGATTGACCTGACGCATGAGACCTATGTGCATTCCAGCAGCATCGGCCAGCGGGAAAACGACGAGACGCCGCGCGGCCCGACCCAGGGACGCATCTGTACGTGTGCGGACCCGCCGGCTTCATCGAGTATGTGACCTCAACCGCGAAGCAGAGTGGCTGGGCCAGCGGCAATGTGCATCTGGAATACTTTGGCGGGACACGTCGGCGGATAGCGAGTTCGAGGTGAAGGTCGGCAGCAGTTGCAGATGCCTTACTGTGCCGGCCAATAAAACCGTCGTGCCCGTGCTCGAGGAAAACGGTATCGATGTTCCGCTCTCCTGCGAGCAAGGGGTATGCGGGACCTGCATCACGCACCTGCTGGATGGCGCGCCGGAACAGGGATGTGTACTTCACGGACGATGAGCGCGCGAAGAACGATCAATTCATACCGTGTTGTTCAAGGGCGAAGATCAGCGTGCTGGTGCTGGATCTGTAAGGATCGCATGCGCCGGATAGACGCCCGCATAGTTCGATGATTGCCACGGTTTCCGAGAGCTATGCGATGCCTGCGCGAAGCCATTCGGCTTGCGGTACTTGGCCTTTTAGTCCCTTGCCGCCATGGGAACTCGACCAGGATATTAAAAATGAAGCATAAGTTGGATTTATACAATGGTTTTACCTGTGACATCTGGATTTAGGAGGCCGGGCCGACAAGAATATGGTCAGGAGTAGTAGCGCGACCCCGTCGCTGAGTACCGCACCCTCATTTAATGCGCGCCTTGTTATCTCGCATGACTGAAGACGACATCCCAGCCGTCAATAGTCTACTAAGGGCGTCACCGCCAAAATCGTCCATCGCACTCAAAAGAAGCCATTGTCATGATTATTGAGCAACGCACCTACTCATTGAAGCCGGGCAAGGTACGAGAGTTCCTGTCCCTTTACGAAGCCGAGGGTCTGGGCATCCAAGCGGAGGCACTGGGTAACCTCCTGGGGTACTTCACCACGGAGACGGGGGAGCTGAATCGAGTTGTACAGCTGTGGGGTTTTGATTCGTTTGAAGAGAGAGTACACCGTCGGGCAACCCTCTCTGGCAAAGAGTCATGGCGCGCGTTCCTGGCCAAGGCTGGTTCATTCGTTATTGCGCAAAAGAGTGAGATTCTTCTACCAGCGCCGTTCTCTCCTATCCGGTGAAGGGCCAAGATGATTCGCTCACACAAGCGGTTGGTCTCACCGTTACGGAACTGAAAGTCAGCGGGCGATGTACACGGACATCCTTCGCATGAAGATATCCGATAGGGGCGGGCGTTCCCGCATAGTTCGGCTGGCGGCAATGACCAGATGATCGCATTGTCAAAAGTTCGCATGCTGGCTTGCACCACCTCAGGCCCGGTCGTGCGCTACCGCGAAGGGGCCGCGACAAACGGGTGGCTAATGCGTGATAAAAATATATAAAACCAAAACATGGAGGAGATAATATGAAGATTCGCACGATTGCGACGGCGCTCTTGACTGCAACCCCAGGCTTGGCCGGTGCGCAGAACGTGACACTATATGGCGTGGTCGACACAGGTGTCGCATTTGTCAATGGCGTAGGCGCGGCACGGGATACCGAGGCGTTCATGCCGAACTTGACCGCTACCGTACCGTCGCGCTGGGGGCTACGTGGTAGCGAGGACCTGGGAGGGGGAAACAAGGCACTCTTCTGGCTGGAGTCTGGCTTTTCGCCAGATAGCGGCGCGGCAAATCAGGGCGGGCGGTTGTTCGGTCGCCAAGCGCTTGTAGGCCTATCCGGCGCGTGGGGCCAGGTGGCATTTGGACGTCAGTACACGATGCTGTTCTGGGCAATGGCGGAGCCTGACATGCTTGGGCCCAACATCTTCGGATCAGGTTCTCTCGACAGCTATATCCCGAACACGCGAGCAGACAATGCCATTTCCTACAAGGGTACTTTTGGCGGAGTGACGGTTGGGGCCACTTACAGCTTTGGGCGTGATGTCGTCAATGCCGGCCCAAGCCCAGCCGGTACGAATTGCGCCGGCGAAAACACGGCGGACAGTCGTGCATGCCGGGAGTGGTCGGCGCTGTTCAAGTATGACGCTCAGCGTTGGAGTGTAGGAGTGGCCTACGATTCTCTGCGAGGCGGGCCCGGTGCGTTCGGTGGCCTCACGAACAGTTCACTGACCGACGACCGGCTATCCGTGAACGGCTACTTCATGCTTGGCGATGCCAAGATTGGTGGAGGATGGCTTCGCCGCGATAATCGCGCAAGCACAACCCCACGCAGCGACATGTACTACGCAGGCGTTTCGTATCCGATCACAGCAGCATTCAGTGTGGACGCCGAGGCCTACCATCTCCGCTTCCACGATAGCCCCAATAAAGCATGGATGTTCGCCGGGCGCGGAACCTATGCCTTTTCGAAGCGTACTTCTGCTTACGGGACGGCAGGCTTTATTGACAACCGTGGAAACTTGGCATTGTCCGTCAACGGCGGCCAGGCTGGCACAAATCCGGGACCCGGCGGAAATCAATTCGGCGCAATGGTCGGTGTGAAGCACACCTTCTGAGGAGGCTCCTCGCCCAGAAGGCTTTGCATAACCCGACGCAGCAAGGCAGCGCCCTCGGTTTCCGTCTAATCGCACTGGGACTCTGTTCAGAGTAGGCCTTGCAGAGCTCTGATTCAGTCTTGTCAGCCTTCAAAAAGTCGATCCTGATGTCAGACACTTGCGGCGCCGCCGCTTTATCCAGAGCGTTATGACGGTCCTTGCTGCTGTTGAGGGCGAGCCGGGATAAAGCCCAAAAACCGGCTGGCTGGAACGGCATCGGCTTCGTGGTGCAGGGCTACCAGAAGCGCTGCCCGTTCGCGATCGACTACCTGATCGACTTGGCCCGCGGCAGCCGCCACCGCCCGGTGAAGGACGCGCCTACTGGGACAGCGAGATCAAGCGCGCCCAGGTGGAAGGGCTGGAGGGCTACCGCGGTCTACACAGGCCGCGACGCACAACGGGTGGTCGGACACGGTCGACGGCAAGTTCAACCGCCCGTGCCGCATCTACGCGCTGGTCGGCACACATGAGACGCTGCTGGCGTACCTGGTGCGCCGCCGGCTGGAGAACGGCGCCAATACCTCGTTCGTGAACCGCATTGCCGACGACACCATCTCGCTGGACGAGTCGGTCGCCGACGCGGTCGCCGTAATCGAGGCCATGCATCGCGACGAAGGCACGCTGGGCCTGCGGCATCCGCGCATCCCGTCGCCGCGCACGCTGTACAGCAAGACCCCTTCCAATTCGGCCGGCATCCTTTGCAGCAAGGTGCCGAAGCATGTCACCACGCGTCCGGGCCAAACATAGAACGCGCCCTTGGCGGTGCCGGCCAGCAGCGCCGACGACAGCGACGTCAGGCGGTGCTCGTTGGCTAGGTCGAAATCGCTGCTGTTTTTCTCCTGTTTTTGACATAGAGCAGAGGTTTTTTTGTTTGGCGGTCGCGGCCACAAATGTATGAGTCGGACTAACGGGATCGGTCCGCGAGCGGTAAACAAAAAATCGGTTGTGCTAAACCGCTCCGCAGGCGCTTGCGTCTATGGGCATTGAATGAACGGCGTGATCATTTGCGATACCCGGCGAGTGGCCATCGCAAGCCGGAAGCGGACGGTCTGACAAAGCCGGTCGCGCGAAGACAGTGAGAATGCGAGGGTCAGCGGGCAGATAGTGCGGAGTTTCGCGACCTTGTGATGGTGCGAAGACGGCAAAACACGAGTCGATTCGCGTTGGCCGCATGGGGAAGACCAACGCGCTTAGGGGCTGGTGCTGATGCCGGTCAGTGTCCATGGCTGGGATCAGGTGGAGCCCGCGGCAAGATGCCAGGCGCTCCGCCTTCGACGCGAACCATGTGGCCCTTGCCGCAGACGGGGCAATCACGCAGTGACCTGCCGGTGAGCCGCTGGTATCGGTCACGGTAGTCTTCCCGAATGGTGGGTGACGCATCGGCGGGGGGCTCGACACCGAGCAGCCGTCGGCAGATGGCAAGGCGCGCTACCCGGTGGCAGTTGGCGAGCCACCCGTAGCTGCGGATGTGCTTGAAGCCGACGGGCAGCACGTGCAACAGGAAGCGGCGGATGAACTCGTCGGCCGTGAGCGTCATGGTCCTGTGGCGGGCTTCGTGGCGGTAGTCCTTCCACCGGAAGAGTACCGATTCGCCATCAAAGCGCAGCAACCGGTTGTTCGAGATGGCGACGCGATGTGTGTAGCGGCCCAGGTAATCGAGCACCTGTGCGGCTCCCCCAAACGGTGGCTTGGCGTAGACAACCCACTCCGCACGAGCTGCGGGCCCGATCCAGGCGGCGAAGGCTCGCGGATCGCGCAACGGATCGAGCTGGCCATAGAAGCGCAGCGCACCGTCGTCGAACGCGCGACGCAGCCGGTCGAGATAGAGTCGCCGGAAGAGCCGCGAGAGGATCCGCACGGGCAGGAAGAAGCCGGGTCGGCAAGCGATCCAGTGCTCGCCGTCCGGGCCAATGCCGCCGCCTGGTATCACGCAGTGCACGTGCGGATGGTGCAGCAGATTCTGGCCCCACGTGTGCAGGACCGAGAGAAAGCCGATCTCCGCGCCTAGGTACTTCGGGTCGGCGGAGATGGTGCGAAGCGTTTCGGCGCTGGTGCGGAACAGGATGTCATAGAGCACCCTCTTGTTCTGGTAGGCGAGGGCCGCGATGGGCTCGGGCAGAGTGAAGACGACATGAAAATACTCGACCTCGGGAAGCAGTTCGGCGCGACGGCGTTCGAGCCATTGCGCGCGGGCGAGCGACTGGCACTTCGGACAGCAGCGATGGCGGCACGAGTCGTAGGAAATGCGCTGATGACCGCAGGTATCGCACTGCTCAACATGTCCGCCGAGCGAGGCGGTGCGACACAACTCGATGGCGCTCATCGTGCGCCGTTGGGCACGACTGAGGGCGTCGGCATGGGTCTGCCGGTACTGTGGGCCGCAGCAGCGGAAGACATCCGCCACCTCGAGCGTCGGTCGCATCGCCGGCTTCAGAAGGACGCGGGCGGTGTGGGCTCAGGCGGAATGGGGAGGGGATGCGGCAGTAAGTCAAAGGGGCTCGGAGTCGCGCACACAGTGGTGGTAGCCACTTTGAGGTAGCGGGCCGTCGTCGAAAGGGCACGATGTCCCAGTAGCAACTGGATCCGACGCACGTCGGTGCCAGCCTCCAGTAAATGCGTGGCGAAGGCGTGCCGCAGCGAATGCGGTGTGATTGGCTTTGTGATGCCGCTGCGCTTACGTGCAATCAGGCATGCCTGGGCCACGGCAGCGCGGCAGATGGGTCGTCCGGGGATGTTGCCCGGAAACAGCCACTCTCGCGGGTGAGCATCCTGCCAGTAGAGTCTCAGGATCTCAAGCAGCCTCGGCGACAGCATTACGTAGCGATCCCTACTGTTCTTGCCTTGGTTCACACGGATGACCATGCGCTTGCTGTCAATATCGGTGACCTTCAGATGCACGACTTCTGACACCCGCAATCCGGCAGCGTACGCGGTCATCAGGATGGTGCGTTGCTTGAAACTGGCGATCGACTCAAAGAAGGTCGTGATCTCCTCCAGGCTCAGGATGACTGGCAATCGGACCGGCTTCTTGGGCAAGGGAAGGTCGTCGTCGCTCCAGTGTCGCTTAAGCGTCACGCGGTAGAGAAAGCGCAGTGCGCCGATGCTTGCGGCGAGACTGGCGGGTGCCAACTTGCGCTCTTCGCGGAGGTAGACGAGCCAGGTCCGGATCTCCTCGGGACCCAGCAGTTCGGGCGATCTGCGAAAGTGCCGGGCGAAACTCGACACCTGAACCAGATAGGACTTCTGGGTATTCTCTGCAAAGTTGCGGATCTGCATGTCATGCAGCATGCGTTGGCGCAGTGGCGTCATGGCGAGCCTCCTGGAAGCAGTAGATGAAATGCCCAACTGGGCGTTCACATACTGCTCCTAGCGAGACAGCTCACCACCTCGCTGGAGTTCAGCGCCAGCCAACCCTCTTCATGAAACGTCAGCCATAGACATGTGCCTACCACCACTACCGCGTCAGCGGTTTAGTACAGCCCCAGTTATGTCAATTTCCGATAGCGTTGCAACGATACGTAAGAAAAAGGAAGGGCCCAAGCGGCGCATTGTCGCGCACAGCCATTGGCCAAGGGCGAACGCAGCGCCTGATACAGCGTTAGGATCGTCTGATGAATGCCCTTGACGCGGTGTCGCTCAGATCTTGCGTACGGGCTTTGCGGAAGGGACACCTTCAACGATGACAGTCGTCGTAGGACCAGCGCTCGGCTTTATGTTCGGATCGCCTGCCGGAGTCAAACCTGACGCACGCGTCACGGCCACGGCTTGCTCGATACCGCGTCCGACAACGTCTTGAAAGCGTTGACTCATGATGTAGTGGATCAGTTTTGAAGCCATTTCGCCTTCCCTCTGTGGTTCGTGATTTCATCATAGCGGACCACGCAGCCTGGCGCGCAAGGGCAGCGTGGGCATGCCCGCCGAGGTGTTGCAGGCGTTCTGGCAGGAACTGCGCGGGCGCACGCGCGTCACCATCGACCATCCCGACTTGGCGGATGCGTTGAAGGATATCGCCGCCGGGGCGGTCCAGACCATCTGGCAGGCGGCCAACGCCGCCGGCCCCAGCGTCACCGCCAGTGGTCTGCTACCGCAACGCCGAGGGGCAGAGTCGGGAGGGGCAGGGCGACATGCCCGGCTCGCTGCGGCGGGCGGTCAATGTGGGGCAGTCGGTGGAGTTTTTCCGGGTCGCATAGTCGCCGGGTTCGCCGTTTGCCGCTGCCGACACCTCCCTTGCGCTATCATCCGGCCCATCTGGTCCACATCAAACGACAGGAGCAGCCAATCATGCGACACATCGGTCAGACCGTCTCGTTCATCCGTCCCGACGGCCAGTCGGTCAACGGCTACCTTGCGAAGCCGGATCGCACCGACGGCGCCCCGGCCATCATCGTTGTCCAGGAGTGGTGGGGCCTGAACAACCAGATTCGCGGCGTGGCCGACCGCCTTGGGCGTGCCGGCTACTACGCGCTGGTGCCGGACCTCTACCGCGGCGCCAGCACGGTCGAGCAGGAAGAGGCCCACCACCTGATGTCCAAGCTGAACTTCGGCGACGCCGTGGCGCAGGACATCCGCGGCGCCGTGCAGTACCTTGGCACCCTGAGCAGCCGCATCGGTATCACCGGCTTCTGCATGGGTGGCGCGCTGACGCTGCTGTCGCTGAACGCCATCCCCGAGTTGAAGGCAGGTGTGCCGTTCTACGGCATGCCGCCGCTGGAAGCCATCGACCCTGCCAATATCAAGGTGCCGGTGCTCGTTCACTCGGCCACGCAGGACGCGTTCTTTGCGGCCGAGGACTTCGACAAGCTCGAGGAGAAGCTGCGCGCCGGCGGCGTCGACGCGACGTTCCACCGTTACCTTGCGCACCATGCCTTTGCCAACGAGGACGCCATCGGCGACGGCCGCATCGCCGGTACCCAGTACGACGCCGCTTGGGCGCAGGTCGCCTGGGACCGCACGCTGACGTTCTTCGCGCGCCACCTTTGGCGCTGAGGCGGGAAGCATCCCGTCTGCGGCCAGCCGCCCTGAACCCGGATGACGGCAGCGACGGCAACGATGACAGTGAAGACTGAGCGGGCCGGGCAATCCGCTGGATTCAGGCGGAGATTGCCGACTATGGGCTCACCATGTAGGAGCTGACAGCGGCGGGTGCCTGGATCCGCCGCCGCCCGTGTGCTACCGCAACGCCGCGGGGCAGAGTCGGGAGGGCAGGGCGACATGCCCGACTGGCTGCGACGTGCGGTCAATGCGGGGCAGAGTGTGGAGTTTTTCCGGGTCTGGTAGTGGCGTCGCAACTATGCGATGGGGCTGGGTCAGAATCCCCTCCCAGTTCGCCGGAGGCGCGCATCAGCTCCTAGTTGCGAAGCTGGTGTGAGCTACAGCGGTGTGCATTGGCTACCCCGGTAAGCTGCAGCGAAAACAAAGGGAGACCTGCCGGAGCGGCCATCCCGCCAGCCTGACGCGCGGTCGGCCTGCGCGCCTTCCTCCGCGAACGTAGCGCCAGCTACCAACCGCGCGCGCCGGGGCTCAGCCTCGGGTCAATCTGACTGTCTCCGGTCGTGCACGAACAGGCTGTCGCGTTCGGCTAAAACCCGAGTTGGCTCACGGCCCGGCGTGCGAGAATACGCCGCGACCAGAAGCTGACTTGCTGCGGTTGCCAAAACACAACGCGGAGACGATATTGGCCAAGAATCTGCTGTACGGTCTGGTAACGATGGTACTTGCAACATCGGCGTTTGCCGGCGAGCGCTACATAGAGGTATGGAACCCGCCGGAGGCGCGCAGTTCGGCCACGAAATACTTGCCATCGGCGCACAAACGGAAAAATAGTCGTGTGGGTCCTCCTGCAACAAGCGGCCGGACGCGTCGAGCAGCGAAAATATCACCATTACGGCCGGCCACAACGGCAAGGCCGGGCAGGCTGACATACAACGACATTCCGCGGCAGGTTACGCCAGAGGGTAACGTGCTTCGGGTGGTAGGAGGCCAGTCTCGAGCTGACGTTGAGCGCTGATGCAGTCCGAGCGCTACAAGGGTGATCGTACCTTTCATGTGAAATCTGGCGGTTTGGCCCCAAAAGTCATTACGAATCAAGGGGTTGCAATATCGCTGCTCGTGCGAAAGGCGGGAAGGAGCAAAGCCATGCTGCAGGCGGCTCTCCGGCTGATTACCGCCACTTTTTGCACAAAAGGTACGATGCCCCCTCAAACGGCAGCATATGGGCTGGCGACCTCGGCACGTGCACAACGCGCTGCGAATCCGGACGGTCGTGCTCAATGACCAGTTCCGATCGCACGTTGAGCGATGGTATCCCTCCGTCGGCGGAGGAGAACCCCACCGCCTTGCCGCTTAGTCAGCCCCCGGTTTGGCGCGGTCTCCTATTTACGGGATGTTGTACTAGGTCCAAACGACGCGCCCTACGCCGTCAATCTCATCGTTCACAAGACGAACTCCAGGTTGGCCGCCGACCTCGCTGGCCTCGACCATCGGCGGCCAGCCTCACATGCTCGAAGACGGCGGCAGGCCTAGTCTCGGACGGATGCCCGCCGCGTAGTTGCGATCGTCTCTGACCGACCCTTCTCCGTCATTCGGCAGTTCAGAGTCGAACGGCCGAAATGGCCAGAGCAGCGGTCATTCCAGCCGAGCCTTGGACGTCCGAGAAGGTCGGCAAGAGCTCTTCGTGGCCGGGAGCAAGCTGTCGTTGCCTTCAACCCTAAGTTCACGGCATTCCGCCTGCTACCAAGGGGAACTGTCCGCGATATCGATCAACTCAGAGGTTCGCCCAGCAGGTGATCACCGAACTGTTCCCGCAAGCGGTTTTTCAGGATCTTGCCGGTCGCACCCAAGGGAATTGCATCGACGAAGATCACGTCATCCGGGGTCCACCATCTTGCGACTTTTCCTTCATAGAAGGCGAGCAACTGCTCACCCGTGAGTTCTGCTCCCGGCTTCCTGGCGACGATCAGCAAGGGGCGCTCATCCCATTTGGCATGCTTCGCTGCGATGCAGGCCGCCTGTGACACCGCCGGATGAGCCATCGCAATGTTCTCCAGATCAATCGACCCTATCCATTCGCCTCCCGACTTGATCACGTCCTTGCTGCGGTCAGTAATCTGCATGAAGCCATCGGCATCGATGGTAGCAACGTCTCCGGTCGGGAACCAGCCGTGCGCTTCGCCATCGATCTGAAGCGGGCTGCCGCCTTCATTCCTGAAGTAGTTGCGCACCACCCATGGCCCACGCACCAGCAGGTCGCCGGAGGTCACGCCGTCCCAAGGCAGTTCTTGACCGTCCGCACTGACGATCTTCACATCGACGCCAAATACTGCGCGACCTTGCTTGGACTGCACTGCATAGCAGTCTTCCGGGAGCATTTCCATATGCCTGGATTTCATTGCGCCGACCGTACCGAGCGGACTCAGCTCGGTCATTCCCCATGCATGCAATACCGCTACGCCGTAGTCTTCCTGGAATTTTCGCAGCATGGAAGGCGGGCAGGCCGCGCCGCCAATGATGGTGCGCTTCATGGTCGAAAACTCGAGGCCGTTCTGTTCGAGATAGCCCAACAGGCCCTGCCAGACCGTTGGCACGCCGGCGGAGAGCGTGACCTTCTCGGCTTCAAACAAGTCATAGAGTGATTTTCCGTCCAGTCCCGGGCCAGGGAATACGAGCTTGGCGCCAGTCATGCAAGCGACGTACGGAATGCCCCAGGCATTAACATGGAACATTGGCACCACCGGCAGGATCACGTCGCGTGCCGAGCAGTTCAGCGCATCCGGCAGCGCCGCCGCATAGGTATGCAACAGTGTGGAGCGATGGGTGTACAGGACGCCCTTCGGATTGCCGGTGGTGCCGGACGTATAGCACAGCGTACTGGCGGTATCCTCGTCGAAGATCGGCCACGTATAGGCCGTAGAACTTTGCTCGATCAGGTCTTCGTAGCACAGCAGGTTCGCGATGATGGAATCCCGCGGCATATGCGTGCGATCGGTCATCGCGATAAAGGCCTTGACGGCCTTGCAGCGGCCCGCAATGGCCTGGACCAGCGGCAGGAAGGTCAGGTCGAAGAAGATGTACTGGTCTTCCGCATGATTGGCGATATAGACGACCTGGTCCTCATGCAGGCGAGGATTGATAGTGTGCATCACCGCGCCCATGCCGGAGATGCCGTAGTACAGCTCCATATGACGATAGCCGTTCCATGCCAGCGTGCCGATGCGGTCGGAAGCGCTCACGCCCAGGCTGGTCAGCGCATTGGCCATTTGGCGGGCGCGGCGGTGGCAGTCGCGGAAGGTATAGCGATGGAGGTCGCCCTCAACCCGGCGCGATACGATCTCCGTATCGCCGTGGTGTCGATCCGCATGCACGATTAGTGAGGGGATCAATAACTGCTTTTGCATCATCAAACCGTTCATGGGTCAATTCACCTTCTGTAGTCTTGCGTAGGATCCCGGAGTTACGCCGCGTGGCCGGCCTTTGCCTGCGGCGGTGTTCGGGCAGTGCTGCGAACTCGATCCGCTCCTGCGTGGTCATCTGGTCCCAACGCCTATCCCGGGTAGCGTTCTCATTCCCCCGGGCAGGGCTTCGCGGGAAGGTCGTGCTGCGGCATGCGATGCGCGAGGTCAGATCACGGCCCCGCCATTGGGGCTGATCACCTGGCCTATCAGGTAATGATCGCCGGCCAGGTAGGTCACGGTCGAAGCATATTCCGGCATGGTGCCCAGGCGTCCGGCCGGGACGACCTGCCAGAACTGGTTGCGCTTCTCCTCACCCGCGCCCTCGAAATATTCCGTAAATTCTGGAGTTGCCACACCGCCTGGAGCCATCGCATTGACAAAAATGTTGGCGCCGGCTACTTCAGCAGCTACCGATTTGGTGAAGGCAATTACCGCGCCTTTGGTCGCGCAGTAATGCGGACTGTGCGCGCTCATCGCCGAGAAGCCGGCAATCGATGCGATGTTGATGATCTTGCCGTCGCGCTGGAGTTCCATCAGCTTGAGCGCTTCGCGTGTGCAATAGAACAGGCCATGCACGTTGACGTCCCAGTAACGATGCCAGTCTTCGTCGCTCATATTGCTGGTAAATCCCAGCGACTGGCGCTGCACCGGGGAGGTGATATAGGCGTAGTGCTTGTTGCGGCGCTCGGTGTCGATTGGCCGGTTCGGCACGAGCGCAGCGTTATTGACCAGGATGTGCAACGTGCCGAAGCGTTCGACGGTAGCGGCGAACATGTTGTCGACTTCAATGCTCGAGGACACATCGCAGCGCAGCGCGAGGCACTGTGCGCCGGCCGCTTCCACTGCCGCGCGCGTTTGCTCGAGTGCGGGCATGTCGATGTCACAGATCACGACGCGCGCACCCGCCCTGGCGAGGTCGATCGCGATAGCGCCACCCATGCCGCGACCGGCGCCAGTGACCAGGGCGACTCGCCCTTCCAGATTCTTCCTTTGACTTTGCGTCATGATTCCTTACCTCGTCGTTTGCAGGGATTGCATGTCGATGGCCGGCTGCTTGCACGACGCGCGCGCGGCCAGTGCGAAGAACAGTGCCGAAGCGATAGCCAGCACATCCGTGGTTAGCAGTACGCGTGTCAGAGGCGCAGTGGTGCCATTTGCGATCAGATAGTCCGTCGCAGCGCCCACGGCCACGGTGCCAATGGCGATCGCGAAGACATTGATGCACAGCATCGTGAAGCCAGAGATCGTCGAGCGCATCTTCTGCGGCGTCATGCCCGTGAGCGCCGCATTGGCTGGGCCATAAAGTGCCAGCGGCAGGAAGAAGCCCACGCACATGCCGATGTAGAACACAGCGGAGCCGGCAGGGGCAAAACGAAAGGCGATAACCAATGGTGCGCAGATGACGACGAGCAGCGTCATGAACGTGGCATGTCCGCCGGGTAGTTTGCGCGCCATGCGGTCGCTGAGGACGCCACCCACCACCGAGCCGAGCGTGCCGAACAGGAGTTGCAGCGCGCCGATGCGGGTGGCGATGCCGGCGGCATCCATGCCGCGCTCATTCACCATCCACAGTTGCGTAAAAGAGAGGCTGGCGAAGGCGATGTGCGTCAGCACGAAGCCAACAATGGTGAAGCGAAGCGCGCGATGCCCCCTGATCAGCCGAAGTACTGTGAGCACTTGTTGCAGGGCGGGCGCGCCCCGATCCTGGGGCGCAAGCTGGCCGCGATCATCCTTCAGCAATGCCAGCGGCATGGCGATGGCGACGCCGATCACGCCCAAGGCATAGAAGGTCGTGCGCCAGCCGTGCGCGGCACCAAAGGTGCCGGCCAGCAGGAAGCTGCAGCCGATGCCCAGGGGGATGCCCATGAAGAACAAGCCCATCACCGTGCCGCGCCGCTTCTCGGAGAACAGCTCGGCCAGCAAGCCCACCGCGGCTGGCACCAGGGCCGCTTCGCCGCTGGCGACAAAGAAGCGCGCGACTGCCATTTGCTCGAAAGTCTGTGCATGGCCAGAAGCCCAGGTGCAGGCGCTCCAGATCAGCACGCCGGCCGCGATGATCCGCGTTCGGCTGAAGCGATCCGCGAGCGTGCCCATGAACATCGCCATGACGCCGAAGCTCAGCACCCAGACCGCGCCGACCAGGAATCCATATTGCGCATTGTTGATCGCCAGATCCTTGATGATTTGCGGCGAAAATCCCAGCAGCATGTTGCGGTCGATGTGAGCAAGCAGGTGGATCGTCAACAACGTTGCCAGAACGGCAGAGGGGCTTTTTTTCCAGAACATCAGATGTCTCCAGACCGCAGGATCATTTCTCGCGGGCCGGACGGAGTACGGTACGCTGCCGCAGTCCGCCCGGGACTCACCGGCTTACGCTACCTTGCGCACAGGAACACCGCGCTGCGCTGGCGCACGGTTGGGCACCATGCCCAAGGCCTTCAGCGTCTCATCGGTGGAATTCCACTGGGCGCCGATCTGGTAGATGCGGCGGGCATCGTCGCCGGTGGCGATGTCGCGGTTGAGCTCGCGCGCAATGCGCACCATCTTCTCGACCTGCTGCACTGAGGTCGCGCGTTCTCCGTCGGGGCCGAACAGCGTGTCCTCGATGCCGACGCGCACATGCAGGCCCAACGCGATGGCCATGGTGTTCATTGGCACCACGTTGCGATTCAGGGTTTCCAGCGTGAGCACAGCACCATCTGGCGTGCGTCGGGCGAACTCGAGCATGTCGGCCGGGTGTAGGCCTGAAGCACCGCCGCCGATGGCTACGTAATTCAGGTTCAGCGGACCTTGGTACAGACCCCTACGGATCAGGCGCTCGAGCGTCTCCAGTTGCGCCAGGTTGCCAAGCATGAATTGAGGCTGGATACCATTAGCCACGAGCCGCCTGATGTGCTCCTCATGCCACGACGGGTTGGACGGGGAGACCATGTCCCGGTACGCCGCCTGCACTGCGGGATTGGTGAACGACGTGCCGGCGATGTCGGCCTCGGTCATCAACTCCATGATGTTCATCTGGCCGGTGTTGATGGCAACGGTGACCTGGTCCGGCCGGGGATTGAGTTCCGCAATCATATGGCGGGTGTCGTCACTGGGCCACTTGGCGGCCTTTCCTTCATCTTCCGGAGCGAACGAGATGGAACCGCCCACTTGCAATACCATCTTGGGCACGGCTTCGCGCAGGCGGGCCAGCATCTCATTGAACATGGACAGGCGCTTGCTGCCCTTTCCGTCAGCCTCGCGCACATGCACGTGCAGCACGGTGGCGCCGGCGTTGTAGCAGTCGACCGCCTTCTGGATCTGCTCGTCCATCGTGACCGGGATATCGTCCGAGTCGCTGGGGATCCATTGCGGGCCGTATGGAGCGACCTGGATCACGAGTTTTTCCTGGTTTTCGGGCAGCAGGGAGTCGTCTAGGAAATGCATGGCTTGATCGTCCTCGAGAATGTTCGTGGGTTATGGGATTTGGTGGGAATAGGGGGTTGCGAATTGGCTACTCAGGCGGCAGCCTGGGTGCTGGTCGTCCTGGCCTGCTCGATGGTCGCCAGTTCCTCCAGAAGAATTGGTGCCCCCAGGCTGCTGGTATGGATGCCAAGCACGCTCACCGCCTGCAGCACGGCAGCAATCTCTGCCCTGGTGGCGCCCAGTTCGAGCGCCTTGCGGATGTGACGGCGCGTGCCCGGTGCATACATATGGGTGCAGGACGCGTCCACCGCGATGGCGATGAATTCGAGCACCTTCGGCGCCAGCACACCCGACATCATCGTGTGCGCGCCCATTGCCATGAATTTCTCTGCCCAGACGGGATCCAGTTCCGCAATGGGATCCCAGGCCGGATTCCAGTTACCGGTGGCGCGCAGGTGATCGCTGACCGGGGTAGCAGTGCCGCTCGTCGTGTCGCTCATTACTCGTCTCCTTGACTGTCTCAAAGGTGCGCCGCGTTGCGCGCCTCGCTTGTCTGGAGGCAAGTATCGGAGACGGGCCGATTGTCAATTTGACATTCTGGGAGTTTGAATTTACATATTGGGTAGCAAGGGAAAACCTTATGGCCTACCTAGTTCGCAGTGCCGCCCTGACCGACTACGTCAAGGTGGCGCGATCCGTTGGGATTGATCCCTATCGGCACTTGAGTCATGCGGGAATTGACCGGTCTGCGTTATTGACCCCGGACACCATGATTCCAGCCGAGGCGGTGGGCCGCCTGCTGGAGGCGTCGGCCGAGGCCGCGGGCATCGAGGATCTTGGCCTGCGTATGGCGGAAACCCGCCAGCTCTCCAACCTTGGGCCGCTCGGTTTTGTGATGCAGGAGCAGCCCACACTACGCAAGGCGCTCGACTCGGTGTCGCACTACCTGCGGCTGCAGAACGAAGCGCTCCACATGCGCATCGAGGAAACGGAGGGCATCGTCATCATCCGGGAGGACCTGCTTGGCGGCTACGCCGGCGCCATGCGGCAGGCGATGCAATTGGTGCTGGGCGTCGTGCACAGGACGCTAAGCACGCTGCTTGGCGGCACGTGGAGGCCTCGTACCATCTGCTTCACGCATGCTGCTCCCGCCAGCCTCGCCATGTACGCGCGGGTGTTTGGGGTCCCGGTTCTGTTCAGGCAGGATTTTGATGGTCTTGTGTGCCAGGCGGCCGATCTTGAAGTCGCGATCCCCGCCTACGATCCGGTCATGGCGCAGCAGGTGCGCCACTACCTGGATGCGATGCTGGCTCAGTCCAACGCGACGATGCCCGACAAGGTAAGGAAGCTCGTCATCACGCTACTTCCGTCGGGCACCTGTTCAGTGGATCGCGTGGCGCAGCATCTGGGCGTCGGTCGCAGGACCGTATCCAGCCGCCTCGCGCAGCACGGCGAAAGCTACCTGGCTATTGTCGACGGTGTGCGGGAGGACCTGGTAAAGCGGTATATCGACAGCGACGATCGGCCGCTGTCTGAAGTCGCGACGCTGGTGGGCTTTTCATCATTGAGCGCATTTTCCCGCTGGTTTGGCCGCCGCTTCGGATGTAGCGTTTCGAGGTGGCGGAGCAGAAGGGGTAATGCGGCGGCACCCCAGGATTCAGGCACAAATGCGTCATATGACATTGGAAACGCTGCGGCAGCCGAACACTATGGCGGTGTGCCTGCCGTCCTGGCCCCCTCCGATCTACCTGCCGATCCCGACGCCGTACGCGCCATCGCGTTGGAGCAGAACCGGCTGGCGCGCGTACTGTGGGAGCAGCTCGAGAGCTTGAAGCACCAGGTCGTGCAGCCTGACCGTGCGCAGTCTGGCGCCAGTTCCGAGCGCCTGCCGGCGCAAGCCGAACTCCTTGCAGCGTCGCTGGACCTGCCGCCGCCACCGGTGGCACCCAAGGTCAAGAGGGCGAGACACGACCGCAAGATTCACCGATCCTGAATGGGGCAAAAAGTGGTGCTAGGGGTATCGGAATGTTGGCGCGCGCGGTCGTGCTGCCAGCAGGAGGCTGTGATCGAAAGGGCACTGAGACATACGCCGACGCGGTTGCACACCGAAACGCAATGATCCTATTCTTGTATCGCCTTGCAAGGCTTCGGCCGTGGGCTCCACTGCAGCCGCAGATCGTCTCCGTCCGCCCCGGGCGGACGCTCGCATCAAAAGCAAAAACGGAGAGCGTGCAGCGATGACAATTAACCCCAACAAATTGCCTGCATGGACAATCGTTGTGCCGTGCATCGCCTTGGCTACGCTGGTTGCCGGCGCACTGCTCTCCGGTCAAGGCTGGCTGATCGCCCTGATGGGTATCACCCTAGCCGGCGCCGTCTTTGCGAGCGTTCACCACGCCGAAGTTGTCGCCCACAAGGTCGGCGAGCCGTTCGGTACCTTGGTGTTGGCCCTTGCCATCACGGTCATCGAAGTGGCACTGATCGTCTCGGTCATGCTCTCTTCCGGCCCGGAGAATGCGGGCCTTGCCCGCGACACCGTGTTTGCGGCAGTAATGATCATCTGCAACGGCATCGTCGGGCTGTGCCTGTTTGTAGGCGGCCTGCATCATCGCGAACAGGCCTTCCAGGCGCCGGGAGCCAATGCGGCCATGGCGGTGCTGGCCGCGCTGCTGGTGCTGACAATGGTGTTGCCGAGCTACACGAGTTCCACGCCAGGGCCGATGCTGACGCCCGCACAACTGGGCTTTTCAGGCGTGATGTCGCTGGTGCTGTACGGATGCTTCGTCTTCGTGCAGACCGTGCGCCATCGCGACTATTTCCTGGTGGAAGGCGGCTCGGATGAAAACGAGCACCTCCCGCCGCCGCCTGCGCGCGTGGCGATGGCAAGTGGCTTGCTGCTGATTGTCTGCCTGGTGGCGGTTGTGGGACTCGCCAAGTTGCTGTCACCGTCGGTGGAGAACGCCATTCTGTCAGCAGGCGCTCCGCCGGCTGTCGTGGGTATCGTGATTGCCGCGCTCGTGCTGCTGCCAGAATGCCTGGCGGCATTGCGTGCGGCGCGCAGCGACCGCCTCCAGACAAGCCTGAACCTGGCACTGGGCTCAGCGCTGGCCAGCATCGGCCTGACGATTCCGACGGTCGCCGCTGTCTTCATCTGGACCGGCCAGCCGCTTGCACTGGGGCTCGGTGGCAAGGATATTGTGTTGCTGTTCCTGACGCTGATCGTGCTGACGCTGACCCTCGGCATGGGCCGTTCTACCATCCTGCAAGGCGTGGTTCATCTCGTGATATTTGCGGCCTACCTGTTCTTGTCAGTAGTTCCATGAGGATAACCAATCGCGGCGCGCGTCAATCTATCTATCCGGTGCTCAATTGCGGTGACGACAGCTTTCGCTTTTATGCTTGCAATGGGCAATGCATCGGCGTACGTGGATCATTTCTTACATGGAACGATTCTTGGCACGTTGAGCAGAAGCCAGGCAGATACCTTTATACGAACCTTTAAGGAAGTGCTATCGGACACGCCTGACGGCGGCAAGGTCTCACTCCAGATCCCAGCAGACGGAAGGCGTGCTGCCATTGAAGGCAGTCTCACGCTGCAACGTACCAAGGTGGAGAACGGGGAACGCTGTCGCCAGATGCGAACCGAAGTAAAGCGTGGCAGCCAGAAGGAAGGCTGGGTGGGCTGGTTCTGCAAGCAAGCGAACGGCGAATGGAAGGCAAAACGCGGGAGGTGAGTAGTCGCCCAGAAGAGTTCCTCATGGTGGCATTGATGGGATGGATGCCCCTACCCGTACCGCTATCGCGCGCGCGACGAACCGCCATCCGAGGGATGGGGTTTATGGTATTTGAGGCTCGCCAGGGGAACTCGGTCGCGAATGGCTGCGATCAGCGAGATAGCGGTCGTCCAAAATTTGCTGTCCATCGACGCTTATTGTTTATATTGTTTAGGTTTGTTTGATGCCTGCCCTTGGCTGCAGAACTCCAGGCGCATGAGGGCAGGCGTTGAACAAACCTCAAGGGAGGAAACCGCGGAGTCCGGCGATGCCGGTGATGCGGGCTATGGCGATTGATGGGTTCGGCCGATCCGTAGCGCTGTGGCTGGAAGGGCGAGGCAGGGCATCAGTCGGCTCCTGTCATGGCGCGACGGTCGGGGTAGGTCAGGATTGTGTGGATAGGCTGAGCATGCAACATGGTCGAGCAAGTCGGCGAGCGCAACTGTCCGCTTGCGGCGCCGGATTCCGGAGCGCCGTCGGTTGAGTGGGAGATGTGGGACGTGCGGGCTCATGCGAGGGCTCGCTGCGGTGGCGGTCCGCGGATACAGGGACTGCGCGGGATGACCTCGATGATGAGCATCGGTGCGCCACAGTGCCGGCAAAGGAAGGACGGACGTGTAGCGACATCGGTGTCGTCAGGCGGAGCGGTCACCGTCGGCACGGCGTTCAATAGCTCGCGTGCCTTGATCAGATTCGCGCGGCGCACGGGGTTGGCAAGCAGACCGTAGTGGCGGATGCGATGGAAGCCGCCCGGTAGCACGTGCAGCAGGAAGCGCCGCATGAACTCTCCGACATCCAGCGTCATGGTCTTATAGCGCGTGCGTCCCTTGGCGCGGTAGTCCTTCCAGCGGAAGGTCACGCCACGTTCATCGAGCGAGACCAGGCGTGTGTTGGAGATCGCCACACGGTGGGTGTAGCGTGACAGGTAGGCCAGTACCGCTTCCGGTCCAGCGAATGGTCGCTTGGCGTAGACGACCCATTCGGTGACGCGTAGTGGCGCCAACCACTGCGCGAACGCGTCCGGGTCGGTGAGCGAACTGAACTCGCCAAAGAACTGCAGTTGCCCCATCGCGTGTGCTGTCTGGAGTGCCTCAAGGAAGCGCCGCCGGAACAGGCGGGAGAGCACGCGGACTGGCAGGAAGAAGCCCGGGCGGCAGGCCACCCAGCGTTCGCCATCCGGTGAGAGGCCGCCGCCGGGGACGATGCCGTGTACATGTGGATGATGCGTGAGTGCCGATCCCCAGGTGTGCAGCACCAGGGTGGCGCCGATCTGCGCTCCGAGGTGCTTCGGGTCGGCGGCGATGGTCCGGAGGGTGTCGGCGGCGACATCGAACAACAGTCCGTAGATCACCGCCTTGTTGTACCAGGCGATGGCGCCGATGTTTGCGGGAAGCGTGAATACGACGTGGTAGTACTCAATGGGGAGGAGGTCGTCGCTGCGTGCGTCGAGCCAGCGCCGGGCAGCATTGGCCTGACACTTGGGGCAATGGCGGTTGCGGCAGGAATTGTAGGCAACCTCAAGCTTGGCGCAGCCGGAGCAGCGCAGCACATGCCCACCCAGTGCCGCGGTGCGACACCGTTCAATGGCCGACATGACTTGCAACTGACTCAGGCTCAGGTGTGCAGTCTGTCGCCAGGCCGGCCCGTGGAGGCGGAAGATATCCGCGACCTCGAGCACAATGAGCTCGGTGGCAGGATCCCTAGTCGGAACGCAGGTGTTCGAGCGGGCTGATCACCTCGCGCAGCAGATCGGTGGCGACCTGGGTGTAGAGCGCTGTCGTCTCGAGCTTCTTATGTCCAAGCAGCACCTGAATCACGCGGATATCGACCTTCTGCTCCAGCAGGTGCGTCGCAAAGCTATGGCGTAGCGTATGCATGGATACGCGCTTGTCGATCTCTGCGGCCTGCGCGGCTGCGTGGCAGGCACGGTTGAGTTGCCGGGTGCTGAGTGACTCGATGGGATTGAGGCCCGGAAACAGCCAGCCACCATCGAGCATCTTGCCCTGAGCATGAGCCACGCGCCACCAGACGCGCAGGCGTTCGAGCAGGACTGGCGAGAGCATGGCGTAACGGTCCCTGCGACCCTTGCCTTGTTCGATCCGCAGGGTCATGCGCTCGCTGTCGATGTCACTGACCCTCAGCGCTACCACTTCGCTGGCGCGCAGGCCTGCGCCATAGGCGACCGCGAGCGCGGTCTGGTGCTTCAGGTTGCTGGCGGCAGCCAGTAACCTGCCGACTTCGTCGGGGCTGAGCACGACAGGCAGGACGCGCGGCACGCTCACCGGGCGCATCCTGGCCATCCGGTCGACGTCGCAGAGAGTCACCTCGAAGAAGAACTTCAGTCCGCTGATCGCGGCGTTGAGCGAGGTCGGTGAGATGCCGTGATCGACCAGATGGAGTTGATAGCGTCGCAGATCCTCGGTGCTGGCCGTGTCCGGCGAGCGGCCGAGAAAGGCTGCGAACTGGCACACGGCGCGGATGTAGTGGGTCTGAGTCTTGTCCGCGAGCTTGCGCATCCGCATGTCCTCAATCATGCGCTGGCGCAGCGGGCTGATGGTAGGCGTCGCGACTGACATGGCTGTGCTCCTGTCGAGAATCGAGGCCAATTGCCTCGGTCCTCAACATAGGGAACAGCACAGGCGGTTCAGTCACTTTGCGCGATGGCCGGAGGGTTACCGCGCGAACGGTTTAGTCCATTGCCGATGAAGAGACGATCGCCTACCCAGGCTTGAATGATCGCTCCTGGGCATTCACCGGACGTCCCGAACTCGAAGGCTACCGCTGCGGCTTAAGATGTCTGGGCAACCCGAATACGTCTACAGCTCCCAATGAACATTCGTGAACTGTGGCGATCTTCAACTTTGCCCTGGACAGCAAACTGCGCGGTTGCGACCTTGTCAACCTGGTTGTGGCCGATGGCGGTCCTAAGTCTCTCGAGCATTCACGCTCTATCGGCGCCGAGTATCTTCAGGTGACAAGCACAGCCTCGCAAGAGGCTTAGCAACTGCCGCCCGCCTGTGGCGAGGGTCCGATACTTGGGGACCGCCATGTAGCGACGACGCCCCTAAGCTGGCACGGGTGAGTGCGCACGCAGCCCGCGCGGCCGGCTCCTCCATTGACCTGGGCTGGCACTCCCAATTGCATCCGCATTACCTCGTCGACCCACAGCGAAAATGCATCTCGCTACGCGGCCTGCGCCGTGACTGACCGCTGACCAAGAAGTGCCGGCCTTGGTGACGCGGCTGCGGCCTAGGCCTCCCGGGTCTGCTGGAAGAACGCGAGAGGCACTTCCGGGCCCCATATCCACAACTGATCATCCGTTCCCGCGACTGTCGTTGCCGGAACTGTGTTGTCGTAGAGGTCGCCATCGGCGTAATGCTCGACGCGGAACCCATCCGGATCCCACCAGTAATCGAATACCTGGCTGCCAAGGACATGGCGGCCGACGCCCCAGTGGGCCTTGTAGCTCTTCGCCTTCAACCACTCATGACCCATATGAACCGCGTCGAAATCCTGAACTTCGAAGGAAACATGATGGACGTTCGTAGCTTCGGCCTTTGCGATCAGAAGCGTGTGGTGATCGGTAGGCGTCGCGCCCTGATCACAACGCATGAAGAATCCGAGGTATTCGTCTGCGGCTCCAGGTTGCAGCATGGAGTCTGAAACAATCATGCCCAGGTTGCGAACAGCCCAGTCCCTTGCAGCCACGGGATCAGGTACGCCCAGGGCGATATGCCCCAAGCGAAGCACCTGGCACGGTCCGCGACGGGGCCGTTGTGGTACGTTGAAGCGTGCCTTCCGGATGCCATCATTAAGCACAGACGGCGGATGCACCGGCAACTCCGCGACGTCCTCAATACCGTGAACCAATTCGAGCCTTACCCCGCCTGGCAACTCGACGTCAACACACAGGCCACCGCCGGGACGGTCAAGTTCACGAATTCGCGACGCCCCCTCGAAACGCATCGCATGTGTCAGATCTTCCACACTGTCCACTTCGAGGCCAATCGCCTTGAGCGACGGTTCGGCGGACTGTTCCGCCACATAAAGATAGGGACTGGATAGAGCCCCCCTGAAATAGGAGGCGCGCCCAGACCAATCTACGGGAACAAGGCCAAAGTCAGCCATGAAACTCCGGGTCTTGGCGAGGTCGCTAACCCCATAGACCACATATTTTCCACCACGAATCTTAATCACAACGGTCTCCTTACGAATATTATTCTTTGGCCACGGCGGGCTGGGAATCAGGACAATCTCGTTCGAGCATTCTCGGGCTTTCCCCCGTCAGTCAACAAGCCAGGGAACAGCTATATGCAGATGGCAGATGCCTCTGGCAAGCTCGCCGCGGTGATGTTGTTCCCTGATGGCAGCCTGCTGGCTTGGCCTGGGGTCTCTAGTTCCTTGCAACGATGGGCGTTGTCACTGCTACTATGCCCTGCATAGCAACCTCGACGACCGATCCGGGCTTGGCGTAGATGCGCGGATTCCGGCCAAAGCCGACACCCGCCGGTGTACCGGTAGCGATCAGATCTCCGGGCTGCAAGCTGATCGTCCGCGTGATGAATTCGATGATCTGGGAGACAGAAAACACCATGTCGGCCGTGGTGCCGTCCTGCATGACTTCGCCGTCCACTCTGGTCGTCAACCGCGTGTTAGCGAGATCCACCGAGTCTGCGGTAGCGATAATCGATCCGACAGGGCCGCTGCTGTCGAGATTCTTGCCAAGGCCCCACTGGCCCGTGCTGAGCGTCATGCTCTGAAGCTGGGAAGCTCGTCCACTCAGATCATTAAAAACCGTGTAACCCAGTACCCCGTCCAGCGCTTCGCCCTCATCCGCTTCAAGCAGCGGCTTCCCAATGATCGCCGCCAGCTCTACCTCCCAATCGACGCCGTCCGGCTCCGTCGATGGCACTGGTACAGCGGTGCCCGACGTCACCAGCGTCGAAGCCCAGCGTGCAAACAGATTGGGGAAAGGCGGCGTCGGCAGCCCGCCCTCCTTGCCATGCTCAACATAGTTGATTGCTACACAGATGATCTTCGCACTGGGTGGAACGGGTACCGCCAGGGTAACGTCGGCCAGCGGCAGAGAGCCCTTGCGCAGTGTCCGTGCCTGCGCCAGCCAGCCATCCGTATCCTTGTAGAAGCTGCCCAAGGACGTCAAGGGGGTGATGAGGCCATCGGCCAGGACACCGATGTCGGCCTCGAGTTCGACGCCGGCGTTGGAGGGACGATAGGCAATCAGGTGCATGCGAATTCTCCATGGATATTGGAATTGCCCTACTGCAATTCAGCAGGGGGTCACCGCAGGAGCGCGGCATCCGCCAATGGATGGCGGGATAAAATGAACCTCAGGCGCTGCCACTGAAGGCAAGTGATATGGGCAACGCCTTCTGGTCTGGTTCGGGCCATCGCTGCGATACAGTCTTGAGCTTGGTGTAGAAACGTGCGGCGTCTGGCCCGTAGAGATGGGATTCACCGAACTTCGAGCGGCGCAGGCCGCCGAAGTTGAAGTAGCCCACGGGAAGCGGCACCGGAACGTTAACCCCGACCATGCCGGACTCGATCTCGTTCGTGAAGCGATGCGCCGACTTTCCGTCGCGGGTGAAGATGACCGCGCCGTTCCCGTAGGCGTGCCGGTTGGTGATGGCGATGGCTTCGTCGAGTGTCGCCGCGCGCATGATGCCGCGCGCCGGTCCAAAGACCTCTTCCTTGTAGAAATCCATGTCCCACGTTACGTGGTCGATCAGAGTAGGGCCGAGGTAGTAGCCACGTGCATGGCCCGGTACGCTCAGTTCGCGCCCGTCGATGACGAGCTCTCCTCCCGCGTCCACGCAATCGCCAATGGCCCGCTCCACGGCCAGCTTGGACTGCGCTGAGATCACGGCCCCAAAATCGGCGGCGGGATCGTCAAAGGCGCCCACCTTGAGCGCCTGGATCTTTGGCACGACGAGTTCGCGCAGACGCTCCGCTGTTCCTGTGCCGACGGGTAGCAGCAACGACACAGCCATGCAGCGCTGGCTCGCCGAGCCATAGCCGGCGGAGACGAACGCATTGGCTGCGGCCTCAAGATCAGCGTCGGGCATCACCACCATGTGATTCTTGCCGCCGGCAAATGCGGCCACACGCTTGTTATGCGAGGTACCCTTCTGATAGATGTACTCGCCGACGGTCGTAGAACCCACAAAGCTGACGCCTGCGATCCCGGGATGTTCGAGCATCCCATCGACCACCTCCTTGTCGCCCTGTACCACATTGAAAACGCCATCGGGCAACCCCGCTTCTTGCCACAGGCGCGCAAACTCTAGCGCAGCGCTAGGCACCTTCTCCGACGGTTTCCAGACCACCCCATTGCCAACCGCCACGGCCATCGCGGTCATCACGGCAGGCACCATGATGGGGAAGTTGAATGGCGTAATGCAACCAACCACGCCGATTGGCACGCGCATCGAGAACACGTCGATGTCGCCGCCGACATTGGTGGCGTACTCTCCTTTTGTCACGTGTGGTGCATTGGTCGCGAACTCGATGGCCTCGATCGCGCGGCCGATCTCTCCCTTTGCGTCGGCAGTGGTCTTGCCGTGCTCGCGACCGATGATCTCGGCGAGCAGGTCGATATTGGCGATCATCAGTTCGCGAAGCTTGAAGATGACGGACTGGCGCGTTGCATGCGAGGCCCGGCCCCAGCGCTTGCCTGCCTCGGTGGCGGCCGCGACCGCACGATCGAGCGTGGCTCGGTCCGCATAGGCGCAGCGCGCGATTTCCTCCCCCGTCGAGGGGTTGAAGACCGGGCCAGTACGAGCGCCACTGCCGGCCTCGTGCTTTCCCGAAATAAAGTGTCCGATGTGTTCTGCCATGATTTGTGTGCCTCCGTGAGCAATAAGCCCGCACTTGATTGGTTTGTCTCGTTCACTGCACATGTAGACGCTTGCACCTCTGCGAACGCGCCCCGTTGCCGCGCGATAGCGGCTTGGCAGTGACACCGTAGGGCCGATGCTACATCGCTATTTATGCATTTTGTGTGGCAAAATATGCAAGTTAGCTATGCGTTTTTGCCTATTTGGAGGCGCCTTGAATCAGTTCAACTGGGACAACTTGCGGGTATTTCTCGGCGTGGCGCGGGCGCAATCCGCGTTGGAGGCGGCACATGCGCTCGACATGAATCAGTCCACCATTTCACGTCGGCTGGCGCGACTCGAAGAGGACATTGGATCGAAACTGTTTGACCGGAGCTCGCAAGGCCATCGTCTCACGAGCGCGGGTCACCGCCTGCTGGAGCATGTCGAGAAGCTGGAGAGCACGCTCGCGACCGTCGAATCCGAAGTCTTTGGCGATACCCGGGCGCTGAGCGGCGAGATACGGTTGGGCGCCACGGAGGGGTTCGGCAGCTACTTTCTCGCGCCGCATCTGGCGCACTTCTGCACACGCCATCCTGGGATCACTGTCGACTTGCTGCCGATGC
This sequence comes from Cupriavidus sp. DF5525, assembly GCF_040149425.2. Lineage (NCBI taxonomy): Bacteria > Pseudomonadati > Pseudomonadota > Betaproteobacteria > Burkholderiales > Burkholderiaceae > Cupriavidus > Cupriavidus sp. DF5525. The sequence continues at coordinate 838,415 of NZ_CP168267.1, read as the reverse complement.
CGAGGAACGTCAATTTGTCCAAGCGCGAAGCCGATGCTTCCGTTACCGTCGATCGGCCTACCACTGACACCTTTGTCACCAGCAAGCTTGCACAGTACCGCCTGCTTCCGTATGCGACTCACGACTATTTACGCCGCCACCCGCCGATCGGTGGTCTGGCAGACCTTCCCGGTCACCGATGGATCGACTACGTGGACGATCTGGTCTTCGCAAAACAGCAGTTCAGTCTGCACAAGTGGCTGCCCGCGGCAAAGCCATTCATGCGTAGCACTAGCGTTATCGCTCAACTCCAGGCCGTCCGCTCCGGGCTCGGTATGGCCGTCTTGCCGTGTTTCCTAGGGTCCGTTACCGAAGGTCTCGTTCCCATCCTTCCCGCCGAAATTGACATCACTAGAACCTTTTGGCTCGTCGCACCGCAGGAACGAAGAGAGCTCGCCCGAATCAAGGCGTTATGGGACTACCTCCGACGAGTTGCCGAAGCAAACGCCGATTTCCTCATGGGCAAGTCTGCAAGCATTGAATGGCTGCCCCATTAAGCGCTCAGGCCCGGCTTTTGAAATGGGTTCTAAAGTGGATATCCGGATCTCCAGCATGTGAGAGAATCGCGTCCGATGATTCCACAAGCATTGAGCTTTAGGGCACGTCCTATGACCTTAAATGCTCAAGGTGGAAACGTACCCGCCCTTGTATCGCCCGTCCTGCTCATCGACGCCTTCCCTGTTTTGCTTTGGCCCGGGCTCCCGGCGGCCTTCCTATCCCCCCGGTGTCAGCATAGTTGTCGTGTTACCTGATTTCGATTGACCCAGTCTGGGGGCGGTAGAGTCAGAGTGAATGAGAGCCTATTCAGCAGAGAGAAAGGAAGCGCTGTTGCGCCGCATGATGCCGCCCGAGAATGCGTTGGTGTCGGCGCTGGCAAAGCAGACGGGGATCACTGAGCAAACGCTGTATGCTTGGCGTCGACAGATGAAAGCGCAAGGAGTCCCGGTGCCGGGAGATGGAAAGAACCCCGAGGCCTGGTCCTCGGCAGACAAGTTTGCGGTGGTGCTGGAAACCGCGCCGCTCAATGAAGCGGAATTGGCGGAGTATTGCCGCCGCAAGGGTCTTTACGCGGAGCAGATCGCTGCCTGGCGAGAGGCCTGTCGATCGGCCAATGCCAACGCCGGTGAACAGGCGCGAGAACAACGGCTTCAGTCCAAGGGTGACAAGAAGCGCATCCAGCAGCTTGAGAAGGAATTACAGCGAAAGGAGAAGGCGCTGGCGGAAGCGGCCGCGTTGCTGATTCTGAGAAAAAAAGCCCAGGCGATTTGGGGAGGTGTGTCACGAACGCAGGCGTGAGTCTGCGATGCTGTACTGAAGATGGGAGTAGGCCTCCCGAAATCGGCTTGCAGGAGCAGGTTTCAAACCGCCCAGTGCTGCTGCGCCCAAAAGGTGTGGTGGTGAGCGACTGTGGAAAAGGCATCGTCAAGGTGTCAGGTACGTGTTGAGAAGATGAGCGCAAGCAAACCGTCCGATGACGCATCGTCAAATCGATAAGGCGCTGTCAAAACCGAGGCTGCTCCCCAGCTTCGGGACCAGTCGGGGCGACACCTGTCTATGGACCCGACGGCAGCCGGTGTATAGGCGGCATGATCTCAATACAGGCTTCAGTACGGAACGTGAGAACCTTGCTTCGGATGTTAAGGGAAATGAACAAGTGGCAGACACCATGAGGAAGAATACCGAGGCCGGAGCAAGGGGCGGAGCTGCCCGTAGTAGTGTTGAAACCTTTGTAATGAGGGTGGAGCGAAGGGGCAGCGTTATCCCGTTGACGAAGGTCATCAACCCACACTGTGGGGATGAGTGACATGACATCAACAAAACCTTATCGCATTGCGAAGCGCACAGTGTGGGAGGCGTACCAGCTGGTGAAGGCCAACCGCGGCGCTGCCGGCGTGGATGATGAAACCATCGCCATGTTCGAGCAGAACCTCTCGGGAAATCTGTACAAGCTGTGGAACCGGATGTCATCGGGATCGTACTTCCCGCCGCCGGTGAAGCAGGTTGAAATTCCGAAGGCCAAGGGCGGCACGAGAAAGCTGGGCGTGCCTACTGTGTCGGATCGGACCGCGCAGACCGTCGTAAAGCTCATGATCGAGCCGATACTCGATCCGGTATTCCATGAAGATTCCTATGGCTACCGGCCCGGCAAGTCGGCGAAACAGGCGATTGCCGTGACGCGCAAGCGTTGCTGGCAGAATGACTGGGTTGTTGAGTTTGATATCAAGGCGGCGTTCGATCAAATCGATCATGCTTTGTTGCTCAAGGCAGTGCGACGCCACATCAAGGAAGACTGGATCCTGTTGTACATCGAGCGGTGGCTGACTGCGCCGTTCGAGACCGAAGATGGGGCCCTGCCTCGGACTCGGGGGACACCCCAGGGCGGGGTGGTCAGTCCGATCTTGATGAATCTGTTCATGCATTATGCGTTCGATAGCTGGATGAGGCGGACCCATTCACAATGCCCCTGGGCGCGCTATGCCGATGATGCGGTGGTTCACTGCCGTAGCCAGGCGCAGGCCGAAGAAGTGATGCGGGACATTGCATCACGGTTGGAGGATTGTGGACTGACTGTGTTCAGCCGCAAGATCGTCGGTCACGAGGTGCATCGGGCGGAATCGGCGGAGTTGGCGGCGTTGCTCATGCGGCGAGCCAGTTTGGCCGAAGGTCTGGCTGGACGTCCCCTGGTTCTGCACTCGGATAACGGCGGGCCAATGAAGGGCGCGACGATGCTGGCCACCCTGGAAAACCTGGGGGTGGTCGCTTCGTTCAGCCGGCCGCGCGTGAGCAATGACAACCCCTACGCCGAGTCGCTGTTCCGGACCTGCAAATATCGGCCGGACTACCCGCGCCAGGCGTTCGACAGCGTGGACGAGGCGCGCGCATGGACGCAGCGATTCGTGCGCTGGTACAACCACGAGCACAAGCATAGTGGGCTGAAATTCGTGACACCGGCGCAGCGCCACGGTGGCATAGCCGCAGCGGTGCTGGCGCGCCGTGAAGCAGTCTATGCTGAGGCTAAGGCCAGAACGCCCGAGCGGTGGTCCGGGCCGACACGGAACTGGAGTTTGGCGGACGAAGTCTGGCTCAATCCGGAACGGATTGAGCCAGCAGAACTAAAGCAGGTTGCGTGAGGTGACGCGACATGTACGTTGACAAACGCCGTATCGGCGGTGAAACGGACTCGGAAACTGCGCTCCGGACCACAAATTCGGTATTGGCCGACGAAGCGGCATCCAGGCTCTGCCTGCGGAGGTCCGGTGGGCGCCTATGAGCAGTCATCCAAGGCGGGGTCGGTGAGCGACTCTTCATCGGCCGACGCAGTCATCAGGTGCGGAGTTCTTGAACGGCCCAAAGTGGCCGGCTACTGCCGTTGCGTTCCGCCGAACTCGCAAACAAGGGGCGCTGCGCGCGTGGTCAGGATGCTAGTGACGCCGGCGTTGGCCGGGTGCGGCGATAAGGTTCGATTACGGGGTGCTTCCAACAAGCTCTACAGCCTGGTGCGCAAGGGCAGCATGGGCACGCCGGCCGAGGTGCTGCAGGCGTTCTGGCAGGAGCTGCGCGGACGCACGCGCGTCACCATCGAGCATCCGGACCTGCCGGAAGCGCTCAAGCAGGTGGCCGCCGAGGCGGTGCGGCGGACGATCTGGCAGGCCGCCAACGAAGCGGCCACCAGCGAGCTGGCCACGCTGCGCGCTGAGGCCCGTCACGCGGCCAGTGCCGCCGACGCCGAGCGCGACGCCGCGCAGGCCGAGACCGCGGCAGCGAGGGACGAGGTGGCGGCGCTCTCGGCCCAACTCGCCGAGGCAGGGAAAGTATTAGAGGAAAGCTAGGCAGACTTGGCCGCCGAGCGTCAGACCCACGCCGCGACGCAGGCGCGGCTCGAGGCGGGGCGGGCCGAGCTGGACGCCGCCGGCCGGCAACTGCCGGAGCTGCGTACCCAATTCTCGACGGAGCTGGAGCGCGCCCGCGAGCAGGTGGCCATCGCACAAGAGCGCGCCGAGGCCAGCGAGCGACGCGCGTTGCGCGAACTGGACGCGGAGCGCACCGCGTGCCAGAAGAGCGAGCGCGCCGCCGAAGAGTTGCGATCGGAACTGGCGGCGGCGCGCAGCGAGTCCCGGGATGTGGCCGTGGCCCAGGCCGAAGCCCGCGCCCGGCTCGAAGCCCAGGCCGCGGCGCTCACTGATCGGCTCGCGGTCGCCGGAGAGGCGCAGCGCAGGTCGGCCAGCGACCTGGACACGGCGCAGGCGGAGCTGGCCGCGGCGCAGCGCCGGGCCGAGCGCGCCGAAGCCGAAGCGGCGCTGGCGCGCCAGCTGCTGGCAGAATTGCGGGTGGCGCCGCCCGAGCGGGAGGGTGGTGGTGGGCGGCGGCGCAAGGCCGGGGGCCCGGCGCCGACCGAGAAGCAAGCACAGAGCGAAGAGCAGGGCAAAGATCAGGGCAAAGATCAGGGTGCGCCGACGCCCTCCCTCAACCCGATTGATGGCAACGAAGGCAAGTGAAAATGAGCGGGCGGACGCGATCCGCTGGATCCAGGCGCAGATGGCCGACTACGGACTGACCATGGAAGAACTGGAGGCGGCGGGGTGCTTTGATCCGCCGCCACCCCCGCCCCCTCCGCCGCCGGTCTGCTACCGCAACGCCCAGGGAATGAGCTGGGACGGGCAGGGCGAGATGCCCGATTGGCTGCGGCGGGCGGTCAATGCGGGGCAGAGTGTGGAATTTTTCCGGGTCGGCTAGTGAGGGTTGGTCGCAATTCGTGAAAAATCCGCCACATCTCCGCTAACCAACTGATTTTGATAGAAAATCAGCCGTTCGTGATGCGCGGGAACGGGCGCGGTGAGCGCGAAGCCAGGCCTGCGAAGCAATCGTTGCCGCCAACAGCGAGAGCTCGAGCAGTGGCAGCGCCGGCGCTAGAAAGGCATCATCTCATCGAAAGCGGACGCAGGCGGTGCGAGCTTGAAGGTAAGCGCCTCACGAAGACCGTTCTGGCGCACTGATTGAGGTCTTGGGTAATTTGGTGCCCACCAAATTATTGCGGACACCAAAGTGGACAAGACGTTGAGTGGGCGCCGTGCTGGCGGCGTGTACAAGCGGCCGAACTTCCCGGCCGAGTTCAAACGGCGGCTGGTCGAACAATCATTTGAGCCAGGCGCGTCGGTGGCGCTGGTCGCGCGCAGCAACGATATCAACGCGAACCTGCTGTTCAAGTGGCGGCGGCATTATCTGGACGGAGCTTACGGGTTGCCGACGTCGGCTGAGGGCGTAGCGACGAAACAGGAGACAACGGTGCCGGCACTGTTGCCGGTGAGCATCGTCGCCGAGGCGGCCGCGCATACGCCGGCGGCGCCGCTCAGTGCAGCACAGCCGTCCGAGAATGTCTGCGAGATTGAATTCGACCGTGCGCGCTTGCGGATTCGCGGCGAGGTGGCGCCGGATATGCTGCGCCTGCTGATTCGCGAGCTGTCCCGATGATTGGCTTGCCGGCGGGCACGCGCATCTGGATGGCAGCGGGAGCGACCGACATGCGCTGCGGCTTCCATGGCCTGGCCGCGAAGGTGCAGACCGCGCTGCAGGAAAACCCGCTGGGTGGCCACGTGTTTATCTTCCGGGGCCGCCGAGGGGACCTGGTCAAGATTCTCTGGGCCACCAGTGACGGACTTTGGCTGCTCGCCAAGCGGCTCGAGCGCGGCCGTTTCGTCTGGCCTCAGGCCGACAGCGGCAAGATCCACCTGACACACGCGCAACTGTCGATGCTGCTCGAGGGGATCGACTGGCGGCAACCGCGCCGCACGGCCGAGCCGCTGTCGATGTTGTAAACGCTGTTGTAAACGGCGCGGCACCTGCGTAAACTGCGCGGCATGCCGGATGCCAACGACCTTCCTGACGACATCGATGCCCTCAAAGCCATGTTGCTCGAGGCCCAGGCGTCGCTGTCGCGAATGCGGCAGGATCTGGTCGAGCGCGATCTGGAAATCGAACAACTCAAGGCGCAGATCGAGAAGCTCAAGCGCATGCAGTTCGGTCGCAGATCTGAGCAACTGGACCGGGAGATTGCACGCCTGGAGACCCGGCTGGAGGACCTGACTGGCAGCCGCGGTGCGGCAGAGGTTCGCGAAGCGCCGGCAAGCGGCGAGAGCAAGGCGCCCAGCCATCAGCGCGCTTCGCGCGAAGCCCTGCCGGACCACCTGCCGCACGAGGAACAGGTGCTTGAGCCCGAGGCGAGTTGCCCCGAGTGCGGCGGCCAGATGCAACCGCTGGGCGAGGACGTGTCCGAACAGCTTGGCCGTATCGCGGCGGCGTTCAAGGTCATTCGCACCGTCCGGCGCAAGAAGATCTGCGCCTGCTGCCGGCACATCGCGCAGCCGGCGGCACCGAGCTTGCCGATCGAGCGCGGCATTGCCCACCCGAGCTTGCTCGCCGACATCCTCGTGGCCAAATATGCCGACCATCAACCGCTGTACCGACAGTCGGCCATCGCCGCACGCGAGAACGTCACGCTGGACCCGGCCAGCATGGGCCGATGGGTCGGCATGTGCGAGGCATTGCTCGATCCGCTGGTGCAGGCCTTGCGCCGCTACGTGATAGCCGGTACCAAGCTGCACGCCGACGACACGCCGATTCCCGTGCTTGCGCCTGGCAACAAGAAGACGCGAACTGGCCGGCTGTGGGTCTATGTGCGCGACGATACCCGGGCAGGCTCGGCAGAACCGCCTGCGGTATGGTTCGCATATTCGCCCAACCGCAGGGGGGAGCATCCTCAGCGCCATCTGAGCGGATTTGGCGGCATTCTGCAGGCGGACGCATACGCCGGCTTCAACGAGTTGTTTGCAGACGGCTCGGTTCGCGAAGCGGCATGCCATGCGCATGCGCGACGCAAGTTCTACGACATTCACGTGCGCACGCCGTCCGAAACGACTGCCGAGGCACTGCGTTGTATCGGTGAGCTTTACGCCATCGAGGCCGGCATCCGCGGCAAACCGCCGGCTGAGCGGCTGCGGGTGCGCCAGGAGAAAGCCCGCCCTCTGCTTGAGCGCTACGGCGCCTGGCTCAGGGCGAAACTGCAGACGTTGTCGGCAAAATCCGAGACGGCCAAGGCGATCCAATACACGCTCAACCAGTGGGATGCGCTGACGTTGTACTGCGACGACGGGACCGCCGAGATTGACAACAACATCGCCGAGAACGCGCTGCGCTGTGTCGCCCTGGGCCGCAAGAACTTCTTGTTTGCCGGTTCCGACAGCGGCGGCGAACGGGCGGCGGCCATGTATTCGCTGGTCGCCTCGTGCAAGCTCAATGGCATCGACCCGCGCGCCTACCTGTGCCATGTGCTGACCGGCATTGCCGATCACCCGATCAACCGCGTTGAAGAATTGCTGCCCTGGCGTGCCCACGCACACCTGCGGAACCTGCCCACCGCGCCGCCAGGCGCCTGACCAACTGCTGCCGTCTGAATGACCCCGCTTCACGGCTCACGGCGTGGAAGCGCCCCCACTCGCCTGCACAAAACACTCCGTTACCCGGTAACGTGGCTGGGCGCCCGGCGAGCGAAGAAGTACGTGTCCCAATCAGGCGAGTCCGGATCGAGTCTGCGGACAATCGCGTCGTCAGCCCGCACGATCAACCGCTCCAGCATCTCTCGCTTCGTTACCGAGTAACGGCGCGCCAGGCGAGCAAGGGCAAAGTCCGCCTCCGTGGTCACCCACATGCTCAACCGACGCTCTCCGTTACCATCGTTGCCTGTCGTCACGCGCCTTGCTCGGTAGGCGGCTTGCCGCTGTGCCGTCGTTTGTGCCATCTCGCTTCTCCTTTGCGACCGTTACCCAGTAACGACCTCGCTGTGCGTTACTGGGTAACGGAACATCCTCAAAGCAGACAGCATCTCGTGATCTATGGGACAGGGGCAAGAACGGTCTTCGTGAGGCGCTTACGCTTGAAGGTCTTGAGCCAGCCCTTCAGATTCTTAATGTCTTCGAACGCCGCAAGGTCATGCTCAAGGGCTCGAATGTTGAGCCGGAGATCTTTGATATCAGCGGCAAGGTTGCGCAGGACGGTGTCGGGCGATAGAGCCTCGAAAGGCTCGATTCCATAGCTATACCGAAACGCGGTTTCGACATGCAGGATCTCCTGATCCAGTTCGCAAATTTGCTCCTTCAGGATCTTGTTGTAGTGTTTCAGCCGATCTTCACTGATGTGGTTGATCGAATGCTGGTCGATGTGTTCCAACTCCAGTTGTAGCTCCAACAACTGCAGCAGGTTGTTCTTGTTGTAGGCCTCATTGACGCGCTGCATCAGTTTGGTCTTCCGGTCGCGCTCCTGCGGATCGGCCTCGCGATCAGGATGCAGGGCGCTGGCCAGCTTGCGATAGACCTCGCGGATGGAGAGGCTAATCTGAGCCTGCTCTTCCTGGGCGCGCGCCTCTGCCGCAAGCTGTCTGGGCGATTTTTTCCGCTTGGCGCGACGCGCTTCCCGCGCGACGGCTTCTGTGGCCTCTTCCGCTTGCCTTTGCTGGATGTGTGCCTGGGCGTGCTGGAGCAACTCCTCTGGTGAGCTTATGTCCAGGTCGTCGCCCAATTCGACACCAAGCACGGCCTCAAGCATGGATTTCATGCCGTCGATTTCAGCAGCGGTTTCACTGTCGTAGTCGGTCGCGCTGTACTTGTTGTAAATGGCTTTCAAGCCGTCGTCTTCACCTGCCAGCGGGCCCGCCAAATCAGTGATCACTGCAGCGAGCTTGCGACGTTCTGCTTTGGTCAGTTCCTTTTGCTCGTAGGCCCGGTCAAGGCGATGCACCATCCGGATCTGCAGATCGGTCAAGGTTTGTTCAAGGGGCAGGAGGTCGTTGACGTACCGCTGCTGGAAGGAGGGCGTGACGGTTTCCCAAGCACGCAGGCGCATGCGCCGCTTCTCGATCTGCTTGATCAGCGAGTTGAACGTTTTCTGCCCTTTCGACAGGATGGGTCGGTTGTGGTCGGGCGCGATGCTGACAGACTGGTGGTTGTTCCTGGCCATGTGGGGGATTTGCGCGCAAAAGCGGTGGAAAGCGAAGGCTGTGCGCATTCTAGCCGATGAGTGGTGGATGGAAACCATGTGGCGCAGGCTCATATTTCGTGCCCTATATCGATAACCGCTCTTATCGATATGGCGCTGCCCTTGGCCCCTTTGGCGGCGAGCAGCTTCGCTGTGGCGTGGCAAATGCCGGAACTGGCTCCGGTCAAGAGCGCGAAAAGTAGGTAAGCTTCATTAAGGGGTGGCGCCGCTTACGTCACTAGCAGTGCATGCGAGGAGTGGTCATGACATTCAAGGCTCAGTGGTACCGAGACAAGTTCGCGAAAAAACGCAACAAGGGCTTCCGCGGCTACCCGGTGGCAACGGTTGCCTTCTACGGGCCCGACGACACGAGAGCGACGAAAGTCTCCGTTGGCATCATCGCGCACGAAGGTGATGACGCCGACCCCCTTGAGCGGTGGTTCTGCGAAACCACTGATGTGAGAACGGATCCAGCAGTTACCGAAGCAATCATTCGATTCATTGACCAGCATGGTGCCAAATCGGTGGTGGCCGTCGATCGCATCATCGGGTGCCCGCATGAGGAAGGCGTTGACTATCCGGAAGGCGAAAAATGCCCGCGGTGTTCGTTCTGGGCCAACCGTGATCGATGGAGCGGCGAGATCATCAAGTGAGGCGTCAAAGCCAGCCCTTGCGTCTCGCCGAGGCCTTCCATGTCTGATTCCGACAGTAGAAGTGGAACGCGCGACGAGATACGGACAGGCCTACGTCATTCTTTGAATCCAATTCAGCATGTACATCACCAATGCAGGACACCTTCTGGATGAGAGGCGCCGCCCTTGGTCCTCAGCGGGGCTCGGGCAAGCCCGTGGCGGAGTCTCATGCGACGTGATCGGCCACGCCACTGACTTCGACGACACCCGCGTGATGGCTGCGACGCACTTCACGTGCAAGAAAGGCGCAGTGGGGCCGGCCATCGACCACGAGGACACAATCTTCTGGTCATGCTCGCGGAGTGGGGTGCTGGGGAGAAGCTTCCACTGGCAAGGCCCATTATGGAAGCTCACCGAGCGTGGTGAGCTTCATAGTTGATGCACGGGCGGCACAGCCATGGGCTTTTCCTGCCGAAGGTTTCTCATTGCTCGGGACGATACCCTCTGGCGGCTGTCGAGCACCAAGTTCGACCGGATGCTGCGAGATCCGGCAAGTCACTGTGTGCCCGTTTTTGCGGGACAACGATTACGAATGGCCGACGTGGTCGTTGAATGCGTGGCCAGAGACCCGGTGGGCGTCGTTCGAATAACGTTTTCCATTCTCAGTTTCGATGCCGAAGGCCGCATCGACCCAGGCAGATTTGAAAAGCAGCAATTTGCCCTTGTAGAGTCGGTCGTTGCACCAGTCTTTGACGTATTCGATGAAAACAGCGACGAAACAGTCGTCGACGCGACCTCTCGATTCATTGCGCAAGGCGGCCAAAGGGGTCCGTCAGGCGCCTTGGCGCGCACCATAGAAGAGGCCGCCCTTGGGGAACGGCAGTGCCGCCGCCTGTAGATGGCGTTGCTCAAGGTGCTATACGCCATCCAGTTTCGATTCGCGGGTGTCGGAGGCCCCTTCGTGAAATCTGAAACCGGACACCCGCGGTCGGCTGTTTTCGGGGAAGCTGACTGGCCGCTTTGGCCGAGATCCGGCAACGCCGACTTCCGCTTGCGACCCGATGCCGCCGTTAGGTCCGACGTTGCCCCAATGGCCGTTGTCACGTAATAGGCGTCGGCCCAGGCCATCGCTCGAGCCGAGGATCAACGGTCGGTTTGTCCCACTCGTGTAGACTGCGCCGTTGTCCCGACAGATCGACTATCTCGACCCGGCTCTTCCTCCTGGGTCCGGGGCGTGTCAATGCCCGCGTTCGACGCGACCCCAACAACGCTTGATGGTTTTGACCAGCTTGTAGCAGACTCGAGCGAGTACTCGATCTCGCCGCGAGCGGAAGAGCAAATAAGAAGGAATGCGTTTCTGGAACACCCCCTGACTGAAGCGGAAATCGAACGGCTGGTTGATTGCCTGATCGGCGACGCCGCTCCGGACCAGGCAATCGATGGCTCGACGAATTCCCGATCCAGCGAATTCGACATCGCGACAAGTGCGCTCGCCGTCAATGGCTGGTGTGTCATGTCGAATTTTTTGCCACAGACTCAGACGCAGGCCTTATCGACCGAATGTATGGAGATGCACGACGCGCAGCTGCTGACACCAGCCCGTGTAGGAGAGCGCGCCAAAACGGGGGCTGACGGCCGGACCGCTACTGAGAGGCCAATGAGGCACCTACAATGCGCGCATGGCTTCCGATCCTGGGCCGGCGATCTCCGTCCTTCAACTTCGAATTGCTCTGCGCGGCCTGAGCCCGCCGGTTTGGCGACGCGTCCTCGTTCCCGAGCACTTGACGCTCGGGCGATTGCACCATGTCATCCAGGTCGTCATGGGCTGGGCCGACGAACATCTGCACACGTTCAGTATTCGTGGCAGGCGTTACGGCGAAGCTCATGAGGGCGTCTTGCAGTTCTGCACAGTCGCCAGCGAACTGCCGCTGACCGCGTTTCATCTCCGAGAACACGAAGGCTTCGTCTATGTGTATGACTTCAACGCGTGGTGGCGCCACGAGATACGCATGGAGCGGCGTATGCTGCGGCAACGGCCTGGCCAGTTGCCCCGTTGCGTGCCGGGTTGCGGGCCATGCCCGTCCGAGGACATTGGCGGAATCGAGAGGTATCTGGAGGCCAGGGACGAACACAGTGAGTATGAATTCCTCGATTGGATCGAGTCGCTGCGCGAAGGGCCAATCGTGCTGGAAGACCTGCGCGACGAGGTCGATAGGTGGCTGATTTGGTTGGATCGTCGCTTTGATCGTCGGATCGTCAATGATCGGTTGCGAGAGCTCGAGGGGTAGACTGGTCGCCGCAGCTTCCAAGGGAGGAGGGCGGCCATGCGTGTCAGCTTACAACTCGTAGTGCAGGACGATGGAGGCGTGCCAGCCACCGTCACCGAGATAGCCCAGTTCGAGAGAGATGGCCTTGATGTGGGCTCGCTGGGGCTGCATCTGGAGGAGGCGAAATCATTGCTGGGCCGGCTGCAGCGCACGATGGTCACGGCACAGGTTGCCGAGGCAGTTGCCCGGACCAGCGTTTGTCCCACGTGCGGGGCGCAGCTGGCTTGCAAGGGCCACCATCACTTGGTTTTCCGTAGCGCGTTCGGACGGCTGTCGATTGACAGTCCGAGGCTGTACCCCTGCCGGCAGTGCCAGGGCGACGCACCTAGCTTCAGTCCGGTCGCTAACTGCTTGCCTGAGCGGGTCAGTCCAGAACTGCAGTATCTCGAGGTGAAGTTTGCAGCGTTGATGTCGTATGGTCTGACCGTCAACGTCCTGCAGGAATTATTGCCGCTCGATCATGTACTGGCAGCCAGCTCGATCCGGCGCCAGGTCACCACGCTCGGTCGCCGGCTGGAAGCGGAGCAGGCCACTGACGCCCGGCAGCAGACGGAGGTGGCCGCGAGCGTCGGTTCGTCCGAGGTCCCGGAGCCCAGTCCGGTCCGCGCGGTCGGCATTGACGGCGGCTACCTTCGCTGGGCCGGCCACCGGCGCCGCCAGGATGGCTGGTTTGAAGTGATCGTCGGAAAGTCCCTGCGGGATCAGGATGGCGGGCATAGTTTTGCCTACGTGCACAAGCTGGAGCGTCGACCGGCCGATCGTATGTGGAACTTCCTGCTACGAGAAGGTGTGCAACCAAGTCAGCCGGTCACCTTCCTGTCGGACGGCGGGGATACCGTACGGTTTGCCCAACTCGGCTTTGGTGACCGCGGTGAGTACGTTCTCGATTGGTTCCACATCGCCATGCGGGTACAGAACCTCGAACAGATGATCAAGGGCCGGCCGGCCCACGGCGGCCCCAGCAACGCGGAATTGATCAAGGCGCTGCATAGCTCCAAGTGGCACCTGTGGCACGGCTGCCCCTATCCGGCGTTGCGCCGACTGGAAAGCCTGGGCTGGGATCTGGACGCTGAGGCCAGCCCCGAGGAGGCCAAACTCCTTGGCAAGCTCGAGGAGTTCATTGTCTACTTGGACAACAACCGGTACTTCATCGTGAACTACGGTGACCGCTATCGGCATGGCGAGCCCATTGCCTCAGGTTTTGTCGAGTCAGCCGTCAACCAGGTGGTCAGCAAGCGGTTCGTCAAACGGCAGCAGATGGCTTGGCGGCCTCGGTACGCGCACAACCTACTGCAAATCCGGACCGCGGTGCTCAATAACCAGCTACGTTCTTACGTTGAACGCTGGTATCCCTCCATCGCCGGAGAAGAAGACCACCGCCTTGCCGCTTAGTCAGCCCCCGGTTTGGCGCGGTCTCCTATGGGCTGACCATGGAGGAACTGGAGGCGGCGGGGTGCTTTGAACCGCCGCCGCAGCCCCCGCCGCCGGCCGCGGTCTGCTACCGCAACGCCCAGGGAATGCGCTGGGACGGGCAGGGCGAGATGCCCGATTGGCTGCGGCGGGCGGTCAATGCGGGGCAGAGCGTGGAGTTTTTCCGGATCGGATAGCTTCGACCGCGGATTAGCTTGGGGCGGTCGTCTTCTATAAGCCGGAATTTCTGCTGACCGCCTTTGGATTTTTCCGAGGATGCGATATCTCGTCTGTGTTCGCGGGCGGTTTTCGCCGTTCTCGCGTGCAACTGCATCGGAATGTCGCGGCAAAAAGCGCTCATTACGAGACTTCGCAATGCACTATTTTTATCATCAAACGATGCTATCATTAGTGCATACTTACGGAGATTCCCATGCGTACGACTATTGCGCTTGATGACGACTTGATCGCCAAGGCTCAAGCCTATACGGGCCTGGAGGAGAAAACGGCACTCGTGCGCGAAGCGCTAAAGGCCTTGATCCAGCGTGAAGCCGCGAAACGACTCGCGAATCTTGGCGGTAGCCAACCGGGCATCAAGGGGGCGCCGCGTCGCCGGCAGGACATCGAATGATTCTTGTCGACACGTCGGTCTGGATTGACCACATCAACGCTTCTGATCCTATGCTGATTAGCCTGCTTGCCGAGGAGTGCGTGCTGGCTCATCCATATGTGATAGGCGAGATTTCGCTCGGTAGTCTGCGTGACCGTGACGTCGTGCTTGGCGCGTTGCTCGATCTGCCGCGCGCGCCAGTTGCAACGCCGGAGGAGACGTTTTATTTGATCGAGCGCGAAGGTTTGTTCAATCGTGGAATAGGATATGTCGACACGTCACTGTTGGCGTCCGCGCGCCTACAACCAGGCATCACCATCTGGACGCGCGACAAGCGATTGAAGAAAGTTGCCGATGAACTCAATCTCGGCGCGGTGCTCGCGCACTAGATAACGGAAAAAGGTGGCTGACGTGCTTCAACCCTCAGGCCAAATCCGCGAAGAAGTGAGCCTGCTGGGCGCCATCACAACGGGTGCCGCCAGCGCTGCATCTATTTGAGCCACCCGAAGACAGTCGCGGCCCTGGAAGGCTACATCGAATTACAGTGGGCGAATGACAAGGGCGCTGCGATGGACCGTCGCATGTATCGCGGTCTGATGCCCCAGACGTGCCTCCATCATGACGCACAAAGGCGGCCCTTACGAGCTGAGCGTCAAACGCGCGCCCGAGAAGAGGCGGTCAATGTGACGATACCTGGAGGTGGGGTCGGCTACGTTGCGCGTAAACCCTAATACTCTGGCCGATAACCGGCCTTGACCTAAGTTAGCTCACTCCATACGCATACACATGCGTATGTGTATGGGTAGGGCAAGAGCGGCATGAAGGTCTACGAAGGTAGGCTTGCAGTCATTGCGGAAGAATCGGAATGGCCAGTGGACGCTCCCGCTGACAAGTCTCTAGACAGGTACTTCGCGCCACTGGCCGCAGTGATGAACGCATCGCTGAATAGGCGTCCCTCCGGCAATCCATCCTCGCGCGTAGAGAGCGCGCCAAATCGGGGGCAAACGATGGGACTACTGCTGAGAGGCCAATGAGGCACCTAAAATGCGCGCATGGCTTCCGATCCTGGGCCGAGGCAGTTGCCCGGACCAGCGTTTGTCCCACGTGCGGGGCGCAGCTGGCTTGCAAGGGCCACCATCACTTGGTCTTCCGGAGCGCGTTCGGGCGACTGTCGATTGACAGTCCCAGGCTGTATCCCTGTCGGCAATGCCAGGGCAACGCCCCCACCTTCAGTCCGGTCGCCAACTGCTTGCCTGAGCGGGTCAGTCCCGAACTCCAGTATCTCGAGGTCAAGTTTGCAGCGTTGATGTCGTATGGTCTGACCGTCAACGTCCTGCAAGAGGTATTGCCGCTCGATCATGTGCTGGCAGCCAGCTCAATCCGGCGCCAGGTCACCACGCTCGGTCGCCGGCTGGAAGCGGAACAGGCCACCGACGCCCGGCAGCAGGCGGAGGTGGCCGCGAGCGTCGGTTCGTCCGAGATCCCGGAGCCCAGTCCGATCCGCGCGGTCGGCATTGACGGCGGCTACCTTCGGCTAGCGGGCCACCGGCGCCGCCAGAATGGCTGGTTTGAAGTGATCGTCGGGAAGTCCCTGTGAGACCGCGCCAAACCGGGGGCTGACTAAGCGGCAAGGCGATGGTTTTCTTCTCCGGCATCGATACGCGCGACTTGTCCGGTCTGGCCTTCCTTGGCGGCGGCCGGGCGGCCATGCCCGAGGCCATTGCCGACATGGGCGGCCGCGGCACCCGCACGAACTTCTACAAATCCGGACTGCCGTGCTCAATGACCAGTTCCGATCTCACGTTGAACGATGGTATCCCTCCATCGCCCGGGAGAAGGGCCACCGCCTTGTTGCTTAGTCTGCCCCCGCTTTAGCGCGGTCTCCAACGTGGAATCCCTTGTAAGAACGTTTTCTTTCCAGCATTTCAGACCCCGTGGTGCATAGCGGAAGAAATTCGCCTGGCTGTCCGTGCCGGGCCGCTCATCGTTCGCAAACGGGCGGGGCGTGCCAAGTATAAATTTGTGCAATGCAAAAAATTCGTCAAAGCGCACCTATACTGGAACTTGAACTTGCTGGGGGAAAAAATGTAACCACCTAATAGGAGGTGGAATCATGCTTAAGAAACTCGTACTTGTAGTGGTCTAATTTCCTCGGACAGGTCGATAGGAGGACAATCCGGAATCGACGAGGAAAGAGCTAGATGACAAGAAGGCGCCGACAATTTGACGCCAGCTTCAAGCTGGAAGTGGTACGGATGGTACGAGACCAGGGATTATCGGTCAGCGAAGTCTGCCGGTCGATGGAACTTGGTGAGACGGCCGTTCGCCGCTGGGTGGCGCAATACGACGCCGAGCGCGCCGGCGGCCCGGGCGAGGGCAAACCGCTGACGGCCGAACAGCAGCGCATTCGGCAGCTCGAAGCGGAGAACCGACAACTGCGCGAGGACAATGCGCTGTTAAAAAAAGCGTCGGCCTTCTTTGCACGAGAACTGAAGTGAGTTATCGCGTGGTAACTCACTTGCAACAGGAGGCCGTATCGGTCAGTAATGCCTGCCGGGTTTTGCAGGTGAGCCGCTCTGGCTACTATGCGCACCGGCGTGCCAAGCCGAGCGCAAAGAGCCTGCAGGAACAGACCCACGTCAAGGCAGCGTTTGCTGCCAGTGGTGCGAACTATGGCAGCCGGCGCGTGATGCATGCGCTGAGGGCACAAGGACTACGTATTGGCCGCTATCGGGTCCGCACGCTGATGCGCGAAACGGGATTGCGCGCGAGATGGAAGCGCAAGTTCGTCTCGACGACCGACAGCAGGCATACGCTACCTGTGGCAGAGAACGTGCTCGACCGGCAGTTTGACGTGGCCGAGCCCAATCGCGCGTGGGTTTCGGACATCACGTATATCCGCACGGCGCAGGGCTGGTTGTATCTGGCGGTCGTGCTGGACCTGTACTCGCGTCGTGTGGTTGGCTGGTCGATGGCTCCCACCATGCCGGCCGGACTGGTCATGTCGGCACTGACCATGGCGTTGCAGCAGCGCCGGCCAGAGCCGGGACTGGTCCTGCATTCCGACCGGGGCAGCCAGTACGCGAGCGATGAATACCAGGCGTTGCTCAAGCAGCATCACGTGGTTTGCAGCATGAGCCGCAAGGGAAATTGCTGGGACAATTCGGTGATGGAACGGTTCTTCCTGAACCTCAAGATGGAACGCGTGTGGCAGCGGCAGTACGCCAACCACGATGAGGCACGGCGCGACATCAACCAGTACATCATCGCTTTCTACAATCCGGTGCGCTTGCACTCCACTTTGGGCTATCTGTCGCCCGCCGCCTACGAGACGGAAACGACAGTGAAAGAACCTATCTGCCTGTCCGAAATAACTTGACCACTACAACTGTCCGCTGTCTTGGGTACCGCACTTGGCGCCGCGGGGGCGTATGCCGGACCGGTGGGGCCACGTGACCCCTATACCGATGGAGGGAAAGCTACAAAGTTTGACGTCTACACCGATGGCGCTGCGGTCACGGACAGGCGAAATGTATTTTCCGATGGGGCGCGAATCACCAACCGCGACGGGTACACCGACGGTGCGTAACTAGATGGCTATCCGGGAACTTTTGTAAAGGCTGTTCCCGGAACAGCGGTTGAAAAAATGACGTAAGTATGACCACCCTAGCTCGCCACTTCACTTTGGTCCGCGCTATAAGGCCCTTGATTGTGGCATTGACGCACATGCAATGCCTCTCTGGCTTTGGACGCTTGCACCTTCTCGTTCGCCCCAAGGATCGTCGCTAAACAGCAGGTCGTAGTCTTGTGGAAACAATATTCGAAGCGGGGCAGGGGTACTGAAAGGCGAACACCGGCTCCAAGCTGGTATCCCAGGTCTTGCGAAACACTCCAGATCGCTACGCTCATCGAAGGAACTATGCCTGTTTATTTCCTCGCAGAGGTAGCGGCACTTGCCCCCCGTAAGTCCACACTGCCGCGTCGGGCGACTGAACATGGGCACGCGGTCCTCTCGTAGAAGGAAAAGAGACTGTGTGACTATATCGTCGACGTCAGTTCTTGCAACGTGGAAAGTCAACCGTCCGTTGTCAGCGTGGAGCCAACCTTCAAACGTGCGCGTAGTAGTCAAGTGGAAGGGCCGCTCATGGCCGGCCGGGAAGGGGCCGTCGGGGACGAGCGGTTCGGGCGTTGGGCGAGGAAGCATCGGACCGCCATCGGACCGCATAAGCCGGCCGGCGATCGGGAGGTTCCCAGCGGGAAGCGTTCCAGGTGACGCGCCAGATTCAGCCCCGACGAAGTTGGGGTGGCGTACGCTCAAGATCGCCGCTTCATTGGCTGCTTCAGGCTATTGCAGATGAGGTGAACTACTGCGCTTCCCGTAAATCCATCGATGTCAGCAATCAGCACCTCGTTCAGAGTCTCTCTGCCGTTCCAGGGCTGCTTCGCAGAGAACGTGCGACGTCGTAGCCCTCCATATCGGGCAAGTAATATCAGCAGAATCCGCGAAGGAGTGCATTCCAAGGCGACCAACGCGGCCTGACATAGCGCTGCCACATCCTGCGCTGAGATGCGCCGGGCGCACCGAAGCGTGCACATGGGTAGGTATTGCCAACCCAAGTATGCGCTCTTTATCCTCAACATGGGTTCTGTATTTGCACCTCTGGTGGCGACTTGGCGGGCCTCGCACAGCCTTCTTTTATGTGGTTGGATTATTTGCGAGGAAAAGCTTGAGTTTTTTCGGAATTCGTCGTTACCGGTGTTTCAAGAAAAATATTTCCTTTGTCAGAGATTTAGCGCGTATGCTGACGTTGTCGGTCCGGCGGAGCAAGTACTGGAAGACAGCCAGGGTGACTTCCCCTTCAATGCCTCCTCTGCCGCAGAACGCGCTACCTCGTTCGTCAACCAGGAATTGGAGCCAATCGAGGCGCACGAGGAATGGCGTGCCGCGATGGAAGGCGAGAGCATGAATGGAAATCGGCGGTGAGGTGTGTCGACACACCGATAGTCAGAGTCATCACAAGACCGTTGCATCGCGAGCTCGATAAGCTCGCCTACTAGTCACCAAAGGACTCTCCGGGTGAAGGTACGCTGGAAAATAATGGCCACCGGTGGGGTCCGCCGACTGGGCGTGGCCGAGGTTCGATAGTTCGCCATGGCTGCTGCGGAGACTATGTAGGTCACCAGGCCGCCTGCAGGCCCGAACTGGTGAGGCCGCGCCGTCCTGCTCGTACTGACCGGCAGTCGTCGCCTCAACACGATTACGCGGAGCTATCCTCCAGGGTGTCTTCGGGAAGGCCAAATCTGCGGCGGGAAGCCAGGATTGGCTGATAGCACTGCAAGGAGATATTTTCGTGACGCACCTCGTCCCCTTCAATGTGCAGCACCTCGAAGCGGCATGCCGTGTCCTCGGAGATGCAGAACGCGGCCTTACAGGACCGCAAATAGGGAGGCTCCTTCAGGAAATCGGACTTCCTGATCCGTGCCATACCATGACCAAATGGAAGCGTTTATTCAAGGCACTGGCGAGTGCACAGAATCGCTTTCGGGTCGGTAATCATTTAATTATGTTAATCAACCAAGCCACTCGTGATCCCGACGGATTTCATTGGTGCAGGGATGAACTGAACGTTGTGCTGTCGTTCTCAGACTTGTATGTGCGGGAGGACGGTCGTGTCGCATTTCTAACAAACGGATAATGCCTGATATCCTCGACCCTTCTTCGGACCATCCTCCTAGCTTGGGAACGGCTGCAACGGCCGAACTTCGCATGTTGGAGCTGATGGGGGCAGGATGTAGTGGTCAAGTTATTTCGGACAGGCAGATAGGTTCTTTCACTGTCGTTTCCGTCTCGTAGGCGGCGGGCGACAGATAGCCCAAAGTGGAGTGCAAGCGCACCGGATTGTAGAAAGCGATGATGTACTGGTTGATGTCGCGCCGTGCCTCATCGTGGTTGGCGTACTGCCGCTGCCACACGCGTTCCATCTTGAGGTTCAGGAAGAACCGTTCCATCACCGAATTGTCCCAGCAATTTCCCTTGCGGCTCATGCTGCAAACCACGTGTGCTGCTTGAGCAACGCCTGGTATTCATCGCTCGCGTACTGGCTGCCCCGGTCGGAATGCAGGACCAGTCCCGGCTCTGGCCGGCGCTGCTGCAACGCCATGGTCAGTGCCGACATGACCAGTCCGGCCGGCATGGTGGGAGCCATCGACCAGCCAACCACACGACGCGAGTACAGGTCCAGCACGACCGCCAGATACAACCAGCCCTGCGCCGTGCGGATATACGTGATGTCCGAAACCCACGCGCGATTGGGCTCGGCCACGTCAAACTGCCGGTCGAGCACGTTCTCTGCCACAGGTAGCGTATGCCTGCTGTCGGTCGTCGAGACGAACTTGCGCTTCCATCTCGCGCGCAATCCCGTTTCGCGCATCAGCGTGCGGACCCGATAGCGGCCAATACGTAGTCCTTGTGCCCTCAGCGCATGCATCACGCGCCGGCTGCCGTAGTTCGCACCACTGGCAGCAAACGCTGCCTTGACGTGGGTCTGTTCCTGCAGGCTCTTTGCGCTCGGCTTGGCACGCCGGTGCGCATAGTAGCCAGAGCGGCTCACCTGCAAAACCCGGCAGGCATTACTGACCGATACGGCCTCCTGTTGCAAGTGAGTTACCACGCGATAACTCACTTCAGTTCTCGTGCAAAGAAGGCCGACGCTTTTTTTAACAGCGCATTGTCCTCGCGCAGTTGTCGGTTCTCCGCTTCGAGCTGCCGAATGCGCTGCTGTTCGGCCGTCAGCGGTTTGCCCTCGCCCGGGCCGCCGGCGCGCTCGGCGTCGTATTGCGCCACCCAGCGGCGAACGGCCGTCTCACCAAGTTCCATCGACCGGCAGACTTCGCTGACCGATAATCCCTGGTCTCGTACCATCCGTACCACTTCCAGCTTGAAGCTGGCGTCAAATTGTCGGCGCCTTCTTGTCATCTAGCTCTTTCCTCGTCGATTCCGGATTGTCCTCCTATCGACCTGTCCGAGGAAATTAGACCACTACACCGCACGACCAACTGAAAGTGAAGGGGCGAAATCTACACCTCACCCTGCAGGTGGCGCCATGGGAGGCGGCGCTGGGGGCGGTGGTGCCCGTCGATTTACCTGGGGGCGAACTGAAGGTGCGCATTCCCCCTGGCGCCCAGAGCGGCAGCGAGCTACGTGTGCGCGGCAAGGGCATTCCCGCTAATCCACCGGGCGATCTGCTGCTGGACATCCAGGTGGTGTTGCCGCCGGCAAACACCACCAAAGCGCGGGAGCTTTATGAAGCCATGGCGCGGGAATTGAGCTTTAATCCGCGCCCGGATAGGAGAGCCTGACAATGGCCTGCGGATTCAACCCGTGGATGCCGGGCACTGCCAACTCGGACTCGGGAGGGCAGGGCACTAGAGCAGGACTACCAGCGTGTGCTCGGCGCCATCCAGAGGGACGCTAGCCTGGTCGTTGGTACAAGGCGTGGCTGTCATCGAAGGGTCATCTGGTGGTCGACATAATCGTCGAGCCTCCCGGCTCATAGAGGCTCGTAGTAGATGGCAGGCGAAGGCACCCTCACTCAGGGGGCAGAGACCAAAAATTCCTGTTCCCGGCAGCTACCCGATGATTGGGCTCGCGATAGCCGTAGGTTGTCGTGTCCAAGAGGCGTGTATGCGCAAGTCTTGGGCTTCGGTCGATAATGCCGCCTGAGGGGCATCCCGCTCAGCATCCGGGTCGAGCGAGCGAGTTTGAGTTCCGGACTCAGAATCTGCACTGCGCAGCTGAGCGATTGCCCGCTTTGCGGCGAATAGCGGCAGATAGGCATGAACACGGGCATCTGCGCTGAGGTCTCGGAATGCTGCGAGGTAGAATTCCCGAACGACCTCAAGAGGGAA
The DNA here is from genome assembly GCF_040149425.2 of Cupriavidus sp. DF5525. NCBI lineage: Bacteria > Pseudomonadati > Pseudomonadota > Betaproteobacteria > Burkholderiales > Burkholderiaceae > Cupriavidus > Cupriavidus sp. DF5525. The sequence continues at coordinate 816,465 of NZ_CP168267.1, read as the reverse complement.
GCCAGTCTCCATCGCAATCCTCGCAACTACGTGGTCTTGGTCCTCTGTTCTCATCGCTCCCCCTTTCCACTCTCTTCTTGCGCGGGTGACGGCACTGGTGGCTATTCGTGTGCATGTTGTCGACGTCACGTCTGCGCTAGCACTGCTTCGAGGACGGCTCCTGAACCGTGCACTGCCGCTCGGGACGAATAACCACTCTACTCAACTTCGGGAGCAAATGTGGGAGCTTTGTGAGTAAAGCGGGATAGTGGCGGGCCTTTTCGGTTAGTGCTTACTCTCAAGTACCGACTCGCATAGGCCTCTTGGGGGCACCGTGAATTCGCGACCGGCAGAGGAAGCCATCTGGTCTCCAGATGAGGCAGGCTTAGAAGCACCCCTTTCAAGGTGATTAGACGACACGTCCAGCCTTGATGACACGGGCGGTAGAAACATGCCGCCGTGCTACGCATCCGGCCACATAGCCTTTCTTCTTCGGCGCTTTCGGTCCCCGCGTATGTTTGCGCATCGCGCGGGGATCAACGTGCGTCGCCATCTTGATCAACTCGCGACCGAGCTGAGCTGGGGTGAGGAGGTCATAGGCCTGCCACACCTCGGGCGGCACCGCGATCATCATGCCGGCATAAGTTGCCCGGATTTCGCTGGCGAGGTAATACGGTGAGAGCTCGATGTCGCTGGTATCCAGCTCATGCCGGATTCTCACCGCAGTCGCAATCACGCTCAGTACGTTATACGCGAGCGCCGCCACGCCGAAGGCCAGCAGCGCCGCGCGCGGTTGGCTCAACGAACGAATCTCACTGTTGAGCACCGATTCCAGCCGCTGAAACAGATTCTGGCGGGTAAAGGACTGGCGCGGTGCTCGGCGAACCCGGCCCGTTTCCAGCCCCTCCCCATAAGAACTGATCGTGAGGTTTTCCCTCAAGCAGCTCACCCAGTGAGATTCATCGCAAGGGTTATGTGTCCTGTCGGTATGGCGGCCGCTTTCACGCGAACTCCTCCGCGCCAGACAGCGGGCGCGTTTTCCAGTCCCAGTACAAGCCCAGGACTCCGTAGAGGTACTCGTTACTCCACCGTCGCCACCCGACGCTCCTCTTCTTGCGTCGCTTGCGCCGCGTTAGCAGAGTTCGGACCTTCATTTCCAGATAGTCGCGTACCTCACTGAAGGCGCGACTGGCGTTGCCGACCCGAAAGTAGTTGACCCATCCCGCCACCGCAGCATTGAGTTTCGCGATCAGCTTCACGGCTGGGGTCGAGCCTCCATGCCGGATGATGTCGCGGATCCTCGCCTTGATGGCTTGGCGAGCCTTCTTCTTGGGGGTCATCCGGACGAAGTACCCGTTCCCCGCTCGTTTGCGCACGCGACGCAGGTCGAACCCCAGGAACCCAAAGGCGTCCTCCTTCAATGTATCCACCACAATGGTTTTCTCCGTGTTCAACTCGACGCCTAGCGGCACGAGTTGTTCCCGCAGACGCTGTAGGGCACGTTCAGCCCAGCCGCGTTTGGTGTGGTGGCCACTGACGGTGATGACAATGTCGTCAGCAAACCGGTGATAGTTCACTGCCTCGTAAGGGCCCTGTGCCGTCTTGCGTCGAATCTCGTCGAACATCCAGTCAATCTCATTCAAGTAGATGTTCGCGGCGAGTGGGCTGAATGGGCCACCTTGCGGTACCCCAACTTTGCCCGCTGCTTTGATAACCTGCTTGACCAAGTGCATGACCTGGGGATCCTGAATGCGCTTCGCGATCTTGCCCAACAGAGTTGAATGTTGAATTGTGTCAAAGTAGCGCGACAGATCCACATCAACCACCGTCGACATGCGCCGCAGCACACTGCGTCTGACTTCCGCCAGCGCGCGGTGTGGGGACCGCTTCGGTCGAAACCCGTAGGAGTTCGGGCAGAAGTCCGCCTCGAATACCGCTTCGAGGATCAGTTTCAGCGCCCCCTGCACCACGCGGTCGCGGATGCAAGGAACCTGGAGAACGCGGACCTTGCCGTTGCTCTTCGGGATCTCAACCCTGCGGTTCGGCTTGGGTTCATACCTGCCTGTTTTGAGGTCTGCCTGAATCTCCGCAAGGAATACAATGCGTCCCGATGCCTCGATGTCATTAAAGCTCAGACCATCGATTCCCGGTGCACCGCCGTTCCTCTTGGCGATACGGTAGGCCTCGTCTAGGGTTTCACTCTTCGCAATATGCACGAAGAGCCCCCAGAAGCGATGGGTCTTGTCAGACTTCGCCTTGCGATAGATCCGCCTTCTCAGTTCCTGCAGACTGCCGGATGCCTTTGTCATTTCATCCCTGCCTCACATTGTTGGACGGAGTACTCACCGGTCCGGGCCCTTCCCTCCGGGCGCGTTTTGCTGCACGCCCATCGTCAGTACTACGACCCGATCCGTCACCCTGGCACCTATGCCCGCATTTCCCACTCGCGGTTATAACGAGCATCTCCTCGACGGGCTTTCTCCGCCGGGTGCCGAGGGCTTCTCCAGTTTCCACGCTATCCTTCACACCATGTCGCCGCTGATACCCCGCCGGTGAGAGCTGCCGCATCGGACTCGTTTCGGACAACTCTTGCTGCTTTCGCGCGTTATAGACCGTCTCAGCCACCGGGTTTTCGTGTGACGAGGCTACATCTGCGTTCACTGCACGTTGCAACCTGGTGCGTTGCATACACTCCTTTCTGAGCATACTGTCGGAGGGCTCCGTCATCTTGCTTTCGCGCCATAACGCCTCCCAAGCTACGAGGCTTGAGTCTTTTGCCTCGGTCGGACTTACACCGACTGGATAACGTGTCCTTATCTGGACACACCTATGCTCCAGCGTCGCCGGTATAGCCGGGCGACTGCCTCGGCCGTCAGATGGGCGGCCGGGACATTGGTCAGCAGGCGGATGACGGTGTCACCATCCTCGGTGGCGCCATCCAGATGCAGCTCGATGCGCCGCAGCACCAGCGGCGCGTTCGATTCATCTGGGATGCTGACCGCTTGCTCGTACACGATGCCGGTTTCGACCCGGCCCATTTCGCGTAACGGCTCCAGCTCGCTGGGGCTCGGATTGCGGCCGTGCTCCCGCACGATGAAGGCGCTGCCGCGACGCTGCCACCCGGCAAGAATCGCCCGGGTGCTGAAGTTGCGATCGGCGATCCACAGTTCGGCCGGCTGGGCCGATGCGAGCAGGGTTTCCATGATGGCCCGCTCCTGGGCATGCGCATCTTCACAGGGCACCAGATCGACGATCATCGCCGTGTCCGGGTCATAGACCACCAATGACTGCCCTGGCAAGGCCGCACCCCGAAACCCCCGCAATGGTTTCAGGCGCTTTTCGCTCGCCGGCAAATGGCTGCCATCCACGATGCGCAGGCGATAGCCATTCACCGATGGCGGCTGCTTGCGCAACATCGGTTGCACGACCGGCCCCAATCGCTGCGCACTGCCTTGCACCAGGGCACGAACCAGCCCCGGCTCGGTCCGGCTGAGCTTGTCGTACAGCGCGGTGATGGAAACCGGCAGCGCCGGACTGGCCTTGGCTGCCGCATGCACCGACGGGCGCAGCCCCACGGCGACCAGCGACATCATTTCCACCGTCGTCGAGAACAATAACTCCCGCGTGTACTGCGTTTCACGCTCTTGCTCGAACAACTCGTCGATCCAGGCCGGATCAAGGGCACGTTGCAACCCCAGGCGCGCCATCACGCTGATCGGGCTGTGTTCGATAAAGCGTTCCACCACTGCGTCCAGTACCACGCCATTGACTCCGGTTTCTGTTCGAGAACACGGAGGGTGCCCCAATTTTCGTCACCTTGAAAGGGGTGAGGCTTAGAAGTCAACCGTCACGTAGCGCAAGAACAGGCCTGCCGTCGCCTTTCTGTCACAGTCCGAGCTTAGATTTATCTCATAGTCTTCCGACCGCAGGAGAACCTGTTTGTCAGGCTCCTAGTGCGATGGCGGGGCCCCACGCACGGTGGGGCCGCATGTTCAACCCCGAGCACATTGGGAAGTTCCGCCACCGGTCATGCCGCACCAGTCGGTTCACCAGGCCCTCCTCGGATGTGCCGTCAATGGCAGAGTTGGGCGCTCGACAAGTAAGGAGTTGCAAATGAATCAATCGTCCTCCAAGCAAATCGCTGATGTGCAGACGGCGAACCTTGACGCCTTAGTGGGGCTGGCCAACAACGCCTTCGAGGGATTCGAGAAATTGCTCGATCTGAATATGCAGACTGTGAAGACGGCGCTCGTCGAAACACAGGAGGGGGCACAAAAAGCGCTGTCAGTTAAGGACACACAGGAGTTGATTGCAGTTGAAACCGACTTGCTTCGTCCGATGTCTGACAAGGCGCTATCGTATCAGCGCCATCTGTACAAAATCGCGGCCGATACACAGGCAGCGCTCGACAAGGTGGCCGAAGCTCAATACGAGGCGAACAAGCACGAGATGACTAACTTGGTCAAAAGCGCTGCCGAGCCATGGGACTCCGGAACTGCAGACGCTGTATTGCAAGCCGCAATCAGGGCGACCGACTTGCTGTTCGAAGGTATGCGGAATGCCGCGAAGCAAATGACGCAAGCTGCTGAGAGTAGCCTTAAGGCATCCGCCGACGCTGTCGCCAGTGCCAGCCAGCCTTCCGACGAACAGGCGTCGCAGAAGGCTGCGCCGTAGTTCGCAGTGGGTAAAACGGAGTGGTTCGCCGCGCCGCGTGCTTGCTCCCATGGCGATGAACATTGCACTGGTCCATCGTAGGTCCCCTGTGTGCAAAGGGGTGAACGTCAGCTGAGTGAGGCCGCACGACGCCGGCGATGCGTGCAAGCCGCTGTCCTGGGAACCGGTCATGCTCAGTGGCCGGTTGCGTCCAGGCATCACGATGCGGACGAGCACCAGGCCGGCGGCGACAAGCGGTTAGTCCCGTATCCCGTCCATTACAGCCGGGCGTTCGCTTTTTCCGCATTCCTTTACCCACAGTGCCAACAGCGTTCCTTGCGGTTCGCCTGCCGTCGCCGGCGGCGCTATGGGCTTGCCCTGTTCCACATGAGTCTCCGAGTGGGGCGGACCCTTCGTCTTCGCCGGCGGTGTGCTGTCCATGATGGCCCAGTATTCAGAGACCATTCCTCACCGCATACCATTTTGGTTCAAGCCTATCAGCACGTTTGGCTTGTTCAAACTCACGACGTTTAACCGAAGTTCACATATGTTGGTCGTACCCACTCGTCCCTTGCTCCTCTCCGCCCTCGTGCTGGCAGATTCCGCTTCACCTTGCGGCTGGGCGTACCGGGTATCCGGCGGCTACGTTGTCCCCAGAGCTTCACGCCGAGCTGTTACCGGCTCCGCGTGTCTGGGTAGGGAACGGTTGATGGAACAACCGGTTTCATCAGGTCATAAATGCTCCAGTGAAACAGAAACTCACGCGACTTGCAGGTCGCACGAACACATGTTTGGCGAGATCAAAATCAAAGCCACCCCTGCAGGCACCGCGTGATCGTCGGGTCGTTGACTTGGTGGTCGGCCGTCGATGGGTTGAGCATGATGAAGCCCAGCGTCGGCCGGCTGGCATCCCAGTAGCGCCAGAGGCGATAGCGGTATTGCTCGCAGTCGGAGTGGACGCAGCCGGCCTCGCCGTCGAGGGTCTGGGTTGTCATGTGCTTCATGCTACGATCCTTGCAACGGAGAGGGCGCCACCATGAGCGAAGTCAGTACGTACCAGTATCGCGGCCATGCGATTCAAATTGCGGTAACTGAAAAGGGCGGGAATTGCTCGCTGAGCGTCCAGATTGCTTGTGCGGCAGAAGGGCATCTGCCCGTCTCGTCTTGGACGGGAAAGGAAGCGGGCACCGTCGAAGCTGTGGTAGGTCGCTCGCTTTCTCGCGCGAAACGGGTAGTCGATGTGTCGCTCGGCGAAGCTGCCGAACGTGGCAGGTAGCATGATCCAACCCGTGCCGGTCGGACACTTTGGTTTGATGATGAACCCGGTCAAGACAGCTCCTGCTCCGCTTGCCGCATCGCCACGGTGAGGGCAGCCATATCATCGTGTGAGCCCCCGCGGTCGGGATGCGCCGCCTGAGCGCGCCGCCGGAACGCCGCCCGGACGGCATCCAGGTCGCGTTCGCCAGTCGGCACGCCGATCACCTCGCGCCACGTGCGCGCTGCGCCGGGCGACGGTAGGGCGGTGAAGCCGGTGAAGGCTCGCTCGAGGATCTGGGCGCCACCATGCCGTTCGATCGCACGCAGCTTCCAGTGTCGCAGCGATGGCGGCTATGTTGGTCAGGTCCTGGCGCTGCTGCTTCGGAGGTAGTGTCGGGCGGTCAGGTCCAGCAGTAGCGTGCCGGCTGTGATGCCGCACAACCGCCGCGCGTACATCGCCAGCCGCTTGCAGCCGGCCAGCTTCTCCTGCCCGTGGGCATAGCGCGCCAGCACCGCGGCGTACTCCGGCATTCGCCACAGCCATCCTACGATGGCTCTCGCTCCGCGGTGGACGACGACCGAGACCGACCCGTTTGAGTCAGTCGGCTTCCGATCGTCGATGAACGAGATGGCCTAGATCCCGTCATCCGAACCCGGCTTAGTGGAGGTCCGGAGAGCAATCCAGGGTGGTCATCCATGCGCGGCGCAACCGGGATGTCTTTTGCCGCCCCTTGGCATTACTCGCTGGCGCAAACATGGTCTGCGTCCCCATCGACTGGCACAGCACATGATCTCCAACGATCCGGACTTCGAGACCAAGGCTGCCGACGTCATTGGCTTGTACCTGAACCCGCCGGCGCATGCGGTGGTGTTCTGCGTGGATGAGAAGACCGCGATCCAGGCATTGGACCGCAAAGACCGCATGTTGCCGCTGTCGCCCGGGCGTGCCGAAAGCCATAGATTCGAGTACAAGCGCAACGGCACCTTGAGCCTGTTTGCCGCGTTGAACACGGCCACCGGAGAAGTGCTAGGCAAGACCGCGGCGCGCCACACCAGCGAGCAGTTCGTGGTGTTTCTGACCGATATCGTGGCCCATCAGCCAGATGGTCAGGAAATCCACGTGATCTGTGACAACGTGAGCAGCCACAAGACGTCGCGCGTCCAGGAATTCCTGCGGGCCCATCGGCACGTGCACATGCACTTCACGCCCACATATTCGTCGTGGCTGAACCAGGTGGAGAATTGGTTCTCCCGTATCCAGCGTGACGTAATCAGTCGCGGTATCTTTACTTCCGTGAAGGACCTAGACCGGAAGCTGATGCGCTAAATCCGTCAGCACAACGAGAATCCGGCACCCATCAAGTGGAAGTACAACGACCCAACTCGGCGAATTCGCCCGGTGCCATTTAATTGACGCAGTATACTAGCAACCCGGCTAGGCCACTTGGCCACTTGGCACTTGGCCGGCACCTGTCGGGCCAACGTGAATGAGTTCCTGCCCATGGACTTGAATTCCGGCCCCGCTTTGGAGATAGCTGTCTCGGAGCCGGCGGTTGTCAACGTAGTTGTCGCGTCACCTCACGCAACCTGCTTTAGTTCTGCTGGCTCAATCCGCTCCGGATTGAGCCAGACTTCGTCGTCCAATCTCCAGTTCCGCGTCGGCCCGGACCAACGCTCGGGCGTTCTGGCCTTAGCCTCAGCATAGACCGCTTCACGGTGCGCCAGGACCGCGGCGGCTACGCCACCGTGGCGCTGCACCGGTGTCACGAATTTCAGTCCACTATGCTTGTGCTCGTGGTTGTACCAACGCACGAATCGCTGCGTCCATGCGCGTGCCTCGTCCACGCTGTCGAACGCCTGGCGCGGGTAGTCTGGCCGATATTTGCAGGTCCGGAACAGCGACTCCGCGTAGGGGTTGTCATTGCTCACGCGCGGCCGGCTGAACGAAGCGACCACCCCCAGGTTTTCCAGGGTGGCCAGCATCGTCGCGCCCTTCATTGGACTGCCGTTATCCGAGTGCAGAACCAGAGGACGTCCAGCCAGACCTTCGGCCAAACTGGCTCGCCGCATGAGCAACGCCGCCAACTCCGCCGATTCCGCCCGATGCACTTCATGACCGACGATCTTGCGGCTGAACACGTCCAGCATCATGTACCAGTAGTAATACTGGCCCTTGATTTCCGCTGGCAGTGGAGTAAGAGACAGGGCGTAGTCGGACTATTTCCCTGTCTCTCCTCCCCGAACCGGACTTGCACCTCTCAGCGCATCCGGCTCTCCGTTCAAGTGTTGCTCATAGCAAAGGCGACAACGGGGTAGCGCGACTCGATGGTACGGCGTGTCTCATCGCGCAGGATGTACGGATTTTCCGTCGGGGTACGCCAGGTAAAACGACCTTTGCGGCTGGTAACCAGGCGCCGAAGCGCCACCACCCCATACCACCCTCGACTGTTCTGGCCTTGTAACACCCATGTTGTAGCCTGTCCCGGCTCCGGCGCTCGGATATAGTCGCGCATCAGCGACCTGAACCCACGCCGATACTTGCGCGCGAGCCAGTGTCCGAGTTTCCAGAAGACTGTTCGGTCTAGCTTAGTGAACATGGTAGCCGTGTAGTCGGTGTATTGATAGAAGGCAGCCCAGCCAGCGATCTGCCGATTCAGGCTTTCCATCAGGTCCATCCGGTTCATGCCGTAGTTGCCCGAAAGTTGCTTGACGAGCCTCCCGGCAAAGCCTCCCGGCAAAGCCTCGATACTTCTCCCACGGTATGGTCGTCACAGGCCGCATGCGGCCGCGTGGCCCACGCTTGCGAATGATCCGGTGACCGAGGAAGACAAAGCCGTCGTTCACATGCGTGATATGGGTCTTCTCCATATTCAGCGTTAGCTTCAGCTCGCCTTCGAGGAACCCACGGCATGCTTCACGTACTGTCTCAGCATGTTCACGCGTCCCCTTGACCACGATCACAAAGTCATCCGCGTACCGACAATAGGATACCGCTGGTTTCCACTGCCGATCTTCTCGAACAGCAATAGGCCGCTGTTTAAGAATTGCGAAGTTCCACGCCCACCGATCCTTCCGCACTTTCTTGCTCAGGTAGTTCCGCTCCATCCACGCATCGAATTCGTGCAACATGATGTTGGATAAGAGGGGCGAGATGACACCACCCTGAGGAACGCCTTCGCTTGCTGCACGAAACAGTTCGCGATCAACACAGCCCGCTTTGATGAACTTCCAGAGCAGGTCAAGAAAGCGCTGATCGGCGATTCGCTTGCGAATCCCCTTCATGAGTAGGCGATGGGATCAGCTTGCCGCTTCGTCCTCCAAGAAGTCATCAACCAAAGGAGCTTGATCAATGCATTTCATTGCCCTACTATCAGACCAGTTTTTAACGTGGTCCGCCAATGGAAGATATTCCGTCGTCAACATTACGCAGGCGTCGCGCGCAATTGCTCAAGCAAATGCCGGCGTTGGACACGCTCTTGCGGGGCTCGCTCATCGAACGCTACAAGCGCTGTGGCAAGCCTGGCTGCAAGTGCGCCGATGGCCCAGGTCATGGCCCCAAGTACTACTTGTCGGTGAGTTTTCCCGGGCGCCGACCACAAATGGACTACGTGCCACAAGCCGATTTCGCCGACGTCACCGAACGCCTGGCGAGCTATCACCGTGTCCGCGAGATCATCGAGGAGATCTGCGAGATCAATCGCGAACTATTACGCCGCCGCGAGGCGCTATAAGGGGCGTCGGTGAGCCAGTCGCCGCTGTCGCTCACCGACTCCATCGACCTGCAATCGGCCGGCGTACTCATCGCCAACATGCTCGAAGCCTGGCTCACCGCAGAGCCCGCGCTGGAGTTGACCGAGGAGGCCGTCGATGAACACCAAGATCACCCCCCAACATCAGAGCAAGCCGGCGTACATCTATATCCGCCAATCGACGCTGGCCCAAGTGCGACACCATCAGGAGAGCACGGAGCGCCAGTATGCGTTGCGCGACAAGGCGCTGGCATTGGGCTGGCCACAAACGTCGATCCGGATCCTGGATCGGGACCTCGGTCAGTCAGGCGCGCAGATGACGGGCCGCGAGGATTTCAAGACGCTGGTGGCGGATGTCTCGATGGGGCACGTGGGCGCCGTGTTTGCGCTGGAGGTCTCGCGCCTGGCGCGCTCGAATCTGGACTGGCATCGCCTGCTCGAGTTGTGCGCGCTCACCGGTACCTTGGTCGTCGACGCCGATGGGTGCTACGACCCGGGCGACTTCAACGACGGCCTGCTGCTGGGCCTCAAAGGCACGATGGCACAGGCCGAATTGCACTTTTTGCGCGGGCGCCTCCAAGGCGGCAAGCTCAACAAGGCGCAGAAGGGTGAGTTGCGCTTTCCACTGCCAGTCGGCTTGTGCTATGACGACGACGGCCGCATCGTCCTGGACCCCGATGACGAGGTACGCGGCGCCGTGCAGTTGGTGTTTCATCTCTTTCGAGAGACCGGCAGCGCATACGCGGTCGTCAAGCGCTTTGCCGAAGGTGGCTTGCGCTTTCCCAAGCGCGCCTATGGCGGCGCTTGGGCGGGCCGGCTCATCTGGGGGCGCCTGAGCCATGAGCGCGTGATCGGCCTGATCAAGAATCCTTCGTATGCGGGCATTTATGTCTTTGGACGGTACCAGTACCGGCAACGCATCACGCCACAGGGAGAGGTCCAAAAGCGCGTGCAGCCGGTACCCAAGGCGGACTGGCGTGTCCATCTGCCCGACCATCACGAAGGGTATATCACCCCGGAGCAATTCGAGCGCAACCAGGCACGCCTGGCGCGCAACCGAACCAACGGCGAAGGTACCGTGCTCAGCGGTGCGGCGCGTGAAGGATTGGCGCTGCTTCAGGGGCTGCTGCTATGTGGCTGCTGCGGTCGGGCGCTGACCGTGCGCTACCAGGGTAACGGTGGCATCTACCCAATGTACTTGTGCAATGCGCAGCGCCGCCAGGGTTTAGCGACCAGAGATTGCATGAGCGTGCGCAGCGACCTGCTCGACAACGCGATCGGCGAAGCAATGCTCGCGGCCCTGCGGCCAGCCGAATTCGAACTCGCCGTGACCGCCCTGAACGAACTCGAGCAGCGGGATCACGCCATCATGCGTCAGTGGCATATGCGCATCGAACGCGCCGAGTATGAAGTCGCTCTTGCCGAGCGTCGCTATCAGGAATGCGATCCCGCCAACCGTCTGGTCACGGGCACCCTCGAGCGGCGCTGGAATGACGCGATGCTTCGCCTCGAAGCGATCAAGACGGAAGCCGCCCAGTTCCAGAGCCAGAAGGCGCGCGTTGCCACACCCGAACAGAAGGCCCAGATCCTCGCACTGGCGCACAATCTGCCGCGCCTCTGGCGTGCTCCGGCGACCCCGGCGAAGGATCGCAAGCGCATGCTGCGACTGCTCATCCGGGACATTACGGTCGAGAAACTGCCCGCAACCAGACAGGTGGTCCTACACGTGCGTTGGCAGGGAGGCACCTGTACCGACACCACCGTGACTTTGCCCAAGCCGGTCGCCGACGCGGTGCGCTATCCCACTGCAACCGTCGAGCACGTGCGCAAACTGTCGCAACATTTGTCCGAGCCACAAATCGTTGCGCACCTTAATCAGGAAGGCCTGCGCAGCCCAACTGGCAAATCGTTCACGCTCTCCATGGTCAAATGGATCCGCTACCGGTACGGGATTGCGGCGACCAACTTCATGCGGCCCGACGAACTCACGGTCCAGCAACTCGCTCACCGACTAGGCATCAGTCCACACGTCGTGTATTACTGGATTGAGCGCCAGGTGGTCCACGCTCGTAAGCTCGACGGGCGGGGCCCATGGTGGATCACGCTGGATCCCGTCAAGGAACAGCAACTGCGGGACTGGGTGCGCACTTCAGGGCATCTTCGGGGGCAACATTCCCACACTCAACTGTGAGAGGTGCATTATGAGATCACCGTCGGTATGCCGAGCGGCCTGAGCTTGCCGTTCGCTTTCGGTATGTACACGCGTCGCGCAGGCAACGGACTATATGAACCCGTCAGCAACTCGTCGCGTATCGTCGCCAGTTCATGCTGGAGATTCGCTTCCATCATGCACTTGTTGACCCCGTCCACGCCCGGCGTGCCGGCTCCACTGGAGGCCAGTGTAATGCGAGCCGCTTCGCTCAGCCAATCCCGATTGGCAATCAGCCTCAGGAGTCGATCGAACTTGCGTTCTTTGTTCTCCGTCGACCATGTCGCCAGTTTGCTTTGCATTTCACTGATTATCAAAGGTCTTCACCTCACTAGGGTCAGCTAGTCAACCAAACAAACCACTTCAACTGCCTCCCTTCGCCATGTGGCCGGCTTTCCCGACCTCGGACTACTACGGAGGCTCCGCCAGTTTGCACATCATCGGGGGCACACTCCCTTGGCATCTGTGCAAACCTTCCCCAGTTCACATGCTGGACTCACCGCATGAGCGAGGTTGCCTGTCGCAGTCTTTATCCTTGCTTGCCGCAAGTCGTCGCGGGCACCACGATCTAGCTGCGCGCTCCCCGTGGTTCCATGCTGACCAGCATACTTGTCCAGTCAGTACTCGTGCCCCCGGACCATGGATGTGCCCGGAAACAGCCCGCGTCCTGCCCATAAAGCGGTGTGGGCAGGGGTGACATTTCAACCCTCAGATGCGTTTCAACAGGTTCGTGTTCCTCAACCGTCCCATGCTCAGCCTAGAGACTCATCTTGGCGTAACCGCTTCGCCGCAAGCCCCGTTTCCCACGGACTACGTCACCCTGCCAGTGTCAGCAGGTCACCGCCGCTTCGGCTCACTTCCCCTCGCAGCAGAGGAAGGGCATACCCCGGTACTGCAATGTCACTTCCACCGGGTCCTGCATTCCAAACATGCTCAAGCAGCTTCACCCCCAAACGGGCGGGCTACGCTGGCTGGGCGTACTCCAGGTAATGTCCCAGCTCCACACCTGATTGGGTCCGGTGGCGCAATGGCTGGTCACCACCCGGGCCGAGGGCTTGCGCGCACGACCGCGGTGATGCTGCTGCGACGCGCTACGCAAGACACGATAAAAGCTCGACTCCGAGGCCACGTACTGGCCGCGGTCCGCCAGCGTCGGTACGATCTGGCTGGGCGGCAAACTGGCAAACTCCACGCTGTTGGCCACCTCAAGAATCTGCTGGCGTTCCGGCTCGCTTAGCTTGTTGGCTGGCGCTGGCCGCTCAGTGGTGGTGCGAGCATCTGCGACCACCTCGTCGCCATCCCGAACCCAGCGCTGGAAGGTGCGCAGGCTCAGACCCAACTCGTCGCAAGCCTGCGTCAGTCGGCAGCCAGAGTGTTCTGCCTCTCGAATCAACGATATACACAACCGGCGATCTGGGACGCTGATCAGTCGTCCTCTTTTTTTCCCCAAATCGCCTGGGCTTTTTTTCTCAGGATGAGCAGTGCGGCCGCTTCCGCCAGCGCCTTCTCCTTTCGCTGTAATTCCTTCTCAAGCTGCTGGATGCGCTTCTTGTCACCTTTCGACTGAAGCCGTTGCTCTCGCGCCTGCTCACCGGCGTTGGCATTGGCCGATCGACAGGCCTCTCGCCAGGCAGCGATCTGCTCCGCATAAAGACCCTTGCGGCGGCAATACTCGGCCAATTCCGCTTCATTGAGCGGCGCGGTTTCCAGCACCACCGCAAACTTGTCTTCCGAGGACCAGGCCTCGGGGTTCTTTCCATCTCCCGGCACCGGGACTCCTTGCGCTTTCATCTGTCGACGCCAAGCATACAGCGTCTGCTCAGTGATTCCAGTCTCCCTTGCCAGCGCCGACACCAACGCGTTCTCGGGGGGCATCATGCGGCGCAACAGCGCTTCCTTTCTCTCTGCTGAATAGGCTCTCATTCACTCTGACTCTACCGCCCCCAGACTGGGTCAATCGAAATCAGGTAACACGACAACTATTCTGACGCCGGGGGGAGCCATCGACGATCATGATGAACAGCGTCCCAGCGATCGCACCGTCTTCGCCGCCAGAGATCTCAAAGCGGACCCTCCTGAAGGGCCCTGATTTTGCGCCAGGCCTGCGATGCTCCGGTGACGCCCTCGCGATCCCGGCGGTCGCCCGTCTGGCTTGATGGCTTAGCGGGTTGTGAAGGACCAGCTCAGGTTGACCGGCTGGGTTCCCAGCTTGCCGGCTACGGTCACAGAGTAGCGCTGCTTGCTGGCCAGCGGCGTCTGCGGCGTACAGATGGCCAGCCCGCGTGCGTAGCTAGACATTCCGGTGGAACGGCTATCGACCTTGAGGCAGGAGACGTTGCGGCCCTGGGCGTCGGCAAGTGTGAAGGTGTCGGTGGCGAACTGCAGGCTGGTATTGATGGCTTGCAGCAAGACTGGATAGCCTACCGTCTTGCCCTCGTAACCGGGAGCCGGGTTGGGGCTTTCATTGTTGACCCAGCTCGGCGGCACGTCGGTCTGGCCATCGAAGGGATAGGCCACCATCTGGTTGTCGGTACCAGGCTTGCTCGCGTCGGCCAGGTCGATAGTCTGGAAGTACCTCGCGGCGGTGCCGCTGCCGTTGGGGCCGACGCTCTCGGCATAGCCGCTGCCAGCTGACTGGTAGCTGCCCAGCAGCGCAGCGCGGTGGAAGGGAGCATTGAGCAGATCCACCACCAGGGCATCCTTGGGCGAAAGCGACAGTTGCGCATTGGCGACTGAGGTCCACCTATTGGCGCCGGCCACCACTTCAGCGGTGGCCTTGGTCGGGTAGAGCGCCTGGATACGCGCGTCTGGCGTGGCACCGGTATAGCCAGGCTTGCCCGACTGTTCGGAGTGGGTCAGCATGTTGTTGGCCAGCATATAACTGGTGTGGTTCTGCGCCGCCGTGCCGAGCGCATCGCGTGCCACCAACGGCGGCAGTCCGATCTGTTCGCGCCGGAAATTGACATAGCAAAGGCCTGCACTGCGCGGCTCGCCGAGCACGGTGTAGTTGCTAACGCCGGCGCCGCGGGCGGGCAGCAGGCTGACCACCGTGGTGTTGGCCGGTGCCGGTACGCTGCCGCTGACGGTGTAGCACGCCCCCCCAGTGGCGGGCGTTGTCGGCGTCGTCGGGCTCCCGGAGCCGCCTCGTCTGCTGGTGTATGGCTGAGTCGCGGAGTTGCTACCTGAGGCGACTGCCTTGGTGGCACTATCACCTCCGTCGCCGTCGCCACCGCAGCCGGACAGCACTACAGCGGCGCAGGCGGCGATCAGGTGGAGCGCCGGATAGATGTAAGCAGGGCGCGCCGCGCGCGGTTGAATGGAGGAATTCGCAAGCAAGGATTTCCCAGGCATCGGTCTGCAGGTAAGTTGACGAAGATGAAGGGGAACTGCCCAGGCATCCGCCCGCACAGGCAGACGCCGGACGGCGGTGCGGGCGCGACGGTTTGCTATGGCAGAAAAGGCGTCCGGGCTGAACCGGCCGGGCACGATCTTATGAGCAAGTGCCGTGCAGCGCCCAGCTTGCTAACAATGGCTTAGATGTGACCCGCCAGCGCAGCACTTGCCCCTGCCGGGGATCCAGGCGGCACTTGATTGCCGCTCGCAGATCTTTTGCAGTAAGCATTGAGAGCGCGCAAGAGCGGGAGCTAAGATCAGAGCTAAGATCAGGTCTTCCCGCGCTATATCAAACTGGCCGGCTATCGCCGTTGCGCTTCCGCCATCTTTGGCAAGCACTGCTCAGCAGCAGCAGCGCGCGAGGCCGGGATGAACGTGAAGCGTTAGCTCTGCCATGACACGTCGATAAGGCACGATAACGTTGCCTTATCAAAGCCCGGATGTCCCTTCCTCGGTTGGCCCAAAGGTCAGCGGTGAGGGCGAAGTTAGTCCGTATCTTTTTTCCAGTTTCTACGGCGCTAGCGAAGGCATTCCTACCATCAAGGCGCGTCGAGCGGAATTTTTAAGTAGCGCACGCCGTTGGATTCTGGCGTTGGCAATTCGCCGGCGCGCATGTTGACCTGCACTGAGGGGAGGATCAGCGCGGGCATCGGTAACGTGGCATCCCGCGCCTCGCGCATCGCGACAAATTCCTCCTCCGGGATGCCATCGCGCACATGGATGTTGTTCGCGCGCTCGTCCGCTACCGTGGTCACGTAGCGTAGTTCCCGGCCGCCAGGCTTGTAGTCGTGGCACATGTAAAGGCAAGTCTCCGGCGGGAGGCTCAGCAACTTGCCGATGGAACGGTAAAGAGTGCCTGCATCGCCGCCTGGAAAGTCGCAGCGGGCGGTACCATAGTCGGGCATGAATAGCGTGTCGCCGACGAAGGCTGCCATCTCGTGGCCGTCGCTGTCGCTGATCACATAGGTCATGCAGGCCGGTGTGTGGCCGGGCGTGTGCATCGCCCGCGCCTGCAGGCTACCGATGGCAAAGGTATCGCCATCGGTCAGCAGCCGATCGAACTGGCGCCCCTCGCGCGAGAATTCCGGCCCGGCATTGAACAGCTTGCCGAAGACCTTCTGTACTGTGGTGATTTGGTTCCCGATGGCGGTCTGTCCGCCGAGTCGCCGCTTAAGATATGGCGCGGCCGAGAGATGGTCGGCATGGACGTGCGTTTCCAGAATCCATTGCACGGTGGCGTCCAGTTCCTGCACGCGCGCTACCAGCCGGTCAGCGCTGGTGGTGCGCGTGCGGCCGGACTTCGGGTCGTAGTCGAGCACGCTGTCGATAAGGGCGCATTGCCGGGTCGAGCTATCGAGCAAAATGTAGCTCAGGGTCCCGGTATCGGGGTCGAAGAAGGCGTCGACTTCCATGGACGTTGAAGAATTTTTGGCTGGCGTCATCGTGGGCTAGTGATTGGGGCGCCGTGAAAGGGCGTCTCGGTGTGCCGGCGCAAGGCCGGCGTCCGGTTTTCTGCAGTGTGCATACGTCGAGCGCAAGAGCGGTCAGGGTACTACGCAAGCGCCTTGAACATATCCTCGACCACCTTCTTGGCGTCGCCGAACACCATCATGGTCTTGTCTATGTAGAACAGCTCGTTGTCGAGCCCCGCATAGCCGGCGGCCATCGAGCGCTTGTTGACGATGATGGTTTTGGCCTTGTACGCCTCCAGGATCGGCATGCCCGCGATCGGCGACTTGGGATCGGTCTTGGCCGCCGGGTTGACCACGTCGTTGGCGCCCAGCACCAGCACGACGTCGGCCTGGCCGAACTCGCTGTTGATGTCTTCCATCTCGAAGACCTGGTCGTACGGCACCTCGGCCTCGGCCAGCAGCACGTTCATGTGGCCCGGCATGCGGCCCGCCACCGGATGGATCGCGTATTTCACGGTCACGCCCTTCTCGGCCAGCTTCTCGGTCAGTTCCTTCAGCGCGTGTTGGGCGCGCGCCACGGCCAGGCCGTAGCCGGGCACGATGATGACCGTCTCGGCATTGCCCATCAGGAACGCGGCGTCGTCGGCCGAGCCGGACTTCACGTTGCGCTGGCCCTGGTCCACCGCCGCCGTCGCGCCAGTGGCGCCGCCGAAGCCGCCCAGCAGCACGTTGAAGAACGAGCGGTTCATCGCCTTGCACATGATGTACGAGAGGATGGCACCGGACGATCCCACCAGCGAGCCGGCGATGATCAGCATCGGGTTGTTCAGCGAGAAGCCGATGCCCGCCGCCGCCCAGCCCGAGTACGAGTTCAGCATCGACACCACCACCGGCATGTCGGCGCCGCCGATCGGGATGATGATGGTCACGCCCAGCACGAAGGCGATCGCCAGCATGATCAGGAACGGCAGCCACGCCTGCGACATGAAGAAGATGATGCCGAAGCCGACCATCGCCACCGCCAGCAGCAGGTTCAGCCAGTGCTGGCCGGCAAACACCACCGGCGCGCCCTGGAACAGGCGGAACTTGTAGCGTCCGGCCAGCTTGCCGAAGGCGATCACCGAGCCCGAGAAGGTGATGGCGCCGACAAAGCAGCCGATGAAGAGCTCGATGCGGTTGCCCAGCGGGATCAGGTGCGAGCCCGCCGGCGCGATGCCGAACGCGGCCGGCTCGGCCACCGCGGCCACGGCGATGAACACCGCCGCAAGACCGATCAGCGAGTGCATCGCCGCGACCAGCTCGGGCATCCTGGTCATCTGCACCTTCCTGGCCACATAGGCGCCGATGCCGCCGCCGACCACCAGCGCCGCCAGGATCAATGCCAGGCCGCTGCCGTTATTGCTGGCCTCGCCCGCACCCGCGCCAGACAGCAACTCGTTCTTCAGCTTCAGGATCAGCGCCACCGTGGTCAGCGCGGCCACCAGCATGCCGGCCATGCCGAAGGCATTGCCGCGCCGTGCCGTGGTCGGGTGCGACAGCCCCTTCAACGCCTGGATAAAGCACACCGACGCGCCCAGGTAGGACAGGGTCACCAGATTCATCAACAGGCCGTTCATCGCGCCACCTCCGCCAGCTCTCCGCCCACCTGCGCGCTGCCCCGCGGCTGTGCCTTGGGTGCCTTCTTGCGGAACATCTCCAGCATGCGCTGCGTGACCAGGAAGCCGCCGAACACATTGACCGCCGCCAGCGCCACCGCCAGCGTGCCCATGGCCCGGCCGACATTGCCTTCGGTCAGGCCGGCGGCCAGCATCGCGCCGACGATGATGATGGCCGAGATCGCATTGGTCACCGCCATCAGCGGCGTATGCAGCGCGGGCGTGACAGTCCAGACCACGTGGTAGCCCACGTAGATCGCCAGGACAAAGATGATCAGGTTGATCACCGTGTTGCTAACCATTTCCATTGATTTCTCCTTGAATCAGCCGGCCAGCGCCGCTTCCTTGCGTCCCGCCACCAGGCAGGCGGCGACAATGTCGTCTTCGAGGTTGAGCGTGAACCGACCTTCCTTGTCGATGACCAGCTTGAGGAAATCCAGCACGTTGCGGGCATAGAGCGCCGAGGCGTCGGCCGCCACCATGCTGGCCAGGTTGGTATGGCCGATGAGGATGACGCCGTGGCGCTCGACCACTTCGTCGGCCACCGTCAGCGGGCAGTTGCCGCCCTGCGCGGCGGCCAGGTCGACCACCACCGAGCCCGGCTTCATCTGCTGCACGGTCGCTTTCTGCAGCAGCACCGGCGCCTTGCGGCCCGGGATCAGCGCGGTGGTGATGACGATGTCGGCCTGGATCGCACGCTGGTGCACCAGCTCGGCCTGGCGCTTCATCCAGTCCGGCGGCATCGGGCGCGCATAGCCGCCCACGCCTTGCGCGATCTCGCGCTCTTCGTCGGTCAGGAACGGCACGTCGAGGAATTTGGCGCCGAGCGATTCGATCTGTTCCTTCACCGCGGGGCGCACGTCGGACGCTTCAATCACCGCGCCCAGGCGCTTGGCGGTGGCGATCGCCTGCAGGCCGGCGACGCCGGCGCCAAGGATCAGCACGCGCGCGGCCTTGACGGTGCCGGCGGCGGTCATCAGCATCGGCATGAAGCGCTGGTAGTGGTGCGCGGCCACCAGCACGGCCTTGTAGCCGGCGATATTGGCCTGCGACGAGAGCACGTCCATGCTCTGCGCGCGCGTGGTGCGCGGTGCGGCCTCGAGCGCGAAGGCGGTCAGGTTGGCCGCCGCCATGCGCGCGTTGTTCTCGGCATCGAAGGGATTGAGCATGCCCACTAGTACGGCCCCCGGCTTCATCTGTGCCAGTTCCGCGTCGTCCGGCGCGCGCACCTTGAGCACCAGTTGTGCTCCCAGCGCTTCGGCGGCAGTGCCGATGGTGGCGCCGACCGCTTCATACGCGCCGTCGGGCTGGATTGCGCTCAAGCCGGCGCCGGCCTGGACGACCACCTTGTGGCCCTGGGCGACGTACTTCCTGACCGTCTCGGGGGTGGCGGCGACGCGAGTTTCGCCGGCCCGCGTCTCGCGCGGGATACCTATGTACATCTCTGTCTCCTTGGATGATGATCGATGTTGGGTCGCGGCGGCCGGGGATATCTATCGCGCCCCGCGTGTGGGACTAGAAAATATGCTTCATGCCCACTGCCAAGCCGGTCTGTCCGACGCCTGGCGCGACCTTGGTCGCACTCGCCACGCCCAGCGTCGAGCGGCCCGCGTTGTCCATGTAGGACGCGTTGACATAAAGCTCCGTGCGCTTCGACAGGTTGTACGCCGCCTGCAGCACGTAGCTGATGGCGTCGTCAGCCGAGGCGCGGTTATCCGTCCGGTAGATACCGGCGCGCAGCGTCAGTGCCGGTCTTGCCGCATAGGCACCGCCCAGCCAGTAGAGATGGGAGCGGCTGGCGGGCGCGCCCAGTCCGTTCTGCAGGAACCGGTATCCGGCCTCGGCCGTGAAGGGGCCGCTGGTGTAGAGAAGTCCCGCCGCGTAGCGGCGTTCAATGTTGCCTGCCGTGGCCGTGGATGTGCCGCGGCGCTGGTCATAGGCAATGGCCAGTCCGAACTTGCCGATGGTGTACGAGGCGCCGGCGCCGATCTCCTGGCCGACGCGGGGCGCGCCGGGGACTTCGCCGCCGTTGGCAATGGTCGAGTCGTAGCCGGCGCTGTACAGCCCGCTGATGGTCAGTTCGCCGAAGTTGCCCGTGTACTTGATGGCATTGTCTGCCCGACCCGCGAACTGCGCATCGTGGGCAAGCACGGAGTACGGCGCATAGCGGTTTGTGTCAAAGGGGATGAAGAAATCGAACAGGATATTGTTCTGGCGCCCGAGCGTGACCTGGCCCCAAGGCCCCGCGATGCCGACGAATGCCTGCCGGCCGAACAGGCGGCCGCCAAATCCGGCCATACCGGTGTCCGTCAGGAAGCCGCTCTCCAGCACAAAGATCGCGCTCATGTCCGCGCCCAGTGCCTCCTTGCCCCGCATGCCCCACCGCGATGCCGCGGTGTTTCCGGAGGTGACGCGGTATGCGGACCCCGAGCCATTCGTGCCGGCATGGCTGACATATTCCACGCCGGCATCCATGACGCCGTATAGCGTGACGCTCGACTGCGCCTGTGCCTGCGCCTGTGTCGTCGCGGCAAGCAGGCACCCCACTGATGCCGCGATGGCGCACTTTCCTGATGTTTTCATCGTTCTCCTCCGTATGTATGTTTGAGTTGATGCCCGCGCAGGGCAGCGCTCGCCACAGCCCGAGAACGGGCGATGCGGCGATAGCTGGTGATGCGGCGATGGCTATTCAGCGGGCGGCCGTGCGTGTCACGCAGGCGCTGCCATCCACGCCGATGGCACTCGGCGCGAACGGGGCCGCCGGCAGCGGCGCCCGTGCAAGTGAATGGATCAGGCCACGCGAGCCGGCGCGCGTCCGGCGCGGTGCATGCCGAAGCGCTCGACGGTAAGTCCGTCCATGTCGATCTCTGGCGGCCTGCCGGTGACCGCGTCGGCAACAAGCCGGCCGGTGCCGCATGCCTGTGTCCAGCCATTGGAGCCGTGGCCAGCATTCAGGTAGAGGCCCTGCAGCGGTGTCGCGCCGAGGATGGGCGGCCCGTCCGGCGTCATCGGACGAAGCCCGGCCCACGACGTGGCCGCGGCATAGTCGAACCCGCGTGGAAAGAGCCGTCGCGTCAGTGCCGACAGCAGTTCCGTGCGGACCCGGCGCACTGACAGGTCGTATCCGACGAACTCGGCCATTCCCGCGACGCGCAACTTGTCGCCCAAGCGGGTCAGCATGATCTTGTTGTGCTCGTCCATGATCGCCATGCGCGGTGCAGCCCCGGTGTCGGCAATGGGGATCGTGATCGAATAGCCCTTGAGCGGATAGATCGGGATCCGCAGGCCTGCAGCAGCGAGTAGCGCGGGCGCCTGGCAGCCGAGCGCCACCACGCAGGCATCGGCCTGGCGCTGATCCGTCTGCCCGCCATGCGTGATCTCGACGCTGCGAAGGCGGCCGTGCGCATGGACGAGGCGGGTTGCCGAAACGCCGTAGTGAAAAGACACGCCGCGACGGGCAAGATAGCCGGCGAGGCCTGCACAGAACCTTGCGCTGTCGCCTGATGCATCGTCCGGCAGATGCAATGCGCCTTGCCATGCTGCGGCAGACGCCCGCAGCGAGGGTTCAAGCGCCATGGCTTCGTCGCGCCCAATCATTCGCCATGGCACCTGGAACTGACTGAGTGTGCGCGTGGCCAGCTGTGCCAGTTCAACTTCCTGGTCAGTCTGGAGCAATTGCAGCGTGCCGTCGCGGTGAAAGCCGAAGTTGAGCTCCGGCACTTCGTCACGCAAGGCCTGCATGCAGCGCATGCTGTAGTGCGCCAAGCGCTGCATGCGCGCCTTGTTGATGCCAAAGCGCTCCGCATTGCATTCCTTGAGCCATTTGGCGAGCCAGCGCAGGCGTTCGGCATCCGGCATCATCGAAAAGCGCACCGGCGCATGCTTTTGCATGGCCATGCGCAGCACCTTGTACGGCATGCCCGGCGACGCCCACGGTCCGGCAAAGCCGGGGCAAAGGCCGCCTGCGTTGCCGAAGCTCGATCCCATCCCCGGGCTCGCTTGCCGCTCCAGCACGGTCACCTCATGGCCGTCGCGCCACAGGTGGTAGGCGGCGGATACGCCGGCGACGCCGGCGCCAAGCACTAGTACGCGCATGTCTGCTGCCCCGTTCCAAAGATTCAGTCGGCCGTGATGTGTGCACGATCGATGATCGCGCGATAGCGCCTGGTTTCGCTGTCGATGTATTGCTCGAATTCGCCGCCATCCTTGTAGGCGCTCTCGAATCCCAGTCCGTACAGGCGATCCTTGATGTCTGGCGACGACATGATCTTCGCCGAGGCGCTGTCGAGCTTCTTCCTGATCCCATCGGGTAGCTTGGCCGGCGCCCACAGGCCGTACCAGGAGTAGAACTCGAAGTTCTTGAATCCCGCTTCCTGCATGGTCGGGACATCCGGCAACAACGGGCTGCGCGTGCGCCCGGTCACCGCGATCGCGCGCAGCTTGCCGGCCTTGACCCCGGGCAGCGACGAGAGCATGGGATCCATCATCCCCTGGGCCTGGCCGCTCATGAGGTCGGTCAGCGCAGGACCGCCGCCCTTGTACAGGGCAATGGGCACCTGCAGGTCCGCGATGCCGCTGTCATACATGAACTGGGACAGGGCCAGGTGGCCGGCGGAGCCGTTGCCGCTGGTCGCGAAGTTGTACAGCTTGGGGTTGGCTTTCACGGCGCGCGCCAGTGCCTGCGGCGAGTTCGCCGGCACCTGCGGATTCACGCTAAAGATCAGCGCGCCTTGCGCGAGCATGCTGACCGCCGTGAAATCCTTGACCGCATCGAACTTGATGGTCTTCCGATAGAGCATCGGATTGATGTTGTGGATCGATGCATTGATGTAGAGGGTGTAGCCGTCAGCTGCCGCGCGGGCGACGATGCCGGCCCCGACAAGGCCCGATGCACCCGGCCGGTTGTCGACAATGACGGTCTGCTTCAGCTCCTGGCCGAGCTTCATCGCGAACACGCGCGCAAGGCCGTCCACCGAGCCGCCAGGCGCATGCGGCACGACGATGGTGATCGTACGATCGGGGTAGGGGCTGTCAGACCTGGAGTCCGCTTTTGCGACGCCCGCGGACGTCAGAACGGACAGGAGGAAGATGCCCAAGCGTACGACGGGCATGTGGCGGGAACGGATCTTGGTAAGTGGGCGTAGTTGCATGGCCGGATCAACGTAACTTGCTGGACAAGGGAAGGCAGCGCCATCGCGCGCGATGACGTCGGGCGCGGCGGGCGGCGCTGCCTTGAAATGGCTTCGGTGAAGCTGGTGGCTCAGAAGGTGCCGGGGTAAGCTGCGCCGTCGATCAGGATGTTCTGACCGCAGATATAGCTCGCCTGCCCAGAGCAGATGAAGGCGCAGAGTGCCCCGAGCTCTTCCGGCCGGCCATAGCGGCCAGCCGGGTTGTTGGCGCCGCGTTCGTTCCAGAGTTGCTCGAAGCTCTTGCCAGTCGATTCCAGCATGCCTTCGATGTGGTGGCGCTGGGCATCGGTCGCGAACACGCCCGGGAGCAGGTTGTTGATCGTGACGTTGTGGCGAACCGTCTGGCGCGCAAGCCCTGCGACGAAGCCGACGAGGCCAGAGCGCGCGCCATTGGACAGGCCCAGTTCCAGCTGCGGCGTCTTCACGCTGCGCGAGACGATATTCACGATGCGGCCAAAGCGGCGTTCGATCATGCCGTCCACGGTGCGCCGGATCATGTCGATCGGCCCGATCATCATGGCATCGATCGCGGCGTGCCAGTCTGCCGGTGTCCACTGGCGAAAATCACCGGGCGGGGCACCATCCGCGTTGTTGACCAGGATGTCGGGGGCAGGGCATGCCGCCAGCGCGGCGACGCGCCCCTCGTCCGTGGTGATGTCCGCTACCACGTAGCTGACATCACCACCCGTCGCGGCGCCGATTTCCGCTGCCGCCGCGGCCAGCGTGCTCTCCGTGCGGGCGGCGATGAATACCTTCACGCCTTCCGCCGCCAGTTGGTGCGCGCAAGCGCGCCCCATGCCCTTGCTCCCGCCGAAGACGAGTGCATGGCGCCCTGCAATGCCGAGGTCCATTGATTGCTCCCGGTTCGGTTCAAACGGCCTTGAGCATCGGCGACGACCAGCCGTACTTCCGGTCGAGTTCGAGCTCCTTGATGACGCGCAGGCCGCGCAGCAGGGGCTCGCCTTCCAGGCCGGTGAGCGGCTTGCGCAGTTCGCCCGAAGGCAGGCCCACTGCCTTCATCAGCGACTTGATCGCCACCGGGTTGATGGCCGAGTAGGCATAGTGCAGCAACTGCAGGTTCTGCAGGTAGGCCTTGTGAAAGCTGGCCGCGGTGTCGGGGGATGTCCACGGACGGGAGATCTGCGTCAGCTCCGCCGGGGCGATATTGCCGGTCATGTTTGCGGTGCCATGGCCGCCCAGGCTCATGGTTGGAACGACTAGGCCAAGGTTGGGCGAGTCGCAGCACATCACGGAGACATCCGGCGCGCCGCGCAGCACTTGCGCTACCTGTCCGACGCGCGTCGTCGACTCCTTGTGGACGACATAGTTGGGGTGCTTGAAGATGCGCAGCAGGCTGTCCCAATTCAGGTCGGTCTTCACGCGCGGCGGGTTGTTGTAGATGCCGAGGGGCAGGTCGGTCTCGTCGGCCACTTCCAGGAAGTAGCTTTCGATGTCGGCCTCCGGCGCGCAGATGTAGGCGGGCGCGGCGATGATGGCGCCATCCGCGCCGTTGGCCCTGGCAAAGCGCAGATAGTCCTTGGTAGTCTGGGTGTTGTTGCCGGTGCAGCCATAGAACAGCTTCATCTTGCCGGTCTTCATCTTCGCGGTTTCCACGATGATGGCCTCGCGCTCTTTTTGCGAGAGCATCGATACCTCGCCTGTGGATCCCATGATCAGCACCGCCGAGGTGCCGTGGCGATCCTGGAAATCCAGCAGTTCGCGAAAGGCGCCGAAGTCCGGGCTGCCGTCCTTGGCAAAGGGGGTGATCAGGGCAACAAAGGACCCTTCAATCTTCATCTTGCTCATGTCTGTCTCCGTCGTGGATTCGTGTAGGGGTAAGTGCCGGGAAAACCCGGCTTAGGCTGCGTTGTCGTTCAGGTCGGGCAAGCCTGGTCGGCCTGGGCGTCTTGCAATGCCTCCAGGGTGGAACCATGCGCGGAAAGCGCCATCAGGCCGCGCTGCAGATCGTCGATGAGGTCTTGCGGGTCTTCGAGACCCACATGCAGGCGCACGGCCTGCCCTTGATACGGCCAGCGCGCGCCGGTGCAGTTCTTTCCCGGCGTGAACGGGATGGCGAGGCTTTCATAGCCGCCCCACGAAACCCCCAGGCCAAAGTGCTCCAGTGCATCGATGAAGGCAGCGAGCGAGGCTTTCGAGTTCGTGCGCAGCACTACGGAAAAAAGGCCGCAGGCACCGGTGAAGTCGCGCTTCCACAGCACGTGGCCGGGATGGGACGGCAGTGCGGGATGCAGCACTGCCTCGACCTGCGGCTGGCGCTCTAGCCATTGGGCGACGCGCAGCCCGGATTCCCAGTGGCGCTGGAGCCGAACCGCCATCGTGCGCAGGCCGCGCAGTGCGAGGTAGACATCGTCCGGCCCCGCGGTCTGTCCCATGTCCTGCGTGGTCTGCTTGATTAGCGGCCAGGTATCCCGATTGCACGTGACCACGCCAAGCATGGCATCGGAATGGCCGACGATGTACTTGGTGGCGGCCTGGATCGAAACGTCGACACCGTGGGAGAACGGTTTGAAGTAGAGCGGCGTTCCCCACGTGTTGTCCATGACTACGACGGCGCCATGTCGATGTGCGGCGGCGGAAATGGCCGGGATGTCCTGGATGTCAAACGTCTCCGAACCTGGCGATTCGACGTACACGACACGCGTGTTGAGCCGCAACAATGCTTCGATCGGCGTGCCGCCGGCAGGATCGTAGGTCTCGACTTCGACGCCGAAGCGCGTCAGGACTCGCTCCAGGAACGAACGTGTGGGCGAATAGGCGCTGTCGGTGACCAGCACGTGGTCACCGGCCGAAAGCAGCGCCGTCAGCGCGGTGCTGATCCCCGCGAGGCCGGATGGAAACACGAGCGACCGGTATCCACCTTCCAGCGCGGCAACGGCTTCTTCTAGCGCATGGGTCGTGGGCGTGCCATAGCGTCCGTAGGTCGTCGCGCCAGACTCTTCCGCAGCGCGGGCGCGCTTCATTTCCTCCCATTCGGCCATCGACCCGGCGAGAATGGTCGATGCCCTAAAGATCGGCGTGTTGACGACCCCGCCGAACCGCTCCGGGTGGCGGCCAGCGCAAACTAACTGAGTGCTTTCTTTCATCGGATCTCCGTGGCTGAGCGGTGCGGCTTTCATGTTCGTGATTGCCGCTGGAATGTCGACCAGCTTAGGGATGCGTCCTGAGCAAATTCATCTCATTTAATCGGCGTATCCCCTCCAAAAGAGAAAAAAATGCTCGCGCGGCCCGCCCAACATTGGGTGCTTGTGCCGCCCGTAGCGGGCGCCTGTATTCCGGTGGAGGAGACCAACATGACAACGAAGCTTGCTGCAGCCAATACTCGCAGCCGCTTTCCCACACTTTCGCACTGGGGCGCATATACGGCGGTCGTAGAAGGCGGAAAACTCGTCGCGTGCGAGCCGTTTCCCTGCGACAGCGCACCTTCACCAATCCTGCAATCCATGCCGGGCATGGTGCATTCGCCCCTGCGCATCCGCAGGCCTTCGGTGCGGCGCGGCTGGCTGCGCAAGCGCGAGAACGCGGAGCGCAGCGAGAGGGGCAACGATGAGTTCGTCGAGGTGGATTGGGACACCGCGCTGGATCTGGTGGCCGGCGAGCTGGCACGGGTGCGCGCCGACCATGGCGATGCATCCGTCTTTGGCGGTTCCTACGGATGGTCCTCCGCCGGGCGCCTGCATCATGCCCGCACGCTGACGCACCGCTTCTTGTTCGCAGGCGGGGGTTGCACCACGCAGGCGGGCAACTACAGTTGGGGCGCTGCGCAGTTCCTGCTGCCTCATGTGATCGGCACCTACAAGCCAGTCACGGGAAGAGTAACCGACTGGCGCAGCGTTCTTGAACACACGGAGCTGTTCATCGCCTTTGGCGGCCTGCCCTTGCGCAACACCCAGATCACTTCCGGCGGCGCGGGTGCGCACAGCTCGCACGAGTGGATCGGACGGGCAAAGCGCTCAGGAGTGAAATTCGTTGTAGTCAGCCCGACGCGCGCTGACATACCCGACGGCCTGCAGGCCCGATGGGTGCCGATCCGGCCCAACACCGACACCGCGCTGATGCTGGGCATCGCGCACACCCTGCTGACGCGCGGCCTGCACGCCGCGGAGTTTCTGTCGAGCCATTGCGAGGGCTTTGACGCGTTCGCGGCCTATCTGCTGGGCCGGGACGATGGCCAGGCCAAGGACGCCCGCTGGGCGGAATCGATCTGCGCGGTGCCGGCCGGGACCATCATCGAACTGGCCACGGAAGCCGCCCGGCAGCGCACGATGCTGAATTGCACGTGGTCGTTGCAGCGCGCGCATCATGGCGAACAGCCCTACTGGGCCAGCATCGCGCTGGCGTCGATGTTGGGGCAGATCGGGCTGCCGGGCGGTGGCTTTGCGTTCGGGCATGGCTCCATCAACGGCGCCGGAACGCCCAGGCCCGACGTTGCGGCGCCGGAGATGGGCGCGGGTGCCAATCCCGCGCGCAGCAGCATCCCCGTCGCGCGTATTTCGGACATGCTCCTCCATCCAGGGCAGCGCTACGACTTCAACGGCCGCGAAGGCATCTATCCGGATATCCGCATGGTGTGCTGGGCCGGCGGCAACCCGTTCCACCACCATCAGGACCTGAACAGGTTCGTGCGCGCCTGGCAAGCGCCGGAGACGATCGTGGTGCATGACAGCTGGTGGACGCCGACCGCGCGGCGCGCGGACATCGTTCTGCCGGCCACGACAACGCTGGAGCGCAACGACATCGGGGGCTCCTCAAGAGACCGGTACGTGCTGGCGATGCATCAGGCGCTACCGCCCCAGTACAGCAGCCGCAACGACTTCGACATCTATCGAGACCTGGCATTGCGCGCCGGCTGCGAATTCGCGTTTACGGAAGGCCGCGACGAATTCGCGTGGATTCGCCATATCTACGACAGTATGGTGGAACGCTGGGCCGAGGCAGGCTTCGAAGCGCCGCCGTTTGAACAGTTCTGGGAGGAGGGGTACACCGGCTTGCCGGAGCCGGGCACGCCGTTCGTGCTGTTCTCGGACTTCCGTGCCGATCCACAGGGCAGTCCCCTGAGCACACCCAGCGGCAAGATCGAGCTCTACTCCCGGCGCATTGGAGAATTCGGCTATCAGGATTGCCC
Source organism: Cupriavidus sp. DF5525 (assembly GCF_040149425.2). NCBI lineage: Bacteria > Pseudomonadati > Pseudomonadota > Betaproteobacteria > Burkholderiales > Burkholderiaceae > Cupriavidus > Cupriavidus sp. DF5525. Next base: position 787,826 of record NZ_CP168267.1, on the reverse strand, counting down.
TCCTCATCCGTCCTGGCTGCCACCTGCCGAATGGCTTGGAGATGCCGCAGCCCAGCGCTGGCCTTTGCACCTCATCACGTCCCAGCCGGCGGACAAGCTGCACTCCCAGCTGGACGCGGGTAGCCACTCCGTGTCACTGAAGGTCAGAGGCCGGCAGGCAGTCCATATACACCCGCTGGACGCGGCAGAGCGCGGCATTGTGCAGAACGAGATCGTACGCGTGTTCAACGAGCGCGGGGCATGCCTGGCCGGCGCCCGTCTGGACGATACGCTGATACGAGGAGTCGTAGTGATGTCGACCGGTGCCTGGTTCGATGCGAGCAACAGTTCGCTTGAGCGCCACGGCAATCCCAACGTCCTGACAATGGACCGCGGCACGTCCCGCCTGGCCCAAGGGTGCAGCGCGCATTCCGCACTGGTCGAGATCGCGCCGTGGTCCAACGGAGAACCGCCGGAGGTTCGTGCCTTCGACGCGCCGCCGGTGTCGCCGTTGACCGGCACAAGCCGGGGTGAAGACCATTTTTCGAAGCACATGGAGTCTCGCGAAAAAAGTCGGACCGCCGATCCACCAAGCAATGGATAGGGAGCGAGCGTTTAACGCACTAGAGGCACGAACGACACTTTTCGTCTCGATCATGCCGAAGTGCGCCGCATGATGCCCACAGCGCCTGCGAGCAGGCTGGCATGCTCCCGGCGCTGTCAAACTGACCCGTTTCGACGCTTGCGAGACGCGAGGCAGAGGGCGCAAAATCTGGCGAGATGGCATCAATGCCTATTTCTATCTGCATCGTGCCAAGAAACGAATCGAAATCGGGCGCCAATGGGGGACTTGTCGCAGTCGTCGTCTACGACGGCCTGAGCCTCTTTGAATACGGCTGCGCCGTTGAAGTGTTCGGTTTGCCCAGACCGGAAATGGGAAGCACGTGGTATCGCTTTGCGACGTGTTCGGCCGAGTTCGGGACGTTGCGCGGGCCGGGTGGCATCCAAGTACAGGCTGACGGTGGCCTTGAACTTCTGTCGAAGGCGAAGACGATCATCATCCCGGGCTGGCGGGATATTGAAGCGGTTGTGCCACCGGAGCTCTGCCGCGCTTTGCGAAAGGCGAACAAGCGAGGGGCGAGAATCATGTCGATCTGCACGGGTGCCTTTGTATTGGCCGCCGCAGGATTGCTCGACGGTAAGCGCGCGACGACGCACTGGCGTCACGCGGCAACACTAGCGGAGCGATATCCGGAAATTCGGGTGGAGGCAGATGTCCTCTACGTCGATGCCGGCGATGTCCTGACGTCGGCCGGAAGTGCAGCAGGAATCGATCTGTGCCTGCATCTGATCCGCCGGGACTTTGGCCCTCGCGCGGCCAATCAGGTCGCACGCCGACTTGTCATGCCGCCACACCGTGAAGGCGGCCAAGCCCAGTACATTGCCGAGCCGGTCTCGAAGCGCAGCAGTGCTTCGTTGGCCCCCTTGGTGGACGCGGTGCGCGCAACATTGGACGAAGACTGGCCGATTGCCAGGATGGCAAGGCAAGCCGCAATGAGTGCCCGCACGTTCCAGCGGCACTTTGTCAGTATGATGGGTATGCCGCCTGGCGAGTGGTTGCTGATAGAGCGTTTAAGCCGAGCGAGGGTCTTGCTCGAAGAGACCGATGCATCCGTGGATGACATCGCGGTGCAAGTGGGGTTCGGCGCCGCAGCCACGTTGCGCAATCACTTCCGGATCCGGCTCGGAACAAGTCCCGGACACTACAGACGACATTTCAGTACATCTGCGCTGCATTGATTCCGGCCAATGGCGGAGCCCAGTTGCCATTGCGCTCTTTTATGGTGGCACGGGGTGTCCATCCAACCGAGCCACCTATACGCGTGAGATAGTAGGTTTCTTCGCCAGTCCAGGATGACCGGTGCCCGCTTACGCGTAATCCAATGGTAGCGCAGTGGTGTACTTGATCTGTTCCATCGCAAAGCTGGAGCTAACATCGGCAAGCTCCGCCCCTTGGATCAGCTTCTTATAAACGCGATCATAGGCCGCGATATCCGGTACTACCACGCGCAGCAGGTAATCGGTGTCGCCGGCCATCCGGTAAAACTCGGTCACCTCCGGGATCGATGTCACCAATCCATGGAACAGCTTGATCCATTTCAGGTTGTGCTGGCTGGTACGCACTGAGACAAAGACTGTGACACCGGCGTTCAACGCGTCTGCGTCCAGCAATGCAACCCGTTTGCGAATGATGCCGGCCTCTTCCAGCTTTTGGATGCGGCGCCAGCACGGCGTCGAGGTCAGGCCGACGCGGTCCCCAATTTCCGTTACGGAGACAGTGGCGTCTTCCTGCAGGATGTCAAGGATTTGTTTGTCGTAGCGGTCCATGTCCATTAGCTGGCTGTGTCCGAGGCTTGAGTAAAATCGGGGCGGAGCATCAGTAGCTTGTCTTTCAATTTCTATCTCACAGTAAGTTGAAGTTTCTGGCGGACTCTGCCCCTGTCGGGCCACGATCCACCGAGCACAGGATAGGGAGCGCGGCTTGAACGAACTAGTGGCACGAATGACAATTTACGTTCATATCTCGCCAAAGTTAGCCACATGGACTGCGGCAGCCCGGTTCGTCTCTTGGTCTCGGGTAGGGTCTAGTTCAATCCTGTGCGCGATCAGCATCCAAGGACGGCCTGACCTTGGCGGTCATGCAATCGGGTCTCTATCTGCATCACCAACAGGTTGCGGGACCAACCATGGGCGAGCGCTTGAGCGGCATACCATTCGCGAAGCGGCGTATTCTTCACCTTGTCTAGCAAGGTGCAGAGGTGAAACGGTAATTGTGCAGCAGGCTGCTGCACAAATTCGACGTCCAGCCAGTCTAGGGCGCGCTGTATTTGAGGTTGCGCGGTGAGAATACCTTCATATCGGGAAAGCTGGCTCGGAGCGGCGGGAACTGGCAGCCGGCTACTGCCGTTGCGTTTCGCCGGACTCGCAAACAAGGGGAGCTGCTGCGCGCGCGGTCAGGATGCTCGTGACGCCGGCGTTGCCAGGGTGCGGCGATAAGGTTCGATAACGTTCTGCTTGTCGTGGGTCGCTGGCTGGGCGGGCAGGCAACGCTTTAAGTGCACAATAAAGCGCATTACATTGGATCTTGGCCACCTAGTAAGCACGTGCTCTATACTGCTCGATTAGGCCTCCTTGCAGCTCTGCCATGGCTTCGTTACTTCTGCCTCCCGACTACATCGATTGGCTCGCTTCGCTCAAATCTCGAATTGGACGCGCCCAGCAACGCGCGGCTCTTGCCGTCAACCAAGCCTTGGTTGCCCTGTACTGGGATATCGGCAATGAAATCCTTGAGCGGCAGGCGAGACAGGGGTGGGGCGCTAAAGTAATCGAGCGTCTGGCGCAAGATTTACGGCAAGCATTCCCCGATATGAGCGGGCTGTCGCGCTCCAATCTGATGGCAATGCGCGCCTTTGCGGAGGCGTGGCCGGATGCGGCAATTGTCCAACAGCTTGTTGGACAATTGCCTTGGGGGCACAACCAGGTGCTGTTACAGAAGCTCAAGTCGGTCGAGCAGCGCGAGTGGTATGCACAGCAGGCGCTAACGTATGGCTGGTCCCGAGCAGTACTGCTGGCGCAGATCGAGACGCGGCTGATCGACCGCGCAGCGCAGGCGCCGAATAACTTCGCTGCTCAGTTGCCATCGCCACAGTCTGATTTGGCGCGGGCCACGCTCAAGGATCCCTACGTCTTCGATTTTTTGAGTCTGCGTGCCGAAGCGACCGAACGAGACTTGGAGGCAGCACTGGTCGATCATATAACTCGTTTCCTTCTCGAACTTGGAGCCGGCTTCGCCTATGTCGGCCGGCAGGTTCACCTCGAAGTTGGAGGCGATGACTTCTATCTTGATCTACTGTTCTATCACCTCAAGCTGCGCTGCTATATCGTCATTGAGCTGAAGACTGGCGCCTTTAAGCCTGAGTATGCTGGTCAAATCAGTTTCTATCTATCCGCGGTCGATGCGCAGATGAAAACCGAGGGCGACCATCCGACCATTGGGCTGCTACTATGCCAGGAGCACAATCGGCTGGTGGTGGAATACGCACTACGCGGTATGGGCAATCCGATCGGCGTGGCCCAGTACCAATTCGTTGCGGAACTCCCCGCTGAGTTGCAGGAAAGCCTGCCGAGCGTCGAAACATTGACACAAGAACTGGAGTTGGATGTCCGGCCGGAGGAGGGCGATCCAGAGTGAGATTGGTCGCCTTGCTTGAGATAGGTGGAAAATCGTTGCCCAACTCAAGGCGTGGCTCCGATCCCGCAGGGCTTCGGCTTTCGCCGAAGCTTGGACTGCCCCGTCATGAGTAAGCTGGATTGCTCGTTCAACATAACGACCGTACTCAGAAATTTTTCTGGTTGCCAGGAGGTTATGTTGAACGGGGCAGGGCGGACGTTTGTCGGCACCGCCGTGTTCAGCCCCGGATCCCAATGAATAGTTTCACGATCACGAAATTATTGGGTTGTGACGATGGACCCCGCGGGCAGTCGACGGTCGTCTCTAGTCGACCGTCTGAGACATCCGACCTTCAGAACACCAGCGGCTGCTTGTGCCTTTCGAAGCCGTCGTTCGAACGGTTACTCCAACCCTCAACCAAGGGCGGTTCGTGGCCGGTCTTGGGCGGATGCGCGCCGCGAAACTGCGGCCGTCTCCGACCGACCCGCTGCAGGCGGTCGATTGGAGTGAGAGCGAATCCCAGGGAGCACCTAAGCCGCTGCGCGGAGGGTCAAGGCTTATAAGCAATCGCCTCGATTTCCACCCTGGTGCCGACCATGTTCTTCCCTTGTAATGTCGACCGTGACGGCTTGCTTTCGCGGAAGAATTCTCCGTAAACGCGATTGAATTCATCAAAGTCGCGAGCGTCTTCAAGCCAGACTGTTATCTTCACTACGTCCTCGAGCGTGCAACCTGCGAGGGCGAGTACGTGAGCGACGTTCTTCAGCGTCTGGCGGGTGTGAGCTTCTATCCCGCCGACAACGATGCTGCCGTCTTCGTCTCTGGCTACCTGACCGGACACAAATACAAAGTCGCCGGCCTTCGTCGCTAGCGAGCGTGGCAAGGTTCGTGTGACGGGATTGCTCTCTGCAAAATACTCAATTGTCATTTGAGTCAGCTCCTAAAATTCCGCTCTCCACACCAAGTCAGAGCGGCGATTGGAAGGAGGGCCATCGGTCGGCGCTAACGTGTGACTTCGTCAATGATGCTTTCAATCACCCGGATTTGCGGCGCTTTCTTGGTCAGGTAACGTTTAGCCTGGGGTCGCTCGTTGTCCAGATAGCCCCACCAATCCCAACACCCGTTGAGGTTCGGCTTCACCCAACTTGAGTCGGCAATGGAAAAGGCCGGAGGCATTGCGCACACCTCTTCACTAGGGAGCGCTACCGGTTCGAGCGCAGGATAGATGACGATGACATGGTAATAGTCCGCCCAGTTGTTGTAGCCGGCAGTATTGGAAAACTCCTTTGCGTTCTGGTTGCAGCCATGAAGAGCAATGTGTATGCGACAACGACTCCCACTACTTCGACAGGATGACGGAACGTAAAGATATCCGGTATCCGCCATATCGAAGTTCTTGCGCCGCTCAGTGCTGTAGGGTAGACCCCAGATAGCGTCTCCGGCGACCTTGGCGTCGCTCTTTCCAATCTTGTCGATGATCGGCTGTTGTCCGAACTTCCACACCTCGGTTTCGGGAATGTATTTGACGCGCTTGTTCGCATCGTAGGCTGAGTCCGGAGCGTAGAGCGCCAGGAAGAGCTTGCCGGCATTGTCCTCGGCGCGGCAGCGGCGAACGTAGGACTTTTCGCTTCCGTCGAACTGGCATGAATCGATCCCATCGGGAGACACGATGCCATGACCGGCCCGGTCACTGCCGTCGACGGCGTTCCCTCGGTCTACTGCGGGTGTCTGGCCGATGAACGCAGTCAGGAAGTCGATGCTTGCCTGCCCGGATTGCTTCACCACTGTATGGTCTGCTCCGCTCTGGAAGACATAGGAACGTTTGAGTGCCTGCGGTCTCCCTGAAGCCAATCTGTCGATCGCCCCTCTACCTGCCAGCGTGCGGGCCGCGGCAACGTTAGGGACTGGGGACTGTCGGCCGCACATACAGTTATTGATCGCCACCGATATACGACCATCGGCACAACCCCAACCGGGGCCTGCAATGGAGCCCACTCCCTGGACGGAACTGGAATGCGCTACGGCGTACTGAATGGCCATGGCAGCACCAGATGAAACTCCCGAAATGGTGACATCGTTGGGATTACCGCCGCGGGCCAACCCGAGCCCGTCGTCGGCGTGAGCGGAACTCCAAGCTGTAAGGAGCGCAAAGGCAAGAATTTCGAGTCGGCGTTCCAAATTAGATCTCCCCATCGTTCGCCGAATTGGCCGAGATCTATTCGGGCCAAGGACCAGCCGCGATTGCCGCATGTCCGCGCCGGCAGGATCAGCAGCCGACAAGTAAGGCACTGATCAAACGGCCGGCCAGCGGCGATTGTGGTCGCGTGATCCGTATTGAGTTCGGCTTCGCCCGCGCGCCTGGGGCCCGACGGCCAAAGGCATCAGCCTACCGCAAGGCCCATGCCAAGTGAAAAAAAGTGCCGACAAATCAAGACATAGCACCGTTTTGAATGGAAGAAGTCCAAGATAGACAAGCTTGAATGATTCAAGGCTGGAGCGACGCCCGCACCACCTTGCCCCGTTCGCGCCCCAACGCGGCTAGCGACGCCAGCGCCGGCGAGTGACCGAAACTTACCGATTCTGTTTGCAAGGACTTGCTAACACGCCTACGACGACGGCCGCTCCCGACCCATCGCAGCCGTCCAACTGCGTGGGGCCGAGCGGCCGGTGCTGAACGACAATCAGCCATCCAGTTGTAATGCGATCCTTTGTTTTTCGATCGCCGATAGTCCGTGAGTAGCCGCCTCATCGGAGACACAGCAATAGCCTTAACGACGCGCCCAGAACGATGAGTCGAGCGTAGACCGTCGAAAACGGGTCCTGCAGTACAGGGGAGGCAAGCGATGCCAGTGCCGCGGTGTTTCGGGCAAAGGTGACGCGCGCCACTGTAGACCAACCGGGCTCTCTATGAGCCAGTTCACGGCTGCGCACTTGACATTGCGGGGAAAGGTGTGGCCAATCACCTCGCATCAATATTGAGCGTTGCGATGATGTTGCGGTTTTCGTTCCTTCGCGAAACGGAAGCCAGGGTGCTTGTGGGTGCCGTGGCCGCTGCGCTGCGTCGCGGGCGAGGACGGCCGTTATTGGGTCGGGGGGACGCTGTCTTTCGACGTCAGAAATGGGAGACGCCGTCATCGCGGAAATCGAACGCGTGCAAGCGGTCGCTTAACCCGGCAGGTTCCGAGCCCTATGCCTCGCCAACCATCTCGACTAGACATAGATCATGATGCCTTGATCCTTGTACTCGTGTACGCCCTATCGTTCCGGACGACGATGCTCCGTTCCTTTAGGCAAGCCAGAGCACACACCCGCAGTTGAACATCTGCATTCCTGCCGACGGAGGGCTAACAGCCGATGCGGCGGGGGAGGAATTCCGACATGTTTGGCGGTCGGGATTCTAGCTAGCTAAGGAATCGACGGGTGTTACAACCATCAGTAGTTTTGCTACTGACTCGCCCACGTTTTTTCCCCGGTGGGGTTTTTCGCAGTTGAAGTGCACGCAATCACCTGGCTCCAGGACGGCGACGTGACCATCAATTTCAAATTCGAGTCGTCCCTCCAACAGATACAAAACCTCCTCCCCCTTGTGAACGAGCGATTCGTTGGGTAGCGACTCGCCGGGCATATAGCTCAACTCAAAGGCGCTCATCTGTTGGTCGGGCAGGGTACCGCTTGTCAGTCGATATGTGTACCCCTTGCCTTCCAGGGGGGCGCCACGACTCCTTTCGCTTGCTCGACTGACAACAAAGTCGGGCTGCGCCTCCTCGCCGGACCCTTCGAAAAAGTCGCGAAGCGGAATTCCCAGTCTGTCCGCAATCACAATCAAATTGGAGATTGACGCGTTGGTCTCGCCGCGTTCCAAGCGCGACAGAAACCCCGCGGACAGAGCCGTCTGTTCGCTCAGGGCGTCCAGTGTGAACTCCTTAGCCTTCCTGGCGGCACGAATGCGCCTTCCAAGCTGCCGCGAGACCGCTTCCACGCGTTGCTCAACGTTCATAGGGAAGTATCAAAAAAGTGCATGTCATGCACAAAATTGTACATGTAATGCACAACAAAGGCGTACGCGCGCCGGCCGTGTATGCCGACTTGCCTCGGAAGGAATGCTAGGGAAAACCATGAGGCCCGCTCACTTCTGCCGAAAATTCGAAGAATGAAGGCGAGTCCGCCTCAGAATTGTAGCCAATGTGGCCAGAAATTTCGTCATACAGCTTTTCTTTGATCGTCCACTTTGACAACACATCCCCGCGCAATGTTGTCTCATGCGAAAAAACATTTCGTAGCAGGCAATAGTGTGTACGATGCAATAAGATTTGCACCACACGCAATTTGCACTTGCCCACGTTCAAGGAACCCATCATGTCGAGAATCCAGCAGGCCGTAAAGCTCTTAGCACGCAATCTCCTGGCAACTATGCCCGTAGCGTTGGTTTCGTTCAGTGCACATGCACAGATTTCCGATGGCGTGGTCAAGATCGGCATTCTCAATGACCAATCCGGCCCGTATTCCGACTTGGCTGGTAAGGGCTCCGTTGAAGCGGCACGGCTTGCAATCGAGGAGTTTGGGGGGAAGGTTGCTGGAAGTAAGGTTGAACTCGTCGTTGGGGACCATCAGAACAAAGCTGACGTTGGTGCGACGAAAGCACGCCAGTGGTTTGACCGCGACGGCGTAGACGCGATTGCCGACTTCTCCAACTCCAGTGTCGGCCTGGCCGTGCAGGGACTTGCCGCCGAGCGTAAGAAGATCACGCTCGTTGCTGCGGCTTCCAGCGAATTCACCGGCAAGGCATGTTCCCCATACTCGACTCAGTGGGTCTACAACTCGTACAGCAATGGACACGGCCTCGCGAAGCTGCTCACCAAGCGAGGATATGACAGTTGGTACCTGATGACCGTCGACTACGCTTTCGGCCATGCGTTTGCGGCAGACATCCGCAAAACAGTTACGGACGCTGGAGGCAAGGTTCTGGGGGAGGTGAAATTCCCTCTCAATTCGCCCGACCTGAGTTCCTACCTTATTCAAGCGCAGAACTCGGGGGCCAAGGTGGTGGTCTCTGCGAGCGCAGGCAGCGACATGGCCTCCACTGTGAAGCAAGCCGCTGAATTCGGCATCACGCGCAAACAGTCCTTGGCTGCGCCCGCCGTCTTCATCACTGATGTGAACAGTATGGGGCTGAAGAGTGCACAGGGTCTTCAGTTTCTGACGGCCTTTTACTGGGATCGCAATGACGCGACCCGTGCGTGGTCGCGCAAATTCTTCGAGCGCCGCAAGTCGATGCCGACCATGACGCAGGCAGGCGTCTACTCCGCAGTGCGTCATTACCTCAAGGCTATCGAAGCAGCGAAATCGGACGACGCAGCAGCGGTCGCCGCGAAGATGCGCGAAATTCCCATTAAGGACATGTACACCGACAACGGCTGGATCCGTCAAGACGGCCAGGTGATGCACGACATGTACCTCGTTGAAGTCAAGAAGCCCACCGAATCTAACGCCCCGTGGGATTACTACAAGGTCATCGAAACGGTGCCCGCCAAGGAGGCATTCCAGCCTCTCTCGGATAGCGCATGTCCTCTCGTGCGCAAGTAATCGAGACACCAGAACTTCTTTCCACCTATCCGATCCAGGAGAACAGTTGTGCACTACGATATCCAGTTGAAGCTTGAAGAAGTCCACGCGCTTGCAAAACGTCTGCTTCTGGCGCAAGGCTTCAATGAACGCCATGCGACGGCTATCGCCAATACCGTGACCGCGGCGGAACGCGATGAATGCCGTCATCATGGACTGTTCCGCATCCCGTTCTACGTCAATGCATTTCGCGCAGGCCAAGCGTCGGGCGATGCCGAACCGACGGTATCCCGGCTGGCGCCGGCGGTGATCAAAGTCGACGCGCACTATGGCTTCTCCCCGCTTGCACTGGAAGTTGCCGACGCGCCCCTCGCAGAGCTGGCCAAAGAGACCGGCATTGCTGCCGTGGCAATCAACAACGCGTTGAGTGTGTCCGCACTCTGGCCGGAGGTAGAGCGACTCGCAGACAAGGGACTCGTGGGGTTCGCCTTTGTTGCCGCCAGTCCGTACGTCGCGCCTGCAGGCGGCACCAAGCCGCTCTATGGCACAAATCCAATGGCCTTCTCTTGGCCGCGCGCAAATCACCCGCCGGTGGTTTTCGACCAGGCTTCGAGCGCGAGCGCTCGCGGCGAGATTCAGGTGCGGCTGCGTGACGGTCGGCAGTTGGAGGAAGGCTGGGCGGTTGGTCCGGACGGACAACCGACGACCGATCCCGCAACTGCGCTCGCCGGCGCCCAGTTGCCATTCGGGGGCGTCAAGGGTGCAGCGATCGCCATGATGGTCGAGCTGCTAGCAGGTCCGCTTGTTGGTGACCTGCTCAGCTTTGAAGCCGGGGAGAAGGACGTGGCAAACACCGGCGCGCCTTGTGGCGGCGAACTTATCATTGCCATCGACCCGGTTCGCTGCCTTCAAAACGGCGACCGTGCCGCTCAGCTCGCGCATAGTGAACGCCTGTTTACCAAGATCCTTGAGCAAAAGGGTACACGCTTGCCTTCCGACCGCCGATATGAGGCGCGCAAGCGCACCGCCGTTGAGGGTGTGACTGTGCCGACCGCGCTGTATGAGCAACTCCTGGAGTACAGCACAGGCCAATACTCGGGCAAGCGGAATGCCTATGAAGGTGATGACCTGATCAAAGGCCCGCACAAGGCCGAAGCCTGAGGTAATCGCCGTGTCAGATTATCAGGTAACCGAAAATACCCGCATCCACCGGCGTCCGGAGCGCGGGCAATATGATCGAGAACTCGTGCACGCGATCATTGATGAAGCGTTGGTGTGCCACGTCGCCTTCGTAGCGGACGGTGCACCACGAATCATTCCAACCACGATTCTTCGTGTGGATGAGAACGTCTACCTGCACGGTAGTCCTCAGAATCGCATGTTGACAACGCTCGCCCAAGGTGTGCCCGCATGCATCTCCATTACCCATGTCGACGGCATCGTCGCTGGACGGTCCGGTTTCGGATGCAGCGTCGATTACAGATCGGTGGTGATCTTCGGCAAGGGAGTCGTCGTTGACGATCCGGCGGAGAAGGCCAAGTTGCTCTACGCCGTCATCGACGATGTTCTGCCTGGGCACCGCGTGCGTCAGCACAAGGATAGCGAGATAGGCGCAACCTTGGTCCTGAAGTTTCCTCTCGAGGAGGTTTCCGCCAAAGTCCGCGATATCGGGGTGAAGGATGTCGAGTCCGACTACGAACTTGACGCTTGGGCAGGCGTGATTCCCCTAAGTATCGTGCCAGGGGATGTTCAAGACGATGCGCGGTTAAAGCCCGGCATCACAACCCCCGACTACGCCCGAAACTATCTCGGCCCGTCCCGTAAGCAGCGATAAGCAGGTAGCAGGGTCGCGAACGCGGCTCTGCCGTCATGGCCGCCAGAAGCTGGAGGGCCAGAAAACATATCAGGTACGTCAATGTCGTCGAATGTTTTGGAGGTTGAGGGGCTGACAAAGCGCTTCAATGGCTTTTGCGCGGTTGATGGCGTGAATCTATGCGTCCGGAAGGGAAGCATTCATGCCTTGATCGGGCCGAACGGCGCAGGCAAGTCGACTTGTTTCAACTTGCTCACGAAGTTCCTCGAGCCATCGGCAGGCACCATTCTCTTTGATGGTGTGGATATTACAAGGGACAAGCCGGCTCAGATTGCCCGACGAGGAATCATCCGATCGTTTCAGATCTCTGCGGTTTTTCCGCACATGAGCGTGCTCGAGAACGTGCGCATTGCACTACAGCGAAAGCTTGGCACGTCCTATCACTTTTGGCGAAGCGAGAAGACGCTGAAGGTACTAGATCGTCGAGCGATTGAACTACTCGAAGAAGTGGGGCTCGCGGAGTTCGCTGAAACCGCGACAGTAAATCTATCTTATGGTCGAAAGCGAGCTCTAGAAATTGCCACGACATTGGCGATGAAGCCCGAGCTGATGCTGCTGGACGAACCCACGCAGGGCATGGGCCACGAGGATGTGGACCGCGTGACGCAATTGATCAAGAAGGTGGCTGCCGGCCGCACGATCCTCATGGTCGAGCACAACATGAACGTGGTGTCGTCGATCGCCGACAAAATCACGGTGCTGCAGCGCGGCGCCATCCTGGCCGAAGGCCCGTACTCCGAAGTGTCGAAGGACCCGCGCGTGATGGAAGCCTACATGGGCACCGCCGACGCCGAGCTGCAGGGAGCGCACTGAGATGAGCGCAAACGCATCCACCGCATCCAACGTCCCTGCACTCGAAATCAAGGACCTGCACGCCTGGTACGGGGAATCGCACATCCTCCATGGCGTGGACCTGACCGTGAACCGTGGTGAAGTGGTCACGCTGCTGGGCCGCAATGGCGCCGGGCGCACTACCACCATGCGCGCGATCATGGGCCTGACCGGCACGCGGAAGGGATCGATCAGGATCAACGGCAACGAGACCATCGGCCTGCCGACGCACAAGATCGCGCACTACGGCATCGGCTACTGCCCCGAAGAGCGGGCGATCTTCTCCAGCCTGTCGTGCGAGGAAAACTTGCTGCTCCCGCCGGTGCTGAAGGGCGCCAAGGGTGGCGACACGCCGGGCATGAGCGAGGCCGAGATCTACGACATGTTCCCGAACCTGCGGGAACGCAAGCAAAGCCAGGGTACGCGGCTGTCGGGCGGCGAACAGCAGATGCTGGCCGTTGGCCGAATCCTGCGCACCGGCGCGAACCTGCTGCTACTCGATGAGATATCCGAGGGCCTGGCACCGGTGATCGTACAGGCGCTGGCGCGCATGATCCTGATGCTGAAGAAGAAGGGCTACACCGTGGTGATGGTGGAGCAGAACTTCCGCTTTGCCGCGCCGCTGGCCGACCGCTTCTACGTGATGGAGCACGGCGCCATCGTCGAGCGCTTTGCCGCCGCCGAGCTGCAGGCCAAGATGCCGGTGCTGAACGAACTGCTTGGCGTATGAGCCGGCACAACGAGGGAACCCGCTTCACATGAACTTCGATATTGGAATCCCCCTGCCCGCGCTGCTGTCCCAGTTGCTGCTGGGGCTCGTCAACGGTGCGTTCTACGCGATGCTAAGCCTGGGCTTGGCCGTGATCTTCGGCCTGCTCAACGTGATCAACTTCGCGCACGGCGCGCTGTTTATGCTCGGTGCCGTGCTGGCGTGGGCCGGCATGGAATACGCTGGCCTAAGCTACTGGGTCATGCTGGTGCTGTCGCCGCTCGTGGTGGCAGTGATCGGCGTGGCCATCGAAAAGTCGATGCTGCGCTTCATCTACAAGCTCGACCACATCTACGGCCTGCTGCTGACGTTGGGCATCACGCTGGTGTTCGAAGGCGTGATGCGCTCCACCTACGGCGTCTCCGGCCTGCCCTACTCGCCGCCCGACGCGCTGCAAGGCGCCACGGACCTCGGCTTCATGGTGTTGCCGAATTACCGTGCCTGGGTGGTCGGGGCTTCGGTCGTGGTCTGCGTTGCCACGTGGTTCACGATCGAGAAGACCAAGCTCGGCGCCTACCTGCGCGCGGGCACCGAGAACCCCAAGATCGTGGAAGCCTTTGGCGTCAATGTGCCGCTGATGGTCACGCTGACCTATGGCTTCGGCGTGGCGCTGGCCGCATTTGCAGGCGTGCTAGCCGCCCCGGTGATCCAGGTGTCGCCGCTGATGGGGCAGAACCTGATCATCGTCGTGTTCGCAGTGGTTGTGATTGGCGGCATGGGGTCGATTATGGGGTCGATCGTCACTGGTCTGGCGCTCGGTGTCATCGAAGGTCTAACAAAGGTGTTTTACCCCCAAGCGTCTTCCACCGTCGTCTTTTTCATCATGGTAATCGTATTGCTACTTCGTCCTGCCGGACTGTTTGGGAGAGACAAATAATGAATGAACCTACAGGACAAGTGATCGAGGTAAGGCATTCTTCGGCGGGATCAGCGGAGCCTGAGCAATCTCAGTGGAAGGGACGGGCCATCGCATGTGTCGTTGTGCTTGCGGCGTTGACCTTGGCACCTTTTTACGGCGCATATCCAGTACTGGTGCTGAAGGTTCTTTGCTTCGCATTGTTCGCCTGTGCGTTTAACTTGCTGATCGGGTTCACGGGGCTGCTGTCATTCGGACATGCAGCATTCTTTGGTGGAGCCGGATACGTGGCCGGTTATGCAATGAAGGCGTGGGGCCTACCGCCGGAGCTCGGCCTTTTACTGGGGGCGGCAGCAGGGGCGACACTAGGCTATGTGGTGGGATCGCTGGCGATTCGTAGACAAGGCATCTACTTTGCGATGATCACGCTCGCTCTGGCTCAAATGCTGTACTTCATCTTTCTCCAGGCGCCGTTTACCGGAGGAGAGGACGGCTTGCAAGGTATCCCGCGAGGAAAACTATTTGGCACATTCTCCCTCGACAGCGATTTGGCGCTCTACTACTTTGCTATCGCGATACTTGTGGCGGCATTCGCTTTAGTCGTTCGAACCGTGCATTCGCCTTTCGGTCAAGTTCTGCGAGCGATCAAGGAGAACGAGCCGCGGGCAATTTCCCTTGGCTATGACACCGACAGATTCAAGCTCATTGCATTTGTGATCTCAGCGGGTCTATCTGCACTTGCGGGAACACTTAAGGCCCTGGTACTGGGTTTCGCAACCCTTACGGACGTGCATTGGACTATGTCGGGGGCGGTCATTCTGATGACGCTCGTGGGGGGACTCGGGACCCTAACCGGTCCAATTGTCGGTGCTGTCGTGATCGTTGCGATCGAAAACAAGTTGGGGGATGTCGGCGCGTTCCTGGCCAGTTCGACGGGTTTTACGTGGTTTGAGACGCTGGGTGAATCTGTGCCCATGGTTACTGGCCTGATCTTCATCGTATGTGTTCTGACTTTTCGGCAAGGACTGGTCGGAATGGCGGCGCGACTGTTCAGATCAGCCAAGTGATCACGTTCGCCTGCCACTTACATCCGTTGAACTAGATCGATACTGAGTCGATTAAGTCGAGACTAGAAACCCAAGTAGCCGCATCACAATTCTGTCCATCCAAACAGGAATCTTTATGACGTACGACCTTCCACAGAACGAACCCGTTCTCAGTTATAGCCCTTCCTCCCGCGAGCGTGCAGCTATTATCGCTGCCCTCCAGGAGCGCAGCGGTGTGGTTGAAGACATCCCGCTTGTCATCAGCGGGAAGCGGTATAACGGTCGCCGCAAGCAGTCACTGCATGCACCCCATGATCACCGGCGCCAGATCGCTTCGGTCAGTCAAGCCGGTGCCGAGGAAGTAAGCCAGGCGATCTCCGCCGCTGTTTGTGCGCAGCGTGACTGGGCCGCGATGCCTTTTCAGGCGCGTGCTGCGGTTTTCTTGCGTGCGGCAGACATGCTCGCTGGACCTTGGCGACAAAGGCTCAATGCCGCAACGATGCTGGGCCAGAGCAAGACGGTATTTCAAGCCGAAGTTGATTCGGCATGTGAACTGATCGACTTCCTGCGGTTCAACGTTTCGTTCGCGCGTGACATGCTGCAGCAGCAACCGATTTCCGGCCCGGGCATGCGCAATGCCATGGACTATCGGCCGCTAGAGGGCTTTGTTTACGCAGTGACGCCTTTTAACTTCACTGCGATCGCGGGAAATTTGCCCACGGCGCCAGCACTGCTCGGCAACACCGTCGTATGGAAGCCGGCGTTCACGGCTTCACTGAGCAACTACTTGTTTCTGGAACTGCTTGAGGCTGCAGGTCTGCCTCCTGGGGTCATCAATTTCGTACCCGGATCAGCAGCGACTGTATCGGAGGCGGTTTTGGCCTCGCCGGACTTTGCGGGG
Source organism: Cupriavidus sp. DF5525 (assembly GCF_040149425.2). Classification (NCBI taxonomy): domain Bacteria; kingdom Pseudomonadati; phylum Pseudomonadota; class Betaproteobacteria; order Burkholderiales; family Burkholderiaceae; genus Cupriavidus; species Cupriavidus sp. DF5525. The sequence continues at coordinate 771,778 of NZ_CP168267.1, read as the reverse complement.
TTGCACTTCACTGGCTCTACGGAGGTGTTTGATTCCCTGTGGCAACAAGTCGCCCGACGACTGCCGGACTACCGTGGCTATCCTCGACTCGTGGGGGAAACCGGTGGGAAAGACTTTGTGCTTGCGCATGCGTCTGCCGATCCGGAGACGGTAGCCGTCGCACTCCTTCGGGGCGCCTTTGAATATCAAGGCCAGAAGTGCAGTGCCGCGTCGCGCGCATATATTCCCGCCTCCCTTTGGCCGCGGGTTAGAGCTCGACTGCTCGACGACTTGGCGACCGTGCGTATGGGTGATGTTGAAGATCTGGAGAACTTCATCGGTGCTGTCATCGACAAGAAAGCTTTCGAACGAATTTCAGGCTATATCAAAAATGCTCGCTCGGCGGGCGAGAACATCCTGGCCGGGGGTACGTGCGACGATAGTTACGGCTATTTCGTCACGCCAACTGTTATCGAAGTCAAGGATCCGCAGGCGGTCACAATGCGTGAAGAAATCTTCGGTCCAGTGCTTTCGGTGATGGTCTACCCGGACAACGCGTGGAAGGAGATTCTGGCGACTGTGGATAGTACGAGTCCTTATGCTCTTACCGGTGCGGTCCTTGCTAATGACCGGCAGGCAATGGAGGAGGCTAGCCAGCACCTTCGGTTCAGCGCAGGAAATTTCTACTTCAATGACAAGCCGACGGGCGCAGTTGTGGGGCAGCAGCCGTTCGGGGGAGGGCGCCGCAGTGGAACCAATGATAAGGCAGGCTCGGTATTGAACCTGCAGCGTTGGACGTCGCCGAGGACGATCAAGGAAACCTGGGTACCTGCAGCGGGCTATCGCTACCCGCACATGGACTGATCTTCCAATCGCCCGCAGTATGCAGCGCTGTTCAGAAATCGTAGCTCGGTTGAGAGAAGACATACGGACCGGGCAGTTGCCGATCGGAACAGTGCTGCGACAGGATGCGCTTTCGAAGCGGTTTCAGTCGAGCCGGATGCCAGTCCGCGAGGCGTTACTGCTGCTAGCGGCGGAAGGACTGGTTCGCCAAGAGCGCTACCGTGGTGCGACCGTTGTGGGACCCGACGAGACGTTGCGCCGCGATTGGATTGAGTTGCGTAGGGTGCTTCAGTGCCGTGCGCTAGGGTCGGCGGTGCCTTTGATGTCACCGGCCGATCTGGATGGAATCGAGGCGCTGTTCGAACTGCTGTGCAGCTTGGCAAATTCGACGATGGAACCGGCCCGATGCACTGAGTTGGAGGTGGCCTTGCAACTAGCCTTCATTTCAACGCATCCCAATCGAGCCATGGTGATGGTTCTGAATGACGCGATAAGAGGTTCGACGCCACCCTCCCATCGTCTGCACGGTATTCCGCTTCTTATGTTGGGAGCGATTGTGGCGCATTGTCGTTCGCGTCGACCCGCAGATGCTGTGTCGGCCTTGCGAAAATACTTGGAACAACTTGATGGGCTATCGCCCTAGTATGTAGCGTTGCGTAGCACTGCGGTAGCCACAGGTCGCGACTTCCAACATCCGCTCTTATTGCAGATGGCGGACAGCAATGCCGCATATTCCGTCGCGCGGTATGCAGCCACGAGCGACTAAAACGCAAAATGCAGATTCGCACATTTGCGCGCTAGTATCGTCGCAGCTAGTGTCCTGTTCCGCTGATTCGTTCACAAAGTCTATTTAGCTTGGCGAGAATCGAATCCGCGGTGGCCGTCCAGTTGAATGGCTTGCAATTCTGGTTGTAGTGAGCGACGAAGCGATCGATTTTTTGCACGAGCTCCTTGACCGAGGTGAACGAGCCACGACGGATGGCCTTGCCGGTGATGATCGAGAAAAAGCGCTCGACCTGATTCAACCAGGAACTGTAGGTGGGGATGAAATGCATGTGCCAGCGCGGACGGGCTGCCAGCCACGCCTTGACCTTGGGGTGCTTATGGCTGCTGTAGTTATCCACGATGCAATGCACATCGAGTTCGGCTGGAACGGCCTTGTCGATCGAACGCAAGAAGGCGAGGAACTCTTGGTGCCGATGACGCGGCTTGCACTCGGCCAGCACCGCACCGTTGAGTACGTTCAGCGCGGCAAACAGAGTCGTTGTGCCGTGACGGACGTAGTCGTGGGTGACACCCTCGACATAGCCCAGGCCCATGGGCAGCATCGGCTGAGTGCGCTCCAGTGCCTGGCACTGGCTCTTCTCATCCACGCACAGCACCAACGCGTTCTCGGGCGGGTTCAGGTACAGACCCACCACGTCGCGCAGCTTCTCGATGAAGAACGCGTCGGTGGACAGCTTGAAGGTCTCGCTACGATGCGGCTGCAGCCCCAACAGCTTGAAATAGCGGTGCACGCTGGTAGGCGAAATAGATGTCTCGGCCGCCACCGCCCGCACACTCCAGTGTGTCGACCCGTCAGCAGGCTTCGTATGCAGCGTCGTCTTGATGAGTTCCGCCACGCGCTCGTCGTCGATTGTGCGCGGCTTGCCCGGGCGCAATTCGTCGTACAGGCCATTGATGCGCCGTTCAAGGAACCGAGCGCGCCATTTGCCCACAGTGGCACGCGTGAGCTGCAGCCGTTTGGCGATCTCGCTGTTGGGCTCGCCTGTAGCCGCCGCCAAGACGATGCGCGCGCGCGTCACCAGCGCAGCCGGGATAGCGCGCGAACGCGCCATCGAAGCAAGTTGCGACTGTTCGTCTTGGCTCAACACCAGTTCTACCTTCGGTCGGCCCATTGGCATGCTGGTATCTCCCGTTCCGTTGATACCAACATCCTACGCAAACATAGATCGGTTAACAACGGAACAGGACACTAGCCTGGTAGGCTCGTATACCCTCTGGCCGCGAACGTAGGCAAAGATGTCCGCGTCGCTTCTAACCCCAAGTCCTGCCGTTCAATAGGATCGTCTCGAGCGTCCGCTCCTGTTTAGGTTTGTTTGATGCCTGCCCTTGGCTGCAGAACTCCAGGCGCATGAGGGCAGGCGTTGAACAAACCTCAAGGGAGGAAACCGCGGAGTCCGGCGATGCCGGTGATGCGGGCTATGGCGATTGATGGGTTCGGCCGATCCGTAGCGCTGTGGCTGGAAGGGCGAGGCAGGGCATCAGTCGGCTCCTGTCATGGCGCGACGGTCGGGGTAGATCAGGATTGTGTGGATAGGCTGAGCATGCAACATGGTCGAGCAAGTCGGCGAGCGCAACTGTCCGCTTGCGGCGCCGGATTCCGGAGCGCCGTCGGTTGAGTGGGAGATGTGGGACGTGCGGGCTCATGCGAGGGCTCGCTGCGGTGGCGGTCCGCGGATACAGGGACTGCGCGGGATGACCTCGATGATGAGCATCGGTGCGCCACAGTGCCGGCAAAGGAAGGACGGACGTGTAGCGACATCGGTGTCGTCAGGCGGAGCGGTCACCGTCGGCACGGCGTTCAATAGCTCGCGTGCCTTGATCAGATTCGCGCGGCGCACGGGGTTGGCAAGCAGACCGTAGTGGCGGATGCGATGGAAGCCGCCCGGTAGCACGTGCAGCAGGAAGCGCCGCATGAACTCTCCGACATCCAGCGTCATGGTCTTATAGCGCGTGCGTCCCTTGGCGCGGTAGTCCTTCCAGCGGAAGGTCACGCCACGTTCATCGAGCGAGACCAGGCGTGTGTTGGAGATCGCCACACGGTGGGTGTAGCGTGACAGGTAGGCCAGTACCGCTTCCGGTCCAGCGAATGGTCGCTTGGCGTAGACGACCCATTCGGTGACGCGTAGTGGCGCCAACCACTGCGCGAACGCGTCCGGGTCGGTGAGCGAACTGAACTCGCCAAAGAACTGCAGTTGCCCCATCGCGTGTGCTGTCTGGAGTGCCTCAAGGAAGCGCCGCCGGAACAGGCGGGAGAGCACGCGGACTGGCAGGAAGAAGCCCGGGCGGCAGGCCACCCAGCGTTCGCCATCCGGTGAGAGGCCGCCGCCGGGGACGATGCCGTGTACATGTGGATGATGCGTGAGTGCCGATCCCCAGGTGTGCAGCACCAGGGTGGCGCCGATCTGCGCTCCGAGGTGCTTCGGGTCGGCGGCGATGGTCCGGAGGGTGTCGGCGGCGACATCGAACAACAGTCCGTAGATCACCGCCTTGTTGTACCAGGCGATGGCGCCGATGTTTGCGGGAAGCGTGAATACGACGTGGTAGTACTCAATGGGGAGGAGGTCGTCGCTGCGTGCGTCGAGCCAGCGCCGGGCAGCATTGGCCTGACACTTGGGGCAATGGCGGTTGCGGCAGGAATTGTAGGCAACCTCAAGCTTGGCGCAGCCGGAGCAGCGCAGCACATGCCCACCCAGTGCCGCGGTGCGACACCGTTCAATGGCCGACATGACTTGCAACTGACTCAGGCTCAGGTGTGCAGTCTGTCGCCAGGCCGGCCCGTGGAGGCGGAAGATATCCGCGACCTCGAGCACAATGAGCTCGGTGGCAGGATCCCTAGTCGGAACGCAGGTGTTCGAGCGGGCTGATCACCTCGCGCAGCAGATCGGTGGCGACCTGGGTGTAGAGCGCTGTCGTCTCGAGCTTCTTATGTCCAAGCAGCACCTGAATCACGCGGATATCGACCTTCTGCTCCAGCAGGTGCGTCGCAAAGCTATGGCGTAGCGTATGCATGGATACGCGCTTGTCGATCTCTGCGGCCTGCGCGGCTGCGTGGCAGGCACGGTTGAGTTGCCGGGTGCTGAGTGACTCGATGGGATTGAGGCCCGGAAACAGCCAGCCACCATCGAGCATCTTGCCCTGAGCATGAGCCACGCGCCACCAGACGCGCAGGCGTTCGAGCAGGACTGGCGAGAGCATGGCGTAACGGTCCCTGCGACCCTTGCCTTGTTCGATCCGCAGGGTCATGCGCTCGCTGTCGATGTCACTGACCCTCAGCGCTACCACTTCGCTGGCGCGCAGGCCTGCGCCATAGGCGACCGCGAGCGCGGTCTGGTGCTTCAGGTTGCTGGCGGCAGCCAGTAACCTGCCGACTTCGTCGGGGCTGAGCACGACAGGCAGGACGCGCGGCACGCTCACCGGGCGCATCCTGGCCATCCGGTCGACGTCGCAGAGAGTCACCTCGAAGAAGAACTTCAGTCCGCTGATCGCGGCGTTGAGCGAGGTCGGTGAGATGCCGTGATCGACCAGATGGAGTTGATAGCGTCGCAGATCCTCGGTGCTGGCCGTGTCCGGCGAGCGGCCGAGAAAGGCTGCGAACTGGCACACGGCGCGGATGTAGTGGGTCTGAGTCTTGTCCGCGAGCTTGCGCATCCGCATGTCCTCAATCATGCGCTGGCGCAGCGGGCTGATGGTAGGCGTCGCGACTGACATGGCTGTGCTCCTGTCGAGAATCGAGGCCAATTGCCTCGGTCCTCAACATAGGGAACAGCACAGGCGGTTCAGTCACTTTGCGCGATGGCCGGAGGGTTACCGCGCGAGCGGTTTAGTGTACGCCCGTGAGAGCGTGCGATCTGCGGGGTGAAAGTCCCCGCCGGAGTTGGCCACAGCTCCGTAGCTGAAGGTAACTGCGTCGTCGCGAGGCGGGGTGGGGAGTAACCGGAAGCGAACTGTCGGTCCGTAGGCTAACGAACCTGTTTCGGCGGGGTATGGCGGCGAGCCTGCACTAAAGTGGCGAAGCCTGGAAGCAACACAGCACGCTGTCGTGGCGGATAAAGCGGTGCGGTGGCGTACCACGTGGTTGAGGACGGAACGATAGGACGGTAGCACGAAGCAAGCGGGGAGACCTGCCGGCGAGGTGAACGCTGGCAGGAGTCAGAGTCCCGATAGTACTGCACACGGAAGGGTAAAGCCGTGGAGACCTGCGTCAGAGCAAAAGGCGCACTAGGGAAGCGGGGCAGGAAAGTTGATAGCAAAAGACCGGAAGGAAGCAGAGATGAAGATCGAAGCATCGCCAGTGTCGGAAACGACTAGACGAGATGCAAACGCGCTGGGAAGCTGCGTGCAGCGGAAATTCGCGTCAGCTTCAATCTGGACGGACGCTATGTTGGCTGCTCTACAAAACGGAGTTAAGGGAGGTAAATGGCACAGTCTGATTGACAAGGTGTTTCGCCTGGACACGCTCGCGCTGGGATGGGCTCAGGTCGAGAAGAACGCCGGGGCGGCGGGAGTGGACCGCATGAGCGTGAAGCGATTCGCGCAAGCGCGGGACCGCTATCTTGCTGAACTGGCGCATGCATTGCAGGACGGTAGCTATCGCCCGCAGCCGGTGCGGCGCGTCTACATACCGAAAGGTAAAGGACGTCGCCCGCTCGGTATACCCGCTGTGAAGGACCGCGTAGTTCAAGCGGCCCTGAAGCTGGTCATCGAGCCGATCTTCGAGCACGAGTTCGAGCCAAGAAGCTACGGCTTCCGCCCGGGCTTGGGATGCAAGGAGGCGCTCCGAGAAGTTGACCAGCATGTGAAAGCGGGTTACTGCTGGGTGGTCGATGCTGACCTGCAAAGCTATTTTGACTCGATCCCACACCTGCCCCTTCTCGCGAGAGTGGCCGGGCGAATCGCGGACGGCCGAGTTCTGGAGCTCGTCCAGTCCTTTCTCAAGCAAGACATCATGGAAGACATGACGCGTTGGACGCCGACTTCTGGCAGTCCGCAAGGGGCGGTTGTCAGCCCCCTGTTGGCAAATCTGTACCTGCACGAACTTGACGTAGAAATGCGCCAGGCAGGGCTGGTCATGGTGCGCTACGCGGATGACGCCGTGGTGTTATGCCGTACGCGTGAGGAAGCAGAAGCTGCTTTCACTCGCCTGCGGGCTTGGGTGGACGCTAACGGCTTGAAACTGCATCCCGATAAGACCCACATTGGGGACTGCCGGTTGCAGGGTCATGGCTTCGAGTTTCTGGGTTACCGGTTCGAGGCGGGCCAACGCTGGGTGCGCAAGAAGAGTCTGATGGGGCTGCGGGATCGAATCCGTGCCCTGACCAAGCGCCACCGGGGCGATTCGATCGAGAGCATCATCGCGTCGATCAATCCGATCCTGCGGGGCTGGTTCGGATACTTCCGGCATGCCCACCGATACACCTTCTCGTCCGTCGACGGCTTTGTTCGTCGTCGACTGCGAGCGGTCCTGCGCCGACAGCTACATCGTCCAGGTCAGGGCCGATGCTTTCGCGATCACAGTCAATGGCCAAATGCCTTCTTCGCCAATCTTGGGCTGTTCACGATGTACGAGGCTCATCAATTGGCGCGCCAATCCCGATGTGGAAACAACTGACTGGAGAGCCCGTCGCGGGAAAACCGCACACCGGGTTCGGAGGGAGGGGACGGCGAAAGCCGTTTCCTACCCCTATCCACTGGCCGCCAAGCGACCTCCGCCGGTCGCGAGCCGGTTGGCTATCGGCCGTTAGCGCTCCGTGCCCCCAAACGACCGAAGTTTGTTGCCAAACTCGATCATTCGCCAATTCGTCGCCACGCCGGCAGCGTTTAGCCGAGTGTGTCATGCTCCCCGGCATCGCGGCTGCGTGTGTGGCCGGCCCAATCGACTGGGTGCCGACCGGCGCCTACATGGGCTACGCCAACACGCTGAAGGTGCCGTCCTATGTGCTGTTCGGGATCGAAGCCAGGTACGAATTTCGAGTGTGGCGTGACGGTGTTCCTTGACGCACGCAACCTGGCCAACAAGCGCTATGTCAGCGACTTCAGCACGGTCGCTGACGCGCGAACGGCCAATACCTCGGTGTTCTATCCCGGTGTGGGCCGAGCGTTTTACGCCGGGGTCAAGTACAAGTTCTGATTATTACCGCTGTGGCTCTTGGTGGTCGTCGCTTCAAGCACTGCGCAGACGCACATGGCCGTCAAGTGTATGTATCAGCAGCTCAGCCCTCTCTCGCTGTGCGTAGTCCCATCCCGCAGCGATCGCTGCTTCCAACGTGGCAAAGCGTAGGGGCTCTCGCAGGTGGTCTACCTGGAGGGCCCAGCCACATTCGGCAGGTACGACGCGGATGCTTCGCGCGAGCATTGATCTCTCCTGGAGCTCGTGGGCCGCCGCGGCGTCGCAGGTCGCCCCCATAAAAGGAGTCCGCTACAAAGAGCGGGCGTCGTGAAAGCCGAATGGGGGAGCGCATTCGACAGGGTCGATATTGCCCATCTATGTTCTCGGTAGCATATCCCTACTTAAGAGGGGCGGGCGTCGCGCCATTGCATCACTTCTGTAGGTTCGCACGTCTTTGCAGAAGGAATTTCGCATGCTGATATGGACATCGCGGCTATGAGCGAGCAAATGCGGCGTCTTGGCTTCGAAGGGCAGATTTACATTATGGATGAAGCAGTAGCTGGCACAGAGGGCCAACGCAAACACCCCAGATCCTTCGGAGTCGTGCCGCTCGGCGTGTGCAGTGGCGTCAGAAAGCGGTCGGTGCGAGGCGTTCAGATCTTAGGAGGATCGCATGGTGCCATCCCGTCGCGGCCATCGACCAGCAACTCCACTGCGAAATCCCCATAGTAAAGGTACAGCCCGCCGCCATTGCTTGGAAGTGAATATGTGAAACGAGCGACCAAGAGGAGGCAATTTCTGGAAACCCTGTGCTCCGACCTCGCTATTCACTTCCAGCCCCGGTCCCCCATCGGCGGGCTGTATCGCGAAGGTTACGAAATTGCAACAGTGCACGGTATGAGCCATATGGCGTATTTGGAAAGGAAGCAAAACAGATTACCCCCAAAGCAGGGATCGGCGGGCCGAGATCAATCAATCTGGCTGGTTGGGAATCAAGGCACTAGCCTGGGTAGAACTTGCGAGGGCAGACGTGGTAGCGTGAGCCTTCAGCCCGCCTACAATCTTACGCGACACCACTGTTACGACGCGAGGCTACGAAATCCCGATATCCAAGGTAAAGCAGGCTCGATCTCGCCTCCTCGGGTTCGCCGAATTGGAGCAGGAGGTGGGCATTGAATCATAGGTTGTCCGCGAGCGCTTCGCATTGAAGGAATTTCGTAACGAAGTGGAATGGTATTGCCGCTGCGGCTCTTGTCGCCGCCGCAAGCTCTGCTCAGACGCACTTGTCCGTCAAGTGCGCTGCCTCTTCGACTATTTGGTTGCACCAACAACCACGCCTTCCCGTCGACTATTGCCCGTTGAGGCTATGCTACGCGTACGGCTGGGAAACTCACCGTTTGCTGAACATCGCGTCCTGCATCAACGAGGAAGAGGGCAAAGTTTCAATGAGTTTGCGAGCCCAAAGGAGCCCTCGATATTGGGCGGTTTCGCTATTTTCGTAATGACCCAATGATTCCGACTCTTGGACTATTCGCTCCCGCAAACGTACGCGCCCTTGTGCCTCAAAGCCACCGTCGCCATTGGGGCTTGCGAAGCCTTCTGCGATGTATCCACGATAAGCTTCGATAGACATAGGGCTTTCCTTCCTTAGGGCAACAATCTGCGCCTAGCACAAGTAAGTGAAATCTTAAGAGATGTTGATTGGGAATGCCAGTCGTCGGAAAGTCAGTCGAAATCTGTCGGGAGAGGGCGGGACGGTAGCAAGCCAGTTACCCGCTATCGGACCCTACTCGATCGTTCGGCGTTTCTCGGGGGAACGTCAGCTTTTGCCGCCGCTTCGGCGCCCTGGCGCAGACGTAAGCCACGCCCAGGGAGGCGTAGCGAAGCCGCACTATCTCTCGATAGCGCACGACCAAACCTGCAAGGCGATGGTGCGGACGGAAGATCGGTGAGTGATCTTCAATGTCAGCGCAGAGATGCGCCCAGATCATCTCGGCCTCCGGGGTCTGGTCGGCTTCGCCACGACCGATTGCCTGAGACATCTGGTCGAGTGTGGAGTATCAACGCCGCGCATATGAGACCGAAGCCTAGGCGCGGCGCGACGAGCGCAACCAGCGTTGCGGTCGTGAAGCCCGCAAGGACAGCAAGTGATCGGCGCCTCGCGACACGCCGCATCCGTCGTGCGGACATCTGCGTAGCGTCCGCACGAGTACAGGACCATTATGGTCACGATCACCGCGAAGACCGCGTCTGAAAATGCAGTCAGCCGATCCGCGGTTATCGTTCCTTCACGCATAGCGCGCTCCTTGGAGCGAGCAAGAACTTGGTCACGTGATGATGACGGTGAATCCTGTGTCCGGAATCCACTCTCAATCGATCCGGTTTCAGCAAGATCCAACTGCACAGACAGTCGTTGCCGCATTACGGGAGGTGACATTCATGACGCTAATATCAGATTTCGACGCGGTTTAATACAGATCCGCAGCGGATCGTGCTGCACCACTTGTACGCCGCTGCCTAGGACCGGACCGACGCCTCCGTCACCCTCCGGTTTTTTGTCCGCGCCCTTTGAGCTCAGTCCTCGCTGGTTGGCCAGCGCAGGTCGCGACCACATCAAACAGCGTCCTCCACGCAACTTCTGGATGGTTGGCCCGGCCAGATTGGCTGCCTCCACCCCCTTGTCCTTGTTACGAGGTGATGAAATCGCGTAGGGTCCGTGGTCTACCTGTGGCCATAAGCGTCTTAGTGTTTCCCCGATTGTCTTATCGAATGTATGCACCAATAATCCTGCCCTCTGCCGGCACCATATTGGCGCATCGACGCTCGAGGGCCATGTTCAAGAACAACAAGATAGGAGGAGGCCCGCGTGTTTCGATTTGAGTATGGGGCGACCAATGTCTACGCACTGCTTGGCTTCGCGGACGCCGAGGAAATTCCGCTCAAGGCGGAAATCGTGAAGGACATGACGGCATGTATAAGAGCCGCGGGCCTTACCGTGTCCGACGCTGCAGCCATGCTCGGGACACTTCCGTCGGATCTCGCCCTGGTTCTCTGCGGCAAGTTTCAAGACATCGGCGCAGAGGAGTTGCGCGGTTGGCTCGCGCGCCTTAGCTCGCGGTTGTGGTGATTGCAGCGCCATCACCCCGAAGAGGGTTGTCCGGCCAAGCCGGTATCCAGCACCATTCGGTGCCCCAGACAGGCGAATGACACAAAACTGAAAAATCACCGCGCTAATCTGGCGCGGCAGCGCTATTTGTTGGCGCCACGTGCATACGTGGTGGTAGTGGTCGAAAGCCGAACACAGAATCGGGACGACCGGAAGACAGGGGTCAAACAAACTTTGTGAGAGACAAGCAGGATGACGAAACGCATTGCATTGGTGACTGGCGGTATGGGCGGTTTGGGGGAGGCCATCAGCCTCAGGCTGCACGACGCCGGCTACGACGTGGTCGTGACGCATACGCCAGGCAACCCGAATGTGGACAACTGGCTCGCCACCATGGAGGCTGCCGGCCGCAATCTCCGTGCGTACGCGATGGACGTTGCGGACTACGATGCCTGCCAGGCAACGGTGGCAAAGATTCTTGCCGAGGTCGGCCAGGTCGACATTCTGGTGAATAACGCCGGCATTACCCGCGACATGGCCTTCAAGAAGATGGACAAGGTGAACTGGGACGCCGTGATTCGCACCAACCTGGATTCCGTGTTCAACGTGACCAAGCCTCTGTGTGACGGCATGGTGGAGCGGGGCTGGGGACGCATCATCAATATATCGTCCATCAATGGCTCCAAGGGTGCGTTCGGCCAAACCAACTATGCAGCCGCGAAGGCGGGTATGCATGGCTTCACCAAGTCGCTGGCGCTGGAGGTCGCTCGCAAGGGGGTGACGGTCAACACCATTTCTCCCGGCTACCTGGCGACCAAGATGGTCACCGCCGTGCCGCAGGAGATCATGGATACGAAGATCCTGCCTCAGATTCCGGTGGGGCGGCTCGGCAAGCCGGAGGAAGTGGCTGCCCTGGTTGCTTATCTGTGCTCCGAGGATGCAGGCTACGTGACCGGATCCAATATTGCGATCAACGGCGGGCAGCACATGCAATGACTGACGGGGCGGAACATGGTTCTGCCCCCTCTGCGACTCCGGATCGTGGGAGCACGTAGAGATCTACTTCGCACGCGATCCATCATCAGTCCCCCGCCTTTTAGGAAGACGACTGAGCGTACAGACGCGTGTCGGTAGAGCGATAAATCATTCACCATCGGAGAGCAGCGTGATCTTTACTCAGGAACAAATCTTGTCGGTACAGCAATGCAGCCTCGAATCCCTGTACAGCCTGACATCCAAGGCCATCGAAGGCTTCGAGAAGCTCGTTGAGCTGAATATGCAGGTCGCGAGAAAGGCGCTGACGGAAAATCTGGACGGCGCCAGGCGCGCGCTCTCCGCCAAAGATCCGCGGGAATTTCTCGAGGTCCACGCGTCGCTGGTGCAGCCGGCTGGCGAGAAGGCTATGGCATACGCCCGCCATTTCTATGAGATCACATCGGAAACCCAGAAAGAACTCGCCAAAGTGGCAAAGGCCATGCTGACGGAGGGCTCGCAGAACCTGCGGGAGGCTGTCGACAACCTCGCCAGGAATGCCCCGGCCGGCACGGAATCGGCCGTAGCGATCGTGAAGTCGGCTATTACCGCCGCCGACAACGCCTACGAGTCGGTGGAGAAGGCCGCGGCGCAGGCCGTGGAAATTGCTGAATCCAACATCCAGGCCGCTGCCACGGTGGCAACCAATGCCGCACAGCAAGTCGGCGTGACGGCTCGTGCCACCTCGAAGAAGACTTCAGCTTCCGCCTGATCCTGCTGCAGCGATCCCCTGAAGCCCGGCCTGCCTCGGTCGGGCTGGTTCTTCTTGCCGGGCGCGTGAAGCCGGCGAAGCAGCGGGTGGGGCTATGCGCGTTGACGGTCGGGATGGTGAAGCTGATCACGCAGTCTGGCCAGTCGCGCCTTGTGGCCGGCAAGCGACCGCGAGCCGGCCACGCTCCCTAACTACACTTCGGTCTGCTCTGCCATTTCGAGCGCGTCGTCCACTTCAATGCCAAGGTAGCGCACCGTGCTCTCAAGTTTGGTATGCCCAAGAAGCAGTTGAACGGCTCGCAGATTCTTCGTGCGCCGGTAGATCAGCGATGGTTTGGTGCGCCGGATGGAATGCGTTCCGTAAGCTGAATCGTCAAGGCCAATGGAGGCGACCCAGCGATGAACGATCCTCGCGTACTGTCGCGTTGACAGGTGCGGCGATGCGTGCAAGCGACTCGGAAAGAGATAGTCGCCCAGCTTAAGTCCGCGAGCATGAATCCAACACTGAACGCTTTGGCGAGTTTGTTCGGTGATTTCGAACTGCACTGGCCGCTGAGTTTTCTGCTGCATGACCGTTGCGCGAGTGCCAACCTGGTTGCCCACGCAGATGTCTTGCACGCGCAGGCGGGTCAGATCGCACGCTCGGAGCTTGCTGTCAATGGCAAGGTTGAACATCGCCAGTTCGCGAACATTCGTCGTAAGCTGAAGCCGAGTTCGTATCGCCCATATCTCGTTCAACTTCAGTGGAGGCTTTTGGCCCGTCAGCCTCCCTTTGTTCCATGGAACGTGACGCGTTTGGTCGAGAGCGGTTGTTTCCATGATGGTCTCCTTTCGGGTGAAGGGAAACCAGTCTGCGCCTCTGCCAGTGGTCGCTGATCGACCCTTCTCCGCCGGTCGGCCGGTCCAATTGTTCTGACTGAAGTCGCGACAAGAGCGGTCGCCCGGGTCGGTGTTGCGACCGTCGCCCGCAAGTTGGATGCCAGGTTTTGGCAGACGATCAGGCGGCAATGCAGGAGATCAGGCTTATGTTGTCGGATCGGCCAATGACGGGGCGAACGACAGGTTGCTCCCGCAAGATCGCGAGATGCTCACGCTTGCCTCGACCAGCGCTTTGATTGCCTTTGTCTTGATGCGCCGGACATCAGGGCTTGCGCCGATTAGCGTCAGACACGCGACTGCCTCGTTCTGAACATCGAGAATCGGCGCGCTCATGGCTGACAGTCCTGGGATGAGAACCGATTCTGCTTCGTCGTATCCGGCTCGCCGGATCGTCGAAAGACGCTCAAGCAACTTCACTGGCGGCTGTTCATGGTTCTTCGAAACGGCCAACTCGATCAGGTCATCTCTGACCTGATCGGGGGTGAAGGCGAGCAGCACGCGACCCGTGGCCGAATTTGTCAATTGGAATGTCGAGCCCACCGACAACGTAGTAATGAACGGCACATAGCTGCGTTCCCATCGCACGATAGTGGGGCCGCGATCGCCGAGCACACACAGGAGGGCGGGCAATCCCGTGCTAGAAACTAGCTGTGGCATCGCTTCACTGGCGAGGCGCAGATGATCAACACGCGCGAGGGCGGAGGCGCCGATGCGTACCGCCGTCGGCCCAAGGTCGTAGAGACCGGTGACTTCATCCTGTACCGCGAGACCGCTTGCCATTAGGCTCGCGAGGTAGCGATGCGCGAGGCTGTTTGGCATGCCGATGGCGCGCGCCAGATCGCGGAGGGGTGTCGCCTTACCCGCCTCGACAAGCGCAAGAAGAACCTCCGTTGCCTTGTCGGCCGACTGAATCCGGCGTCGTCCTCCGCCATTGCCGGTAGCAGTCGGCGGCGGGTCGTCCGTCGACACCGCCGATGGTTTTGCGATGGTTTTTTTTGCTTCTGTCAAAGCCGTCGATACTCCTCTCGGAAGGGGCGAACCTCGGATTCAGGGTGCGCGAACGGCCTTTAAGTTTATCACGGGCGATGACACGGGAATTCAGCCAGCTCCAGGCAAGCAGATGACGCGCGCATCGGCATTGCGCAGGCGGAGCGGCAAAATGCGCTGATAGTCTGTGGAGGTGTACCAGGCCGTGGCGTCCTCGGGGCTCTCGAACTCCAGAACCACGAACGTCCCGGTTTTGGCGTTGCCCTCGAGCACGTGGGGCGTGCCTCCCCGAATCAGGAACACGCCGCCATAGGAATCCAGCGTGGGCTGGACCTTGCTGGCGTACTCATCCCACTCCGCGCCGGGGGAATGGATGTCTACCTCGGCAAAAATGTAACCTTTCGTCATTTCGTCTCCCGTCAGAAGGATGAGGTGAAGTTCCCTGGAGGGTCGCAGGCCACCGTTCCCATCTTTGCCGGAATCGAGACTTCGAGAAGCTCGAGGTCTGGTGAGATCGCCAGCTCGTTGTGCTTGAGTCCGCCAGGGATCAGGAGCGATTCTCCCGCGCTGACGCGAATATGGCGGCCGTCCTCGAAGACCAGGTCGACCCAGCCGCGCAGCGTATAAATGAACTGCGAATCGCAGAGGTGATAGTGCCAGCCGGTTTGCTGCATTTCGCCCGTTGCAAGAGTTATCTGCGCGCGCATGCGGCCATCCGTGGCAGTCGTCACGCCCAGGTCCCGATACTTGAAGAATGAGCGGCGTCCCGGCACCAGTGGCGCCGTTTCGGGCGTGGCATAGGAAAGCCTTTGCGCAAGCGCTTCGGCGTCGGCAATCGACGTGGCGGAATGAACGTGTTCGGTGGATGAGTCCATGGTCTGCTCCGTGGGTGTTGTCGTTGTTAAATTTGCTGATTGGCGGGTTGCCGCCGTGGTGCCCCGCGTACCAGCACGTTGGCGCGTTCTTCCACACTCTTGATGATCGAAGTGAAATCGTCCTGGCTGCGTCCTTCTTCCATTGCCGTTTGCCAGACGCCCCGGGCCTGCTCTAGAACGCGCGCCGGGACGCCCAGATTGCGGGCCTCTGTGATGGCGAGCTCCACATCCTTAGCGAGGATTGACATGTGTGCCCCGAAGTCGAACGATCCAGGGAGGGCGAAGCGAGCAAGGATGTCTGCTGCTGCGCTCTGGCCGGTGCTGGATCGGATGACGTCGGCCATGGCGTCGGCGTTCAGGCCTGCTTTGGCGCCCATCGCCAACGCCTCCGATGCAACGGCCATGTTGGCGGCCAGCATGATGTTGTTCACCAGCTTCATCGCCTGTGCCTGGCCGGGCTGATCGCCCAGGTTGTGAATCGTCTTCGCGATGCGAGCCAGCGAGGGCATGGCGCGCGCAATGTCATGGCTCGCGCCGGCCAGCATGATGGACAGCGTGCCCGCACGCGCGGCGGACGGCCCACCACTGACTGGCGCGTCCACCGTGGCGATATGCTGACGATGAAGTCTCTGTGCGATGGAGGACACCGCAGTCGGACCGATCGTCGACATCTCGACGTACGTATGCAGCGCGTTGCCGGCCGCCACGCCGTCCTGGCCGAAAATCGCCGCTTCGCATACCGCCTGGCTTGGCAGGCAGGCCATGACGATGGCGGCGGCATCCGCCACCGAACGCGGACTGGCATGCGCCACCGCGCCAGCGTCCACAAGTCGCGACACGGCTTCCGCGTTAGGGTCGTAGACGTGCAGTCGGCACCCGGGATGAATAAGCCGCATTGCCATCGCGGCACCCATGTTGCCAAGGCCTAAAAAGCCGACGTGGGTAATCTCGCTCACGTTCGTATGTCTCCGTATCTGGGTAGATTTCCGCGCACCGCGTCTACCAGTTGGTGCCGCGTGCGGTGTGCTTCGGGTAGCGTTGCAGTGCCGGCCTTCACTCAGATCAACAGTTCGATCAGGAAGGGGCCGTCCTGGCGGAAGCTCTGCTTCATGAGGTCGGCGCACTGCTCGAGCGTCGTTGCGTGTGCGGCCTCCACCCCCATGCCGTTGGCGAGCCTGACCCAGTCGAGATCGGGATTCGACAGATCGAGCATGCTCATGGCCGTGGGTCCCGGTGATGCTCCGACGTTCTTGTACTCGCCGATCAGGATGTTGTACTTGCGGTTGGCCAACAGAATCGTCGTACAGGGGAGTCGTTCACGTGCCTGCGTCCAAAGCGACTGAAGCGAATACATCGCCGAGCCGTCAGCCTGCAGGCTGATAACCCGTCTCGAGCCCCCACAGGCCACCGCCGCGCCGGTTGCGACCGGGAGTCCGTCGCCAATGGCACCGCCGGTCAGTGAGAGCCAGTCATGTGGTGCTGCAGCGTGGGTGAATCGGTAGAAGCTGCGGCCATACGAAATGCTTTCGTCCGATACGATCGCGTTCTCCGGCATCAAGGCGGCGATCGTCTGGGCCAGCCCTTCCGGCGTGGGTGCACCGGTAACGATCTCCGGGCAGGGCTGCGCGGGCGGCATATCGACCACTGGCGCGTTCAGCGCCTCCGCCAGCGCGAGCAGGGCCGCTTCGGGATGCTGGTCGACGCGCGACAAATGATGGATCTGGGCTTCGCGCGGATACTGGAGGGACGGCTTGCCGGGGTAGGCGAAAAATCCGACTGGTGGCCTGGCGTTGACCAGGATGATGTGCCGAAACGATGCCATCATCGTGATGGCTTGATCGGTGTTGTAGGGCACCCGCTCGATCGGCAGACGGCCTCGTCCACGCGAGACCCGCCCCATCACGTACTCGTACTTCAGGGTCGCGCCCGTCGCGCTGGCAATGCGCCAGGCGAGCGCCTGCGCTTCGGGCAGCGCGCATTCGCCGCCAAGCAGGATCAGCACGTCATTGCTGTTCTGGCGCAGAATGCGCGCCGCATTATCGACGGCAAATGTATCGATCGATGGCGCTGACGGTACGGGCAATGCGCGCGCGGCAACGCCGCCCGCATCCCAGGACGTATCGGAAGGCAGGATCAGTGTGGCGATCTGTCCGGGCGCGGTGCGCGCAGCGGCTGCCGCGGCGGCCGCATCACGACCGACGTCGGCTGCGGACTGGCTCGTGCGGACCCATGCCGATACTGCGCCCGCAAGCGCGGCCGTATCGGCAGTGAGGGGCGCATCATACGGGCGGTGATAGGTCGCCTGATCTCCCACGATGTTGACGACCGCGCTATTAGCGCGGCGAGCGTTGTGAAGGTTCGCCCAGCCGTTGGCAAGTCCCGGGCCGCAATGCAATAGCGTGCTCGCGGGCTTCCGAGCCATGCGGAAATAGCCGTCGGCCATGCCGGTAACGACGTTCTCCTGCAGCCCCAGCACACACCGCATACCTGGAATCTGATCCAGGGCCGCGACGAAATGCATTTCGCTGGTGCCGGGATTGGCGAAGCAGGTATCGATGCCCGACTCGAGCAGTGTGGTGACCAGACTTTCGGCGCCATTCATGTTGTGTGTTCTCCGGTTCGATGAAGGTGGTTCGCGTGGGGGCAGCGCGAACGGGCAGGATCCGTCCAGCCGGAAACCGCCTTGGCTTCAAGAAACTCCTCAATGCCCCAGATCCCGCCTTCGCGGGCACGTCCGGACGCCTTGATGCCACCGAAAGGAGATCCCGGTGCGCGCGGCCTGCCATTCATCTCCACCATGCCCGAACGCAGCCGGCCCGCGACGCGGCGGCATCGTTCGTCATCAGTCGATTGCACGTAATTGGCCAGCCCATACGGCGTATCGTTCGCGATGGCGATCGCCTCTTCCTCGGTGTCGAAGGGAATGATTGAGAGCACAGGGCCGAAGATCTCCTCGCGGGCGATGGTCATCTGGTTGGTTACGTCGGCGAAAACGGTTGGCCGCACGAAGTAGCCACATTCGTGCGCTTCGGGACGCCCGGGGCCGCCTGCAACAAGTCGCGCGCCCTCCGCCATGCCTGTCTCGATCATCTCCTGGACTTTCCTGAATTGCGCCGCCGAGGTCAGCGGGCCGAAGAACTTCCCCGGCGCGCGCGCCGCCTCGGCCGCGAAGTTCTCGGTGATTTCCCGGGCCTCGTCGACTACGCGCGCATAGACCGAGCGCTCGACCAGCATGCGGGTAGGGGCGTTGCAGCTTTGGCCGGTGTTCTTGAAGCAATGGAGCACTCCGCGCCTGACCGCATCCGCATCCGCGTCGGCAAAGACGAGGTTGGCCCCTTTTCCGCCGAGCTCGAGCACCACTCGCTTGAGCGTTTCGGCTGCGGCCTTTGATATGGCGATGCCGGCACGGGTCGAGCCCGTGAAGCTGATCATGTCGATATCGGGATGGGACGACAGGCGCGCGCCGACTCCCGTGCCGTCCCCGTTCACGAGATTGAACACACCGTTCGGAAAGCCGGCGTCCTCGATGAATTCGGCAAAGAGCATCGAGGAGAGCGGCGCGATCTCGGATGGCTTCAGCACGACGGTGCATCCGGCCAGCAAAGCGGGCACGACTTTCAGCGTGACCTGATTCATGGGCCAGTTCCACGGGGTGATGAGGCCGGCGACGCCGATCGGCTCCATCAGGATCCGATCGTTGGGTGCACCTGTGCCGAGGGAACGTTCGAACGAGAACGTGCGAAACGCGGCAATGAAGTTCCTCATGTGATACGCGCCGGCACCGACATGTTCGGCCCGCGCCATGTCGACGGGCGCCCCCATCTCAAGGCTGATCATCCGCGCCATTTCCGCGGCGCGTCGTTCATAGATCTCCAGCAAGCGCTCTACCAGCCGAAGGCGCTCGCCCGGGCTGGTACGAGACCAGCCTGAGAAGGCTTGCCTTGCCGCCTGCACCGCGCGGTCGGCATCGAGCGCATCGCCGACAGATATCACCGCGCAGGGTTGCTCGGTGGATGGGTCGATCACCGCCAGGTCTTGGCGACGTGCGGGCGTGACCCACTCCCCATCGATATGGAATTGTCTCTTTTCAAGCACGTTGTCTCTCGTTGATTTGCGTTGCGGCAGGCCGACCGGCGCAGGGCCGCTGCCAATGAACCGAACGGTAGAACATCGAAGTGAGATTGTAAATAGGGTGTAAGCGTTATCCATAGGATAATTATTGTAGAGGTGACGCAAGGGGCGCTCCCCGAAAAAATTATCCTATGGATAACCATGAAACCCTATTTACAACATCGAGCGCTCCGTCTATGGTTCGATCCGACGGTCGCTTCCGACCGCAAAGACAACCCAGGAGACAACCACCATGACCCACCGCTTCAGCCCCATTTCTCATTTCCGTTCACGCCGCGCGGTACTGGCGCTGGCTGCCGTCATGCTGGCTGGTGCAGCGTTTCCGGCCGCGAGCCAGAGTCCCGCGTGGCCGGCACGGCCCATCCGCCTAGTGGTGGGTTTCGCTCCCGGCGGCGGAACGGACGTGATGGCGCGTGCGATTGCACAGTTGCTGAATGAAGCACTAGGGCAGACAGTGATCGTCGACAACAAGCCGGGGGCGAGCGGCAACCTGGCGGTCGGCGAAGTCGTGAGGGCGGCGCCGGACGGGTACACGTTTCTGATTGCGCCCACCTCGGTTGAGACGGCCAACCCATATCTGTTCAAGTCGAATCTCGTCCCGTCCCGGGATCTAACGCCCGTCATGGCGATCGGACGCGCCCAGATGTATCTGGTCGCCCGTCCAACGCTTGAGGCCAGGGACGCCAAGCAGTTCATCGCTTTGGCGAAGTCGCAACGAGCAAGATCACCATCGCGTCGGCCGGAACCGGGACGGCACCGCATCTCGCCGCCGAGCTATTCAACCAGAGCATCGGCACGTCGATCACGCAGGTGCCATACAAAGGCTCCGCCCCTGCGCTGCAGGATGTGATGGCCGGTCAGACGGACGTCGTATTCGACCCGGGGATTGGCTTCCCCCACATCCGAAGTGGCAAGGTCAAGCTGCTGGCAGTGGCGAGCGAGAGCAGGTCGCCGTTCTTTCCGGACGCACCGTCATACGCGGACCTGGGCATCCGCAATGCGAGTCTTGATGTCTGGTTCGGTGTCTGGTCACCGAATAAGGTCCCGGCCGACATCAGCGAGCGCTTTTCTGCGGCGTTAAAGAAGGTATTGGCCTCGCCAGTGCTCAAGCAACGGTTCGCGCAACTCGGCGCCGAACCGGTGGCACTGGACAAGTCAGCTTTCCGAAACCTGCTGACTGACGAGAGCAGGCGGCTGTCAACGCTGATCAAGGAGCGCGGGATCGTCGTCGAGTAAGCACCTCAGCGGCCACCCACCTCGGATTGTCCCGGACCCCTGCGGTCCGATTCCATATCAGCTTCCAGCAACCGGTCATCCGTGGCCGGATGTTCATCGCGGACTACAGCTTCTCTAGGCGGACCGATGTGTATCGGCGTACACGCGCAATGCGGCATTGAACATTTATTCCGCCGCGATCGGCTACACAAGCGGCTATTACCTCGGTACAGACAAGGATCACATTTTTGGGGTGGCGGTCGGCGTCAGGCACAAGTTCTGAACGCGCCGGGAGACCGAAGGAATAGGGGTGCACGCCCACTACGATGAAGGAATGGAGCCATAACTCGGACATCGACCTGGTTCCTGAACACCCGGAGCTTGCAAGGACGTCTGCGAAGGCTCAGGCGTTCTTTGACGTACGTATCAGTCGGATGTCCGCTCCGGGGAACGAACGTCGCGCAGAAGTAGGTCGGGAACTGGACATGAGGAAGGATCTTTTGGATGGCCGCAGCTAAGCGTAGAGCCGCCGTTCGGGGCGTGCTGTCGACCGTCGCTTCCTGGCCGGCTGCTGCCGCTGCGCTCCCTCCAAACTCGCATGCGCGTAGACAGGATCCACGTGACGCCGGCGTTGCCAGGGCGCGGCAATAAGGTTCGATAACGTTGTGCTTATCAAGCGGCGACGCGCCGCCCCCGGGGAGGGGGAGTTTGGTGAGGCCGGCTGGCAGTTCGTGGCACGGAGTACCCAATTCTCGACGGAACGGGGCCGCCTTCAGGGTGCGCCGAGCCAGCCTGCGGCGGGCGTTGCCGAAACTGGGCAAGGTCGGCGGCACAGCCGCACCAACTGCCGGAGTTGCTGTAAGCCCTCGGCCGCTGTGGAGAGGGATGGGTATCCCGGTTCGAGGCCTGTTACAGCAAAAGAGGCAGTCAGTGGCCGCACATTGTGAAGTAAAAGCACCTTGCCACGGGCGTATCCTTCTTGGAGCGGTACCGGCTGCTTGGCGCCGATAGTGGGGCAGGCAACGAGCGGCCTTGACCTTTTTTCGTTTATAGACGAAAATAGATTATGTATGAGATTCGACACTACCTGACTCCGGATCAGCGTGACATCTTCTACGAATGGTTAGTGGCTTGAAAGACAGCACCGCCAAGGTCTCCGTCGTTCGCCGCTTGAGCCGAGCAGGGCAACTTTGGCGATCACAAGTTTTGCAGAGATGGAGTTTGGGAGTTGCGTGTCGACGTGGGTGCCGGCTATCGCGTGTACTACGGCATCGCAAAGGGGCAGATCGTTCTGCTGTTGTGCGGTGGTGATAAGCGCACGCAGAGCGCTGACATTGACCGTGCTTGCGCGTATTGGCAAGACTGGCAACGGAGGGCCAACTAATGAAAGACCGACACCACGATGACGCGATGGCCGAAATGTTCCGCGAGGATCCGGCCTTCGCCTTAGAGACACTCAACGCCATTCTCGAGGATGGTGATCAAGCCGAACTGATGATTACGCTTCGTCAGCTGACCAAGGCGTTCGGCGGTGTCCAGGCCGTAGCTCAGCAAGCTCACTTGAATCCGACCCAACTCTATCGCACGCTGTCTCCGACCGGGAATCCCGTACTGAGCAATCTCTCGGCGATCCTCAAAGCGATGGGAATGCGCTTGGCGGTCCGTCCTGCGCATGGCGAGCCGGCTCATTCATAAAGTTCAGTTGCGCTTTGGCAGATGGGCCCAACTGAGGGCGGGCCAAGAGGCGGTTGAACATAACGCCCGTAGAGCGAATTTTTGCGTGTGTTCATTCATTCATAACAAACAAAAGACGCATAATAATCGTTATGTTAAATATTTTGCGCCTTCGGGCCGTTAAGCAGCTCTGGGCCGTCTGACCACCTCCCGGCGCGCTCCCAGGCTGCGCGCAGATCCACCCGTCCTTCTGCGCGCAGGTTTGCTATACTTGTCTCAGTAGTTGAACAAGTTCTTTTGGGAGAGGCGCATGCGCACCGTTCATTTCTCCGATGCCCGCAACAACCTGAAGGCGGTCATCGACCAAGCCATCGACGACCACGATGCCGTGCTGATCACGCGCCGCGACGCGCCCAACGCCGTCATCATGTCGCAAGAGCAGTACGACAGCTGGATGGAAACAATGTACCTGATGTCGAATCCGGCCAACGCCCAGCGCCTGATGGAATCGCTCGCGCAGCTGCGCCAGGGTAAGGGCGTGGAGCGCCAATTGATCGACCCGGACGCTGAATGACGCGCAAAGTCATCTTTGCCCCGCACGCCTGGGAGGAATATGTCTGGTGGCAGACCCAGGACAAGAAGATCCTCAAGCGCATCAACCAACTCATCGTCGAGTGCCAGCGCGACCCCTTTGAGGGCATCGGAAAGCCGGAGCCCTTGAAGGGCAACCTGTCTGGTGTCTGGTCACGCCGCATCGATGACGCCAACCGCTTCGTGTACACGGCTGACGACGACGCGGTTTACATCGCCGCCTGCCGCTACCACTACGGCGACAAGTAGCTCACTGCACAGACGGAGGACCGTTACCTGCGCATGCTCGCGCGCAATCTGTGCCGGCGCAACGGGCAGGTGGACGGGTATGGTTTGAAGTTCTGGTGCGGCGACACAGAAGATGCTGAGCGCCAACGTGTGATTGCCGCGGTTCGCGACAATTAAGAATAAGACGGTTGCAGGCCCCGGATTCGAGGATCCCACCCAAGACGGGCTGCCGTCTTTCGACGACCTCTACAAGCTCTGCGCTTGCCTGCAACACCCCAATTATAAGAGGCCTGATGCGCTTCCCGCAGCAGGGCTGGCCGTGCCAATAAATTGGCATCGCTCTAGAGCGATGCGATGGCCTAGGTGCGGTGGACAGAGTCACGCCCTACAAACCGCCCATTCATATCATACCATCCGCATCCTAGATATTAACTATTCGCCTCATTTTACAGCGGCGACTGGAGTTAGCCATGCTAACCGTCGCCCAAGAAACCTGCTGCAGCGCCAGCCGGGTATGGGCGAGTCGCCTCTGCTCTCGTTGACGCTCAAACCGCCCTGTCGCGCTTTTGGCCACGCCTTCACAGTTTTCGATTGTTACGTGACAACTGACGACGGCTAAGTGCGACTCTTGTCCGTAACCATTTTGAGCTTCTTGTGAAGCGGCGACGAGGGAGGCGGTTGCTGCCTGGCGTTCCGTACAGGTGAATACTGTATGGGTATACAGTGCACTGGTGGAAGGAGCTCACCATGCTAACCGTCGCCGCTGAATCCATTCATCCATCGCTATGGCTTGCCTCACAGCTTGCCCGAGGTAGCGCACGCACCGTTCCGACCGGGTATCCGTCGCTCGACAAGGAGCTGCCGGGCGGCGGCTGGCCGCTCAGTTGCCTGACGGAGTTGCTGCAGCGTCAACCGGATCGGCGAATTGCCCTTGTTACGCCCTGCTCTCGTTGCGCGCGCGAACCGCCCTGTCGCGTTTCTGGCGCCGCCGCACGCGCCTCAAGCGTTGGCACTCGCCAACTGGAGTGTCGCGCCCGCCCAGATTCTCTGGGTCGAAACCCGGAACACCGCTGATGCTTTGTGGGCCGCGGAGCAGATCTTGCGCACCGGGGACCTGCGGAGCGCTCGTCTTTTGGCAGTCGCACCTGCGTAACGATGCGCTTCGGCGTCTGCATCTTGCTGCCCAAGCCTCGGATGTCCTTTTCTTCGTTGTTCGTCCGACGGCCTGTGCACGCGATGCCTCGCCGGCGCCGCTGCGCCTCACGCTGGAGCCCGCATCGGACGGAATTCGTGTGCAGTTCGTTAAGCGTCGAGGCCCGCAGCAGGAATCGCCGCTTGACGTGGCGCTGCAGCCCTCCCCCGTTCAGTTGTATCGCCATGCTGCGCCTGTGGATCTGCCTACGCCTGTCGTCCCTGCCACTCGAAGTCTTTCGGCCGAACTGGTCCACTGAGCTGGCGGTTGCTGTCCTGGACAAGGAGCGCGTGCACTTGGCGTCGCCGCTGGCCATGGCGGCCGGCGTGAAACCGGCAATGCGCCGTGGCAGCGTGCAGATGATCGCACCGCAGACCATTCTCTTTGACCGCGACACTCTATGATTGCTGGGCAGTCCTACTACCGCCCGCATTCACCGTCCCTCGGCATGCGGGCTCATTTTTTTGGTAAGGCAGAACGTAGGCGAGCCGTTGGGCAGGTCGATTGCCTAGCAAGGTGCGACGGAGTCATACTGAGGGCGGGTAATGCAACCATTGCCCGATTTCTTCATGGACGTTCCGCGGCTCTCTGCTACTGGCTCGAGAGCCGCCTTTTTTCCGCGCCGATCGCCGGAGACGAGACATGGGCAGACCCCATGACGGACCCGCCGTAGTCGTCAACGGCTCGGGCGCGTGTCCTCGCTCAAGCCTGCTCGATAAGAAAGCGCTCGGGCCGCTTGCCCAGCCACGCCGGCGTCCGGCCGCGACCCGACCAGGTTTTCCCGGTCTTAGGATCCATGTACTTCGGCGGGAGCGGGGTTTTCTCCGTGCCAGCGGATGCTGCACCGGCAGGCCGGCCACGACGACGCCGAGGCGCCACATCTTCGGGCGAGAGGTTATACCGAATCATCAATTCGCGAATCTGTTCGATAACGCCCGCGACCTCAGTCGAACGCGCCTCTGCGATCTGCGCTTCCAAAGCTTCCTTTTGCTCCAGCAGTTGCTGATACGTTGCCATTTTTGCCTCCAATTTTTCGATCACCATTAACTTATACGCATTTCAAAGAAGACCTGCAAGGTATTCACTGTCTAAAGTCGGCCCCGAATGCAATTTGGCACGCTGTATTCGAACGTGGTTTCTTTGCGCGCGTCAAGGCGAAGAACATAGTGAAGGGGATGGCGTTCTGAAGTAAAGTCGGTCGCTTCTTGTACCGATTTGCTTTGTTCTCAGACTCGCAGAAACGGGGATGCCGGGTACCAGAGATTGCAGCAATGCAGCATCGCGCTAAGCCGATGGGCATCGGGTGCAGAGCCATGAATAGCTAAAGGCTTTTTTGTCTCAGGCCACACCTCCCCCTGTTTAACACATGGCGATTTGGACGGCTGGAGAGCCAATGGTCTTGTCGTGGGCCCGATTTTCTGCGTGCCTTGCTTTTGCGGCTGGACCGACTGTTTGATCTTGCGGTGGATCAAGTCACGGACGCGCGTTCTGTGTCAAATTCATGGCACAACAGTCGCTAGGGCGCCTGGGGATCCTCGGTATTTCCCCGAAGTTGCCTTCACATTGCCTTCCCTGAATAATCGCGCCCTCAGCCGCCATCACGCCGGTGCAGGGAGACGTTGTCGTCCACGAACAGAGGAGTGTCCACATGTTTTGCTTCGAGTATGGAACGAGCAATGTTTATGCGCAGCTTGGCTTTGCGGACGCCGATGAAATCCCGCTTAAGGCGGGCATTGTGAAAGACATCACCGACCGGATTCGAGGTGCCGGGCTGACGGTCTCGCAGGCTGCTACCCTTCTTGGTACATCCCAGACGGACCTTCTGTTGGCGGTCTCGGGGAAATTCCAATCCTTTCATGCAGCCGAGCTGCGAGGCTGGGTCAAGCGGTTAAGCTTGCCGTTGCAGTGTTCTTCGCAGTAAGCCGAGGACCCGCGACTAAGCCGTTGTAGCACTGGCAAAGAACGCTACTCGGTTTTTCCCTCTGAGAATGCGGTCGCACACGGGTATTGCCTCCGATCGCATCAGCCAGTTGGCAGATACGAGTTGGACGACTTTGACGGCCTTGTTTCCATTGCATTCGCAGCGCCCGGCCCTTGCCTGATACCGCTGCTGCTGCGACGCAGCATAGACCTAGCGCGCCCTCGGTGGCAAAGAAGTTTACGGTAACGGATCGGTGTGCGCATCCCCCGCGCGTCCCTCGCACCGCGGCGCTGATTGCCGTTCTCATCACTCTTCGTGGAATTCGATCCACGGACCAGCTGTCGTAGGTTCCATTTTCCGACCCCGGCAAAGGAGGCCACCATGCTAAGTCCGCACGAAATCGCTGCATTACTACTGCTCGGCGATGCACCGGATATCGATGATCTGGAACAACTGGACGGCTTGCTGGCTCACAAACTGGTCACGATGGAACACGGGCATGATAGCGACAATGCTTATCCCCGCCTGACAAGCCAAGGACATTCGATGCTCGAGGCCGTCCGAAGCATTCGGTAAGTCTTTCCGAGCTTGGTCTATCGCCGCGTTCCGGCAACGCCGTCCCTACGTACGCCCTCGCTTGTATAGGGTCGAAGGATGGCGAAAGCACAACGGCAGTGACCGTCCGGCAGTCGTCGTTGGACAGCAGCACCGTGATGGTAGACATTGTGCAGTCGGCACCAGCCGAGCTGGCCGGGCCGGGGCGAAAGGATGCTGCCGTGTCGTTATGCGCAGGTTTCGGTCTCCCACCAATAGGGGGAGCCCAGGATGGAGCGTAAATGTGATGATGTCGGTGACAGGTCTGCGAACAACCCGTCAATACTCATAGCCCTCGACCAATTGGCCGAGGGCTTTCCTCTTGTCGGCGATCGAACGCATATCGGCGAAAAGCAGGGCTTGTCTGTAGGCGGACCGGCGCGTGCGATGGCCGGGCCCATCGCGCCGACTAATGGGCCGAGATCGCCTCAAGCGACTTGCCGCGAGTCTCGATGCCGAGGCGATAGACGATAAACGATGCGGATAGGAAGCGGGCGGCGCTCAGCGGGAAAACGCCAGGCTGTCTGTCTAGCGGCAGCACCATGCCGATCAGTGTCGGGCCGACCAGCGAACAATTTCCGCCTTATTCGCCCAGCGAACGAAGGAACGTCGGTACCTTCGCGCGGCTGGTTGCCTGAACATGGGCGATGAGCGCGTAATCGACCTGCCTCACTCCGTACGTCTGAGCGATATCGTGTCGCAGTCGATGCCACAAATGACCGGTCATTTCAGCGTCGGCCATCGCTCTGTGCGCGCGCCCGGTCTTGGGCAATTGCAGCAAATCGACGAGTGTTGATAGCCTGTGATTTTGAGCGTGTGGGTAGATACGCCTGGAGGTGAGCATCGTACACGCGAAGTGCTGATTGGCTGCGATGTCCAGAAGCCCAAGCTCGGCTTGCCAAAACCTTCGGTCAAATCCGGCATTGTGGGCTACCACCGGATGTCTGCCGACAAACCGGGCCGCTTCACTCATGACCTTCGATGCGGCAGGCGCATCTGCGATCATGTCATTGGTGATTCCGGTCAGGCTTACAACCTGCGGGGGGATACGCCTTCCAGCGTTCATCAAGCTTTGATAACTGTCGACAATCTCGCCGTCGCGCAGCAAGATGACAGCAATTTCCGTGGCTCGGTCACCGAGACTTGGCGACAATCCCGTCGTTTCAAAATCCAGAACCGCGACCGTCTGCATCCTGCTTCTAAGTTGTTTGGTGCCGACGGCGAGACTCGAACTCGCACAGCTTTCGCCACTACCCCCTCAAGATAGCGTGTCTACCAATTTCACCACGTCGGCTGGGGAGAAACAATATTGCCTGGCGTCCGGGATTTCAGGGCTTCCAACTCTCGCAGAGACATTTGCCTTCGCTTAAGCCCCATACGCTCGGAAATCGTTTCAAGCTTCGCATTCTAACCTAAAATCCGCGCTCTGGTCCCGCCGCGGACGGGACCGACGGTGCTGTGCAAGAGGAAATGACTTGCGAGCGTGACGCCAATCCCAAGCACCAAATGGATTCGCCTAATCTAACAGGCTGCTGAAGTACCTCGACCCCGAGTCAGCGCATCGACAGGTAGAAACGTTGATCTGAGAACTCAACACGATTCACTCTCCGACTTCACTCTCCGACATCGCATGCGCGGCGCAGACACCTTCACCGAAAGCTTGTTCACCATGCGGCGGCTGGACGATTTCGTGCCCAAGTCCCATCCACTGCGCCCGATCCGCACCATGGTCAATCAGGCCTTGGCGAAGATGGATCGGCTGTTCGCGGGGATGTATGAGGCCGACATCAAGGGCGGTCGCCCGAGCATCGCGCCGGAGAAGCTGCTGCGAGCG
The DNA here is from genome assembly GCF_040149425.2 of Cupriavidus sp. DF5525. Taxonomy (NCBI): domain Bacteria; kingdom Pseudomonadati; phylum Pseudomonadota; class Betaproteobacteria; order Burkholderiales; family Burkholderiaceae; genus Cupriavidus; species Cupriavidus sp. DF5525. Next base: position 743,094 of record NZ_CP168267.1, on the reverse strand, counting down.
ATGTTGCTGCAGGTGCTCTACAGCATTCGGTCCGAGCGCCAACTTATGGAGCAGACGCAGTACAACCTGCTGTTTCGCTGGTTCATCGGGTTGTCGATGGACGACGCAGTCTGGGTGCCCACGGTATTCACCAAGAACCGCGCGCGTCTGATCCAACACGACGCGGTAATCGAATTCTTCAACGAGGTGCTGGCCCTTGCGCAGAAGAAGAACTGGCTGTCGGGCGAGCACTTCAGCGTGGACGGCACGCTGATTCAGGCGTGGGCAGGCCACAAGAGCTTTGTCCGCAAGGATGGAAGCGACGGCGACGACGATAGCGGCAACTTCAGGGGGCACCAGCGCAGCAACGAGACGCATCAATCCAGTACCGATCCAGATGCGAAGCTTTATCGCAAAGGCAAGACTGGCAGTGAACTGCGCTACATGGGGCATACGTTGAGTGACAACCGCCACGGCCTGGTGGTCAGCGCCCTGGTGAGCACCGCTGATGGACACGCCGAGCGCGAGGCTGCCAAAATCATGCTCAACGATGCCCGGCAGGTGACGGACAATCCGGACACCGAAATCACAGTGGGCGCAGACAAGGGCTACGACGCGCAGGAGTTTATTGAGGCCTGCCTGGAGATGAAGGTGACGCCGCATGTGGCGCAAAACACCTCGGGTCGGCGCTCGGCGGTTCCTGATGCCATTGCCCGCAGCGAGGGATATGCCATCTCGCAGCAAAAGCGCAAGCTGATCGAGCAAGGCTTCGGCTGGGTCAAGACGGTTGGGCGCATGCGCCAGGTGATGGTGCGCGGACTGAAGCGAGTCGACCAGATGTTCGTGCTGAGCATGGCCGCCTACAACCTCGTGCGCATGCGTTCGCTGGGACAAATCCGTCCGCAGTTGCAGTAAGCGGGCAAAGAAGGCCGGAAATGGGCGCCCAACAGCCGAAAAACTCGATTCAGGGGCGCGTAGCTTTCGGATTGTGAAATCAAGCAGTGCTTACCTGCACAGGCGGAAAGCATACCGTTTGTGCGGGGAGTACTTCAGCAGCCTGCTAAACTAAGGCCCATGCTCACGGATGATCTCTACTTGTTCATCGATGATGGCCAGGAGCTCAGCCATTGAGCCGAAGAAGCGCTGTCGTACCCGTTGAAGCGATTTTCGCTCGCTGGCCGAACGCACGAGTTCATAGCTGTCGCCCTCTTGCGAAAGTCGGATAACCCGCAACTCCTTGCTGGGCGGAACTTTCAGCCAGTACGAATACCCGTTCCTTATCCCTTTGTCCGTGCGCTCGCGGGGAATCAAATATGGCCGGGCAAGCATTATTTCGGCGTGAATCGCTTCAAAGGACATGACGCTATTCTCAAAAAGCGATATCCCTGCAGCTGTCCAGGGGCGAATGCATTCTACCGAGTCGTGCGTCGAGCGCAGTTAAGCTTCTTCTGCAATCAGAAACCGGTTCGGGTTCTTACCCAGCCAGGCGGGCGCACGGCCCCGACCCGACCAGGTTTTTCCGGTCTTGGGGTCACGATACTTCGGAGGCAGCTCGGACTTCGACTTGCTTGCACCGCTCCCCGCCGGGCGTCCGCGCCGGCGCTTGGTAATGTCCTCGACTGTCAGGTCATACTCCGCCATCAGAGTCTGGATCTGCTCGACGGCACCTGCTACTTCCTTGGCACGCACTTCTTCCAGGTGGCCTTCGAGCGCCCGCTTCTGGGCCATCAACTCCTTATATGTAGCCATACGATTCTTCCTTTCTTAGGTCTGAGAGAAGACAGTGTGAATTAAAACTGGAATGCACAACTGCCCTCACCTTATCACAGGAGTGCGTAGTCCGATCCCAAAGATCTCGAGGGCGTTGTTGCATAAATCCGGGTGTGCTCGCTGACGTTTACGCGCAACAGCCAGGGCGGCACGTCTGTTAACTTTCCGGGGACTTGCGTAGATTCTCGACTTTTTCCCGAGAAGATGCGCAAGGACGAACACAAGCGAAGCGAGCCGAAAGGTGTCTATCGTGTCAGGAACTGGGCGAGCTACAACGCTGGCTTGATTGCGAGAGGCGACGTGACGATGTGGATTGACGAAAGCGTACTGCGCACGGCGCCCGAGGACACATCGCCCAGGCGGGGGCGCCCGCACGTCTACTCGGACGCAGCGATTCAGATGCTGCTCGGGCTCAAGCAAGTCTTCCATCTGCCTCTGCGGGCTCTTCAGGGCTTCGCGTGTAGCCTGCGCGAGCTCGCATTCCCCGACCTGCCGGTACCCAACTACACGACGCTGAGCCGTCGTGCGCAGGAGCTCGCGGTGAAGTTGCCCGCCATGCACGCCGGCGAGCCGATGCACCTGCTGGTGGACAGCACCGGCGTAAAGCTGTACGGCGAAGGCGAATGGAAGGTGCGCAAACACGGATATTCGAAGCGGCGCACCTGGCGCAAGGTGCATCTGGCTCTGGATGCGAAGAGCGGCCAGGTATGCGCGGCACTGATGACGCATCAAGACATCGCCGATGCCGACGTGTTGTCCGATCTGCTCGATCAGATTCCTGCAGACGTGCCGATCGGAACCGTCGGTGGTGACGGCGCGTATGACACGAGGCAATGCCACGCTCAAATCGAAGCCCGCGGGGCGCAACCGTCGATCCCACCGCGCGAAGGTGCTGCGCCTTGGTCTGAGAGAACGCCCGGCGCGCAGTGGCGCAACGAGGCCATCAGCGCCATTGCGCAAAACGGGCGAGAGGAATGGAAGAAGGGCTGCGGCTACCACCGCCGCTCGCTGGTGGAGAACCTGATGTACCGGCTCAAGACGCTCACGGGCAATCGCCTGTGGGCGCGTGGCATCGGCTCGCAAGCAACAGAAGTGGCGATCCGCGTAGGCGTGCTTAACCGCATGGCCGCTCTCGCACGCCCGCAGTCCGTCCGCGTCGCCTGATTTTCGGATCACAGGAGCCACCGTGTCTTCAAGTCCGATTTATGCAACAACGCCGATCTCGAGTAGAAATATTTTTTTCTCCTGCATGCTTGCAGCAGCAATATGGGTCAACGCAGGACAAGGACTAGCGATTGGGCAGCGAGGGACGAAGGGCATCCGCTGACCTTAACTCGGCGCTCCGGCCATGCTCTGAGCCCATTCCAGTATCGGCTCGAACCGAGATGGCAGCAGTTGCTGGGCCTCCGCAAATGTCACCCAGCGAAACTCGTGGTGCTCTGGGCGCCCTAGTTCAGAGCTAATTGGTAAGCTCACCTCCCCGTTGGGGGACACCGCAAGATAGAAGCGCGCAATCTTGCCGTTCGCATAAGGTTCCGTTTCGCGATAGTCCTCCCCCCAACGAAGCTCAAGCATTGACAAGCCGGTTTCCTCCCTGGATTCCCGCATCGCGGCCGATAACGGCTGTTCGTTAGACTCTGGCATGCCTTTGGGCATGTCCCAATTTCGATATGCACGTAGGATCAGGCAGAGCCACTGACCAGCAGTAGGTCGGAGCACAACCAACCCAGCAGAATGCTTAATGAGCCTCATTGTCTGTTTCTCTCACACCCAAGCATAAATAGCGTACTCGACAACCTCGGCGACGTCATTCGAGCGACTCCAGATCAGGGACCGACAACCCTACTTCAAACCTGCCTTTTGACTGGCTACAAACGACAAATATCTGTCGGAATCGAGAACGACTACTTACGCTCGGGGCTTCGCGGCGTACCGCCAGCTCCACGCGTCGGCGCTCGCGCTGGCTAGTTTGGTCGGGGCCGACGTCGCGGCGCATCTGATGGCCGGCACGCCACTTCCAGCGCTGGTGTGCGTGCATCCTGACACGCACTGCTGGCGTTGACGTAGCTGCGCTATGTCTTCCACACGCTGCAGGCGCTTATGCAGAGAGCCGCGATTCGCATGGGTTGTGGCGGTTCTGCCATAATTCACCGCCGCGACGCGTTTTTTCAGGCGAAAAGCTACCGTGTGGCCATAGAAAAAAATTTTTGGGAGGAGAATTTCGTGATCAAGCATGGCGATATCATATTCACGCAAATAGGTTCAAGTCAAAATGCAATTTCCGCAGTAACCGAAGGCTATCGGGGTGCTCACGTCAACCACGTTGGGGTCGCATTAAAGAACAACAAAGGAACCTTTGTTCTCGAGGCGTTCCCGCCGGAAGTGAGAGTGACCAATATTGATGTTTTTCTACGGCGGTCAAATGATGCGGAAAAGAAGCCGCGCTATTTGGTTGGCCGACTGAACTCTAGTTTTTCATCACTTGTGCCCTTGGCCATTGACTACGGGCTTCAGCTACGCGACCTTCCGTACGATCAGTTCTACCTGACAGACGAAAAAGCCTTGTACTGCAGCGAACTCGTTGTCGACATGTTCAAAGCAGCAAACGGGGGAGAACCGTTCTTTGTTGAGCGACCGATGAGTTTTAGGGACAAGGTCACCGGTGAGATTTTGGAAGCGTGGACCCATTACTATCAGCAGTTTGGGATGGAAGTGCCGGATGGCGAACCGGGTTCCAATCCCGGCGACATCAGTAAAGATCCCCGCCTGGAGGTCGTTCACATAGAGGGGAAACTTACTGGCTATCATGCCTCATAGTTTTTGCTGCACCGAGACAAGCCGGGCCAAACCGGTTTCGCCGTGTCGTTTGGGCCCCGACGATATTGGGCATTCGGCGCAAAAGGGGCGCAGCAGCTTGTACGCTGGGCCGATGCCGAATTGCGGATAACGCACGTGATCAAGCCAGCGAGAGGGACGCGATAAGGCACCGTTCTCGTGCCTTATCGCGTCCAGGCAACATCGGTCTCACGTCCTTCCAGGCCCAGCGCGTTTGGGGCGACTGGTTGTAACTGCTGACAGGGGCAGCTCTCACTTACGGACGCAGAAGCCGCCAGCATCGAATGGCGGAAACCCACAACATGAGCAGTCATCCATCGCGTGATGATTGTTGCTCCGTCCTTTCCGCTCCCAGGCGCCCACTGTGTCAGCGGCGACAAATGGACTCGCGGAATACTCACCCGTCTATTCTTCAACCTCGCCCTGATGCAGCCACAAGAGCCTCGATATTTTGAAGAACTTGGTTAGGAAATCCCTCAACAGGGTTGAGAAGTCAACGGTATCTGTTTCCTCAGTGACATGGAGGAATGATCCCCTTGATAGAAGAAAGTTGCAAGCGGTGCCGACACCAGAAAGAAGCCCTCACTAGTGCCACTACCTAAATTTCTTTCCAAGGGTCGTCCACCAACTGGCTTTCACGAATCGCTACTCTCGATACCTGGACAATCGCTTGCCCAATGCCCGTTCCAATAGGTCTGGGAGCCAGCAAACGTCGGAATTAAATCAGATAGATCTCCGAAGCCAGCGCATCCGGGATGAGATCATTTGGATCGGGACGCGTCGACCGATAAGGGAAAAATTTAAGGAAATATGTTCCTGGCCTTGATAGTTCGTCCACGGTTTGCAGGTCGACATTTGTCCACATACCAACCATATCGGCAAATCGAGAAGCCTTGAACTCTCTATATCGAATTCCGGACACTGCGCGTCCGCTGGAATCAAATACGCAAACAACGACGTTGATAACACAAAATAGTTTCTGATTTTGCCTTGGTTCGAATTCAGTGACATATTTCGCAGCAGCGTCCAGTCTGAACAATTCTAAAGACTGAACCGGAATGCCAATTTTCGCCATGACGCCTCCGCACATTGTTTTTCTAACAAAGTAGTTCATTGGGAGTGCACTGACGAGATCCAGTTTTTGCTATGTCCAGAGGCTCTCCTTATGGGAAGACCCGGGTGCTCTTCGCCCGCGAGGGGCAGACCATCCATCTCCGGAGGAGAACCCTGTAGTGGTCTAATTTCCTCGGACAGGTCGATAGGAGGACAATCCGGAATCGACGAGGAAAGAGCTAGATGACAAGAAGGCGCCGACAATTTGACGCCAGCTTCAAGCTGGAAGTGGTACGGATGGTACGAGACCAGGGATTATCGGTCAGCGAAGTCTGCCGGTCGATGGAACTTGGTGAGACGGCCGTTCGCCGCTGGGTGGCGCAATACGACGCCGAGCGCGCCGGCGGCCCGGGCGAGGGCAAACCGCTGACGGCCGAACAGCAGCGCATTCGGCAGCTCGAAGCGGAGAACCGACAACTGCGCGAGGACAATGCGCTGTTAAAAAAAGCGTCGGCCTTCTTTGCACGAGAACTGAAGTGAGTTATCGCGTGGTAACTCACTTGCAACAGGAGGCCGTATCGGTCAGTAATGCCTGCCGGGTTTTGCAGGTGAGCCGCTCTGGCTACTATGCGCACCGGCGTGCCAAGCCGAGCGCAAAGAGCCTGCAGGAACAGACCCACGTCAAGGCAGCGTTTGCTGCCAGTGGTGCGAACTACGGCAGCCGGCGCGTGATGCATGCGCTGAGGGCACAAGGACTACGTATTGGCCGCTATCGGGTCCGCACGCTGATGCGCGAAACGGGATTGCGCGCGAGATGGAAGCGCAAGTTCGTCTCGACGACCGACAGCAGGCATACGCTACCTGTGGCAGAGAACGTGCTCGACCGGCAGTTTGACGTGGCCGAGCCCAATCGCGCGTGGGTTTCGGACATCAGTGTGCCGCAGCAAGCGGCGTAGGAGATGAGGGTATGGCCCCTCGTCATCGGCTTGCAGGAGCGGGTGGCAAACCACCATGAGCGGCTTGGGTCAAAAGCCCTGGTCGTGAGCGTCATGGAAAAGGCGTCGTGAAGGCGTCAGGTATGAATCAGGAAGACGAACAACCGTGAACTGCCGTTCAAGTGTCGAAAGTACTCAGATGACATCAAAACCGGGGAGTGATGTTGCCCCGCGATTAGTCTGGCCGTTACCTGCTTACGGGCCAGGCGGTGTCCGGCATAGAGGCAGCGTCAGCCTGATTCGGGCTCTTACGTTGAACTGCGGGAACCTTCGGTGGCGATGCCAAGCGAAAGGCACAAGCCCGAAAGGCGAGGCCGAAAGTAGCGATGCGCCACCAAGGGGCGGAGCAGCTCGTAGTAGCGTTGAAGCCGCTGTAATGGTGGTGGAGCGAAGGGGCTGCGTCATCCCGGTCAGAAGTCGTGTCAACTGCGTGAGCAGGAGGAGCACGGCCACATGACCAAACCGTTTGACATTCCGAAAGCATTAATCTGGAAAGCATTCCAATGTGTGAAGGCAAACGGCGGCGCCGCAGGCGTTGACCGTGAATCGATCGAGCAATTCGAGAGTCGCTTAGGCGATAACCTCTACAGGCTATGGAATCGACTCTGTTCCGGCAGCTATTTCCCGCCGCCGGTCAAAGGGGTGCCGATTCCAAAGAAGTCTGGTGGTGTGCGTGTACTGGGCGTGCCGACGGTGATCTCATAATGCACCTCTCACAGTTGAGTGTGGGAATGTTGCCCCCGAAGATGCCCTGAAGTGCGCACCCAGTCCCGCAGTTGCTGTTCCTTGACGGGATCCAGCGTGATCCACCATGGGCCCCGCCCGTCGAGCTTACGAGCGTGGACCACCTGGCGCTCAATCCAGTAATACACGACGTGTGGACTGATGCCTAGTCGGTGAGCGAGTTGCTGGACCGTGAGTTCGTCGGGCCGCATGAAGTTGGTCGCCGCAATCCCGTACCGGTAGCGGATCCATTTGACCATGGAGAGCGTGAACGATTTGCCAGTTGGGCTGCGCAGGCCTTCCTGATTAAGGTGCGCAACGATTTGTGGCTCGGACAAATGTTGCGACAGTTTGCGCACGTGCTCGACGGTTGCAGTGGGATAGCGCACCGCGTCGGCGACCGGCTTGGGCAAAGTCACGGTGGTGTCGGTACAGGTGCCTCCCTGCCAACGCACGTGTAGGACCACCTGTCTGGTTGCGGGCAGTTTCTCGACCGTAATGTCCCGGATGAGCAGTCGCAGCATGCGCTTGCGATCCTTCGCCGGGGTCGCCGGAGCACGCCAGAGGCGCGGCAGATTGTGCGCCAGTGCGAGGATCTGGGCCTTCTGTTCGGGTGTGGCAACGCGCGCCTTCTGGCTCTGGAACTGGGCGGCTTCCGTCTTGATCGCTTCGAGGCGAAGCATCGCGTCATTCCAGCGCCGCTCGAGGGTGCCCGTGACCAGACGGTTGGCGGGATCGCATTCCTGATAGCGACGCTCGGCAAGAGCGACTTCATACTCGGCGCGTTCGATGCGCATATGCCACTGACGCATGATGGCGTGATCCCGCTGCTCGAGTTCGTTCAGGGCGGTCACGGCGAGTTCGAATTCGGCTGGCCGCAGGGCCGCGAGCATTGCTTCGCCGATCGCGTTGTCGAGCAGGTCGCTGCGCACGCTCATGCAATCTCTGGTCGCTAAACCCTGGCGGCGCTGCGCATTGCACAAGTACATTGGGTAGATGCCACCGTTACCCTGGTAGCGCACGGTCAGCGCCCGACCGCAGCAGCCACATAGCAGCAGCCCCTGAAGCAGCGCCAATCCTTCACGCGCCGCACCGCTGAGCACGGTACCTTCGCCGTTGGTTCGGTTGCGCGCCAGGCGTGCCTGGTTGCGCTCGAATTGCTCCGGGGTGATATACCCTTCGTGATGGTCGGGCAGATGGACACGCCAGTCCGCCTTGGGTACCGGCTGCACGCGCTTTTGGACCTCTCCCTGTGGCGTGATGCGTTGCCGGTACTGGTACCGTCCAAAGACATAAATGCCCGCATACGAAGGATTCTTGATCAGGCCGATCACGCGCTCATGGCTCAGGCGCCCCCAGATGAGCCGGCCCGCCCAAGCGCCGCCATAGGCGCGCTTGGGAAAGCGCAAGCCACCTTCGGCAAAGCGCTTGACGACCGCGTATGCGCTGCCGGTCTCTCGAAAGAGATGAAACACCAACTGCACGGCGCCGCGTACCTCGTCATCGGGGTCCAGGACGATGCGGCCGTCGTCGTCATAGCACAAGCCGACTGGCAGTGGAAAGCGCAACTCACCCTTCTGCGCCTTGTTGAGCTTGCCGCCTTGGAGGCGCCCGCGCAAAAAGTGCAATTCGGCCTGTGCCATCGTGCCTTTGAGGCCCAGCAGCAGGCCGTCGTTGAAGTCGCCCGGGTCGTAGCACCCATCGGCGTCGACGACCAAGGTACCGGTGAGCGCGCACAACTCGAGCAGGCGATGCCAGTCCAGATTCGAGCGCGCCAGGCGCGAGACCTCCAGCGCAAACACGGCGCCCACGTGCCCCATCGAGACATCCGCCACCAGCGTCTTGAAATCCTCGCGGCCCGTCATCTGCGCGCCTGACTGACCGAGGTCCCGATCCAGGATCCGGATCGACGTTTGTGGCCAGCCCAATGCCAGCGCCTTGTCGCGCAACGCATACTGGCGCTCCGTGCTCTCCTGATGGTGTCGCACTTGGGCCAGCGTCGATTGGCGGATATAGATGTACGCCGGCTTGCTCTGATGTTGGGGGGTGATCTTGGTGTTCATCGACGGCCTCCTCGGTCAACTCCAGCGCGGGCTCTGCGGTGAGCCAGGCTTCGAGCATGTTGGCGATGAGTACGCCGGCCGATTGCAGGTCGATGGAGTCGGTGAGCGACAGCGGCGACTGGCTCACCGACGCCCCTTATAGCGCCTCGCGGCGGCGTAATAGTTCGCGATTGATCTCGCAGATCTCCTCGATGATCTCGCGGACACGGTGATAGCTCGCCAGGCGTTCGGTGACGTCGGCGAAATCGGCTTGTGGCACGTAGTCCATTTGTGGTCGGCGCCCGGGAAAACTCACCGACAAGTAGTACTTGGGGCCATGACCTGGGCCATCGGCGCACTTGCAGCCAGGCTTGCCACAGCGCTTGTAGCGTTCGATGAGCGAGCCCCGCAAGAGCGTGTCCAACGCCGGCATTTGCTTGAGCAATTGCGCGCGACGCCTGCGTAATGTTGACGACGGAATATCTTCCATTGGCGGACCACGTTAAAAACTGGTCTGATAGTAGGGCAATGAAATGCATTGATCAAGCTCCTTTGGTTGATGACTTCTTGGAGGACGAAGCGGCAAGCTGATCGATCAACGCGATCAGCTCCAGCAGCATTCCCAGATCGAAGCGAGACACAGGGATCTCGCAATCGTCTTCGACAGCAGGCGCGCCCCAGTCGGTCCATTCGCGGGCAATGCTGAAGCTGCCGCACTCGACATGACCCAGCAGCAATGTGTCGACGCCCGCCACCCGGCGCGTCTTCAGGACCGGATAACGCTGGCCCCGGAGCGGATGAAACGGATGGCGGATCTCAGCCCATCCCAAATGCTCGTTGAGCGCTTGTGCAGTTCGCGCTGACCGTCCCGAGCCTGCGGGATCGGATCGTGCAACGGGCAATGTTGATGGCGATGGAGCCGATATGGGAGAGCGATTTCCACCCGGCTTCATATGGCTTTAGGCCTGCCCGTAGCGTACATCACGCGATTCGCGCGGTGAAGCTCCAGCTACAAGACAGCGGTGAACAAAGTACTGCGGGACGTTGGGTTATCGAGGGCGACCTCGCCAGCTACTTTGATACGGTTCATCATCGGCTGCTCATGAAGGGGATTCGCAAGCGGATTGCCGATCAGCGCTTTCTTGCCCTGCTCTGGAAGTTCATCAAGGCGGGTTGTGTTGATCGCGAGCTGTTTCGTGCTGCAAGCGAAGGCGTTCCTCAGGGCGGTGTCATCTCGCCTCTCTTATCCAACATCATGTTGCATGAGTTCGATGCGTGGATGGAACGGAACTACCTGAACAAGAAAGTGCGGAAGGATCGGTGGGCGTGGAACTTCGCAATTCTCAAACAGCGACCCATTGCTGTTCGAGAAAGCCGGCAGTGGAAGCCAGCAGTGTCCTACTGTCGATACGCGGACGACTTTGTGATCGTGGTCAAGGGAACCCGTGAACATGCTGAGGCAGTACGCGAAGCGTGCCGTGGGTTCCTTGAAGGCGACCTGAAGCTCACGCTAAATATGGAGAAAACCCATATCACGCATGTGAACGACGGCTTTGTCTTCCTCGGTCACCGGATTATTCGCAAGCGTGGGCCACGCGGCCGCATGCGGCCTGTGACGACCATACCGTGGGAGAAGTATCGAGGCTTTGCCGGGAGGCTCGTAAAGCAATTGTCGGGCAACTACGGCATGAACAGGATGGACCTGATGGAAAGCCTGAATCGGCAGATCGCTGGCTGGGCTGCCTTCTATCAATACACCGACTATACGGCCACCATGTTCAAGAAAATAGACCGAACGGTCTTCTGGAAACTCGGATACTGGCTCGCGCGCAAGTACCGGCGCGGGTTCAGGTCGCTGATGCGCGACTGCATCCGGGCGCCGGAACCGGGACAGGCTACAACATGGGTGTTACAAGGCCAGAACAGTCGGGGGTGGTATGGGGTGGTGGCGCTTCGACGTCTCGTTACCAGTCGCAAAGGTCGTTTTACTTGGCGGACCCTGACAGAAAATCCGTTTATCCTGCGCGATGAGACACGCCGTACCATCGAGTCGCGCTACCCCGATGTCGCCTTTGCTATGAGCAACACTTGAACGGAGAGCCGGATGCGCTGAGAGGCGCAAGTCCGGTTCGGAGAGGAGAGACAGGGAAATAGTCCGACTACGCCCTGTCTCTTACTCTACTCCGCACGGCGCAGGGCTGGTTGTATCTGGCGGTCGTGCTGGACCTGTACTCGCGTCGTGTGGTTGGCTGGTCGATGGCTCCCACCATGCCGGCCGGACTGGTCATGTCGGCACTGACCATGGCGTTGCAGCAGCGCCGGCCAGAGCCGGGACTGGTCCTGCATTCCGACCGGGGCAGCCAGTACGCGAGCGATGAATACCAGGCGTTGCTCAAGCAGCACACGTGGTTTGCAGCATGAGCCGCAAGGGAAATTGCTGGGACAATTCGGTGATGGAACGGTTCTTCCTGAACCTCAAGATGGAACGCGTGTGGCAGCGGCAGTACGCCAACCACGATGAGGCACGGCGCGACATCAACCAGTACATCATCGCTTTCTACAATCCGGTGCGCTTGCACTCCACTTTGGGCTATCTGTCGCCCGCCGCCTACGAGACGGAAACGACAGTGAAAGAACCTATCTGCCTGTCCGAAATAACTTGACCACTACACCCCAACGCTTTGCTGCTTAGTCAGCCCCCGATTTGGCGCGGTCTCGCTGCCCAACAGTTGGCGAACGGGCCCGAGGCAGAGCGCGAAGCCATCGCTCAACGTGCGATCGCAACTGGTCATTGAGCACGACCGTCCGGATTTGTAGCAAGTTCTGCGCGTGCCGAGGCCGCCAGGCCATCTGCTGCCGTTTGACGAACCTCTTGCTCACCACCTGGTTGATGGCCAACTCAACGAACCCCGATGCAATGGGCTCCCCGTGCCGATATCGGTCACCGTAGTTCACGATGCAGTGCCGGTTGTTGTCCAGGTAGACGATGAACTCCTCGAGCTTGCCGATGAGCTTGGCCTCTTCGGGGCTGGCCTCAGCGTCCAGATCCCAGCCCAGGCTTTCCAATCGGCGCAACGCCGGATAGGGGCAGCCGTGCCACAGGTGCCACTTTGCGCTATGCAGTGCCTTGATCAATACCGCGTTGCTGGGGCCGTGCCGGCCCTTGCATGGACCTGTCGCTTTCCATTGCGGTCGGCTCGAGCGTCCAGGGGGCGCTGTTCGTCTCGCCGGTGCTGGCATGCCATTTCCTCGGTCCGGCGCCGATGGACCTCGCGTTCCGTCCGGCCCTTGTGCTGATTGTCATCTTGTCAGTGCCAGTCACGGCGCAAATGGCGAGCGATGGGCACGCCGACTGGTTCAAGGGCGCGCAGTTGCTGGTCGTCTATCTTGCCCTTGCCCTCACCTTTTTCTTCCTCCCGAGCTAGGAACAAATGACCGCATCGCTGCATGTTGCCCCCTTCGTCCAACGTTCTCCAGGTGTCCGACAAGGGTCGGCTAGAGACCTTCTTCGCGGATGATCGGCGGTTCATGATTGACCCGGGCGTTCGGCGGAAAGAGTCCGCCGAAGACCGAATGCGACAAGATCAAGGCAACCCTGGCCAAGGCGCCGGGCACAAAGCGGCAGCGGCTCTCAACCGGCTGGACCTGGAGCGGGCCATCGCGGCTTCAACCGCCCCCCTGAGCGGGACTCTGCCCCTTCCTGCCAGCGCCACCGCCCGACGGGACCACCCATCAAAAAGATCAATACCCAGCACAAAACGCACGGCCGTACCGACATTTATTTGGCTGGCGCTGCGACTCTTCAAAACCGGCTGGACAGTTGGTATTCGTGCGCCCCGGCGACACCGGGCCCTCCTGATATATTACATATCTGATAGGATTGGCGTGACGATCGACGTAGGCCACCGGTGAGCGATTCAGGGAACGTCGCCGGTTGAAACCGAGTACAGCCGAACATGACAACTACGATTATTTATACCCACACCGCGTGTCTCGAGCACCGCCCCGGGCCGCACCATCCGGAGTCGCCCGAACGCCTGAGAGCCGTCGTGCGGGCGTTGCGAACGCCGGAGTTCGCTTCGCTGGAATGGCGCAATGCGCCAATGGGCACCGTCGAGCAGTTGCAATTGATCCACGATTCGTACTACATCGACGAGATCGCGCAAAGCGCCCCCACCCAGGGATACGTGCCGCTGGACGCGGGCGATACGGTCATGTCGCCGGGCTCGTGGGAAGCCGTCATGCGCTGCGTCGGCGCTGCTTGCGCGGGTGTCGATGCGGTGATGGACGGCCAGGCGCGTAACGTGTTCTGCGCGACGCGGCCGTGCGGCCATCACGCTGAACCGGCGAAGGCGATGGGCTTTTGCATTTTCAACCAGGCGGCGATCGCGGCAGCCTACGCCTATGAGGTCCACAAACTCGAGCGCGTCGCTGTGGTGGATTTCGATGTGCATCACGGCAATGGAACCCAGGCAGCATTCTTCGACCGCCCGGAGCTGTTCTATGCATCCAGCCACCAGTCGCCTTTCTATCCCGGTACCGGAGCCCGGTCCGAGACAGGGGTGAACCACAATATCGTCAACGTTCCGTTGCCTCGCGGCTGTGAGCCGGCGCAGTTTCGTGCCGCGATTTCCGCCCTCGTGCTTCCCTCGCTAAGGGCGTTCGCCCCCGAAATCCTCATTGTCTCCGCGGGATTCGACGCGCACCGCCTGGATCCCCTCGCTGGCATGAACCTGGAGGACAGCGACTTCCATTGGATCACCAAGGAACTGATGCAGATTGCCGACGAGACGTGCGACGGCCGCATCGTATCAATCCTGGAAGGGGGCTATAGCCTTGACGCATTGGCCACGAGTGCGATGGCTCATGTCAGCGCTCTGATGCAGCTCGATGCCGAGTGAACAGACAGCGGCGCGACCGCGTTCAGCGCCGATAGTACGTCGTCGCGCATGACGGTTGCCCCGGAACTCTTCATGACACTGTCCAGCGTTGCACGCACGCTCGCAGGCGCGCTCTCCAGGCGGCTCTCGACCGGTCCTCACCCAGGCGCTGGGGGAACATGCCATCAGTAAGAACTGCGCCCACATTCACAGCTCAGCCGACCAGCCCCGACGCACCGTGGGCAAGTGCCGGGATTCCCCTGGAAGTCGCGGACGAAGCCGGCACCATCGCAACGGTCGCAGACGCGTCTACCGCTGTTATGGCAGCGCGTGCAATACATGCGCGTGTCGCCGCCTCCGCGGCCGGTACTACGTCTTCCGAGGCGTCGGGTGACCCATCGACCAACAATAACAATAATGATCCCAACCGTGAAGGCCGCCCTCAAACTGCTGTTGGTCACCACGCTGCCGGAGTGGTGGTGCACATCGGTCTTGACCCAGTTGTCGATCTGCGGCTTGGTGATCTTGTGCGTGTGATCGGCCACGGTGCTGATCTGGTCCGGCGGCCAGCCGCAGTCGCTGACGTCCTGCATGTCCACGCCGCGCGGATCGCCTTCGGATACCTTCACGTCGATCAGCAGGTTGTGGCCGTGGCCGCCGGCCGGGTCGGTCTCGGTGGCGGAAGCGGTGTGGTTGTGGGTGAGCACGATCGAGGTGTCGTTGATCGTCACGCTGGCGGTGTGGCTGTGCTTGCCCAGTTCCGTGTAGTAGAGCGAGCTGAACCTGCGCGCGCGCAGATACAGCGTGACTTCGCTCGGATAGCCGCCATCGACGTGGAAGTACAGGACCTTCGGGTTGACCGAGTCGATGTCCTTCTCGCCTTCGAGACTCAGGGAGCGCACCTGCTGCGGTTTGACCTCAAGCCGCGCAGAGCAATTCGAAGTTGCAGGACGGCGATAGCCGGCCGAGGATCGGATGCCATTGGCCCATTCTAGGTGGCTCATTGTCCTCTCAGAAACCTCAAGGTCGTTTGCCCCCGTTTTGGCGCGGTCTCCTCTTAGACAGGCGGCGTGATGCCTGCATGCCGCCTCAGAACGCGAGCGCCAGCATCCCGGCACCCCAGACGAGCAAAGCGACGCCCGTTGCGTAGCCGAGCCAGTGCCCCGCAGGGACAGTCTTTTCGCACAGTACGAACAGCGCGAGTCCCGCAATCCAATAGAGGTTCATCACGCCGCCGAAGAACATTAGCCCCATCAGGAACCAGCAGCAGCCGACGCAGAAAGCGCCGTGCAAAAGACCCATGCGGAGCGCCCCGCGGGCGCCGCACCGCCAACGGGTACTAAGGAATGCAAGCGGCGATCGGCAGTGGCGAAGACAGGCATGCTTGATCGGGGTGAGCTGGTAAACGCCGGCGGCGAGCAGCAGGAAACCGCTGAAGATCGTGTTGGTGGCGACGAGCGTCGGTGAAAGGATACCGGTCCGCTGGAACCCCCACTGCAGGATCACCGCGATCAAGCTGAAGCCAGCCCAGGCGGCAAGATAGCCCATTGCGAATATGCTTGTCGGGACATAGGGACGCCTGGTGTCGCGCTGCTTGCGATTGACCGTAGCAAACAAAAGGATCATCGGCGCCGCGCTGGGCAGCATCATCGCCACCATCATAACGCACCACATGAAGAACATCAGGACTGCATAGCCGGGCGTCCACACTGCAGGCGCCACCATCGCCATGCCGGACATGCCCCCGTCGCACATGCCCGTTGCTATCCCGCGCTGCGACATGCGGGTCACCTCGAACGGCGACATGCCCATGCCGGCGCCGGCCAGCAGATACGCCCACGACAGAGCGATAACCGCAGTAAGCGCGGTAACGACGACCAAGCGATCGCGCCTGACCGCTGCCTCAAGTGTGGCGTCGATGGGTACCGTTCTCACTTTGCCCCCCGATCATGTTCGCCGAATTCCGAATATGGCTTGTCTGCGCCACCTCGACAACGGTCCCTTCCGGAACGTCAGGTATCAAGCCATGCCGTGAGCCTTGATCTTTCGCGGACCAGCCCATCCTGATTGAAGTGGTGAACGCAAAAATGCGCCCATGAATCCTCGAACGCCATCTCCATGTCACCTGTCACCGAGGTCGTCCCTTGCCCGATCTCCGCGTAGGTAAACTCGAAACTGCCGCTAGGCCGTGCCAACGCAATGTGGAACGGTTGACCAGTAAACTCGTTGATTATTGGTCTGCCGCTGCTCCTCATGATGCCTGGTATATCAACTTTTGCGGTTCTGAGTTCCAAGTTTGCCTCGAGATCTATCGGTAGGAACAATGTCTCGCAAAATTCTGAGCATGTGGTTGCGAATACGGAGAAATGATTGCTCAATGGTTCGCATGCGCCGCCCGAGATAATTGCTTCCAGTGCTACCCGTTGAGCTTTATCTGCACGTTCGTCGATAACGATCTGGCGTTTCCCGTTTCCGTCCTTGATCTCGCCAGGCCACTTGTACAGCGCCGCCCAATTCAGCCCCGCCAGCGGCGTGTCGTTGAAATGGCCTTCAATGATTTTACCGACGAAGGCAGACTGACAATAGCCGTGGGTGCTCGGCAAGTTGAACTGGCAACCGCAATTCACAGCGCAATTGCAGTTGTCATAAGTTTCACTCTTGAAAAGCCATCGATTACTCATTTCGTCTGCCCCCCTGACTGGATGAAAGGCATGATTCTCAGTGCCCATTTGCTGGAGCGATGTTCTGATTCAGGTGGAAGAGGTTGTCCGGATCATACGTCGCCTTCACTGCCGCAAGCCGCTGGTAGTTGGCGCCATAGTTTGCGGGCGCACGGTGATCGTCGTCGCTGGACATGAAGTTGACGTAGCCCCCATCGCCGCCCGAGTGGGGATGAATAGCGGCGGCGTTCTGGTAATCGCTCGCGGTGACCTGCCGGCCATCGGCGAGAACGACATCGACCGCCAGCAGGTTGTCGATGGAGAGACTGACGCCGCGGGTCAGGTAGCCGATGCCGCCGCCCAGCGTCAGGCCACCAACCCCGGTCGTCGAGATGCGGCCCCGTACCGCTTCGGTCAATGCCTTGATCGTGTCGCTCATGGGGCGCTCCTCTGCATCCGCGTCACCAAGGATGCGCGAAGGATAGGCCCTGGGGCGTTCCAAAAGCGTTCCCTCTCAACCGGGCTCGCGCAGAAGGCTGGAGGCTGCCCGGAACGCCGGGAGATCATGACCCGACGGGATATTCTTGATGAGGTCCCCAAGTCGCTCACGCAGTGTCTGATCGGGAAATCGCCTGGCGAAGGCGTGGAGCGCCCTAAGCTCTAGCCAGCCCGCCTCTTGCGCGCTGGCAGTCTCAATGGCGCTGCGCAGAGAAGCGGCAGCGGCTTCGGTTTCCCCGCTGCGATAAGCCAGCTCACCGTCGACTCGCCACAGCTCGGCCTCGAGATAGCGCTGGTTCCACCTGTGTGACAACGAGAGCCCCTCGCGTGTGGCGGCTCGTCCCTGACGGAACTCGCCGACCATGCCGCGAGCCCGGGCGAGAAGAAGGAGTGTGTAGGTCAGGTGCAAGGTCTCCCCTTCGGTACGCGAGCGCCCCACCGACCGCACGATTTTCTCAATGCCGCCAGCCGATCCCGCGCAGACCTCCTGCCAGCCCCGAAGGGCTTCCACGACGACCATGAGGTAGCGCTCCGAAAGACGCTTCCATAAAAGGTCGGCGGCCGCGAGGAGCTCGGCGAGGCGCGCGAGATCTTCGGATTCGCCCGCTAGAATTGCCGCGTAAGTGATGACGTACGCCAACGTCATCAGATGATCGAGAGCCACGGCGATCTCAAGTGCAGATCGAGCTGTGTCGCCGGCTCTGCCGGCATCTCCGGCCCACAGCTCGACGAGGGCCAGCCGTACGAGGCAAACCGCCTTCGGGTCCTGGGCGTACAACGCTAGATGCTCGTCGCGATGGGATACGTCGTAGGCTTCGATAGCGCCATCGAGATAGTGACGTGCTCTGGCCAGATCGCCCCGCCAGAACGCGCTCACGCCGAGAAGATACCGGCCCTCTGTCCTGGCGACCGGATCATGACTCTCATGCTCGAGAAGGGCACGAGCGAGTTCATCGCAATCGTCGAAGCGGCAGCCCTGCAGCCGGGCGAGGCCGAGACCACGGAGGATCGGCGGCACCACCGGTCTGTGAAGTTTGCGGCAAAGCGAAAGGGCTCGCTCGTAGAGTTGGTGCGCCCCCTTGGAGCCGTAACCGTCGAGGGCAACAAGCGGGGGTCCGAGGGCGATCCGGATTTCGAGTTCGAGTGCATCGCGGTCGCGTGACGGTGGCAGGTCGGCGAGCAGTGCGAGTGCTCGCTGAAACATGGTGACCGCTTCTTCGAGGGCCGACACGGCCACCGCTCGGCCCCCCGCCACGCGGTAGGCGTCGATGGCCAGTTCGACCATGCCGGCCTGGTCGTAGTGTGCGGCCAGTTGCGGGCTGGCCGCGTCGATATCGCCGTGAAGCTCGACCGCAATCGCCTCGGCGACAGCCCGGTGGAGTTGGCGTCGACGCGCTGGGCCGACCATCTCCAGCGCGACCGCCCGAAGCTTGTCGTGACTGAAATCGTATGTGAACCCCTGATCGCGGATGATCCGTCGACGCCAGAGTTCATCGACGTGATCAATGAGCTCGTGCTCGTCGATCCCAGTGGCCGAGACCATCAGACCGACTGAGAAAGGCCGACCGATAACGGCCGCCACTTCGGCTAGTTGTCGAGCGCCGTCAGTTAGTTGGCCCAGTCGGGCGCGCAGCACCGCCCGCATCGTCTGCGTGAGCACTGCTTGACTTCCATCAGAGGAGATCCCTGCTCGAAGAGCCTCAATGACAAAGAGTGGATTGCCTTCGGTCTCGCTCCAGAGACGTGCCGCCAGTTTCGCATCAATCGTATCCTCAGCGCGTAGCCGAGCAGCGAGCGTCGCAGTGGTGGCTTCGGCGAGTCGGTCGAGTGGCACGGTGGTCACTGCCTGGTCGTGGCCCAAGGCGTCGACGAGTCCAACGAGGGGATGATGCTGTGGGATCTCCTCCCAGCGGACAGTACCGACGATGAGGACCGGTGCCGTCTGTCCGGAACGGACAACGAAACCGATCAACTCGATGGTCTCGGCGTCACACCACTGGAGATCGTCGATGATCAGCAAGCGCGGGCGATTGTCCGCGACAATGGCTCGGCTCACAGCATCGAACAGCCGATGCCGCTGGGCCAGGTCGCCCGACTGGCTCCGTTCAGATGGCTGGGAAACGTGGCGGAGTTCGGGCAGCAGACGAGCAAGCTCAGCCCTCCAGACCATGCCCAGCGTGTCGATGTGGCTTCTAATAGCATCAGATCGGAGTAGGTCGACGACGGGACCCCATGGCAATCTGCCCGCTGCCTCATATGCACGAGCCGATGCCACCACGTGTCCCTCTGCTCGGACACGGTGGCCGAGTTCCAGTGCGAGACGGGATTTTCCGATCCCCGGTTCCCCGGTCACCAACACGAGATGTGCCCCCCTCTCCCGTACTGTGTTCCAAGCCTCGATGAGCTGGTTCCATTCAAGTTCGCGGCCGACGAAAGACGATTCGGCGACAGGTAGGTCCTTGCCCTGCACTTCGTTGCGGTTGAGTGTGCCAGCCCGGAGCTGTTGGTACATGGTTCGGAGCGCCTCGCCTGGTGCCACCGCGAGGTCGCGCTCGAGCACCTCCGCGTACCGGTGGTAGGAGCGCAGCGCCGCGGCTCTATCGCCAAGCGCGAGATGTGCTTCTATCTGAATTCGAGCGGCCGCTTCGTCGGTCGGCTCCAGTTCGATAATGCGTTGGGTATGCTTGATCGCGGCTTTGTGGTCGTCGCGCCTCGCAGCCTCTTCAGTCAGCCGCATCAGGGCCCCATACGCCTCAGCTCGAAGTTTCGCTCGCTCATCCAGGACCCATTCGTCATAACAAGCCGGGAGGAGATCGCCCGAATAGAGGCGTGCGGCGAGCTCGAAATCACCGGTCGCGATGGCCTCCTGGAACCTGAGCACGTCGACCTCGCTCGGCCCACTCGGAATCCACCGGACAGTCTCGTTGTCGATCTCGACGAACTCACTGATGTCGGGAAGGGAATGACGAAAATCGTGGAGCAGCTTTCTGAGGTTCGTGCGCGCCTGACATTCGTCGGAGTCGGGCCAGAGCTCGAACGCGAGTCGTGAGCGGTGCTGCGGGTTTCTCTGTAACGCGATCAACCCCAGAAACCGTTGCAAGCGAAGAGAGTTGAAGGCGCGAAGAGGCCGGCCGTCCAAGATTATCTCGACTGCACCAAGAAGGCGGACCTGTAACCGCGTCGACCGTTCGCCACCGGCCCCGCTCGTGTCACTCGGCATTTGGCTCCTCTGGCTGCGGTCCAACTGTCGATAACAAGCCGATCAGCAGCTTGATAAGTGTCGACTCCGATTTCCGGGCCGGATCCGCGGGATTGTGCTGTGCTGTTCACATCCCGCCTGCCTAAGTATTCATTGTAGGTCCATTCCCGCGACCGTTGCCGGGTCGGGCCAAGGATCCAGCCCATTGCGTCGGCGGTGGCCACCGCGGCTTCCGCTACTGCGATGTGGCAGCTGCTGCTTCAGCTACGCAATCAGCCCCACGACTGCCCGCTCATAAGACTCGGTGGAAGCGGCTGCGCGGGGCAGAACGTAGTCGCCCTGGCGCACAGCCAGGATTGTCGTGGCGACTAGATAGCGATAGCGGCAAGGCTTACCCCCGCTTGACGAGCCAAGGACATTCCATGTTCGAAGCCCTGCGAAGCATTTGATAGGGCTCTGCCCGCCAGGGCTGCGCGACATCGTCACGTCGAGCCCCCCTGCAGAAAAACGGAAGTTTGGATTCACATGGACTACCCCGCCCCGAAGTGCAAGTCGGGTAGATCAGAAGCTTCTCGTAGATTAGCAGGGCCAGCGGCTCATTGAGCTGCCGCACCGCCCCACTCCAGTAGGCGATGAGCGTCGCCGGCCGCTGAGATAAAAAGGTGGCGTCGGTCAGGGCGTGCGTGCGTTAATGCGGGCCACGAGCTGATATAGCGGAGTTCGGGCTCCGGGAGCAGATGGCGTTTACGGCTTGACAATGGCCAGGGTGCTGGCGGCAGGGTATTTTTGCGCAGGGCTGGCAGTCGAGCGACAGGCCACTGCATCGTTCACTTTTTTTGGCAGGAATAGTATAGGGCGTGACGAGCAATAGGCCTCCGCCGGCGAGAATCAGAACGTCCTCTATGCCTTGTGCCCCCAACGAAGATGCGAGATTGTACGGGCAAGTTTGACGCCATGGCGCTATCCGCAGTTGTCCGAGGGCTGGCGGCCCCAAGCAGCGCAACGCAGTACGAACAACCTGCCAGCAGTTGGCTGGCCAGCGCCCCCTCCGCTTCGGCCCGCTCGGCTCGTCGCAGCGCGGCGGCCAACCTTCTCCGGACGTGCCCTTCGCAGAAACAGGTACGCCTGATGTGTATGAAGGCACCGCACCCTCATATGTTGCACGGCAGTTAAAGCAGGCCAGTCGCCGATTGCCCGTCTTGGCCGCACGAGCTACCATTCCTCGCAGACTTGTTGCCTCCCAGTAATTCCGAGCCCCCCTACAGGGCTGGAATCGGGCATATCAACTTGAACGCCGTGACGAATCAGCTCGATCTCTTCGAACATAGCCGCGATGTCATGCTTCGCAATGACGTGCTTGCCGCGCTTGAGCAACGCAATGCCGCCGCCGGGCGTGAAGCACTGCGTCGGCTGGCCGCGGAATATCCAGCCGACGCGCTCGTGCCGCCCCTCGAGATACTGGTACGCGTTCTTGAGTATCCTGTCCAAGAGCCCATCACTAGTCACGCGGCACTACGTGACACCTGCGAGGCATGGTGTTCGCCGAGCGTGCTGGCGGCCCGCCGCGCATTCGGCGACGCGGCTGGCATGGCCTGGTGCATATCGCTGTGGCGAGCCGTTGCGCAAGCCGCTTCGCAATTGCCGTTTGAGCGCGAGATGCCGGAATGGCATGCCGCGCCGCTATGGATGCGCGCAGCGGAGTGGACTGCGGCACGCGAAAGCATAAAGCGGATCGGGTCGTGGCGACGTATTCCAATCACGCTCGCTTGGATGGCCGAGACGGTCTACCGGCTCCAGGGGCTTGAACCGGCGTGGTCGCTCTTGGCCGAGCTTGCCTGGTTGTCGCCGAGGAAGCTTGGCGCGCTGATGCAAGCGCTCGGTGATTCGTCTTTGCTGGCGCTACGCCGGGTATTCGATGCGAATTTCGACGGTGACGGCACAATCGATGATCTTGCGTGGTTTCCGGCGTGGGCACTGACAGAGAAACCTGGGCTTGCCGCCCTCCTACGCGGGTCCGAGCCCTCGACGCGCACGTTACCCGAACAGGGGATGCGAATCATGCTGGAGTTATTGCTCCTTGAGCGCGAAGGCCGGCAGCATGATTTGGTTGAACGACGAAAGACTTTACGCGGCCTGCACGCGGGCCTCTTCGACGCTTACATCCGTACGCGATAACTGTGTCAAGGCTCGTGGCTTAAATTCCCAGGATCCTGGCTTCTATCCGACCAGTCCTACTCGATGTAGAACGGTGGCGTATCTAACGTCATCTTGTCCGTCCGCAGCACCGTCAACTCCAAGCCTGAGCCCCCTTTGGCTTGCTTTAGGGAAGTCAGGTCACCAGGAACGCGGAACAAGATGGTGAGGCGCTTCCTTAACTCACGGAGCAATGCGTCTCCCAGAGCCTCATCCTTCCGGCCGCCTTGGACCCACTCGCGGTACCGATTCTGGATCATCACCACGTCTTCGAAGATGTCTTGGGTCATGGGATTCTCCCTCCTTACCCAACGTGCCCCGTGTTTTACATGCTGGTCACTTGCTTGGGCCCCTACGCTAAGCTCGATGTCACGCGACCAACTCATGCGATGCGGGTATCAGAATGCAATTGATTACATCGCAATGAATCGTAGCGATCGAACTATCGACGCAATATCGGCCAAAGGTATGTTTCAGGAGTGAATAGATCGGAGGATACATCTGCATTCGGACCGTTGCGACGCGATAAGCACAACGTTATCGTGTCTTATCGCCGCACCCTGGCAACGCCGGCGTCACGAGCATCCTGACCACGCGCGCAGCAGCTCCCCTTGTTTGCGAGTCCGGCGGAACGCAACGGCAGTAGCCGGTAGAGTAGAGATGTGGCGCGGTGACGGTAGGTCCAGGCATCGATGTTTCCGCCCCTTTCGTTTGGCGGTGCCCTATTAGCCGGACCGTGGCTCCGTTTCCACATCCCCCTCATCGAACCGGACAGGCAGATTTCCCGCATCCGGCTCTCGGACAAGACTCCACGCCTTCACCCACGCCAGGCTGCACCCCCGCGCGCGCTCAGACGTACGAGCCCGAAGTGCCCATAGAGGTGCGAGAGTGGATAGCTTCCGCCCCTGCGTCGTCTGACCTTGTGCTTGTTGCGCAGCCACCGGCGCAACCGCGTCGCGGCGTAGCTGTCGAGCGCACGGTATGCGCGACTGACCGTCCCTACCTTGAAGTAGTTCGCCCAGCCGCGCAGCATGCGGTTCAACTTGCCCACCATCGCCGTGGTCTCTTGCCATCCCGTTTTCAGGGCGGTCAACGCATGGATCTTCTCGACCATGCGCCGGATACTCTTCTTCGCCGGCCGCATGCCCATGCGGGGCTGGCCGGTCTTCGCCGAGTACATCCGCCCAAACGTGTATCCCAGGAAGTCGAACTCGCCTTCCGGGACCCGACAGATTCGTGTCTTCTCCTCGTTGACCGTGAGCTTCAGCTTTCCCATGATCGCCCGCATCGCTGACAGGGCTTCGTCAGCCTTTCCGCGTTTGCACAGGATCACGAGGTCGTCCGCGTACGTCACGATCCGACTGCCAAGGCTGTGCTCCAGGCCGAGCTCCCTCCACGCCAGCACGAATCGACGCATATACAGATTCGACAGGAGTGGCGAGATGGGCGAGCCCTGAGGGATGCCGCGACCAGCGTCCTTGGCCTCCGTCGTCCGCTTCTTCCGTCCGCGCGGGTCCGTTTCCTCGACAGCGCATTCCAACCACATCTTGATAAGATGCAGCACACCCCGATCAACAATGCGTCGCGCAAGCGAAAGCATAAGTTCCGGATGTGGGATGCTGCCAAAGTAGTCCGCGAGGTCAGCGTCAACAACGTCGGTATGACCACGGTGGAGCCGTTCTTCCACTTCGACCACCGCCTGCTGGGCATTGCGGCCCGGGCGATAGGCGTACTGCTCGGGTGGAAGGTCGGCCTCGAAGATCGGATCAAGCACGAGCATTGCTGCTGTCATGCAGACCCGGTCACGCAAAGTCGAGATACCCAGCGGCCGCAGCTTGCCGTTGGCCTTCGGGATAAACACTCTTCTGATAGGGTCCGGTCGGTAACTCTCCTGCCTGAGCGCAAGCGCCAGTTCGCCGAGCCACCGCTCTAGCCCGTACGCCTCGATGTCCGCGAAGTCCTGACCATCCACACCCGGCGCGCCCTTGTTGGAGCGACACTGGGCGTAGGCGTGAGCCAGAATGTCGTCGCGGCTGATCTTGTCATATAGGGCATAGAAGCGGTAACCGGCTTCTGCCTTCGCTTTCGCGTGTAACGCCATCTGCAGCTTCTGAACACTAATCGGAGTTGATAGGTTGCCCAATCTCCTGTCCCTCACTACGTCTTGCGTTTGTCTTGAACTGAGGCCCCTTCCCTCCACCGGCATTACCCGGCTTCCCCGGTACTACGAGCCTCTCCGCCACCCCACGGCGCCCGGCCTGTCCCTCGCGGGCGTCCGGTTGGCCATCCCTGGCCACGCCGTGGGGCTTCCCGTGTTGCGTGCGCTTTCCTTGTGTGCATGCTGTCGCCACTACCCCGGCGCAGCGACTGGCGGTCCTGCTTCGCTCATCCATCCAGTCGTGTCAGCCTTCCCCGATATGGCTGTCGGGTCGGCCTGCGCATCGTCCTTTTCGAGGCTTGCTCGGCGTTCACTCACGTTACGGCCTGCACACTTGCGCTGTCACCGTATTTCGTGACACGCTTATCCGAAGGCTTCAGCCACTTCGTTACCTCCATAGCTGCTCCGGTTGCTTCCGGCTGGAGCGGTTGCCGGGTGGGGCTTTCACCCACTGGAAAAGCGCCGCCTTTGCACGGCGCACGCCATGAACGGTCCTTCGCTGAGACCTGTGCTCGTTCATGGAGACGTCCGATTTACCTCCCGCTGCGGACGTTGGCTACCTGATACTCACAGGCAGTCATTGGCCAGACCATTGGCTTCTCCGACGGCTATTAGGCGCCACCCGCGAAGCCCTCGCGACGATGTCGGTCCACAAGGCAGAAGTGCGCGTGCTGGATGGCGCGGTCGACCACCGGGACGTGTCCCCTCACGCGTGGCGAGCGTGAGTCCACCCCCGGGTGATGATGCGCTGCTCGCGCGCGATTCCCGGGACCCGGCTGGTGCTGAAATCCTGAACGTGACGGCTGCCGGCTTTCGGCCTGTCCGCACGTCCTGGGATCGAATGTCCACCACGATCTTGCCGAAGTGCCGCTGCGCCGCCTGGTAGCTGAAGGCATCGGCGAGCTCGTGCAGCGGAAAGTGCCGGTCAATGACGGGGCGGATGCCGGTCGCATCCAACGCGCGCACCATGTCGAGTTGGTGGCGCCGGCTGCCCACGAGCAAACCGGTGATCCGCAATTGCTTGCGCAGGATCTGTCTGACGTTGAAGGGCGAGTCCGCGCCGGGCAAGGCACCGACGATTGCCACATGGCCACCCGTGCGCACGGAATTGATGGACTGCTCCAGCGTTGCCGCGCCGCCGACTTCGATGACGTGATCCACGCCAGCGCCCCCGGTCAGTGCCCGTACTGCATCGCCCCACTGCGGGTCGTCGCGATAATTGATCACATGGTCCGCGCCCAGCCTGCGCAGGCGTGCGAGCTTGTCGTTCGAGCCTGAAGTCGCAATCACGGTGGCGCCCGCAGCCTTGGCAAACTGGAGGGCGAATATCGACACACCTCCAGTGCCAAGCACCAGAACACGCTCCCCGGGCTTCAGGGCGCCATTGACAAACAGTGCGCGCCACGCAGTCAGTCCAGAGGCCGTCAGCGTGGCGGCCTCTGCATGGCTGTAGTTCGCCGGTGCACTCGTGAAGGCGGTCACAGGCAGTGTGACGGTCTCCGTCGCAAAACCATCGATGCCGTCTCCGGGAACTGTTGCGAAGTCTGACAGGCTCGGCTCGCCATCCAGCCACGTCGGAAAGAACGTGCTGACGACATGGTCTCCGGCCGAGAATTCCTTCACCCCGGCTCCAATTTCGGCGACAACACCCGCGCCATCTGACAACGGAATTCGCAGCACAGATCCCGCCACGAGACTGACGACGCCAAAGTCATGATAGTTCAGCGAACTCGCATGGATGCGAACTGTGATCTCACCGAAGCCGGGCGGCCGGGTTTCCGCCATCCCCGCGACGAGGCGGTGGAGCCCTCCGGTTGTTCGAGATAGATGGCTTTCGATTCCCTCCAGAGGCTTCAAATATGACATGCATGAGATTGGCCGTGTGATCGGCCGTTCGTAACTTGGCACGTGGGCACTAACCCCCTCGCGCCAGGTTGCCAACGTTTTCGCACCAGTACGCTAGTGCCGCTCGCCTGCCTGTGCCTGGGCAGCATCCTCCAGCGCAAAGGTCTGCTTCGACTCGCTCGTGATGTGTGGAATCTCCGAAAACCGGCTGCCGTGGAAAGTGTCGTCAAGACCGGAGGTCGGCACCCGGAGTGGAGACGCAATGAATGGTGAATCTCACAGCTCGCGGAGCAACTCCGCGGCCTTCGGCCAGTGGCCATATCCGTCGGACGGCGAGAGGTGGCCAATGTCGCCCCCATCGACGAAGCGGCTGCCCCAAGCCTGCGCAAGGGCGTGGACCTGCTCGAATTCCCCGATCGGATCGTTGCGGCTGCCGATCATGATGCTCGGGAACGGCAGGCGCGCCCTCGGCAGCGGTGTCCAGCCGCTGGCAGCCAGGGTCTGCGGATCGGAGTAGCCGGCGGGCAGGGGCGTGTCGAGGTCGGCGGGGGCCGCGAGCAACGCGCCCTGGACCTCGCGCGTCGTCTGCTGCGCCCAGTGAACCGTGATGCAGCATCCCATGCTATGGGCCACCAGGACGATCGGCCCTTGGATACCGCTGACGACGCGCTCTAGGTTCGCCACCCTGGCGCTGCGTAGCGCCTTGTCATGGTCGATCTGCGGCACGATCAGCACCGCCCTTCCCTGCGCTTGCAGTTGTTCGGCGAGCAGCGTTTGCCAGTGCTCCGGCATGTGGTCGCGAAGACCGGGAACAATGACGACAGTCGGCAGGTTGGTAGAAGTCATGGAATTCGATTTCCTCGTTTGAAATCCGGAGCGTGATCGTTCTGCGCCCGCCGGTTGAACTTACCACGCTCCCTTCCGCGCGAAGCGTGGCATGTCGCGCGGCGAGATACCGTGAGCGCAGGGCTGCTGCCTGCCCGCGGCATCGCCACCACGCGGGTGGTCAGAAGATATGGCGGATGCCCACAGCCGCACCGAACATGGACTTCTGCCCACTGGACAGCGAGTAGCTGTTGCCCAGCGCCAGGCTGGTGGCGAAACCGCTCGCCGCCGAGTCCATGGTCAGGCCGGCGTTCCGGGTATACGCCGTGGTCAGGTACACGTCGGTCCGCTTCGACAGCGAGTAGTCCGTGATCAGAGCGATCTGCCACGGATTGGCCGCGTGCGTGTTGCCGCCGACGTTCTTCAGGTTCTGGTAGTCATACTCCAGGGTGAAGTCCAGCGCCGCCGACACGCGGTACTGGCCACCGATCCAGTAGAAGTCGTCGCGCAGGAACTCCTTGCCCGTCTGGTCCTTGTTCTGCCCCCAGCGGTAGCCGCCCATCACCTTGGCCGCGCCAATCGAATAGCTGGCCATGACGGCCGCCTTCTTCAACGTGCCGTTGCTCGTGCCGATCGTCGGGTTCCACTGATCGTAGGCAACGCCCAGGCCGAGCGGGCCGTTCATGTAGGTCACGCCCGCACCGTAGGCCGAATCTCGGCGGAACTGGCCCGGCACTTCGCCGTTGCCGCCCAACGTGGGAATACCGGGATTGATCTGCGATAGCGTCGTACCGACGCCGAACGACCAGTGCGCCATGGCAGTCACGGGACCGAACGTGCCCGTGTACTGCGCCACGTTGTCCTCGCGGAAGTTCGCGCCGGCGATGACGCCCGCCGGTTCATACTGCGTGGCGAAGCGGGCCGGCACGAAGTTGGCCAACGACACGAACAGCGACGTGTACTGGCGGCCTAAGGTGACCTGCCCGTAGTCCGATTTGAGGCCGACAAAGGCCTGGCGGCCGAACATGCGTCCGCCCTGCTGCTGGGTACCGGTATCGGCGTTGAAGCCGCTTTCCAGCACGAAGATGGACTTCAGCCCGCCACCGAGGTCTTCCGTGCCGCGCAGGCCCCAACGCGAGCCAGAGTAGCCGCCGAGTTCTCACGGAACACCGAATGGCCCGTACCGGGATTGTAGCCGTTGGCCGCCGACGGGACGACGCCGACCTTGTTGACGTATTCGAGGTTGACGTCGATCACGCCGTACAACGTTACGCTGGACTGCGCCTGGACCGCACCACATGCCATTGCGGCGGCTAGGGCAAGAAACGCTCTTTTCATCTACTCCCATCCTCCATGGTTCATCGTTCTCATTTGATTGTTTTCAGGCATAGTCACTACGACTTCCGGCGCCAAGTGCGCCGCTACTACAAAGGGCGGACTCTGCAATCCGCCCCCCCTTTTTGATCAACGACCTGGAGCCAGGACCTCCCGGTATGCGGGTCAGCCCAATCTGATCAGAATGGACGGTCGCCGATGATCGTAGCGCGGTCCATCCTCCGGTGGCACGGCGGATAGTCCATGACGGCGTAATGTTGGGTCGACCGGTTGTCCCAAATAGCCACGCTGTTCTTCGTCCAGCGCCAGCGGACCTGGTGTTCGGGGATGTACGCCTGCGTGACCAGGTAGCGCAGCAGGTCGGCGCCGCCGGGGCTGTGGTCCTGCCCAAAGCGCACGCGGCCCGGCGTGTGGAAGTTGGTGAAGTGAGTGGTAAACCCGTTGACGAACAGCACCTTCTCGCCAGTCTCTGGGTGGGTCCGCACCACCGGATGCTCGGCGTCAGGGAACTGACTCTTCAGCGCCAGGCGCCGCTCGATTGGCATGGCGGCGCCAAAGCTCGCCTCGATGCTGTGACGCGCCCGAAGGTCGGCAATCTGCTCCTTGACGTGGGCGGGCAGGTTTTCGTACGCCAGCACCATGTTGGCCCACATGGTGTCGCCCCCGACGGTCGGGCACTCCCAGCACCGCAGGACAGCGCCAAGCGGCGGTACATCGCGCCAGGTTGCATCTGTGTGCCAGGCGTTCTCGTAACGATCCGGCGGGTTGGCGGGCGTCTTGTAGATCTGCACCAACCCCGGATTCTCTGGGTCGCTACCCGTCACGGGGTGATCCTCCAGATCCCCGAAGCGGCGCGCAAAGGCCACGTGCTGGGCAGCCGTGACGTCCTGGTCGCGCAGGAACAGGACGCGGTGCCTGAGCAGCGCTTCGCGGATTCCGGCGAACAAGCCATCATCATGGATAGCATCGGCCAGGCTGACCCCAATGAGTTCTGCGCCGATTGCGCAGGTAAGTTGTTCAACTCGCATGGTCGATGGGTTTCACTGCGCCTGGATGTTGAAGGTCTTCACGATGCCGGCGTTCCGATCGAAGTCGGCTCGCAAGTCGTGGCTGAGCTGGGAAAGGCCTTGTGGCCCCAGCGGCTCGAACCCGAGGGCGGAAATCCGCTCCTTTACGCCGGCTCTCGAGGTAGCCTTGTAGACGGCCGCCTGGATTTTCTCGGTCAGGTCTGCCGGCAGCCTGGACGACACGAACACACCGGTCCAGTTGCTGAAGTCAACTTCCGGATATCCCTGTTCCGCGAACGTCGGCACCTGCGGGAGCATCGGTGAGCGCTGCTTCGCGGCCACGGCAAAGGCTTTCAGCTTGCCTGCCTTGAGATAAGGCAGCGAGGTCACCATGCCGTCATACATCACGGCGATCTGCCCGCCCATCACCTGCGTCAATGCCGCCGGCGACCCCGGGAACGGGACGTTCTGGAGGTCCATCCCGGCCTTCTGGTTTATGATCATGCCGGCATACTGCGAAGCCGTGCCCGGCCCATAGGTTGCGAAACTCAGAGTGCCCGGATGCGCCTTCACATAGCTGATCAGCCCCGGCAGGTCCTTCGCCGGCAGGCTGGGCGCGCCGACGAGCAGCAGAGTCGATCTGGCCACGGCGGCAACCGGCTTCACGTCCCTCATCGGATCGTAGGGCACCTTCATCACGTGCGGGATCTCCGCAAACACGTTGGTCGCCGACACCAGGATGGTCTGCCCATCGGGCGGCGCCGCCAGCATCGCGCCGACCGCGATGGCGCCGCCAGCTCCCGGCTTGTTGTCGACGACCACCGGCTGCCCCAAGTCTGCCGTGAGTTGTTCGGACAGCATGCGGGCCATCACATCCATCGTGCCGCCGGCAGGCGCGGGCACCAGCACCCGCACCGGTTTGTTGGTCCACGCCATGGCGGCAGGCATGGCAAGCGCCAGGAGCGTCGCGGCGACGACGCGGCGCACGCGCAGGACGGCAGGTCGATTTGACATCTATAGTCTCCGTTTTGGAACTTCCGGCAATGTGCACTTGCCTTGTTAGAAGCAGCCGCCGCCCGGCAACCTGACTAGGCCTGGTGAGCGAAGCGACTGCCGGCTGGACTGCGAAACTGCCGCAATCGATTGAAAAGCAGGCTCGCCTTACGGCACCAGTACCGTCGCGCCGCTCGTCTGCCTGTTCTCCAAGGCGCGATGGGCCTGCGCGGCGTCTTCCAGCGCGAACGACTGCTTCGGCTCGCTGGTGATCCTTCCGGCCATCACCATGTCGAACACCTCGTTGGCCATGGCGAGCATGTGCGAGCGCGGCGTGGCGTAGTGCACCATGGCCGGACGCGTGACCCAAAGCGAGCCCTTCGCCGCGAGCGTGCGGCTGTCGATCTCGACGGGGCCCGAAGTCGTGCCATTGCTGACCAGCGTGCCGCGCACCTGCAGGCAGGACAGCGAGGCGTCCAGCGTCGACTTGCCGACCGAATCGAACACCACGGGGACCTTCTTGCCGTCGGTGATTTCCATCACGCGGTCGACGATGTTCTCGCGCGAGGTGACGATGACGTGCGAGCAGCCGTTGGCCCTTGCAAGTTCCGCCTTCTCGTCGGTGCTGACCGTCCCGATCATGTTCACGCCAAGCGAGCGTGCCCACTGGCAGGCGATCAGGCCTACGCCGCCGGCCGCGGCGTGATAGAGGATGGTCTCGCCGCCCTTCAGCGGGTAGACCTGGCGGAACAGGTATTGCGCCGTCATCCCCTTCATGATGAGCGTGGAGGCGACGCGGTCGGAGACGCCGTCCGGCAGCGGGATCAGCCACTCGGCAGGCATGACGCGCACGTCCGAATAGGCACCCTGCGGGCCGAGCAGGTAGCCCACGCGGTCGCCCACGCGGATGTCAGTTACGCCGGGGCCAACGGCCTCGACCACACCCACGGCGTCAGAGCCCAGGCCGTTGGGCAGGTCCAGCGGATAGTGGCCGGTGCGGAAATAGATGTCGATAAAGTTGACGGCGATGTAGCTGTGCCTCACACGTGCCCGGCCGGGGCCTGGATCGCCGACTTCCACGGTCTCGAGCTTGAGGACATCAGCGCTGCCCGTCTCGTAGAACCGAATTGCTTTTGCCATGACTTGTCTCCTGAAACAGTTTATTCATTGCGTCTGAGCGCGCCTGGGGCAAGCCCAGCGTGTCGGCAACTACATCGCTGTCTTGCCGCCATTGATTCCGAGAATCTGGCCCGTTATGTACCTGGCCCGGGCGGACGCGAGGAACACAATGGCGTCGGCGACCTCCTCCGGGGTCCCAATGCGACCCGCCGGGATAGTCGCGGCAACTGCCGCAACGTTCCTGGCGCCTCCCGCAATGCGGTCCAGCATCCCGGTCTCGATCGGGCCAGGCGCGACCGCATTCACTCGGACATTCGATCTGGCTGCCTCGAGTGCTGCAGCCTTGGTCAAGCCCTCGATCGCGTGCTTGCTCGCCACATACATTGGATTCTGTGCGTTGCCGCGGCTTCCCATGGTGGAGGAAAGGTTGATCACAACGCCCTCCTTCTGCTCCAGCATGACGCGCAACTCGTACTTCATGCTAAGGAACGTCCCAAGGACATTCGCGTCGAAGGTCGCTGCATAGGATTCAACGGTCTGGTCAACGATCGACCCTGGCGTGCCTTCAGTCCCTGCACTGTTCACTGCGACATCGAGCCGTCCAAAGCGGGTGACGGTATGCTCGACGAGTTGGCGGACTTGATCCTCATGACTTACGTCAGCGGGCACGAACTCGGCCTCGGCACCCAGTTCCCGAAGTTGAGACACAAGTGCGGCGCCTGCAGTGGCATTGCGGCCGGAGCAAACCAGATGTGCCCCATCACGGCCAAAAGCCAGCGCAGTTGCGCGGCCAATTCCAGACGTGGCGCCCGTAACAAGGACGACGGTATGAGTCATGAAACTCCTTATTTGAATTGAGACAAATCGAATCGATCCAGTTGCAGCCATTCAGGCTGGCGTGCACACATCAACCGGACCGATTCTTAGTCGGTGCCGTAGCCGACTCAGGCTACGCGGCGCAGCGGCACGTTCTTGACACCAGGCTTGCGGTTCGGGGTCATGCCGTTGGCGGCCAGGGTTTCATCGACATCGTCGTACCAGGTGCCAATACGGTAAATTTCCCGCGCTTCCTTGCCGTCGGCGATCTCACGGCCCAACTCCTTGGTGATTCGCACGAGCTGTTGAACCTGCTGCACGGAGGTAAAGCGCTTGCCGTGCTGATCGATGAGGGTGTCCTCAATGCCGCAGCGCACATGCATACCCATTGCCAACGCCATCGTGTTCCACGGAAGTACGTTCTTGAACAGCGACTCGGCGGTAATGGTGCAGCCATCCGGCGCACGCTGGATGAAGTCGAACAGGTTGTACGGATGCGGTCCATGGTGGCCGCCACCGATGCCGATGCAGGTCAGGTTCAGCGGGCCCTTGTAGATCCCCTTGCGCACCATGCGGTCCAGCGTTTCGAGCGCATGCATGCCAACCAACTGAAAGTGCGGCTGGATGCCGGCGTCCTGCAGGCGGCGCAAGTGCTCTTCTGCCCAGGTCGGGCCGGCCGGAACGATCATTTCCCGATACGCGTTGTAGACGGCCGGGTTGGCCATGTGCGTGCTCTCGTAGTATTCCGGGTAGATCAACTCCATGATGTTCATCTGGATGGTGTTGAGTGCTACCGTCACCTGATCCGGCTTCGGGTCGAGGTCGGCCAGTGCATGACGGGTGTCGTCTGACAGCCATTTGGCAGCCTGGCCTTCGTCTTCCGGTGCAAAGGAAATCGAGCCGCCGACCTGAATGATCATGTCCGGCACCGCCTTGCGCACGCCGGCGATCAGTTCGTTGAACATGGACAGGCGCTTGGAGCCCTTGCCATCCAGCTCACGCACGTGCAGGTGCAGCACGCTGGCGCCGGCTTCATAGCAATCCACCGCCTTCTGGATCTGCTCTTCCATGGTCACAGGGATGTCTTCCGGGAAATCTTCCGGCATCCACTCTGGGCCGTACGGGGCCACGGTGATTACTACCTTGTCCATGGTCTCCGGGTGCAGCGAATCATCCAGAAATTGCATTTCGTTCTCCTTGATAATGACGTTGGTTATCGGCGCCGCAACTGGTTGTGGAGGCCGGGTCGGGTATCAATTCACTTAAATGGCTTGTCGCCGATAAACTTCTCAGAAGGCAACAGCGTGCTTGCCCTTCAGTCGGAGCATCTCGCGCGTCTCATCCGGCGTGGCCACCTCCAGATTCAGGGATTTCAGGACCCCGACGACGCGCCTGACTTGATCGGCGTTGCTGGTCGAGAGCCGGCCCGGACCATCCCAAAGCGAATCCTCCAGACCCACGCGGACATTTCCGCCCATCGCAGCCGCCATGGAAGCGATCGGCATCTGACTGCGACCCGCACCCAGCACGGACCAGTAGTAGTCCTTGCCAAACAGCCGTTCGGCGGTGCGGCGCATATGCATGACATCATCGGGATGCGTGCCGATGCCGCCGAGCAGGCCGAAGACGGACTGTATGAAGAACGGCGGCTTGAGGATGCCACGGTCAATGAAATGCGCCGCCGTGTAGAGATGGCTGGTGTCGTAGCATTCGATCTCGAAGCGAGTCCCGTTGCCGGCACACGATTCCAGGATGTAGCGAATTTCCTTGAACGTGTTGCGGAAGACGCGGTCTTCGGAGCCCTCGAGGTAAGGACGTTCCCAGTCGTACTTGAACTCCTTGTGCCTGCCGAGCATCGGGTACAACCCGAAGTTCATTGACCCCATGTTCAGAGAGGCGACTTCGGGCTTGAGTTGCAGCGCCGGTTGCAGTCGTTCCTCGACGAGCATGTTGGGGGCGCCACCGGTGGTGAGGTTGATGATGACGTCGGTACGCGCGGCGATCTCGGGTAGGAATTCCCGGAAGAGCGCAGGATCCTGGGACGGCTGGCCATTCTCCGGCTCGCGCGCATGCAGATGGACAATCGAGGCGCCGGCCCGGGCCGCACCGATTGCCTCGCCTGCGATGTCTTCTGCCGTAATGGGCAGGTAGGGGGACATCGTAGGCGTGTGAATGCCGCCCGTTACTGCGCAGGTGACTATGACCTTGTTCTGAGAGGCTGCCATGGTGTTCCGTCTGTCGTCGATTTACGGGACTAGTCTAGTAATCCCGGGTTGACCGTTGTCTCTCATTTCACGACATTCATGTCTCATTTCGTGACAGAATGTCGGGGTATCCGGGTTTCCCCGGAAGGCCTCGTATCCGGCCTGCACACCGGGTGAAGGAGAAAACAATGGGCACACTGATTCGCACTGGCGTGCTGACCAACTACTTCAAGGTTGCGCAGCAATTGGGCCTTGAACCGAAGCCGGTGCTGCGCAAGTTGGGGTTGAGCAGCGAGATGCTTGCGGACCCGGAACATTGGATATCCGGAAGTGGTGCCGTTGCCTTGCTGGAAGAGTCAGCGCGACTCACGCAATGCCCGACATTTGGGCTGCGGATGGCCGACCTGTGGCAACTGTCTGACCTCGGTGTCGTCAGCGTGTTGCTCACGCATCAAAAGACCCTGCGCGACGCTCTTGGAACCTTGATTCAGTATCGGCACCTGATGAATGAATTTCTGGTCATCCGTATTGAGGAGACCGGCAAGAAGGTCATCGTGCGGGAGGACGTCGTCGCGGATGACGCCGGGCCGTCCATGCAGTCAATCGAGTTGGCACTGGGCTCACTCTCGCGCATGTGCAGCACACTGCTGGGCACGTCCTGGCAGCCCCTCAGCGTTCATTTCACCCATGACGCTCCCCCTGATCTGCGGCTGCACCGCCGCATCTTCGGGGGGAAGCTGGAGTTCGCAAGCTCTTTCAATGGCTTGATTTGCCGCGCAGCCGACCTGGACTTGCCCAACCCTATTGCCGACCCGGTCATGGCACGCCATGCACAACGCCTGCTTGCAGGTCTGCCGGGAGCCAACGAGCCGTCAATTGTGCTCGAGGTGCGCAAGGCGATCTATCTGATGCTTCCCGCGGGACGCGCGACGATTGAGCAGGTTGCGCAGGGCCTGGGGATGAACGTGCGTACCCTGCAGCGCCAACTCGAAGGCGGCGGAAAGGTCTTCTCAGACATGGTCAATGGAGTACGGCGCGATCTCGTTATCCACTATTTGGACAACAGAAGCTACTCGCTCGGACGCATTGCCGAATCGCTTGGCTACTCCACTTATGGCTCGTTCGTCCGTTGGTTCGCGGCGCAGTTCGGCATGACGCCGACGCGGTGGCGCAGCACCAGGCCGGCAAACAGAAGGTAAGCCGCTTGTCTTTATGGTTCCGTTCGCATTCCGACGCCAGTCTCTGACTGGTAGGCAGATTCGGTTGCTCGAACAATGGTTCGTGGAGATACGTGCGGTACCTCACGCTCGCGGCACTGCATACTTGGAGTACCCGCCGCTATCGACGAGCTTGAAAGCTTAGGCCCTCCGGCAGGGAACTGGATAGGTAGGGTCATCTGGCGCGTGACGGTGCTTGTTGCTATGCGTATTGCTCACGAAGGGCCCACGTCTCCTCTCGGCGTGGGTGGCGGACGTAAATTGCACGGCATCGAATGTTGACCCACGTAAGAACACTGTTCCGCTCGAAACCGAGCGGGAGTTCGGCGCGATCGACGCGATCATTCGAATGACCGTTTGACTTCGGATGCAGCCCGTAGAGCTTGCCCCGATCGAAGGGCAGTACAGGGGTCGGTAATCGCCTCTGGCGCCGGCATGCCCCTGCCCAGGTCGGACCGAGGGCTGAGACCGACCAGAAGCTGCAATCGATCTGCCTCTAGATATGCCTTGCCGGCTAACCGGCAAACACTGTATATTTATACAGTTGTCGTCGCATCCCGAAAAAGCTGGCTCCTGAAGTCGAGCCCGTGCGGCGCCTGTGCTTTCTCTCCCCACCTCGAAAGGTAATCATGTTCGTGGACCGCACCGAAATCATCAACGCCGCCAAGGCATTGCGCGCCAGCCAGGAAGAGTCCAGGTACAGCAAGCTCGTCGCGCTCGCGAACAAGCAACTCAAGGCAATGCAAACGGCAATCCAGAGGGGCAAGGAAGAATTCGAGACCAGACTGGTACTCGACATCGACGAAGACAATCCGCAAGCAGCGCTGGAACCGCGCGCGCAACGGCTAGCCGACGACCTCAGAGCGCAGGGCTACACCGCGACGGTGACCACGTTTACCGAGGTCAGCACCGACCGCAAGAACTGGACGCCGAATATCACTGTCGTCATCGGTCTGGGCGACATGGTTTCTGGAGACGACAACGCGATAGCGGAAAGCACGGCGACCGACGAGACGGAAGTCGCGCTGACTGGCGAAGCTGCCAGTGAAATGGCCTGACAGCAGGCTGGCAATCCGAGATAAGGACCGGCATCACGGGGCTTCGCGCACAGTCGCGTGCTTGATGGTTTTTCCAACAAGGGAAATCTGCACGCGATTTACCAGTGCCACCCGATGAAGGAAACCGTGGCGTATAAGGACGTAATAGCCTGCGTCTTGATCGAACGAGGATTGTCACCACGCACGGCGGGTGCGCCCAACATGTGGCCGCGAACTGAGGCACCGCTGGCCAAGCTGATCCGTGCCCCGCAGTTGCTGCGCTGGCGGCCTGACGCGCGCATGTCAGCAATAGAAAAAAACGCATCTCTGATGCTAGACGAGCATGACCGCCCGCGGTCACAAGCCAATAATTTCATGATGATGAAATTATTGGTCAGGCATGGCTCGTTCACCGCTGTCGCTTGCCAGACCCTCAGCCTCCGCGGCGCTGCGCAGATATATTTGCCGGGAGACGATCGCGATGAAGGCGCCGACGCCGATGGCGCGGGCCACAAACGGAAGTATCGTTCCATCAAAATCGCACCGGGTGGAAGCAGGTAATTTGGTGGCGAAGGCTACACGAAGATGCCCAAGCCCGGGGGTAACGCCGTTGCAGGATGACACGCCCCCCGTTTCCTCATAGCGGGGCCGGAGCGCACCTTGTGTAACAACGCACTGGGCCTGAAGCGCATGCCAAAGACAATCGCGCCCCTACCGAGCGGCCGCTACTGGGCCACGCCGCACGCGCCTTTTCCGCTGGACGGTCCGAATGGCCATGATGAGGTGCGGATTCAACCGGTGGTTGCAACGTATTGATGGAATCGTTCAGCCGGGGTATCGAAGTCTAGGGTCTTACGCGGGCGTTCATTGGAGACACCAACACCTGGGCAAGGGGCTAAGCCCCGATGGAGAGGTTCTCGCTTACTCATTCGTCCCGGGAGGTGTCGAGCACATCGGCCCTGGTTCATCTTCGAGCCGGTATCCCTTCGAGTCTTGCCCGCCGCACGGCTGGTGGGTCAGAAGGCGGGGTTCGCCATTGAGGCTATACCTCGTCGCGGGCAATTTCCAGATCCGCATTTATGATCCGGCCGCCGGTCCATCAGCGCGAGCAAGGTCGCGTTCCGGGGCGCGCTGGGCTCTGGACAGCAGGGAATCTGCGCGCGGTGCTTTGGCGTATTGGGCAAGCTGGCCGACACCTTCCACCGTCCCGGCGGCAGCGGCACGTTCACCGCGTTTCCGAACGCGCCGGCCGGCCCGCCGTCGAACCCAAACGTTGAGGTTTCTCTCGTCGCCACCGTTGGACCGGCGCGCGTCTGCCGTAATCCGACTCACGTTTGTTTGTGTAAAGGCCGGGCACGGGCGCACGCCCCTGTGCTCCACGCTTCGAACAACACATGCGCGAGATCGATCGTCACGTTGCTGAACTCGCTGAAGGTCGCCGTGGTGCCCGACGGCGCCTGTCGCCTAGAGAAACCGATTGTCTTTACATAGAATTGATGCGGTGCGAGATTCCGCCACTCCCATTTGGGAGGGCTGAGCCAAGCGGGAGACGTTGATGACGCGAGCCGAGACCATTCATCAAGCGATCCGAATGCTTTACCAAGCTGCGCTCGCCCCTGACGATTGGCCCGGCGCCATCACGACGATCGCGGCGACAGTTGGGGCTAATCGTGGCATGCTGGTTGCACAGACAACCGATGGGCCTGGCCTGGTAGCTTCCACTGGATTGGCCGCCGAGCATGCGTGGCGGCTCCAACGAGAATTCGAGACAAGGCTACCTGGCTGGATCGCGGCCATTCCGGTTGGTGGGGTCGCGCGGCAAACGTCCATGATTTCCGACGCCGATTTCCGAGGCACCGATATTTATAGAGAAGTAGTCGGACCCGCTGGCGGGTTCTATGGGATCATCGCCCCCCTGGCCCGGACGCCCGAACATCGGATTCACCTCTCCGCGGGGCGAGATTTAGGCGCCGCCGACTTCACCGAGGAAGATGTTGGCGCCTTCCGCATGCTTTTGCCCCATATCTTGACGGCGCTTGAGATCAGACGACGCACGGATGCCGTTGACTTGAAGGCGCGAGCGGCGTACGAGGCTTTGGGACAGTTGAACATTGGCGTCGTCCTTCTCGACGCCTGGGCCCGGCCGATCTTCGTAAACACCCGGGCCGAGGCGATTGCCGTCGCCGATGACGGTTTTCTGGTGAGTGGTCGAGCTGTATCAGCATCGAGCCCGGAGGAGACAAGGACGCTACAGGGGTTGGTTGCACGAGCGATAGCCTTCAACCATCGCTCGCGCGATGCCAGCGAGAGTGCTATCCACCAGCCAATGCTACGCTGCTATTTATCGCGCATGCCGCCACGGCCCCCGCTCACGGTCACAATCGTCCCTGTCCACGACCCTAGCCTGGTAAGCGGAGCCAGTGCCGGCACACGCGCAATTCTCTTTATCGTCTCACCCGACATGCCACCCTGCGCTGAACCGCGCAGCATCGTGTTCAATCTCACACAGCGGGAGTCGCAGGTCGCTGCCCTGCTCGCGACAGGATTGAGCTTGAATGACGCGGCGTCTCAACTCGGTATCGGGATTGGCACGGCTCGCGGCTACCTCAAGCAAGTGCTGGCAAAGACGGGGACGCATCGGCAAGGAGAGCTCGTGTCGCTGTTGCTACGGGGTAGCATGCCAAGCGCGTGAACGGAAAACAGACTCTACCTTGGGAGAGGACGGCGAGCGGGCGCGCTCGCCGTCATTGCGTATCCGGCAGGGTGCTACCGGTCGCCTTTCTTCCCGCGCAGGATATAGGCTTCCGCGGTATCTGTGGTGCCCGCTATGTCGCCACGCTTATTGATGCCAGAAATAAAGAAGAATGTACCGGCATCAGGTGGCTGCCCAACGGTGACGTCCGCCAAGTTGATGCGTACGCCGGGCTTAGTGAGAAGGTAGGCATTGCCCTGCTCCGCTAGCGGCGCTCTGACATTGCTTATCACGATCTCGTCTCTTTCATTAAAGGCAAGGTTAAAGCTAACCGTTGGGTACTGTTGATTCCCCTCCGCGAAGTACAGTTCGAACTCGCTGTTGGGGTGCCACACACCAACATTCTCCCCAGGATCATACGAGTACCCAAGCACATCACCACGATCATTGATCGACACGGCCCATGAACTTTTATTGCCTGGCAAAGGTTCTAGCACAGTATCCTTCATCGTCAAAAGGTCCACTTTATGCCCAATGTTTTCGTACGTGTAGATCATGGTCCTGGCATTGTTCAATCCCAAGAAGTTGACTGCATTAACGTCGACGGGCAGATTGATCTGCGTCTTCTTCCCGTGGTCGTACAGGAATAGCGTGCCAACACTGGTCACGCTATCGACGGATACGACCAGCGCCTCGCCCTTGTCGTTGATGGCAGCAACATAGGACATGCCCTCTCCCGCCTGAGGCGGTATCAATTCCACGGCGTTTCCACGGAATATTGCTGCTTGAAAGACAAAATTGACCGGATCCATCCAGACGATGCCACCTTGAGTACCGTGCCGATTGACTACCCAGGGCTCGGCGTTACTGTGCGTGATGCTTATTTGACCATTTTCGAGAACGGCGACATACGATACGAAGTTCGCGTCAAAAGCAGCGCCATAACCAAGACCTTTGTCATCAATACCGACGAGGGAAAACGTGTAGCCCCCGTTAGCGTATCTCTCATACTGGTATGTCGGCGAGCGTCCGTTACCGGTATATTGCGCCTTGGCTGGGCGTACCTGCGCCGGCGAGAGCGGCGCGAATTTGTCGGGTCGGCTCGATGCCTTGGCTGCAAAATCCATGGCAAGCATCCCGTTAGGGGAACCGGCCACACAAGATCCAAAGACCTTGCGTGCCCCATCAGGCAGCGTAGGCGGAGGTTGATCCCTTGCTGTCTGCTCAAGGAAATGAAACATGCCGTCAATCTTGACGACGCAGCCCAGTCGGTTGTCAGGTCCGCTGACTTGTGCCTGAGTTGATGCAGGTTGAAATGCAAAGATTGATAGGGTGGCCATGGTGGCCGCAACCGCGACCGTATTCATTCTTGGTGTTTTCATGGCAAAACTCCAGAATCCGCAGGCGATAAGTCCTGCGGGTTGCTCTGCCCACCGGGCCGGATTGAGCGCACCGATGGGGCGTAGTTGCCAAACTGCTGATGCAAGACATCTAGCGCATGAAGATCGCCACGTGAGCGACCGCTTGGAGTGAAACGACGGTCGCGTTCGCTGCATCTTCACCGCCACCACATCCTGTCAGCAATAGCGCGCAGATAGCCGCGCTCGCGAAGTGCCACATCCCCGTGGGTTTGTGCATTTGAGTCATGGTGTACCTCCGCTGATGGTGAGAAGCGGTGTCTTCAAGTGCCTTAGTTGGCACTGAATCGGGAGGTTGGCCAAAGGAGGTTCGGCTAATGGATCCTGGCGTTGCCTGCCGATCCACTTCCATTACATATCATGGATTTTGTCTGCGGCACTCCCATTCGGGAGGGATTTAAGGAGCCGTGCTCCGGCAGCCGGATCTACCCATTCCGCTTCCATCTTTGGCTGCTAGTGCAATGTTCCATTCTGTTTGGAACTTAAGCGGCGGTTGGCGCGAATGACCTTCTGTAGGATGTCGCGAGCGCTCTTGGTCCAGATGAACGGCTTGGGGTTGGTGTTGTGGTGAGCGATGTACTCGTTGATGGCGTCGACCAGTTCCGGCACGCTGGTGAATACGCCGCGGCGAAGTCGCTCGGTCGTGATGTCGCGAAAGAACCGCTCGACCATGTTCAGCCATGACGCCGAGGTGGGCGTGAAGTGCATGTTGATGCGCGGATGCTTGGCCAGCCAGTCTTGCACCGCAGGATGCTTGTGGGTGGCGTAGTTGTCGGCGATCAGATGCAGCGTTTTGTCCTTGGGCGTCTCGCGGTCGATCTTGCGCAGGAACTTCAGCCACTCGGTATGGCGGTGGCGCTGCTGGCACTGGGCGATGACCTGGCCATCGAGCACGTTGAGCGCGGCAAACAGCGTGGTCGTGCCGTTGCGCTTGTAGTCGTGCGTCATGGTGGCCGCACGTCCCTTCTTCAACGGCAAGCCGGGCTGCGTGCGATCCAGCGCCTGCACCTGGCTCTTCTCATCGCAGCACAGCACCAGCGCGTGCTCGGGTGGCGACATGTAGAGGCCAACGATGTCTTCAAGCTTCTCGACGAACCGCGGATCGCGCGAGACCTTGAAGCCGCGCACGACATGGGGCTTCAGGCCGTGGGCGTGCCAATGGCGCATGACGGTGCTGGCGCTCACGCCCAACTCGGCGGCCATCTTGCGCGTGCTCCAGTGCGTGGCCGCCACGGGCTTCGTTTGAGTGGTCAGCTCCACCAGCCGCGCCGTGTCCACCTTCACCGGCGGCGCACCGCGCGGCAAGTCGCGTTCGATACCGGCCAGCCCCGATTGCGCATACCGCTCACGCCAACGCGAGACCTGCACGCGTCCGACTCCCAACTGCTCGGCGATGTCCTTGTTCTGCAATCCGTTGGCGGCCAGCAGCACAATGCGCGCGCGCTGCGCCAGCCTCACGCTC
This sequence comes from Cupriavidus sp. DF5525, assembly GCF_040149425.2. Classification (NCBI taxonomy): domain Bacteria; kingdom Pseudomonadati; phylum Pseudomonadota; class Betaproteobacteria; order Burkholderiales; family Burkholderiaceae; genus Cupriavidus; species Cupriavidus sp. DF5525. The sequence goes on along the minus strand of NZ_CP168267.1, from coordinate 700,139 downwards.
GTGAGCTTCGACCGAACCAGCCTCGTCAACTTGGTTCGCTCCTCGTCGGTCAACATGATCTCGGGGGCAACTCGCACTCGCTCTCTCCACGCTGTATCGCAGTAGGGCATTGGAGACGCCGAATTCATATAAGTTCCATCAAGAACTGAACGCTACACTAGTTCTTCCGAAGCGGCCAGGACATGGGCGGCGGCTAACCCGCAGTCGAATCCCATCGGACACGTCTCCCGTTCCCGACATGTTGGCGTGGCGGGCGTGGAGCTGGTCGTTGCCGGCATGGAGTCATTGCCCTTCCGCAGGTTCGCCTCGAGGAAGGCCCTAGGTCTCCCCCAGGGCCTTGCATCGAGCCGGAGAGCTAGTGCAGTGTTCCATTCTGTTTGGAACTTAAGCGGCGGTTGGCGCGAATGACTTTCTGCAAGATGTCGCGAGCGCTCTTGGTCCAGATGAACGGCTTGGGGTTGGTGTTGTGGTGAGCGATGTATTCGCTGATGGCGGCGACTAGCTCCGGCACGCTGGTGAATACGCCGCGGCGAAGTCGCTCGGTCGTGATGTCGCGAAAGAACCGCTCGACCATGTTCAGCCATGACGCCGAGGTGGGCGTGAAGTGCATGTTGAAGCGCGGATGCTTGGCCAGCCAGTCTTGCACCGCAGGATGCTTGTGCGTGGCGTAGTTGTCGGCGATCAGATGCAGCGTTTTGTCCTTGGGCGTCTCGCGGTCGATCTTGCGCAGGAACTTCAACCACTCAGTATGGCGGTGGCGCTGCTGGCACTGGGCAATGACCTGGCCATCGAGCACGTTGAGCGCGGCAAACAGCGTGGTCGTGCCATTGCGCTTGTAATCGTGGGTCATGGTGGCCGCGCGCCCCTTCTTCAGCGGCAGCCCGGGCTGTGTGCGATCCAACGCCTGCACCTGGCTCTTCTTGTCGCAGCACAGCACCAGCGCGTGCTCGGGTGGCGACATGTACAGGCCCACGATGTCCTCAAGCTTCTCGACGAACTTCGGATCGCGCGAGACCTTGAAGCCGCGCACGATGTGCGGCTTCAACCCATGGGCGTGCCAATGGCGCATGATGGTGCTGGCGCTCACGCCCAACTCGGCGGCCATCTTGCGCGTGCTCCAGTGCGTGGCCGCCACGGGCTTGGCTTGAGTGGTCAGCTCCACCAACCGCGCCGTGTCCACCTTCACCGGCGGCGCACCGCGCGGCAAGTCGCGTTCGATACCGGCCAGCCCCGATTGCGCATACCGCTCACGCCAACGCGAGACCTGCACGCGTCCGACTCCCAACTGCTCGGCGATGTCCTTGTTCTGCATTCCGTTGGCGGCCAGCAACACGATACGCGCGCGCTGCGCCAGCCTAACGCTCGTGAGCTTCGACCGAACCAGCCTCGTCAACTTGGTTCGCTCCTCGTCGGTCAACATGATCTCGGGGGCAACTCGCACTCGCTCTCTCCACGCTGTGTCGCAGTAGCGCATTGGAGACGCCGGACTCATATAAGTTCCATCAAGAACAGAACGCTACACTAGTTCTTCTGAACCACGATACTGGCGCCGCCGATCACGGTCCCTTCGTTCACCGTGCCGTCAGGGCTACTATCCATCTGATTGTCGTAGTCCACCACATCGGCCCCGGCATCAGCATCGTAGTGCCAGTTCTTGATGCGGAAGCGATCCGGCGTTCCCTTTGCCACAAGATTTCCGTCGATCGCCGTCAGGAGGAACTTGTAGTTGCCTGTACCGTTGATAGTGCCCGTCCTCTTGTATTGGGCGCGGGCGCCAGCAACTACGAACCAGTCATAGTTCTCGCTATGGAGATTCAGCTTAAATGGACCTAGGTAAAGGCGGGTAATGATCGATGGGGTGCCGGGCCTTGTTGGATTAGGCTTCTATCCCGAACACTGTTTCGACACATAGATCTTTAGTGTGCGAAACTCCTGAGCCTGCCTTCAGCCTCGGCGACGATATTCCGAACTACCTCGGCGGCGGGCGGAATGTCATGAACCAGGCCAACCACCTCACCCGCGATGACTGCGGCGACGTTGAAATCTCCTCGCTCACGGGCCTGGCGATAGCGCTCCGCCTCTTGCGGGTGTTGAAGCAGTGCAGTTTCGCGTCCTTCCCATACTTGCGAGAAGCTATTCCTCAACACGCGCCCGTTGTAAGGTGCAGGCCAAACGTTGCAGCGCACAATATCGAACAGAATACTGCGGATGGTTTCATCTCCGACGGCGGACACGATTCGCGCTTTGGCATCGGCATGGCCCGCGGATTCGACCGTCGCGTAGAAGCGCGTTCCCATCAACACGCCGCTCGCCCCGAGCATCAATGCCGCCGCCAATCCGCGTCCGTCCGCAATGCCTCCAGCCGCAACTACTGGCACCTCGCCGCATAGATCGACAACCTCGGGAACCAAAGTGAACGTCGTTCGCGAACAAGCGTGACCTGCGCCCTCCGTGCCCTGGGTGACGATAATATCTGCGCCACATGCAAGGGCTTCTCGTGCCTGGTCGACTGCCTGCACACCACAGATCAGGAGAGCGCCGCTACGCTTGATCGTCTCGGCATGCGGCGCAGGGTTGCCGAACGAAAGCATGACCGCCGCGGGCTTGCGCTCCAGCGCGAAATCGAGACAGCGCGGATTGCGTGCCAGGGTCCACGTGATAAAGCCGACGCCAACTCGCGCATCTCCGGCGGCAGCGAACTGCCGTTCCAGCCAGCTTTCGTCACCATATCCGCCCCCGATCAGACCGAATCCGCCTGCCGTCGACACGGCGGCAGCAAGCGCCCCACCGGCTACCAGATCCATCGGCGCCAGCAAAACAGGGTGGTCAACCTCAAGGAGTGCAGTCAACCGAGTGTCGATCGCCATGATCGCCTCCTTGCAACATTTGAAAGCATCAGCAGGTGGATGACAGCAGCCAGGCGCCACCGTGGAGTCGGAACCAGCGAAGGCGCGGCGGACCAAAAGAATTCATTGTCGGACACGACAAAGGCAAGTCAAGGCGCCGCACACGTTCCTCGACTGTCTGTAAATTTTCATGGGTGCCGAGTGAAGGAACTGTGCTCGATTGGGCGCAAATGCTCGTTCAACGCGTCGATAGCCGTTTCCCTGTCGCGAGCGTGTAGCGCCTCGGCGCTGGACCGCTGCCGCACCGCGTTAGCTGAGAGCGACCCCGCTTTCCCCGACAGATCGTAACTATTGGACATAGCACCCTCCGCACGGCCTACTTATCCACGCCAGCCACGCCTCTTTGAGAAAAAATGACCGCTGGCGTCGGACTTTCGTTGACGATCAGCTTGAAGATATCCGGACGCGCGTAGTGGCCCACAGGATCGAAGTCAAACTGGCCACGCGCAATCTCCTCAGTATCGAGCTCGGCAGTCAGGGTGACTTCGCCGTTGTAGTCCGGGCCTGCAAGAACCCGGCCAAGCGGATCAATGATCATGCTTCCGCCACGCATCAGCACGGCATTCCCGTCATCGGAGAGGCGGTTATGCATGTCGCCGGGAAAACTTGCGCGCGTCAGATACTGACATGCCGACAAGACAAAACACCGGCCCTCGAGTGCAATATGCCTGGCTGTTGCCACCCAGCTATCCCGATCGTCCGCAGTCGGGGTACAGTAGATCGCGATCCCTTTGCCATACATTGCCGTGCGGAGCAACGGCATGTAGTTCTCCCAGCAGATGACCGCCCCCAGCGGACCCCAGGGCGTTTCCACGACGTCGAGGGTAGATCCGTCGCCAAATCCCCAGCACAAGCGTTCTGCCGCGGTTGGCATCAGTTTTCGGTGCTTGCCAAGTAGTGCGCCGTCGGGGCCGAAGTACAGCGCGGTACAGTACAGCGTACCGCCCTCCCGCTCGATCACGCCTATCACGACATACATCGAGGCATCGCGCGCGGCCTGTCCCAAGGCATCGGTCTCAGGGCCCGGCAACCGAATCGCACGACCCTGATATCGGGCGTATTCCTGCCGGCCCTCTGGCGTGCGAGCGCCGATGAAAATGTGGAAGTCCGCTCCCTTGGGGTAGCCGCCAATGAACGCCTCCGGAAAGAGCGCGACCTCGGCCCCGCGCTGGCGTGCCTCTGCAATCAGAGCCGCAGCCTTGTTCACCGAGGCCGCCGTATCCCCGGGAACCGGCGCGGCCTGCACCACTGCGGCGACAAATTTTGTCATGCTGCTCTCCCTCTGTTCTCTTGTTGCAGGCGGCGAAGCATCGGAGTCGCGCCAGGCATCCGGCTTGGGCGGTCTCGGCACACTGACCATTAGCGTACCGCCACGTCGTATTCGCTCTGTTCGCATCCCGACAGATGCTCGCAGTTGAATGCGTGCTGGCAGTAACATGAACGTACTTCAAGCTTATGAGCCTAGATTTCTCGCGTTGGAATTACAAGGAGATCGGGTTTATATCTGACTTTCTTTAAGTTGAAAATGTTTAAAAATTTAAGATCACCCCATGTCGGGGTTATCGTGCTTTGGGCGCAGAATGTCACGCTGAGATCCGGAAATTCCAATGCCATCAACGACTTACGGGACAGGAAGAAAAAACAACACGTGGCACGCGTGAGTCGTTGAGTTATCGGAATATTATTCCTTCGACCGTATCAATCTGCGCAGAAAGGACGATCACCCCCTATCAGGCGCTGTCCGACAAAAGAGAAAAGCCCTCGGCCGGGGAGGGCGAGGACTTGAAAAGACTGATCGGGCGGGTGCAGAACCGCCCTGATGCTGGCATCAAAAAAATAACTGATATCCGAGGCCGAGATCTGAGCACGGCTCCACTGCCTAAAGCCCTCACCATTGTTTGGCCGAGGGCTTTGTCTTGCGCTTCACGCCATTCACCGCACTTGGCAGGGTCCGGGCGTGCATGTCACGGTAGACCCTGGCGGCACAATGACCGTACGACCGCTCGCCGGGGGAGGCGAAGGCGACTCGATGACATGGCGCTCAAATGAGAAGCAACTGCCCAGCCCCAGCAGAGGCAACAAAGCCAGTGAACGTACAAAGAGTCTTAAGCTTGCCATGTTGATCTCCCCTCCCAGTCGGGTAAGGCGGTCGGTGCGGGTGCCCGGAACGTAGCTTTTTCCGTTGTGAAAGTATAGGAAATGACAGACGCGACCCGCCCTGCCAACTTCCGGGCCTCCTCGGCCGAGGGCTTTGCTCTTTGTCGGACGGCTGTGCTCAATGACCAGCTCCGGTCTTACGTTGAACGACGGTATCCCTCCATCGCCGGAGAAGAAGCCCGTCGCCTTGCCGCTTAGTCAGCCCCCGGTTTGGCACGGTCTCCGCAGTTGGCGCCGGAACGTATTCCACCACCGCGCCCGCGACCGCATTTGTGACTGCAGCCACCGCGCCGCCGAGTCCCGACTCTCCTGCGCCTTTTATGCCGAGCGGGTAAAAGGGGTTGGGCGTGATCCTACGGCCACCCATCTAGTCGAGGTGATTGCCTGCCACCCTTGCCTATATGGGCAGTTGCCTTCTCATCACCCGCGCGCCTCCCGCGCAGTCAGTATGACCTGCGGGACGCAGGCGCAACGCGCGCCCGCCCCTTCGTGACTACACGGCACTCAGCCAATTCGGATACCAAGGCGCACTTATCGCCACATGGCATCAAATGCAAAGTCTGCGGCAGCCCAAGCAAAGTTGGGGCTTGCCGCAACACCTACTTTGGTAATGAGTCGGATCTCCTCATCGGCCAGGTGAAGCGGCTTGTAGCCCTTGAGCTTGTAATTTACCTAAACGAAGTCTTAATCATGTTTGGATTGTTCAAGAAGCAGCCTGCGAACATCTACGATTTGCCCTTTGGCGAAAAGAGCGAAGGGGAAATCCGAAAACTTGCAGAAAATTTGTCCAACCAAATCCGGGTCATTGTGCATGAAGATGTTTCTGGCTCAAATTGCAAGAATGATGGACGGGCATCTCTCCTGATCGAAGAAGCGGCATTCGATATTAGCAGCAACATGTTCGATCGCATCAAGATTTGGGAAGGTGTAGAGAACGTTGACATGGTCGCATACCGCAACCTTATCGCGGCATTCCAAAACCCGAGGCGGCGCAACGGCCTCATCGCATCGATGATCTAAGCAACTCCGGCTCTTTGCAAGCGGCAAAGTGTCCGACCTTGCCAACCTGGTTGTAATAGACCCGGTTGGGATATGCCCGCGCCAGCCAAGCCTTCGGTGGCCAGTAAACCTCGCCTGGAAAGACGGCCAATGCCGCCGGAACGGTAACGCGGCTGGTCTTTGCTGGCGCCACGCTGGTCTCCCTGTAGATCCGGGCGCTGGACTCGTCGGTGTTCGTCAGCCATTAGAGCGAGACGTTGTCGAGGATCGGATCACGACCCAGTGTCCGGCGTGTAGAGACCCAGTCGGCCAACTTGCTGAGATGCGCGGCAAGGCCCGTTATCGTCCCCTATCGCGTCCAGGCAACGTCGGTCTCACGTTCTGCAAGGCCCCGCGCGCTCGGGGCGACTGGTTGTAACTGCGGGGGTCAAAGCCGCTGCGGTCGCGCCTGGGGGAGTACGGAATGCAAGAGAATTACAAATCACTGCAACTAAAAATCCATCACACTGTGAGCCAACACCCCACGGACGGGTGATGACATTCAAAACAACTTCGATGCATATTGTCGGGCTTTGGAGGAAGCTGCTTTCAGAGGTGGTCGCTAACACCCGTGCAGCGCAGCAAAAAAGGGTCAACAATGATAAGAGATATCCGACTACGGGCTGCTGGGTCAGCGGAGTCAGAGGCCATCTCGCGAGTCCTGCAGACTTGCGGCTTGCCTTATGACGAAATAGAACACCCATCCAGCCTATTTCATATCGCCACCATGGGCGGAAAGGTGGTCGGCTGTGCCTACGGCGAACAGCATGGTCGCACCTTCGCCATTCACGCGGCGGCTGTCCTTCCGGAGTGCCGCGGGCACCGTGTTGCAACCTATCTGGTCAGCACACTCCTGATGCGCGCACGGGCCCATGGCTGCATAAAGGCAACAGTCCTCAACCCCGAGCAACCTGGCTTCTTTGCCCGATGCGGCTTCACCTTAACTCCTGCAGACAGCGTGACGCATGAGCTGCACTTATCCAGAGAGACGCTCCGACGCTTCGGCATAAGGACTCACTATATGTGCCGTCACCTCGATTAGTCCCTCGACAAACCATACCTGGCCCCTGACCAAGATAAAGGTTTATGTGCTGCAGAGCATAAAGCGTATCTTGGTCGCAGGCCTATTCGTTGACCTTGGCCAATAGCAGGTGCATCGGACAAGTTGCCGAATAGCCCTGGCATAGGCCGTCACCGGAATCAGTTCGTTGCCTTGAACATGTCCTCGACTACCTTCTTGGCGTCGCCGAACACCATCATGGTCTTGTCCATGTAGAACAGCTCGTTGTCCAGGCCGGCGTAGCCGGCGGCCATCGAGCGCTTGTTGACGATGATGGTCTTGGCCTTGTACGCCTCCAGGATCGGCATGCCCGCGATCGGCGACTTGGGATCGGTCTTGGCCGCCGGGTTGACGGCCCCTGACCAAGATACGCCCAAACCGCTATCATAAGCCTTCTGGTTATATAGATGGCAATGATAATAACTTGAGGAAATAAGCAAGAAACTGTCACCTGCCCCAGCTACGCTGGCCGGCCTTTCAGCGATTGTCGAGATCCTGTATGGCCACCGTCGAGCGTACCGCCTACCCGCGTTTCCCAAAGGTCTTTTCCCTCAAGGAATTGCGGGCCTGCTACACACCAAGCGCGGAAGAGTTGGACTGGGCGACGCGGTCCACACGCGGGCAAGAATCGCGACTTGGTCTGCTGGTGCTCCTGAAGGTCTTTCAGCAGCTACACCACTTCCCGAACCTTGACACGATTCCTGCCAGCGTGCCGGAACTGGTGCGCATCAGTGCCGGCCTGAACCCAGGTACGAAGTTTGGCTACGACCGAAAGGTGTCGCCGACCTTGTTCCGGCACTACACGGCCGTGCGAGAGTTCCTTGGCATCCAGGCCTACCTCGGCACCGATGCCAACGAGGTCACTATCCGTGCTGCGCGCGACGCCGCCGAAACGATGGACCAGCCGGTTGACATCATCAACGCGACGATCGATGCCCTGGTCCTGCGTCAGATCGAACTGCCATCCTTCTCCACGTTAGATGCCATCGTCGAGCAGGTCCACGCTCGCACGCAAACTGCCCTGTTTCGCCGCATCAGACGACGCCTGTCCGAGGACGAGCAGCACCGGCTTGACCGGTTGCTGACCCGAGACCTAGCAAGCCGTCAAACCGCTTATCACAACATCAAGCGCCACGCGCTGCGTCCCTCGCGCAAGCACCTGACTCTGCTGATCGAGCATCTAACCTGGCTGGACACCATTGGAGACTTTTCCAAGACCGTGGCAGGCGTGCCGGCTTCCAAGCTGCGGTCCTTGGCGAGCCAGGCTATGAGCCTAGACGCGGCCAATCTCAAGGAGATCTTGCCGGAAAAGCGTTATGCGCTGATGGTGGCGCTCCTCAATCAAATGCGGGTACGGGTGCGGGACGATCTCGCCGAAATGTTTATCCGGCGCATGAGCGCCATCCACAAGCGGGCACGGGAGGAGTTGGAGCAAATCCAGTCCCGCCGCCGCGCGCAAATGGAAAAGCTCGTCGCGCTGCTCGACGGCGTGGTCGAGATCGTTGCCGAGGGCGAGGATGATGCTCAGATCGGCGTAGAGGTAAGGCGCCTTCTTGCCCCCTCAGGCGATTTGGAGCCTCTACGCGAGAGCTGCGCCGAGGTCCGCGCCTTCAGCGGGAACAACTACTTGCCCCTTTTGTGGCGGCATTTTCGCCCGCACCGCTCGGTAATGTTGCGCCTGGCCGAAGTGCTGAAGTGGCAGTCAACCAGCCAGTCGTGCACCCTGCTGGCCGCACTGGCAGTAGTGTTGAAGAATGCGGCCCTGCACCGCGAATGGTTTGCCGCCGACGTCGATCTGAGCTTCGCCTCGGAGCGCTGGCGTAAGCTCGTACAGCGCTCTGACATTCTGGGGCCTGGCATCAATCGGCGCTATCTGGAGCTCTGCGTGCTTTCGCATATGGTTGGCGAACTGCGCTCTGGCGACCTCTGTGTCGTCGGCTCGGACGCGTTTGCCGACTACCGGCTGCATCTGTTGCGCTGGCGTGAATGCGAGCGCCGCCTCCCTGACTACTGCGCCAAGTTGGAGATGCCGACCAACGCGCAGGATTTCGTTGCACACCTACGTCAGTGGTTGGCCGCGACGGCACAGAACCTGGACGATAGTTTTCCGGATAAGCGTCAGCACGTCACCATTGGCCGCAACGGCGAGCCGGTATTCCGTCGGACCGTCGCCAAGGAAATCCCCGCCAGCGCGCTTGCGCTTCAGCAGACGCTGATCCGCCACATGCCGAACCGCAACCTGCTGGACGTCCTGGCCAACATCGAGCATTGGACCCACTTCACGCGCCACTTCGGCCCGCTTTCAGGCAGCGATCCCAAGATCCGCCACGCCGCCGAGCGCTACTTGCTGACGATCTTCGCGATGGGCTGCAATCTCGGACCCACGCAAGCAGCTCGCCACATGGGCGAACGGGTGACGCCGCACATGATGTCGTTCGTCAATCGGCGGCATATGAGTCTCGAACGGCTTGAAACCGCGCAGCGCGAACTGATCGAGTTGTATCTTCAGCTCGACCTGCCCAAGCATTGGGGGGACGGTAAGACCGTGGCGGCCGACGGCACGCAATACGACTTCTACGACAATAACCTGCTCACGGGCTACCACTTCCGCTACCGTAAGAAGGGCGCGGTGGCCTACCGGCATGTTGCAGACAACTACATTGCCGTATTCCGACACTTCATCCCGCCCGGCGTGTGGGAGGCTGTCTACGTCATCGAGGGCTTGCTCAAGGCAGGCTTGAGCGTGGAGGCAGACACGGTGCATGCCGACACCCAGGGCCAGTCGGCTGCGGTTTTTGCCTTTACCTACCTGCTTGGCATCAACCTGATGCCGCGGATTCGCAACTGGCAGGATCTGAAACTTTACCGAGCCGACCCCAGTTCCAAGTATCGTCACATTGACCGTCTCTTCTCGGGCGCGGTGGACTGGGACCTGATCGCCCTTCATTGGCAGGACCTGATGCAGGTCGCTTTGTCGATCCAGGCCGGAACCATATCCTCTCCCCTACTGCTGCGCCGCTTGGGATCGGATAGTCGCAAGAATCGCCTCCTGCTGGCCGCCCAGGAACTGGGCAAGGTTGTTCGCACCGTGTTTCTGCTGGAGTGGATCGGCAGCCGCGAACTGCGCCAGGAAATCACTGCGACTACCAACAAGATCGAGTCCTACAATGGCTTTGCCAAGTGGTTTTCGTTCGGCGGCGATGTGCTGCCAGTGAACGATCCCGACGAGCAGCAAAAGCGATTGCGCTACAACGATTTGATCGCCTCCGCAGTGATCCTTCAGAACACCGCCGACATGATGCAGGCACTTCGCGCCATGGAGAAGGATGGTATCAAGGTCGACGTAGACGACATCGGCTTCCTCAGCCCCTATCTCACCAGCAACATCAAGCGCTTTGGCGACTACAAGCTAAACCTTGAGCGGACTCCGGAGGCTTGGATCCGCGACAGTCTCTTCGCTGCCCCCGCATTCTCCGCTCGGAAACCACGCCATGCCTAACACCCAGACCCCTTTTGGCCCGGTTGACACCGATGCCTTGCATCGCCTGCAGGACAGTTTCGACACCAGCGAGATCCTGCGCATTGTGGACCTCGTCGATACGATACGAACCCGAGTCAGCGAGCCAGCAGGCATTCGCGACGATTTACTCCAGTTACATGGCATGGCCCATACGGTTCTCAATGGTGCCAGTCTCGTCTCGGGAGCAACGAATCCAGCCTTGGTCGAGCAGGCCGAGGCCATTGTGGAGGAACTGGAAGACTTGACACGGATGCTCCAACGCGCCGTGCACGCGCTGCGCCCACTAGAACTTCTCCGACCTTCCGGCGACGCGTGACAGGCTTGCTGCATCGATAGGTGCACCGGCCTGCAATAGCCGACTGTCCATCTTGTGCTGCCTGCAAGCCATTCCGGCTGAGCACCAGAAAAGCCTTTGGTACGCCTCGAGCGCTCGCCTTATATCGAAGATGCACAGTTAGGCGAATTCATCATAACTGGGAGGCTTATGATAGCGGATTGGGCGTATCTTGGTCGCAGGCCTTTATGGCTCGCGGCCAAGAGCTCCAGCGTCAGCTACAGCGGCGAGCTAACGCCAGAGGAGTTGGAGCAGGCACTGGCATCCGGTGAAATCCCTGCCCAACATCATGCTCAACTGGCTCACGTACTCGACGAAGCGCCGCTTCAGCTTGTCTGCAAGGTGGTGGCTGAAGTTGCCGCCAAGCGGCACCGCGAAACTACCGAGATCTGGAAAAACCTGCGGCGCCTGGCACAGACCCTCAATGCTACGCGCTCGGGCCTATGGGGTGATCGGTCATGACTGCTTAGGCGTGCGTTGCAGCTTGACTGGGACCGGGTCCTGAGGACGGAGCTGCGCCGTCAGCATGTCCCGCAGGCGCGGCAAGCCGATGATCCAGCCATTGCGCACGATATCCACGGACGGAACCAGGTGATCCGGGTGCTCCGCGAAGTAGCGCTCGCTCGCAGCCATGAGGCGGCGAGATTCGACCGGCAGATTCGGACTCAGAACCATCGCGGCGAGCCGGAAAACGTTTGCCTCCCGCTGATTGCCGGCCACGGCCAGTCGACCACGCGGCAGCCGTGCACCTTTCCAGTAGCTCACATTCCTCATCTCTCGAGGTCACCGGCGGATCTCCTTGGACAAATCCCTCGGTGGCGCATTCGCGCGCGTAGCGCCTAGGCCTTCCTCTGGGTGCGACGGCGCGTTGGCAATGGGGGAAGGTTGGTGTCACGCATCATGTAGCGTGCGCAGGCCTCGATGTCTTGGTCGGAAACTCCGGCTTCCGCAAAGGTGTTCCTCCATCCAGAAACGATCTCCAGAATTTGCTCGGCTTCAGCATGCGCCTCCGCGGGCGTGAGCATGAAGCGGGTGGCCTGGGTCAGGGCGTTTTGCAGCGTCGGGTCCGTGCCGTGATCGCCGACAATCAGTTGCTGGTAGGGAATGCCTTGCAATTGCGGCTGGACGTCATAGACCGGTGACAGCCGCCAATCTTCCCCACCTTGATGCAGGAAGGCGTGATTCTTGGCGTGGTCGTCCGTGTTTTCGATGAGGATGTTCAGGACCATGCGTCGGAACATCTGGAGACAGTCGTCGAGAGGCCAGGGTGAGTAGCGGCGCGCCACCTCCGCGATGTCTGCATAGGACATTTGTTCCTCAGGGATGCCATCGGCAAGCAGCAGCGTGCGCGCGCTCGCGAAGTGGATGCGGTCGCCGCCAGGTTCCCGGTCAAACCGCTTGACCAGTAGCGTGTTTTTCCTGCCCAGCTGGACGAGCCTGGACTCGGGCGCCTCGATGCCGCACGCTTGCGCCAGCACGAGTGAGGCATGCTCAATCGCGCAGAAATCCACCTCGTCGCCCTCTGCTGGGAACTTGGCGATCCAGGAGCTTCCTTCATCATCGACAATCGCCTTGGGACGGGCGCCGCCAGCGGTGCCGCCCGGTCGCAGCAACTGGCGAAGACGATCGTCGATTGGCAGCTGCAGTTCGACGGCGCGCGCGGCCTCGAGCAATCCTGGCAGATCCCCGCGATGGAACACGGGAGGATGATTGACCTCATACCGATCCGCCACCCCGGCGAAGCCGAGCGCGCCGATCCGGTCCTCGCCGGCCAAGGCCAGGTAGTCAATAGCCGCGCGCCTGCGTGGATTGAAGGCCCGATCGATAACGCGCCGGCCCCAGCGGTCCGGTCCAGCGTCTTCGAAAACAGGGTGTAGCTCTAGGCCGGACGGCGCTGAATACTTGCCATCACGGAGCGGCAAGTCTGGGGAGAGAGCGATGGCGTCCTTACGCTGCAGATAATCAGGCACGTAAGAGAACAGGCACTGCCGACCACCGATTAGATCCAGGCGGCCGCAGAGCACAGGTTCATGGCTGTGCGGTCGGTAAAACCAAACGTACAGGTGATCGTTCATGGTTTCTTCCACTGGGACTGCGACTTGGCGGCAGGCCGTTGAACGCGGGAGATCTCCAGATCCAGCGCGACCTCATCCGCGGCAGGATTCGCAATCTCTGGAAGCCATTTGAGGCGTCCAACCAGCCAGAGCGCCATTGCATAGACGGCGACTGACACCGACGGATCGCCTTGCTCCATCTTCCGGAGCGTCGGCACTGAAACCTGCATCCGCTCGGCGAAGGCCACCATTGTCTCTTTGCGCCGCTTGCGGGCAACTTGCAGATTGAGACCGAGCTGGATCAGCGACCGGCTGACCGGGCCTGGTAGGGTTGAAACTGCGCTGGCTTTCCTAGGCATGATGCAAATAATAATAGTCTAAATCGCTAAAAACAGAACGTATTATTTGCTTTTTCGCCGGATGTCAGCTTTCCATTAGCGGCGTATACGTCACTTTCGCATAATTAACATTATGTTAAGTTTAAGGCACATTCAGGCATTGTACGTCAACTACCCGTTGGCGACCCGGACAACGACTCGCTGAACGTGGAGTGGCGCATGCGGGTACCACGGCCCTGCGCTTACCCTTGGTTGTATCTCAATTGAGATGCATAATGTAGGTCAAAGCATAGGAGATTTCCATGGCGCATACCTCAATGCTGCACATCCGCGTGGACGACGACCTCAAAGCCCGGGCCACGCAAAACCTCGCCAGCGTCGGGCTAACCGTGTCCGACGCAGTTCGCATCCTGTTGACACGAATCGCCAAGGAGGGCGGGCTGCCGCCCGGTCTGACGACGGATCCCGAGACCTATGATGCTTGGTTCCGCGCCAAGGTCCAGCAAGCGCTGACCGACCCTGCCCCGCCGCTCCCGCATGACCAGGTCATGGACGACGTTCAGGCGCTGATCGACCGGAAACGCCGTGCGCGCGGTTGAATGGACGCGGTGGGCCAGGGCCGATCTTCTCGCCATCGTGGACTACATCTCGGATGAGAATCCGGATGCGGCCCAGAGCCTGAAGGACGACCTCGAAGCGAAAGCGGCACGGCTGCCGGAACACCCCGAGCTCTACCGAGCCGGCCGCGTCGCGGGCACGCGCGAGATGGTCGTGGCGGCCAACTACCTGGTCGTGTACGCCGTGGATGCCACCACCATCCGGATCCTGCGGGTACTCCATGCCGCGCAGCAATGGCCGTCGCCCGGTTGAGCCAGGCGAGGACTGACCAAAAAATGGGTGCGCCGCCCTGCCGCGACGCGCCTTCGGCTTCGCCCTTGGCGAAGCCACCAGCCTTTTGCGTGACAGACCGCCTGAGACCTCCAAGCACTAGCGCTGCCTGGCGTCGTCGTCCTGGACGCGCAAACACGGCGCGCCGGCTTCGACGCTGGTCGTCGCGGCAGCTCGTCGACTGCCTTTTTGAGATTGTTGCCGCGCGTTGGATGTGACTGCCGAACTCAGGGGCTAAGCACGAGTCCGTCGCCGAGCTTGGCCGCCAGCGCCGTCAAGTTCTGGCAGAATTTTCGCTTCTCCTCTGGCACCCCCCGCTGGGCGGCGATCCATCCCTTGAACGCGCAGAAGGACTCGGGGGAGATCGCTGTCAGGCGCTCCATGACGCCCGTTTTGGTAAAGACAATCGTGCTTACCCGACCGCCACGCAGGAGCTTGGTCATCCCATAGGACATGGCCGCCCCACTGTCATCCGCAATCGTGGTCGACAGCGTCGCTTCCGGCGTGCTCGCTTGCACGGCGCCAACGATGTCGACCACGAAGCCGACTTCGTTTCGCCCGCGCACGCAGAACCCCATCCTGGGGGCGAGCATGAAGGTCGGATCCACTGCCTGGAGTGCGGGCAGGATGACTGACTCTGCGATGGGCTTCGCCGTGACGAACTGCACGCGCTTGTTGTACAGCCCGAGTCTGACGGCATCGTCGATGCGGCAGCCCGCGGCGGACGCATAGGCAAGAATCGCGTAGTTCCCAATCACCGAGATCGTCTCCGCGAAACCCGCGCGGCGAAACGCCTCCAACAACTGAACCAGAATCTGTGGGGCATTGCCAGGCGCGTAGGCGGAAATCTCGCTTTCGGTTCGCGTCAGTTCCAGCCGCTTGGCCGCGGCGCGGCCTGGGCGGGTCGCCCCCGACGCCTCCGCGCGCACGGCGGCCTCCCATTCCGCAAAGCGCTGACATGCAACGCCATACTGCTCCAACTCAAGGCGCTCCAGATGGCGGACTTCAAAGCCGCCGCATTGGAATTTGCGACGCCCAGACGAGGCGGTCGCTCGCGCTGGGGCCTTCGTGGCACTCGCAAAGTCGTGCGCCGCTTCGCGGGGCGGTTCAGGCGCGGGAGCGGGACTCGCCGGACGCTCTTCCGTTGCCGCCTGCTTCGCCGGCGCGGCCGGCCGCGGCTTGATCACGGGTTCGCGCCCGGCAAACCGGCGCAGGTGATCGAGCTGCTCTTCCGCGAACGGCCCCTTCGGCAGGGTCAAGACCACCTTCGCAATGGCGTCGCCCGTCCGGCCAGTCTTGGTGTCACGCAGGCCTTTGCCGGCAAAGCGCAAAGACTTGCCGCTGCCCGTATTTGGCGGGACGTCTACCTCGAAGGTTCGTCCCACGATCTCGATGGTGGTCTTCCCGCCGATCCACGACGTGATGCAATCGATCTTCACCTCGCAGTGGATGTCGAGACCATTCAGGTACGTAGTCCCGGACTTCACCACCCGGATTTCGCAGAGCAGGTCCCCGGCCGCGCCACCGAACTCCCCTGGCATGCCGCCACCGACTGCACGAAGGATACGACCGGCTGGGGTGTTCGGCGGCACTTGGATGTCGAAGTGCCTGGCTTGTTTGAGGGTACCTTTCCCTTTGCACGGGCTGCAGCGCCAATCCACCCCCGACCCCTTGCACTTGCTACAGGTACGCTGCCCCCAACCATCCGCGGAAGGATGCCACCCGTCGCCGTCGCACTTTTCACACGCTACGGGAGCGTCCGTTTCCCCTGAGCCCCCGCAAGACGGGCATGTGTCTTCAACTTTGACCTCAATGGTTGCCTGGCCACCACGGACCGCCGTGTCAGCGTCAATCGACGTCTTGCAGCGAATGTCCTCGCCTCGTACAGGTGGTGGTCTGGATTGACGGCGTCTCCGCTGGCGCTGGTGAAACGGCTGGCGAAAGAGGTCTTCGGAATTAGCGTCGTCTTTGTCCGGCCCGGCCCACCAGGGATTCCCGCTACGGGCCGCGCCATTGCCCAGGTCGTACTCCGCGCGCTTCTGGGCGTCGCCAAGGATGCGGTTAGCCCTCTCGATTTCCTTGAATTTCTCCTCGGCCTGCTTCTTTTCCAGGGCAGACTTGCCGTGCTGTCGGTCGGGATGAAATTTCATCGCGAGCCGCCTGTAGGCCGCTCGGATCTCCGCCTCGGTCGCGCGAGGCGAAACGCCGAGAGTGTTGTAGTAGTCGATCATCACCGGCTAATCAGATTCACCTCGCTCATGGTCTGCGGGCCGGGACTGTGCTTCGGCCATCGAGACGGCGGACTGGCACAAAAAGATACCACTACCGATCCCTCACGGCGGACGCACCAGTAACGATGTACCGATTGCGCCACATAACGGATCGCGGGTTCAACTCCGTGGGCGTGCGTGATTAGTTCGCCTCTTGCGTCCCGCTTGCAACGCCCTACTCCCGCGTTTATCGTCCGCAGCGCTTGTGAGTTCTCCGGCGAGCAGTGCATCCGACTCAAGGCGCAACGCCGAGCGCTCAAACAGCCTCGAATTGTGGCGGCCCTGCAAGGTCGAGGATGCTCCACCGAGCGTGCAATGGTCTGCTGCGTGATCATTTTTCGCTGGCAAAAGAACTGCCGGGAAAAATGGCTCCTAATCCTGTGTTGCGCGATGTTTATATCGCCGTATCCTGCTCCGGTAGGTCCTGCTACCACCCGCGCCCGTCCCCTGATGAGCGCGGGTTCTTTTTTCGCGAACAGATGAACTGCGCGGCGCAGGCTGGATTGCCGTCAACGGCAACCTGGCGGATACTGAATGTGGGCGGCGCCGCAAGGTGTTACCCGATTTCTTCTTGGACGTTCTGCGGCTCTCCTCCATCGGAGCGAGGGCTGTTTTTTTGGTCGCGCTCACTATTTGGCAAGCGGCGCGTCCAACTTGCCGACGGCAGCCGCAGCTGCGCGGTCGAGCGCCGGATCTGCCGGTGTCATGTCGACCTGCGGGCGGCCTGGCCTGCGCGCACAATCCGAAAGCGCGCCAGTCGTTTGCCCGGCCCGCTGGCGCCCAACGGAGTTGCCAGTGAACCTCAACCGCCGGTCTAGCCTCCTTCGTCTTGATTTGGACAAGTCAGGACGCTGGGCAAGAACTCTCCCTCGATCGTGGCTACCGCGCACGCACCGAGACCGAAGATGCGGCACGGTCCTGTGTTCGGATAAGCCGTGGATTCGTGGTGATGGCCGTGGAAAGCGCGTTGCACGCCCATCGCTTCGATGAGCGTGTCAATCGCCTCGAACCCGTGTGGGTGACAAGCCGGAGCCTCGTGACTGACCAGGACATCCGCATGCTGACTCAGTAGCGCGTTGTAGGTCTGCGGGAAGATCGTGCTGCGATGGCGCCGCGGCAGACCACCCCGCCAGTAATTCCCCTTCCCACATTTGGCCAGATAGTCAGTGGCGCTCTCTACGCGCGATGGTTCGGGCGGCATCCAGACCTGGCCGCGAAAAATCCCTCCCAACCCGGCAATCCGAAGGCCTGCAATCGTGACCACCCGCCCATCCAGGTTCCGGTCGGCCAGGCCCGAGCCGAACAGGTTGTCGTGGTCGGCATCGCTGTCGGTGTCGTGATTGCCAGGAATCCACCAAACTTGCGTCAGGGGAAGGATGCTGGCGAGCTCTTCATCCAGTGGGCGCCTGGCCTGGATGTCGCCAGCGAGCACTACCGCCTCGGGGCGGTGACGGTGGACGCTTTCAATCAGCGGGCCGAACTCGCCATGGGGGTCGCCGCAAATGAATACGTGGCCTTCAGACATCGGTCTCGGATAGGTGACTTGGTTCGATGGAATCGACGGCGGTGAACCTGAACGGCCGGCGGGTGTAGGCCCGCCATGCGTCTCGGCCACGGTCTGGGTAAACGCGCCCCGTATGACCTCGTGCACCTGTGCATGGCCTATCGGGCGCGCTCCGTTTGCAAAGTGGCAGTCCGCTGTCACCCGATTATCTCTGAATGATCACCAATCTACCTGATCACCAGTCTGTCGAATGCGTAACCGCGACTGCGCCCGCGCAAGGTTACTTCATCCACCAGTACGGGTTCTTAAGTCAAAGCGGTACGCGGGACGACAAGACCTAACGAAGTAGACCGTTCCCCGCTTACAATGTTGCTATGCAATATGAATCTGGGCCGTAGAAGCGCGCGAATCGCCACAGGTCCTACTAGCAGGGGAGGCGGCAATGGCGACAGCTCTGGCTGCGACCAAAGGCGAAGCACTAAAGCTCCTGGAAACAGAGGGCGTCACGGTCGTGGATTTGGACTACGAATCAGGATGGAAGGATGCGATTGGGCTGGGCAGGCTGGGCGAAAAGCTTGGCATACGTGTCCAGTATCGCGGCCATGAGAGTATTGCCGTCAGCTCGCCCGCTGCACTCGTTGCCGGACTGAGTCGTCCAAAGCTCACGTTCCGTCAGCGCAATCTTTACTGCCAATTTGACCTCAGCATGCTACCAGTGGCTGACTTGGAGCGCCTGGAGGGAAAAGCGGAGAAGCTCGGAGACTACATCCTCGCTGGACATCTAACGAGGGATGTCGATGCTGTATGGACGGAATAAAGCATTGCCATGCAGCCATCCTGAAGTCCAAAACAGAATCAGCGCCGCGAGTCGCGCCTTGATTTGCCTGGCCGCCCTCGGGTAGCGCTTATCTCGTAGAGATATGGTTGGCCGGTTGCGGATTGCCCGTCGTCGTGGCAGCAGCTACCATCCCTGAAGACTTGTTGTGCCCGGCGATGTCGGGCCGGTCCTGCAGGGGCGCAATCTGACTACCAACGGGAACGCCGTGACGAATCAGCTCGATCTATTTGAAGATGGCCGCGATGTCATGCTTCGCAACGACGTGCTCACAGCGCTGGAGCAACGCAATGCCGCCGCCGGGCGTGAAGCACTGCAGCGCCTGGTCGCGGAATATCCAGACGACGCGCTTGTGCCGACCCTGGAGACACTTGTCTGTGTGTTGGAGGCTCCTGTCCACGAACACTTCGCGACTCACACGGCGCTGCGCGACACCTGCGAAGTGTGGTGTTTGCCGAGCATGCCGGCAGCGCGCCGAGCATTCGGCGACGTAGCGGGCATGGCTTGGTGCCTACCGCTGTGGCGTGCCGTCGCCCGGGCCGCCTCTCAATTGCCGTTTCACCGGGAGATGCCCGAATGGCATTCGGCACCCCTATGGATGCGCGCTGGGGAATGGACTGCGGCATGCAACAGCATCAAGCGAATCGGGTCATGGCGACGAATTCCAGCTCCCCTCGCCTGGATGGCCGAGACGGTCTACCGGCTCCAGGGGCTTGACCCGGCATGGCCACTCTTGGCCGAGCTTGCCTGGCTATCCCCGAAGAAGCTCGGCGCGCTCATACAAACGCTCGGGGATTCGTCATTGCTGGCGCTGCGCCGGCGGTTCGATGCGAATTTCGACGGTGACGGCACACCCGAGGATCTTTGCTGGTTTCCCGCCTGGTCCTTGGCCGAAAAACCCGGACTTGCTGCCCTCTTACGCGCGTCCGAGCCCTCGACGGGCACATCACCCGAACAGGGATTGCGGATCATGCTGGAGTTGTTGACCCTTGAGCGCCAGGGTCGCCAGCATGACTTGCTGGAACGGCGAAAGGACTTACGCGGCCTGCACGCGGGCCTCTTCGAGGCCTACATCCGTACGCGGTAACGTCTCGGGCTTTTCGCGTTTGCACGCACTCGCAGGGCACAAAAAAATGCTCTCCACCTCGCGGAAGAGAGCGCGCGCTGCGTTGACATCCGTGTCCTGGGGACGGCGGTGATCGGCAATTTCAAGCGCCTGCGCAGCCAACACGTGTTGTCACATGACCACGCTGAAGTTGCTCCCGCCACCAGTAATCATGTTGGCGCGCCAACCGACCGGTCGGTCATTCTTGCTCAACGAGACAGTGCTTGGGTCGCTTGCCAAACCTCGCAACGCAAAAAGGAATAGAGAATCTCTGAACTGATGTATGGCCTGCTCCACGCGTCGCGCAGCGGCACGAAGGCCCACATTATCAGGAGACGCCCCTCTTCACGGTTCGCAGAAATGGGTACGCACAGTCGCAGACCGATGTCATGGGCATGGGTCTAGCGCTCGGCATGCGGAGTTGACCTCATGGCGCGGCACGTTGCTGCTTGCCACGGCGCGCTCTGTGCGGCCTGGCCGGGGCGATCAAAACGGGGCGCCGGTGAGCGCCCATCCTGCCTCAATCGACCGGTTGCCGAAGGCCAACTCGGTTGAGGCGAAAGATCACGCCGAAGCTTCGGGTGTCACGACGGTCTGTGCCACCTTTTTCGCCGGGGCTCGCTTCTTCGTTGCGGACGTCACCGCAGCCTTCTTCGGCACAACAGTCGCGGCGGCTTTGCTACCAGCAGCCTTTTTCGAGGCGACCTTCGTGGCGGCAGCTTTGCCGGAAGTCTTCTTGACGCCTACAGCCTTCGCTTTTTTCGCCGCGAGCTTGTCCTTTGCGGCTTGCTTCTCAAAACGCGCTGCGGACTTTGCGGCTTCAGTGGCTTTCACGACCTCACGCTTTGCGGCTTCAATGGCCTTCTTCGTGTCGGCGCGCAGTTTCAGCAAGCGCTTTTTCGCTGCCTGGGCTTCACGTGCGAGCACGCTCGCCTTCTTCGTCGGTGCCGTCAACTTCTTTGCGACAGGCTTCCTTTTGGTAACCGCGCTCGTCGGCGTCGATGCTTTGGCTTCTGCGACCATGTTGATTATCCGTTATTCGTTGGAGCGCGGAGTATAACCTTTGTCGCGATCTGCAGTGATCCGTGGGCTCACCATGGGGTTGCCAAACGGCTGAAATATCAACCAACGATCCGATGTGTTTCAGCTTCGCTCCGCTGCATTGCAGCACACGTAGAGCTTGAATCCGGGGACAAGAGCGTTTAGTGTCAATGCTTGGTGTGCGCATACTCAGCGCGTCCTCGCACCGAGTTCACTCAATGTTGGTCCTGTCATCCTCCGTGGAACTCCGTCCACGGACCAGCAGTCGTAGTTCCTTTTCCGCCCCCCGACAAAGGAGCCTGACATGCTCAGTCCGCATGAAATTGCCGCGCTGCTACTGCTTGGCGATGCGCAAGACATCGACGATCTCGAACCGGAACAGTTAGACGGCTTGCTGGTCCACAAACTGGTGACGATGGAGCATGGCCACGGCAGCCCAAATGCCCACCCTCGCTTGACGAGTCAAGGGGCTTCTATGCTTGAAGCCCTGCGCCGCATTCCGTAACACGGCTCCTGCCGCAGGCGGCGCGATCTTCGTTCTTGGCACCGGGCATGAATGGTGTCCACCTCCGAG
This sequence comes from Cupriavidus sp. DF5525, assembly GCF_040149425.2. NCBI lineage: Bacteria > Pseudomonadati > Pseudomonadota > Betaproteobacteria > Burkholderiales > Burkholderiaceae > Cupriavidus > Cupriavidus sp. DF5525. The sequence continues at coordinate 678,515 of NZ_CP168267.1, read as the reverse complement.
ACTCGAGATGAGTTGTATGAAGTATCGAGAGGCCCCTATCACGTTGTGACCTATTTGTCGCGAAGGATTGCTAACGCCGAATGTCGCGGATCACCATTGCCTCGTTGGAGAAGCGGTATTGCTAGGCGCAGTGGTGAGCAACGTCATCGTGGACGGCCGACATCGAATTCTTGCGACTGCCACTTGCAGGGCCAACTGTGGTGTTTGGATGATGGGCGCGGGCACCGCGGCTAGGTATTTTGTCGAGTCAGGGCGCGGATGCCAGGGTATATCTCGGAGCGCCACCGGGGGCCAGAGAAAAGATCATAGTGGCCGCACCGGCGCGCCGTCACGTGCCGCTTGTCCCGTGCCGCAATGCCGCGGCACAGACCGTGCGCTGCGTGGGTCTGCCCGCAGCCAGAAATGGCGTCGTGGTCGCCTTCTATGGTCAGTAGCGTAGTGGCGCGGATGTCTTGCGGACGCACGGGCTGCCCTTGCACGAACCAATTGCCGCGCGCCAGACGGAATTCCTGGAACACGATCTGGATGGTATCCAGGTAGAACTCGGCCGCCATGTCGAGCACCGCGTGGTAGGCATCGCAAACGCGCCGGAGGGCTTCGGCACGCTCGTAGTCACCCACCACGCGTTCCAAATAGTAGTCCCAGTGCGACGTCGCCAAAAGACCTGGCTGTGCCGCCATCAAGCCGGCAAGCTGCAGGAAGTTCGGGTACACCTTGCGACCGGCACCGGCATAGCGACCGGGCACTGTATAGATCAAATTCCGTTGAAACCACATAAGGGAGTGGTCTGCGGCGAATCTTCCCACTGCGGTGGGGCTGCGACGCGCATCGATCGGCCCGCCCATTAGGATCAGACTCCTGGGAGTCGGCTCGTCCGCGCTGGCCAACAGGGAAACAGCCGCCAGGGCCGGTACGGTGGCCTGGCAGATGGCAATCACGTGCAGTGGTTCCGCCGCGCCAATCTGACGGATAAACGCCTGCAGTTCGGTGACGTAGTCATCCAGGTGAAACGGCCCGTCCACCAGTGGAACACAGCGCGCATCAATCCAGTCCGTCACATAGACAATATGCTCGGGCAATAAGGTTTCGACGACCTCGCGAAGCATGACGGCGTGATGCCCAGCCAGCGGCGCACAGACCAGCACAGCAGGTCTTGTATGCGAAGCGGCGGCGCCAAGTGTGACCGGATCAGGTGCGAAGCGCAAAAGGCGGCAAAATGCCCTTTCCAGGACGACTTGCTCGACCACAGGGATGACGCAGCCGTTGTGCTCAACAGCTGCGATACCGAACCCCGGCTTGTCGTAGGTTTGTCCCAGACGGGACAGCATTTCGTAACCAGTGGCAAAGGCGGGAGCGCCCGGTATCTGCGACAGCGGGTTCTCATGATCGGAAAACGCGCTTGCCGCGTTCGCTGCCCACACAGCGAATGGCGCGAACATTGCGCGCTGATACTCCATGAACCGGTAGAGCATGGAGGCCTCCAAGAAAGTACACCGGGCTGGCCGGCGGCCACGATCCAAGCTCCAGACCTCATCGGTCCAGATCGCTTTGATGAGGGCGATGTCGAGGCAGACGTACCGCTGGATCTCGTCTGCGGCCCCCATACCTATGCGGGTGCAGGGGCTGTACCAGAGTTTCACTATAGGCGGGGCAACTATTGCTGCAGTGCCAAAGATCGGTGGAAAAACTGATTCCTTGGTCGCGGCGATCATCGTCGATGTAGGAACGCTCGTCCCTCCGATTTACGCTGTATGGCTCGAGTCGCCGATTTGGCGACCTGTGCGTGCTCATTCATGAGCACATCACGTCGGCTCAGCTTCACGAGATCATCCAGGCGTCCATGGGCTGGACGGACGATCATCTGCACCAGTTTATGATTTCGTTGAGGCGGAGAGCGGCGCACCAGACGCCGAGGCCGTCAAGTATCAATAGCTTGATGGGGGTGTGGCGGGCGTTCGCAAACAGGTAAGCGTGATGAGATTGGGCTGTGCCGAAGACCTGCACCACGCGCGCCAGCAGCCGCTCGGTATCGGCAAGCACGTCGATGGGCTCGACAGCCAGCCGCAGCACGCCAATGCGAATCATCGCATCCAGTCCCCGAGCAGTTGGGCAGCATTGCTGCGCCGCCGGGAGCGGCCAGTACACGATCAGCGTGCCGCTCATGGCGCTGGACCTCGATGCGGCAATGGCTGAACATGCGGAGGGATGGCCCAATCCACCCAAGATAAGCAGCATCAACAAGCCTTATAAGCGGCATGTCGATGAGGCTTGTGGCGTGGTGGACGGGGCTTGGCGCGATCTGGTCGCACGCGCTGGAGACGTGTTGCGATCAAGGTCAAGGTCTCGTTCAGGGCAGCCTTGGCCCAGCGCAGGCCGAGCAGCAGTGCAGGCAGGACACGTTTAAGGGCGGTGATGGCGTAGGCACGGTTGATCCGATGATCCGAGTCAATGTCATGTTCCTGCGCGGCCGCAAGACAGCACAGGGCGTGCAGGTTATCGCACAGGACTTTGGCTCCGAAGTCCTGCCTGGCGGCCAACTGTGAGAGGCCGGACAGGTGTTCGAGTGCCATGCGGTGTTTGAGGCGTTTGAAGGCCTCCTCGAGACGCCAGCGCTGGTGATAGAGATCGCGGAAGGTGGCAGCCGGATGGCGGTGCCTGTCGAGCAGATTGGTGATGAGCACGCGAACCTTGGCGGCTGGCGAGATCTGCCGGATGAGCCGGACGGTCTGCGGGACGGACGCACATTCATAGTCGCGCGCGTCATTGCGGGCTGGAGCCGGGAGCGTGACGACGGTCTCGGCGCGGCCGGAGCGGACGAAGTCCCGCAGGGCAGCAAAGCCGCTACCGTCGGCGCGCATGCAGAAAGGGATGTTTCGTTGGTTGAGTACGGCTACCAGCCAGCGGGCCGGGTAGCCGCGGTCGAGCAACAGCAAGTCGTCGGATTGCAGGCGGTCCAGATGCTCGAACAGGATCTGGCGTTCGTTCTCGAGCACGCTGTGCAGTGAGGCGGCGAGCATCATCTCGGCCCCGGGGAGGTACAGGCCGAAAGCGAGTTGATCACGGGTGGCGGCTCGAGGCAGATGGCTGTGGCGGATGGCAAAACGCAGGTGCGAGGCGTCGGCTGCGACCAGCCGAAAGCCATGCCAGCGCGGCAAATGGTTGGACACCTGCTGAAGCAGCCAGTCATTGAGGTGAGCAAAGACATCGCCGCTGAGTTTGCTGCGAGCCTGGGCGAAGGCTTGTTCACTGACTCGCCGGCACAAGGTGTTTTGGCGGGCGAGCGCGGCGAAGAATTGATCGAGTTCGGCTTGAACGCCCATGCGCAAGTTGCCAAGCATGAACGCGATCAGTGTGGGCAGGGTGAGCTTGCGCTGACGGGTGAATGCGGCTGGATATTCGGGATGACGGGCAAGATCGTGAAAGACCTTGGTGTGCAGATATTGGGTAAGCGTAGCGAACAGATCGGACAGGGGCATGAGAGCCAAGCGAAGATCGAGAAACGATCCTCTATTGGCCGCCGCCCTGCTTGCGCTAAACAGCCAGCGCAAGCAGGGCGGCGGCCGCTCGAACCTCGTCATCTGTCAAGCGTGCGCGTGGCAAATTGCGATTCTATTTGACGGCTTATCTTGGGTGGATTGAGGGATGGCCCCATGGCCGAACCGCTGCGTCGGTCCCCGCCGGCAAATGTGACTAGCGCGACTGTTTTCGGATGATTTCAACCTGCTCATCGATAATGGCCAAGAGCTCGGATACTGAGCCGGAGAAATGCTGTCGTACCTTCTCTCGTGTTTTGCGCTCGCTGGCTGAACGCACGAGCTCGTAGCTACCACCTTCTTGCGAAAAACGGATGACTCGCAGTTCCTTGCTGGGCGGAACCCGCAGCCAATAAGAATACCCATTCCTTATCCCTTTCTCTGTGCGTTCGTGAGGAATCAGGTATGGCCGGGCAAGCATGATCTCGGCGTGAATCGCTTCAAAGGACATGGTGCTGCTCTCAAAAAAACGAAACCCCTGCATTGCGGGCAGGGGCGAATTCTATTCTGGGGGGCAGAAGCTGAGGTTTAGGCGTCTTCTGCAATCAGGAATCTCTTGGGGTTCTTACCGAGCCAGGCCGGTTGGCGACCACGGCCGGACCAAGTCTTCCCGGTCTTGGGGTCACGGTACTTAGGGGGCAGTTCCGACTTCGGCTTGCTTGCACCGCTGCCCGCTGGACGGCCGCGACGGCGCTTGGCAATGTCTTCGACCGTCAAGCCATACTCCGCCATCAGGGTCTGAATCTTCTCGATGACGCCCGCTACTTCATTAGCGCGTACCTCTTCCAGTTGGGCTTCGAGGGCCTGCTTCTGGGACATGAGTTCCTTATAGGATGCCATGCGCGTTTCCTTTCCAGGCGAGGGATGAGAGAAGATAGTTTAAAGCTAATCAAGCTTAGACGCAAAATTCTTTTCACCCTATCCTTATGGGCGCACAATCCAATGGAAAAACATCGATGTAATGCCACCTGAATCAAGCCGTACTCCGAGCACATTATCGATTAGCGCGGTGAGCGCAAAGCGGAATGGCGCCAGCGCTATGAGAGTCAGTGTGATGCTCTCGGCAAGGCCGCGTGAACAATTGGGGCGGGTATTGGATTGCAAACGCCCCAGGCAAGTTGGGGAGCGCTAGGTTCCCCAGCAAGAAGAGTTCACATATTGGCTCGTATTCGGTGCTCGACACGGACGCTGAGACCGTCGTGCGGCCGCCCGACGACGTCCCCGCATGGCCTCTCCCCTCGCTCGCCGGACAGGTCCGTTAGCGCAGCCTCGGGGTCGCCGGCGGGACTTGTTTCGCCATCTCCGCACTTCAGTCATCTTGGCATAAGGCGAGGACATGCTCGTATAAGCTCTGTGACTCGCTCTAGCGCTCTGGGATCGCAGAACTGAGCCGGAACCTGGCCACAAGCCAGGCGTTGGAGAGACGAATATTGGTCTCCTATCTTGCGGCTAGACAAGCCAGCTACGCAGGAATGACCTGAGGGTGCAACAAATTGGGCCGCAAGACGTAATTTTGGCCCCCAAAGACCTTGTGACTTCAGCAGAGGAGCTTAGCAGCCTTGGCATCGACCGACCGATGGCTTGCATCGTAGACGCAAGTCGTCCTTTGCGGCCCAATTCATTGCACTTTAGCCCACCGCGGCTCACTGCGCTTTCAAGGGCTGCAGTTCCGGGTTCCGGCTACGCTTCCTTGCCTTCCGCACGTGGCTGTCTCGGATACAAGATCACCAAGCCTGCCCCCCTTCGCGTGGGGACCACGCGATAAGCACAACGTTATCGTGCCTTATCGCCGCGGCCTGGCACGCCCTCCCCTGCTCCGTTCGCTTCAACGAGTCGCTTACTGCCTCAAGCTGGCGGATTCGCAACGGCGGTAGCCGGCCATGAAGCGTCACTCGCCCGTCGCAGCAACCTGTAGTGGTCAAGTTATTTCGGACAGGCAGATAGGTTCTTTCACTGTCGTTTCCGTCTCGTAGGCGGCGGGCGACAGATAGCCCAAAGTGGAGTGCAAGCGCACCGGATTGTAGAAAGCGATGATGTACTGGTTGATGTCGCGCCGTGCCTCATCGTGGTTGGCGTACTGCCGCTGCCACACGCGTTCCATCTTGAGGTTCAGGAAGAACCGTTCCATCACCGAATTGTCCCAGCAATTTCCCTTGCGGCTCATGCTGCAAACCACGTGATGCTGCTTGAGCAACGCCTGGTATTCATCGCTCGCGTACTGGCTGCCCCGGTCGGAATGCAGGACCAGTCCCGGCTCTGGCCGGCGCTGCTGCAACGCCATGGTCAGTGCCGACATGACCAGTCCGGCCGGCATGGTGGGAGCCATCGACCAGCCAACCACACGACGCGAGTACAGGTCCAGCACGACCGCCAGATACAACCAGCCCTGCGCCGTGCGGATATACGTGATGTCCGAAACCCACGCGCGATTGGGCTCGGCCACGTCAAACTGCCGGTCGAGCACGTTCTCTGCCACAGGTAGCGTATGCCTGCTGTCGGTCGTCGAGACGAACTTGCGCTTCCATCTCGCGCGCAATCCCGTTTCGCGCATCAGCGTGCGGACCCGATAGCGGCCAATACGTAGTCCTTGTGCCCTCAGCGCATGCATCACGCGCCGGCTGCCATAGTTCGCACCACTGGCAGCAAACGCTGCCTTGACGTGGGTCTGTTCCTGCAGGCTCTTTGCGCTCGGCTTGGCACGCCGGTGCGCATAGTAGCCAGAGCGGCTCACCTGCAAAACCCGGCAGGCATTACTGACCGATACGGCCTCCTGTTGCAAGTGAGTTACCACGCGATAACTCACTTCAGTTCTCGTGCAAAGAAGGCCGACGCTTTTTTTAACAGCGCATTGTCCTCGCGCAGTTGTCGGTTCTCCGCTTCGAGCTGCCGAATGCGCTGCTGTTCGGCCGTCAGCGGTTTGCCCTCGCCCGGGCCGCCGGCGCGCTCGGCGTCGTATTGCGCCACCCAGCGGCGAACGGCCGTCTCACCAAGTTCCATCGACCGGCAGACTTCGCTGACCGATAATCCCTGGTCTCGTACCATCCGTACCACTTCCAGCTTGAAGCTGGCGTCAAATTGTCGGCGCCTTCTTGTCATCTAGCTCTTTCCTCGTCGATTCCGGATTGTCCTCCTATCGACCTGTCCGAGGAAATTAGACCACTACAACCAGACATTGGATCGGCCGGTTCGCCTTGGGAACGGTCGTTGTCCGGCCAGCCCTAATTGGGACAGTTTGCCTCGCAAAAATCGACACTTGGATAAGTGGAGGCGACTGGGGCCTCGAGCCCTGAGATTGGTTTCACATTCACAGAGAGCCCGACTTCCCCGGAGAGGGTTAGGATCACCCAATCTAGGGTTGCGCTCCCCTCGGCGGTCTAAGGGCATCCCCTTATACAGAAGTAGGACCGTCTCGGCAGCGGGGCATGGAGCCTGAGGCCGCGGAAATTTCGAGGTAAGGGGTTGTTAACTTCGCCAGACTCGCGTTTACTCTCGGATTTTGGGCAGCAATGGGCAACGAGTCGGGGGCATGGGTGGACGAGGAATTTGAGAGTCTGGATCTTGGCGATCCGCGGCGGGATCGGCGGGCCAAGGAATTGCTCAAGCGGTTTGCGGCCCTGCCTACGGCGAGCATTCCCGGTGCGTGCGATGACTGGTCGCAAACCATTGCGGCGTATCGGTTTCTCGGCAATGAGCAGATCGATTGGCGGGACGTGATGCAGCCGCATTGGGAGCGCACGGCGGAAAGAGTCGCGCAGTTTCCGGTGGTGCTGTGCATCGCTGATACGACCGAGCTGAACTTCAATGGCCAGGAAATGGAGGGGCTGGGGCCGCTGAGCTACGAAGCCCAGCGGGGCATGTTTTTGCATCCGACCTACGCGGTGACGCCTGACCGTGAACCGCTGGGGGTGATCGATGCCTGGATGTGGGCTCGGGAACCAAAGGACGCCGACGGCAACCGCGGCGGGATCAAGGAAAGCGTACGCTGGACTGAAGGGTATGAACGCGTTGCGGAGCAAGCCGCGCTATTGCCCCAGACACGGCTGGTGTATGTGACGGACCGCGAGGGTGATATTGCCGAGTTGATGGCGCGCGCCCAGGAACTTGACCAACCGGCCGACTGGCTGATCCGCAGCCAACACAACCGCAACCTTGCCGAGGGCGGCAAGTTGTGGGATAGCGTCGACGCCAGCCCGGTACTCGGGGAAATCACCTTTATCTTGCCGGGGCGTGCAGGCCAGAAGGCGCGCGAGGTCAAACAGGAGCTACGCGCAAAACGCATGAGGCTGCCCGGTCTGGATGGCCCTGCGCTCACCTGTGTAGAGGCCAGGGAGATCGGAGCGCCCGCAGGCGTCAAGCCAGTGGTTTGGCGGCTGTTGACGAACCGAGAAGCGCAGGACGCCGATGCTGTCATCGAGCTCGTCGACTGGTACCGAGCCCGATGGGAAGTGGAGATGTTCTTCCATGTCCTGAAGACCGGCTGCAAGGTCGAAGCGCTACAGCTCTCGCACATGGACCGTGTAGAGCGGGCCTTGGCGTTGTACATGGTGGTGGCGTGGCGCATTGCCCGCTTGATGCGGTTGGGCAGAACCTGCCCGGATCTGGATGCGTCCCTGTTCTTCGATGCCGACGAGATTCGGGGGGCATATGTGCTCGCCAAGAAGGCCCGCCCGAAGACACCAGTCACACTCAATCAGATGATTCGGTTGGTTGCTTCCCTGGGTGGGTTCCTCGGGCGCAAGAGCGATGGCGAGCCCGGCGCTAAGACGATCTGGATCGGCATGCAGCGAACCATGGACGCCGCGCTCACCATTCAAGCACTGCGGGAAGAGTCATGACTTCTGTATAAGGAAATGGTCTAAGGGGGCGACTGGCGCGTCAAGTACAAATTTTGGCAGCACGGGTGAAATTCCGACGGGAGATTCATGCCACTGCCGCATCCCGTCTTACTGCTATACATTTAATCTCGACTAGCAGGCCGGGATGAGCAAGCTCTGATACGCCGATAGCAGTCCATGCGCACGTACCGCGCGGAAACACGCGATTCTTTACCTCTCTGAAAGTCGGCATATGCTGACTCATATGAACATGGTATGTCGTCATGTCAAGGACGTCCTCAAACGTGCAGCCGGCTGTTTGCAGCAATACTCGCAGGTTTTCCCAGCAAGCGAAGAATTGCGCTTCAGGGTCAGCAATTACGTGAAGGCCTGCCGTCCGGCCAACCTGTCCGGCACAGAAGACAGTCGCACCAACCCTGACCGCCGGTGCATAGCCAGCACGGTCCATGATTGATTGCATTGCGGGAGGAACGATGACTTCGCGGTCTTGCATGTGGTATTTCCTTTGAATAGTACGAGGCGGCCCGAGGGGTAGACTAGTAGTGAACCTCCAGTAGGCTGCCATGGCGAGCGCGGCCACAGGTGACTCGGGATCTCATGCTTGCATCAGCTTGTGACGTTGATTACGCTTGCCAGAATGTCTTCGCCTAGCTACCTATGCCATTGAACCCCCGCCAACTCGAAGCCTTCCGTAGTGTCATGGTGTCCGGCAGCATGACTGTCGCGGCCGAACTGCTGAAGATCAGTCAGCCCGCAGTGAGCGCGCTCATAAGGGATCTCGAGAAAAGACTGGAAATTCGTCTATTCAGGCGTGAGGGAAATCGCCTCATTCCCGGAGCCGAAGCCCAGCGGCTGTTCCGTGAGGTGGACAAGTTCTACCAGGGTATGGAGCAGATCGAGCGAGTGGCGCTGGACCTCAAGTCAGCGCGCATCGGCACCTTGCGTGTTGCGTCAATGCATACTTTGGGTTTGAGCTTGCTCACCGAAGGAGTCAGGCAATTTTCGCTCTCTCGCCCCGATTTGGCGATCTCGCTGGACGTTCGAAACTCTCTAGGCGTGCTGGAGCTCGCCGCTGCGCACCAAATCGATATCGGCTTTGTTCAGATGTCGGGCACTGAGTATCCAGGGGTGGATGTTTTCCCGCTACCAAGCGTCGCGGCAGTCTGCGTCCTCCCTCGCGGCCATGCCTTGGCCCGCAAGAAGTCATTGAAAATTACTGACCTGCAAGATCAGCCGCTTATCTCCTTGAGCCGCAATAGCCCTGTGCGTATGCGATTGGAGATGGAACTCGAAGCTGCCGGAGTGACATGCAAACGCTCGGTGGTCACGTCGCTCGGTCACGTGGCATGCAGTCTGGTGGCAGGCGGACTTGGCCTAACTGTAGTCGATCCCTTCACCGCTCGCAGAGTGCGTGATTCCGGCGTAGTTTGGCGCCCTTTGTTGCCCGCCGTGAAGTTTCACTTTTCGATGGTTCTGCCTACCCATCAACCTCGATCAAAGGTTGTTGAGGATTTCATCAAAGTGGTCAAGGAACTCTTCAAAGCCAACGTGCCTTTGCCATAGGCGGCTCAAGCCCTATCTACCAGGCATTCTGGCTCACACTCGCCGGCCATTGGGCACCAATCTGGTCGAAGGCATCAACAATCGGATCAAGGTGATCAAGCGCATGGCCTACGGCTCCCGTGATGACCATTACTTCTTCCTCACCGGAAGCGGCCTGCCTGGAATCGGCGATGAACCAAAAAGGCCCTCCGCATGGGAGGAGCCAGTACTGCTCGGTGCTCCGCAGCCAGCACCGGCCTCAGCAGTGTGTCAATTCAGTCCAGCGAAATCCTGGAATGGTCAATCACCTCACCCCAACGTTTCCCTTCCTTTTCCTGGAGCTGAGTCATGTCTGCACTGGAGCCAGAGTACGGTCGTGCGCCTTGCTCCGCCAGTTGGGAAATGAAGCGCTTGTCATTGGCCACAACAAGCAAAGTATCCTGCAGCTTCTTCACTATCTCCGGCTTGGTACCGGCAGGCGCCATCAGGCCATACCACGATTCGACAACCGCATCCTTGACACCTGCTTCAGCGAAGGTAGGTACGTTGGGGATAGCGGGGTCGCGCTTTTCGCTAGCGACAGCCAGCAAGCGGACCTTACCTGCCTTCGCATAGGGAAGCACGTTCGGCAGATTCGCGAAGATCACTTGCACCTGCCCCGAGAGCAAGTCGACACTTGCAGGCGCAGCGCCCTTGTACGGCACGTGTACGAAGTTGGCTCCTGTCCTGGACATGAACAGTTCACCGATGAGGTGATTGATCGAGCCCATGCCGGCCGAAGCCATATTCAGCCTGCCGGGATTCGCCTTCGAATAGCTAATCAGCTCCGAGACGCTCTTCGCGGGAGTATTGTTGGATACGGCCAGCACATTCGACACTGTCGAGAACATCGCGACCGGAATGAGCTTCTTGGGATCGTACGATAGCCTCTTGGTAAGGAGAGGCTGAACTGCCTGTCCCATCGAGCCCAGCAACAGGGTATATCCATCCGGGGCGGCCTTGGCAACGAATCCGGCACCAATTGCACCACCCGCGCCGGCCTTGTTGTCGACGACAACTGGCTGACCGAGCTTTTCCCCCATTTGCTCGGCAACCAGGCGACCCATCATGTTGACCGTGCCGCCAGCAGCAAAGGGCACCACCAGCATGATTGGCTTCGAGGGATAAGTCTCCGCGCCAACACCCGGCGAGAGCGCGGCGATGGATATGAACACTGCAATAGACTTCCACATAATCAACTTCTCCTTGAGCATCTCGCCTTAAGCGACCAGCTTGCCAACAGCCTCGTCGAGTGCCAGTTGCGAACGCTTCAATCGGCTGCGTGCCTCGCTTGCCCATTGCTGATCTGCAGCGCGCTCCTGCGCTGCACGCTCGAGCAGGCGTGCGACCTGGTGGGGCCCGACGCTTCCGTCAGTAATCCGGGTCTCGACAAAGCGAAGCGGATCGAGCGCTTCCCGTACGGCGGCGTCGCCCAGGTGCAGTGCGATGCCAGCCGTTTCGAGCGCAGCCTCGTCGAGACGAGCACTAGTCAGTTGATCAGGGCGCAGTTCTTGCCCCACGCAGTTTCGCACGGCACGGGCGACGATGTGGTGCACCTGGCGGAAGGACAGGCCTCGTTCGCGCACAATAACGTCCGCAAGGTTGCTCGCGGTCCACCAACTACCCTTGAGCGAATCGGCCATACGGTCTTGGTGCACGATTAGGGTTTCGATGACGCCGGTGAACAGATCGAGCATGCCCTCAGTCGTTGCCATGGCTTCATCGATATGAGAGACGGTGCGCATAGCCTGGTCGCCCGTTCCTTCCGCCCGGAACGTAGCCAAGGCGGTGCTCAGCCACATTACTGCGGGACCGGCCGCCTTCCTAATGGTCTCCAGAGCTACCGGGTTCTTCTTTTGCGGGAAGATGCTGCTCGTACCACAGTAGCTGTCATCGCATTCCACGAACCCGAATTCGGTGCTGGACCAGATGTGCAGATCGGTAGCCAGGTCGTTCAGATCGGCCATGATGAAAGACAGAGCACAAATGGCATCTGCAGAGTCAAAAGCTTCACGACCAAGCTTGGAGTTCTCAACTTGACCATCGAACCCGAGCAGTTCCGTGGTTCGCGCGCGGTTTAGCGGCCAGGACGTGCCGGCAAGGCCAACCGTTCCCAGTGGATTGCGGTTGACGCGCCCGTAGGCTTGAGCCAGACGCTCAAAGCTGTCATGCAGACGAGAGCTGAAGCTGAGGAGATAATGACCAAAGACCCAAGGCTGGGCTTGCTGCATATGCGTATAGCCGGGCATGATCGTATGAGCATGGTGGCGCGCCTGCTCAGCGATCGCCCCTTGGAATTCGTTCAGCCGGTCCATCACATCCAGAATGCGGTTGCGCTTATAAAGTCGGCGTACCGTAGCGCCTTGATCAATCCGACTGCGGCCGGTGTGCATCTGGCCGCCCACATCCTCTCCAATGGTGCCGAAGAGATACGACTCGATCTGCAACAGGAAGCTACCTTTGCGCGCATCAATTGGAAACTCCGAAGGCTGCATGTTCCGAATGGTCAGCAACTGCTCCAGGATGGCGCGACCGGTGTCCACCGAAAGGATGCCCTCTTCTACGAGCATGGTGGTATGGGCGAGATCAACGGCAACGAACTCATGAAACTGCCTGCGTTCGCGCTCGAGGCCCGGCAGGGCGTAGTGCTTCGTCAGCCGAGAAGCGGGGGGCGATTTGAGTCGAGCCTCGGCAAGTGTCGTTTCTTGGGATGTCGCGGAAGTCATGTCGGTAAGTGGGGGCGATCAGCATCCGGTTTGTGTGGTGGTGCTTTTCTACCCGGCAACAATCAAATCAGACAGGGGTTCTCCAGGCGCGCTCAAGCATATTGCGCTGGGCGAAATATCGAAATGAACCTTCACCGAAGAGCGCAGCGCGCTCAGTCCGGCGAGTCCGATTCCTTGATCGAATGATGGATTCTTGGCCAGGCGGGCACAACTACAGACGAGGTTGGACGCGCATAAGAGATTCTTCTACTTACGCACAGCTCTGGTGCGATCGCCGCTCGGCCGTGCGGTCCATCATCCGGATCTTCCGCAACGGGCGACGACGAACTGGACTACCCACTTGAGCGAACGGCGCTACTACCTTGGAAGCAGTCGTTGGGGCCGCGCGGTGCCGAACGGCAGAAGGGGGGCACAGAGACAGCCGTGGCCTGGCGGTGGGCAGCCGGCCGAGACCGGCCATGAAGCGTCGTTGGCCCGCACGATCACTCGGCCGTTCGAACGTCGGTTTCAGCCAAGCTAACGGACTTTCGCTGGCCAAGAATTTAAGTCACATCATCGCCGACCACTGGCCGGCTGACGAGTCGAGTTTGACCATGATCAAGTCCGAGCGATCCGGCGCCGTTCCCTGGCACCAAATGCAAGGCTCCTGGCACGGAAAGCAAAGTCCGGATTGACCCGCAACTCCTACATTGATGGCAACGCGATGTGCGTTGGAAGTCCATATCAAGAGGAGACATAGAATGGATACATCCAGTCTTTATTACGGACCATGGTGTCGCGGTCTGGCTTGCGAATATCGCACGTTCCGATTCAGTCTTGGTGCGTTCGGAGGCTGAATGATGCGCGTAGAACAACTGACCGCCAGCATCGGCGCCGAACTCGTAGGCATGAAGCTCGCTGATGCTATTCATGACGACGGCCTGTTCAACGAGATCCGCGCCGCCTTGCTACGGCACAAGGTCCTCTTCCTGCGGGACCAGGACATTTCCCGCGCCGAGCATGTCGCATTTGCCGAGCGCTTTGGCAAGCTGGAAGATCACCCGGTAGCCGGCAGCCATCCGGAGCACCCGGGGCTCGTGCAGATCTACAAGCGGCCGGACCAGCCGATCGACCGTTACGAGAACGCCTGGCACACCGATGCGACCTGGCGTGAGGCACCTCCGATGGGTTGTGTCCTGCGCTGTGTGGAAACGCCCGCGGTCGGGGGCGACACGATGTGGGCGAACATGGTTCTCGCTTACGAGAACCTGCCCGCGCACGTCAAGGCGGACATTGCCGGCCTGCGGGCACGGCACAGCATCGAGGCGAGCTTTGGCGCAGCTATGCCGATCGAGAAGCGCCTGGCGCTGAAGGCACAGTACCCGGATGCCGAGCATCCGGTCGTACGGGTTCACCCGGAAACCGGCGAGAACATCCTCTTCGTCAACGCGTTCACCACGCACTTCACCAACTTCCATACGCCCGCATACGTGCGTTACGGCCAGGATTACAACCCGGGTGCGGCCGACCTGCTGCGTTACCTGGTGACCCAGGCCTTCATTCCCGAATACCAGGTGCGCTGGCGCTGGAAGGCCAACAGTATGGCGATCTGGGACAACCGCAGCACCCAGCATTACGCAGTGATGGACTACGCGCCCTGCCATCGCAAGATGGAGCGCGCCGGCATCATCGGCGACAAGCCCTTCGGCATTGGCGAAGGCGAAGGCGAAGTCAAGGCGCATATGGCCCAGCCGGTCATGGCCTGAAAGATTCATCCCAAGGAGAGAGACATGGATTTCATCGACGGTTCGCTGTTTCCTGAAAATCAGCAGAAGCTTGTCATTACCGCAGCCCCTTATGGTCCGGAATGGCAGCCCTCCGATTTTCCGGACGACATCCCGGTGACGATGGAGGAACAGATCCAGAAGGCTGTGGACTGCTACAACGCCGGCGCTACCGTGCTGCACGTTCACGTGCGCGAAGCGGATGGAAAGGGCTCGAAGCGCCTGTCCAAGTTCAATGAACTGCTTGCCGGCATCCGCGCCCGGGTGCCGGACATGATCCTGCAGGTTGGCGGGTCGATCTCGTTCGCGCCGGAGAACGAAGGGGATGTGGCCAAGTGGCTGTCGGACGATACCCGCCACATGCTGGCGGAACTGAAGCCGACGCCGGACCAGGTGACGATCGCGATCAACACCAACCAGATGAACGTGGTCGAACAGATGTGCGCAGCCGACGTTGCCGGCACCTCCCTCGCTGAGCCGGCGAACTACCGCGCCTATCGCGAGATGACCATCCCCGCCGGACCGGAATGGGTGGAAGAACATATCCGCCGGCTCAGCAGCAATGGCATCCAGACGCACTTCCAGCTCGCCAGCATCGCGCAATTGGAGACGGTGGAGCGGATGATACGCCGGGGCACCTGCAATGTGCCCCTGATCCTGACCTGGGTGGCGATCGGCGGCGGCTTCGAGGCGCCTAACCTCTACAACCTGGCAAACTTCGTGCGGGCCTGCCCGAACGGCTCGGTGCTGACCCTGGAAACCTCGATGCTCAACGTGCTGCCCCTCAACATGATGGCGATCGCCATGGGCCTGCACGTGCGTTGTGGTATCGAGGACAACATCTGGACGCAGCGACGGGACCGCAAGATGGGCACGGTCGAACAGATCGAGCAGCTCGTGCGCATCTCGCGTGAATTTGGCCGGGACGTCGCCAGCGCGAAGGAAGCGCGTGAGATCTACAAGATCGGCACGTTCTACGACAGCGCTGATGAGACATTGGCGGAGAATGGCTTTGCGCCGAACCGCAAGCCCGGTCAGGTCGGCCTCACTCAGCACGCGCGCCGTTGATGTGCCTCGCCCGGCTCGCTTGGCTTAGGGACTGCCTCGGTATCGGATCGCCCAGACCCGGTCCGGGGGCGATCCGGGGATGGATATCAGCCTTTGCCGAAGTTCAATGCCGACGCTTGATCTATTGCCACGCATAAGCCAGACCTGCGCCATAGGTGATCTGATTGCGGGTGCCGCGCTGGCTGACGATCGGGCTGTCAGCGGCGCTCCCGGCAATGCGCTGCATGTAGACCATTGCGCCGGCATACCAGTGCCTGTCGATCTGGTAGACGGCTGCCAGCCACCCGGTGCCTTGCTGCAGTCCGCCGCCCGGAGTGTAGACGGGGAGTCCGCTGGCCGCGCTGTCCTCGGGCGTCACGCCGTAGTAGGTCCGGTTGAAGCTGCCGCTTGTCCACGTCAGTCCGAGCCCGAGGCCCAGCAGCACGCGGTGGTGTACTGGCACCCAGAGGCTGCCATTCGTCATCACACGCGGGCCGCCGTAGACGATGCCGGCATTGGTCATGACGTTGATGCTGCCGCGCAGACGGAAGGGGATGCCCCCGGCGTGGATGTACTCGTAGCCGAAGTAGCCGCCGGCCTCGACGGTGGTGTCGATCTCGTGAATTTTCGCCACCACCGGGTCGTCGACGTTGTTGCGCCCGAGACGCAGCGCGACGGCAGGCCCGTACTGCCAGCCCGTCAGGCTGCCGAAGTTGAACTGCGCATACGGGCCATACCATTCGAGCAGCTTGCCGCCGTCGGTCGTATAGCGCAGGCCCGGGACTGCGCCGATCATCCGTTCGTTGCCGCCGGCGTACTGCGTGGTCGACCCGATGCCGATGCCGAAAAAGTTGGGGATAGCACCCGGCAGGTCCACCGGCAGCGCCTGCGAGCCGTGGGCGGCAAGCGCGAGGATCGTGCCGGCGATAGCCTGCCTGTACGGAGGGGCCGGGCCGCGTAGAAGGAGAAAGTGCCGGGCCGGGGAGTGTGGAGCCGGATGCAGGTCTTTGGTATGTCGCCTTGTCGCCAAGTCCATCGATTCCCTCCGGAGTCAGGTATTCATTCGCTAGCGTCGGCCACCACCGCCGCGCCCGCCGCAAAAGCCTCCACCGATTCGGCCGCCAAAGCCGCCCCGGGCGCCACCGCTCGCCGCGCGCGACCCTGAGCCGAGGCTCGTTTTGCCGCAACTGATGTCGCACTGCAATTCGCTGCCACCGCTGCCTACGCCCTGGAATCCGCTGTCGCGTCCCCCGCCCGCGCCGCGCGTCCGGAGGCATTGCGTCCCAGGATTGCCACTGTGTCGATTAGCCAGGCAGACGGGCGACGGGCCATGATCAATCTCTGGCCGATGCGATAGACGTGGCGTGCCGGGGCGGTGAAGTAATCGAGGAAGGCGACCTCCATACCATCTTCGATCAGCGTCTCGCAAGCCAGTGCAGTCTTCACCTCGACAAGCGTTTCGCCCGCATGCACGAAGGCCTGCAGGAGAACAGTTGGCCGGCGCCTCGACTTGGCGTCCTTCGATGCTCAAGCGTACCAGTACCATCGTCGCACTCTGCCGTGTCGCGGCGCCGACGCCACACTGGCGTTTCTGCCGAAAAGGTCATATAAGCCATAGCATACGGAAGGTTATCCGCCTGCCCACAGGGGTTTCGCCCCACCTATAAGTTGGCCGCGCACGGACCGGCGCCTGGTTGAGGTATTCGATTATCCAGGCACGACGGAGGTATGCCATGCGGGAACCCAAGATCGTCCTCGGCTCAAAGGCCGGGCGATCCTCGAAATCGCGGAGACGGAGCTCGTGCCGGGAGATGTGGTAAATCAGCGCGGTACCAACCATGCCTGGACCGCGATTGACGGCACTGCACGGTTTCTGGCGATTCTGGTCGACCGCCAGCGCATCTAGACGCGTGTCAGCGAGGCGTGGTGCGAGGGTACGGTGAGCAGGCGGAATCACCTCATGTCGCGCGCGCCTCTCAGGAACGCGGTTTTGCTGCGGCGCCGGGTGACGCTCCCGCTCTGGCGGTTAAGCATGGCAAACGTCAATCGACACGTCATTACGACCGCATCCGCTTTAGTTCATCGATGCGGAGATGATAGCTTCGTAGTAGACAAGCTTTATCGCCACAGGCGTTGCGAGAATCGCGAAGCCATGCTCGTTGATCCGCTCGTAACCGTGTCTTGTTTGTCGATGTTTTTATCATTTGATTGTAGATTTCTGCCAATGTTTTATCGACACGGGCAAGTTCCGCATCCCCACAAATAAGCTGCGCTTGAACAGATATGAGCTTGCTGCAATCAAAACTTTGAATCAACGCAGTCTTCGTCTCGTATTGAGTTTCCAGTAGCCCTGGCTTACAGAGACCTTGCAGCGACTTACAAGCGACGTGGCGCCCGACCCATGCCATGTCTCGCGCACCATATTGCTTAACGAAACGATTGATGCCCGCGTGGCTGACCCCTCTTTGCATTGCGTTTGCCGCGATTATTTCGTTGCAAAGCGAGTCCTCGGCGTAGGTTCGCCCATCGCGCCGGTAGCAACTGTGAAAACCGAGCATCCCAGTACCAACAACACTTCGGCGTTCCCCTGAAGCGAACAAGATGGAAGCGCAAGCGGACGCGCACCTGGCATTATCTGGAACTGTTGTATAGACGCGAACTTTATCCATTGCATCGACGACTCGGAAAGCAGCCTCAACATTTCCTCCTGGACTATTTAAAACAAGGGTAACGAGTCCTTCGTCATCACGGTTAGCCATTTTGGCGAACGCCAGAAACTTCTCTGCATCACCTTCCTGAATCCTCCCATCCCCGATAAGCATTTTCAGCTTAAGTTGGGGTTGGTAGTAGATCTTGAAGTCCATCCCTAGCGCAACACCGGGAAACATAAGCACAGTGAAACAGAGCCAAGAAAACAACCGTTGGATGAAGCCTTGCGCCGCCGCGTCCTTGGCTGTTGGGTGCTGAGTGCTGCGCATACGCTTCTCCTCGGAATGTCAGAAGCCGAACGCCTTGTCCATTTCAATGGGAAGGAAGGCTATCTATGTGCCCGCGAGTTGTTCGGAAATGAGACCTTGCCGAGTGCACGTAGCCCTACATGGGGTGATCGTACTTTCCGTGCATTTTCTGGCAGTTTGTCCCGGAAAGTGCCGATCCATCAAGGACTTACACATACACAGATCGCGCGAGACTCATTGCGGCGAGAAGCCTTGCCACAGGCGGCTGCGAGCCCTGCTACCGCCACTTTTTACACGGAAAGTACGATCACCCCAAGTCGGAGCCGTCGCGGCGCGCGAACTCAAGATGTCCACAACGCCCGTGACGGAGTTCGGGCGATCTGCTGCGCTAAACAGGTAGGCTAGCCGCCTTGAATCGTTTCCAGAGGCGGCGCAGCGGCTCCCCGTCAGCGCTGAGACATCTTGCGATATAGCCGCGCGCATAGCCAGGCCAATGGCCAGTTGCTGGCGCTCCGCTCCCAGGCGGAGCAACAAGCCCTCAGCAACAGCCATATCATTGCGCCATCCCAGGTCATCCTGCAGGCGCGACAGTTGCCGACGATAGCGGCTCACTTTGTTCGCGGGCAACAAAGATTCGAAAAACTCGGTCGCGTAACGCAGCTTCGTTGCAGCGATACGCGCACGATGGCGCCGCTGCTCGTCAATCTTTGCCATGCCTCGCCCCCGCTTGAGCAGCCTGCGTTGCCGCTCGCGTAACGTCGTCAGGGGAAACTCGCGGACAGGTTCGGTGAGTGCCGCGCGCTGCGCCTCGTCAAGGCCATGACGCCAGTCCGCGCTGCCCAACCAATGGCTCAGTGTCAGGATCAGCCGTGTGTAGCGCTCGGAATTCACGGCTTGGGCGGCGCGCTGCCGGGCCTCGGCGGCAACCGCCTTCGCCGCGGCCAGTACCCCATCCGCGCGCCCTGCGGCGACGTGCATCGCGGTCGGAAACACGTCGTTGGATGACTGGCCGCGATTGACGTCGTCGTTAGGATGAGTTTTGCGCGCCTCGCCGCGCTCGCCGCCGATCAGTTCGCTTGCCCGGTTCGCGATCACCTCGTTCAGGTTCATGTTGGTCTGCGTGCCGGAACCGGTCTGCCAGACCGCGAGCGGAAACTCATCCGGATGTTGTCCGGCGACGATTTCGTCTGCGGCCGCCATGATGGCCCGCGCCTTCTGCTCGTCGAGCACGCCGAGTTCGAGGTTGACCTCGGCCGCCGCGCGCTTGATCCATGCAAGCGCCTTGATCAGCTCGGGCGCCTGCTTCTCTGAAGAGATGCGGAAATTCTGGAGCGAGCGCTGCGTCTGCGCGCCCCACAGCTGGCTGGCCGGCACGGCGATCTCGCCGAATGTGTCGCGCTCCATTCTCACGTGCTCGGTCATCGCTCACCCCATTAGATTGAATATTCATGGCTCGGCCCCATGGCGTCGAAGCCGGGTCTGTCCGCTCGCCGGCGGGCACCATCGACGGGATAACACAAGATTAGTCCAGCCAAGAGGTTCTCCCAGAACTTATCCGCCCCGGGGGCGGGAAGTCACGTAAGACGGGTAGTGGTCGCGGAATTAATCAAAAATACGAGAACCGCCACGAGGGGCGCTTCTCGAGCATCTCTGCTGGTGTGCCCATGCTCGGGCACACGCTTTCGAGAACCGTGAATTCTTGCCTATGGGCGGGGGCCGACGGCGAAATTAGGCGTAGCGCCGAATCAAATCATGAATGCGTGGGAAGACTTCGGTCTGCCAACGTGGCCCAGAAAACAAGTCGTAATGGCTGCATTGGCGGGCTGTCAACCCATGGCCGGTCCCATGGAGCGGCTGGCTAGCCGACTAGACTTCCCATCGAGATTTGGGTACACAGCAAAGCTAGCAGTGAAACATTGCGTCCCGCTTTCTGTGCCCTGCATCATGCGTGGCGTGGGGTGCAGCTAGGTCGGCAGTCCTTGATCTCACGATCGCAGACACGCTACTTCGTTGGCCGTTGGCCGGACGCGGTGTAAACTGGGCGCGGCTCTGCAAAGCTGTTTTGTCTCTTACCTGTAACCCCAGTAGGCGATAAGAAGACCTTTTGAGGACGAGCTGTCATCACTGGACGAAGGAGGCAAGCCATGTGGATGAATTTGCTTCTCATCTTTGTTCCGATCGCAATCGCCCTGGAATTCCTTGCTTCCGATCACCACCTCCTGATCTTTATCGCTTCCTCCCTGGCCATCCTGCCGCTCGCGGGACGGATGAGCCATGCCACCGAGCAACTCGCAGAGCGCATGGGCGAGGCGGTCGGGGGACTGCTCAATGCGACATTCGGCAATGCGGCTGAACTTATCATCGCACTTGTCGCCTTGCGTGCCGGCCTCCATCAGGTGGTGGAAGCCTCCATCGTCGGTTCCATTGTCGGAAATATGCTGCTGGTGTTTGGCGCCGCGATGCTCGCAGGCGGCATTCGCTATCCCGAGCAAAGCTTCAACCCGCGCGGCGCGCGTTCCCAGGCGACCATGCTCATATTGTCGGCGATCGCGCTGATCCTGCCGGCCAGCTTCGAAGCGGTAGAGGGCACGACAGCGGTGCTGTACCGGCTCAGCGCCTGGATTTCCGTCGCGCTTCTGGTCGTCTATGCGCTGTACCTGGTGTTCTCGCTGGTCACTCACCCTGCGCTGTTCCGCAGTGCATACGAAGCAGAGCCCGTTGCCCTGGAAGGCGTGGAGAACCAGCCCTCCTCATCCGTAGCGCGGGCGATAGCAATACTGGCAGCAGCCACCGTAGGGACGGCGTGGATGAGCGAGATCATGGTGGGTGCGCTCGGCCCCATGATGCGCGACTACGCCCTCAGCGACATATTCGTCGGTGCCTTTGTGGTGGCGATCCTCGGAAATGCAGCCGAGCATGCATCGGCCATTAGCGCAGCCATGAGAAATCGCATGGACCTGTCGTTTTCCATTGCGGTCGGCTCGAGCGTCCAGGTGGCACTTTTTGTCGCGCCAGTGCTGGTACTGACGAGCCATTTTCTCGGTCCGGCCCCGATGGACCTGGCCTTTCGTCCCGCCCTGGTCCTGATGGTGGTCCTGTCCGTGCTGGTCACGGCGCAAATGGCGAGCGACGGACACGCCGACTGGTTCAAGGGCACGCAGCTCCTGGTCGTCTATTTTGCCCTCGCCCTCACGTTCTTCTTCCTGCCGCGCTAGCTCGCGAAGCAACCTTACCTGCTTCGCGAGAGTCCTGCCGTGCCCTGCAAGCCTCGAGAGCTGCCGCGGCCTGCTTCAGCGCCCATTCGACGGTCATAGCTGCGCGAAATACGGTCAAGCAGACCGGGATCTCGCGGGCTGGCGGCATTGAATTCCACCCGCACGCTGCCGTCGGCCTGCTGGCGGACACTGGCCGTGACGGCATCGCCGTCTTTCGTGCCAACGACCGTGCCGGCGCCGGGTTCCTGGGTGGTGATCGCCAGGCCCTGGTCCCGCATGGCATCCGCAGCCGCGTAGAACGAGCGGTCGAAGGCCGGATATCCATAGTAGGTGCAGCCCGCCAGCGCAACCATGGCAGCGAAGCCAAGGGCATTGCGAACGCGCATCATGGTGACACCCTCCTCCGGTCAAAGCCGGCGGCAAAGGACGAGCCGGCCGTACGATCATCGCGATGCTTCAAAGGACTGCCGTCGGCGACATTGGCATTAGGGCACGCCCGTTACCGCCGCCGCGGCGCAGCATGCCGCGGCGGATAGAGTTTCTGGAACTGTGCCGTCGTGATCCCCATTGCGCCCCTGTCATCGATGATCGTCATCTCGCGCCACGCGCTCGGCGCGCCTTCGAGTCCGGGGAATTCCCTCAACTGCCAGATGCGACCCGTCTGCGTGTCGAGCAAGAAGGGGCCTGCGCGGACCTGGGGATGACTCACGATCTGATAGCGGCCAGGTCCAGCCTGCTGCGGCATGTCATCGGCTCGCTGGGGCGGCGGTATGGCAACCGCTTCACTGCCAGCGGCGACGGGTGCTTTACCGCTTGCCGGGGCTGGCGGCTGCTCGGGGTTGCCGCATGCCCCGACTAAAGCCATCGACAAGCACAACAAATAAGGTGCAATGTAGTGCATGGTTGGCTCCGTGATCTCGCCCATCGCATCCATTGGAAACCCGCTTGGCCGTCGTTCGGGGAACCCACAAGACGCTAAGACATCGCTGCGCACGGCAGCGCGCTCGCATGGCGCGACGCCTCGCAAACCGGACGTTCGATGCTGGACCTATGCCATCAGGAGCGCCTCGTATTCTTCCCGGAACTGATGGAGGGAACTGTCCACCACCGTCACGGCGCCATCGATCAGGCCGCAGCGACCGCTACCGGGAAGGATGCGGCACAGGTTTTCCAACGATTCCAGGTCCGCGCGCACGCCGCGGCCCGTATCGATCCGATTGAGCAGGCGCATCAGTTGGAAGGTTCCGCCCTTGCACGGCGGGCACTGACCGCACGAACCCTGGGCGAAGAAGCTCACGTACTCGGCGACCTTGCGGACGATGCTGGTCCCTTCCGAGACTACGATCATCGCACCGGTCCCGAGCCGCGAACGCCGTTGCCGTACGGAATCGAAATCCAGCGCCACGTCGAGATCGCGCTTGGTCAGTAAGGTATTGGAGGGCCCGCCGGTAAAGACGGCCTTGAATTCCTTGCCCTGGAGCATGCCGCCGCCATGCCCGAACACAAGCGTCTCCAGGCTCGTACCCATCGGCAGCTCATACAGGCCAGGCCGCAAGACATCGCCCGAGAGCGAATACAGCTTGGTTCCCGCGGCATGGCCGATGCCGAGGCCGCGATACCACTGGGCACCGTTGCGCAAGATGCCTGGTACGTGAGCCAGCGTCTCGGTATTGTTGACGACGGTCGGTGCACCATGCACGCCGTGTTCGGCGGGAAAAGGCGGCTTGCGGCGCGGAAACGGGAACCCGCCCTCGACGCTCGCGATGACCGCGGTTTCCTCGCCGCCGATATACAAGCCTGAGCTGGGTAGTACGCGAAGCGATACCGGTCCGCCGACCAGCCCGGCCAGCTCGGCGAATTGCGGGTGTGCCTGCCATTGCTGCACCGCCTCGCGCGTCCTCGCCAGCGACAGCGGCTGATGGGGATTGACGTACAGCACCACATGGTTGGCGCAGGTGGCGGCCGCGGCGATCAGCGCGCCCTCGATCACCTGGTGCGGCGTGTGCTCAAGCAGGAAGCGGTCCTTGAACGTCCCCGGCTCGTCTTCGTTGCCATTGCAGATGATGTACTTGTCGCCAGCCGCTGCGGCGGCCACCGGTCCCCATTTGCGATGCGTCGCGAAGCCGGCGCCACCCATCCCGCGCAGGTCCGCCTGCTCGATTTCGGCAATGACCGCGGTCGGCTCACGCAGCGCCCGTGCCAGCCCCTCGCCGCCGCCGCGGGCCAGCCAGGCATCCAGGTCGGCGCCGACCCGGATGTCCTCGTTGAGCAGAACCTGATTGAGCTGTTCCATCAGCGCGCTCCGTGCCCCGCTTACCGGGTGCCGCCGACCGCCCGGCCCCACGCGCCGGTGCGCAACCCTGCGTCGACGCGCAGATCGAAATTCGCGTAGCCAGGGAAGAGCTGCGGTGCCTTGACATGCAGGGGCAGCCCGGCAAGCGTCAATTCCCGCTGCCAGGCGTGCACGTGGCCGATTCCGGCGCGCGCGGCCATGACGCTGCGCCCGGCTTGCGCCGCGCTGGCGCCGGCGCGCCGGCCCATGCTCAGGATATCGAGCAGCGCGTTACCCATCAGCCGGTTGCGCCCATGAATGCCGCCCGTGACCTCGCCAACGCAGTACAGCCCTGGCACGCTGGTCGCACCCTCCTTGTCGATGGTCACGCCGCCGTTCTGGTAGTGCAAGGTCGGGTAGACAAGGAACGGCTCCTGGGACGGATCCTGGCCGCACTTGTGGGCGAGATGGCGCAGCGTCACGAGCCGCTTGGCCAGGATGCCGGGGTTCTCCATTTCCAGCGTCGGCGTGTCGAGGAAGACACCGACCTGGCCACCCCGCTCGATGCCGCGCCCCTGCGCACATTCGCGCAGGATTGCCGAGGCCACGATGTCCCGAGGCTTGAGTTCATCGACAAAACGCTCGCCCTCGCCGTTGATCAGCTTCGCGCCGGCCGAGCGGGCAGCTTCCGAGATCAGGCCGCCCGCCAGATGCGGCGGGTAGGCGATGCCGGTGGGATGGTACTGGAACGAGTCCAGCTCGCGCAGGCGCGCCCCGATCCGATAGGCCAGCACCAGGCCATCTGCAGTAGCCCCGTAATGGTTGGATGTCGGGAAGGCATTCAGGTGCAGGCGCCCCGCTCCGCCGGTGGCGAGAACCACGGCGCGCGCGCGTACCAGCACGAAGGTGCGCCATTCGAGGTTGTAGATCACCGCCCCAGCGCATTGGCCACGCTCGTCGGACAGCAGCTCGACTGCGGGGCAGCGGTTCCACACCGCGATGCCGGGTTCCAAGTCCACCGCCTCGCGCAACACGCGCATCATTTCCAGGCCAGTGTAGTCCCGATAGGAGAGAATGCGCGCGGCCGATGCTCCCCCTGGCTTCTTGCGCAGAAGATTGCCGCCGAGGGGCCGGTCTTCCTCCTGGTCGAACATCATGCCCAGCCGGATCAGCCAGCGGATCACGTCGGGTCCATCCATCACCATCTGCGCGACCAACTCGGGCTCGCCGCAGAAGTGCCCGGCGCGCAAGGTGTCCTCAAAGTGCAATTGGGGACTGTCGTCCTCGCCAATGGCCGCCTGGATCCCGCCTTCGGCCATCACGGTGTTGCTGTCACCGAGGCGCAGCTTGGTGGCGAGAATCACCTGCGCGCCTTGCCTGGCCGCGGTCAGCGCCGCCGCGCAGCCACCACCGCCCCCGCCGATGATCAGCACATCGGTGGAGACGAGTTGCGCCCCGGCAATGTCGACGTCGTCGATCAGCGCGTTGGCTTGCAGATAGCGGGCGAGATCCGGCTGACAAGGCTCGCCGCGGTTGACGCCGACGGTCAGCGCCACGCGCGCATTGGGCCCGTGGTCGGGGTGATAGGCCTTGAGCAGTTCTTCGGCGGAGATGTCATCGCCGCGCACCGCCGGCGCCACGCCGGGACGGTAGCGCTTTCGCGCGTCTTCGTAGGGGATACCAGCCGGCATGATTGTTCGTCCCGTCAGCGCGGCGGCCGCGCGCCGGGTGCGTCGAAGTCGATCTTCATCGCGCCGCTCTCGATCTGCTGCAGGCGCAGCATGAGATTGGCCGGCCGCAGCGTCTGCGCCGCGATCATCCGCCGCACGAACAGGCCGAGATGGTTGGGCCGGATATGCTCGGGGCAGGCCAGCGTGCAGAGGTTGCACATGACGCATTCGTCGAACACCTGGCCCGAGGCTGTCAGCTTGCCCTCCACCGCGAACTTCACGCCCTCCTGAACATCAAGTCCCTTCGGACAGGCCCGATCGCATCCGCTACAGTGACGGCAATGGGCGGCCTCCGGGAATACTTCAGCGATCGCCCCCAAGGCGTCCCAGCTGTCGCCGATCTCCTCGATGCGATAGACGTGCCGCTCCGACGCCGTGAAGTAATCCAGGAACGCCACCTGCATGCCTTCTTCGACCAGCGTTTCGCAGGCGAGCGCGGTCTTGACATCCTGCTCGCCGCTGCGCCGCACCATGACGCGGCATGAACCGCATACCCCCTGGCCCATGCAGCCAACGCCTTCGACAAGCGTTTCCCCCGCGTGCAGGAAGGCCTGCAGGATGGAGCAGTTTGCCGGTGCTTCGACCGTGCGTCCTTCGATACTCAAGCCTACCAGTCCCATCGCGTCGCCTCTTTCGCCCGGCGTCGTCAGCGCCACACTGGCGTTTCCACAGAAAAGGTCATATAAACCTTAGCACAGGGGAGGTCATTGCAAAGGGGGCGTCGCATGCAGGCTTACTGGAGACCTCTCGCGCCGCTGCTTGCGGTGATCGCGATCGCCCTCATTCCCGCCCCCGAGGGCCTGGCACAGCACACTTGGTATTACTTCGCGATCTTTGTCGGCGTGATTGTCGGGCTCATGCTTGAGCCCATTCCGGGCGCGGCGATCGGCCTGATCGCCGTGACGCTGGTGACCGTGTTCTGCGAATTGGTGTTCTACAGCCCCGAGCAGCTCGCGAAACCGGGCTTCAACCCGGCGAACGCGGCCCTCGCCTGGGCGCTTTCCGGGTTCGCCAACAGCACGGTGTGGCTGATCTTTGGCGCCTTCATGTTCGCCCTCGGATATGAGAAGACGGGCCTGGGCAGGCGCATCGCACTGTTGCTCGTCCGCGCGATCGGGCGCAGGACGCTCACGCTGGGCTATGCGGTGATGATGGCCGATGCATTGCTGGCGCCGTTCACCCCCTCCAATACGGCGCGCAGCGGCGGCACGATCTTTCCCGTCATCCGCAATCTGCCGCCGCTCTATGATTCGAAGCCAAACGATCCGTCGGCGCGGCGGATCGGCTCGTACATCATGTGGACCGCCATAGCCACCACCTGCGTGACGAGTTCGATGTTCCTCACCGCACTGGCGCCCAACCTCCTCGCCGCCGAGCTGATCAGGACGACGGTCCAGGTCGACTTGAGCTGGATGCAGTGGTTCATGGCCTTCGCGCCGGTAGGGATCCTGCTGTTGCTAGCCGTACCGCTCCTCGCTTACTTGCTGTATCCGCCGGAAGTGAAGCAAGGCAGCGAGGTGCCGGCCTGGGCGGCGCAGGAACTCCAGAAGATGGGCCCGCCAACCCGGCACGAACTGCTGCTCGCGGTCCTGGTGCTGATTGCGCTGGCGCTGTGGATATTCGGGGACAAGCACGTCAATGCGACTACTGCGGCTTTGATGGTCATTGCCCTCATGCTGGTGACCGGTGTCGTGACCTGGGACGACATGCTCGCCAACAAGCAGGCCTGGAACACCCTGGCCTGGTTTGCGACGCTGATCGCGCTGGCGGACGGCCTGAGCCGGACCGGCTTCGTCAAATGGTTTGCCGACACCATGGCAAGCCATATGAGCGGCCATTCGCCGATGACGGCGGCGGTGACGCTGGTGCTGGTCTTCTATTTCACGCACTACCTGTTCGCCAGCGTCACCGCCCATACGACGGCGATGCTTCCGGTCATGCTTAGCGTCGGCTCGACCATCCCCGGCATGCCGATGGAATCCTTTGCGCTGATGCTGGCCCTGACGCTGGGCCTCATGGGCATCCTGACACCCTACGGCACCGGTCCGAGCCCGGTCTATTTCGGCAGCGGCCATCTCCCTGCCAGCGACTACTGGAGGCTTGGCGCCATTTTTGGCGTGATCTACATCGCCGTGTTCCTGGCGATCGGCGTGCCGCTCCTGCTTTGAAACGGAGCTTCGACCATGTTGCACTACACGATCCCCTCTTCCCGGAACCGGGCGATTGCGCGACCTCGAGGTGTTTCCTCGGGCGCGGCCGCTGCGGTGGCCTGCCTTTGCCTGTTCGCGCTAACCCCGGCGCTTGCCTTGGCGCGGCAGGTCTTCGACTCGCCCGATGCGGCGATGGCGGCCTTTGGGCAGGCGGTGCGCAATGACGACGAAGCGGCCATGCGCCGCATGCTGGGCGCCAATTTCCGCGACATCATTCCGTCAGCCGGTGCCGAAGTGCGGAACCGGTTCAACGGTGCCTGGGCGCAGTCGCACCGCTTGCAGCAGACGGACAAGCACGCCTTCATCGCTGTCGGCGACGATGGCTGGACCCTGCCGGTGCCGCTGGTCAAATCGGCGAGCGGCTGGCAATTCGACACGCGGGCGGGCGTCGAGGAAATGCGCGTGCGCCGCATCGGCCGCAACGAGCTTGCCGTGATCCAGACCATGCAGGCCATCTGCGATGCGCAAACCGAGTATGCCCAGACGATGCACGATGGCGAGAAGCGACTGGTCTACGCAAACAGGCTGTCCAGTTCCCCGGGCAAGCACGACGGGCTCTATTGGCCGACCGCCTCGAATGACTCACCGAGCCCGCTGGGCCCGGCTTTCCGTGACGCCGGCACGCGCAATGCAAGCAAGGACGGTTACCACGGCTACCACTACAAGCTGCTGACCGCGCAAGGGCCGCATGGCGACGGCGGTGCGCTGAACTATGTCGTCGACGGCAAGCTGTTCGGCGGCTTTGCGGTCATGGCCTGGCCGGTGCGGTACGGCGAAACCGGCGTGATGAGCTTCATCGTCAGCCACAAAGGGCAAGTGTATGAACGCGACCTTGGACCCAACAGCGCGGCCAAGGCAGCGGCAACGAAGTCATTTGACCCGGCGCCCGGCTGGCGGAGGGTATCGCCATGAGGCATCGCATTCTGACCATGGCTTGCTGCAGCGTGCTGGCGCTGGGCGGATGCCAGAGCGCCAGCCCACCAGCTGCGAAGCCGGCATCCGAGCTGCCTGGCGGCGGCACGACACAGGCCCAGAGCGAACCCGCTCCCTACAAGGCGGAAGAAATCGAGGCGCTGGTCGCCCCGATCGCGCTCTATCCCGATCCGCTGCTGTCTCAGGTGCTGATGGCTTCCACCTATCCGCTGGAGGTCGCCCTCGCCGCGCGCTGGCTCAAGGGACACCCGGACCTGAAGGGCGACGCCGCAGTCAAGGCGGTGCAGAACGAGTCCTGGGACGTCAGCGTGAAATCGCTGGTGGCCTTTCCGCAGATACTTGGGCCAATGGGTGACAAGCTCGACTGGACCCAGAAGCTGGGAGACGCCTTCCTGGCGCAGCAGAAGGATGTGCTGGCTGCCGTGCAACGCCTGCGCGTGCGCGCCCAGCAAGCCGGTCACCTCAAGTCAGGCGCACAGCAGACCGTGATCGTGGAACCCGCGACGGCCACCGAAGCCACGCAGCAAACGATCGTGCGCATCGAACCGGCGAATCCCGAGGTGATCTACGTTCCGGTGTATGACCCCGCCATTGTCTACGGCGGCTGGGGCTATGCCGGATATCCATACTACTACTGGCCGCCCTACGGGCCTTACTATCCCGGCGACGCCTTCCTCGGCGGCATCGCATGGGGCATCGGCCTGGCTGCGGCGATCGCCGTCTTCGGCGACTGCGACTGGAACAACGGCGGCGTCCATGTGGAGCACCACAAGGCCCGCAATATCGACCGCAACTTTGACGCCAGCAAGCTGGAAAAAGGCCGATGGCAGCATGATGCGCGGCACCGGCAGGGTGTTGCCTATCGGGACAACGCCACGCGCGAGAAATTCGGCAGGAGCACGGCCGATGCGTCGGGCCGCGCCGGATTCCGCGGGCGCCATGCAACCGGCGGCCGGGACAATGGCTTCCAGGGCGTGGGCCGTGGCGGCAGCGCCGTGCAGCGCGACGTCAGTCGCGGCAACCAGAGCCTGCATTCAGGGTCCGGCCGGGCCGGCGGCTTTGGCGGTGGCGCACGCGCGGGCGGCTTTGGTGGCGGACGAGGTGGCGGTGGACGACGTTAGGGAACCAATGCCCGTTTGGAGTGGTGTAGGTCGCGTTCCAGTGGTCGGTGGGTGGGCGGTCCTGTTTGAATTCTGGGGACACTGCCCCTCTATGCCGGTGATTACGAGAACGCGCAGGACGCGGACATCATCGTGATCCCCGTCAGCGTCGGTGTGAAGTCTGGGCAGACTCTGCAAGGGTGCCATCCACTGTGGGATCGCCAGTGCATCGCGCGAAATTTCCAGGCCATCGTCCACAACACCGACCTCATTCTCACAGTCTGCATCGTGATGCTGAAGTCGAAGGCAGAGATATGTCTGTCGCTGCCGATGGTGGTCAATTGCGGCGGAGCGCAGCCACGGGTTTATCGAGAATTCCACCAACTCTTCTGAGAAGGATCGCAAAATGCTCACAAGACTGAAAGCGGCGTTCCTCTACTTCAACAGCGTGGTCCCGTTTCGACTCGGCCCCGCCCTGATCACGACGGCCGTGCTGGTCACCCTGCTGCTGCTGCCTGTGCCAGAGGGGCTCACGCCCAAGGCTTGGGGCCTGGTTGCCATCTTTCTGACAACAATCGTTGCGATCATCCTGAAGGTCATGCCGATCGGGGTGATGGCAATGATGGCGATCGTGGTCCTCTCGCTGTCGCAGGTGACCTCGACCTCGTCCAAGGGGGCGATCGCCGATGCGCTGACCGCCTTCGACAGTCCGCTAATCTGGTTGATCGTGGTGGCCATCCTGATCTCCCGCGGCGTGAAGAAGACCGGCTTGGGCACCCGTATCGGCCTGATGTTCATCTCCCTGATGGGGAAACGAACGATAGGCATCGGCTATGGTCTGGTCACCTGTGAACTGGTGCTGGCGCCCTTCACACCGAGCAATACCGCGCGCGGTGGCGGCATCGTGCATCCGATCATGAAGTCGATCGCCAACGCATTCGACTCGGACCCGGCCAAGGGCACTGAGGGCAAGGTCGGCACCTACCTGGCGTTGGTCAACTATCACGCCAACCCTCTCTCCTCGGCGATGTTCGTGACCGCCACCGCCCCGAACCCGCTGGTGGTGGACTACATCGCCAAGGCGACCAATCAGAATCTGCATCTGAGCTGGACGGACTGGGCGCTTTGCATGTTGGTGCCCGGCCTGCTATGCATGCTGCTGATGCCGCTCGTGATCTATGTGTTGTCGCCGCCGCAGCTCAAGGCCACACCCAATGCGGTGGAATATGCGCACGCCGAAATGGCGAAGATGGGTCCTGTGTCGCCAAAGGAAATGGTCATGATTTTCACCTTTGCGCTGCTGCTGCTACTGTGGGCCAACGTTCCGGCGATGGTGTTCGGTCCGTCGCTAACGCTGGACCCGACGGTGGTCGCCTTGGTCGGCCTGTTCGTGCTGATCATTACTGGCACCATCGACTGGGACGACGTGCTGTCCGAAAAAAGCGCCTGGGACACGCTGATATGGTTCGGTGCGCTGATCATGCTGGCTGAGCAACTGAACAAGCAAGGTGTGATCGGGTGGTTCTCGAAGGGCATGAGCGACGCGATCGTGGCCAGCGGCATTGGCTGGGGCGGCACGGCCGCGATCCTCGTGGCGGTCTTCGTTTTCTCGCACTACCTGTTCGCCAGCACGACGGCGCACATCAGTGCGATGATGCTCGCCTTCCTGACGGTCGGAGTCCATCTGATACCGCCAGCGTATGTGGTGCCGTTCATGCTGCTGATGGCGGCCGGCTCGGCGATCATGATGACGCTGACCCACTATGCGACGGGCACCTCGCCGATCATCTTCGGCAGCGGCTATGTCACGATGGGAACCTGGTGGCGCGTCGGTTTCGTGATGTGCGTGGTGGAGTTGCTGATTTTTGCCGTGGTCGGGAGCGTCTGGTGGAAGGTGCTTGGCTTCTGGTGAGCGCGCAGCTTTGACGGATCTGGTCCTCGAGAAGACCATCACGCAACTTGGCAAATTGCTCGTCGCAAATTCCACGTTTTATGTCTCACTCAATGTAAGCAGCGAGGACGATGGCACGGCCTCATTGGTCTCGGCCCCCCCTGAGAAGAAGGAACCCCTTCCTGCGCTACGCACCACATTTTCTGCAAGTGCGCCCGAGAGCTCCACCTCGGAGCACTCGGGGATGCGAAGGCGTAGGTGAGGGTTGGCCGCTCGACGAAGCCAGACGGGCGATCTTGGCTGTCCTCCCAGCTAACCTCGGCGTTGCAATAGCAAACGGCCGACGGCTAAGGTGGTGGCGAAGGTGAGTCCTGGACAACCTAGCGCTACCCCGCCTGTCGGTGGAACTTGAATAGCTGGCTGGATCATGCGCGACGTCCGTTCAATGCGCCGATGACACGCGCAGTTGGCGCCGGAACGTATTCCACCACCGCGCCCGCGACCGCATTTGTGATTGCAGCCACCGCGCCGCCGAGTCCCGACTCTACTGCGTCTTTTATTCCGAGCGGGTGAAACGGTTGGGCGTGATCCTACGGCCACCCATCTGGTCGCGTTGATTGCCTGCCACCCTTGCCTATACGGGCAGTTGCCTTCTCATCACCCGCGCGCCTCCCGCGCAGTCAGCATGACCTGCGGGACGCAGGCGCAACGCGCGCCCGCCCCTTCGTGACTACACGGCACTCAGCCAATGCGGATACCAAGGCGCACTTATCGCCACATGGCATCAAATGCAAAGTCTGCGGCAGTCCATGCAAAGTTGGGGCTTGCCGCAACACCTACTCTGGTAATGAGTCGGATCTCCTCATCGGCCAGGTGGAGCGGCTTGTAGCCCTTGAGTTTGTAATTTACCTAAACGAAGTCTTAATCATGTTTGGATTGTTCAAGAAGCAGCCTGCGATCATCTACGATTTGCCCTTTGGCGAAAAGAACGAAGGGGAAATCCGAAAACTTGCAGAAAATTTGTCCAACCAAATCCGGGTCATTGTGCATGAAGATGTTTCTGGCTCAAATTGCAAGAATGATGGACGGGCATCTCTCCTGATCGAAGAAGCGGCATTCGATATTAGCAGCAACATGTTCGATCGCATCAAGATTTGGGAAGGTGTAGAGAACGTTGACATGGTCGCATACCGCAACCTTATCGCGGCATTCCAAAACCCGAGGCGGCGCAACGGCCTCATCGCATCGATGATCTAAGCAACTCCAGCTCTTTGCAAGCGGCAAAGTGTCCGACCTTGCCAACCTGGTTGTAATAGACCCGGTTGGGATATGCCCGCGCCAGCCAAGCCTTCGGTGGCCAGTAAACCTCGCCTGGAAAGACGGTCAATGCCGCCGGAACGGTAACGCGGCTGGTCTTTGCTGGTGCCACGCTGGTCTCCCTGTAGATCCGGGCGCTGGACTCGTCGGTGTTCGTCAGCCATTAGAGCGAGACGTTGTCGAGGATCGGGTCACGACCCAGTGTCCGGCGTGTAGAGACCCAGTCGGCCAACTTGCTGAGATGCGCGGCAAGGCCTCGTTATCGTGACTTATCGCTGCATCCCGCAATGCCAGCGCGTCACGTCCCATCCCTGCCCGGCGCGCTGCGGCAAACCGTGATTCGCCAGGGATGGCGGAGGCGCAACGGCCGTAGCCAGTTGCGGTCAAAGCCGCGACTGAATATGGGCGA
The DNA here is from genome assembly GCF_040149425.2 of Cupriavidus sp. DF5525. Taxonomy (NCBI): domain Bacteria; kingdom Pseudomonadati; phylum Pseudomonadota; class Betaproteobacteria; order Burkholderiales; family Burkholderiaceae; genus Cupriavidus; species Cupriavidus sp. DF5525. The sequence continues at coordinate 644,996 of NZ_CP168267.1, read as the reverse complement.
CCCAACTCACAACATAAGCGGCCATCCAGGCTTCGTGTGACAAAGCAACATGACTGGATTGCACCGCCCTGCTTATCAATTGCTTATCAGCTATTCAGGTCCTTGCCGGTCGAGTCTGAGAGCGGAACCAGTAGTTGGCTGGACTGCATCCCGGACACCGCGCGTGAGGATCGAGGCTCTAAACGCTTCCGGACTCAAAGGCCAGGGTCCTCTTCCTTAAAGGGTCGGGAAGATTGGTCCGACGCACCGATCTTGGTTGACCGAAGTCATACAAGAACCGGGCGTTCGCCTCGAAGCAATCGGATGTCGCATAGGGGTCGGCTAGAGACGACGAGCATGACCGTCCGCGGGGTCCCTCGTCACAGCCCAATAATTTCGTGATCATGAAATTATTGATTGGGCACTGCTTCGAACTGTCGCCGGCCAGGCGTGCAGCCTAGATCTCCGGGCCTCTGTGAAGCGCTCTGCGAGAGTCTTCTCAAGGGTTTATACTTACCCTCGTCTCCTCTCTTTCTCTGAAAGGGATTCATGCCCGCCCGAGCAGCGGGCATTCTTTTGCCTGTGCTCCCGATCGACTAGTACCACTGCACAGAGGTTATGACGGTTTGTCAGAGGTCGGTACTGGGTAGGCTTTGGCCAATTTCTCCCGTGCCGTTTCGGTAGAGAACATCCAGTTGATGCGAGCGCCGCTGACGTTTCGCAGTTGCTCCCAAGCCGCGACCTCGGTGATCAGCCGATCGCGGCAGTCGATGCGGCGATCCAGGCACTGGCTTCGCAGCACGCCGATTTCGATCTCGACCATGTTGAGCCAACTGGCGTGCTTGGGGGTGTAGTGGAATTCGATCCGCTGCAGGATGCGGCGTGCCTCTGCTGGTGGCAGGGCTTGGTAGAGCGCAGCCGGCGTGTGGGTCGACAGATTGTCCAGCACGACCCGGATGCGCGGTGCCTGGGGGTAGTGGATATCGACCAGGTCGCGCATGCACTGGGCGAAGTCATCTGCCGTTCTCCGTTCAGTGACTTTGACCTTGCGCCAGCTACGGTGCGCATCGAGGAAGACGAACAGATTAGCGGTGCCGTTGCGCTTGTATTCGCAGTCGTAGCGCAAAGGTTTACCCGGCTCGGCCGGAATCGGTTGGCGTACCTCGCCGATGAGCTGGGTCGGGCTTTCATCGAAGCACACCACCGGGTGTTGCGGGTCCGGGGTTTCGGCATACAGGTCGAGCACGTCTTCCATGCGTGCAACGTACTCCGCGTCGATCTTGGGAATGCACCACATGTCCTTGCGCCAGGGCTTCAGATCGTTCTCGGCCAGGCGCCGGCGTACCGTCTCGCGCGATAGCTCTTCGTGCTCGGTCAGTTTGACGAGCGTGTCGGCGAGCAATTCCAGCGTCCAGCGCGCACGTCCCGGTGGCGGGTTGGTGCAGGCGGTGGCAATCAGCAGGGCCTCCTCCTTGCCGCTGAGCTTGCGCTGCGCCCCGGGTCGAGGCTGTTCGTTCAGCGCCGCTTCCAGACCCATCTCCACGAAGCGGCGCTTGGTGCGGTACACCGTGGATTCGCCAACCGCCACGGTGGCTGCAATGCTCGCGTCATCCTGGCCTGCATGCGCTGCAAGGAGGATTTGCGCTCGCTTGAGCTTGCGTGCCGCATGCTTGCCGCCGCTTAGCATGGCAGCAAGCGCCTCACGCTCGGATTGGTCGAGCTCGACTCGATAGCGTAAATTCATTCGGATGGCCTCCTTCTGGGGGGCCTCCTTCGACTGCGGGGGTTCCGAATGAATCAGAAATCGCTTCCATTGTCTGGCGAGCGCTCAGCCTGTCCGAGCTTCACCGACAAGCAAGGTCAGTATCTCGCCTTCATATGGGCCTACAGCTTGATAAACGGCCGCTCTCCGGCCGAGCGCGACATGCAGCGCTTTTTCGCCGTCACGGCTCCTTCCGTCCATCAAATGGTGCTCAACCTCGAACGCAATGGATTGATCCGCCGCCAAGCAGGCATCGCTCGCACCATCGAACTGCTCGTTGACCACAACTGCTTGCCTGTCTTACAACCCAGCCAAACTGTCATAACCTCTGTGCAGCGGTACTAGTCAGACGTTCTCGGAAAGTCAGGACTCTCTACATCGAGCGCGTGGCCGCTCGTCAGCCTCCGCAGTCGACCTGTCCCTATTCTGTAGACGTTCGTGCATCGTCTCGCAGCGTATCAACATCATTGTCGCCGGCGCCTCGTCTGCGCCGGCGTCGGCAGCCTCCGCGGCGCTGCGCAGATATACTTGCCGGGAGACGATGGCGGCGATCACGATGAAGGCGCCGACGCCGAAGGCCCGGGCCAAAGTCGGAAGGTATCGTGCCATGGAAATCCTACCGGATAGCAGGGGGGGTAGCGAGACTACACGAAGCTGCCACGAGTCGGGGGGCTACGCCATTGCACGATTGACACCGCCTCCGTTTCGCCGTGGTGAGGCCGGGGCCTTCAGTAACACCGCACTGGGCCGGATGAGCATGCCAAAGACGATCGCGCCCCTACCGCGCGGCCAATACTGGGCCACACCCCACGCCCCCTCTCCGCTGGAGGGTCCGAACGGCCATGACGAAGTCTTTCCTGGCGCCCACTGCGTCAGCGACGGCAAATGGGTCACGTTCTATAAGGCAAGCGAAGAAGTTTGGGCGTGCAACGCCGTATATGCCGGCGCGCATTTCGATTGTGCTTCGCGTTCCAGCGCCTCTTGTCGAGGCCGTCCACCAGCGCCTGACAAGCCAGGGCTTCGAGCCGGTCGGCAGTACGCCAGAGGCATTCGCCAGCCTGATCGAGGCCGAACAGAAGAAATGGCCCGCTGTCGTCAGGCGCGCGGGACTCCGGCCCGAGTAGGAGCACTGGCTTGCATCGCAAGCCAGCGCGACTTATAGGGCCCGGTTCATTGCACCTTACGGCAGCCGCAGGCTCCCCTAAATTTTAGCGATCGTCAGAATCGCATCAGCACCAGCATGCCGTAGAACAACCCAGCGAGGAAAAGCGTCTCCAGAACCATCAGCGCCACCGGCTTCCAGCCTACGGACAGGATATCCTTGAGGTGAGTCTTCATGCCGATAGCCACCATCGCCATGACCAGACACCACTGCGAAGCGAACTGCCCCGCCTTGACCAGTTCCAAGGGCAACCAGCCGGTGCTGTTGATCGCCACCAGCACCGCAAACGCCACGGCAAACCACGGCAGCAGCGGCGGGCGCGGCCCCTGTCCAGCTTCCCCTTGTGCCCGCTGATGACGCTGCGACAACCATGCAGCCAGCGCGATCACCGGCAGCAGCATGGCCACCCGCATCAGCTTGATCAGCGTCGCCGCATCCCCCGCTTCGTGCGAAATGCTGTAGCCAGCCCCCACTACCTGGGCCACGTCATGGATGGTCCCGCCGATAAAGGCTCCGGCCTGTGATGAAGGCAGCGCCAGCAGCTGCGTGAGCATCGGGTATAGCACCATCGCCACCGTGGATAGCGTGCTGACGGAGATCACCGTGAACAGCGTCGCGCGCTCCTTTAGCGGATGCTGTGGCATGGCCGCGGACAGGGCCAGCGCCGCGGAAGCCCCGCAGATGGCCACGGCGCCCCCGGTGAGCAAGCCGAAGAACGTCTGGAACCCCATCATCCGAGCCAGCACGATGCCGCACAGGATGGTCAGCGCGACCGCCAGCACGACCATGGCAACGGAGTGCCAGCCCAGCGCCGCCACCTGCGAGGCCGTAATGCGTAATCCCAGCAAGGCGACACCCAGGCGAAGCACCTGCTTGGCGCTGAAGTCGATGCCGGCAGCACTGGAGGATTCCCGTGACAGAAAGTTCAGCGCCATTCCCAACAGCAAGGCGAACAGCATCACCGGTGCCTGGTAATGCGCGGCGAGCGACATCGCGGCAACTGTCACGATCGCGCTGATGACCAAACCGGGCAGATATGCCCGGAAGGTACTTAACAAGCTCGGGTTGAGGAAGCTTACCGACATCCATGTCTCTCCAATGCATCGATGAAGGTCGCCAGCCATCTCGATATCAGGCCCGCCATCCTGGCCAATCGGGAAACGCAGGCGGGCACACTATGCAATTTCCCATCCCGGAAGGATGCAACATGGAACACAGTGCCCGCCATGCAAAGGATGCCAACGACTTTGCATTACATGCCAAGTCGAATATGAACCCTCTCTGAAGCAAGTCGCTTTGCTGCATTGTGCGGAGCTACCACCACCCAGCACGCGGAAGTGGCGCCAACGCCGTAGCGCCACGGGGAGCCTGGCCAGTCCGGATTGGCTAACTACCTGGGCATGTCGCTGGCATCTTGAACGTCAGCGTCAGCTTGCTTCCCTTGGTGACGGATATGGTCTGTCCGTAGCTGACAGTGGGCATGAATTGAATGTCGGGTGCCACAGCTACCGGCGGATTCTTTGCGCCATCGATGGTCAGGTCGAGCTCCACATTGACCGAGTCAAAGGACCCCTGTCCTCTTGCCTCCGCGTCCTTCTTGAATGCGCACAGTCCGGCGGAGACTTGCTGCAAGGCGGTGGGGATATCAACTGGCTTGCCAGGCGGGATCGGTGCTGTATTACACCCGGCAAGCATTAGCGCAGCGAATGCAAAAAGGAAGGAGAATTGGGTGCGCATTAGAAGTCCCCAAGGGTCTAGTGGGTGAATCAGCCTGCATTAGCCTCAACGTCGCTTCTGTTCGCTTCCGAACTGACATCCGTCCTTACAGCGCAAGGGTTACCACGCGCAGCGTGGCATCGTCGGGACACGGTACGTCGGCAAATCCCAGCCGTCTGGCTAATCGCCGCATCGCGGTATTCGATGACAGAACATTACCTTCCATGCATCGATATCCGCGACGGCGAGCAATGTCGATCAATACGCTCAACAGTCGGCTGGCAAGACCAAGCCCATGCCAGTCATCCACCACCGTCACTGAGTTGTGCCACCAGCGTGATGTACTCAGGAATGAGCACACGTCGCCACACCGGTGGGCTCAAGCCGCGCCGAGCCATTCGGAGTTGCAGGACGGCAATCGCCGGCTGAGGATCGGATGCCATGGGCCCATTCTAGGTGGCTCATTGGCCTCTCAGAAGCGGTAAGGTCGATTGCCCCCGCTTTGGCGCGGACTCCGATCACGCGCTGCGGGTTTACCGCATTGCTGATTTTTGGGCTATACCCGCGGCGCCAGCGCCGCAAAGATCGCGGTGGCCCGCACCAGGCAGCGGTCGCCCGCAACCAGTCGGCACGTCCCGTAACGCAGGCGCGAGCCGAGCTTGTCGAACTCCACCCGTGCTTCCACCCAGTCGCCAAGGCGCGCCGAGTCCAGATAGTCCAGGCTCAGGTTCACTGTGACGGCGGTCGCTGACCGCCCCAATTCCAACAACATCATTGCGCCAATCGCTGTATCTGCGAGAGTCGCCAGCATTCCGCCATGGGGCATACCAAGGGGGTTCAAGTGGCTTTCGTCGATACGCACCGCAAGCGTTCGACGCTCCTCGTGAACGTAGAGCTCGCCAAAGTTTGCCATGTAACCGCCTCGCTTGCGAAAGGCGACAAAGCCTTCCGGCACGCCGGCATGAGTTTCCGGCGTATCAGCGCAAGAAGCTTCGGTCATAGAAATCTCGATTGCAGTCATGGTTTCATCCATAGAAGCGCGAACCGCGCCAGACTACTCGCGGCACCTTGCAACCAGCGAGTGACTTGCCCAGCGCTGCACGGCGCGCCGCTTCGATCAGCCTAGTCAAGACTCAGATTCGAATGGCGGACGATCTGGCCCCACAGTCGCTGCTCGCTGTCGACGAAGACAGCGAACTTTGCCTGCGGCTGCCCTCCCGGGAGGCTTCCCATCTCCCTGATCTTGGCCACGACTTCCGGATCGTGCATGGCCTTGATCAGGCTGTCCTGCAGCTTGGCGACAATGGCCGGCGAGGTCTTGGCCGAGACGAAGAATCCGGCCCAGCCCGTCACCACGAAGTCATTGACGCCTGCTTGCGCCATGGTTGGCACCTCCGGCAGGCTGGCAACGCGTTCGGCGCTGGTAACTGCCAGGGCACGCAGTTTCCCCGCGCGTATCTGCGGCAGCGCTTGCGTGAGGTTGTCGAACATGAAGGTGGTTTCACCGGAGACCAGCGAGGTGGTCGCCGGAACCGAGCCGCGGTAAGGCACATGAATGGCCTTGGTGCCGGTGCGCATCCCAAACATTTCACCGCTCAGGTGCGTGGTTTGCCCGATGCCGGCGGAGGGGAAGCTAAGCTGCCCCGGCCGACTCTTCAGTTCCGCGATCAGGTCCGCGACCGTCCTGATCGAGGACTGCGCGTTGACCACCAGTACATTCGGGAACACGATCAGATCGGTTAGTGGAACAAAATCTGCGGGGCGATAGGGCAGTTGCTTGTAGGCGCTGTAGTTGATAGCGTGGGAACCGGTATTGCCCGCCACCAGGGTGTAGCCGTCTGCCGGCGCCCGAAGCAGTGCCTGCACGCCGATGATGCCGCCGCTTCCGGGGCGGTTGTCGATGATGACAGGCTGGCCCAGCAGGCCAGCGAGCTTCTGTGCCATGAGGCGGGCTGGAATGTCGATAGTGCCCCCCGGCGCGCCCGGAACGATGATGGTGATCGCCCGCTCCGGCCAGGCCGCTGCCGCCGGCGTCGTGACGGCGGCAGTGGCCACCAGCGACAACCCAAGCGCCGCCTTGATCAATAGCTTGAAACGCATAGTTCTTCTCCTCCATGTAGTGGTGTTGTCGCCAGTGGGCCGGCCGGATCATTCCGGCTCTTGCAGCCCCACTGAGCGAATCTGTGTGCGTCCAGCGCGGTCTTTAGCGCGCGGCCATCCGGATGGCACCGTCAAGGCGAATGGTTTCGCCGTTGATCATCGGATTTTCAAGGATGTGCAGCGCCGTCGAAGCAAACTCGTCCGGCTTGCCCAGGCGTGCCGGATGCGGAACGGAAGCGCTGAGCGCGGCTCGTACAGTCTCCGGCAAGCGATCCAGGATGGGGGTATCGAACACGCCCGGCGCGATGGTGCTGACGCGGATCAGGCGCTGGGCCAGGTCGCGCGCGGCCACCAGCGTCATGCCGACCACGCCGGCCTTGGCCGAAGCGTAGGGGATCTGGCCAATCTGACCCTCGTAGGCAGCCACCGAGGCGGTGAGCACGCAGGCACCGCGCTCACCGTCGACGGGCTCGTTCTTTGCCATGCGTGCCGCCGCCAGCCGCAGCGAGTTGAAGGTGCCGATCAGGTTGATCCGTACGATCGATTCGTATTTCTCGATCGATCCCGGTGTGCCGTCCTTCTCGACCAGCCGCACGGTACCGCCCAGTCCCGCGCAGTGGACCAGCGCGCGCAGCGGGCCAAGCGATTCGGCCGTGTCGTAGACGCGGCCCATCTGCTCCGTATCGCAGACGTCCGCCTGCACGAATCGCGCCTTGTCGCCAAGTACCTGCATGGCGGCGGCACCCCGCTCTGCCGACAGGTCGGCGATGACCACGGCGACGCCTCGTTCGAGCAAGCGGCGGGCGGTGGCCAGTCCCAGACCAGAGGCGCCCCCGGTAACCACGGCAGACATGTTTTCAAGCTTCATCTTGGTTCTCCTATCCTTCTTGGTGTAATCCACCCTGGATCGACTTTCGCGATCCGGGTCAACGCCGCGTAACGATTGCGGCGTTGGTCATGCGCCCAGGCGCGTAGCGGACGCCAGCAGCGGCGGCCAGCGGGAAGCGTTTGCGCGTCGATTCAGTACGATTTCGGCAGGCCCAGCACGCGCTCAGCGATAAAGCACATGATCAGCTGCGGGCTGACCGGCGCGATACGCGGGATATACGACTCGCGCAACAATCGCTCGACCCGGTACTCGCGCGAGTAGCCCATGCCGCCCAGCGTCAGGATGGCGGTCTGGCAAGCGTTGTGCCCCGCTTCCGCGGCCAGGTATTTGGCGGTGTTGGCCTCGGCGCCGCAAGGCTCGCCGGCGTCGTACAGCGCGGCAGCCTTGAGCATCATGAGATTGGCCGCCTCGAGCTGCATCCATGCCTGCGCCAGCGGATGCTGCACCCCCTGGTTCATGCCGATCGGACGGCCGAACACGACGCGCTCCTTGGCATATTGCGTGGCGATGGCCAGCGCCGCGCGGCCCAGGCCGACGGCCTCGGATGCGATCAGGATGCGCTCCGGGTTAAGCCCATGCAGGATGTACTCAAAGCCGCGTCCTTCCTCCCCAATGCGGTCTTCCTCGGGAATGAACAGGTCGTCGATGAACAGCATGTTGGTGTCGACGGCGGCGCGGCCCATCTTGTCGATCTCGCGGATCTCAATCTTGCTGCGGTCAATCCTGGTGTAGAACAGCGACAGCCCGTCGGTGGGCTTCTTCACCGATTCCAGCGTCTGCGTGCGCGCCAGCAGCAGCATGCGGTCCGCCACCTGTGCGGTCGAGATCCAGATCTTGCGGCCGCTCACCGAATAGCCGCCCGGCACCTTCCGGGCGAAGGTCTTGAGCTTGGAGGTGTCGAGCCCCGCATCGGGCTCGGTCACGCCGAAACAAGCTTTTTCCTGGCCGGCGATCAGGGGCGGCAGGTAACGGCGCTTCTGTTCGTCGGTAGCGAATACCACCACCGGATTCAGGCCGAACACGTTCATGTGCACTGCCGAGGCGCCGGTCATGCCCGCGCCCGACTGCGAAATGGTCTGCGTCACCAGCGCGGCCTCCAGAATGCCAAGGCCGGCGCCGCCAAACGCTTCCGGCATCGCCACGCCCAGCCAGCCGCCTTCGCACAGCGCCTTGTAGAACTCATGCGGATAGGTGCCGGACTTGTCGAGCCGGTCCCAGTACTCCATGTCGAACTGCGAGCAGACCGCCTGGACTGCCTCCACGATGGACTTCTGCTCTTCGGAAAATTGGAAGTTCATTTCTGATCCTTGCTCAGATTGAGGTTTGAGATCGTGAACGACGCCGTGCCCGCCCCTGGGATTCGATCAGGATGGCTGCACCGCTGGTTCGGGATGTCGATCAAAGGTGTTCCGACCCGGAATCCGAGTCGTTTGCCACAGGCGCTCGTGCCGGAATGGAAAATGGGCCAGTTTCAGGAGCGCCAGAGCCGAGCTTGTGCCGGGTCATCGAGTGCACGCTCTATCTCCACGGTATGCTGCCCGCGCGTTGGAATCGGACCGGGTGCCACAGCTTTTCCATCGAACCGCGGTGCCGGCCTTGCCTGGAGCTCGCCATCCTCCTCAAAGTAAATGCCGCGTGCGACGTTGTGCGGATGTCTGGCTGCCTCATCCGGACTGAGCACGGGGGCGAAGCAGACATCGGTACTTTCCAGCAACGCACACCATTCGGCACGGGTCTTGCTGGCAAAGATCCCGGTCAGGTGGCTGTGCAATTCGGGCCAATGCTGGCGGTCCCACTGCGAGCTGTAGCGCGGATCGGCGGTGAGGCCGAGATGCTCCAGCAGCAATGCGTAGAACTGGGGCTCGAGCGCGCCAACCGTGATGTAGGCACCATCGGCGCAACGATAGGTCGAATAGAAGTGCGAGCTGTCATGCATGCTGGCGCCTCGCTCACCGCCAATGAAGCCCTTGCGACGCGTGCCCAGGAGCAACTGGAGCATATGAGCGGAGCCGTCGACGATGGCTGCGTCGACTACGGTGCCCTTGCCAGTGCTGCGTGCATTCAGCACGCCCGACAGAATTCCCACCGCGAGATAGAGCGCGCCACCGCCGACATCGCCAATGACGGTGATGGGTGACGACGGCGGCTCTGCTGCGCTGCCGGCGTAGTACAGCGCCCCGGACAGCGAGATGTAGTTGTTGTCATGCCCCGCAGCCTGGGCCAGGGGCCCGGTCTGGCCCCAGCCGGTCATGCGGCCGAAGACCAGGCGCGGATTGCGCGCCATGCACACATCCGGGCCAAGGCCCAGGCGCTCCATGACGCCGGGCCGCATTCCCTCGATCAGCGCATCGGCGTCCTCGATCAGGCGCAAGACTAGTTCGCGGCCCTCCGGGGTCTTCAGGTCTGCAACGATCGAGCGCTTGCCCCGGTTCAACACATGGCGATCAGCTGCCGATAGGCCCGGCGCCGTACTCGTCGGACGCTCCACCGCAATGACATCTGCGCCCAGATCGGCAAGGTGCATGGCACAGAACGGTCCTGGCCCGATCCCGCAGATTTCCACAATTCTCAATCCCGACAGCATTCCTTCTCCTCCCCAACAAGCTACGGCGCGGTCCGCCTTCTGCCATCCGCAGAGCCGGCCGCCGCCGATCCCAGCTGACCGGCGACTGGGTTGTGCCGGTTCACAGGCTGCGGCCGATGATCTCCTTCATGATCTCCGACGTGCCGCCATAGATCCGCTGCACGCGGCTGTCCACGAATGCCCGTGCGATGCCATACTCGCGCATGAAACCGTAGCCGCCATGCAGCTGCAGCAGTTCGTCGACTGCCTGCCCCTGCGCTTCCGTGGAATAGAGCTTGGCCATGGCCGCCATTTCGCTGGTGAGCTTCTTCTCGAAATGCAGCGCGATGCAGTGATCGATGAAGACGCGGCAGGCGACGGTCTTCGCCTTGATTTCTGCCAGCTTGAAGCGCGTGTTCTGCAGGTCGAACACCGGCTGGCCGAAGGCCTTGCGGCTCTTGGTGTAGGCAATGGTCTCGTCCAGCATGGTTTCCATTACCACCGGGCTGCGCACCGAGACCATCAACCGCTCCTGCGCGAGTTGATGCATCAGGTAGCCGAAGCCCTTGCCTTCCTCGCCCAGCAGGTTGGCGGCAGGTACGCGGACCTCGTCAAAGAACAACTCGGCCGTGTCCTGCGCCTTCAGGCCGATCTTCTCCAGCAGCGGGCCCTTGGTGAAGCCGGGCGTGCCGGCTTCCACCACGATAAGGCTGATGCCGCGCGTGCCGGCGGCGGGATCAGTCTTGCACGCCACGATCACCAGGTCCGAATTGGCGCCGTTGGTGATAAAGGTCTTCTGTCCGTTGATGACGTAGCTGTCGCCGTCGCGCCGCGCGGTGGTGCGCAGCGATTTCAGGTCGCTGCCGATGCCGGGCTCGGTCATGGCGATCGCGCCGATCTTCTCGCCGCGGGCCATCGGCGGCAGCCAGCTCTCCTTCTGCGCCTCAGTGCCGTAAGCGAGGATGTACGGCGCCACAATGTCGGAGTGCAGCGGAAAGCCCGGGCCGGTGGCCAGCACGCGCATCAGTTCTTCGATAACGACAATGGAATGCCCGAAGTCGCCGCCACCGCCACCGTACTGCTCCGGGATGGCGCACAGCAGCAGGCCTTCGCGGCCAGCCTTGAGCCAGGTCTCGCGGGGCACGCAGCCGACCTTTTCCCATTCGTGGTGGTGGGGTGCGATTTCGCGCTGGACGAATTTGCGAACCTGGTCGCGGAACTGTTCGTGATCTTCACGGAGGGCTGTTCGCATGGGGATGTCTCCTTTGGATGGTGCTTGTCGAGATAGGCAGGCGTGCGGCTCAGCTGGCTGCCGCTGCCGAGCTTGCGGCAGCAGCTGCGTACTGGTTGATGAGCAGCCGCTTGTAGAGCTTTCCGTTCTCAAGCCGCGGCAGCGCCGTGACGAAATCCACGCTGCGCGGGCATTTCACGTGCGAGATGTGCTGGCGGCAGAAGTCAAGGATCGCCGCGGCCAGCTCCGGCGTGGGCTGCTGTGCTGGCTGCAGTTCGACCACCGCCTTGACTGCTTCGCCGAACTCCGGATGCGGCACGCCGATGACCGCGACATCCGCCACGCCGGGATAGGTGGCAAGCAGGTTTTCGATTTCCTGCGGGTAGATGTTGACGCCGCCGGACAGGATCAGGTCAGTGCGGCGCCCGGAGAGATAGAGATAGCCGTCTTCATCGACGTGGCCGATATCGCCGAAGGTCGCGCAGCCCTGTGCATCGTAGGCGTCGGCGGTTTTCTGCGGATCGTTGTGGTAGGCAAAGCGCGGCGCGCCCGAGAACCAGATGCGGCCCTGCTGCCCCACCGGAACCTGCTGGCCCGCTTCGTCCTTGATGTGGATATTGCCCAGCAGCGCGGGCCCGACCGTGCCCGGCCTGCGCAGCCACTGCTCGCTGTCGACGCCGGTCAGGCCGATGCCCTCGGAGCCGCCGTAGTACTCGTACCAGACCTTGCCCCACCAGTCGATCATGCGCTGCTTGACGTCGGGCGGGCACGGCGCGGCGGCATGGATCGCCACCCGCATGCTCGACAGGTCGGCCTGCTCCCTCACTGCGTCGGGCAGCGCCAGCAGGCGGATCATCATGGTCGGCACCCACTGGCTGTGCGTGACGCGGTACTGCACGATCAGCCGCAACGCCTGTTCGGCGTCGAAGCGGCTTGACACGATATTCTCGCCACCCCAGTCGATATTGCGCATCACGCTGCGCATGGGCGCCGCGTGATAGAGCGGTGCCATGGTCAGGTAGACGGTGTCACGGCCAAACTGGAAGAATTCGCGCCAGACCACGGCGTCATAGGCGTCGCCGAAGCGGTCGGCGAACGGCACCAGCGGGCGCCGGATGCCCTTGGGCTTGCCGGTGGTGCCGGAGGAGTAAAGGAAGTCGCGTCCCACCGCACGCTCGGGCAGGGGCGTGCCGGTGTCATAGCCGGCAAGGGCTTGAGCAAAGGACAGGAAGCCGGGCGCTTCGCCGTCGAGCAGGTACTTGTCGCCGGTCCAGCCCTCGCCGGTGGCGGCAGCCAGATCCGCCGTCTTGCGCGTGGCGACCAGCAGCCTGGCACCGCAGTCGCGCAGGATGTATTCCACCTCCGAAGGGTTCAGGTGCACGCTCACTGGCGTGTAGTAGAGTCCCGCGCGCCGTGCGCCCCAGGCCAGGGCGAACATGGCCGGGTGGTTCTCCATCAGCAGCGCGATCCCCTCGCCCTCCTTCAAGCCAGCACCGATCAGCCATTGCGCGACCAGGTTGGCGCGCGCATCGAGTTCACCGTAGGTCAGGGTCAATGTCGCCTGCCCGTCGGTCAGCCGTACGGCGGCCTGGTCGGGTTGGACCTGCGCCCAATGGGCAAGCCGGTCCACGGTCTGTAGTGTCTCCATTGTCTCCTCTCTCCTCTGGTCCGGCCCTGCTCGTCTGCGCGGGCCCGGATCTCCGTTACGTCAACCCGCCACAGCCAGCTCAGCCATAGCTGGCGGCGGGAATGCCAAGCGCGGCCTCAATGCTGCGCACCATCGTGGCCAGGCGCGGACCTACCTCCTCCTCCAGCTGGCCCGGCCGCAATTCAAAGCTCGGCACGGTGCAGGCGAACACGTAGATCTCGTCCGGCACGTTGGACCGCACCGGCACGGCGACGGCATCGAGCTGGTGATGCAGGTCGCCGTGGCTGATGCAGAAGCCGCGTTCGGCCAGGTTCTGGCGCGCTTCCGACATGCGATCGGCCAGCCAAGCGCCGTGCTCGGGATCGCTGGCGCGCATCGCCTCGACATAGCGCTCCCGTTGCTCCGGCGGCAGTGCCGCAAGGTAAGCACGCCCCTTTGCCGTGCGCGACAGCGAGATATGGCTGCCCATCGCCGGCCGCACGGTCTCGCATTCCTTGGCCTGGGCCAGTTCGATAAAGACCAGGTCCAGGCCCGCGCCCAGCCCCAGCGAGACCTGGCCCCGCACACGGTCGGCCAGTGCCTGCATGGGGCCGAAAGCCAACTGGCGGATACGCACCCGCGCCAGCAGCGGCGATGCCAGGCGCGCCAGCCCCGGCGCCGGCTGAAAACGGCCGGTCAGTTCGTCGTAGCGCAGCAGTCCGGCCTCGCACAGCGTAGAGGCCAGGCGGAACAGCGTCGGCCTCGGCAGGCCGGTGGCAGCCATCAGGTCGCGGGCGTTCAGCTCCGGCGTTGCGGTGGTGAAGGCCTGGAGGATCTGAATGCCGCGCGCCAGCGCACTGCCTGCGGCAGTTGCGCCACTTTCGGCCTGCAACTCGGACTGGAGCTCTTGAAATTGAGATTCACGTTTCATTATTAACCTCCGTTACATAAATTATGGGCAAACGATTTGACTTACGCAACTATTTTCGAGACACTCATCTCACTTTTTTAGGAGACATGATGACCGACGCATTCATCTTTGACGCAGTGCGCACCCCGCGCGGGAAAGGTAAGCCCGGCGCTGGCGCGCTGTATGAGGTTAAGCCGATTGATCTTGTCGTCACATTGCTGGAGGCGCTGCGCCAGCGCCACGATCTGGATCCAGCGCGCGTGGATGATCTCATCATGGGCATCAGCTCGGCCGTCGGCGACCAGGGCTCCTGCCTGCCCCGCATCGCTGCCCTGAGCGCGCCGCGCGGCTGGACCCAGGTGCCCGGCATGGCACTGCAGCGCTTCTGCGGCGCCGGCCTGGAAGCCATCAATATCGCCGCGGAGAAGATTCGCTCTGGCTGGCATGACCTGATCGCCGCCGGCGGCGTGGAGTCGATGTCGCGCCTGGGCCTCGGCGCCTCCGGCGGGGCCTGGATCTACGACCCGGCCACCAGCCTGAGGATCGCCTATGTGCCGCAGGGGTTCAGCGCCGACATGGTCGCCGCGCTGCATGGCTTTTGCCGCAAACAGCTGGACGAGTACGCGCTGCGCTCGCAGGCGCTCGCCGCCGCGGCCCGGCGCGAGGGGCATTTTGCGCGCTCGCTGGTACCGATGCGCGATGCCAGCGGGCTGTTGGTGCTGGACCACGACGAATACATTCGCGAAGAAACCACCTCGGCCTCGCTGGCGTCGCTCAAGCCGGCCTTTGGCGGCCCAGCTGGCGCAGCCAACGCCCTGGTGGCCCGCCAGCGCTATCCGGAACTCGACCATATCGATGCCGTGCACACCGCCGGCAATTCCTCGGGGATCGTCGATGGTGCCGGCCTGGTGCTGATCGGCAGCGAGCGCATCGGGCAGGAGCTTGGCCTGCGCCCGCGCGCGCGCATCCTGGGCACGGGCCTGGCGTCGGTGGAAGCCACGCTGATGCTGACCGGCCCGGTGCCGGCCACGCAGAAGGCGCTGGCCAAGGCCGGCCTGCATGCCGACCAGATCGACCTGTTCGAGGTCAATGAAGCCTTTGCCGCGGTGCCGCTGCATTTTGTCAAGACACTCGGGGTGCCGCTGCAGAAGATCAACGTCAATGGCGGTTCCATCGCCATGGGCCATCCGATCGGCGCTACCGGCGCGATCATCGTCGGCACCCTGCTCGATGAACTGGAACGCCGGCAGCAGCGCTACGGCGTGGCCACGCTGTGCGTGGCCGGTGGCATGGGCGTGGCCACGGTCATTGAACGCCTCTGAGCCCCCCTGAGAGATCCAGAACCACACACGCGGCGCTATCAGCCCGCCCTGCCGGAGACCCCAAGATGCAAGCCCCAATCCAGTACCACAAGTCCGCCGACGGCATCGTCACCCTAACCTTCGACGCGCCGGAACAAAGCGTCAACACCATGTCCGACGCCATGCGGCAATGCTTTGCCGACATGGTGACCCGCCTGGAAGCGGAGAAAGACGATATCGCCGGCGTCATCCTGACGTCCGCCAAGGAAACCTTCTTCGCCGGCGGCGACCTGAACCGCCTCTACAAGATGCAGCCCGCCGACGCGCAGGGGCTGTTCGATGCGACTGAGCGCGGCAAGAACACCCTGCGCCGGCTCGAAACGCTAGGCAAGCCGGTGGTGGCCGCGCTCAACGGCACCGCGCTGGGCGGTGGCTTCGAGATCGCGCTGGCCTGCCACCATCGCATCGCGCTGAACAAGCCCAAGGTCCAGTTCGGCCTGCCCGAAGCCACGCTCGGCCTGATGCCGGGCGCCGGCGGCGTGGTGCGCCTCACCCGCCTGCTCGGCCTGGCCGCGAGCCAGCCGTACCTCCAGGACTGCAAGCTGATGTCGCCCGCCGAGGCCGTCAAGGCCGGCCTGGTCCACGCGCTGGCCGATTCGCGGCAAGCGCTGCTTGACGCAGCGAGCGCCTGGATCATCGGCCATCCTGCGAGCGCCCAGCCCTGGGACGCCAAGGGTTATGTGCCGCCGGGCGGCTGGACGGATGCGGACGGCACGAAGCGCTGGATCTCTACCGCCGCCGCCACCGTGCGAGCCAAGACCAAGGGCTGTTACCCCGCGCCTGAAGCCATCCTGTGCGCCTCGGTCGAAGGCATGCAAGTGGACTTCGATACCGCCAGCCGCATCGAGACGCGCTACTTCATCCAACTCGTTACCGGAAAGGTATCGAAGAACATCCTGCGCACCTTCTGGTTCCGCGCCAACGAGATCAAGTCGGGCGCGCAGCGCCCGCAGGGCGTCCCCAAGGGCAAGATTGGCACGCTGGCCGTGCTGGGCGCGGGCATGATGGGTAAGGGCATTGCCTACGTGGCCGCAACACGCGGCATCGACGTGTGGGTCAAGGACGCGACCCTGGCGCAGGCCGCCGGCGCGCGCGATGCCGCCGACAAGCTGCTCGCCAAGCGCGAAGAGAAGGGCGAGATCGATGCCGCCCGCCGCCGCGAGATCGTGGAGCGCATCCGCCCGGTGGAGCGCTTTGAAGACCTGTCCCACGTCGACCTGGTCATTGAAGCCGTGCCCGAGAACCCTGCGCTGAAGGCCGAGATCACGCGGTCTGCGGAGCCGCTGTTGGCCGACCAGGCGTTCTGGGCATCGAACACGTCCACGCTGCCGATCACGGGCCTGGCCGAGGCGTCCGGGCGCCCGGACCGCTTCATCGGCCTGCATTTCTTTTCGCCGGTGCACCGCATGCAGCTGGTGGAGGTGATCAAGGGCGAGCGCACGTCAAAGGAGACGCTGGCCCACGCGCTGGACTTCGTCATGCAGCTCGGCAAGACCCCGATCGTCGTCAACGACAGCCGGGGCTTCTTCACCAGCCGTGTGTTCAGCACCTTCACGCGCGAGGGCGTGGCAATGCTGGGTGAAGGCCAGGACCCGGCCGCAATCGAGGCAGCGGCCGCGTTTGCCGGTTTTCCCGTGGGACCGCTCGCGGTGCTGGACGAAGTCAGTCTGAGCCTCTCCTACAACAACAGGCTTGAGACGCTCGCAGCGCATGCAGCCGAAGGCCGGCCCCTTCCTGCGCACCCGGCAGACGCAGTGATGGAGCGCATGCTCGACGAATTCGGCCGCAAGGGTCGCGTGGCCGGCGGCGGCTTCTACGACTACCCGGTTGAGGGCGGCAAGGTGTTCTGGAGCGGACTGGCGCGCCATTTCCTGCACCCCGACGAGCAGTTCCCGCCGCATGACAAGCAGGACCGGCTTCTGTTCTCCATGGCGCTGGAATCGGTGCGCATCCTGGAGGAAGGCGTGCTCGACAGTGCGGGCGACGGCGACATCGGCTCGGTGCTTGGCATCGGCTTTCCGCGCTGGACGGGTGGCGTGTTCCAGTTCCTCAACCAGTACGGGCTGGACAAGGCCGTGGCACGCGCCACGTACCTGGCCGAACACTATGGCGAGCGCTTCGCGCCGCCACGACTGCTGAAGGACAAGGCAGCCCGCGGCGAACAGTTCTGACCTCACTAGAACATTGAAAGGAGACAACCATGCAACCCACTAAGACGCTCGCCACTGTCCTTGTTGCAGCATCTTTCGCCGGCGCCGCCGGCTCCGCCCTTGCCGCGGACTACCCGAGCCGGCCGATCCGGCTGGTAGTGCCCTACGCCGCCGGCGGCACCATCGACCTGATGGCGCGCATGCTGGGACCGAAGCTGCACGCCGCACTGGGCCAGCCGGTGGTGGTGGAAAACCGCCCCGGCGGCGGCACCACGATCGGCGCCACTGCCGTGGCGCGGGCCGAAGCCGACGGCTACACGCTGTTCCTCGGCTCTAATGCGGCCTTCACCATTAGCCCGCAGGTGATGTCGAACGTGCAGTACGACCCGCTGCGCAGCTTCGCGGCAATCGGCACGCTGGCGTCGTTTCCGAACCTGATCCTGGTCGCCCCGCAGTCGCCGTACAAGACGGTGGCCGATGTGGTGCAGGCCGCGCGCAAGTCGCCGGGCAAGATCAGCTACGCATCGTTCGGGGTGGGCAGCACCGCACAGCTGTCCGGCGAGGCGATCAAGGTCGCCGCCGGCACTGACATTGTCGAAGTGCCCTACAAGAGCGGCGCTCAGTGCGTACAGGCGTTGCTGTCCGGCGAAGTCACGTTTGCCTTCGACACGGCCATCGGCTCGGTGCAGCGCGTGAAGTCTGGCCAACTGCGCGCGCTGGCGGTCACGTCGTCGAGCCGCCTGCCCGACCTGCCACAGGTGCCCGGCATCACCGAAGCGGGCTATCCGTCGGCCGACGTGATGGCCTGGGTAGGCCTGTTCGCGCCGGCAGCCACGCCGCCCGCCGCGCGCACTGTGCTGAGCAACGCGGTGCGCAAGCTGATGGACGATCCGGAGGTGAAGCGCCAGTTCGCCAACCTGGGCGTGCAGGCCAGCTATCTGGATGGTGATGCCACCATGCAGAAGATGCGCAGCGAATACGTGCGCTTCGGCAAGCTGGTGGAGCAAGCCAAGATCCGGGTGAATTGAGTGGGCCTGCAAGTAAGCTGACCTCAAGTCTTGCCTGAAGCGTCTGCGCGCTGGGTTCTGTCTCGCACGGAGCTCAGCCTTGATCGTTCCAACCTGATGCAACGCCCGCCTGCCAAATGGCGCGCAAGACTTACCCCCTCTATCTCCGATCCTCATACACCTTCGGCGCAGCACCTCCCGCGACGCGATCCTCTTTAATTCGATCCATCGATGGATGGCGTAGCTGCATGGCGGCATTCGGCTTGAAAGAACGATGAGCTATACAACCCTTTCCCTGGCCCGCGATGAGCACATTGCACGGGTAACGTTAAATCGACCCGACGTTCGCAATGCTTTCAACGACATCCTGATTTCCGAACTGACCAGCGTGTTCAACGCCCTGTCGGAAGCCGAGGACATTCGTGCCGTTGTGCTTGCTGCCAGTGGCACTGCCTTTTGCGCAGGCGCCGACCTGAACTGGATGAAGAAGATGGCAGGCTACTCTCGCGAAGAGAACTTCGACGATGCCAAGAAACTTGCCAGCATGCTCCATACGATCTGGACTTTCCAGAAGCCAGTCATCGCGGCGGTCCAGGGTGACACCTATGCGGGCGGAATGGGGCTGGTCGCCGCCTGCGACATCGCGATTGCGGCGAATCATGCAAATTTCTGCCTTTCCGAAGCGCGAATCGGCCTGATACCCGCCACCATCGGGCCATATGTGGTCCGTGCAATGGGCGAGCAGGCGGCGCGCCGATACTTCGTCACTGCCGAGCGGTTCGATGCGTCGCAGGCGCTCCGACTCGGATTCGTGCACGAGATGGTCGCACCTGATGCGCTGGATGCGAAGGTTGCCGAGATCGCGAAGACGCTGGCCGCAAACAGCCCCGCCGCGGTGCGCGAAAGCAAGCGTCTGGTCCAGAATATCGCTGGCCGGCCCATGAGCCTCAATCTCATCAACGAAACCGCGGAATTGATCGCAGCGGTCCGTTCCAGCACAGAGGGTCGCGAAGGTGTGAGCGCCTTCCTCGAAAAACGCAAGCCGTCCTGGTTCGCGGCCGCTTAAATCAGCCCCTCGGCGGCGAGCACGAACTCCGCCGGGCAACTCTCTGCTTCCATAACGTAGCGTATCCATGCAACGCTCCACTTCCCCACGCATCCCTGCCGGCTTTCCAACACACGTCAAAGTCGTCGAGGTCGGGCCACGGGATGGCCTGCAGAATGAACGTCAGTATGTACCCGCCAGCATCAAGGTTGATCTCATCAACCGCCTTGGACGTAGCGGACTGACCGCCATCGAAAGCGCATCCTTCGTCTCTCCGAAATGGGTCCCTCAGATGGCAGACGGACATGAGGTCATGCATACCATCGACCGTGTTCCAGGCACGACGTACTCCGCTCTCACGCCAAATATGAAGGGCTTTGAAAGCGCGATGCTGGCCGGCGCCGAAGAGGTCGTCATCTTCGGCGCTGCCAGCGAGGCTTTCTCAAATCGGAACATCAACTGCTCGATCGAGGAATCCATCCGGCGCTTTGCGCCGGTAGCCATCGCGGCAAAAGCAGCCGGCGTGCGACTGCGAGCGAGTGTCTCTTGCGCCTTGGGTTGCCCATACCAGGGGGACGTTCGCATCGATGCCGTTCGGGACGTAGTGGCTCGCTTCGCAGACCTGGGCTGCGATGAAATCGACATTGCCGACACCATTGGCGTCGGTACGCCAGGGCGAGTCCAGGAAGTTATGGACGCGGCCGCCAGCGCGTTCCGGTTGGATGGCCTCGCGGGTCATTTCCATGACACGTATGGCCAGGCACTGGCAAACATTCTCGCCAGCCTTGAGGTCGGCGTCAGTACATTTCATTCCTCCGTCGCCGGGCTCGGCGGCTGCCCCTATGCCGCCGGTGCAACGGGTAATGTCGCCACCGAGGACTTGCTTTATCTCCTGCACGGGCTGGGAATCGAAACCGGCATCAGTCTCGACGCAATTGTGGAAGCAGGAGCGTTCATATCCGAAGCATTGGGACGACCAAACCTATCGCGTGTCGGAAGCGCTCTATTGGCCAAACGTGCCAACCTTTTCGGCACCTCCGGCTGAGCCCATGAACCGGCATTGTCGCACCGGCATGGGGCCACCAGGAACTTCTTGCAGTGGTTTCGACGATACAGAAAGCAGCAAGATCTCAAGTCTTCCTGATGGCTGCGTTGTCCTCTCTGCTTACCAATATAGGGACGTTGTCTTGCGCCAGCTTTCCTTTCCCTATACGGTCTCCGTCGACCTGGAGCGGCAAATAGCTTGGTGCAACGACCGATCGGTGTCAAGAACACTGCGGCCTGGCCGACAGACGATATTGCCATCGCTCACCCGGTTTGACTTGCATCTTTCGGCAAATGCCAGCGTACGTGTTCAAGTCCAAGTTGGGAATGACCTTGCGAACCCGGTGACTGGCAACAGCCAGGTATGTGCAAGTCCGACTTTCGAAATTGCCAGCATGGAAGGTTCAGCGCGACAGGACAGGAAAGCGCTGACTCACTTTCTCGCCCGATGCGTCTTCATCCAGCCAGGTCGAAACTGGACACGACATGAGTTTGCGTCGATGCTGCGCCTGTCTACAGGTGACGTGTCACGTCTGTTGTTCTCTGAAGGGGAATGCATGCGGGATACCGTCCGCTCAACCCGCCTCTGCAGGTTCCTGGTGGATCTTCCGAAGCTGCCAAAAGTCGACAATCGTCTCTCGGACGAATACGGCTTCAACTATCTGCATCTTCTTGAAGAGGCCGTATATGAGTCCTTCGGCGTCACGCTGGCAACGCTGACAGCGCTGGTCGGACAGAACAGGAATTTCAGCCCGTGGCACATCCGATCCAGCAGCGATCGCATTCAGTGATGGCATGCAATCATGGAGCCAGTTCTGATGAATCCGAGATCCAGCCAGCCTCTCTCATTTGACGAGCTCGCTCACCTTGCCGCATTGCTCGACACCATCGGCGCGATGAACATCGAAATGCTCGACGGCTACTTCACAGCATTGATTTGCGGGCCCGACATGGTGCTGCCGTGCGAGTACTTGCCTGAGGTGTGCGGTGCGGAGTCTTCTTTCAACACTGATGAGCAGGTCTCAGACATCCGTAGCCTGCTGATGCGTCACTGGAACGCGATCGCCGCGGAATTGCACAGTACTCTGAAGGAGCAGAACGTATATCTGCCGATCTTGATCGAACGGGATGATGGTGTCGCGCCCGGCAACGATTGGGCACACGGGTTCATGCGTGGCGTACAAATGCGCTCGGGAAGCTGGAATCACCTGATCCATGACGAGAATCACTGTGGCTCGATGCTAGCGATCATGATCCTGCACTACGAACATGATCCGGATCCCCAGATGCGACCACCACCTATCCCTCCCGAGAAGCGCGAAGCGTTGCTGGAATTGATAATCGCTGGGCTCACCCATGTCTACCGCTACTTCGAGCCGTATCGACAGGCACGAGCTCGTACAGGCTCATCTCGCAATGCTGTGCAGTGGTCCGCAAATCGCGTGGAATGAGACGAGCCCGCGTAACGCTCGTACGACCAACACGGGCTCGTTGTACACGATCGGCACACCGATAATGTATTCAGGAAGCGGATCCACATAGGCGAGGCCAGCCGGCGGCACCGCCAGGGCAGCCACTTCGATGGTCAACAGGGCCTGGACATTGTCGACGCTGTTGGCCCCCGTCACCGTATAGACCGCCGGTGCGGTCACTGCCGGCACAGTTGCCAGCCAGCGCAGTTTCGCCATTTCGAACTCCGGCCGGTTCTTCGATGTGATTAGCATAGATCACGGTACCGCGGGGCAGCGAGGGAAAATGAGTGAGCACCGGAACTCTGGTACGGTGGCGCCAGGTACCGTCGCGCATTGGCGTTACGGAACGCGGCGTTGCCCCGCCTGCTGGCGCAATCGCCAGCTTCGCTACAGGACAATCTGATATCGTATGGCGCCCAAGCCATACGGCATAGAAGAAACCTGACAAGGGAGCCAAGCAATGCCCAGGCCCAACCCAGCGCTCCGACGCAGCCAGAAGGCGCCCATGACACCGGGGCGCCGGCGGCTTGTGATCACTGGCGCCATCATGCTGGTCGCTGCCTTGGGCTGGGGAGTGGAGGTCGTCCTCGAACCCGCTATCCAGCGCACCATCGTAATCACAACCGGCGCGGACAAGGGCATCTACCGCGGCTTTGCAGATCGCTATGCCCCTCTCCTCAAACGCGACGGCATCACACTTGATATCCGCAACTCCGCCGGATCCGTCGAGAATTATGCGAGGCTGACGGATCCCGGCAGCGAATACGACGTCGGCTTCATCCAGTCAGGCACCACCACCCCGACGGAAGCCGACCACCTGCAGACCATTTCCGCAGTTGCCTACGAACCGATCTGGGTGTTCTATCGTGGCAAGGCCACGATCGACCGGCTGGCACAGCTAAGCGGCAAGCGGATCTCGATCGGCGTACCCGGCAGCGGCCTGCTGAATGTCTCGCGCGTATTGCTCAACCATAGTGGCGTCAACGCGAGCAACAGCATGCTGCTGGAAATGGACGCTACCCAGGCCTATCAACGCCTCCTCGGTGGCCAGCTCGACGCCGCCTTCTTCATCGGGAGGCCGGATGCCGACATGCAGCAGAAGCTGCTGAACAGCGACCTGAAGCTGATGAATTTCGCTCAGGCCGACGCCCTGGTGCAGAGGTTTCCCTCTCTTTCCAAGCTCACATTCCCGCGCGCATCGACCAGTATCTCCAAGGATCTTCCGCAAGCGGATGTCACGCTGCTGGCCGCCACGGGCCTGCTGGTCTCCAAGGACACCCTCCACCCTGCCCTGGTCTACCTGTTGTTGGAGGCAACCAAGTCCGTCCATGGCGGCGAGGACTACTTCACGCGGCTGGGCACGTTTCCCAACCTGAATACGAGCGAGTTTCCGATCTCGGACGAAAGCACGCGCTACTTCAAGTCCGGACGCCCCTTCCTGCAGCGCTACCTCCCTTTCTGGCTCGCCAGCTTCATCGAACGGCGCCTGCTGATCCTGCTGCCCTTCATGGCTTTGCTGCTCGGCTTGCTGCAGGCATTGCCGCGCATGATAGAGGCGCGGTACAAGAAGCGGCTTGTAGTCTGGTACCACGAGATCAAGGCGCTGGAAGATGAAATCTGGAGAAACGGCGAGCCGACCACAGAGCAGGTGGCGCAATGGCGCGACGAGATCGAGAACATCGACGCGCACGCGAGCCAGATACGGCTGCCGCAGCGCTACTTCCAGGATGTCTACGCCCTCAAGCAGGCGATTGGCGTCGTCCGAGACCGGATTTCCCAGGCAGCCGCGAAGGTCAAGACGTCCCTCGGCGACCGAATACCGGACCAATAGTGAGAAGTGCCGGTGCGATATCCGCGGAGCAAAAGGCTGAATTCGTATGCGAGGGCGCTGGCTCATTCAAGCGCTTTCCCTGGTTCTCCCGCTCCAATCTCCCCCCAGCGCCAACAGCAGCGCAATACGCTGATTGAGATGATCGCCCCGCACGTTGATCAGATCCATCTCGGCAGCCAGCAGTGTCTGCCGAGCCTTCAGGACGCCGCGCGGGTCGAAAGCACCAATGCTTAGGCGTGCTTCCTCGCGCTGTACCAATAGCTGGCTCTCGTTCACCCGATCCTGCAGTTGCCTGGTGCGATCTGCAAGATTCGATTCAGCACGCAACCCCGCATCGACCTCGCCCAGTGCCTGCAGGGCACTGTTGCCATAGGCGATCATGGCGGCCTTCTGCTCGGCGCTGTAGTAGTCCGCCCTGGCCTTGAGCTCTCCCCCCGTGAACAGCGGCGCGAAGATCGCGCCATTCAGTCCCTTGATCGGAGTGCCGGCCTGGTTGAGCAGCAGCACGTCGCTGCGGATGCCAGTAATGGCCGCGCTGATTGAAATGCTTGGCAGCCGCGCTGCCTCGGCGGACTGCCTCAGGTCGAAGGCCGCGGCGACGCGGTGTGCCGCGGCCGTTAAGTCCGGGCGGCGATCGAGCAGGTCTGCAGGCAGGCCTGCCTGCGGGGCTACGGGCATGGCGGGCAGCTCGAGCTTCGCCACACTATCCCCGATTTCCCCGGCAGGGTAGCGGCCCAGCAGCAGCTCCAGGGCTTGCGCGGCCTGGCTCCTGGCCAGTTCGGCCTTCCGGAGCGAATCCACCTGCGCGCGCAGCGCATTCTTCGCTTCCACCGGTTCAGTATCCGGTGCCGCACCAATGGCAACCCGCCGCTCGCTGATCTGCACCAGTTGCTCCTGTACGGCCACGGCTTGCCGCTGCCGGTCCTCCAGCTTTGCGGACCGGATCAGCGTGAACCATGCTTTAGCAGTGGTGGCTGCGACGACGCGCTGCGCCCAGAGATATTCGTCCGCGGTAGCGGCGTACTGGGATTTTGCCGCGCGCGACTGTGCACGGATGCGGCCCCAGAGATCGATCTCCCAGCTCGCACCAATCGAGAGGAACTGGGTTTCCGAATGGCCGGCCCTGCCCTTCACGCCCGCGCTCGGTAACAGGCCGCTGCTTTGCATGGTAACGAGTGCCTGCGCCTGCTCGACGCGCACCGCTGCCAGCCTGAGATCGCCGTTGTGCGCGATCGCTTCCCGGGCCAGCCGCTGCAACTCGGCATCGTCAAAGCTTGCAAGCCAGTCGCCCGCGGACTCGCCTGCTTCGGCCGCGTTTGCCCAGGTGCGCTGCCCTTCAAGCGCCGGGACGGCCTGGCCTCGAAGGCTGGCGCTATCCGGCGGCGCCTGCAGGGCGCAGCCAAAGAGCATGGCGAGCGGCAGCGCCAGCAGTACCGGAATGGTCTTGTTGAGAGATGACGACACAGGCTTGCCTTTAGTGGAGCTTGAATACCAGATAGTTCAGCTTGGAACTGACGCGCAGGAAGACCATCCGAACGATATGGAACATCTTCATGTGCGTGGTGTAGATGGCACCCGCGCCGACTGCCCCGACCGGAAGCATCTGGCCCTTCGATTCGTCGCGCAGGTCCAGCTTGACCGCGAATCGGTTCGGCACTGCTTCCGTGGCACCAGTGTTCGGGATCATTCCGCCCTGCGCGAACTGGCCTTGCGATTGTGCCCAGACGATCGAATCCACCTTTGCCTTGATGATTTCACCTGGATGCGTCGGCAGGTAGATCTCGGCAACGTCCCCCGCCTTGACGTTGTAAAGCTCGTTCTGCTTGTAGAAGGCGACCACCTCCTGCTCATCCTCCACGAAGCTGAATGCCGGTGAGAAGGGAAACGGGACCAGCATCGTGCCCACGCGCACCTGTAGGTTCACGACCTTGCCGTCTGCGGGCGCCCGGTACTCGGTTTGGCCAAGTTCCCATCGGGCGTTGTCGAGCATGACTTCAGTTTCCGCACGCTTGGCACGCGCCGTGGCGATGGCGGCGAATTCCCCCTGGCTCCTGGCCGACAGCTTCTGCCGCGCCTCGTCCTCGACAGCTTGCGCACTGACCAGTTCGCCTTCCAGCTCGTGCTGCCGGGCCAGGGCATCTTCCCGGTCGAACTTCGAACCGGCCCCTGCTGCAAGCAGGGCCTCATGTTCCTTGAGGCGCTGGCGGGCGAGCGACAGCTTGGCTTGCACCGTGGCAACCTTGCCGGCCGCACCGCGCACGGATTCGCTGAGTTGGCGCGCCGCTGCCTGCGCTTCAGCCAACCCGGCATCGTCCGCCATCAACCTGCCCTCGAGTTGTTTGACTGAGGCCTGATACGGCGTCGGGTCGATGCGCAGCAGGACATCGCCCTTGCTGTAGTGCCGGTTACCCTCGGCCGGAAGCTCGACAATACGCCCCCGCACTTGCGGCACCACCTGGAGGACCTTGCCAACCACCCTGACATCATGGGACGAAGGCGCCACCACGTTCAGCGTCAGGACCAGCAGCGTCAGGGCGACCACCGGAATCGTGACCACAACGACCATGGAAGTCGTGTTCCATGGTAGCCATTTGAACTTGAAGAAGACCAGCCAGACGGCCAGCGCGTAGATTGCAAGCAGCAGCGCATCCATTCAGCTCTGCTCCCCTGCGCCGGACGTGGCTCCGCGTGCCGGCGCCCGCAGGGACGCGACGTTCCCGGGACGGCCGATGGGGGCATGTCCCGCGCCTCGCGCCGCTTCATCTTCCGGCAGCTTGTCGGTGCCATAGGCCGCCCGGTAGAACACCGGCTTGGTGTGTGCCCAGAGCCAGGCCATCGGCCACAGCAGTCCGCCGAAGAAGAGCGAAAGCAGGCATAGCGCATGGATGGCTTCCCTTTGCGGATGCTGCTTCCGGTGGGCGACCTTATCCGGCCAGATATGCAGCATCCAGAAC
The DNA here is from genome assembly GCF_040149425.2 of Cupriavidus sp. DF5525. Lineage (NCBI taxonomy): Bacteria > Pseudomonadati > Pseudomonadota > Betaproteobacteria > Burkholderiales > Burkholderiaceae > Cupriavidus > Cupriavidus sp. DF5525. The sequence continues at coordinate 618,193 of NZ_CP168267.1, read as the reverse complement.
AGGTAGATGGCTGCAAGCGGCACGAATATCATCACCACCCAGGAGATGGCATTGGCGGCGCTCTCCAGGGCCTTTCCGCTGAGGAAGGAGGCGAACGCTGGTTCATGCATTACCAGCAGGCCAAGGCCCGCCAGCAGATATTGACGCAGTTTCATCGGGGAAATAGAGAGATCGGGCACCAGGGCCCGGTGTTTGACTTGCCAGGTACTCGGCTGCGTTGAGAACTACAGTGTGCTGGTCGCGGTAGTACCCGCCGATTCGCTGCGGCTGCTGCTGGCGGCGCTGTCCGGCATGCGCCCGGCTTGCCAGCCGGATTGTGCATCCGTCGGGCAGCTCCGGCACGGGCTGTCTGAAACCGGCCCGGAAGACGGTTCGCTTTTGCCGGCTGGCACATCGTCCGCGTACAGGAGGTTGTACTTGCTCTGGTCGGGATTGCTGGCGGCACGGCAGGCCGCAGATTGCAGGCCGGCGCCGGTACCTGAGCAGGCTTCCGGCTGCGCGACGGTGTCTCGCTGCCCGTGAGCGGGCAGGATCTGCGCGTACGATTGCGCGGCGCCGGCAATCAGCAGGGCCATGACAAGGTTGGGCACCCCACGACCGCGCGCGCCCGCGCCCGCTATCGAGACAGCCGAAAGGCAGTGCTTGATCATTCCTGTAGTTTCCTTCGAAGTGGATCAGATACCGTCGACGCAAACCGGCGCGGCCAGTCACATCTACGTGAATGTGCACACCTTATGCCGGTGGCGCAGGCGGGGCTATCAAAGAAATTAGAAAGTGAGGGCGCGTCGAATGGATGCGCCCCAAGCGTGGCCCGGTATTTCGAATTCCTTTGATAGCCGCCACGGCGAGGCCGGCTTACCCTGTGCGCCGTCATATGCCCTCCCAGGTGAATATCAGGTTCACCTGAATTGACTATCCAATGAATGCTGTTTCCTCGATTTCTGCATGTGTCATTGCCATTGCCACAGCAAGCGCCATCTCCGGATGCGCAATCCCTACCACTGAGACGTGGAGTCCGTTCCAGGAGCCCTGGCCGTGGACAAAGATCGTCACTGTCAATCAGACCGATCATGACGTGCTGGCATTACGCGCCGGCCCTTGCGAGACCGGACCCGCGTCGGGGCGCTCGCTGTCGGCGCCTTCTTTCTGCTTCCTTGGCACCAAGCCGGAGGGGCCCATCGCGATAACCTGGAGCGATGCCATAGCCGGCACGGAATCCCATGCCGCGTCCGAACGGGGCGAGCTACATGCTTCGACGGCACCCCTGCCACACCTGTGGCGGGAAGATCCTCACGCTGGCGAACCCATCGGCAACTTCCTCTGCGTAGTCTTGCGCAATGATGCGCGGGTAGATCTTGCCGTTACCGCCAGTGCAGAAGCCTGCGCCGTTCTCTAGGACGCCTCCGACGTGTTGCTTCCCGGGGTGGACCGGCTGACGCCAGCCCAGTCCACCTTCCGTGATCCTTACTGTACTGAATAACCGCGGCCCGCCATGCAGGCACGCCAGGCTTGCCAGTACGACGTCATGGCCCAGTCGTTGCTGGCCTGCGCCTGTGCGCTGATGGCTGCAGCCTGCCGGCGGTGCTGGCGATGGGCGACGCCACCAGCGACCGTGCCGACCGCCGCGCCCGCAGCAGCTCCCCTGCCCGCGTCACCGCCGATCGCACCCACCACTGCCCCGGCAGCCGCCCCACCCGCTGCGCCCCGTATCCTCTCGCCGCCAGGCAGGATGACCGGCGCTGGCGTGCTCGCTATTCGGGCCGGATCGACGCCGGTCTCCCGCCGGGCCCAGCCATAGCAGGCCCCATCGTCGTTGGCCTGCTGGTAGGCCGACTGTCCTCTCAGCGGATAGGCAATGGGCTTCAGCAAGGCCTGAGCCTGCGCCGTATTGGCCGCACCCGAGATCAGAACCAATGCCGTGCACGCGGCAAGAGCAAGACTTCTACGATTGCTCATGAACTCTCCTGAGGAGGTGCCATTCCGGGGCATTGCGCCATCTTTCCCCGGTGGCAGGGATTCGCGCCTCGGTGTGGCGGCAATCAGCGCTAGCCGAAGCGCCCGGCCGGGGCACAGAAAAAATGCCCGCCGTACAGGCGGGCAAACCAAGGGCCTCGCAAGCGGGCAGTACCCAAGACGAGTGGTGCCTTAAGCAGGCATCCAGCCGTCCCCTCAATGCTGACCGCGCGCAGGAGCGTTCACAATCATAGAAGTTAGAAAGCCAGCGGACGGGAACCGCAGGCGGCCCGGTTCTCACCACGCCCGTGCTCGCATGCGCTCATCAGGCCTTGCATGATGAAGGCGGACTGCAGTTCGATCTCATCGTCCCAGCGTTTGGCTTCAGCCACATGGTTGTGCAGGTCAGCGCAGAGTTCGGACAGTCCTGAGCGCCCGACGACCCCGAGCGTCCCCGCGATACGATGCAGCAGCCGTTCCAGGTGGCGGATGTCTCGCGCTGCCCGGATCGCCTCGAATTCGTCCAGGTCCACCATGGTCTGCGCCAGGAACGCTTCGGCGTATTCTTCGGCGACCGACGGCAGTTCAGGGAGATCGTCATCGGTTAGCAGCACTGGCGCCGCCCCATCATCCGTGTGTAGCGGGTCGGCCCGCGCGGCAACAGCATCGAGCACCGAAGCCAGCGTCGCCAGCGACACCGGTTTCGTGAGATAGCCGGTAAACCCGCTTGCCAGCCCCTCGGTAACATCCTTCGGTCTCGCGCTCGCGCTTACGCCATAGACGGGTATCTCTAGCCCGCTCCGCCTGATTTCACGAAGCAGGTCGAATCCATTCATTACGGGCATGTCCACGTCCGTCAGCACTGCATGCACGCCCTGCTCCGACAACACTGCCAACGCCTCGTTGCCGTTGCCGGCTTCGATAACGCTCGCACCGAGCAGGTGAAGCTGGTCGCGCAGCAGTTTCCTGTTCAGCAGATTGTCTTCCGCGACCAACACGGAAAGGCCCGCGAACGGAGCTGCAGACTGATCGTGTATGGCAGCCCCGACATGGTCTTCGTCGACATGCTTAGTCTCCGGAGCTATTTTGAGGACCGCCTGTGCAGCGGCATAGATACCGGCCAGGCTATAGGCAGACACCTCCCGGCTGCCATCCGGCCGTACGGTCGGGACGAGCGGGCCCAGTTGCTTGAGCCATATGATAGAGGCCGGCTTCCGCCACCACGCAATGACTTGGGCCGGATCCAGGGACTCGGTCACGAGCAGGCAGTCGAATCTGTCCCCGTCAATGGGCTCGTCGATGCTGGACCGGGAAGATGGCTGGCATGATCCCCAGTCGAAATGGTTCAGCATTCCTTCGAGGCACTCTGGCTCACGGGAGAGGACCAGCGCGCGGTGCGGCGCCAAGCGCCATTGCGCCGGGGTCTGGTGCCCACCCGGCGTGCTGAGCGGCAGGCGAAACGTGACGCGCGTGCCAACGCCTAGTACGCTGTCCAGCGTGATATGTCCGTTCATCCGCTCCACCAGTCGCAGGCAGATTGACAGTCCAAGCCCGGTCCCGCCGGCCTGCGCGAGACGATTGTTGCCGACCTGGGAGAATGGCTGGAAGAGCCGTTCCTTGTACGCCTCCGGTATGCCAACGCCGGTATCGGTGATGACGATCTCAAGGTTTGCATCCACCCACTGCGCGCGCAGGACAATCTTCCCCGCCTCGGTGAACTTGAACGCGTTGCCAAGCAGGTTGTTGATGATCTGGGTCAGGCGCACCGGGTCAAGATTGAGCCGCGCCGGAATCTCCTTGCCATATACCGCGAAGAAGCTCAGCCCACGCCGCGCCGCAAGCGGCGCGTGCGAGATCGCAATGCGACCGAGGAGTTCCGTGACGACGACGGGCTCCTCCGCCAGGCGCATCGCTCCCACGTCGAGCTTCGAAAAATCGAGCACGTCGTTAACGATCTGCAGCAACCCTTCGGCCGACACCTGCATGGCGCTTACCCGCGCCCGCTGCTCCGGCTCCAGCGTACCGAGGGCCACGAGTTCCATGTTTCCCAGCAGCGAGGAAAGCGGCGTCCGTATCTCGTGGCTCATCGACGCAAATAACGCCACCTTGGCCTTGGCCGCAGCCTCGCTGGCGAGTCTCGCTTCGTGCAATAGCTGCTGTGCGCGTGCCGCCTCGGCATAGGTGCCGGTCAGGAAGCGATAGTTCCAGTAGCGATACATCGCAAACAGCAAGGCGAGAAGCGCAGCGGTCATCAGGCCGGTAACAAGCAGTTCCTCCCGCATTTCCCGGAACTGCTGCCCTAGCGGCAGCGCGAAGACAAGGTGGCCGAAATCCGCAACGAGCGGCGGGCGCCGAAGGGCCCACCCATAGTCCTGGACCCAATGAAACAGCCCCTCCGGAAGTCTCTCCAGTCTGGCGTCCAGGCGCCGTGCGTTGGCCCCTTCAGCTGAAGCAACCAGGGGCGTGCCAAGGCGATCGACGACAATTGGCTCCGGGATCGACAAGTTCGGCCAAGCTGGCCGAAGCAAGTCTTGCAGCGGGATCCGCGTCAAGACGATGGCGTAGAGTGCGTCGCCTTTCGCGACCAGCGATGCGCCAATCATCTCCGGACTCCTTCCGGCCGCATTCGCCGGGATGCCCAGCCATACGACGCGCTTCTCCCGTGCTGCCTGCAAGAGATCCATGTCGCGGCTCTGGAACCGTTCAAGAATCATCGTGGTGATGCTTGACGACGACAGCGGCGGAAGGGTCGCACCCACGCCGGATCCCGATGCGTCAGGCGCTTCATACCGATACGTCGCCCCGTTCGCAATCGAGATCATCTCGATCGAAGGCTTCTGGCTTGCGGCAGTCAGCGTCCGGACAGCCTGGTCGCAACTCTGCTCCAACACGGGATCGGGAGGCGCGGACGGAGACACCTGCGTGCATAGACTGCCGGCATGCCCGCGCTGCGCCACGGGGACTTTGCCATTGCTGCGCATCTCAAGGATCAAGTTCGTCGCCGTCAGGGTGCTGCGGCGTTCGAGCACTGCATCGACTACGCCTTGCTCGTACAGGCGCACGACCTGCTCCTGGGCACGCAGGGATCCATTCAGGCGGGCAAGCATGGCTGCCGAAGCGATCGCGATGGCGACCAGCCCCAGCAGCAGGACCACCATCGAGAACACACGGCGCTCCCGCTGCAGATTCCGCTCAACCGAGTGGTCGGCGTGTAGTGGCGGTTGCTGCGAGCGCTCGCGTTCGTCCTGCATCAGGTAAGACCGTTGTCGCGTGCGTACGTGACAAGGTCCGCATTACTGGTGATATTCAGCTTGCGCATTGCCGAGCGCTTCTGCGTCGCGACGGTAGCGAGCGATCGATGGAGATATCCCGCGATTTCCGTGAGAGTGCTGCCAGTCGCGAACATCCGCACAACTTCGATCTCCCGCGGGGACAGCGGGCTTGCCGTGCCGTTGACCAACGCCCCCGTGCTTGACATCCTGGCCGCTATGCCCGGTGACAGGCGCTGACCAGTACCAGTCATTGCATCGACACAGATTTGCCTCAGGATGCCCGGCTCCTCGTTTTTCCCGACGATTCCCTCTACGCCCGTCTCCTTGATGCGCGTGAGCAGTCCGCCATTGGTCAACATTGTGAAGACCACGATCGGCGTATTTGGGGAAGACTGCCTGAGCCGGTGGATCAGTCGAAGGCCGTCTTCATTGCCCTCGGAACGCTCCATCGTGAAATCCGTGACGATGAGGTCAGGTTGTTGCGTTTGTAGTGCCGAAAAGAGCTCTTTTCCTGACGAGCACGTTGCGGAAATCCGGACATTCGGAATCTCGCTCAAGGTGGCCTTGACTGCGAGCTGAATTACCGGGTGATCGTCTGCGATAACGACGGAGATGATAGGTGGCGGCATGCGCGTTAACTCAGACCGGCGGCACGCTTAGATGGATCTGGGCGGCGTGACCTGCCGGCGGAACTGGCTGCATAGGGCACCGGATTCTACCAAGGGGCACTCGCCTTCATTTGACAAAGCGAGACATATACTTGGCTGATCGTCCCACGCAGGCCGGGGCGCCGCCGTTAGCGCAGCAGGAGGGTTGGCTCCAGCCAATCTTCGCCGGCCTGACCGCGATAGCAGCTAGCGACCCACTCCTCCCCTTCACGCCACCTTTCCCCCCAGTCCATCGCCAACGCCCGACGAGGGACACTCGAATCTACGCTTCAGACTTTGGCGCGGACCTCCCTGGACCACCGTCTTCGTCACGAAAAGCTGGCGACAAATGAGTGGACGGATGTCGAACCTGGTCCGTACGGCGCGGCTGATGTCACTGGCACTGACATCAGCCCGCGCAAAGCGAACGCGCCCAGCGTCAGCGCCGTTGCTGCCGTTTCGACAGGTTGGCCTAGGTGGTCGTCACACTCCTGCAGCCGTATTTACAGCCCGATAATTATTAAACCCACTTACGGGATGTTGTATTAGCGCTGCGGGCTGCTCGTGTCCTCTCGCGCTAGCTATTGATGGCTTCGCATCTACCACCTTGATCGTGACCGGCCGCGGTCGAAGCAACGTCGTGCAGTATCCCCAGTCGCTCCAGAGGCCGCGTGGCGTAGCGAGACTTCACCAGTCAGAATGCAGTCGGCGACAGGTCCAAGCCGCCGCTCGAATCGATCGAAATGCGATAACGGACCGTCGAGGCTGGAGTGAGTTTTACCTCCCTCTCCTTCAACCCGCCAGGACACATTGTCGACGTCTGAGCGCCAAGAATGATCGCCCCCGGCTTGGCGTAGAATCGAGCTACCTCACCCGATCTGAGTCGGCCCACTTCTTTCCCGTCAACGGATACGACTGTATCGCAAGCGCTGCCGTAGAGGCCTTCATCCCGGGTCACGACTAACGTCGCAAACTCGCCGGACGGCGGCGTTTGCAATCCGCTAAGTCTCTCTGAAGGTGCTGGTGCCGCCTTGCTCGCCGCTATGGGCGTAGTCGAGCATGCCGACGAAAGCATTATCACCACGCAGACAGAAAGGACTGTTCTTCGGATTATCATGTGGCTCTCCTGAATGCTCCAACGCATTGAGTGTGCGGTCAAAGCCGATGGTGGATCGGTTTTCCCTCTTTCAACCTAAACCCGGCTATCCCGCCGGGCCCGTACGTACTTATCGCCGGTCTTCCCGGCCCACTTAGAACTTGTGCCGGACGCCTATGGCGACGCCGAACATGTTGCTCTGCCCGTTGCCGAGGACATAGCTGTTACCTAGCGACAGGCTGTTGGCAAAAACGGTCGCCAGCGATTCGAGCATCAACCCGGCGTTCTTGGCATAGGCCGTGGTCAGGTAGACGTCGGTGCGCTTGGAGAATGCATAGTTGGCCACGAAGGCGACCTGCCACGGATTGGCGACGTTGGTATTGCCGAACAGGCTCTTGACGTCATCGTAGTTGTATTCCAGCGTCAGCCCGATGGCCGGTGTGACCTGGTAGTTGGCCCCGATCCAGTAGAAGTCATCGCGCTGGATCAGGACATCGGCCGCGTTCTTGTTCTGGCCCCAGCGGTAGCCGCCCATGATCTTGGCAGGGCCGAACGCATAGCTGGCGCCTACCACGGCCTTCTTGATGGTGCCGGTGCCGGTGCCGATGGTGGGATTCCACTGGTCATAGCCGGCCGTCGCAGCGAACGGGCCGAACGTGTAAGCCAGTGCCCCGCCGTAGGCGGTGTCGCGTCGGAACTGCCCCGGGACTTCGCCATTGCCGCCGATCGGGATGGGGAACCCTACCGAGGCGGGCAGGGCCACTCCGGCGCCGAAGGACCAGTGCGCGAGGGCCGTCAGCCCCCCGAACTTCCCGGTGTACTTGATAGTGTTGTCCTCGCGGTAGTTGGGGCCGGACTGCATGACGACCGGCTCATACTGCGTGGCATAGCCGGTTGGAGAGAAGTTCGCCAAGGCCTCGAACATCGAGGTGTACTGCCGGCCCAGGCTGACTTGGCCGAAGCGGTCGCTCTGGACGCCCACGAACGCCTGGCGGCCGAACAGGCGACCGCTTTGCTGCGACAGGCCGGTATCGAGGCCGAAGCCGCTTTCCAGCACGAAGATAGCCTTAATGCCGCCGCCCAGGTCCTCGTTGCCGCGCAGGCCCCAGCGCGAGCCGGAAAGTCCGCCGGAGGTCAGTCGGTAGGCATCGTTGCCCGGTCCCGGGTTGAATCCGTTGGCGGCCGTCGGCACGACGCCCGCGTGGTTGACGTATTCGACGTTGGCATCGATCACGCCGTACAGCGTGACGCTTGACTGCGCAAGGGTTGCCAGCGGCCATCCCAGCAGAGTCGCCAGGGCCATGCGTTTCAGTGACATGCTGTTCTCCTCTCGTTCTCTTTTTTTCTTTGGGTGGTCCCAGCCACAACTTCATTCTTTGTATGCCTGACTTTGCAATGCTGCCGGGCAGCCTGTTCGAGCTTAGGAGCGCAATCCGTTCAGCGCCAGCAACCGACGACCGGAATCGCTCAGCAGTGTCGGCCAATTGCGACAGTCGCCGGCCAAGCGCCCTCAAAAGCCGGCTCCAACTGTTCTCGAACTTCACCTATGCTCTGAACTAGGGGTAATCAATATGAACGCGTCCTGTTTGCACCGGGTTTCGCTTGTTCAGACAGTGACAGGATGGGCCGCAGCTCTATATATTCGGCCCTCTTGCGGCCGGTATCGCCGTTCGACGTTTCACCCTGTAAGAACGCAAATCCTCACCGCTCAAATGGGCTTCACGCTGGTGTAATCGGCCTGCAACAAGATAAGGCTATCTCTGCAGAGCCCCTATCGGCGCGCGGAAGCCAGTCCAGCACCAAAGCCGTCTACGTGCCGCCGTCGTTCCCACTCGAGATTGCCTGACCATGAGCTTATTAGAAGTGAGTCCGATGCCGGCGTGCCAAGCCCGGAAAGCGCCATGGCGCATGGACCTTGCCGGCGTCGGAGGACAATTGACGCGAAGGGCAAGTGGCATGTGGCTGCTCAGCAACGAGTCGATGACCCGACGTTGTTCGACTAGACTGGCAGTTAGCCGCCATCAAAGTCCGCGGTGGGGAGGAGACATGGAAAGAACAGCTATTCTTGCTGGCGTCTTGACAGGAGTACTCGCCTATGTCGTTCTGCATCTCCGACGTAGATACCAGCTGTTTTTCCAGTCTCACCTTCTGCTCCACGGCCTCGTACTGACCCCGGTGGCTGGCAATCAGGTCAAGCTAGTCGGGTATCGAGAAGGGCGCGACATCAGCGGCGTCGTTCCAGCCGCAGACATCTTCTATAAGATTGAGTCGCATCCGAAGAAGAAGGTCAACCACTGGAATCCCGACCACATTTTTTCTGCTTGGGTGAACGACTGGGATGCGCCGCGATTCTCCGTTCAGTTGTATCGCAGTGGCGAAGTCATCTGGGCACGTGAGGTTCCCCGCTCCGAAGCGCTTCGTGTTCGCGAGGCTGTCGAGAGCCTGCGAAAGCGCGCCAGCGTCGCCCGTACCGGTGACAAGGAGTCGCATGTCCTTGACTTGCTTTGGATGGACCGGGGCTAGATTGTCATAACCGCCGGCACATATAGTGCGTGCGTGCGCCGAACCTGCGAAGGAAGTCCCTGGGCAACTGCATCTCCCTCACGATGCTGTCGACCGGGGCGAGCGTGAAGCCGTACCGAGCGAAGAATCCTGGATGGTCATTGGTCAAGACGGTCGCCTTGGTGCAGCCGTTCGCGCGCGCTCTCATCAGAAGCACGCTGACAATGTGAGTAGCAAGACGGTGTCCACGATAGGCAGGTAACACTGCGACCGTGTGAAGGACGAACGTTTGACCGTGCTGTTCGCCATAGGCGCATCCAACAACGCTATCCCCTACGACTGCAACATGGTGAAGCGGTGTTGCTTCACTGGACAAGGTCAGCGGCAGACCGCATGCCGCCAACACTTGTTCTACTGCCTCCAGGTCCTGTGTCTTTGCAGCACGAAGGCGGGTCCTTCCTATCATTATTGATTCTCACATCATGGTACCTCGCCACAACTGTGTCGCTCGCCAGGCGACGCGCCGTGAGCAGGCACATCGGAAGACGAGACTATGCACCTACATGATGGAAAAAGTCATCACCCAAGCGGTGGGCCAACCCCATCTCAGGCGTGCTGTTCCCTCCACACTGCAGTGATTTGATACAAAGAGCACGGGCGCTGCGGCGTTGGGCTCGGTTCGGCCATGGTCTCCGACGGAGTGTTGACTCGCATTTTGCGTCACCCCAGACCACTCCGGATTGCGCAAGCTCCCGGGCGAGGAACTCAGGTGTCGGCAAGGGGGTGTAGCGCCTGGGAGCAAGGCTGACATCGTTGCGCTGCCTCGACGATGCATAGAAAGTGTGCTGCCATGGATGCGAGAGTTCGAAGCGCAAGAAGCATGCGGTAAGCACAACGTTATCGCGCCTTGATGACGCGTCCGAGGTTGTCGTCGGTCAGGACGGCACGGCCGACTCACACTCTTCGAGACGCCCGCACGGCGGCTGACCGCCGCCGTCAGGGTCGGCGGCCAAATGGCCGGACTAGATGGCGTCAAGCAGGACGGCCTGTCCAGCGACAACCATCTTGGCCGGTTGGCCGCTGGAACGCCTCCTCCACTTCGGACCGAAAGGGGGCGACATGAGTCGGCCGCGTAAGCTAGCCCCAGGTCAGAACCAACCGCTGAACAAGGCGCGTCCTTGGCGGACGCGGTGACCATGGGTCGCGCCATAGACTGTGAAGCGCGCTGCGGTACTATCAAGCGTTGACCCTTGGCGAAGTCTAAGGGCCGAAATGTTCGCAGCTGGATCGCGTCACATTAAGTCATCCGTCCTTGAAGCGTTTTTCGGGGGTCACCGAATATCCCCGTGCCAGTCCAACTCGCACGCTACAACCTATGGGAGAAGAGCCATGGTCGCAGTCAAACACGACGATCTTTCTATGGCCTTCGACTTCGTCAGCTACGCGGCGCCGATGGAGCACAACGCCTATGTCTCGCTCGATACGGGCAAAGTCTATTGGACCTCTGATTCCAATGACACGTTCGACGAAGATATTCCTGACGACCTTGAAACTTCGGACCGATACCTTGCGATACCACATAAGAACGATCTTGGTCTTGGAAGAGCTCTCGCCTTGCGCTTTGTCGCACAAGAGCTGCCTGCATGTTACGACCAGGTCGAAGGAATTTTCCAAAGGCAAGGGGCTTACTCGCACTTCAAGGATTTGCTGCGGCGCGAAGGCGTTCTCGAAGCCTGGTATACGTTTGAAGCCGATTCTGTCGAAGGAGCGCTGAGACAATGGTGTGCCGAAAACGGGCTCGAGATTCTTGAGGCGTGACGGGCCGGTTAGTCAGGCCAAAATGTTTGGCCGCACAGGGGTTATCCTTCGGAAGTTCAGGCGCCGCCGTGACAAAGCAATCACCTAGCTCCGAGTCGGATCGGAACACGCCGGTCGCAATCGTCCACCGGAAAACTAAAGTCGTTCGATGACAAAGTTCCGACAGGATCGCCGCCCTTTCTCTTCCCTGAACACAAGAAGCATTGATGTCGTCGGTCGATCGACCAATGGCAGACCAATGACCGTATCGGGCGAGAGATGGACCGCTGTGGCCGGCAGCTAGAATGTGACTCATGCCGGAATACGCCGACGCATTGCCGTGTTTGAAACATGGTCCTGGCCATTGACTATGGACTGCAAGTGGGCATCCGGCGCAAGGCGGCGCAGCGAATCGTGCAGTCGGGTCGCACGCGCCTCTTCTGCGAGGCGCACCGGGCGCACACCGGCGCCCTCCTGCCCACCCTTTGCCCTGCGCTGATCAGCGCGCGCCCGCGGCGGATCAGGAAGTCTGCCAAGGAAACGCATCCTGCGCGTCATAGGCTGCCAGCGCATCCAGGTAGCGCTCGGCCCCCTGCCAGCGGTGCGCCGATAGCGAGACATCGATTGGCCACTGGCGGCGCCAGCGTCTCATGACGCGTTCTTGTGTGGCTTGCTGGGGCTGCTTGTTACCGACAACACATCCAGGTCGAAAAACGGGCTGTCCTTGGGCGGCGGCGGTAGTCCACCGCCCCAGCCGACGATGGCAAGCTTGATGTACTCCGCCATCTGCTCCTCGGAGACGTCCCTGGGTTGGTCGATCATGACGATATAGCGATGAGTGCTCATGGTTCGCACGCAGTTTTATGTAGCAAGGCCGGTCAAGGCGCCTGGTACCGCGATCAAGGAAGAGCCCACCCCGCTAAGGGCGACCCATACTAACAAGTGAGGTGTAGGACCGCATTGGCGTCGCGGGGTTGTTCCTCCAGCTTCGCGATGGCTTCGGCGGTCGGCAGGATGACAAGCTCGACGTGGCGATGCCGCGCTTCTTGCTTCACTTCGTCCATCACTGGCAAGGCTCCGGTACCGGTACCGATCACCAGCCGGCTGCAGTTCCAGGGGATGTCCTCCTTGATCGACAGCGGTGTGTGGCCGAAGGCCTCGCGGAACGCCTTCGACGGCTTCTTCCTGCGCTTGCGGACTATTCCGTGGTCGATTACTACGTCATGCTCATAAGTCACGCCATCAATGCAGATGGATCCAAAAGAAAAGGCTTCGTAGCGCATATGTACCTCCGCAGGAACATTGGCAGCGGACTCCGAAAATGTTGATGCTTGATTCATTAGAGTCAATGGACGGCCATCGGTAAAGCCCCTCGGATGTACTCGCGCAGCCACTGATGGGGCGGGTCGCGAACGGATCGGTCGGTCCAAAGCATCGCCATCTCGCATTTTGATAAGAAGGACTATCGAACTCATGCTGACTGCGCACGACCCCGACCTGGCTGCGGCGTTGGAGCGTCATGTAAAGGTCCTTGCCGGAGACATTGGCGAACGCAACGTGTTTCGGCCGGACGCGCTGCATGCCGCAGCGAACTATATCGCACAGGAATGGGCCAAGCGTGGCTGTGCGGTGACGCGTCAGGATTATCAGGTACGAGGCGTCCCCTGCGCCAACATCGAGGTTGCGCTCGCAGGCTGCGTTCAGGCTGACGAAATCATTGTGCTGGGCGCGCATTACGACACTGTGCGGAACAGCCCAGGGGCTGATGACAACGCCAGTGGGGTCGCCGCGCTGCTCGAGATCGTGGGTCTGCTTCAGGCCCTCTCGCACCGACACACTGTGCGCTGCGTTGCGTTCGTGAACGAGGAAGCACCATTCTTCTTCCGCGAGGACATGGGCAGCCTGAGGTATGCAAGAGCCGCGCGGCTGCGCGGGGACCGCATTCAGGTGATGCTTTCGCTCGAGATGCTGGGTTACTACCGCGACGAACCTGGCACCCAAAGCTATCCGCCTCTGCTACGTTACTTCTATCCAGTGCGTGGCAACTTTATCGCCTTCGTTTCCAATCTTCGCTCGTGGCGTCGACTGCGAGGGGTGGTCAAGGCGTTCCAGACCTCATCCAGTTTTCCGCTCGAAGCAGCGGCGCTGCCGTGGTGGGTACCCGGGGTTGCCTTGAGCGATCACTCCTCCTTCTGGCGCCACGGCTATCCGGCCATCATGGTGACGGACACCGCCTATCTGCGCAATCCGAACTACCATACCGCGCACGATGTCCCCACCACACTCGACTATGGTCGCATGGCCGCGGTGACGCACGGGTTGGCCGCGAGCGTCGCGTCGCTGTGACCAAGGGGAACGAGTCCTAAGAAGGCGTAGGGGCCGAAGGTCTGCATCAGTAGCCACAGGCTCCTTTCGCGGGCAGATGCGAGAAGCATGTTAGAAGAACAGGCCAATCGCGCGCCTGCGAGCGCCGCGCCAGGCAGAGATCAAGGAGCCAGTACGCCTTCCGGGCCTTTTTGTAGCACCAGAAATTTTCGCAAAGCATGAGCCGGAACGCGAATCATCAGTCGCCTTCCGGCCACAAAGGGACCTTCGCTGATGCTCTCTAAATGTCCGCAGTCTGCCCGCCCCTCCTGCCTTCGCAGCAGGGGGGCATACGCATTACATCGCCGCAGCAAAGATTGCCATGACTTGCGCCAGCGTGGCCTTGCGCGGATTCGTCAGCATGCAAGCATCCTTTTGCGCATTGCTTGCCATCACTTCATGGTCGTCCGTCTTGACGCCCAGGCCCGCCAGACCCGCCGGAATGCCAATCGACGCGGAAAGGGTCCGGATCGCCGAGACGGCAGCGTTGGCGGCGTCATGCGTGCTCAAGCCCCCAATTTTCTCGCCTAGCAGTTCGGCGATTCTCGCGTAACGCTCCGGCGCGGCAATGAGGTTGAATTCCGACACGTGCGGCAGCAGGATCGCGTTGCACACGCCGTGGGGCAAATTGTAGAAGCCGCCGAGTTGATGGGCCATCGCGTGCACGTAACCGAGTGATGCGTTGTTGAAGGCCATGCCGGCAAGGTATTGGGCGTAGCACATGGCCGCGCGTGCCTCCATCGAGTCCCCGTTCGCGACAGCTTTGGGCAGCCATTCGGCGATCAGAGCGATCGCCTTTTCCGCACAGGCATCGGTAATTGGCGTGGCGGCGGTGGAAACGTATGCCTCGATGGCGTGAGTCAACGCGTCCATGCCGGTCGCCGCCGTCAAGGCGGGCGGCATCGCGACCATCAGGCTCGGATCGTCGATGGCGATCAACGGCGTGCAACGCCAGTCGACGATTGCCATCTTCACGTGATTGCTCGAATTGGTGATGATGCAAAAGCGTGTCATTTCCGCAGCAGTGCCAGCGGTCGTGTTGATCGAAATCAGCGGCGTCATTGGCACCGTTGATTTGTCGATGCCTTCGTAGTCGCGGATATGTCCGCCTCCGGCGGTAACGAGGCCGATGCCTTTCGCGCAGTCGTGCGATGAGCCGCCGCCGAGCGAAACGATGAAGTCGCATTCTTCCCGCTCGAACAACCTTACGCCGTCGTGAACATTAACGTCGGTGGGATTGGGCTCGGCACCCGGAAAGATGACGGCCTGGAGCCCGGCTTCGCGAATGTGCCCCGCGACGACCTCGGAGAGCCCCATCTTGTACAAGCCGGCATCCGTGACGATGAGAGCCTTCCTGGCCCCGAGTGATTTGGCGCGAGCGCCCGTTTCGCGCGCGCAGCCCGGACCGAAGAGGCTCACGCAGGGAATGAAGAAGCTGTCGACGCGATTAGCGATGTTCAGGTGGGTCATGTCGTCTCCAAGGTTGTAATGAATATGAGGTCTCCTGTCCTCGCAAGCCTTGACGCATGAACCGTACCCGTGTCTGGCGACGTCTTTTTCAGACGCTGTCCATCAGATGCACCTCGTGGAGTGTTGTAATTTGAATCGATGTGTTCAGTTTTGGAGCGACTGGGCGTATCCGACAAACGGCTGGATCGGCCGAACTTCTGTCGTTCGCAGAGCAGTGTGCGAATGACCGTGAGGGGTTGGTCAGAGACGGCCGCGCCGGCCAGGAGCCGTCATTCACCGCTATGTTCGCTGGCCCCGCAGCCGGAACGCCCGGTGCGCCCAGGGGCTGCCTTGCTTTGTGGCCGGTGGGCGCCGCAAAGCGCAAGCGGCTCTTCACGCGTGCGGCCAGAAAAGAGACAGCCCTGCACGTCCGGTCGGCTATCATGCCAATCCTCTCCGAAATAGCTCCCTATGATTTCCGTCCGTAATGTCACGCTGCGTCGCGGCGTCAATGTCGTACTCGACCGCGCATCCGTCACCTTCAACCCCGGCGAAAAGATTGGTCTTGTCGGCCGCAATGGCGCCGGCAAGTCGTCCTTCTTCGGCCTTCTCAACGGCACGCTGCACGAAGACAGCGGCGAGTTCTCGATTCCCGCTGCATGGAAGATGGGCCAGGTCGCGCAGGAGATGCCGGAGACCGAGCAGAGCGCGACCGACTTCGTAGTCGAGGGTGACACCGTGCTGTTGGCCGCGCAGGCCGAAGTAGCCGCCGCCGAGGCCAGCGACGACGGCATGCGCATGGCGCACGCTTACATGGCCCTGCACGACGCTGGTGCGCACGATGCCCCCGCACGTGCCCAAGCGCTGATCCTGGGCCTTGGCTTCAGTGCTGCGCAGCTTAGCCAGCCAGTCAACAGTTTCTCCGGCGGCTGGCGCATGCGACTGCAACTGGCGCGCGCGCTCATGTGCCCGTCCGACCTTCTGCTGCTCGACGAGCCGACCAATCACCTCGACCTCGACGCGCTGGTCTGGCTGGAAGCCTGGCTCAAGCGCTATCAAGGAACCCTGGTAGTGATCAGCCACGACCGCGAATTCCTCGACGCGGTGACGCAGGTGACGATGCACGTCGACAACGCCAAGCTCGTGCGTTATGGCGGCAACTACAGCAAGTTCGAAGACATGCGCGCTGAGCAGCTCGTATTGCAGCAGGCCGCGATGGCCAAGCAGGCGGACAAGATCGCCCACCTGCAGAAATTCATCGACCGTTTCAAGGCCAAGGCCTCGAAGGCGAAGCAGGCGCAGAGCCGGGTCAAGGCGCTCGAACGCATGGAGAAGATCGCACCGGTACTTGCCGACGCAGAGTTCAACTTCGAGTTCAAGGAGCCGCTCAACGTCCCGAACCCGCTGTTGTCGATGCTGGACGCGAGCTTCGGCTACCCGGCGCCGACCGGCGCACTGCCGGGCACGCCGCCCACGGTCATCGTGCGGGGCATCAACCGTTCCGTGCTAGCCGGGCAGCGCATCGGCATTCTCGGTGCCAACGGCCAAGGCAAGTCCACGCTGGTGAAGACGGTGGCGCACGCGCTGGCGCCGATTGCCGGCGAAATCAGCGAAGGCAAAGGCCTGAATATCGGCTACTTCGCACAGCAGGAACTCGACGTGCTGCGCCCGCTCGATACGCCGATGGAACACATGATCCGCCTTGCCAAGGACACGCCGGCTCACATGCGCGCCCCCGGCCAGAGTGGAACCGAACAATCCCTTCGCACCTTCCTCGGCACCTTCAACTTCAGTGGCGACATGGTCCATCAGGCGGTTAGCACGATGAGCGGCGGCGAAAAAGCGCGGCTCGTGTTGTGCATGATCGTGTGGCAGCGCCCCAACCTGCTGCTGCTCGACGAGCCTACCAACCACCTCGACCTGGCCACACGCGAAGCGCTAGGCATGGCGCTCAACGAATTCGACGGCACAGTGATGCTGGTCAGTCACGACCGGGCCCTGCTGCGCGCCGTATGTGACGAGTTCTGGCTGGTCACCAAGGGCGGCGTCGAGCCCTTCGACGGCGATCTGGACGATTACCAGCAGTTCCTGCGCGACGAAGCCCGTCGCATGCGCGAGCAGCCTGCAGCAGAGTAGAAGGTCATCGCCTGAAACGGTGAGAACCAGGCGTGAGCTTTACACATTTCGCCAGCCTTCGTGTGCCGGATAACATACATTCCCACCGGTTGCGCGGCTGAGGCATTTTGGGTGGGTGCAGCTTCCCGAACACCCGGAAGCCGGCGTCGAACAACATGTCCGGGGCGGACTGGTGCAGATCGATGGCAGCGATCACGCCTGATTCCATGCGCTAGAGCTAGATGAAGCGGATCGCGCAACTGATGGGCGCCGCGACCGACGGCTCGCTCGCCTCGCTTCCGCGGAATAAGTAGCGCATCGCGCTCGCACGCACCCGACCAACCGTATCTGCGGTCCCGCGCTCCCGTTACTATGCTGCTAGTCACCACCGACCGGCACGGGAGCGAGCTTGGCCAACCCGGATCTTCTCGATAGCGACCAAATGACCGCGCACGTCGTCGCTGCACAAGCAAGCCCGTGCGACGAACTCGTCATCCGCACCCAGCCCACCGCGGTCGACCGCCCGTGCCAGCGCAAGCGTCTAGCACTCGCCGCGACGATCCTCGGCTCAAGCATGGCGTTCATCGACGGCTCCGTCGTCAATGTCGCGCTACCCGCCATTCAGAGCGAACTCGGCGCGAGCGTCGCGGCAATGCAGTGGATCGTTAACGCCTACCTGCTCTTTCTCGGGTCCCTCGTGCTGGTGGGCGGATCGATGGGCGACAAGCTCGGCCGCCGCACGGTGTTCATTGCGGGCATCGGGGTCTTCACGCTGGCGTCGGCCGCTTGCGGGTTCGCGCCGGACGCGAATTCGCTGATCGCCGCGCGCGCAGTGCAGGGCATTGGTGCAGCACTCTTCATACCCAGTAGTCTCGCGATCATCGGCGCCGTGTACGAAGGCGAAGCGCGCGGACGGGCAATCGGCACTTGGGCGGCCGTCGGGGCGATCACGTCCGCGGCGGCGCCGGTGGCGGGCGGCTGGCTCGTCGACGTGTTGTCCTGGCGCGCGATATTCTTCCTCAACGTCCCGCTTGCAGCGGTGACGGTCGCGCTCGCGATTTCGTCGGTGCCGAACAGCCACAAGCTCGATGCGCCTCAACGGTTGGACTGGCCCGGCGCGCTTAGCGTCGCAGCGGGGCTCGCTGCCCTCACCTATGGTCTGACCGAGGCGTCTTCGCGCGGTTTCGCAGATCCGCTTGTACTGTGCGCGATCGGCGCCGGCGCGTTCGTGCTGGTCGCATTCGTGATGATCGAAGCGAACAGCCGTCACCCCATGATGCCGCTCGACGTGTTCCGCTCGCGCGATTTCACCGGCGCCAACCTCGTCACACTGCTGCTCTACTTCGGTCTGAGCGGCGCACTGTTCTTCCTGCCGTTCACGCTGATCCGCGCACATGCCTACACCGCAACCGAAGCGGGTGCGGCGGTGCTACCGGTGCCGGTCATCATCGGCTTGCTGTCGCGCTTCACCGGCGGCCTGACGAGCCGCTTCGGTTCGCGGATCCTGTTGAGTGCTGGCCCGGGCGTCGCCGGAATCGGGTTCGTGATGCTGGCGTTTCCGTTTGTGCGCGGCAGCTATTGGGCCGGATTTTTCCCTGCGCTCACCGTGCTCGGGCTTGGCATGACGATCACCGTTGCGCCACTCACGACGATTGTGATGGGCTCGGTACCGGGCGACCACGCAGGCGTTGCATCCGGCATCAACAATGCGGTTGCACGTGTGGCGAGCCTGCTGGCGATTGCGGTGCTCGGCATCGTGTTCGTGTGGTCGCACCAAGCGGCGCTTTCGGCGCGGCTCGATGAACTGGACGTTCCTAGGGACGCACGCCGGACCGGGCAGTTGCTGGAGCCGGGCGCGCAAGCCGGGGCGGCAGCGGGCGACGCCCATTTGCCGACTCAGACACCCGTGGCGCAGGCGGAAGCCGAAGCTATCACCGACGCGCTGCGCGCCGTTGCGCTGGTGTCCGCTGTGTGCGCGTTCGTCGGAGCGGGTCTCGCGGTGGCGACCATCCAACCCCGCAGGTGATATGCCTCGTGTCGCTGGACGCGTCCGTTGCCTATCGGCGCCCTCCCCTCAACTAGCCGAAGTCGGCCAGCCTCAGCCGCTCATGGCGCAGCGCTTGAATGGCCGATCACCGGTCAATGCGGGCCCTAGCGACTACGTTATAGCCCTGAGGTGCCTCCCCGGATACAGCTTCCGCACCAGCGCTAGCGCTCGTCACGTACGCCTGGCACCGTTAATATCAATCTCGACGGCGCGATCGTCGACGCGCCCGACCTCTCCTTCGCCTCGCTCTGAACCCGGAGAAGCAAAGTGCCATACGTAACGTCCGACGGTGTTTCGATCCACTACGAGGTCAAGGGCCAAGGTTCGCCCGTGCTTCTTCTGGCGGGGCTTGCAGGAGTGGGCGCATCCTGGGGCCCACAGATCGATCTATTCGCCGAGCATCACCAAGTGATCGTACCTGATCACCGCGGCACCGGCGAGTCCGAGCGCACCGCACGCGACATGACAATTACGCAACACGCGCGGGACATGGCGCGGGTCATCGAGGCGGTCGGATGCGGGCCGGTCCACGTGGTCGGCTCCTCGACCGGGGGCGCCATCGCGCAGTTGCTGGCGATCAATCATCGCGAACTATTGCGCAGCGCGACCATTGCCTCTTCGATTGCGCGCTCGGACGCGTTCTACCGTCGTCAGTTCGCCATGCGGCGACGCATGCTGACTGATTCCGGGCTGCGCGCCTCCACCGAGGCAAACGCACTATTCCTCTTCGATCCGAAATTCATTCGCGAGCACCCGGAGCAGGTGCAGGCATGGGTGAACACTTCATCGGCTGGCACATTCGAACCGGAGATCGGCTTTGCCCGGATCGACATGATCGTAGGGCACAACGCCTTCGATGATCTTCAGTCGATCACGACACCGACGCTGGTGCTGGTGGGCGAGCGCGACTTCTGCTCCCCGCCGTACTTCTCTGCGGAGCTTGCAGAGCGGATTCCGGGAGCCGAGTTTGCCACCCTTGACGGTGGGCACCTCATCTTCCTGGAGAAGCCCGTACTACTGCACGACGCTGTTGAAGCCTTCATCGCCAAGCACGAACGATGATCAGCCCGTCTCTCTAACGGAAGGCGGGCGCCTCCCATCAGAGAGCCGGCGCGAGCTGGCCGTTATCTGGCCGCGACCTGCGACCGGCCGGTTCCGCCGAACTCCGGTCGTTCGCAGATGGGCGCGCGAATGACCGTGACGGGTCGCTTTGAGCCCCTCATCCACCCCACAGGCCGGCGAAGTTCCCAATTTCCGGCCCAATTGTTGGGGCCTCTTTCCAGCATTTAGGTGCGCTGCGCCACAAAACCACCGCCTCGGAGGGGTGGCTAATCCGGCGCTTTACCCAATATTGCCTTGGCTCCCAGGCTGCGGCCGTCTTTTGACCCAGGACCAACTGCCATGAAGAGAAGACTCCTGTTGGCCGCCGTTCTCATGTGTTCGTTTCCGGCTATGGCGGGATGGATAGATGGTAATGGACGCCCGGTGCCGGATAGTGACGATCGCAAGTCCTCAGGCGATTTTGGCGTACAACTTGTGTTGACAGGCGATGCCAAGACGTTTCGGGACACGTGGAACCGCCCGGGCACGCCGATCCTCCCTACCACGAAGATCGTACAACAGGGGGAGTCGGTGAGCACCATACTCCTGTTCGCTGGATGTAAGCCTGGTAAAGATGGGCGATGTAATGTGGACGTGAAATACCTCCTGATCTCACCAAACGGCTCGAGCGACGACTTTGGTACGACACCGGTCTCTCGTCGAGCGGCACCGAAGCCCGGAATCACGGAGCTCGGGGATTCCGGCGTGACCTTAGAATTCAACCACGACGACCCCGCGGGAAGGTATGTATTTGTTGCCACCGTCACAGATCGCGTTGCCAACAAGACGGTCGAAGTCTCAGCGCAGGTGACGGCCAAGGACAAATGGATTTAGAGAGAGGTCCGGAGGCGCTAGCCGTTAAGGCTACGCTGAACAAGCTGGGTGAATGGTTCGCCAGGAAGGGCTGAAGGCCGAAGTCGGTAGAGTAGAGATGTGGCGCGGTGACGGTAGGTCCAGGCATCGATGTTTCCGCCCCTTTCGTTTGGCGGTGCCCTATTAGCCGGACCGTGGCTCCGTTTCCACATCCCCCTCATCGAACCGGACAGGCAGATTTCCCGCATCCGGCTCTCGGACAAGACTCCACGCCTTCACCCACGCCAGGCTGCACCCCCGCGCGCGCTCAGACGTACGAGCCCGAAGTGCCCATAGAGGTGCGAGAGTGGATAGCTTCCGCCCCTGCGTCGTCTGACCTTGTGCTTGTTGCGCAGCCACCGGCGCAACCGCGTCGCGGCGTAGCTGTCGAGCGCACGGTATGCGCGACTGACCGTCCCTACCTTGAAGTAGTTCGCCCAGCCGCGCAGCATGCGGTTCAACTTGCCCACCATCGCCGTGGTCTCTTGCCATCCCGTTTTCAGGGCGGTCAACGCATGGATCTTCTCGACCATGCGCCGGATACTCTTCTTCGCCGGCCGCATGCCCATGCGGGGCTGGCCGGTCTTCGCCGAGTACATCCGCCCAAACGTGTATCCCAGGAAGTCGAACTCGCCTTCCGGGACCCGACAGATTCGTGTCTTCTCCTCGTTGACCGTGAGCTTCAGCTTTCCCATGATCGCCCGCATCGCTGACAGGGCTTCGTCAGCCTTTCCGCGTTTGCACAGGATCACGAGGTCGTCCGCGTACGTCACGATCCGACTGCCAAGGCTGTGCTCCAGGCCGAGCTCCCTCCACGTCAGCACGAATCGACGCATATACAGATTCGACAGGAGTGGCGAGATGGGCGAGCCCTGAGGGATGCCGCGACCAGCGTCCTTGGCCTCCGTCGTCCGCTTCTTCCGTCCGCGCGGGTCCGTTTCCTCGACAGCGCATTCCAACCACATCTTGATAAGATGCAGCACACCCCGATCAACAATGCGTCGCGCAAGCGAAAGCATAAGTTCCGGATGTGGGATGCTGCCAAAGTAGTCCGCGAGGTCAGCGTCAACAACGTCGGTATGACCACGGTGGAGCCGTTCTTCCACTTCGACCACCGCCTGCTGGGCATTGCGGCCCGGGCGATAGGCGTACTGCTCGGGTGGAAGGTCGGCCTCGAAGATCGGATCAAGCACGAGCATTGCTGCTGTCATGCAGACCCGGTCACGCAAAGTCGAGATACCCAGCGGCCGCAGCTTGCCGTTGGCCTTCGGGATAAACACTCTTCTGATAGGGTCCGGTCGGTAACTCTCCTGCCTGAGCGCAAGCGCCAGTTCGCCGAGCCACCGCTCTAGCCCGTACGCCTCGATGTCCGCGAAGTCCTGACCATCCACACCCGGCGCGCCCTTGTTGGAGCGACACTGGGCGTAGGCGTGAGCCAGAATGTCGTCGCGGCTGATCTTGTCATATAGGGCATAGAAGCGGTAACCGGCTTCTGCCTTCGCTTTCGCGTGTAACGCCATCTGCAGCTTCTGAACACTAATCGGAGTTGATAGGTTGCCCAATCTCCTGTCCCTCACTACGTCTTGCGTTTGTCTTGAACTGAGGCCCCTTCCCTCCACCGGCATTACCCGGCTTCCCCGGTACTACGAGCCTCTCCGCCACCCCACGGCGCCCGGCCTGTCCCTCGCGGGCGTCCGGTTGGCCATCCCTGGCCACGCCGTGGGGCTTCCCGTGTTGCGTGCGCTTTCCTTGTGTGCATGCTGTCGCCACTACCCCGGCGCAGCGACTGGCGGTCCTGCTTCGCTCATCCATCCAGTCGTGTCAGCCTTCCCCGATATGGCTGTCGGGTCGGCCTGCGCATCGTCCTTTTCGAGGCTTGCTCGGCGTTCACTCACGTTACGGCCTGCACACTTGCGCTGTCACCGTATTTCGTGACACGCTTATCCGAAGGCTTCAGCCACTTCGTTACCTCCATAGCTGCTCCGGTTGCTTCCGGCTGGAGCGGTTGCCGGGTGGGGCTTTCACCCACTGGAAAAGCGCCGCCTTTGCACGGCGCACGCCAGAAGCGGCCGTTCGACATCGAGGGGTAGATGGTCGACGATTCAAGACACTAGAAGCACGGCTGCCCGTCAATGCCGATCGAGTGCGCTGGCTTGCGCGGAGGCAGCGAATACGCTTCGGCGGACATCAAGTCGGCAGGGTAGAGCTGGAGGAACGACCGCGTTTCATCCGCCCTCGCGCCGGACAGCCAATTCACGTCAAGCCACCTTCTAAAGCCCGACGCCATACAAGGGTTGCAGGTGCCTACTTGCCGCCGACGCCGACCTTGCCGCGCCCGACCTTTCGATGCGGCACACAGGGGCGCAGCCTCTTCCTGGAGCCAGCCGTCAACGTGACGTGCTCCGCAGGGTAGCGGGTCGTCCTGTGCGGCGCGGCCTGATAGGCGGAATGGCCCGGATCGATGCGCTTGATAGCTGACATGACTGACACCTCCTCAGAGGATTCTAGTCCGAAACGGCACGGCGCTTATGCCGCCCGTCGCTAGCAGCCCATGGGCGCTGATCTCGGGGCGCTCACCAGTGAGGGGCCCATGACCGCAACATGCCAGACAGGCGCGGCAAACCTCTCCATCAAGGCAATCGAGGACGCGATCAACGCGTGGCGCAACCGGCAGCCGACCCCGTCAACGGGCGACCGCGTAGCCGCCAAACGAGAGGCAATGCCTTACTAAGCAACGGTTTGAGCAATGCGAAATGAGTCTTTCATCGTCCGGCTCGGGCAGAAGTCCTCGCCGAGTATTTCGAGAATCTAGCTCTCCCGCGCATTACTTACGGCCCTGCGCTGGATAGATTTGCTGCCAGTCTTGCTTCATGCTGATAACGGTCCAGCCTCGCGCCTTCGCAGCATTTAGTGCTGCGTCGAGCTTCCCAACCTTGGCACGAGTCCGGTCCGCACTTTTCCCGCCAGCGGCCAATTCCTTTCATACGCCAATCCAAAAGATTCACTTCAAACTGGCATGCGCCTAGTAGATCCTAAATTGGCTGGAGATCGACAACTGGAATGCCAATCAATAGCCAAGAGCCAGTATCGCACGTGATGTTTCGGCGCCAACGGCCAAACGCACAAGGGAGAAAGCCATGAAAAGTGATATTCGCAGCATACTGGCGCTGCTCCGCTCGGCATGGCGCTACGCCTCCACATGCATTCTCATTGCGCTGACTCTGACGCTGATCCCGGCTCTCGCCTTTGCCCAGACGCCTGCCACGAAGCCAAACATTGTTGTCATCTTCGGCGACGATATTGGCATGTGGAACGTGGGGGCTTACGCGCACGGCATGATGGGCCGGACTCCCAATATCGACAGCCTGGCGCGTGACGGCGCGCTCTTTACTGATCACTATGGCCAGCCCAGTTGCACCGCCGGGCGCGCAGCGTTCATCACCGGCCAAATGCCGGTGCGCACCGGCATGACGACGATCGGCATTCCGGGCTCTTCACGCGGCATCCAGAAGGAAGACCCCACGCTGGCCGAAGTGCTGAAGACTCAAGGTTATGCGACCGGTCAGTTCGGCAAGAACCATCTTGGCGACCGCAACGAGTTCCTGCCTACCGTGCACGGGTTCGATGAGTGGTTTGGAAACCTGTATCACCTGAACGCGGAAGAAGAACCGGAGGAGCTTGATTATCCGGGGCAACGCAACCCGGAGTATCTAAAGAAGTTCGGGCCGCGTGGCGTACTTCACGCTTGGGCGACCACCCAGGACGATTCGACCACCGATCCAAAGTTCGGCCGCGTCGGCAAACAGCGGATTGAGAATACCGGACCGCTCACGCGCAAGCGCATGGAAACCTTCGACGCCGAGGTCCTCCAACACACGCTCAACTGGATGGACCGGGTCGGCAAGGACAACAAGCCGTTCTTTCTCTGGTTCAATTCTACGGCGATTCACATTTGGTCGCACCCGCAGCATCAGTATGTGCAGAAGGCCGTTGCCGAGGGGCGTGCAGAGCAGGACGTGGTGCGCGCCAGAATGATCGAGCATGACGAGCAAGTCGGGCACATCCTCAACAAACTGCGTGAAATGGGCGTGGCTGAGAACACGATTGTCATCTACACCACTGATAACGGCAATGAACTGATGATGTGGCCGGACGGTGGCTACGCCCCGTTCCGAGGGGAGAAAGGCACTACTTGGGAAGGCGGCGTGCGGGTGCCCTGCTTGATTCGCTGGCCCGGCAAGATTCCATCAGGCTCAGATCTCAACGGGGTCCAGAATCACGAGGACTTGTTCGTATCGCTGGCCGCGGCAGCAGGTCTGCCCACGCTGAAGGACGACATGCTGAAGGGGTATCGGATGGGTGGCACACGGTACAAGGCGCATCTGGATGGCTATAACAATCTCGACTACTGGATGGGCAAGACCGACAAATCGGCACGACGCGAGTTCATCTACTACGACGAGACGGATCTAATGGCCATTCGGGTTGACGGCTGGAAGATGCATATCGGTGTCAAGAAGGATGGAAGCTGGTTCAACACGAAGTACTACCCAAGCGTGCCGTACATTTTCAACCTGCTGATGGACCCGCTGGAGAAGATGGATCCGGAATCGCACGAATGGGGCTATGCGGGCCGACGCTTTGTCGGACAGAAGCTCTGGGCACCGACGGCAGCCGTGCCGTTCCTGGATGCTCACTTGAAGTCGATGCAAGAATATCCACCACGCCAGGGTGCGGACACGCTCAGCATGAAGAAAGCGATCGACGAAGCAATGAAAAAAATGTCGACGCCTAATAAGGGCAGCAATTAAATTGCAGATGGCCTCCGCTGATTCACGCTGGCAATCCGACGTTCATCGCCTGGCACGGTACGTGAGATCCAATGATCGTTCATTGCCGATGAGCGGTATTATGGGGGGCTCTCATACGTCCGCTTTTCGGTGCGATTCGGCCATCCCGCCGCAACCTGCTGTACGCCCCATAAGGGTCGGCTCCTGCCGGCTGGCGCAGTCGTAGCGGATCTCGGGGTCGATCAGGCGCTTGCCGGCCAGTTTCGGCCGTTGCCCGGCGCCATAGCGCGGACAGTTGAGCGTCGGCTCCGTACCAGGCACCGGACGCTCGCCGCCTCAATACCCCGTCACGGTGTCCGCCATACCAGCCCTAATAGGATGCGGGGTCGATTGGCCGAAGGTGGCCATGACCTTCAGCCTTCCAAGCACACCATAGAAAGAACGGAATTCGGTGAGTTCGGCAGACTTCGCGTAAACTGCGCCAGATCCCCCGTTCGCTAGTTGGTCGGCTTGTGGCGACGGTAGAAACTCCCGTTATGCGAGGAGGCGTCTATGCATGCAATGCCTTTGCCGGATAGCAGTGCCATCGACCCGCACGCTAACGCGCCCGTGCGCGACCTGCGCCGTGTGCCCATCCATCCCGATCACTGGTTTCCGCTGGCCTGGTCGAATGAGGTCAAGCGGGGCAAAGCCCTCGGGGTGCATTTTGCCGGCGATCCGATCGTGCTGGTTCGTACCGAGTCCGGTACGATATTCGCACTGGAAGATCGTTGCGCACACCGGCAGGTGCCGCTGCACGCGGGCGTGGTGGAAGGCGAGTCCATCCGCTGCGGCTATCACGGCTGGACTTATGACTGCACCGGCCGCTGCGTCGATGTGCCATACCTCGGGCGTGAGCGCCTGCCCAACGGCGTGCGTGCCTATCCCTGCCGCGAGGTGCACGGCCTGATCTTTGTCTTTCCTGGCGATGTGGCGCTCGCCAAGGAGCGGCTGCTGCCCGCTCTGCCATCGGTGGCGGACAAGGCGTACAAGACGCGTCGCTTTGGCCGCGAGGTCAAGTGCCACTACTCCTTCATGCACGAGAACCTGATGGACATGAACCACCAGTTCCTACACCGGCGGCAGATGGGGCAGATGCGTGCGCGCTCGCTGGGCCGCCGTCGCGGCGAGGACTGGGTGGAAGTGGACTACACGTTCGCGCGCATGGAAGGCAAGCAGCCTGTGGGTGAGGCGCTGGTGTTTGGCGCCAGCAAGAAGAACGGCGACCGGGACGGCAAGGACGTGATGACGGTGCGCACCGGATATCCGTACCAGACCCTCCAGATCCGCTCGGGCGACGGCACATTAGTGATGGACCTGTGGATCGTCTACGTGCCGCTTGATGCGGCGCAGCGCACCAACCGGACGTTTGGCCTGCTCTCCATCCGCAAGCCCGGCATTCCGTTTGCACTGGACCTGGCATGGCCGCTGCTGGTCTGGTTCACAGAACGCATCTTCAAGGAGGACCGCTGGATCGTCGAGCGCGAGCAAGAGGCCCACGACAAGCAGGGGGCCGACTGGAACCACGAGGTATTTCCGGTCATCATCGAATTGCGAGACGTGCTGCGCAACTGCGGCGGCCGCGCCATGATCCCGATCCGCGAGGTGGGCGACACGGCCTGACGGCGAGGCCAACGGGGACTAGGGTGTCGAGATGGCGGTTGTACTTTGGAAGCGGCCGTTCACCTGCCGGTACTCGCAACGGCCGAGAAGTCGACACCAGCTAATGGATCTCCGTGAATGCCCACGCATGCAAATTAAGGCGCCTCCCGGCGAGGCCACCGATCTCCGGCCATCGCTGGCCGACGTCGAAAGCCGGGGGCATCACCAGGTTGCAGCCTTACTTGCGCCGCCGGTCGCCTCCACGCGGATCAACGATGATCATCGTGCGATCCAGTACCCCCCGGTCATCAAAGTAGGCACTGAGGTGAGCCGGCTGATAGCCACTCGCATAGAGCCGGTACGACCAAGCCTCGCGCTTCATGAGCGCGTAGTACTGGACAGGCTCGCGCGGCAGGCCGAAGCGCTCGGCCACGCCGCGCTTGGTCCAGACCCCCGGCTTTGCCTCGTAGATCTCCTTCTCGGTCAACATCTGGCGGAAGCTGACCAGCTTTCCGTTCGCGTCAAAATCTGCGGCGTAGACCTCATACCCCAGGGGCCGGTGCGAATAGATCCAGCGGCTGGTGCCGTCGGCAAGCTGATAGGCCTCCGTGGGCGCGCCAAAGGTCTCACGCACGGAGCTTGCCGGACTGCCGGTCATTTTCAGTGCTGTCTGGAGCGGTTGCAGGGACGCACAGGCAGCCAGCGCAACCGCGCTGCCGGTAGCCAGCCACATGGCGAAACGATATTGCATGACCATCCTCCAATGCCGAAAGGCGCAGTTTCTGTCGGCTGGCATTCGATCCAGGCATGATCCACCGGCTACATTCCGGACCCTGCCCCTGCCCCTGCCCCTGCCCCGCCGGCGCCTGCGCCACCACCGCCGCCCCCGGTGCCTGGCGTAGGCTGGAATCCGGGAGCGCTTCCCGACGAGGCGCCGCCCGTCATGCCCGCCCCCGATCCGGCAGTGGTGCCGGAATCGTCCTCGCCTCCACCGCAAGCCGCAAGAAGGAACGCGGCAAGCAACGCCGCAACAATTCGGGTCGACATGATGTTCTCCTGTGTTGCATTGGTGAACAAACCCCTGGTATTGCCCGGCGCTTCAAGGTCCATGCACGAACTCCACCTGGATATTCACGTGCACGGCATCGCCCACAGTGGGGAACCATGCTGACAGCCCAAACTCCCGGCGGCTGACTTCCCCGGCCGCGGAGAAGGCAAGCGTGCCGTCGCGCCTCGGACTTCCGATGGCGCCGCCGGGGGTCACGAGAAGGCTGACCGGGCGCGTAGTACCGTGAATCGTAAGATTGCCGAAAAGCCACCCACTGCCTTCCCCGGTCCGTACAAAGCGGGTACTGACAAAGCGGATCTCCGGATAGCGGGCCACATCGAGCATGCCGCCGCCCCGGATGATCAGGGACAGAAAGCGCGGGTGCGCCTCAACGCTTGAGGCATCGATCGTCACCGTCACGCGGCCCGAGTCAAGCCCGGCCTGCGTCCCTTCAAGCTGGGCATGCATACGGTGAAAGCGCATCTTGATATGCGAGTCCGAAAAGGCGTCGACGTCGAACGTGACGCTCGAGCGTTGTGGCTCCAGCACGTACCGATCTAGCCACCCGTCCGCCTCGGCTAGCTGGGCCTGGCAGACGGCACCCGCTAGCGATGCGAAAGTGGCGAGCACAAGTTTGGCAATCGCGTGTCCGCGAGTGGCCAGGAACCGGCGTGGCGAATCGCGCACGACCCCTCCTCGGCAGAAAAACGATGGTCCGTTTGAGTAAACGCCTGGCGGCCAGGATTTATTCCATTGCCCGCCGCCCAGATGCCGAAGGGTTGCTTGCTACGCTATCCGCCCTCCCTCCACAAAAACCCTAGGGTGTGTTGACATTTAGACGAGCCAGATGAGCGCGGAGGCCAGGGCAACGAAGGAAGCAAAGCGCTCGGAGAGCTTGTCGTATCGCGTGGCGATGCGTCGAAACTGTTTGATGCGGGCGAAGAAGCGCTCGACCAGATTGCGGGACCGATAGAGATGCTTTTCCAATGGACGTTGTACAAGCCGGTTCGCCCGACTCGGGATGACAGCCTGGACATCGAACTTGTGCAGATGCTCGATGAGCGCATCGGTATCGTAGGCCTTGTCGGCGGCAACACTGCCCGGGCACAAACTGCCCAGCAAAGGCAACGCCTCGGGGCTGTCGCCCGCCTGTCCGCCGGTCAAGCGAAATCTCGCCAACATGCCCAGTCCGTCAACCAGTGCATGAATCTTCGTGCTCAGGCCACCGCGCGATCGCCCGAGCGCCTGGTCACCTTTTTTTGGGCGCGCCAGCGGCATGCTGATGGGCGCGCACAATGGTGCTGTCGATGAAGACTTCCTCGAAATCCGCGTCACCTGCCAGCGTTGCAAATACTTTATGCCATACCTCGGCACGCGACCACCGAGCGAATCGCTGGTACACACTGTTCCAGTTGCCAAATTCTTCCGGCAGGTCTCGCCACGGGCTGCCGGTACGGGCAATCCACAGTACGGCCTCCACGAACTCCCGATTGTCGGCGGCGGTTCGTCCCCGATCCCCGGCCTTACCGGGTAGCAGCAGCGCGATGCGCTCGTACTGGTCGTCTCGCAACAGCCTTCTTGCCATCCCTGCCTCGCCCAAAAGACAGGATGTAAACATATTTCGATCGAAGTTAACACCCCTTCGTGCCTCGGCCTTGCCTAACGTCAACACACCCTAGTCGGGGCCGAGGCAAGTTGCCGGTAAGTTTTGGCACCGGATTCGGGCCATGGCGCGAACTAGTACAACATCCCGTAAATAGGTTTAATAATTATCGGGCTGCCACGGGCCAGCCCGTAAAGGCAGTGTGTCGGTGATTGACTTTGCCACACGCAAGGTCATAACGAACTGGCCGATCCCAGGTGGCGGCAGCCCCGACATGGGCAACGTGAGTGCAGATGGCAAGATGCTGTGGCTGTCGGGGCGATTTGACGATGTCGTCTATGCAATCGATACGACGACCGGTTTCGTCAAAGCCATTCCAGTCGGCATGGAACCGCACGGCCTTACCTTCTGGCCGCAACCCGGTCGCTATTCGTTAGGCCACACGGGAAATATGCGCTGACTCCGCTGAATTCCGCGGGTCAGGGCTGACGTACTCAGTGATCGGCCCCGCAAGTACGTCCAGCAATGGCATCTCTCCATCGCCTGTGAATGGGTTCATCGACGCGGCGCTGGTTGACCGCCACCATGGCGCCAAGGAGATCCTTGCCGCCGGCAAAACGCAAGGTCATTGGTGCGACATGACCGATTTCCGGGGAAGGCCGCCCGGATCTTGAGGAAGAAGTAGTGGTCATCACGGAAGCCGCAGGCCGTAAGCTTGATCACCTTGATCATGTCGATGCCTTCGACCAGATTGGTGCCCAAGGGCCAGCGGGTGTGGGCCAGAATGGCCAGTAGGTAAGGCTTTAGCCGCCGGGGCGAACCGGCACAGCGGCCCCATCTCGCTATGGCGTCATGCTCGCCAGAAATGCTGATGACCCGATGTCGTGCACAGCCCGCTGCGAACTAACGGAACACCAGCACTGGGATCTTGCAGTGCGTCAGGACTTTCTGGGTTTCACTGCCGATCAGGAGGCCACGCACGCCGGCTTGGCCGTGCGATGCCATGACGATCAGGTCGCAGTTGCGTTCCTCGACAGTCCGGATGATCACCTCATAGGGGTGATCGCCCGTGACGCAAATCGTCTCGTATGCCACGGACGCATCCCTGGCCGCTCGCGCAATTACGCCCAGGTAATGCTCCGCATGCTGCTCGGCAAGCTGCGCGTAGCGCTCTGTTGCATCTTCCAGCATGTCGATCCGGTGGGTGAAAACACGATACTCCGGCAGAACATGCAATCCGGTGAGCTTGCCATGAAACACTTTGGCGAGTCGCACCGCCATACGGGCCGCGTCTTCCGAGAGCGCCGACCCATCGGTTGGCACCAAGATATGTTGGAACATCGTTGTCTCCTCAGTAAGCGTCCACGTCTTCCACCTTAAGCTGATGGAAGCGACCATCAAGGATGGCCGGGATTGGCAAGCAATTATGTGAAGCTTCGCATATTCACGAGCCCAGGTCTGCTCCTCCACCGGCTTCAGGTTCACCGCCCAAGGGCAGAGGGTCGGCCGGGATTCGCATATATGTGAAGCTTCAGATATCTGCGAATGGTGAGTAGCCCGGGGAGTTTTCTTGCAGAACCTTATGTGAGACTCGCGCCTCAGACGGCTCCTGTTATCCAAACCGTTACGCCGGATGACGTGCCAGTGGACAAAAAGCCTGGGGTAGACGGCCGCCATCTTGTAGCCATTCCTCGCTACGCCGTTTGTGATACGAGGGATCGTACGGCCGGAGGTGCATGCGTTGTTAAGGGAGATCGCGCGCCTTCAAAGCATCGTGCTGCGTGCCTGGCGGTTACAAGAGTGCTTTCCGAAGGGCAGCTGCTATGTGACGGGGAGCTACCAATCTATGATCCTCTGGCACCTGCGCCGCGGCTGGCAGAGCCCCATGCACCCACGTAGTTCACCTGCTGGGGCGCCGCCCTATACCCCGCACTCGCCGTGAGGGCAGCCGGGCAGGCGTTAAAATCCCCCTGCCAAGCAGCCGATAGCGTGGGATCCTCCAGGCTTTCGCGGCATAGACGTGACGATACTTCCGTCGTATTTGTTCCACCGTCCTCTGCCCCCGTTCCGGGCCGCTGCGTAGTGGCTTGCTGCTTGTTATGCCGGGCGGTCAACCCAAGCCTATATTTGACACAGTGCCAGTCGTGCTGTGCGACGCACCGCGATGATTTCGCTAACAGGAGGGCAAGATGAACGACATCCGATCCGATTTCTCCATGCACAAGGACGCATTGGCCCGCGACGTCGATACGCTGATGGCCGACGTGCAGGCGCTTCTTCATGAAGTCAAAGCCGAAACCGGCGTAGGGACCAGCCTTGAGCGCCACGCACTCAAAGCCCGGCAGCGCGCGCTGCAGGACCGCCTCGTTGCGCTGCGTGAAGAGAGCCGCGCCAGAGTCTCCGAGTGGGCGACAACGACCGATCGCTACGTCCATGAGCATCCGTGGCAAAGCATTGGTACCGTGGCCGCCATCGCGGCAACCACAGGCGCTATCGTCGCGCTGGCTGGCAGCCACCGTTAGGCATTTGTGACTGCGGCGCCGGCATGGCAATGACACGTGGTAGTCGTGCATGAGCCACGTGGTATTTGCTATGCCGGCAAATGGACGGTCTGCCAGCGTGCGATCCCAAGGATGTCATTCAAGAGGCCAGCCATGGAAGAGCTGACAAAGGAGGAGTTGGCGACATTGGCGGCACAAATGGACGCTGAGGAGTCGCGTATCCGTGCCGCCGCCGGAACCGCCGGAACCGCCGATTCGCCTGTCGTACTTTTCGTGAGTGAAATACCGGCGACCAAAGCACCGGCACGTAGAACATTTCCGCTGTGGTCCGGATAGTGTTCCAGCATCGCGTCGCCCTGGCGCTGCGCGTTCTTTCGTCCGCCAGTTCACCTTCATCACGGTGTTCACGTTGCGTTGGCGGCCACCGACACATGGATTTCTCCGTCGGGCAGGGTCCTTGATCTGGTGCCAGAATGCCAGCAGGGTTGCTACCCGGAGGCGCGCAAGTCAAGGGGACAGCGGCGCGTTGCAATGTTTTCAGATGCGATTTCCGCGCTCCTCAGTGGTGCATGCCGCCCCCATGAAAGCCACCACGCGCGCGCCCCCCATTGTGAAAACCCCTATGGAAGCCCCCATGGAAACCGTTGTGGAAACCACCGCGAACGATCACCCCCGGCCTGCGGAAGAACACATGGTGCATGTGGTGGAAATGATGGAAGCGGTCGACAAAGATCACACTGCCGCCAAAGCCGACGCCGACTGGGGCCCAGTACCAGGGATCGTAGTAGTAGGCCGGGGCCGCATAGGTGACCGCCCCGCTCGCTCCGTCGACCAACTGCCAGGTCCCGCCCGGCTGCAAGCAGGCCACACCCGAGATCTCCTGCAGCACGCCGCCAATCTCGGCCTGTCCGACCACTTGCTGGCAGGGCGCCGACACCAATTCCTCGGCCGACGCCGCCACGCCAAAGCTGAGGCCTGCGAACACGGCCGCCGCGGCCGCCAAAGCCTTGCCCATCATTTTCACCCTGATCTCAAAGTCCCGACGTATGCCCTTGCGGATCTCATGGCACATCGGTTTGCCTGCCGGACCGCGTCCGCTACCCACAGCCACGCCAGTCCTGCATGAAGTAAACGGATTAGAGCCACGTTTTATTCCACACGGCGGTGACGCCGCGCCTCACTGCCATGCTTGCGAATTGCCGCCCAGGCTGCTGCAGACGTCCATCGCGATCTCGCGCAGGCGCGGCTCGCTGTGCTGGCCCGAGAGCGCGTAACCGGCACCCGCGCTGGCCCAATAGAACGTGCGCCGGTCGTCCTGGCGCAGCACACGGAAGGAGGTGGTCGGCGGCGCTGCCTCGGTGATATACAGCGTGAGGCGCCCGCCCGCCTGGTTCTGATACATCAACTGTGCCGCTGGCCCGGCCGCGCCGGGCAACAGCCGCCCACCAATTAGCGTGTAGCCGTATTCGTTCAACGCTGGAATCGTCAGTGTGCGCGCCAGCCGGCGCGACAGCCACTCCACCAGGTGCGCCTGATCGGTGGCCGCCACTTCTACCGGGTGGCCCTGCTCCGGCGCAAAGACCGCGTAGGCAAGGTCAGCATGGCGGGCGAAATCCCAGGGATCGGGCCCGCGCAACGACAGCCAGGCGCCGCCGGTGCCCAGCAACATCCCCGCACCGACCCAGGCCAGCGCGGCCACCGCACGCCACCACCACGCGCGGCGCGGCATCACCACGACATAGTGCGCATCCGTCGGCAACGGAAATAGTGACCTGAGAGCGGCGCTCTGACGCCGATAATCCTCCACACGTGCGGCGGCCTGTACATCTTGCGCCAGCGCGGCCACGACCTCGACTTGCTCGTGCGGCGCAAGCTCGCCATCGACCAGCGCCGAGAGCCGCTTCAGCTCCGGGTCTGTCGCCGGCGCGGTGGAACTTCGCTTGTCAGTCATGGCCTGTGCCTCACGACTTTGAAAACCCAGGGCTGTTTCCAGCGTCGCCGCCGCCGAGCAGCACGCGCAGGTGCTCGAGCGCCCGCGACAGCCGCGACATTACCGTCCCCACCGGCACCTGCAGGATCGCGGCGGCTTCGCGGTAGCTCAATTGCTCCAGTGCCACCAGCAGTAGCACATCGCGCTGCTCCAGCGGCAAGCAGTACAGCGCGCGCTGCACATCGAGCAGTAGCAGCCCGTCGACCTCCCCGGCCGGCGCTTCCAGCCGCTGCCACACAGGGTCATCGGCATCGAGCGCCAGCTCGCGGCGCTTGCGCAACTGGTCGATATAGAGGTGACGCAATATGGCCATCAACCAGGCACGCGTATTGCTGTGGGCGCGCAGCAGCGAGGTGCGCGCGAGCGCGCGCTCGAGCGTGTCCTGCACCAGGTCGTCCGCCCATGCGGCATCACCCGTCAGCGCGCGCGCGTAACGGCGCAGTTGCGGCAGGCAGGCGGCGAGGTCGTCGCGCAAGCTCACCGGGATGGACTCTCCTCGGGCCGGCGGCCAGGACCAATTAGTAGCCGCCGGGATACATTGCGCCGCCCGTGCTCCGGCTACTGCCACTGCGGGATTGGGACGAACTGCCCGACGGATCTGTACCACTGTCGGTGGAGCACGCCGCCACCGCCATCATGGCAAGCAGCAAGCCAGAAATCAGATGGAGCATTTTCATTTCGGTCTCCAGAGGGTAGGCCGCGGAGCAGCATTCTCCACGTCGAAAACGCCGCACCCGGGCAGCGCATGTTGCTGCTGCCACAGTCCTGTCAATGGGTAAACGCGCCGCGGCGGCGCTTTATTCCACTGTCATGGAGTTTGTTTATGCGGTGCCGCCCCAAAGTCGGCAGATTGCCCTCGCCGAAGCCGCGACGGCCGTCGGGCTGAACAATCTCGAGGAGAACATTCCTACCTCGCGCGTGGCGGAGGCTTGCAGGAAACGTTCGCGGGTGGCACGGCGTCTGCCAGCCCCCCCGGAGAGAACGCGCCCAAACATCTGGAGCACTGGCATGCGGAGGGATTTTCCAACTCATGCTGGCGGTGGCTTCGGGTCAACACTCGAAAAGCGAGCTGCATGGCCATGGCCAGAAAGAATTCGTCCCCTGGCAGCCGGAGCAATCACTTGGCCTGCACCGGCGGGCTCGACTGCGGAGTATCTACCTAATGGCGCAGGCACGCTCACCGGCGGCACGGCGTGAACATCCGTCCTTGCGGCCGACGCACCGACTCATTCACCGCGAAGTGTGGACTTCATGGTCGAATGCAATATGCAGGTGCAAGGGGAAACCCCGGCCTTCCTCGCTACATACATCCACGACATGCCCGGCGCGATGTTCTTCGAGTCGAATCCACCGGATTGTGCCGTCACCGTGTGAGGGAAGGGATCTCTGTTGACCCACACGACGATGTCACCTGACCGGATGCTAAGGGACTGAGATTCGTAACGAGTTCCCTCGATCACCACGGGCTTGGCGCACGGCGGCAGACCTGGTGCCGTCAGCAGCAGGCCCGCCGTGACCCACAGCGCCGCAGACCGAAAACGCATGTCAGAGTAAGCCACGCGGGCAGTCACTTCTTCTGCCGAGCGAACCCTGAAATTTCACACTGCCGCAAAGCGGTGCCCTCATGAAGCGGTGTCGTCCGGGATGCCAACGTCCATCTGGAGTAGCGATCGCAGAACTTCATTCCATCGTTGACGCAAGAATGCGGTGAGCAGCAGATCGCCGCTCACCGCCCATCCCGCGCGCTGCCCTATTGCGGTTATTCAGCCACGACATTGGCCGCCTTCGCGACCGCACCCCACTTGTCAGTTTCGCTCTTGATATAGCCGGCAAACTCTTCGGGCTTGCTGGCTATAACTTCCGCACCGAGGGTCGCGAGCTTGTCCTTCACGTCAGGCATGGCCAACACCTTGACCAGCGCGGCGTTGAGCTGCTTGACAACTTCCGGGGGAGTTCCCGCCGGGGCAACAAGACCACCCCAGGAGGAGGCATCAAAGCCTTGCAACACCGTCTCATTAATGGTCGGTGCACTCGGAAATGCCGGAACGCGCTTCTTGCTGGCCACTGCAATCAGCTTAAGCTTGCCCCCCGTAATGTACGGACGCGCGGCAACCGCCGTGGTGAACATCATTGACACCTGACCGGCCATCACGTCGGTCATCGCCGGGCCGTCCCCTTTGTACGGTACATGCATCATGTCAAGTTTCAGGCCCGACCTGAACATTTCACCAACGAGGTGGTTCGACGAACCATTGCCGGCGGAGGCAAAAGTGTACTTCCCGGGGTTGGCCTTGACTTCGGCCACGAGGCCCTTGATGTCCGTCGCCTTGACCTTCGGGCCGGCAACCAGCACGATCGGCACCGTGGTGGTCTGGCCGATCGGCGCAAAGCTCTTGTTGACGTCGTAGTTCAAGTGCGGATAGATGGTCTGGCTGATCGCGTTCGGACCGACGTTCGCCATCAGCAGCGTATAGCCGTCTGCCGGCGATTTCGCCACCATTTCCGCAGCGATGTTGCCGTTGGCCCCAGGCCGGTTTTCCACCACGAAGGTGCCGCCGGTCACTTCCTTGAGCTTTTCGCTCAGCACACGTGCAGTGGTATCGGATGCGCCGCCGGGCGGGTACGGGACAACAATGCGTACCGGCTTGTCCGGGTACGCTGCCGCGGCCACGCCCGACGCCAGCGTTGCAGCAACGATGGCCGTGCGCCAGGTGATTTTGATGATTGCTTTCATGTCTCCTCCAGATAATCGTCAACGGGGATGGATCGGAATCAGTACGGCCCCGCGAGCCAGCGGCTTTACTGTCTTGCTATAGATGTTCAGCCAGCCCTGCTCCGTGGCGCCCAGGATCGGCGCCGTCCGGGCTCGCCGTGCGGCCATCTCGCGCTCGTCGACAAGCAGGTTGATTTGCCGGCCGGGAATATCGATTTCGATGTCGTCGCCATCCTGAACCAGCGCGAGCGGCCCTCCGGCGGCGGCTTCCGGGCAGACCTGACCGACGGCCACGCCGCGATTGAGGCCCGACAACTGACCATCGGTCACGACCGCCACCTTGCCGTTGAATCCCGCGCCTTCCACCGCTGCCACGAACGACGAGGCCAGCGCCACGCCCGGCCCGCCAATCGGGCCCATGCCGCGCAGGCATGCCACGGTGCCGGCGGTGATCCTGCCATCCGCTAGCGCAGCAATGGCCTCCTCCTGCGAGTGGAACACCATGGCCTTGCCACGGAAGCGCTCCGCCTTTTCGCCAGCATTGCCAAGTTTCAGGATACTGCCCTCGGGCGCCAGCGATCCCTTCAG
This sequence comes from Cupriavidus sp. DF5525, assembly GCF_040149425.2. Taxonomy (NCBI): domain Bacteria; kingdom Pseudomonadati; phylum Pseudomonadota; class Betaproteobacteria; order Burkholderiales; family Burkholderiaceae; genus Cupriavidus; species Cupriavidus sp. DF5525. The sequence continues at coordinate 580,124 of NZ_CP168267.1, read as the reverse complement.
GATGACCAGCGATGGCTTGGTCGAAACGGGATCGTCGAGCGTACGCAGGATGGAAGGCGACGGCGCTTCATAGTCGTCCAGAATCGCACTCCAGGTCTTGCCGGACACTGTCAGGCAATCCTGCTCGATCATCGGCGCCAAGCGCTTGATTGTGGCCAACGTGCCACCCGCCGCTTCCAGTTCTTCTGTGCGATGAGGACCATTCGGCTTGACGGTGGCCAGCAGCGGCACTTCACGGCCAAGGCGGTCGAACAGGTCGTAGAGATCGACATCGGTGCCCGCCTCCTCGGCAACGCCCTGCAGATGGCGCAAAACATTGATCGACGTCGAAAGTGCAAGTGCCACCCTGACGGCATTGCGAAACGCCGCCGGCGTCAGGATGCTGCGCGGCGTCAGGCCAGCGTTGACCATTTCGACGATGCGCGCCCCCGCAGCCCTGGCCTGCTCCACCATCGCCGGCGAATTCGCCAGCACCGGGCTCGCGCCCGGCAGCGTCAGGCCCAGTGCCTCGCAGACGATGTGCATCGAGTTGGCCGTGCCCAACCCTGCGCAAACGCCCGGGCTGCGCACCGCGCGCTTGCACATGCCGTCGAGATCCTCGAACGAGAGTTGCCCGGTCACATGCATGCCGACCTTCTCGAATACGTCCTCGATATCGACATGCTCGCCCTTGTATTGGCCGCTGGCCTGGTAGCCGCAGATCACGACGATCGTCGGAATGTTCAGCCGCGCCGCCGCCATCATCTGACCGGGGGTGGTTTTGTCGCACGATGCCAGGCAAACCATGCCGTCAAGCTGCGCACCCTCGACCTGTACTTCGATGTCGTTGACGATCAGGTCGCGCGACGGCAGGATGTAGCGCCCCTGCTTGCCCGCACTGGTGATGAAGTCGCTCGGCGCGGCGGTGCGCACTTCGAACGGCACGCCACCGGCCGCGCGGATCGCTGCCTTCACCTGCACGGCCACCCCATCGAGGTGGCTGAAACAGCTCGACAATTCCGATGACGTGTTGACCACGGCAATTTTCGGCTTCTCCATGTCCGCATCGCTGAGGCCAAGCGCCTGCCATTGCGCCTTGCGCAGCGCCCAGCGCGTAGTGCCCGGGACGAAATTGCTACGGTATTTCTGCGAAGTCATTGCGCGTCTCCAAGGAAGGCGCCGTTGCGGGCCAGGGCCTGCTGGATGTCAGTGACGGGAACGCTGTGCACGCTGCATTGCCGCGCCACGGCGGCTGCAGCGGCTTGGCCCGCCGCCTCGCCCATCGCAAAGCACTGCGCGGTGACGCGGATCGACGCCTGCGCGCCATGTGTGGCCGATGCGCAGCGGCCCGCCACCATCAGGTTGTCGAAGCCGGGGAGCGTCAGCGAGCGCAGCGGAATCTGGAAGTACGTGCCCGGCTGCAACCAGATCCATTTGGTTGCACGGCCCGCCGCGTGGTCCTCCATTGGCCAGGCGCAGCAGGCGATAGCGTCGGAGAACCGCGCGCCTTCGAGCACGTCCTGATCGGTCAGGACATAGCTGCCGACCGTGCGCCGGCTCTCGCGCACGCCGATCACTGCGCCGGTATCCATCACGAATGCTGATTCGAAACCCGGTACGAATTTGCGGAACGCCTGCAGATACAGGCAAACCTGTTCCCGCCCGGCCAACTCCGCCCGCGACATCACGCTGACGTCGAACGGATTAGGAGACTTGCCATCCACCGCGACCTTCGTGATATTCAGATGCGCCAGACCCGGCCGTTCGGCAAACACGCCGCCGGCCGTTCTAGGCAGGTCGTAGCCGTCTTCCACGGCGCGTTCCAGACACTCGCGCAACGCCGCCCGGCTCAGGTTGCCGAGCGCCGTGGTATTGACACCGCCAAAGCGCACCATTGTGGTCGGAAACTGCAGGTCACCCGTGGAAATTTCGAACGGTGCGCCGGCGAACTTCACCACGTCCGCATCGCCCGAGCAGTCCACGAATGCCTTCGCGCGGATCGCCAGGCGGCCTTGCTTGGTTTCGATGAGCACGGCATCGACGTCCTCGCCATCCATGGCCACATCCACGACCAGGGCGTGAAACAGCACCTCGACCTTGGCGTCCTGGATGAGTTGGTCGAGCACGACCTTCATCGCGAAAAGGTCATAGGGCAACGAGGCCGTCTCCAGCCATCGCGTTGGCTCGCCTACCCCGTCCAGCGCATGCAGGCGTTCGATAACCTCATTGCAGAACCCGCCGACGATCTGGCGGACTTCCGACTCGGTGACCGCATATAGACCGCAGATGCTGCCCAGGCTGACTGAGGTCAAGGTGCCGCCGAGGAAGCCCTCGCGTTCCAGCAGCAGCACCTTCGCACCGGCCCGCGCTGCCGATATGGCGGCTGCCACACCGGCGGCGCCCCCGCCCACCACGCAGATATCCGCCGTCCGGACCACCGGCGTCGAACGCGGCGGTTCGGCAACGGCCCCCAATGAATACGTAGTCATTCTGTCTCCAAAAAATTGCGGTGGCGCATTCATGCGAGCCAACCGCACCTGTAGAAATGGTTACGTAGTCATTATAGGCGCAAGCCTTGCGGATTCAACCTCAAGATGTTGTGCACCGCAGCACCAGATCATTCGGCAACACGAACGTGTGCGGGGCCAGCCCGGGGTCCGCCATGCGACGTTCAAGCCGCTCAACCACCTGCTCCACCATCGCCGGCAGCGGTTGCTGAACGGTGCTCAGGCCGATGCATTCCCACCGAGCCATCGGAATATCGTCATAGCCCACGATCCACATCTCATCGGGCACCGACCGCCCACAGCGCTTTGCGGCATCCAGTGCGCCGATTGCGACGATGTCATTGGTGCAGAAGACGCTGTCAACTTCGGGGCGGTCGGTCAGCAACGTCTGCATGGCGCGGAAACCGAATTCATAGCCGAAGTCCGCCGCGTCAGCACGAGTGAAAGCCGGGCCAAGTGCCACATCCCCGAGCCCTTCCATGAACCCCCTTTCGCGCTCGCGAATCGTGCTTGCTCTCGAACTCTTGCTCGATTTTGCGGAAATCAATCCAATATGCTTGCGGCCCGCGGTCAGGAAATACTCCGCGACGCGTCTGCCACCGGCGTAGTTGTCGCTGACGATCGTATCGAAAAGATTGGTACCGACGGATCGGTTGATCAGAATGATCGGCTTCTCTGCCGCCACCCTGGTCAGCAGCTCCCTGGATTCATCGAGCGCGGCGGCAAAAATCACGCCGTCCGTCGCACTCTCCGCCAGCGCGCGCACTGTTGCATCGTCCATCACGCCGTCCAGTTCCCAGACCGTCGTTCGGAAGCCGTGGCTCGCGAGGCGCTCCACCAATAGCTGAAGCAGCAACGGGTAGAGCGGATTCGAAAGGCTTGCGACGACGACAGCAACCGTGCCACTGCGCCTGGTTTTCATCTGGCGAGCTGCGGCACTGGGGGAGTATTCATGATCCTGGATGACCTTGAGTACCCGAGCCTTTGTTTCCGGTTTTACTGACGGCAGATCTTGAAGAACACGGGAGACGGTGGTCTGGGACACTCCCGCCAGGCGGGCAATGTCGATACTGGTAAGCCTCTTGCTCATGGTGCTGGCAGAATCAGCGGCGCGTTGTAGGGATGCGCCCCGATTCTAAACGAACACGTCAGAATGAGCTGTGGCGGCCAGTGCCGCACCATGGAAGACCGGCACTTCAGTGCCGAGTTAGCGTGCGTGATGACCTTGCCAAAGGGCGTATTGAGTGGAGGGAAGAGCAGCTTTGCAGTGTCTCATTACGAAAGAATTCAATTCTTTACCGACGCGGAGCTCACTTTCGTCGTAAAGCCAAGAGTCCGCTTTTCGGCCAGCACGGCCTCTCGAACCAAAGCCTCCGAACGATCGAGAAGGGGTCATAAAGCGACGACCGGTGAGCGGCTGCCGTAGGTCACTTGCCGGCCGATAGTGTTGAAAAACTCGTTGTGGCCAGTGAGGAGGCCGTGCCTGGCGAAACTCGACCTATCAGATCGCCCTGTATTGAACGATCGTCGATCGGTTGGGGGTTCGGGTAACCCCAAAAATCTAGCTGGAAACCCCGCCTGCCGAGTTTTTCAACACAATCGGCCAGTAGCTGTCGTTGGATAAAGCCCGATTCGACGGCTGAGGTTGAAGCAAGAACGGACGTCTGGGCAAGTCCGGCGCGCTGAGCGGCCAGACCTGGCTTCGAGTACAAGCTCCTTCGCGGGTGCGACTGAACGCCAGCGAGCAGCAAAGTACCTCCGGTCTACCTCCTGCCGATCGTCATATAGCGGCTTCCGCTTGGGCGGCCAGGGACGGTCAATCCACGTATCTTCGCTGGTCCGCATGGACGCCCCACTCGAGCAGTCTGTCGAGGTCAGTCATGGTGTACGAAGTCCTGGGCCCTCCTTTGAGGGGGGCGGAGATCTGCAGCCAGCAGGACCCCTAACCTTAAAAAACTGTTTCATCCAAGGTACTCGTGGCGCCCTCCCTTCACTGAATCCTGTGGCGCATTTGGCTGTGCCCTGCGCGGGCGGAACTTCCCGCCAGCATGGCAAGAGCGGGAAGCGCTCGGGACGACATCCTTGGTCTGGTCCGGGCCCCTCCAATGCTTCCTTCGGGCTTGCCGCGTCGCCCTGAGAATCGGCTTCAATCGTCTTCGTCATCGTGCCAACGGTGCCACTTGCGATGGCGCTCCCGCCACCGCTGCTCACGCCACTGTTGCTCACGCCACTGTTGCTCACGCCACTGTTGCTCACGCCATGCGCGTGCTTGCCAATCGTCGTAGTAATAACCAGGCGCCACTACCACTGGGCGCGGCGCAACGTAGACAGGGGCCGGCTCGTAGTACACCGGGGGCGGAGGTGCTACGACACCTGGAATACCGATGCCAATTCCGACGTCTACTCTTGCTTGCGCAGCGCTTGAGGCAAGCGCGGAGGCGGCTGCGATTACACATACTGCCAAGATCTTCTGCATGATGCTGTTCCGTCCAATGATGCTCACACCTTAGGGCGTTCTCGCCCAGTCTGATATGAGCAGAACCTAAAGCCGGTTACCTTGTGTAACGGCGGTAGGTTGTCACGGTTGACCACTGCGGCGTGAGCGTCTTGTAAGGCTTTGTATCCACTCCTTTGACAGCAGCAACTTCACCCTGGCTGTCGCTCCGAACCAACATCACCATGAGTGATCTCGATACACCCAAACCCGGTCGGTCCCTCCGTTCGGGTGGTTCTGCGATCTGCCCGCTACCACTTCTAGCCCTCGACCACTCCGGCCGAGGGCCTTTAAAAATGCAGCGATTTCGTCTGGCAGAGACTCTGAGATTGAGGTGGTCGTAGCCAGGATACGTACCTGCTTCTTGAGTGGCGTGGACCGCCGCACCATATCGGGGTCATCGTACTTTTGGTGCGAAATCTGCTGGTTTGACTTAAAAAACCATACGAATCAATGTTTTGCAAACATGTCTAACGCTCAGAATGGGGATGGTCAAGAACCGTTGCTGCGAGTGGCTCCTCCAGCTTGCTACCACCAGATCCTGCGCAAAAAGTACGACTACCCCAAACCAGCCGTCCTGGCGGCGCCTGTGTCCGGCCAGCCGAAGGTAGCCGCCGTCAATGCCTACCGCGCGGACCGGACTGGGTTCCGGGATATCGGGCGAACCGACGGTCGCGGCCATCTCCCCCCTGCTGCCGGGCATCGGTAGCCAGTTCCGCTTCCAGCCGGCGACCGAGCGCGGTCACCTGACGCCGGATCGAACTGGCCGCCAGCACATGATCGAGCGGTAACACCTCCTGCAAGACATTGACGGTCAGGCCGTAGGACATTTGCGCTGCAAACTTGACCTCGAAATACTGTAGTTCTGCACTGACCCGCTCCGGCAAGCCGCTGGCGACCACTCGGCTGTGCAACCTTACTGAGGCGGCTGGCGGCTTGTCACGCTTACCTGGCGACTGTCCCGAATTGGCAAATGTATATCCCGAAAAGCAAGCGGCACAGACAGGTACGCAGGATACTCGGCACTGGGAATACTGTGCACTCTATCCGGCCAACGGAAACTGCGCCCTGAAATCAGGTTGCTCTGTTTTTCCTAACGCGACATTTATTTGTCTATTGATGACATGCCCGTAAATATGCAAAAACCATCGATCGATGATGCTAACCTGCTCACCCCACCAACGCGCAGGCGACATGATGAGTAGCGCAAGGTTGCTGCTTTCAGGCATCTTCGCCTTGTTGTTGACGATAATCGTTGTCGCTGTGATGGCTCTAAACAGGAGCTGGGGCCAGATGGCGAAGGCGCATCAGGACCAGTATCTGGAAAAGCACTTTGCAACGGAGCTGCGACGGGGATCCGGCTGTCCGAATTTCCGGCACCACCTCTAAAATCTGGCATATGCTTGTGTTCGCTTCCATGCAAGTCAACGGCGGCTGTGGTGTTAGTTGTTCCTGACATTATCCATCCGCCTTCCGTCTTCGCCGAGTCGCTGCCAGACAACGGGCTCGGTGATCTGAACAATCATCGCTATAAGTAGACCCTAATGTCAGAGAAAACTGAATCGATTCCTGCAGACTCGGTAATTAATCTTGGACGTCGCCGTCTGATGGCAGGCAGCGCAACTGCGATCGCGGCCTCCATGTCAGGCTTGGCAAAGGCTGCCGACACGCCGGCCGCTACACCAGCAGCCGGGGGGAAACCGCTGCCGGCTTATGTTGCATGGAAAGATCCGAATGCAATGATCGTCCATTCAAGCAACACCCTCGAAACTAAGCGGGCTGCGTATGGCACCAGCATCATCACGCCGGCTGACCAACTGTATATTCGCAATAACCTTCCTGCGCCCGATGTGAGCATCGTTGCCGACCGCGATGGTTGGGAACTCACAGTTGAAGGCGTGAAGAATCCGCGCAAGTTGACGGTCAAGGAACTCAAGACCATGGGGCTGGATACCGTAGCGATGGTGCTCCAGTGTTCTGGTAACGGCCGCGGCTATTTTCCGAGCAAGCCGAGTGGCACGCCCTGGCAAGTAGGTGCAGCTGGATGCGTGATATGGAGCGGTGTGCCGGTGCGTGCCGTGATCGAAGCGCTGGGCGGCGTGGTGGCTGGCGCAGCGTACATGACCAGCACTGGCGGTGAGAAGATTCCGGAGGGGATTGATCCAAAGACCGTGATCGTGGAGCGTTCGGTGCCCAAGAGCGCCATCGACGACGCGCTCTTGGCATGGGAAATGAACGGTGAGCCGATCCCCCATGCCCACGGCGGGCCGTTGCGCATCATCGTGCCCGGCTATTCCGGCGTGAACAATGTCAAATACATCAAGCGCCTCGCCTTTACCACAGAGCAGACGGACGCGGCGATCCAGAAGACCGGCTATCGCTTCTCGCCTCCGGGAGAGAAGGGAGATCCCAGTCAGCCTTCGATTTGGGAAATGAGCGTCAAGTCGTGGATTAACAGCCCGGCCTCCGACGGCGGTCCGGTTTCGGCGGGTCTCGTGCAGATCAAAGGTGTTGCCTTTGGCGGTATCAATGCGGTGCGAGGCGTGGAAGTCTCCATCGATGGCGGCAAGACCTGGAAGGCTGCAAAATTCGTCGGCCCGGATCTGGGTCGCTATGCGTGGCGCCAGTTCGTGCTGCCGGTGAAGCTGACTCCAGGGACGTACACGATCGCTTGCCGCGCAACAGACTCCAAGGGTAAGGTTCAACCGGAAGAGCGTGTGGAAAACGCTCACGGCTATAACAACACCAGCTGGCGCGACCACGCAATGCAAATCACTGTAGTTTAAAGGGAAAAGGAATGCCATTTTACGTAAGACAGGCAGCAAGCGCAGCGCTTGCTGCGATCGCTGCACTCGCTGGCGGCAATGCACTGGCCCAGGCAAATATGGAAGAGGGAAAGAAGCTGTTCACTCAGACTGCAGTACCGGCATGCGCGGTGTGCCACACGCTGGAACACGCTGGCGCACAAGGCGCGATCGGCCCGAATCTGGATGAACTCAAGCCGGATGCATCGCGTGTGGAGAAAGCGGTGCGCAACGGTATTGGTCAGATGCCAGCATTCAAAGGCCTGACCGATCAACAAGTCGCGACGCTGGCGAAGTATGTGGCGGCCTCTACTGGCGCTGCAAAATGAAGCAATAAAAAGGTATGAGCAGTACCCACACTTAGGCATCTGCTTGGGTTTGGGCAACTGACGGACTCAGTGCCATCAGCTCTCGTCTATTCCCTCTGCGAGATTCGGTTCCTGAGTGATCCTGGTTCTGCTTTGCTTATCGCGGTCGATCTGCAACTGTTGGATCCGTCGCGCGTTCCGGGCAGTGACGAGCGACACAGCTATCGATCCAAACCGTGCCACAGGTGCCACTTGGCGCTATGCAGTGCCTTGATCAAGGCCGCGTTGGTGGGGCCGTCGCAGTGTGCCGGCCGGCCCTTGATCATCTGTTCGAGGTTCTGTATTCGCATGGCGATGTGGAACCAATCGAGAACGTACTCACCGCGGTCACCAAAGCCGAGCTGGGCAAACCGTACGGTATCGCCTCCGTCCGACAGGAAGGTGACCGGTTGACTGGGTTGCACACCTTCTCGAAGCAGAAAATTCAACATACGATCGGCCGGCCGGTGCTCCAGCTTGTGCACGTAAGCAAAACTGTGGCTGGCATCCTGATCCCGCATTGATTTCCCGACGATCACTTCAAACCAGCCGTCCTGCCGTCGCCGGTGGCCGGCCAGCCGAAGGTAGCCGCCGTTAATGCCGACGGCGCGGAGCGGACTGGGCTCCGCGACAACTTGCAAACAGGTGCCCGCGGCCATCTCCCCCTGCTCCCTGTCATCGGTCGCCTGGTCCGCTTCCAGCCGGCGACCGAGCGCCTGACCTGACGTCGGATCGAGCTGGCTGCCAGGGCGTGATCGAGCGGCAAAATCTCCTGCAGCACGTTGACGGTCAAGCCATAGGACATCAGCGCGGCAAACTTGACCTCGAGATACTGTAGTTCGGGACTGACCCGCTCAGGCAGACAGCTTGCGAGCGGGCTGAAGGTGGAGGCGCTGCCCGAGCATTGCCGGCAGGGATACAGCCTGGGACTATCAAACGACAGTCGTCCAAACGGCGAACGGAAGACCAGCCGATGGTGCCCCTTGCAGGTCATCGGTGCACCGCACTTGGGACAAACGCTGGACTGGGCAACCATCTCGGCAACCTGTGCCGAAACCATCGTGCGCTGCAGCTTGCCTAGCAGCGCTTTCGCTTCCGCCAGATGCAAGCCCAGTGATCCGGCATCAAAGGCTGTTCGCTCGAACTGGGCGATCTCGGTGACGGTGGCGGGCGTCTCCCCTTCGTCCTGCACAACGACTTGCAAAGTGATATGCATGGCCGCCCTCCTCCCGTGAACTGCGGCGACCAGTCTACGCCTGCAACTCTCGCAACCGATCATTGACGATTTGGCGGTCGAAGCGGCGGTCCAGCCACGTCAGCCACTGGTCGACCTCATCACGAAGCTCGTTCAGCTCTATGGAGCGCTCACGTAAGGACTCGAGCCACTCCATGAACTCCCATTCGCTCCGGCTTTCTCTAACCTCCAGGTATTCTTCCACCCCGCCGACATCCTCCGGCGGACAAGCCCCAGACTCCGCCACGCAACGTGGCAACAGTTCGATATGCTGCGTCAGTACGCGCCGCTCGACGCGTATATCGTGCCGCCACCATGCATTGAAGTCGTACACGTAGAAGAAAGCCTCGTGCTCGCGCAAAGCAAATTCGCTTAGCGTCAGCGTGGTTGCCGCCGTGGAAAATTGCAGAGCGCCTTCGCGGGCTTCGCCATATCTCCGGCCACGAATGACGAACCGATGCAGATGATCGTCCGTCCAGCCCATGGCTGCCTGGATGACTTCATGGAGGCGAGCCAGCGTGATGTGCCCAGGAATGAGCACACGTCGCCAGACCGGCGGGCTCAAGCCGCGCAGAGCCATCCGGAGTTGCAGGACGGCGATCGCCAGCTGAGGATCGGATGCCATGGGCCCATTCTAGGTGGCTCATTGGCCTCTCAGAAGCGGTCTCGACTTTCGGCTAGGGGCCATCGGTGCACCACTTGCAACGCGCTTGAGATAGATATCGTACAATTACGATATTAATTTTAAGAAAGCGCGATATATGGTTCGTGAGAGACCGAAACAGCGCCCGGCTGCCACGCCCTCGGTCAAGCCGGCGCTTGATGTGGACGCGATTCACAAGGCCTTGGCCAACCCCGTCCGGCGGAACATCCTCTCATGGTTGCGAACGCCCGATGCGTACTTCTCGGCGCAGGAATATCCGCTCGACCTGGGCGTCTGCGCCGGGCTGATCGATGCGCAGGCCGGGCTATCGCAATCAACCGTTTCCGCTCATCTGGCAACGCTGCAGCGCGCCGGCCTGGTTAGTTCGAAACGCATCGGACAGTGGGTCTTCTTCAAGCGCAACGAGGAGACCATCCAGGCCTTCCTCGAACACGTCCACCAGGACCTTTGAACAACCTGCGCCGCAGATTACACGGCGCCATGCCATTGCGCGCGATCGTGCGCGCTTCACCCTCGACAACAAAGGAGAATCCCATGCCCACTCTCTTCGATCCCATCCGTGTCGGCGATCTCGACCTGCCCAACCGTATCATCATGGCGCCGCTGACACGTTCGCGCGCGGTCGGTGGCGGCCGCGTGCCGAATGCCTTGATGGCCGAGTACTACGTCCAGCGGGCCTCCGCCGGCCTGATCATCTCCGAGGCCACCGCGGTGACGCCGCAAGGCGTAGGTTATGCCGACACCCCCGGCATATGGACCGATGAACAGGTGGCCGGCTGGAAGCAGGTCACCGAGGCGGTCCATGCCGCCGGCGGCCGCATCATGCTGCAGCTGTGGCACGTCGGCCGGATCTCCGATCCCGTCTTCCTGGACGGTGAACTTCCTGTCGCCCCGAGCGCAATTGCCGCCGAAGGCCATGTGAGCCTGGTGCGCCCGAAGCGCGCCTATGTGACACCCCGCGCGTTGGAAACCGACGAGATCGCCGGCGTGGTCGCGGCCTACCGCCGCGGCGCGCAGAACGCCAAGGCGGCGGGCTTCGACGGCGTGGAAGTCCATGGCGCCAACGGCTACCTGCTCGACCAGTTCCTGCAGGACAGCACCAACCAGCGCACTGACGCCTACGGCGGCCCGATCGAGAATCGTGCGCGGCTGCTGCTCGAAGTCACCGACGCCTGCATCGAAGTGTGGGGCGCCAGCCGTGTCGGCGTGCACCTGGCCCCGCGCGGCGATGCACATTCGATGGGGGATTCCGATCCGGCCGCGACCTTCGGTTATGTGGCCCGCGAACTCGGCAAACGCGGCATCGCCTTCATCTGCTCGCGCGAGGCGCTGGGCGACGGCCGCCTCGGACCTGCGCTGAAGGCAGCGTTCGGCGGCGTCTATATTGCCAACGAGAAGATGACCAAGCAAACCGCTGAAGCCGTGCTCGCCGCGGGTGAGGCGGATGCCGTTGCGTTCGGCCAACTGTTCATCGCCAATCCGGACCTGCCTCGCCGGCTTGAGCTGGACGCGTCGCTCAACGCACCGCAGCCAGACACCTTCTATCACCCTGGAGCGGAAGGCTATATCGACTACCCCGCCCTCGCCTGAGCGAGCCGCAATGAAGGCCCCGCTAGCGGGCCCCCCGCAAAGGGATTCTCTCGGGGGGACCTGCAAATGGTCGCATAGAGGTCGCGCCCATCACTTGGTGGCTTCTTCAAGTCCGTCGGCACTTACTTTTGTGAGCGCTCTTCGATATACCCATCGCGGTTGGTGATTCTCGCGCCGTCCGTAAACACATCCCGTCGATCGGTGCTTGCTCTGCCACCATTGGTGTAGGGGTCCGGCCCCTTCACAGCGCCATCGGTATAGACGTCCCGCATCCCGATGCCGGCATGGGCTACCCCAGCACCGAGCGCGGCACTCGCCGCAACGAGCAATAAGACGTTCTTCAGCATTTTCCACTCCTTTTCAGGTGGTTACAGGGCTCCGTTCACTATGACTTGTGCGCTGCGGGGCTGAGCCGGACGCCGCAAGGTTTAGACTCAGACAGGCCGATTGCTTGTCCTTGGATGTAGTGTGCGCAACGGAACTCACGCATTGATCCGTTAAAGATCAATTTTTCATCACGGCGCACCACTGAGTGCTTATTTGCCCCCCTATCCATGCAGAAGCGATGAAGCTAGCCGCGTCACGCTCTGATGGTTAAAGCCGACACCCCATCGAGCAACTGGTCAAGCAGCAAAACGGTTGCGCTGTCGTGCGACGTAAGAGTGGGACGGTGGCAAGAACGGATCGTGATTCCTTATGTGGGCTTCGCCATGCTCGATCGCGTGCGGGCGGAAGCTGCATCGGGGGGATGTCTGATCTGCTGGCTCCGCGCATCGCGCCATGACGCGTCAGGCGGCGACACATGGCCGACAAGCGGCGTTCTCGCGCCGCCCGTCGCTGCGCTACCCGGCACCGGGCGCCGCCTGCGCCCGGGTCAGGTGTTCAAGGACGGCTTTGCGCTCTATCTCGGCGGCGGCACGCGCGGTAAAGATGCGGTACACGTAGTCCATCAGGACTTCTTCCTCCTTCATCTTTCGAATATTGAGGAAGGCCATGTGCCCGATCACCTTGCCCCCACTGTCCTGGATCGGTAACCCGTAATAGCATTCGAAGCCCTGCTCTCGCGGAAACAGCTTGCCAATCCCCTCCGGGTAGAACACCGGTAAGCCATGGTCGAAAACTGCCTCGCAAGGCGTGCCGGCCAGGTCGTACTCGACGTTTTCGCGAAAGTCATCCTTGAACCAGAAGGCCAGCGTGTGGACACGCCGTGGCGGCCACCCGGTACATTCCGTAACGAAGGCGCAGGGGACGTCCAGTGCGGCAGCGAAGTGGCGGACCAGTGCGCGGAAAAATTCATCGCCACAGGTGCCGGAGGTGCCCTCGACGATGTGCTTGAGAATCTCTTCGACGCGCTTGATACGGGTCACATCGGTATCCAGGCCGACCAGCCGCAATGCCTTGCCGTTGGCATGGCGAATGGCGCTGCCCAGCGAATTGACCCACCGGTAGTGCCCGTCCTTGTGCAGCAAGCGGCACTGCTGCTGATAGCGCGGGCTGGCACCCTCGAGGTGGCGTGCCATCGCCTGCTCGACCGCGAGCAGGTCGGCGGGATGTACCCGTTCTTTCCAGGCCTTCAGGCTGTCCGGCAGTTCGTCTTCTTCAAAGCCGAGCATGGCCTTCCAGCGTTGCGACAGGTGGAATTCGTTGGTCTGGAAATTCCATTCCCACTGGCCGTCATCGGCGCTGCGCATGGCCAGGGTATAGCGTTCTTCGCTGGAACGCAGCGCGATCTCCTGCTGTCGGCGCTGTTCCATCGACAACGCCAATGTGCTTTGCGACGACTCGACGCGTGCGCGCAAGTCCGTGACGACCTGGCGGATCTGCTCGAATTCATCAGGGGGCTTGCCGCGGCCGGCGCCATCGTTGCGTGATACCTGGGATGTGGCGCAACTGCGCAGCAGCGCGCTAAGCGGACGTCCCCAGAAGGCGTGAATAGCAAGGGCGAGCACGCCAAGCAGAAACGCCAGCCCGGCCGCCGCCACCAGTGCGACGCCCGTGCGTGTGCCGGGCGGGCCGGCGCCGGGCACCCAGCCGAGCAGGAGATAGGCAATCAGCACCAGGCTGATCAATGCCGGCGGCAGCAGCAGCTTTGCTCTCAGGCCCATCATGATTCTCTTTCTGTTCCGCCCCGTCGCTACAGACGCGCATCACAACAGGTGCTTTTTGCTTTACAGCTTGCGCGGTTCTGTGGAGGCATGCCACGTCCGCACCACCCTCGCGTGACACGCCGGTGCGAGCCCTTCCTAACATAGCCCACGATCCCGCCACCAACCAGTACCGCGGAATCACGCCCGCACCCTGCCCATAGCGCTGATCGGCAGACTTAATTGAAGGCCGCGTGAGAGTTTCGTGATCTTTGTCGGCCAGAGTGGGACTGAAGGAAACCGCCACCGACAGGACTTCCGATGCTACCCACCAGCCTCCACCCCAATATGGTAGCCGCCATCCCGCCCCGGGCCGGGATCGGCTTGCGCGCCCCGCACTATCGCCAGGTCCTGGCGGAAACGCCCGCGACAGGGTGGTTCGAAGTCCATAGTGAAAACTACTTCGGTGATGGCGGTCAGCCCCTGCACTACCTCGCGCAGGTGCGGGCCTCTTACCCGCTGAGCCTGCACGGCGTCGGCCTGTGCCTGGGCGCTACGGACCGCCCGGATCGCGCACACCTGCAGCGGTTGGCTGCCCTGATCCGGCGCTCCCAGCCAGGGCTGGTATCCGAACATCTGAGCTGGGGCCGCATTGGAGACCGCTACCTCAACGACCTGCTGCCGCTGCCCTACACGGAGGAATCGCTCGCCGTCGTGTGCGAACACGTGGAGGAAGTACAGGACTACCTGCAACAGCAGTTGCTGGTGGAGAACATCACCAGCTATCTCCGGTTCAGCCACTCGACGGTTGCCGAGCCCGAGTTCATCGCGGCGCTGGTGGCGCGAACCGGTTGCAGCATCCTCCTTGACGTCAATAACATCTACGTCAACGCGGTCAACCACGGCACCGATGCATCGGGCTATATCGATGCGATCCCCGTGGGCGCGGTGAACGAAATCCACCTGGCTGGCTTTGACCACAGCGGCGGCATGCTGATCGACACCCACGGCCAGCGCGTGGCAGAGCCGGTATGGAGCCTGTATCGACATGCGCTCGCCCGCTTTGGCCCGGTTCCCACCCTGATCGAGTGGGATACCGACATTCCCCCGCTCGAGGTACTGCTCGACGAAGCCCGCAGGGCAGACCAGATGCTGGAGACCGACGATGCCTTCATTGCATGAGATCCAGTGTCGCTTTGCCCGGGCGGTGCTCGAGCAGGACCCGGCTGCACTGTCCGACCACATCGTCGGCGGCGCCATGGACGCGCAGCGGAGCCTGGGCATTTACGCCGGCAACGTGCGCCACAACTTGTGCGAGGCCCTGCGCGCCGTATTCCCCGTGATCGTGCGCCTGGTGGGCGAGCCGTTCTTCGATGCCACGGCGGGCCGGTATATCCGAGCCTGCCCATCCACCAGCGGCGACATCCAGCGCTTCGGCAAGAACTTTCCGGACTTCCTCGCGCAATTCGGACCGGCAGCGGGCTTGCGCTACCTGCCCGATGTGGCAAGGCTCGAATGGCTGACGCATGAGGTTTTCCATGCGGCAGACGCCGAGCCGCTCGCGCTGAAGCGCCTGGGCGCGCTCGCCGAGGCCGATGCCGCATGCCTGCGCCTGACGCTGAATCCGGCCTGCCGGTTACTCGCGTCCCCATTTCCGGTGCTGCATATCTGGCAGGCGAACCAGCCAGATCATGCGGACGCTATCGAGATCGACGCCGACAGCGGCGGCGACTGGCTGCTGGTCAGGCGCAGCGGCTTTGTGGTCGAAGTGCAGTCCCTGGATGTCGGGGAATACGCCATGCTTGACGCACTGGATGGCGGTGCCGCGCTCGAGCCGGCATACCAGCGGGCGCTGCAAACTGCGCCCGCCTTCGCACTGGGCGGCTTTATCCAGCGACGTATCCTGGACGCGACGATCATTGATTTCGACGCCTGCGCCGCCGGCCTTATCCCCGCGCCAGGTCGATCGTAAAGGCAGTGCCCTTGCCGAGCGCGCTGCGCACACGGATCTCGCCGCCGTGCAACTGCACGATGCGCCGGCTGATGGCCAGCCCGAGACCGACGTTGCTGCCATTGTCAGACGCCATGCGATCCACCCGGTAGTAACGGTCGAACACACCCTGCACCCGGCTCGCGTCTATGCCCTGGCCGGTATCGCGCACGGTCAGTTCGACGCGCTCCCCGGCGGCCTGGACGTCGACGCTGATTTCTCCGCCGGCAGGCGTATAGCGCATGGCGTTCTCGATCAGGTTCTCCAGCACCCGCTCGATCATGCCGATATCGGCGCTCACCGGCGGACAACCGGGACCTGACGTCGCCAGCAGGGCCAGCCCGCGCTTGTTTGCCGCCAGGGCGAACTTCTGGACCACGTCCTGCGCCAGTTCCGACAACGGGAAGCTCTCCAGCCGCGGCTGGACCTCCCGCGCTTCGAGCTTGGTCAGGTCAAACAGGTCCTGCACCAGCTTGCCGAGCCGTTCGCAATGCCTGGTCGCCACCTGCAGGTAGCGATTGCGGTCCTCGGGCGTCATCTCTTCGGCCTTCAGCAGCAGCATTTCCAGGTAACCCTGCATCGATGCGAGCGGCGTACGCAGGTCGTGGGAGACATTGGCAAGCAGCTCGCGCCGTTGCTGGTCCACCTGTGACAGCTGGGCGAGCTGCGTGACGATCCGCTCGGACATCTCCTCGAACGCCGTGCTGAGCTTCTGGATCTCGTCGTCCGCACGGCCGTCTTGCGCCAGTCTCACCGGCGTGGAAAAACCGCCCGCCCGGAATGCCTCGATGGCCTCCGACAGCACGCGCAGCCGCACCGTCAACAGCCGAAACACGATCAGCGCCGCCACCAGGCTGAAGGCCACCGTACCGATAATGAGATCGGTCGCCAGTTCGATCAGGCGCTGCGTCTCGATCATCTTCTGGGAGGCCAGGATCATCAGCGCGCCAATGGTAATGAACACCGCCATCAGCACCACCGCCAGCCTGCCGTAAAGGGTGCGGAACATGGAATCCCCTTTCCCTTCCCCTATTGCGCCCTATTACGTATTGCAGAACTTGTAGCCCACGCCCCAGACGGTCTGGATGTACTCTGGCTCGTTGGGGTCGAGTTCGATCTTGGCGCGCAGCCGGTTGATATGCGAACTTACCGTGTGCTCGTAGCCACTGTGGCTATAGCCCCAGACCTGGTCCAGCAACTGGGCGCGGCTGAAGACGCGCCCCGGATTGCTGGCAAAGTAGAGCAGCAGCTGGAATTCCTTGGCGGTGAGGCAGATCGGCGTGCCGCGCACGCTCACTTCACGCTTGTCGATATCGATGTGCAGGCCCTTGACCTGCACCGTCCTGCGGCCATCCGCTGGCGGGTTGGCCAGGGTGTCGACCAGCCGGAAGATCGCCTTGACCCGCGCAGTCAGCTCCAGCACGCTGAACGGCTTGGTCAGGTAGTCGTCGGCGCCCATCTCCAGTCCCAGCACCCGGTCCAGTTCGGTGGAGCGTGCGGTGAGCATCAGGATAGGCGTATAGCGCGGCTCCGCGCGCAGGCGCCGGCAGATCTCCAGCCCGTCGGCGCCCGGCAGCATCAGGTCCAGGATGACCAGGTCATAGGGACGGCTCAGCGCCTCTTCCAGTCCCGCCCTGCCATGGTTGATCACCTTCACGTCGCAAGACAGGCCACTCACCTGCAGCCGTACCAGTTCGGCGATATCTGCGTCGTCCTCGATCACCAGAACCTGGCGCGACATGGTTTCACCTCATCGTTGAAGCATGCGGGATGTCGGCAACACCGTCCTTGCCGCCCGGTTTGCGGCCGGGCAGTCACTGAACCATTCTAGAACGCATTTCGTGGATGGAAAGCCATCCGCCGGCGTGGCTGACGTCCCGGCCCGTCACGACCCGCGCCCTCGTGAAGAAAATTTGAAATTTGAGCGAAACCAGCGTGAACTCGCCTTTCCATACTGCAATCCAGAGACAGGTATCCCTCCTGTCCTGAACCCAAATGGAGTGTGCATCATGAATAGCGATCAAATCATCCGCGGCGCGATTGCAGGCATGCTGGCGCTTGGCATTGCCGGCGCCGCCTCCCAGGCCATGGCAGCGCCAGGCGACAACGAAAAATGTGCGGGCATCGCCAAGGCCGGCAAGAACGACTGCGGCACCAGCAAAAGTTCCTGCGCTGCCACGGCCAAGGTTGACCGCGACGTGGAAGCCTGGATCCTGGTGCCCAAGGGCACATGCGAAAAGATCGCGGGGGGGCGGCTGCAGATGTCCGAGTTCGCCAAGCCAGGTGGCAAGAGCGGCGAACTCAGCCCGGCCGCCAAGGCGGCCCACCCGGCCTGAGCGGCACCCGAGCCTGCAGCGGAAAGCCGTGACACGTAACCGCGTCACGGCTGCCCAGCGCACCCCAAGTCCTTGACCGCTTCGCGAGGTAGCCCAAATGAAATGCACCACCCCTCTGTCGTCCGCGCCGCTGGATGTGGCCGGCGCAAAGCCTTCGCGCATCATCGCCGCTGGGCAGGCGGCGATCAGCCTGCTGGAAATGCTGGCTCCCGCGCTCGATCTCGGCATTCGTGTCTTGATCGGCCTGGTGTTCTTCCAGTCCGGGCTGACCAAGCTCGCCAGCTGGTCCACCACGCTAGCGCTGTTTGAAAGCGAGTACGCCGTGCCGCTGTTGAGTCCGACCCTGGCCGCCTATCTCGGTACCGCCGCGGAGCTGTGCCTGCCGGTGCTGCTCGTGCTCGGGCTCGGTACGCGGGCAGCCGCGCTGGCCTTGTTCGTCTTCAACATCGTCGCGGTGATCTCGTATCCGGGATTGGGCGAAGTTGGCCTGAGGGACCACCAGTACTGGGGGCTCCTGCTGCTGGTCACGATGCTGCACGGCCCCGGCCGGCTGTCGCTGGACCACCTGATCGACCGCTTCCTGCTGCGCGGCAGGGGCAGCCACTAGCTCGAAAGCCCCGGGGCGCCATGCCAGGGCGAAAGGAACCGTCATGCTTGCAGAGAACAACATCGTCATCATCGGTGGTGGATTCGCCGGCACCACGCTGGCCCAGGCGCTGGAGAAGCTGCTGCCGACGCCTCACCGGCTGATCCTCGTCAGCGACGAAAGCTACACCACCTTCAACCCGATGCTGGCCGAGGTGGTGGGTGCCTCGGTCTTCCCTGAACACGTAATCGTGCCGATCCGCCAGATGCTCAGGCGCACCCAGTTCATCATGGGCACCGTGCAGGACGTCAACTACGCCCAGGGCAAGCTATCCTGCACGACCCTGGCGGGCCTGCGCGAGATTCCCTTCGACCATCTGGTGTTTGCCTTCGGCACCCGCGCGAATCTCGACCTGGTGCCAGGTATGGCCGAGCACGCCCTGCCCCTGAAGCTGGTGGGTGACGCCCTGTTTATCCGCAACCGCGTGCTGCGCCAGCTGGCCCGCATGGAACTGGAGTCGGACCCGGTCCTGCGCCGCCTGCTGGGCCATTTCATCGTGGTCGGCGGGGGCTTTTCGGGCGTGGAGGTTGCCGGGGAACTCGCCGACTATCTTTGCAGCATCGGGCGCTTCTACCCGCGCGTGCAGCGCGAAGAGCTGGCGGTGACGCTGCTCCATGACACCGGGCAACTGCTTCCCGAGTTGCCCGCCTCGCTTGGCATGGCCGCGGCACGCCATATGGCCGCGCGCGGCATCCGGCTCAGGCTCGGCACCCGGGCCGTCCGCTTCGAAGCCGACACGGTGGTGCTGGCTGACGGCGAAATGATCGAAGGTGCAACGGTGGTCTGCACCGTCGGCACCAAACCGAATCCGCTGGTCGCCACCCTGGAGCGCAATCTCGCACTAGCCACCCGGCGCGGACGCATCGAGACCAACCCGGATATGTCGGTGCGCGACATGCCCGGACTGTGGGCCATCGGCGATTGCGCACAGGTGGCCAACGCCGCCACCGATGAGGATTCGCTGCCAACCGCGCAGTTCGCCGTGGCTCAGGCGCGCCAGCTTGCCCATAACCTCGCCGGCCACCTGGAACAGCGTGAGAGCAAGCCGTTCTCGTACCAGAGCAAGGGCGCGATGGCCAGCATCGGGCATATGAAGGGCGTTGCTCAGGTCTATGGCTTCAGCTTCTCGGGCTTGCCGGCCTGGCTGGCCTGGCGTGCGCTGTACCTGATGCGCATGCCGACGCTCGGGCGCAAGCTGCGCCTCTGGGCGGAATGGACGTTGTCCATGTTCTTCCCGACTGACATCACCCACCTGCGCTTTACACGCACCAGCGAGGCAGACGAATCGCCACCCGATGCGCTGCCACCCCACCGCCCACAAGCGCCGGGTGCATCGGCAACCCGCATTGCAACGCATGACTTTTCCGGGATACCGCGGGCGCCCTACGCCACCCCCGCCGCCCCCACGCGAACTGGAGATCAACATGCTTGAAGGAAAATCCGCCATCATCACCGGCTCCAGCAGCGGTGTCGGGCTTGGCATTGCGCGCGCCTGCCGCCCAAGGCGCCGATGTACTGCTGAACGGCTTCGGCGATGCCGATCAGATTGAAGCCACGCGTGCGGGGCTGGAGCAGGAGTACGGCGTGCGCGTGCGCTATTCGCCCGCGGATATGAGGCAGCCCGGCCAGGTGCGCGAAATGGCCAAATTCGCTGCAGCGGAGTTCGGCAAGGTCGACGTCATCGTGAATAACGCCGGCATCCAGCATGTCGCCCCGACCGAAGAGATGCCGGACGACAAGTGGGATGCGATCGTTGCCATCAACCTGTCCTTAGCGTTCCACGTGATCAAGGCTGTGCTGCCCGGCATGAAGGCCAGGCTCTGGGGCCGCATCATCAATATCGCCTCGGCCCATGGCCTGGTGGCTTCGCCGTTCAAGGCGCCCATCGCGCCGGCGCTGGTGGCGCTGACGCCCTCGATTGCAAGCCGGCCGTCTTCGAGCAGGCGGTCCAGCACGCCCCAGGCAAAGGCACCATGGGCACCCCCGCCTTGCAACGCCAGCGTGATCGGCTTCACGGCTTGGCCGGTTTCTCCGGCATCTCGCATTCCAGGATCGGTCGACATGGCTCGCCCTCAGTGCTGGGTCCAACCGCCCGGCAATCATCTATATCGTCTCCGGCGAGATCGTGGAATATGCGAGCAACTGCGCGGTGCCGATCGTACACCGCGCCGGCGACGTGACCGCGGAGAGGAACGGGACTTCCCACTGGTGGAAGAATGAAGGCGGCAGCCCCGCAGTCTTGCTGTCGTCCGATCTCTTCCCGGTCGAAATGAAGATGGACCCGCATACTATGTGAACAGGTGTGGGGACGGCTACCTGCGCATGCCCGAGGATGAAGCGCCCATGAAACTCATGCTGCTGAGTCTGTCCTTTGCCGGCGCCCTGATTTGCGCCGCCGTGATGGGATTCGCCATCCAGCGCGGCGCAACCTGCGCGGTCGCCGCGGTCAGCGAGATCACGTCATCGCGCAATTGCTCGCGCCTCCTTGCCATGGCAGAAGCGTCGCTGTACGTGTGTGGCGGACTGCTGATCGCGCAGCGGTTGCATCTGCTTCCCATCATGCCGTCCGGCTATCCGGTCGATGGCCTGACTGTCCTGGGAGGCGCCCTGCTCGGGCTGGGCGCCTTCATCAACGGCGCGTGCGTATTCGGCGCCGTCGCCAGGCTGGGCAGCGGGCAATGGGCGTACGCCGCCACGCCCCTCGGATATTACGTGGGCTGCGTGGGGCTGCTTGCGCTGTGGCCGCAAGCGGAGCGCCCGGTGCTCGCGACCGCCTCGCCGGTATGGAGTGCTGCGCCGCTGCTGACACCGCTTTTCCTTCTGTTCGTCGGGTGGCGGCTGCTCCGTCTGTGGCAGCGGGCGCGACGTCATGGCGCTCCTGCAACCCTGGTGCAAACGTGGCATGCACGCGTTGGCGCCCGGATCTGGTCACCGCACCACGCCACCACGGTGGTCGGTCTCACCTTCTTGCTGCTCCTGTTGCTGGCAGGCGCGTGGTCATACACCGAGGTGCTGGCCGAACTGGCACGTGGCAGCGCTGCCATGCTGCCGGCACGGGCCTTGCTGTCGCTGGGGCTGCTCGCTGGTGCCATCCTCGGCGGGATAAGCGCTGGCCGCCGCGAAGGTCCCGCGACTTCCAGTGCGCAGTGTCTCCGCTGCTTCACGGGCGGTGCCATCATGGGCTGGGGCAGCATGCTGATTCCGGGCGGCAACGATGGACTGCTGCTGGTCGGCATGCCCCTGCTGTGGCCGTATGCATGGGTCGCATTCGGCACGATGTGCGTCACCATCGCGCTCGCGCAATGGCTTCGGCGTCGGCTTGGCCAGGCCGCTGCGACCCCGGGCGCCCCGCAATCCTAGGCAAGGCTAGCAGGACCAGTCGTGTTGCATTGCTGACAGTCTGAAGGAGTAAGCATGAGCCACCGTATCGGGAACGCGCTGGTGATCGCGACCGCGCTCACTGCCGTCGGGCTTGCGATCAGGCAGAACACGCATCTGCTGGCCAGTTCCCCGGCACACTTTGCCCTGGACCGTGAACGGTGCTTCGGCGTAGCCAGGGCAGGCAGGAACGACTGCGGCACCGCGCTGCACGCTTGCGCGGGCCGCGCCCGCCACGACGCCGCCGGCGATGAATGGCTGATGCTGCCCGCCGGCACCTGCGCCCGGATCGCGGGTGGCAGCCACAGGTCTGCCGCGCCCTGAGCGGTGGCTGCGGGACTGCGCGTTGAAAGAGGAAAGACAGACACTGTCGGCGCCGCACCGGCAGAAGTCGGAACGTATTGCGGCAAGCATGGCACGGAACATCGCTGCGGGGCTGGCAGCGAAGCTCGCCGCGTTGGACCTCTTCAGCCTGATCGCCTTGAGCCTGGCGTCGGGCAAGGTCCGGCGCCGGACTCTGAAGCTTCCTGTTGTTTCGAAGAGGCAAACCGGGGCCATCCAGAACACTCGGCCTGATTTCCGACCTACACCATGATGAGGCCGTTCCGCATGCCCTGCATGACGGCCTCGGTGCGGCTGCTTGCGCCGAGCTTGCCGAAAATGGCGGAGAGGTGGAACTTCACCGTGTTGTCCGAGATGTCGAGTTGGCGCGCGATCTCCTTGTTGCCAAGCCCTTCGGCGAGCATGGTCAGCACTTCAATCTCGCGTGGGGTGAGCGCTTCGATCAGAGCCGCGGATGCCATCTGGCGAGGCGCCCTGCGCTGCGCCAGCAGCCTGGCGAGAATCTCCGGGGACAGCACGCAAAGTCCCGCAGCCACTGCTTCGATCGCGGCGATGATTTCGCCGGGCGTCGCGCCGCGCGGCAGCAGTGCCATTGCGCTGCCTCCCAGCGCCTCATGGATCCAGTCGGTGTCCGCCTCGTCGGTGAGCAGGACCTGCGCCGGCGTTGCGGGATCGCGGTCCGCCTCCGGCACCGGCAAGTCGCCGGCCTGCGGTTCCAGTTCGACCACGACCACATCCGGCACGTCGCCGGCAAAGCGGTCGGCGATCGCTGCGGCGTCGGCCGCGCTGCCTGCGAAATCCAGCGCCGGCGCCGCCTCGACAAGCGCCTGCAGACTTGCGCGCGCCTGCGGCGAGGCGGCGACGACGGCGACCCTGACCGGGCTCATCTGTGTCATCTTAGCCTCCGACATGCGACGGCTGGCAAGGATTTCAGCCGCACGAATTCCGTTGCTGCCGTTCGCCCACCGTGACCGAGCACTCGCTGCGCTCGCCACCCCGGACCAGCCCGATCTTCAGCAACTGTCCGATACGGTCGCCGCCAAGCGCGGCATGCACGTCGTCCATGTCGCGGCATGGCTTGCCATTCAGTTCGACCAGCACATCCCCGATCAGTACCCCGGCTTCCTCCGCGGGCCCGCCCGCGGCAAGCGATACCACCAGCAGCCCGCGCTCGGAAGCCAGATTCAGCTTCGTCTTCCAGGTCTCCGACAGGTTCACCGGCTGCGTGCCCACGCCAAGGTAGCCGTGCGACACACGTCCTTTGCTTAGCAGTTCATCGCTCACGCGCGCCACGGTCATTGTCGGAATCAGCATGCCAGCGCCAGGGGCGAGCGCCGATGTGCACAGGCCCATGACCCGCCCCTGCATATCCGCCAGGGCCGCCCCGGAGAAACCGGGGCGCAGGCCGCCGTCCAGCCGCACGAAGGCGTCGAACTGCCCGCCTCGCCAGCTACGCCACGGACCGCCGGCAGTGCCAACGACGCCGAAATCCGCGCTGGTGCCGAGCCGGTCCACACGCGCCACCGCGAGCACCAGATGGCCTGCTTTGAGGGAGCGCGCATCACCCGTCTCGACCGGGTTCAGCTCCACGCCATCGAGCCTCAGTACGGCCAGGTCGGTGCCAAGGTCCCGCCCCGCGAGGACGGCCGCCACGGTACGGCCATCGTCCAAGGTGACTTCAATGCCGTCTTCGTGCCTGACCGTATGCGCCGCCGTGACCACCACGCCGGGTTGCCAGATTACTCCACTGGAGGGAAAGCGGTGCCGCCCGTGCACCGCGACGACACTCTGGCCGACGCGCTCGGCAATGGCCGCCAGGTTGGCGGAAAGATCCTGCAAGGGATTTCCGCTGGGGGTTGAGGGTTCCATTGTGATGACTCCTGCCATTTGCTACGTGAATCGACGCTTCGCGCGCCCGGCCAGCCTGAGGATGCCAGGCAGGCAAGCGGAGACGAGTGGCCTCACAATGACAGGCACGCGACTGCCGCGCACCACCCTAATGGGTAGCTGGCGTAGGGGCGGCTTGCGCGCGCAGGAAATGCTGCAATGCAATACGTTATCGCTGGAACACTGAAACCTGCTGCCTACAGGCCCTGGCTTCCTGCAGATGCCGGCGCAGGACGCGCTGCCTCCGAATTGTCTCGCCTACAATTACCCAGGCTGCACGATCTGACCCGCCACCCATGCATTGCTGCGCGGCAGCTATCGTGAATACACAGGCGGCCCGTTCAGTCGCGATTGCGGCAGACCAGCGGTGCACCATGGCCGGCACACGGTGGGTCACGGACGGCGGTGCGGCAAAGGAGCATGATCGATGCGCTCGCCAGCGAGGGACGCCACGCGCCTGAGACGCCTTGCGACCTGGGTCGTCGCCGTCATCGTCGCCCTGTTCGCCCTCGGGCGCGTCACCGGCCTCGTTGTTGACTGGCTGTGGTTTGCCTCGGTTGGCTACGCCGGGGTTTTCCGCACGATATTCTTCACCAAGACGCTTTTATTCCTTGCCGTATTCGCCGTTTCCGCAGGCGCGCTCTGGATATCGGGCTGGCTGGCGCACCGCTACGCGAGGCAGGCGCAGGTCCGGACGCCGGAGGTTCTGAGCGAACTGGTCGGCGAGATTGCGACGCCCCTCCCCTGGCGCGCCGCCATTGCCGGCGCCGCTGTCCTCGTGGGGCTGCTCATGGCCGTCGGTAAGCTGTCGAGCTGGGACATTGCGCTGCGCTATATCTATCAGGTGCCTTTCGGCAAGACCGATCCGATCTTTGGCAAGGACGTCGGTTTCTACTTCTTCTCGCTGCCGGCATATCTTGCACTCAGGAACTGGCTGCTCCTGCTGCTGTGCTGCAGCGCAGTGGTTGCCGGCGTGGTCTACGGGTTGCGCGGCGACATCGCGCTGATCCGGTCGCCGCGCGGGCTTTCACCGGCCGCCGCTACCCATGGTTCGGCATTGCTCGGTTTGTTCTTCGCGCTGCAGGCGTGGTCCTACTGGCTCGACCGTTTCATGCTGCTTTACGGCGACAACGGCGTCGTGGTCGGCGCGAGCTATACCGACGTCCATGTCGGGCTGCCGGTTCTGTGGCTGCAATTCGGCCTGACTGTGGTGGCTGCCGCCGCTTCATGGGCCAATATGCGCTGGCGGGACTATCGGGTGCCTGCGGCCTCGGCACTCCTGGTGGTCGGCAGCGCAATCATGCTCGGCACGATCTGGCCGGCACTGTTCCAGCGTTTCTATGTCAAGCCGAACGAGCTGCAGCTGGAGACGCCGTATCTGGAACACAATATTGCGCTGACGCGGGAGGCCTATGGCTTGACGCAGATCGAGGCAAAGCCGTTTTCCGATCGAACAGAGCCTGAATCTCGCCTCGCTCCAGGCCAATCGCCCGACCATCGACAACATCCGCCTGTGGGACCTGCAGCCGCTGCGCGCTACCTATGCGCAGCTGCAGGAGATCAGGACCTATTACAAGTTCCTCGCGACGGACATCGACCGCTACCGGCTCGACGCAGGTTACCAGCAGGTCATGCTGTCGGCGCGGGAGCTGGAGCCGGCACTGATTCCGGCCAATGCCCAGACCTGGGTGAACCTGCATCTCTTGTTCACCCATGGCAATGGCATCGTGATGTCGCCGGTCACCGAGAAATCCGCCGAAGGCCTGCCCTCGCTCTATCTGCGTGACATTCCCCCGCTCTCCAACGGCGGCCCGGTCATCCAGGAGCCGCGCCTCTACTTCGGTGAAGGCGGCAAAGGCTATGTCATCGTCAAAAGCAGCATGCCCGAGTTCGACTATCCCAAGGGCAAGGACAACGTCTATACGACCTACCGCGGGCGCGACGGCATCGAAATCGGCGGCATGGCGCGCCGGGCCCTGTTCGCCTGGCAGCTCGGCGATCCCAATATCCTGCTGAGCGGCTACATCACGCAGGAAAGCCGCATCCTGCTCCGTCGCAACATCCGGGACCGCGTGCGCACGATTGCCCCGTTCCTCAGCCTCGACCATGACCCCTATATTGTCGCGAGCGACGGGCGCCTTTATTGGATCCAGGACGCCTACACCACCAGCCGCTGGTTCCCTTATTCGCAGCCCAGCACAGGCGGCGGCGACAACTACATCCGCAACGCAGTCAAGGTCGTGATCGATGCGTACAACGGTACGGTCGACTTCTACATCAGCGACCCGGCCGATCCGATCCTGCAGGTGTACCAGCGCATCTTCCCGGGCATGTTCAGGCTGCTGGGAGCCATGCCGCAGGACCTGCAGCGGCATATCCGCTACCCTGAAGACCTTTTCCTGATCCAGGCGCAGATCTACCGCGCCTACCACATGGAAGCGGCGGAAGTCTTCTATAACCGCGAGGATCTCTGGGAGTTCCCACGCCAGCTGTCGGGCATGAACCCAGGGGACATGACCGGCGGGCGGATGATGCCCTACTACATGATCCTGCGGCTGCCGGCGGAACCTCGCGCCGAGTTCGTCCTCATGCTGCCGATGGTGCCCAGCCAGCGCGAGAACATGATCGCCTGGCTGGCGGCGCGCTCCGATCCTCCCAACTACGGCAAGCTCGTCGCCTACACTTTCCCCAAGGAAAAACTGGTCTACGGGCCGTTCCAGATCGAGGCGCGCATCCAGCAGAATACCGAGATCTCGCAGCAGATTTCCCTGTGGAACCAGATGGGCTCGCGCGTCATCCGCGGCCATCTGCAGGTCGTGCCCATCGAGAACTCCATCCTTTATGTCTCCCCGCTCTACCTGCGCGCGGAATCCGGCCAGTTGCCCGAACTCAAGCGGGTGATCGCCGCCTATGGCGATCGCGTGGTCATGGAAGAAACCCTGGACGCAGCCCTTGCGGCCCTCTTCAAGGAATCCGCCCCGGCGGCGATACCGACTCAGGGCGCAGCGGACGCCCGCGCCCGCGAGGCACTCGCGCACTATGATCGTGCCATCGAGCGCCTGAAGGCGGGGGACTGGCGCGGCTTCGGCGCGGAGCTCGATGCCTTGCGGCCGCTGCTTGAGGCGCTCGGGGCCGGGGGTGCCGATGAGCGGAAGTGAGCGGCCTGTTTAAGGTCCGGCTGCCGCAGGCCAGCCGGAGGAGGTTCATCGGGCCAAGGTCGTCAATGGCCCGCATCTGCGCCGCATCCCGGACAAACAACGAGCCGGCGAACGCCAGGGCATTGAGCGGGATGGCTTCAAGAAGGTTGACCGGGATTCGCAAATATCTGAAGCTTCAGATATTTGCGAATCCCGGCCAATCCTCTCCTCGGGACTGGCCTCGGCGTCAAGATCCCAGCCC
The DNA here is from genome assembly GCF_040149425.2 of Cupriavidus sp. DF5525. Classification (NCBI taxonomy): domain Bacteria; kingdom Pseudomonadati; phylum Pseudomonadota; class Betaproteobacteria; order Burkholderiales; family Burkholderiaceae; genus Cupriavidus; species Cupriavidus sp. DF5525. The sequence continues at coordinate 552,443 of NZ_CP168267.1, read as the reverse complement.
AGGTTTTCCTGTCGGCGCAACGCCGGGTAGGGGCAGCCATGCCACAGGTGTTGCCACTTGGCACCACGCAGCGCCACGATCAGTGCCGCGTTGTTTTCGGGCCGTCGCAGTGTGCCGGCCGACCCTCGAACAGGTGCTTCCTGTGAATGCCCAGGTAGGCTGGAGATAAGCACTCGCCGCCGCGGTCAGCGGCCATGCGTTGTATCCGTCAATGTCAAAGCAGGACTATGCGCGGCTCCGCATTCCGGGCACCACCGGCCGCGATGCACGAGGTTGGTAACGCGAGTGGTCTATTCGTGCCCAGCCGCGCAGGTGAAACGCAGGACCGACTTGGTATCGACGAAGTCGGAGGGCGCGGATAGGCAGCGCCCGCCTTTCGACTGGGCCAGCGCGACCATCTCGGCGAACGTGTGTATTGCCATCGCGTCTTTTCCTTGTCACCAGATCGACTTAACGTGCTTGTAGGCGCGAATCTTCTCGTCTTTCGTGACGAGGGGTGCGGCGAGCTTCCGAGCTGTAGCGACGATCATCCGATCTGCCGGGTCCTTGTGAAATTCCCCAGGCAGATCGACAGATTTAGTTGCGATATCGATATCGATTGGCAAGAAATGCACGGCCTCAATCTCCGCCACCGTGGCCAACCAGCTTCCGACGTCCATCGACAGGACAAGCTTTTCGCGCTCCACCAGCATGGCGATTTCCCAGGCGGAGATCGCCGAAACGATAATTTGCCCGCCTTCGAGTTCCCGATCGATGGCGGCCTTCGCCTTCTTGCTCAAGGTCTCGTCTTCGGCAACCCACCAAACGAGGGTATGCGTATCCAGGACAATCACCGAGCCGCCTCCCACTCCACGTCAACCGGCTCTGTCGGGTTGTCATAGCGGACAACCGTCCCCCGCAAGACGTCGAGCGGATTCCGGTCAGTGCTACGGAAGCGCCGCACCTCAAGTGCGGGCTTGCCGTGATCTGTCACGATCACGCTCTCGCCCGACGCCTCGACCTGCCGGAAGAACTCCAGCGCCTTCGCCTTAAACTCGGTTTTCGATACTTGATTTCTGTGCACAATATCCCCTAGTCATCAGCGATAGTCATTATGCTACTACAAATGACTATCTAAGCAAGTCATTTCGTTCGCAAGTAGGCCTCTGGCTACGGACTGTGCTTGAGGAGAAGCGAGACGACGAGGCTCCAGCGCAACTGGAGATACTGCGTTGTCTACAGCTCTGCACTTCAGATGTATCGGCACCGTCTCCAATGGCTTTAGCCCAAAGCGTCGCCCAGCAGTGCAACTGCCTCTCGCCGATCGTGCCGCGACACCTCCAGATGCGGCGCCACATGATCCAGCGCAGCATGCCCCAGCAGCAACTGAACCGTATCGAGCGACTGCCCTTGTGCCAGGAGCCCGCTTGCGAACGTTCGGCGCCCGGAGTGGCTGGCTGAAACTCCTACCGAGTCCAGCTGCGCGATAGAGAGGGTCGGCGGCGATTCGCGGGTATGTGAAGCTTCACATATCCGCGAATCCGCGGTCGATAGCCTCAGGCGTTTGCGCAACGACCGTGAGGCCTACGTCGCTCCAAAAGAAAATGCGCCTCATACCTCGAGGCGCTTTCGGGAGCCAGCCCTACTAGTGTGGCGGGCGTCGACTGGTGTGGATCGTGATTCGAGCCCTGACATGTTCGGCGGGCTGCGGGTATCGTCCGCGTTTGCCCCGATTAAGCCCGGCGATTTCTCACCAGCTCGCGCCCGGCGGCATGGTTCGGCTGGATCGTACATGCTCACTATGATCCGCCTGCCGCTGGCGCGACCAACCTCGCACTTTCCTGCGTCCCGGTGACGCAGGCCGGCCGCCTTCAGCGACTCAGTGCGGATAATCAGTATAGAGAATGCGGCGGCGCGCAGTATGGGCAATCCTGCACGCCCTTTACAGAAAGGCCTTCGCTTTTTCCGTGTTCCTATACCCGCAACTACAGCGTTCCTTGGGGTTCGCCTGCCTTGGGGGGCGGCGCTGCGGGCTTATATGGTTCCACATGAACTTCAGAGCGTGTCAGCCCCTTCCCATTCGCCGGCGGCGTTCTGTCCATGATGGCCCAGCTCCCAGAGGCCATACCTTGCCGATTGCCGTTTTGGCTCAAGCCTGTCAGCACATTTGGCTTGTGAATCCGCGACGGCGGCATCCGGCGCGTAGAGAGCCCAGCCGGCCATGAGCGTGGTGGGGCAGCGTCGCAACAAATATGAGCTTCGTTTGCTTCCCCATATTCTGAATTAAGGCGCGGCATTGCCGGCGCCCTTTCATCAGATAGACAGGTTCGGATTCACGCCCGCCGGGGACACGATGGCTTGCTGCGTGATGAGGGGCACACCATATCCGGTCAGCACCGCAGCCACCGTGTGGTCCGCGGGCTCGATGGGTGCAATGGAGTGTGAATGTGAGCATAGTAGGCGCAGCGCTCGACAGCGGCCTTGCAAATTGCCCGTCTCTTGGCATGACCCTTTGCGTAGTGGCAAAATCAGTTTGTTCGACGGTGACGGCGCTCTTGACATTACCTGGCTGCCGATCATGGGTCAACGCATATTGCCCGTGTGGCCTAGCGAATAGCGACCGGGTTGCGGCCAGACCGTCAGGCCATGCGGCTCCATACCGACCGGAATGGACTTGATCGAACCCGTCGTCGTGTCGATCGCGTAGACGACATCGTCAAACCGACCAGAGAGCCACAGCGTCTTGCCGTCGGCGCTAACATTGCCCATATCGGGGCTGCCTCCCCCCGGAATGGGCCAGGTCGCGACGATTTTGCGCGTGGCGAAGTCGATCACCGACACGCTGCCCTTGCCATGGCGCGGCCCGTGAACGCGATTGGAGCCGCGATTGGCGACGTACAACCTGGTGCCGTCACGGCTCGGGTACAGCCCGTGCGTACCGATGCCGGTCTTGATGAAGTCGATCTTAGTCAAGCGATCGCCGTCGACCACATGGACGCCACCGGCCATCATGTCGGCGACATAGAACACCTTGCCGTCCGGCGCAATGCGAATGTCCTGCGGCATTTCATTCCTGGCGAGTTGCAGATAGCCGACGACGTTGCGGTTCACAAGATCGATCTTCGCGAGGCTGCCATCGAATTCGCAGGTAAAGAGCGCGTACTTGCCGTCAATCGAGAAGTCGGCATGGTTGATTCCCTTGCACTGCGGTACTTCAAGGCTAGATCTGAGTGCCATCGTGTGCGAATCGCGAAAATCGAGTCGCGCTTGCGCCTCCGCCACGATGATCGCTTCCTTGCCGTCCGGCATGAAGTACATGTTGTATGGATCGTCGACCCTCACCTCCTTGCCCGGCCTCCCGCTCTTTGGATCGATCGGGGTCAGGCTGCCGTCGGGCCGGCCTTCGGCATTGTTGGTCACCCACAGCGTGTGAAGATCCCACGAAGGGACGACGTGCTGCGGCCGGTAGCCGACACGAAACTTGTCGACCACCTTGAACGTCGCCGGGTCGATGACATAGACGTCGTTCGAGCGCAGATTGGGCACATAAACCCGCGGCAACGCCTCAGCCACCGCCGGGCTGAGGTGGTCGGCTCCCGCCTCGCTGTAGAGATTGCTCGCGTTCACGACGGGCGGCATGCCTGCCACTGTGGCAACAGCCGGCGCGGCGAATGCGGCGCCGGCGGCGCTTAAACCGGCCAACGCGCGGACAACAGACGATCCGAGGCGCGACAGACGACAGGAACACAAATGCATGGCGACTTCCTTCCGTTAGCGGGTGGAGCGGTGCAGAAAGGCGGGAGGGGAATGCTGGCGAACCCTTCAACGGCCGCGGTCTCATTCCTGATGGCAGTGATGGTACGCAACACGATCGCATCGATGCCCAGCTGACCGAGTTCGGCGCTCGCGCGATGCGGGTCGCCGCCATAGACGCCATCAGCAGGTCCGAGTTTCGCGCCATTTCTCAGTCGCTCCAGCCGAACCATCTGCGGCGCCACTGCGAGCAGCAACGATGTGTCTGCGAGTCCGGCGTGCGTGCCAATCTCGTCGTCCCGGTAGCCGTGCTCGCGCAGGATTTGGGCGTAACCATCCGAGCTGGTGCCGTAGTACTCCGGCGGGACGAACGCGCGGGCGCCCGAGTCGACCCATGTCTTGTTAAGTCGAGCCACTACCCGCTTGATGTCGTTCTGATAGCCGCCGTGATCACCAAGAAAGACGATGTTCGTGAATCCATGGAGCTTGAAGCTGTTGGCGGCGGACTCCAGTGTCTTCTCAAACGCATCGTCCGACACTGTGATGGTGCCGGGGAAACGCATATGCGCTGTTGGCGGTTGGTAGCTCTCCCTCGGGCACATAAGCGATCACTGGCGCGACGAGCGCATTGCCAAGTCCTTCCGCGATTCGTTGATAGAGCCCCTTACCCGGGCGTTATGCTTGCCGAGCGCAACATGAGGACCGCTTTGCTCGGTCCCGCCGATGGGGATGATGATGGTGCACCTGCCCGCTTGAATCTGGTCACGCAGTTCGGTCCAGGTCAGATCCTCAAGCAACACGGTTTTCGGCGGTTGTGCAAAGGTGGATTGGAAGGCGATGAGTAAGATGACGGGAGCGAACGCCCTTCGTATGAGAAAACCCATGACAAGCCCTCGTGAACGAGCATATCCGGGCTTTGGGAGCGCGGATGCGGGTACCCATTGATACAGCATCGGAGCGACACGCCAAGATTCCGCGTCATCTGTTCGGCCGACACCCTCGCTGATCATGGGTTCCCTAGCGGAGGCAATCTTACTCCATTAACGCTTCCAGCAATTCCTGCTTCGCTTCGATTATAAATACACGGTCGTATGCCTGGTCGCTGTTTTATTGGAGGCTGTGTGCGGCGACTCAAGGTGCCGCTCCAATCTGCCTATGTAGGCTCAGCCGACAAGCGTCGTGGGCGGGTCAGCGGGGTGCCGCGCTCCCTTCTTCCCCTCTTGTCGCACCGCCCATCGCGCGCTATATTTTTGTCGTCGGAACTTCATGTGCCCTCTCTACGCCCATGAACACCTACGTCGCACACAGCCGAGCCAACGCCATTGAGCGCATCAGTTCACGTGTCGAGGGCATGGTTGACCTCGACTACGAAACGGGGTGGGAAGACGCCCTTTAGCTCCGGAGACTGGGGAAAAAATTCGGCGTTCTCGTCCACTTCAGAAGCCTTGAGCACATCGCCGTCCGATCATCCGAAGCCCTACTACGTGGATTTAAGGAACCGAGGACTACCTTCAGACAGCGTCACCTATATTGTCTGTTCGATTTGGCAATGCTGACGGAAGCGACCTTGGCAGAACTGGAGAGGGCACTGTCACGTTGGTGGGGCGGTCGCGTAGGATGGCGCGATGACGAAGACGAAATCGCTCTACCACGGCCACCGCTTCCCGGCGGTGGTCATCAGCCAGGCGGTGCGCTGGTACTTCCGGTTCAACCTGAGCCTGCGCGACATCGAGGAATTGCTGTTCGAACGCGGCGTGACGGTGACCTACGAGACGATCCGTCGCTGGTGCGACAAATTCGGCGCCCGCTTTGCCCATCGCGTCAAGGCCGCGCGCAGCAAACCGGGCGGCACATGGCACCTGGACGAGATGTTCGTGACACTGCGCGGCGAGCCGTACCTGCTGTGGCGGGCGGTCGACGAGCACGGTGCCGAACTCGATATCCTGCTGCAGAAGCGACGCGACAAGGCTGCCGCCAAACGTTCTCAAGCGCGTGCTGCGTTCCTGCCCAGTGCCGCGCAAGATCGTCACCGATCAGTTGCGCAGCTATCCGGCGGCGAAAGCCGAGATCCCGGAGCTGGCGAACGTCAAACACGTGTTCGTCAAAGCCGCCGCCCGGGTGAACAATCGGGCAGAGAACAGTCACCAGCCGACCCGCGAACGGGAGCAGCGCATGCGCGGCTTTCGCGCCCCGAAGCGCACGCAGGCGTTCCTATCGAGCTTCGGCCCCATCCGGCAGCACTTCGCGCTCAAGCGACATCTGCTGCGACGCCTCGCTTTATCGCAAACAGCTTGCCGCACGCTTCGTTGCCTGGCGCGAATTGACCGAACACTCCCAAAATCCGCTGGCCCCTATCTGAACGATGCTCACACCTGCCGCCGGCACGTCTCACTCTCGGTAACCGGTGTGCGGCCTGGATGCTCGATCGATTTTCAATGAAGCGCATGGCGGAGAGCGTGGACGGCATCGTGACGAGATCATCGCGATTTCTTTTCTTCTTGTGGTTCGCTGAATAACGGGCGTGATGTTCAATGCACCAGCGAACAGGCCAACTGTTGCCGCTTGACGAACCGCTTGCTTATTATCCGGTTGACGGCCGACTCGACGAACTTTGGTGCACTGGGAAGCCGGTATGCCGGCGCAACCCGGCGCAGACCTCAAACGGCCGCCCGGCCTGCCCCCTCCCACGGCAAGCGCGCCGATTCCGCCCACTCATGCCGGGCCGTCGCCGCCGCTGGCCGTAATGGCGCGCGGAAAAGGAAGTAGGTCTTGTACAGGCCCAGGCGCGGAAGGTAATCCTGCACCACGCGGTCGGGCTCCATGCCGGGAATCTCGAAGTCGTGCGAGACGACGCGCGCGCCCGGGCGCAGCCGTTGCAGTTGCGGGATCAACCGGCCGTTGAGCTGCGGCAGCAGGTAAAGCACGACGATGTCAGCCGTGCCGAGGTCGATGCCGAACAGGTCACGTTGCTCGACCTGCACCCGGCTGCCCAGGCCCGCCGCCTCGATGCGCTCGTGGGCCTCCCGTACCCGCTGCGGGTCGACATCGTAGCCCAGTGCGATGCAGCCGTAGCGCTGCGCGGCCGCCACGAGGATGCGGCCATCGCCGCAGCCCAGGTCGACGAGTGTTTCGCCTGGGCGCGGCGATGCCAGCGCGAGTATGGCATCGACAGACTCCGGCGGCGTCGGGATGAAAACCACGTCGGGCCGCACGTCCTTGTTGTCCGCCTCGAGCGCGGCCGCCTTGACTGTGCCCTTGGCAGGGTCGGCTTTCGCCGGGTCGCCGTCCTTCTTCTTTGCGACCGGCGCCTCTTCCTTCTTCTTGGCTGCGGGATCTTCCTTCTTCGCCGCCTCCTTGCGCGCTTTCTCCGCATCCTCGACGGTGCCCCGGTCACCAGGCTTGCCGGGCGCAAGCGGCGCCGGCCCGGGCGGCAGCGCCTTGGCGATGGACTCGCCGCGCTTTGCCTCGGCCTCGCGGCTTACCCTGTCGCGCGTCGCGCGCGCATCGCTGACCGCCTTCACCTCGGCCTCCGGATTGAGCGTGTGGACCTTGATCCGTTCGATCTGCGCCCCGCCGGCCAGCCGCTCCAGCGGCAGGTAATCGGTCTTGAACACCAGTTCGACGGATGAATCGAGGTTCAGGTCGGTGTTGATCTCCTCGGTATTCTGCGAGCGCTGCGTTGACACGTAGCTGATCGTGTTCTCCACCTCCGCGCTGGCGCCCCACGGACCCACGCCGAAGCTGCCTCCCGCCTTGACGCGGTTCTGCATGCCGAACTGGCTGCCGCGGTCTTCGCTGGCGGCACTGCGCGTGTCGATATGGAAGCGCATCGAGGCATTGATGCGTCCGCTGTCGATCACGATGCGCTGCATGCCCAGCATCACCATCGTGGCGAGCATCTGCTGCCGCTGCCGCGCGATGTGGCGCCGCGCCAGCGGCACCAACTGCTCGGGGTTGCTGGCATCCACGCTCTCCTCCGGCCCCAGACCCAGCACGGTGTGCAGCTCTTCCTGGCTGGGCATGCTGGCGTTGGGCTTCAGGCACAGGCGGATATTGGCCACCTCCTCCGGGTCCGGCGGCTCCTCGCCGGGCTCGACCTCGGGCAGGTCGTACTCGATCTGCTCCGGAAAATGATCGGCCACCCATTGGCGGATCGCACCGGTGCCGAACTGCGAGCGCTCGAAGCCCTCGGCCGAGGCCGACACGTTGTTCAGCAGCTGGACATACATCTGCATCTGCTGCGCGCTCGAATCGAGCATGGACTTGAACACGCCGTTGACCAGGTCCGTCACGAAGCGCGGAAACGACACCGCGTTGAGGACGCTGTGCGTGATGCCGGCGATGCGGTCGACCGAGGTGCCGAAGGGCGGGGCGTCCTGAGCGCGCGCCAGCAGCTGCCGGGAGTGTGTCGCGGAGGCCGCCGGGGCCTCCAGCGCCGCCGCGTGCGGTGCCGGCAGCGACGCCTCGGCATCGCACTCCTCCGCAACCAGCGCGGCGGCGATCGTGCTCACCTTCACCATCGCCTGCGCCAGCAAGCGCCGCTGGTGCGCCGGCATCTGGTGGTAGCCGGGCGACCGCTCCAGCACGCCGCGCACGGCGTGCCGCAGCCAGTCCGGCGGCGAGGCGGCGGGCGTGGTGAGGTCGGGCATGGAAGGAAACACCGCCCCGCGTCAGGCGGCCGGCAGGCCAACGGCCGCGGGCAGCGGGTTCCCCGCGCTGGCCGGCATTCCGGCCTGGGAACTGCCCGGAACGCTGCCCCGGACGCGCTCCCAGGTCATCCGCCAGGCATACGCGGCGGCCATGAGCTGCCGCCCCTGCGCGCTGGCCGGGTCAAAGGCATAGCCGGCCGGTACCGCGCCGGCCAGCCAGGCCAGCACCGTCGTTCCCTGCCGGCCCAGCTCCACGTGCTGGCGGATGGCGGCAGTCCCCTGCCCTTGCGTGCTTCCCACGGTCTCGAGCAGGCCCCATAGGTCATGTACGCCGAATGCCGTCAGCAACAGCCGGTCCCGCAGGAAGTGCGTGGCCTGCGACAATGCATGCACGATGTCCTGCGCCGCGAAGGCTGCCATGCCCACGGCACGCGGCACGAGCCAGCCGCCGAGCGCTTCGGCGGCCTCGTGCAACACAACCTGCGCGTGTACGTCGCTCGCGCGCGGCGGGTTGTCGAGCTGGTCCGACAGCGCGCCGCACAGCGCCTGCATCAGCAGATAGAAGCCCTGTGGCTCGAACACCTGGGCGAAGAGCTGCTGACGCTCGGCCTCGGAAAGGCGCTCGCGCCGGCCCCACCAGAAGTCGGCGATCAGTTGCGCGGATGGCCCCAGCGGCTGCGTGATCGCCCCGCTGGCGAACAGGCCCGCGACCAGCTCCGCGGTCCGCAGCAGCCCCGCCTGTTCCAGTTCGTGCGCCAAGTACAGCGGCGCGATGGCTTCCAGGTGCTGCGCATCCTCGGTGGTTGGCGCGGTATCGGGCAGGTCGATATCGCCCAGCTCCGTTAGCGCACCGGCGCGGGCGGCATGGCGCGCGGATAGCTGCCACACCGCGTCCATCGCCTGCGCCAGCGTGCGCAGCAGCGCCGGATCGATGCGGTGCACTGCGCGGGTGGTCGGCGGGAAGATGCAGGGAGCGGGCATGGTGTCATCCGAAGACGGGGCGTCGCGGCGCGCCCCTTATCGCGCGGCGGGCGCCGCCGGCGCGGGCGACGGTGCGCCGGCCGCGGCGCCGCGCGCCGACGGCGTGACATTGGGGTCCACCGGCAGCGAGTTGCCCTGGATCGCTGCGATCATGCCAGGCGTGGCGAGCTTCTCCATCGGGAAGTAGTCCGACTTGAAGTTCACGCGCACCTCGCCGCTCAGCTTGGCCTTCACCTCGGCCTTCGATTCAGAGGTCTCGTCCACCGCGGAGCCTACCGTGGTCACGTGGCGCTGCTCGTTGACATTGGCAGTAGCCGCGCCCCAGCCGAGGAAGCCGCCCCCGGCCACCGTGGTATTTCGGTTCGCGCTCAACTGGCTGTCATAGAGCGAGGCCCGCGCACGGCGCTGGGCCTGGTCGCTGGCCTTCAGGTCGAACACCACCTTGGCGTTGATGGCGCCGTCGGTCACCACGATGCGGTTGATGCCCAGCACCACCATCGAGGCGAGCAACTGCTGCCGGCTGCGCGCCATCTGCAGGCGCCCGGCGGTGACCAGACGGCTCTCCTGCTCAGGGTCCGAGAGGTCGGTGATGGGCTGCGCCATGCCCATCTCGGTATTGATGCCCGCCAGCGCGGCGTCGCCGTCCTCCGCCTTCATTGTCAGGCGCGGCTGGCCGCCCTCCTCTTCGGCGCCTTGCTCATCAAGCCCGATCTGGTCGGGATACTTGTCGATCAGCCAGTCGCGCGCATTGTTCATGCTGATGTTGTCCTGCGCGAACTGGTCCACCGTCTGCGCCACCGATTTCAGCAACTGGCCGTACGCGTTCATCTGCTGGATCGAGGCGTTGACGATGGCCTGGAATACGTTCTGGATCAGGCCGCCGACGAAGTTCGGGAAGTCGACCGTGCCGACGAGATTCCTGAACTGCTCCACGCCCTGGCGCACCGCGCCGGCCTGGAAGTCGGCGCCGGCGAAGGTGCCCACCTTGTCCGAAGCCTTGCCCTTGGCCGCATCGACGCCGCTGTCCTGCGCGCGCGCCAGCACCGCCCGTCCCGGCGTGAGCTCCTGCTTGGCGAGTCCATCCGGGTTCGCCATGTACGACGCCACGCGCACCATCGTGCGTGCCAGGTCGCGCTGCTGGTTGGGCGACAGCGCGCGGAACCCCGGCGAGCGCTGCAGCAGTTCGCGCACCTGCGGGCGCACGACGGCAAGCGTGTCGTCGTCGAGCCAGGCGGGCTCGTGCGGCGTGGAGGCGGCTGCGGCAGCCATGGCGTCGCCCCGCTCAACGGACCGGCGTGGCCGCGGCCGGCGCGGGAGCCTGGGCCGCAGGCGCCGCTGCAGGCGTTGGCGCGGCCGCGCCGGACTGCGGCCGTGCGGCCAGGTTCTTCACCATGCCGGGCTGCGCGTTCATCTGGATCGCCGCAATGTTCTCCGGCGTCGCGAGTTTCTCCATCGGCAGGTAATCGCTCTTGAAGTTGATCTCCACCGCGCCGGCAAGCTGGGCCTTCGTCTGCAGAGCGGAATCGTCCATGAGCTGCTTCGTGCTGGTGAGCTTGACGACCGGCTGCTCGGAGTACTTGTAATCGCCCTTCGCGTAGTAGCTGGCGTCGCGTGTGCCGCCGTCGTACTGGGAGCCGTCCTTGCTGTAGGAGTAGGAGCCGCCGCGCGCATGATCCTCGCCTTTCTGCTCGATCGTCCCCTCGCGAGTGGACGTGGTGGCGAGGCTGCCGTCGGCATTCTTCTCGTGGTCGAACTTGGTCGCGCTGAAGCGGTACCTGCGGTTGTCCTTGGCCTGGAAGTCGAACATGACCTTGGCGGAGATCTTGCCGTCGGTCACCACGATGCGGTTGATGCCCATCATCACCATCGTCGCCAGCAGCTGCTGGCGGCCGGTGGCGACACTTGTGCGCGCGGCCGGCACCAGTGCAGCCTCCACGACATCGTCATCGAGGCTCGTCAGCGGCCGCTCCAGTGGCAGCGAGCGGTTCAGCCGCTCCAGCGCGGATTTTTCGTCGACGCCCTCGCGCAACACGACGCGCGGTTGCGGCGGAGCATTTGAATCGCCGCCGAAGTCCGAGAACGGATCGTCGCCGGTGCTCAGCTGGAACAGGTCCGGGAACTGTTCGACCAGGTGGTCCCGGCCCTGGTTGTCGGTGGTGTTGTCGTCGCGGAACTGGTTCAGGCTCTTGCTGACGTCCGCCACCAGCTTGGCATACGCCTCCATCTGCTGGATCGAGCTGTCGACGATGGAATGGAACACCCCCTGGACCAGCCCGGAGACGAAACCGGGAAAATTCACTCCCTGGACCAGGCTTACCATGTTCTCCACGCCCGCCTTGACCGCCTGGCCGAACTCCTGCGGCTGCTCGGCGGCCGTGTCATCGGCCAGCGCGCGCACGGGCGGACTCTGCCGCTTCAAGCGCATGCCGTCGGGCTCGGCGAGATAGCTGCCGATCTGCACCAGGTCGTGGGCGAGCTGGCGGCGCTTGTCCTCGGGCAGCGCGTTGAACGCCTGGCTGCGTTGCAGCAGGCTGCGCACCGCGTGTCGCGCGGCCTCCACTGTTTCGCGGCTCGCCGGCAACCGGGCGGCGGGCGGTCGCGCGACGCCGGACGGGAAGATCGATGCGGGCATGGCGGGCTCCTTACTGCAAATCGCGCGATTCCTCGAGCGTGTCGCGAATCTCGAACTCGATCGGCCGCACGTACAGGCTGATGCGCGCCTGCGAATGCGGCGTCACGCGCACCGACAGCACCGAGAAATGGCCCTGCTCGCTGGCATCGTCGACGCCGAACGCCGACAGCCACCGCTCGAGCGCGGCCACCTGGCGCGGCCGCTCGGCGAGGCCCAGGCGCAGCAGGTCGACGAAACGCGCCGGCAGGTCAGGCAGCGCGGCCAGCAGCACCTCGAGCTTCATCTCCACGCCGTTCGGTGTGTCGCGCAGGCCGATCAGCACGCCGCCGTTAGGCAGCTCGAAGCGCCCGCCCAGCGCCACGCCCACGATGCGCATCAGGCTCGGCAACTGGTGCCCGATGTCCAGCCGGTTCATCAGCGGCCCGAGCGCCGCCAGCGCGAGCGGCCCGCGATGCATGAAGGTCACGCGCTGGCTGCCGGCGTCGCGCTTGCAGCCGATCGACGTGAAGATCGGCATCAGCCCCGGCATCTCCGCCATCACCAGCCGCGTGAGTCGCGCGAGGCCGGGCGCGAGCGCGTCGATCTGCGTGGGTGCGAGCTCGTAGTAGATCTTCGCGGCATACAGGCCGTCTTCGTCGAAGGCGCTGCCGAACCAGGCGCCGTAGGACATCCAGCCCAGCCCGCTCATGCCGCGCCACTCCTCGCTGCGCGCATCGAACCAGTGCAGCGCATCGCGGCCGAACAACGGGGCGATCAGCCGGCGCATCTCCCGCGTGGCCTCGTCGCGCCGGTCAACCGGCGAGGCGCCGGGGCCGAGCGGCTCGATCGTGAAGCGCAGCGTGTCGGGCTCGGCCTCCGAGAACGAGGGTTCGAATGGCACGGCGCCTGGCGTCAGCCGGTTGTCGGCGTACGAGACGTCGTCATCAGGCCGGGAGAACGTGCGATCGATCAGCGAGCCCATGATGGGCAGCGGATCGCGCACACCCAGGGCCCGCGATGCGTCCGACAGCGACCGCTTCACATGCGTGGCCATCGGACGCTTGGCAGTTTCGATATAAGGCATGGCTGTCTCCCGCACATCAGAAGGTCGGCATGCTGACGCCGCCCGCCAGGCCGTCGCCGTTCAGGCCCACACCCATGCCGCTCAGCACGTCGCGCGCCACCTGCGGCATCTCGATCGGCCGGCTGGTCATCGTTGGCGCCTCGATCGGCTGCGAGTACTGCTCGATGCTCTGCTCCTGCACGCCGCCAACCGCCAGCCACTGTTCGCAGGCGTTCACCAGGTCCCAGTCGGTCGGATCGACGGTCGGGTTGTTGCTGCCGCTGGCCGCCCGCAGCTGAGGATTGATGATCTGCTCGACGTAGATCACTGGGCCGCCCACGTTGGCGAGCCGCTGCACGTTGTTGGCGATCCAGCGGACGATCACTGCGCCGGAGCGGCTTTGCGTGCGGTACCGGTGCGTGTTGCGTGCGCCGCCGAGGTAATTGACGTTGACCTGGTCAATCACCTGCCACATGTCGCGTGCGCCAAAGGCGTTGCGCAGCTCGGCGTTCTGCAGCACGTCGCGAAACTCCAGGATCGTCTGCTGCAGCTCGGTGGCCGCAAAGTAGGCGATGCCGTAGCCGTTGCGCGAGAGATTGGCGCCGAGGTCGCGCCCGGCCTTGCGCACCTGCTCCTGCGTCACGGCCATGGGCACGGCATTGCGCAGCATGCGTTCCACCGTGAGCTGGCGTGCGAAGCTGGAAACGGCCGACACGAAGCGCAGCCACAGCTCGTTGAAGTCGCGGTTCGGCTCGTTGGACGGATTGCCGCCGGGCGCGCCGAACACGCGCATGTACAGGTCGCGGCGCTCGCCCTCGGTGATGCGCTCGCCTGCCTTCTTGTAGTAGTTGAAGAGGTAGTCGCCGGCGAAGCCCTTGCCCAGCGGCAGCAGGCCTTGGCGGAACAGGTCGACGATGCGCTCCACCACCTGGAACAGGCGCATTTCCTCGAGCTGCCACGTGAAGTAGATGGCCTGAACCGCGTGCAGGTTCTCGGTGATAATCTCGATGTCGACCTGCTCCTCGAGGTCCGGCAGCATGATTTCCATGGCCGACGGCGAGCCGCCCGACGTCGCGCCCGTCTGCATGTTGAAGGCGCTTTCCAGGCGGCTGCTGATCCACGCGTCGTCGGCCGTCACGCCATTGGCGGTGAGCTTGCGTACCACGGCGGCAATGTTGCGCGCCGACATCACATTGACGCGCTCGTTCGGCGCCGGCGCCCACGTGTAGCCTTGCGGAAGCGGGCGCAGTTGTCCCTTGCTATCGCGGCGGTAGGGTTGCTCGGGATCATTCGGGTCCGCGTAGATCCGCCACCCAGGCTCGATGCAGCCGATGATGTCCGGGTCGAGCACGCCAGTGTCGATCTGGCTCTGCACCGTGGCCTCGAAGCGCCGCGCAAAGGTCTCGTAGGCGGCATTGAACAGGGCCTCGTTCTGGCGGTACTCGCCCTGCGCCTCGCTCACCTTGCGGATGAAGCCCGGCGCGCCGGGGACCGTGGTACCGTCCAGCTCGAGCAGGCCACAGACGAAGGCAATTTCCTGCTCAATTGTGCCCAGCCCCCCGATCACGTGCGTCAGCTGCTGGGAGCCGAATAGGCCATGCTCGAGCATGTAGTCGGGGCTCGATACCAGGTCGTCCCAGTCCCGGCGGACCACCGCCGAGGCGACGGCCTGGTAGAACGGATCGACCGGCAGGTCGCTTGCCAGCTCGGCGTTGATGCGCTCAAGTTCGATTTCCTGCTCGGCGGAGAGGCCGCCGCTGGCCTCCTCCGTGCGCTTGACGGCTTCGAGCCGGTCGGCGCGTGTCCGCAGCCGTTGGCGCTCCTGCAGTTCCCGCTGGCTCAGGTCGATCACCAGGATCCGCCGCGCCCGGGCGCCTTGCACTGGCGGCCGGTTGTGGCCGGTAGTGGGGTCGTTGCGCGTGGTCGCGCTGCGGGCGGCGGGCCGGACGGTCTTGTTGTTACGCGTGGTGGCCATGGCAAGGTTCCCTCCTCAAGATTCAAGCGCCGCATCGATGCGTCGATCCAGCAGCGTCAGTGCGGCATGAACGTCGAGCACACCGGCGCCGCAGCCCTCGGTGCCCCGGATGGAAGCAAACGGGCGTGCGCTCTCCACCAGGATCTCGCGCGCGCTGCGCGGATCCAGCGGCCAGGCACGCGATTCGGCGTGCGACACCAGCAGCGCGCACGCCGCGGCGACAAACGGCGCGGCAAAGCTGGTCCCGCTGACGCAGGCATAGCCATCGAGCCCGCAGGTCCAGATGTCGCGCCCCGGGGCGCACAGCGCCACGTGCGCGCCCCGTGTGGTGAAGCTGCACGGCTCGAGCGAGTCCTCGACGGCGCCCACCGCGATCACGCCGTCATGCGCGGCCGGGAAGTAGCGCTCTCCCGCGCCGGAATTGCCACTCGCCGCCACCAGCAGCACACCGCGCGCGAGCGCGTAGCGCACCACTTCCTCGTGCGGCAGTGGATCGCCGGCGGCGAGCGCGGACTCGGGCGTGCCAAAGCTCATGTTGATGACCCGCACGCCCAGGTCGATCAGCCGCTTCATGCCGGCGTCGATGTTCGCCAGTGCGCCGATCCCCACGCGCCGCCCGCCCTGCAGGGCCGCGCCGAGCACGCGCACCGGCGTCAGGCCGCACAGGCCCGCGCCGCCGCCTGGCATTCCGGTGCCGCTGGCGCGCAGGATGCCGGCGCAGGCCGAGCCGTGGCCGACCTCGTCGTCGGGCTCTTCGTCGCGTACCGCGTTGTCGCCCACCAGCGTCAGGTCGCCGATGGTGCCCGCGTCCAGATCGACCGTGTCAAAGCCGCGCCGCATGCGGCGTGCGAGTTCGGCATGGCAGTGGGCCACGCCGGTGTCGGCGAGACCGATGACCACCGAGGGGTCGCCGCATTCCATGGCCAGGGCCTGCGGCAGACGGATCAGCGTGCGCGGGCGCCGCGATGCGGCGGGGTCCAGCCGTGCCGGTGCCTCGGCCGGCCGGTTGTCGAAGGGCGTGGTGCAGACCCGGTCCGGCGCCACGCGCTCGACCTGCGTCACCTGCGCCAGCGCCTGCACGAGCGACGGCACGGCCGCGTCGTCGGCCACCTCCACCCGCAGCACGCGCGCCACGCCGCTCAGTTGCTCGGCCTCGTCAAAGCGGCGCGCGCCCGGCGTGCCGGGGCGCTGCTGCCGCGTGACGCGGGCGCTGTGCAGGCGGGCCGCCCGGGCGGCTCCACCATGGTGCGCCAGCAACCGGTCGATGGGGCCGCCATCGATGCGCGCGGCCATCTCCACGCCCTCGCGGCGGACCTCGCGCAGGCTGGGCAGGTGCTCGGGCATCTCCCCGAGCCGCAGCGTCAGCACGAGACGCCGCGGCACGCGAGGCATGTCGATCCGGCCGGCGTTCATGGACGCTCTCCCCGATCTCCCGCCCGCGGCGCACCCGCCGCCCAGCGGCCGATGCTGCCCTCGGCCAGCGGCACGTGCGCGACCTCGCCGTCGCCGAAGTCGATCTCGGCATCGAGTCCGAGTTGCATCGCATGCGGCGCCAGCACCAGGCGCCCTTCATCCGACTCGACCACCGGCACGTCTTGCCCCGCCGCCCGCACATACGGGACGCGTCCGCTGCGCAGGCCCGGCGCCTGCAGGTGCACGCGGGAGCCAGCCTGGCCGCCGGCTGGCGCGGCCTCGATGCGCGTCACGCGCGGCGCGCTGGCGCTCAACAGGGCCTGCTGGAGCCGGTTGACCGGCATGCGGGCCAGTCGCGCCACCACATCGGCGCCGGCGGTCTTGCGCAATTCGGTCAGCTGCTCCACGGTGCGCACGCCGATGCGCTCCAGACGGCGCTGGTCTTCGTCGCTCAGCTGCCCCTGCATCGCCTCGCGCAGCGAGAACTCGGGGGCTTCGGCCTTGAAGTCGACCGCGTTCTCCTCGACCATTGAGCGCGTGATCGTCGTCAGCGAGAGCCGGATCGTGCTGGCCTCGGTGTCGCCGGGGCCGGCGGGACGCACGAACACGTCGTCGTCCACCATCTGCACGAAGGCGCGCAAGTCCAACGAGACGTCCTTCACCGCGAAGGTTAGCGGCAGCTTGGCGACGCGCGCCTTGAGGGCCATGGCGGCCTGGGCCTTGTCCAGTTGCTCCGTGAGCGACTGGATGAAGACGTCGAACGGGACGCCCGACTCCTGCATCAGCGGCGGCAACGCGGCGTTCATGGCAACTCCTCGGTGGGTATCTCACCCCAGCGCAGCACGAGGCGCGAGGCGGACTCGCGCCACGACGCATCGGCCGGATTGCGCGCCACGTCGGCCAGCAGCGTGCAGCCGCTATCCGCTAGCACGAGCGCGCAGTCCATCGGCAGCGTCATCTCGGCCTGTGCGATGCGCACGCCGTGGCCGGCCCGCCGCGTCGCGGCCTGCATGCCCGCATGAAGGTCTTCGAGCACGGTGGAGAGGCTGCGCAGCATCAGGCGCCGCCTCCCGTCGGTGTGCCGGGCGTGGCCGGTGCGGTAGCGAGCTTTGCGGATGCCACGGGCGCGGCGGCAGGTGCGGCGGCGGGTGCCGATTGAGGCGCGGGCGCGCGGGCCACCGCCGCATTGCGCTGCACCAGCGCGATCTTCGCCGCATCGGCCAGCTTGTCCAGCGGCAGCGTCTCGCTGACGAAATTAAGCTTGACCTCGCCGAACAGGTCGGCGCGCAGGCTGGTGTCACTCTGGGCATTGACGCCCAGCGTCGAGATCATCGTCGAGCTGCCGCCGCTGTATGTCAGGCTGCCCCGTTCGCCCCAGTCCGCCACGCTCTTCGGATCGCTGCCGGCGGCGTAGCCAACCCGCGCCACGTCGTTAGCGGCGGCGCGGAACATGACCTTCGCGGTGATGGAACCGTCCTTCACCGCGACGCGGTTCATGCCGAGCATCACCATCGTGGCGAGGAGTTGCTGGCGCTCGGCGCCGACATGCGTGCGGACCTGCGGCAGCACACGCTCCTCGAGCAACTCGGAGGTCAGTTCCTCGCCGCCGGCGCCATAATCGGCCAGCCACGAAGGCGTGAGCCCCTCGGCCGTCGGCACGAGCTGCGGCGAAGGCTGCTCGGCAGTGGGCGGCGCCACGCGCACGTCGCCGGGATAGCGCTGCGCGAGCCAGTCGCGCGCCTGATTGGGTGAGACATTCTCCTCGGTGAACTGGTCGACCGTCTTCGCCACCGCCGCCACCAGGCCGGAGTAGCTCTCCATCTGCCGGATCGAGGCATCGACAATCGCGTCGAAGGTGCCGTGCACGAGGCCGGCGACGAAGCCTGGAAAGTCGATCTCGTTGACCAGCGCGCCCGCGCGGCCGGCCAGGGATTCGGTTGCCGGGGGTTTCGGCGCGGGCGCGGGCGCCGGCGCGGCGGGGGTTGGCGCGGCCTCGGCCAGGCCGCGCGCGTGGGCGCCGCCGCTCACGTGAGGCGGAAAGATCGAGCCGTGCGTGCGTTGTGTCATGGCCGCCCCGCCCCGTTCATTGCCAGCTGCTGTCCAGGTCGTAGCGGCCGTTGCCGATCAGCCGCAGCTTCACGCGCGCCGAGGCATCGCCGCCCGGCGCGCCGGTGAAGTCATAGTCGATCGTCACGCGCAGCGCCGCCTGCGGCGCATGCAGGCCAGGCAACGACTGCGCGTCGTCCTCGATCGTCGCGGTCACGGTGACGTCGTAGGCGGTATCGGCCGCGGTGCCGGCGCCGATGCGCACGTTGCCCACCGCGCCGCCGCCCGCATCGAAGCGCACAGTCAGCGGCAGCGGCACCGCATCCTGGCCGATGCAAGGCCATTGGGCCAGCGTGATCGTCGTCGGCACCAGCGCCGGCACCGCCATGGCGGCGGGGTCGGGCAGCTTCACGCCGTCGAGCTGATCCAGTGCCCACGTCACGCGCCCGTGGCTGCCGCGCTGGCGGCGCATGGTGGTGCCCGGCACGCGCGACGGGTCGATCGGCTCATCGGCGGGTGGCGTGTCCTCCAGGCTCATCGCGCGTACCGGCCGCGGCGGCGGCGCGAGCCTGTGCGCCGGTGAGATGGCGCGATGCGCATTTCCGCCATAGGCGAGCCCCTGTGCGCTGGCGCCCTGCGCGGGCAAATGCAGCACGCGCCAGTTGCCGTAGTCCGGCTCGGCCATGTTGCCGAAGTCGGACGTGAACTGCTGGAACGACAGCCAGTCGGCATAGCCCTGGTTGGCCGGATGGAACTCAGTGGGATCGTCGTCGAAGCTGACCCGCGTGTCCCACGGGTTCAGGATCTTCACCTGGCAGGCGTTGGCGTCGCCGGTATTGCCGCGCAGGCCGCTGACGATCACCGCGTGCGGCATGCCGACGATCACGACCCACAGCGGGCCGAAGTCTCGCAGCCATTGGGCCCATTGCGCGGGCGAGAAGTACAGGCTGGTGTTCGAGGGCATCTCGATCGCCGCAAAGCCATAGCGGTCGCGCACCGCCTGCAGCAACTCCATGCCGTAGGAGGTCATCAGCGAGCTGCCGACCTCGCGCGCCAGTGTCTCGGGATCGATGGACTGGTGCCGGCGGACCGACAGCAGCATCGCCATCGCGGCGGCCCAGCAGGCAAGCTTGTTTGGCTGCGGGATCAACGTGATCGGGTAGTCGGTGGTCTCGTCGGAGAGCGCGCGGGGACGGGTGGGCGGCCTGGCCGACGGCACCGCGCGCAGCACGGGCCGCACGGCGTCACGGGCTTCGCCCGGCGCGCGGAGCTGCGAGGCCGCCAGCGACAGCGAGAACGGCGCGGCGGTAGCCGGCGAGCGGCCCTGGGCGCCGTCGGCATGCAGGATCTGCACGTCGACCACGCCGCCGGTCGTCGTCATGCGGCCCTCGTAGAACTGCACGAACTCGCCGAATGCCATGCGGATGCGCCCCGGCGTACCCGGCCATGGATCGTAGAGGAACATCGTGGTGTCGGAACCGTCCTCCGCGCCGCCGCTCTCCATGCCGACCAGCACGCGGGCATGGCCGCCGCCCTGCGCGCTGGCGCGCATGCCGACATAGAGCGGCCCGTAGTTGGCGAGCATCTGGCGGAAGCCCTCGATCGCATAGGAGGCGGGTGGCTCGGCCACCAGGTTCCAGGCCTCAGCCAGCGTGATGCGGTTCGACGGCGGCAGGCCGTTGTTGAAAGCATCAAACACCGGCACCATAGCTGCGATCTCGCTGTCGGGGATGCAGACGCGATCGCGCCAGCCGACCACCATCGCGCCGGTGGCGGCCCAGCACGAGTTTTCGGTGCTCTGCGGCTGGTAGGGTGTATCGTCCCAGTGCAGCGAGAAGGACTGGCTCAGTGCGCGCGCCGCGCCCCTGCCCTGCGCCAGAGACAGCGGAATCCCGAACGGCACGTCCTCGCCCTTCAGGTGGCCCACGTACTGCAGCAGACCGCTGGTCAGGCGCACGATGTCGTCTGGCGTACTGGCTCCCGGCGCCGATGCCACCAGCGGCAGGCCACCTTGCGTGAACGACTCGAACACCAGTTCGGAGCAGTAGGCGGCGCCCGCCTGGCCAACCTCCGTTCCGAGCCGACTGGCAAGCGCGTCGATAACGCGCGCCGGCAGCGGATTGGTGATGCGATAGCCGGTGAAGGCCACGCCGGCGTAGTTGTACGGCGAGCCGACGCGCGAGCGCGCGTGGTCGACGATCGCCTGCGCATGGCTGGCATCGACCGACGGATGCCGATAGGCCACTGCCAGGATGGCGTCGCCGATCGCCGTTGCGAGCGGCACCTCCCGCACGCCGCTGCCAATCGCCTCGATGACCTTGCCGTCGCCCACGTACAGCATCGCGTGGCTGATGGCCGAGATGGTGCCGAGGCGGATCGCGTACGAAACCGGATGGCGAGCGGTCGAAACGATGATGTCAGCGGGCTGCAGCGCGTCGAGGCCGATCGAGCGGCCACCTTCGCCCGGGTCGAGCGGCACGTCCAGCGCGCGGGCCGTGCCGAGCGCGAAGGCGGTCGCACGGCCTTCGATCCAGTCGATCTTGTTCGGCGTGATGAAGCAGCCTCGGTTCAGCCCCTGCGCCGCCGGTTCGCCGGTCACATGCACCGCGCAGACCAGCGCGCGCAGCGTGCCGCTGCTGTTGTCCAGGTGGTAGACCGGCGAGCCGCTGTTGCCCTTGAGCGTCAGGATCGGGTACTCGATCACCTCACCGTTGCTCTGGCTGGCCGCATAGCCGCCGTGCAGATGCTGTTTGTCGCCGTCGATCACCTGCGTCAGCTCGGGGATCGTGACCGAGCGTTTTGCATAGCCGCAGACGACGATCGGCAGCCGGTCCGACGGCGTCGCGTTCAGGTATTCGAACCATTGCCCACCGGGCGCGGCGAGCGGCACATTGTCGATCACCGCGAGGTCGTTCTCCCAGTTGCCGTCGCCCGTATATGGCGGCCGCGCGATGCGCCACTGGTTCACCGTGCATTCGCCGAAGGGATTCTCCGCACCATTGCGTCCAGGGATGATGGTCACGCTCTGCATGCCATCGAGGTTGTGCGCGCACGTCAGGATGCGGTTGGCGCCGATGTAGAAGCCGGTGCCGATGTAGCGGCTGCCGTCCGGCGCGGTCATGCGCAACTGGCAAATCGCCGAATGCGGGAACAGCGTGGTGTGGGGCACGCCGGCGAACCATTCCTCGCGCGCCTCGCTGAAGGCGTCGTTCTGGCACGTGAGCGCGCTGGCCGGGTCGGCCGGGTCGTAGTACGGCTGGATGATCTCCTGCGCACGGGCATAGGCAAGCCCGTTGGGGCGTCCCAGGCCCTGCGCGGTTGCCGGGGCGGCCGCGGCCTCGCGCACGCAGTCCATATAGTGGTCCCAATCCCACACGGCATTCGGGCAGTCCGTATGGGTGGTATGCGTGTCGGCCTCCGCGTGTCCCAGCACGTGCACGCGGTCGATCGGCAGGCCATACTGCCGGCACAGCCAGGCGGCCAGCCTCGCCGAAGCAGCGTATTGCTCTTCGGTCGGCAGCAGGCCGCGGGTGTTGGCCACGTGCTCGATGCCGATGCTGTGGGCATTGGCCACGTTGGCGTGCCAGGCGACGTCATTGTTGCGCACCATCTGCACCACCTCGCCGTCGCGGCCGACCACGTAGTGCACGCTGACGTGAATCGGGTTGCCGCGCGCATTACGCTGGTTCGGGTTCTGGAACCAGCCGATGGTGCCGGCGATCCGGCTGCCGCCGTCTGTGATGTGAATGACGATCTGGTTGACCTCGCGCGGCGCGCTGACCGCGCGGAAGTTCGACGGATGCGCGGGAGCGAAGCGGCTCGCGCCGAGGTATTCCGGCGTCGGCGCCTCCAGCGCATGGGCCGCCTGTTCCTGGGCCTGTGCCGTGGCCTCATCGTCGGGCACCGGGCCGTCGATGCCGTGCGCGTCGTCCTCCGCCTCCAGTGCGCGGGGATGGCGCGCATATGCCTGCGCCGTGGCGTGCCCGGCGCCCGCGGGCGGGACGGGTGTGGCGGCCGGCGGGTGCTCGGCCTTGGCCGCGGGGAAGTCGCCGAAGCCGTCGTCATAGGGTGCGCTCGCAACCGACGCAACCGGCGCGGCGGCCTTGCCGTTGCCGGTGGTTGCGGCGCCGTTGCCGGGCCGCGCGGCACCAGCCACCTTGTTCGTCGCGGGCGCTTGCGCCTGCACCGGGTGAGACGCAGGGGGCTGTATCTGGGGCTGCGCATCGCCGCCCCAGTCCAGGCTGGGATCATGACCGTTGACCGCGCCATAGGCGCCAGCGCCGAAGGACCGGCCGGCCACGCGGCGCAGTCCGCGCTCCGTGAGCCCGCTCAGGTCCACGTACATATGGCCCTCGGTGGGCGACTGCACCCAGTCAGGCACGCCGCCGCTGTTCTCGCGATAGGTGGCGAGTCCGAAGTACAGCCGGGACCGGCCGACGAAGTTCGCCAGCACGTCCGGCGGCACCAGGTACACGGCCTCGCCGCGGCGTGCGCGCAAGGCGCCCACGCTGCGGCTCGAGTAGAAGTTGCGCCGCGTGCGGTGCGCGCGGTTCTCGGCCTGGAACAGCGCCGGATCGGTGGCGATGCCGATCTCGAACAACGGACTCTCGGTGCGCACGGTGAAGCCGAGCACGCTGAAGCGGTCGTTGACGGACTCACGATTGACGCGAATGAGGGGCATGACCTTCTCCTGGATGCTTGGCCCGGCAAGACCCTGGCTTCAGCGCTTGCGCCGCCCCGCTGCCCGTGCAGGCCGCGGCTCGGGCGGGTTGTCTTGCGGCCCGGCGGCGTCGGACGGATCGAACAGGTCGGATGTCATCTGCTCCCAGAAGCGCATCGGCGCCTCGATCCCGAGCTGTTCCAGATGCGGTCGCATGAAACGCGCGATCGCGCCCAGGTCCCGGAAGAACGACCGCTGGCCGGATTGCACGTGCTCGATCGAGCCGCGCCACTCCTGCGACACCGCCTGCCCCTCACCCCGCTCGCGCCAGACGCGGACGATGAATGAGGCGCTGTGGTCTTCCAGCAGTGACATCGAGAGCAACTCCCTGCGACGACGGTGGACTGGAATCCAGTCTTGGCGCGCGGCGTCACCCCCCGATCACGCCGGCATCACGCCGATATCACGTGCATCACGCGCGGCCGTGACGCGACGTGATACCGGTGTGATGGAGGTGATGCGCGTGATGCCGGGGCGGCAGCAGGCAGCCGCAGGATGGCACGCGCCAGCCGCAGGATGGCACGCGACGGCACAGGAGAGGACCATGGGTGGGCGCGCCGGGGCAGCGCAAGGCGGGACCGCAGGTGTAGCGGAACGACAGCGCGATGACAGCGGAACGACCGTGGGATGACAGCGGGAGGACTACAGGAACGGCAGGCTCAGTTGAAGCTGCGCGTCGGCGCGCGCCAGGTGTAGCCGTGCCGACTCAATCAGCTCGCGGGGCGACAGCGTGGTGCGCTGCACGGGCGGATCGATCAGCGCCGGCAGCCTCAACACCGCCGTCGGCATGCCGTGGGCAGGCGCTCCGCACTCGGCGCTCAGCGCGCCTTGGACGATGGTCTGGTACAGCACGAACGTCTCGGGCATCGGCTGTATCGCAAGTTCCTGCCGGAGCGCGGCGCGGCATAGTTCGAACTGGCGCAGCGCCAGCGCCCGCTGGCCGCTCTGCATGAACAGCCGCATCAGCTCGCGGTGCACGTCCTCGCGCAGCGCGTCGCGGTCGAGGACCGCCTGGGCGTAGCGAATGGCCGAGGCATAGTCGCCGGCCAGCGAGCAGACCTGCATCATGCGGCCCAGCGCATTGAGATAATAGCGCCGGTGCTTCTCGCGCTCGCGCAGTGCCCACTCGTCGGCGAGGTCGGTGAGGATGTCGGCGGTGTAGAGAGCAATAGCGGCACGTAGTGCTTCCACGTCGGCTTCGGACATCCGCTCCAGCGGCCTGGACAGCACCGGCAGCACGCGTTGCGCGAACGCCTCCACGTCAAGCTGCACGGGTGCCTGCAGGTGCATCCCGACGGCACCGCGCCGGTCGCAGGCGATCAGCGATCCCGGCGACAGCGGCGGCCGTTCGATAAGCTTGCGCAGGCGCCATAGCACGGTGTTGAACGTGCCGTTGCCCACCGAATCGGCCTGCTCCGCCCACAGCACAGAGACCAGTTCGCTGCGGCTGAAGTACCGGCCCCGCGCCAGCGCGAGGTAGGCCAGCAGGCAGCCAGGACGTCCGCTCACATGCGTGGGCACCACGTCGGCGGCGGCATCGCCAGGGTCGACGCTGTACGATACTACGCCGAACAAGTGCAATTGCAGCATAGTGGGGGTATGAGAAATCCGGTAGCCGGAAGCAGCGGATCAGCGCAGGAACCGGCGTGGTCGACGGTCCACTGGAGCCGGTGCCGGCCGGCTTGGTGAACGGTCTGCCAATGCTTGAGCGGGGAAGCGCGGGTAGACACTCTTGTTCATCGCGGACCTCCACGGCCGCTTCTCGGCCGACCTCGTTCGTGCAACGCCTGTGCCTGAGCGCCAGATGCCCATCGTCTTGCCGGATCTCCGGCAAGACGATGGGAAGACGGTGATTGCTCCACCTTGCATAACTCTATCGGCCAACCCATTGGCGGCAAGTAAAAAAAATACAGATCAGAATTTCGGGAGGTTTTAACTGTGAGGCGAGACTCGCGTGCCCGGGTCGGCCGGCGAACGGCTGTTATGACGCTGGACACGCATCAGCGTCGCCTCGCGCGGCCATGCGCACGCTGATCGCCACTAGCGCCGACGCCGTGGCCAGCCCCGTCACACCCATCCCGCCAAACCTCGACAGCGCGGCTCTGCCGAGCGCGGCGCCCCGGGGCCACGCCGGTGAGCATGCAGCAAACAGCACGGCGTTGAGGCGGTTGCGCGCCGCCGGTGGATGCCGCCTTGAATTGATGCGGGTCTCAGCGGTGTGCCGGGCGGCTGATTTGCCAGTGCCGAACTACACGGCTTTGATAATCATATAGCCGGCCTCCCCTCCGTTCGGGTCGAACGGCTGGCGTAGAGTCGAGATGCGAACACCGACGTGACGCACAGGAGGCCGGCATGAACAAGTTTAGTGGAATCGACCTGCACTCGAACAACAGTGTGGTTGTGGTCAGCGATGAAGCTGACCGGGTTATCTACCAGCGGCGGTTACCAAACGATCCGGTCCAGATCCGGACGGCCCTGGCGCCGCATCGTGACGAGCTGGTGGGGGTGGTAATCGAAGCCACGTTTAATTGGTACTGGCTGGTTGATGACCTGATGAAAGATGGCTACCAGGTGCATCTGGCGAACCCCGCAGCGATCAAGCAGTACGAGGGGCTGAAATATAGTGGGGACTTCGCGGATGCAGCCCATCTCGCACAACTGCTGCGTCTGGGGCTATTGCCAGAAGGCTACATTTATCCAGCAGAAGAACGTCCGGTGCGCGATCTCTCGCGCAAGCGCATGCAACTGGTGCAGTGTCGTACGGCCCAGATCCTCGCGATCGAGAACCTGTTCTCACGCCACACTGGTGGGCAGATGCGGGGTGAACAGGTCAAGCATCTGGATAAGACACAGGTCAGCGAATTCGGCTTTGCACCGGACGTAGCGCTCGCGATGAAGGCCAATCTGGCGGTGATGCAAACCTTGCAGGAGCAGATCGGAATCCTCGAGAAGCGTCTCATGGAGCGGGTGAAACTGCAACCCGACTACGTGTTGCTGAACTCGGTGCCTGGCATTGGTCCGGTTCTCGCAACCACGATCATGCTGGAAACCGGAACCATCTCGCGTTTCACCGAGGTTGGTGATTTCAGTTCGTACTGCCGCTGTGTGGACAGCCGGCGCGAAAGCAACAGCAGGAAGAAAGGCGAAGGCAACACAAAGAACGGCAACAAGTATCTGGCGTGGGCATTTGTCGAGGCGGCCAACTTCGCCATGCGTTCGTGCCCGGAAGCTAGACGCTTTTACGAGCGCAAGAAACGCGCACGTAACGGGATTATCGCGATCAAGGCGCTGGCGCACAAGCTGGCGCGCGCCTGCTATCACATGCTTCGGGAGCACAAGCCATTTGACGTAACCCGCTGCTTTGGCTAAAAGGCGGTGCAAGGGGAACGAGCCCGGTAACGTGACTGGTGAAAAGCCATGGTTTTGATTGGGTCCTCCCTTTGCCCCGCCTCCTGTTTGCAGATAGCCGGGTCGCCTAGACAATGAGCCACGCTTGACTGGCGTTGCGCAGGCAACAGCCACGGTTTTGAAACCCATTGGACCTTGTCTGGCACCAACGTTTCTCTGGGGCGGCACCGCCGCCAGGGTGATCGACAATTCATCGCCGATCGCTTGATCCCGATGGGTGTCTGGTGCGATCCGGTTCGCAACCAGCCGCGAGAAAACGGATGCGATACCGCCCCTGCAGGCAGCCGCGACAGGATAATGGAAGGAATTTCGCCAGATTGCCATGATGATGGTTATTTTCATCATCATGGCAATCTGGCGATGGGGAGGATTTGCACCTTGACTTCGGCCGGCTAATGGGTGTCACGTTGGCATAACGAAGCCGCAATGCGTGGAGGGCGTGAACTGCCGCCTCATGCGGGGGACGGATTTTGAGTGACTTCGGTAAATTCGCGCCAGGCCAAGAATCGGGCGGTGAGGAGTTTTCGGTAAAGCGAAGCGCGCAGCAGATGTCGCTACAGGGCGAAATGCTGACGGATCGGCCCGAAGCTTGAGAGGAAGGCCTGGGTGCGCTTCGGGTCGCGGAATCCGCGCATGCGCCGCTCGCGTTCACGGGTTGGCTGGTGGCTGTTCTCGGCCCGATTGTTCACGCGTGCGGCTGCCTTCACGAACACATGTTTGACACCTGCCAGCTCTGGAATCTCCTCCTTTGCGGCCGGGTAGCTGCGCAGCTGGTCAGTGACGATCTTGCGGTGCCGGACAGGAACGCAGCACACGCGGAAAAAAGCGTTTGGCCGCGGCCTTGTCGCGCCGCTTTTGCAGCAGGATGTCGAGCTCGGCGCCGTGTTCGTCGACCGCGCGCCACAGCAGGTAGGGCTCGCCGCGCAACGACACGAACATCTCATCCAGATGCCACGTGCTGCCTGGCTTGCGACGTGCAGCCTTGACGCGATGCGCGAAGCCCGCGCCGAACTTGTAGCACCAGCGGCGGATCGTCTCGTAGCTGACGATCACGCCGCGCTCAAACAGCAGCTCCTCGACGTCGCGCAGGCTCAGGTGGAAGCGGTAATACCAGCGCACGACGCAGCTGATGACGGCCGCCGGGAAGCGGTGCCCGTGGTAGAGCGATTTCTTCTTCATCGCCTCATCTTACGCGACTACCTCACCAACGTGACAACGCCATTGCGGGGAGTCCGGCAATTGACGACACTGCCCGAAGCATCACTGCGACAGCCAGTTTTGGTGTGTTGGTTATAAATTTCGCGACGGCAGGGAAGACCGTCACCGAGAAATCCCTGTTCGCTGCCGCCGACGCCCTACTCTATGAGGCCAAGAACTCCGGGCGCAATACTAGCAGGGTTGAAGAATGGTCCGACGCGCCATCCATTCGGAGGATTCCTTTGCCTCAATCAGGATAATACGATGCAAGCGACGTGGCTTGAATATGGATGCATTTCACGACAACCTGAGTAGCAGCTTCCTCACGTTCCAGGGGTGGCAGAAAGGCTGCCATGTATCTAGTTCCATACTTTAATTGGATTTAGATGCTGTGAAACTCATACACGAAGGGTTACGGGGGAAGTAGCGCGAGGGTCCTTGGTCACGTTGGCGGCAAAGCACCGCTGACGGCCAAGGAAGCCGACAGTTGACGGGGGAGCAGCATGAAGAACAACAACGAGCCATGGACAGCGTGGCCGCACCTGCAAAGCCTTGACCAATGCATGGGGTGGAAGGACACCATTGCGGCGGCAGACCTCGCACTCGGGGAAGCCACCCGCATCCAGCATGGCGTGCGAGCCAATCTGAAACTCCACCAACAAGTGCGAGAAATAAAGGAAGAACTGCGGAAGGCATACGCCGATCTGGACCGCTATCGCCATACGCACGCCCGGGCAGTGACCAATCTTCGCCAGCTTGAAAACGAGAACGCTGATCAGGGCAGCAGGCTGGAAGCGAAGATCGAAAACCTACAGCTTCGCCATCGCGTCTACAAGCTGATGACGGAGCACTATGCACGTACGGCCTTGCGCTTGGACCCCGCGACATTCGCTCTGCATCGTGATCGCGTCGTGCAGCATGTCCTGTTACAGAAAGGCAAAGGGGTGCCGATTCCCAAAATCGGCTTGGGTGGTGTGGGGTTGCAACTGCTGTAGTTGCTTGGTTACGCTGCCGACGCTTCCTTCGCGTCATGAGGTAAGAGAGAAACCGCACGGAATGGCACATCTGCTTCTGGCACTGTCCCTATAACGAAATGGGACGTGGTCCAGCTTGTGCAACTGTGCCGCCGCTGTTCAGCGCCTTTGCCAATTGCGGACCCGAGTTTGACTGAACGCAAGGGGGCGCGGTGGATGACAATTTCAAGATGGGCTTGATGGTGTTGGCACTGCTCACGGCTGTCATCTATGCGTCAGCCAAAGCGATGGGCATGGAGATGGGCGTCGGCGATGCGGTGGTGCAAGTGGTGCAGACTGCCACCGATCTGCTGCGCCGCCTGTTCTAATAGTTGCGCGGTGCACTATGCCTATTACATCACAGTTAGCCGCCATGATGGGTCAGCCTGCTTTTGACCTCGTTGAATCGAATCGGAAGATCAACGATTCCACGATGTCGAACCCTCGCAGTTGTTCCAGCCAGCGCGCCGGAATACCGGCCAGACCGAACTTGACGCCCGCCAGTCCGCCTGCAATACAAGCAGTGGTGTCCGTGTCATGACCGAAGAGGATCGCAGTCCGAACAACATCTTCGAACGACGCTTCTTCTAGTGCCCGACGCGCCGACCATAGGCAGTCCGGTACGTATCCGGTCCCGCTTGGCTTGTCGGTCGTCGGAAAGCTGCGCAGCACGTCCAGTTCGGCGAGAAGCGCCTTCCGTTCCCGATGTTCGGGCCAGTCTTCGTAGATGTCGGCCAGACGACTGTCAGCCCATCTCCACGGTTCGTCCAGCTTCCGCAGATAGCCTCTCGCGACCAGAACGTAGAACGCACAAGCCCCCAATGAACGGGGATGTGCATGGGTTGGCAAGGACTGAAGGTGTGCGTCCTTGACAAGCTGTTCGTCGCTGCCGGTATGCCACAGGGCCAACGGCAGAACCCGCATAAGGGAACCATTGCCGTTGCTGCGTTCATCGGTCCCACCCGATTCGTGCGGCGAGACACCTTCGCGAAGGTAGCCCAACGCCTCGGCAGTCTGGATACCACAGTCAAAGACATCGCCATCGACAGCCATGTAGCCATCGTCCAGCCATTGCAGCAACCGGGCGGCGAAGTCCGTCAGTGAGAACTTGCCCTGTTCCAACAGGCTGGCAAGCAGACACAGGGCTTGGGCACCATCATCGGACCATGTTCCGGGCAGCACTCCGGCATGCGCCGGTCTGAAGCCAACCGGTGGCTGCATTTCGATCTGCTTCTGGCTTGGCAAGTCTTCGGGGGTATGAAACTCGTATGGCACGCCGAGTGCATCGCCAATCAGCAGTCCGACCAGTCCGCCGATCACTGGACTGGACGCATGGGCCTTCAATAGTAATGCGAATCCATTGTTTTTCTCCGTCAAATCGCTCTCCCCGGTTGGTTGTCCGCCAATGGAAGCAACTGGTGCGACCAATGGTGTCAATGGTACCGATCAGCCCGGTACTCACCAATGACTATTGGAACAGTTCCAGTGCCACTGTTCCGACCATTGGGACATACACAACGGTTGGCGCGGCGATCCGTTTAGAGGGTTGACCGGGATTCGCAAATATCTGAAGCTTCAGATATTTGCGAATCTCGGCCGACCCTCCAGTAGGCCGGCGCTTCTACCCAGGCTTCATATCGCTAGGCTGAACATCGTTGAGCCCAGCACTACCACGACCAACGCACGCCGAGGTTGCCGAACCAGCCTTCGCGCGGCGGCCCGCCCAGGCTGGTCAGATATCCCGCCGTGGCATAGACGCTGCCATGCCGCCCCGACTTGCCGACGACGCCGAACTCGAAGCGCGCGGCGGTGTAGTCTTGCCCGGTCGGCACGGTGGTGGTGCCGGCAAAGATGGTCTGACCGGTGCTGTCGAACATGTGCATGACATCCGCGCGGAAGTACGGCTGCCAGGTTGCGCCCTGGTATGGGATCACCTTCTGCACCCGCACGCCGGCGCGCATCAGCGTGCTGTTGGCGTTGTCGAACGCGACCGTGGAAGCCTGATCGGTCAGGTCATTGACCGACAGGTGCTGCCACACCACCTGCACTTGCGGCTCGGCGGTCACCGTCGGCGATAGAGTAAGCGGCAGTCCCGCCTCCACCGATACACTTCCCGAGGAAGAAGCGATCGCCGCCCGGACCAAGCGGGCAAAGGAGAAGGTCGATCTTCTCGTTTATGCCCACGACGGCCACATCAGCATGTGAAATTTCTTCAGTAAGGGTCCGCGCAAGATCAAGGAGTGATGCATTTGCGCGACGCCCCACTTAAGTGGGCTTATCCGCCGCCAGACACATAAGACAATATAAGACAAGTCAAATGCGTTCACTTGTTCGGCGTTCGTGACGCCCGCTCTAAACAGCGGGCGCCTTTTTTCTCGGGTGCCAAGGAGTCTTGCAGATGCGTACGCGAATCGTTCGCATTGTGCCTGCTTATTATGGCTGGGCACTCGAAATAGAAGGTCCTACGGAAAGGCTCCAGATCTATTCATCCCTTGAGGCTGCAATAGCTGCCGGATGGCACCGAGCGAAGCGCGAAAACGCCGAGCTGCACATATACCGTCAAGACGGAACGGTTCGCTTGCGCAGCGGCCTCGCTAAGGATCCGCTCGGAGTACAGGAGTGATGCTGTGGCCGGCCGGCACCAGCCTACGCTCAGCCTGTCCAAGACAGGGCGTCGACGATGAGGTTAAGGAGATACACGTGAGCGATCCGCGCGAGATTCCTGATTGATGCACCGGTCATCGCACGCTGACGCAATACTGAGCCTTTGTAGGATCCCGCCCAATAACCTGCGCCTTCGCACCTGACCTATGACAGAGGCATAGGCACCAGCATGGAGATCATCATGCAACCCGGATTAGAGGTCACGCGCAGCATAGAGGAGGATCTTAAGGATCTGGACGAAACGGATCTGGCCATCGAGCGTTTGGGGAAACGCATCGCTGCGCAGGAACTGCGGACTGCGCAGTTGAAGAGGGATCGTATCGACAGTGACACTGCCGAGAAGATGCTGGCCAACATGCGCGACAGCCTCAAGAAACTCATCATGCACCGCGCGCTTATCGTGCATGCCATCGCCGGCTCTGTCGCAATAAGCCTCCGGTAGAATGGGCCGGTGTCGAACTCAGCAAGTGTTGGCAGCGGTCATGAACTTGGAAGTTGCGAAGGTATTGAAGCGTCTGCACTACCCGCTGGACGTGATGCTGACCTGCGTGCGGTGGTATGTGGCCTACCCGCTAAGCCTGCGTCATCTCGAGCAAATGATGGCCGAGCGTGGCATCTCGGTTGACCATTCGACCGTGCACCGCTGGGCGCTGAAATTGCTGCCGGCGCTGAACAAGATCTTTCGCTCTCGCAAGCGCCCGGTGGGAAAAAGCTGGCGCATGGACGAGACCTACATCCTGGTACGCGGTCAGTGGAAGTACCTGTACCGGGCGGTCGACAAGGCGGGCCATACCATCGACTTCCTGTTGCGTGCCCAGCGCGACAAGGCTGCGGCGCGGCGCTTTTTCGAGAAGGCCATCGCGCACAACGGCCAGCCCGACTCAGTGACCATCGACGGCAGCCCGGCCAACCTGGCGGCCCTGCGCGACATCAACGCCGAGCAGGAAGCTCCCATCGCCATTCGACAGGTCAAATATCTGAACAACATCGTCGAGGTGCGACACGAAGTCGCTTACAGAAGTTGTTCGCCCTTCTCGCCGTATAGAAGGAGTGAACCACCGGTGTCACCCGGTGAATCCAGGAGCCTGAATCAAGAGCGGCTCTGACAACGTAACGAAGCGCCGCAAGGCGCGGGGTATCAATCGCGAGAGGCGTACCCTTCTGGCAGCCATAAGCCGGATGAGTGCCAGATAGTCGGTATGGTGAAAACATTTGAATCTGCAACAGGGTCGTTATGTTGAACGAGCGGAAATGGCTATTGCGCTCGAACCAAACGGTACTGGAGGTGGGAACAGCGTTTCTCGATTACGCGTTCGTGACCCATATACCTTCCGGCCCAGAGCAGGCACCTAACCCGACGTACTTCCGTAAGCGGAACGTGGAAACCCCGGATCGCTCCCTTCGGGGACAGCAGGCTGCGAGGCCTGCCCATGGCGGTGCGGGCACAGGATCGGGGAAAAAGCGAATGCCCGACTGTAATGGACGGGATACGGGTTGCAACATCACCCGACGCGAAAGCGGGCAGACTTCCTCATGGTCTCTCCTCACCAGAGAGTTTGCAGAATCATCTATACGGAAGGAAAGCAAATGAGTGCAGCAACACGGGCGCGTGCACCTTCTGGCGTGGCGTGGGACGGCATCAATTGGGCCGATGTTCAACGTCAGGTAAGAAGGCTGCAGTCGCGTATGGTGAAGGCGGTACAGGCCGGCCGCCATAACAGGGTGAAAGCCCTGCAATGGCTGCTGACCCACTCGTTCAGCGGCCGTGCATTAGCCGTCAAGCGGGTGACTGAAAACAAAGGCAGGAACACCCCCGGTGTGGACAAGGTAACGTGGAAAACACCGGCGGCAAAGGCCAACGCGATTGCGTCGTTGAAGAGGCGGGGTTATTCGCCCCTTCCGCTTCGGAGGGTTTTTATTCTGAAGAAAAACGGCAAGACGAGGCCCCTCGGCATCCCCGTGATGAAATGCCGCGCCATGCAGGCGCTACATCTGCTGGCGCTGGAACCCGTTGCGGAAACCACTGCGGACCTGAACTCTTATGGGTTCAGGCCGGAACGCTCAACTGCTGACGCTGGAGGACAATGCTTCATTTCTCTGGCGAAAAAGGCGAGTGCGGAATGGGTGCTGGAGGCTGACATTCAAGGCTGTTTCGACAAAATTTCCCACGACTGGATGATCGCCAATCTCCCCACGGACAAGGTGATCCTAAAGAAGTGGCTCAAAGCGGGCTACGTGTATCAAAACGAACTCTTCCCCACTGACGCCGGCACCCCGCAAGGGGGAATCATTTCACCGGTGGCAGCCAACATGACGCTCGATGGCCTCGAAGCTAGGCTAGCGGAAAAATTTCCGCGAGCCAGGCAGAGAGGACTGAAAATTAACATGGTGCGTTACGCGGACGATTTCATTATTACCGGCCACTCGAAAGAGTGGCTGGAACATGAAGTCAGGCCGGCAGTAGCTGAATTTCTGGCGGAACGCGGGCTGGTCTTATCCCCAGAAAAAACCAGGATAACGCACATCAAGGAGGGGTTTGATTTTCTCGGATGGAACATTCGCAAGTACAACGGCAAGCTACTGATGAAACCGTCGAAAGCGAACGTCAAGGCGCATCTTGACAAAATTCGTGAAATCATCAAGGCCGACAAGACGGCTAAACAGGCGAGCCTGATAAGGCTGCTCAATCCTGTTTTACGAGGATGGGCGAATTATCACAGCCATGTAGTCGCCAAGAAAACCTTCGATCGGGTTGATCACGAGGTCTGGTCAATGCTATGGCGATGGGCGGCAAGAAGGCACCCTAACAAAGGCGCCCGATGGATAAAAACGAAATACTTCAAAACCAAAGGTCTCCGGGACTGGGTATTTGCCGCCACAGAAAAAAAAGAGGATGGCACGACAAGAGAGGTCACCTTGCTGAAGGTATCGGACACGCCAATCAAACGGCATGTCAAGATCAAGGCGAGCGCCAATCCGCACGATCCGCACTGGGCGCCGTACTTCGAATCCCGATGGGGCCAGAAGATGCTGAACTCGGCGCGAGGGCACGGTAAGCTGTACCGTGTCTGGCTAAGGCAAGATGGCATGTGTTCCAACTGTCAGCAGCCCATCACAATGAACACCCGCTGGGATGTTTCGCATATTGTGAAGCAAACTGACGGCGGGACGGATGCAGCAAGCAACCTTCAAGTGCACCATCTCAATTGCCGTAGAACTCCGCAATACGCCTGAAAAGAAGTTGTGCCACCGGGTGTCGACAGATGCCTTTGTAGAGGCTTGAGCCGTATGCTCCTAAAGGCGCACGTACGGTTCTTAGGGGGCCGTACCGCAGCAATGCGGTACGGCTACCCGACCAGGACCATCGGGCCATCAAGCGCCAGACTCGACCAATGCTTGGCTTCAAGGACTTCCGCTGCGCGCGCATCTTGCTGGCCGGCATCGAGCTCACGCATATGATCGCCAAGGGCCAGATGCAGTGCCACGATGGGAGCAATCCGTCGGCTGCGCAGCAGTTCTATTCCCTGGCTGCATAAGGCACAGCGCCCCCAAGGTCCGGCCCGCGAAAAGTGGCGGCAATCAACTGGAGAGCCGCTTCCAGCAAGGCTCCGCCCCCTTCCCGCCTTTCGCGCGCGGATCACGCTCGCTCGATCCAATCAAGGCTTTGAAGGTGCCGGGCCAAGGGGCGGAGGCGGCGGCAGCCTGGATGGCGGGCCAGGGGGCGTTACCGGCGGCGGTGCCCCAGTAACTTCGGGCAGCGACGAGCCGAACACAGGAAATAGAGGTGGTGCGCCCTGACCACCGACGGTCACGCTCTCCGAAGGGGTGCGAAGCCCTCGGAGGTGCTCGGCGCAGAACCTTTCCGTCTGACGAATTCGTACATCAATCTGTGGGTTGCTGGCCAGAAACGCCGCATCTCTTTGTCGGTAAATCGCCAAGTATTTGAGTGTGCCCTCGCAGTCTCGCATGTCATACGCTTGCGTGGCTGCGACGAAGTTGGAATCATTCAGATCGGCTCGCCCTACCACCGGCATCGCGCACAGGACGAGGCCGCACGCAACCCCGCAATAGGAAGTTTTCGGGACGACTCTCACGGCAATTCCCTTTCTCCGTCCGCCCTCTGCCTTGCGTTGAAGTCATTGCCGCGCCGGTTTGGCCGGCGCGGCTTCCTGGCCGTTGCCTTGCTTAGGCAGAGACGGCGCCTTGTCGAATGGGACGACGCGTTCCACGGCGCCAATGTTCTTGGTGGCGCCAAGTTTCAGTCCGGTAAATACTGCGTAGAGGATGACGACCGCGCCAAGGACAACAAAGAAGGTTCCGGGTGCCGCACTCTTGAGCATCAGTCTCCAATCCTTGAAATTGGCCTCCAGGTTTCCGGCGGCCCCCCAGATTCCGGCCATGAAAAGGCGATACCCGAGCCAAGCGAACAGCGTGCCAACCGCCAGGCAGGCGAGCTTGTAGACCACAAGCCCGAGTACCACCGCAATTTCCGCGCTCACGATTTCCTTTGTCCACGCCAGCCCGAGGACTGCCCCCCATGCGCTAAATCTAGGCGCGGCCCAGGATAGGCGCAAGATCAGGCACAGCGCGGCGGCGCCTTGATGCTGCGCGGTCTCATGCAGTTTGCGCCATTTCACGACCTGCCAATCGTCAACCTGGTGGACCCAGACTGGGGCCAGGCCAAGATAGGGGAATCCGCTATCACAAGGGGTACGGCCCGAGACCGGCCCGCTGTTGAA
Source organism: Cupriavidus sp. DF5525 (assembly GCF_040149425.2). Taxonomy (NCBI): domain Bacteria; kingdom Pseudomonadati; phylum Pseudomonadota; class Betaproteobacteria; order Burkholderiales; family Burkholderiaceae; genus Cupriavidus; species Cupriavidus sp. DF5525. The sequence goes on along the minus strand of NZ_CP168267.1, from coordinate 516,232 downwards.
GCAGGGATAACCCTGAGCCCCTATCCGACCCGGAAAAACTCCACCGATTGCCCTGCATTGACCGCCCGCCGCAGCCAATCGGGCATCTCGCCCTGCCCGTCCCAACTCACTCCCTTGGCGTTCCGGTATCAGACCGGCGGCGGAGGGGGTGGGGGTGGAGGTGGGTCGAAGCACCCCGCCGCCTTTAACTCGTCCATCGTCAGCCCATAGTCGGCCATCTGGTCCTGGATCCAGCGGATCGCCGCCGCCCGCTCATGGTTGGCTGTCATCGTTGTCGTCACTGCTATCGCTGCCGTCATCCGGGTTGGAGGCGGCCGTAGCCGCGCCCTGCCACCGACGAAGCCTTTGCCACCAATGCCGCCCGGTGCAGCGCCAGCAGCAGGTCATCGATGCGATCGAGGCCTTTACCGCGGTGCGAAGCAAGGCGGAAATCGCGGCAGCGCTGGGCGGCAAAGTGCCGTTCGGGCCGGTCTATACCTCAACCGAGATTTTCGCCGATCCGCACTACGCAGTGCGCGAGGTGCTGGTGGAAGTCGAGCAACCGGGCTCGGCCAGGGCTGTGCGGATCGCCGGCGTGCCGATCAAGCTAAGCGAAACCCCGGGCGGAGTGCACCGGCGGGCGCCGCTGCTCGGCGAGCATACCGATGAGGTGCTGAGCTCGGCGGGCTATGCCGGGGAAGACATCCGCCGCTTGCGGCAGGGCGGCGTGGTGCGGTAGCACTGCACGGCAGGCTTCCGGTGCTTTACGAAATTTCGTATAGTACTGCCGGTATCCGAATTTCCACCTGCCAATCCATGCCTACCCTGATCCCAGCCGCCGGCCGCGCCATGGCGGTCTTCGAAGTTTTCGCCCGCGAACGGCGCGAGCTGTCCAATTCCGACATGGCGCGCCTGCTCTCCCTGCCAGAGAGCAGCACCTCCGACCTGCTGCATACGCTGCATTCGCTCGGCTACCTGATGCGCACCACCCGCAGCCGGCGCTTCTACCCCACCGGACGCCTGTTCGAGGTCGCGCGCCAAATCGCAGAGAACGATCCGCTCAGCACCGTCGCGCAGGAAGCCGTGGAACAGGTAGGGGAAAAGACAAACGAAAGCGTCTTCTTCGGCGTGCTCGATACCGCCGCGGTCAAGGTCGTCGCCGCCCAGCCCAGCCGCCTGCCACTGCGCTACATCATCGAAGTCGGTTCGCGGGCCGCCCTGCATGCGTCCGCGCTGGGCAAGGGCCTGCTAAGCCTGCTGCCGCCCGAGGAAGCACGCGCCGCACTGGCCAGGAGCAACCTGCGCCCGCTCACGCAACACACCATTGTCGACGTCGACACGCTGATGGCGCAGATTTCCCGTGGCCACAAGCGTGGCTGGCATGAGGCGCGCGAAGAAGGCAGCGAGGGAGTGTATGGCCTGGCGGTGACCGGGCTGCTGGGCGGCCAACCGGCGGGCATCTCCGTGGCAGGCCCGGCGGATCGGATGAAGAAGTACCACGACGCCTACCTGGCCGCGCTGATTGAGGTGCGTGATGCGCTGATGGAGAAGGCATAGCTGCCGCGCCCGGTGCCATGGCGCGATACAGCCGATGTATTGCGCGACATACCGAAAGTATTTTTCACAGCGCCGCTCAGTCCGTAGCATCGAATGGAAATCGCCGTGCACGTTTTCGCGCCGGCTCCCCCTGTCCTTCTATTCGACCTAGACATGAGCAGCTTTCTGGATATCCAGCGCGAAGGCGCTGTCGCCATCGTCACCATGAACCGCCCCGAGACGCGCAACGCGATCTCGGACGACGACGCCATCGAGGCCCTGGTGCAGATGTGCGAGACCATCAACCGGGACCTGACGGTGCGCGCCGTCATCCTCACCGGCGCGGGGCCGACCTTCTCTTCCGGCGGCAACCTGAAAACGCTGCGCAGCAAGCTCGGCAGCGGGCTGGTCCAGCCCGTGCTGAGCCGCTATGGCTATCGCGACGGCATCCAGCGCGTGCCGCTGGCCATGTGCGACCTCGAGGTGCCGACCATCGCCGCGGTCAACGGCCCCGCCCTGGGCGCCGGCAATGACCTCGCCTGTACCTGCGATATCCGCATCGCGTCCGAGCACGCGACGTTTGCCGCCACCTTCGTCAAGCTCGGGCTGATCCCGGGTGACGGCGGTGCATGGCTGCTGCCCCAGGCGGTGGGCATGTCGCGCGCCTGCGAGCTGGCCTTTACCGGTGACGCCATCGACGCACGCCAGGCGCTCGAATGGGGCCTCGTGTCGCAAGTGGTGGCCCCCGACGCCCTGCTCCCGACAGCCATGGAGCTGGGCCAGCGCATCGCGCGCAACTCCGGCCATGCGCTGCGCATGACCAAGCGCCTGCTGCGCGAGTCCGTCCATGCACGATTGGACACCATCATGGAGATGTCGGCGGGCTTCCAGGCGCTGGCCCACAACACGCCCGAACACGACGCCGCGCTGGACGCCTTCCTCGAGCGGCGCGTCTGACCGGACGATGGCGGTACCCCGGCCGCGGCACTTGGCCCGGCCGGGCGAAAGACAGCAAGGAGACGACATGGCATTCCACCCCTTGAAGCATTGCCTGCTCGCGGCATCGCTGGCGCTGACCGGGCTGCCGGCCGCGGCGCAGTCCGATTTTCCGAACCGGCCGGTCAAGGTCATTGTCTCGCTGCCGCCGGGCAGCGGCGCTGACACCACGGCACGCTTCATCTCCCAACACCTGAGCGAAAAGTTCAAACAGCCCTTCGTAGTGGAGAACCGCCCAGGGGCGAACAGCTTCATCGGCGCGCGCGCTGTGGCCGAAGCCGCGCCGGACGGCTACACCCTGTTCGTCGGCAGCAACTCGTCGATGGTGACCAATGTGGCGGTGTTCCGGAGCATGCCCTACGACCCGGTCAAGGACTTCGTGCCGGTGGAGCGCATCGCGCGCTTTGCCATGGTGGTGGTGGTTCCGGCCAGCTCTCCCTACAAGACCCTCGACAACCTCGTCGAGGCGGCCCGCAAGGCACCCGGCAGGCTCAACTACGCCAGTGGCAGCGCCGGCTACCAGGTGGCCGTGGAACTCTTTCATGAACGCTTCCGCATCAAGGGCAACCCGATCACCTACAAGGGCACGGCCCCGGCCATGACAGACGTGGCCGCTGGCAACGTCGACTACTCGATCGGCGAGATCAGCTCGGTCCTGCCGCTGATCCGTGCCGGTCGCCTGCGTGCGCTGGCCGTCACCGACACGCGGCGACTGAAGGAACTCCCGCAGGTGCCCACCGTCGCCGAAAGCGGCGCGTCCGGCTTCGAGGTATTCGCCTGGACCGGTGTCTTCGCGCCGGCGAAGGTCCCCGAAAGAATCGTCAAGGCTCTCTCCGACGCGGTGCGTGAGACCATGCAGCAACGCGACAGCGTGAAGTTCATCGAGAACCTGGGCGGCAGCGTGTTTTCCGGCGGACCGCAGCAGCTGCGGCAGTTCCAGCTCGCGGAGATCCAGCGAACACGTGAAATCGTCAAGACGGCCGGAATTCCCGTCGAATAACGCCGTACAGGCGCAAACTCAGTACGACAAGAGTATGAGGACAACGATGGGCCCCCTCGCAGGCATGAAAATCATTGAGCTGGCCGGCATCGGCCCCGGCCCCATGGCGGGCATGCTGCTCGCCGACATGGGCGCCGAGGTGCTGCGCATCGAGCGCCCCGGCGAGGCCGACCTGGGCGTCAGGCGCGAGCGCCGCTTTGACCTGATGCTGCGCAACCGCAAGTTGATCGCGCTCGACCTGAAAGATCCGCAAGCCGTGGCCATTGTGCTGGATCTGGTGGAGAATGCGGACGCACTGATCGAAGGCTTCCGACCCGGCGTCACGGAACGCCTGGGCCTGGGCCCACATGACTGCATGGCGCGCAACCCGCGCCTGGTCTACGGCAGGGTCACGGGATGGGGCCAGACCGGCCCGCTGGCCCACACCGCCGGCCACGATATCAACTACATCTCACTGACGGGGGCGCTGAACGCCATCGGCGGACGTCACCAGCCGCCCGCGATTCCGCCGGCGTACCTTGGTGACTTCGCCGGCGGGGCCATGTTTTTGGTCACGGGCGTCCTCGCGGCGCTGATCGAAGCCGGCAAGTCGGGACAGGGACAGGTAGTCGATGCCGCTATCGTCGACGGCGCCGCGGCACTCGGAACTGTCTTCTATGGCATGACGGCTGCCGGCCAGTGGCGACAGGAGCGCGGTACCAATGTGCTCGACTCCGGCGCCCATTACTACAACGTCTACCAGTGCCAGGACGGCCGCTGGATCTCGGTGGGACCGATCGAGGCGCGCTTCTACCGCGACCTGCTGGCGAGGATCGGCATCGATCCCGCCAGCCTCGGTGAGCAGTTGGATGCAGGCAACTGGGAACCCGCTCGCGAACGCCTGGCGCATGTCTTCCGCACTCGCACCCGTGACGAGTGGTGCCGGTCGCTCGAAGGCACCGACGCCTGCTTTGCGCCCGTGCTGAATTTCGAGGAGGCGCCGCAACACGCCCACCTGAAGGCGCGCGAGACCTTCGTCGAGGTGGACGGCATTCCCCAGCCCGCCCCTGCCCCGCGCTTCAGCCGTACACAGAGCGCCCCGCCCGCCCCGCCGAGCGCGCCGGACGCGCGCCGCTATGGCGAGGTGCTGGCCGGCTGGCTGCCGCAGGAGAAAATCGACCAGGTGCGCACGCTCGGCGCCACCGGCGCCTGAATGGCGCACGGGACAATGCCCGATTGCGCATTGTTCCCGCTTCGCGCATAGTCTGCCGCGCGGCGATGGTGCCGCGACGACCGTCTTATCCGCATGGACCTCCGTCAGATCAAGCAGGCGCTGGTGCTGAGCGAAACGCTCAATTTCCACCGCGCCGCCGAGCGGTTGCACATGGCGCAGCCGCCCCTGTCCACCGCTATCCGCAAGCTGGAAGAAGAACTGGGGGTGACCTTGTTCGAGCGGCTGCCGTCCGGCCTGCGCCTGACGCCAGTGGGCGAGATCGTGCTGCGCCAGATGCGCAACACGCTGTTCTTCGCCGACGAGATCCGCCGTGCCGCCAGCGAGGGCGAGCGTGGTGAGCAAGGCAAGCTGCGCGTGGGCTTCGTCGGGTCCGCGGTGTACTCGCTGATGCCGCGGCTGATCCGCACGTTTCGCCTGCAGTATCCGCGTGTCGACCTGGTGATCGAGGAATCCACCACGGTCGAGCTGTTGCGGCGGCTGGAGGAACATTCGCTAGATGTGGCGCTGGTGCGCTACCCGATCCTGGAACGGACCAGCGCCAGCGTGTTGCTGCTGCAGCCCGATCCGATGGTGCTAGCCGTCAGCGCCGATTCGCCGCTGGCCGTGCGCGAGTCCGTGGACCTGACGGAGCTTGGCGCCACGCCATTCATCGTGTATTCGCGAACTTTCGTACCCGCCATGCACGCGATGACGATGATGGCCTTCCACGAAGCCGGCATCCACCCCCCGGTTGCCCAGGAAGCGGTGCAAGTGCCATCCATCCTGGCACTGGTGGAAAGCGGCCTGGGCGTGGCGCTGGTGCCGGCCACGGCCTCCCGACAGGCGGGCGATGGCGTGAAGCTGATTCGCCTGACTGGGATGCCACCCAAGATGGATCTGGGCATTGCGCTGGTGACGCTTCCTGAAACGGTCAACGCCACCACCCGCAACTTCGTTGCCATCGCGCGCGAGATCATGCCCGATGCGCCCGGAACAGCGGCGCAGGCAGCGGACTGATTCGAGGACAGGGGCCGCAACGCGGCCCCTGACTGCTGACAAAGCGACCGTACCACTGGTTTGCTCCCCTCTCCCGCCTGTGGGAGAGAGGCCGGAGGTGAGGGCAGGCGCATGGCAAGCATCGCAACGCCTCGCTTCGTAGAGGCCCCCGCCCTCACCCCTCACCCATGAATGGGAGAGAGAAGACAACACGCGCAGTGTGCTGTGTCAGCAGCCCGACCCTGCACCTCAGCTCGCCAGGTGATACCCGCCGTTCACGCCGATGTGCTGGCCCAGGATGTACGACGCCGCGTCGGACAGCAGGAAGCAGATCGGCTGCGCCACCTCTTCCGGCTGCGCCCAGCGGCCCATCGGGATCATCGACAGGATGCCGTCACGGAAGCGGTCGCCACGGATGGTCTCCGTCATCGGCGTTTCCACCACGCCCAGGCAGACCGAGTTGGTGCGCACCCCGTACTTGCCCCACTCACGCGCGGCGCTCATCGTCATGCCCAGCATGCCGGCCTTGGCGCTGGAATAGTTGATCTGGCCGATCGAGCCACGGCGGCCGGCCTCGGATGAGATATTGACGATGGAGCCCTGGACCTGTTCGCCCTTCTTGGCGCGCTCGACGAGGTGCGCCCCTACCGCCTGCAGCCACAGAAAGGAGCCCGTCAGATGACAATCGATGACTTGGTTCCAGGTCTGCAGCGTCATGTTCTCGATCATCGCCGCGCGCACGATGCCGGCGCAGTTGACCAGCCCGTCCACCTTGCCGAAGTGCGACAACGCGTGCTCCATCGACGACGCGACGAAGTCGGCGTCCGACACGCTGCCGGTATAGGCAACCGTCTGGTCCGGATAGCGTGCGGTGATTTCCTGCAGCGCTTCGCCCTTCATATCGACCAGGCCGAGCTTTGCGCCCAGTTTCAGCGCGAGTTCCGCCGTGGACTTGCCGACGCCCTGTGCGGCGCCGGTGACGATGATGACTTTCCCTTGCAGGGACATAAGATCCGACATGGTGTTCTCCTCGATTTTCAACGGGTTTGGTGGTACTGGCGGCCTTCCAGGCAGCCCAGGTGGTACTGCGTGTCGCCGTGCAGCAGGTCCAGCACCAGCACGCGGCGCAGGTAATGCCCGACGGCATATTCCTCGGTCATGCCGATGCCGCCGTGCATCTGGATGGCCTCCTGCGTGACCTGGCGCGCCGCCCGGCCGATGTACACCTTGGCGGCATGCACCTGGTCCGCCCCGGCAGCCAGGTCATTGCGGCCGGCCAGCGCCAGGGCCAGCGAGAGCGACAGGCTGCGGCTCTGCTCCAGCGCCACCAGCATGTCCACAGCGCGATGCTGCAATGCCTGGTTGGCGCCGATCAGCTTGCCGAACTGCTTGCGCGTCTTGAGGTAGTCCACCGTGAGGTCGCAGGCGCCCTGCATGACCCCGACCATCTCGGCGCAGGCGGCGTTGATGCCGACCTCAACGACGCGCCGCAGCGCGGTGCCATTCGCATCGCCATCCAGCAGTTCGGCCTGTGCGCCGTCGAGCCGCACGTCAGCGGCCGGTGTGCCGTCGATCAGCCGGTAGCCTTCGCGCTGCACGCCGACACTGTTTCCATCCACCAGGAACAGCCGTACCCCGCTTCCCGGCACCTGCGCACTGACGAGCAGATAGTGGCTGGCCGCGCCATGCACCACGCAGGGCTTGCTGCCGAAAAGCGCCCAGCCGCCCGCTCCGGAAGCGGCCTGCACGGAGACGCGTTCGGTCAAGGCTTCGCCATGCGCCCATGCCAGCTTCATCTCGCCCTGGGCGATGCGCGGCAACAAGCGGGCCTTCTGCGCAGGCGAACCAGCGGCCGCAAGGGCCGCGGCCGCCGTCACCGCCGTGCTGTGGTAAGGCTCCAGCGACAGCGCGCGGCCCAGTTCCTGGGAAATCACCATCTGGTCGACGGCATTGCCGCCGAAGCCGCCGAATTCCTCGGGGACCGCCGCGCCGAGCACGCCGAGCTCGGCCAGCGCGCTCCATACCTGCGCGCTGTGTCCGTCGTCGTGCACCACGTACTGCTGGCGTTTCTCAAAGTTGTACTCGCGGCCCAGCAGCCGCGACAGGCTATCCAGCAGCTGTTGCTGGACGTCGTTCAGTTGCAGGTTCATCGCAGGTCCAGGACAGTGGCCGAAAGAATGTTCTTCTGCACCTCGGTGCTGCCGCCGAAGATCGAGACAGCGCGCGAGTACAGGTAGGATTTGGTGAGCGTTCCAGTATCCGCGCGCAGCGCATCGGTGCCGCGCATGCCGCAGATCACCTCCGTAATGGCCTGGAAGATCTCGCTGCCGCGCGCCTTGAGCATCGGCGACAGCTTCATGTCGGCGTGGCCGCCGTGCATGCGGAACTGGGTGACCTCCAGCGCGTGCAGATCGGCCTCGATCATCGCAATGCGTCCGCGCCAGGGCGCCAGCGTGTCGGCGGGCCGGCCTTCAGTCTCCAGTCGCGCAAGCAGGTCTTTGGCATAGGCCACGCGCTCCTTGCTGCGGCCGATGCCGGCAATGTAGGCGCGCTCATGCCCAAGCAGGAACTTGGCGTAGTCCCAGCCCTTGTTTTCCTCGCCCACCAGGTTCTGCGCCGGCACCAGCACGTTGTCGAAGAACACTTCGTTCAGGCTGTGCCTTCCGTCGATGCTGATGATGGGCCGAACGGTGATGCCCGGCGACTTCAGGTCGATCAGGATGAAGGAGATGCCGGCCTGCGGCTTGGCCGCCCCCGGGTCGGTGCGCACCAGGCAGAAGATCCAGTCCGAGTAGTGCGCCTGGCTGGTCCAGATCTTCTGGCCGTTGACCAGGTAGCCGTCAGCCGTGCGCTCGGCGCGGGTCTTCAGCGAGGCCAGGTCCGAACCGGCACCCGGTTCCGAGAAGCCCTGGCAGACCTGGATATCGGCATTCAGCAGCTTCGGCAGGAAATATTCGCGCTGCGCGTCGCTGCCGAAGTGGACCAGCACCGGGCCCAGCATCGTGATATTGAAGATATGCGGCGGCGGCGCCGGCGCGCAGGCGCATTCGTCGGCGAAGATCTGCTGCTCGGCCGCATCCCAGCCGGCACCGCCAAAGGCCTTCGGCCAAGCCGGTGCGCCCCAGCCGCGCGTATTCAGCCGGCGCTGCCAGAGTTCGGTGTCGGCCTTGGAGGCAAAGCCACCCGCGCGCAGGCGCTGGCGCATGTCGTCGGGCAGGTTGGCGGCGATAAAGTCGCGGATTTCCTGCCGGAACGCCTTATGTTGCTCGGAATAGAGCAGGTCCATGGTTGTCCTTCAGATGATTGGGGCTCAGCACCCCTTGAATACAGGCGCGCGCTTCTCTGCGAAGGCGCACAATCCCTCTTGCATGTCGTACGAGCGCTGGTGGTCGCGGAACTCCAGCAGTTCATGGCGCAAGGCGTCGGCCACCGATTTGTCGGCGGCTTCGGCCGCCACGCGCTTCATGCGGGCCAGCACCAGCGGGCTGCGCGCGGCCAGTTCTTCGGCGAGCGCCTGGACGTGGCCGGCCAGTTCGTCGTCGGGTACCACTTCGTTGACCAGGCCGTAGCGCTCCATTTGTGCCGCCGTAAAGGTACGGCCGGTGAACAACAGATAACGGGCCACGTTGGCCGGCACCTTGCGCGGCAGCACGGCCGCGCCGCCGGCGCCGGGAAACACGCCGAAGTTGGCATGGGCATCGCCCAGGCGCGCCGATTCGGCCGCCACCACCAGGTCGCAGGCCAACACCAGTTCCAGTCCACCCGCCACCGCCAGGCCGTTGACGGCGGCGATCACCGGCTTCGGGAAAGCACGCAGCGTAGAGAAAAACGCCGTCGCCACGTCGATGAAATCCGGCTCGCCGGGGGCCACCGGCGCCGAGACTTCCTTCAGGTCGGCGCCGGCGCAGAAGGCGCGGCCATTGGCGGTCAGCACGACCGCGCGCACGGCGGGATCGTCGCGCCAGCACCGCAGTTGCGCGTCGAGCCCGCGCATCAACTCGCGACTCAGACTGTTCATCGCGGAGGGTCGGTCCAGGGTCAGCCAGCCGACGGCGCCACGAAGTTCATGCAGATGGCTCATCGCTAGCCTCCCTCAGCACAGCTCGATCGCGACGGCCGTGGCTTCGCCGCCGCCCAGGCACAGGCTGGCCATGCCGCGACGCAGCCCGCGCTGTCGGAGCGCGTGGATCAGCGTGACCAGCAGTCGCGCCCCGGTGGCGCCAACCGGATGCCCCAGCGCGCAGGCGCCGCCGTTGAGATTGAGCCGGTCATGCGCGATACCCAGCTCCTGCAGCGTCACCAGCGTGACCACCGCGAAGGCTTCGTTGACCTCGTAGAGATCGACATCCCGCGCCGTCCAGCCGGCCTTGTCCAGCACGCGGCGGATCGCGGCAGCGGGCGCGTCCACGAAATGCTGCGGCGCCTGGGCATGCGTGGCGTGGCCGACGATGCGCGCCAGCGGCACCAGGCCCTGGCATCGCGCATCGCTCTCGCGCATCAGCACCAGCGCGGCGGCGCCGTCCGAGATCGACGACGCATTGCCGGCGGTCACGGTGCCGTCCTGCCGGAACACGGGCTTGAGCTTCGGCAGCTTGCCGGCATCGCACTGGCCTGGCGTTTCGTCCCGGACCAACAGTGTCTCGGCACCCTTGCGCCTGAGCGTCACCGGCGCGATCTCGTCGTCGAACGTCCCTTCCTGCACCGCACGCTGCGAACGCAGCAGGCTCTCGCGCGCATAGGCGTCCTGCGCCTCGCGGCCGATGCCGCGCTCCTGCGCGGACAGGTCGGCGTAATAGCCCATCAGGTGGCCTTCGTACGCATCCTCCAGGCCGTCGCAGTACATATGGTCCAGGAACTGGCCGTGGCCGAGGCGGTAGCCAGAGCGTCCGCGCGGCACGATGTAGGGGGCATTGGTCATGGACTCCATGCCGCCCGCCACGGCCACCGAGCAGGTGCCGGCCAGCAGCAGGTCGTGCGTCAGCATCACGGCCTTCATGCCGGAGCCGCACATCTTGCTCAGCGTGGTGGCCGGTGTGGACACCGGCAGGCCCGCACCCAGCACGGCCTGCCGCGCCGGCGCCTGGCCCAGGCCGGCGAACAGGCAGCAGCCGATGATGGCTTCATCGACCGATGCCGGGTCGACGCCCGCCTCGGCCACGGCGGCGCGAATCGCCACCGCGCCCAGTTGCGGCGCCGTATGCTGGGCCAGCGCGCCGTTGAATGCGCCAATCGGCGTGCGCTTGGCGCCGACGATCACGATGGAATCAGTTTTCTGCATGTCAGGTTTCGGCAAATCAGGTAGGTCAGGCTGCGGCCGGAGCCAGCTGCAGCCGCACAAAATCCAGGATCTCCTGGCCGGCGCCGGTGGCCTGGGCAAACAGCGCGTCGCCAAGCGAGGTGGCGCACGCGGTCTCCGTGCCCGCGCAAGCACGCCACTCATGCAGGCGGCGCGTGAACAGGCCGAGCGCCAGTTCCTCGGTGATGCCGATGGCTCCGTGCACCGCATGGGCAATCGCGGCAACGCGGCTTGCCGCTTCGCTGCAACGCAGCTTGGCGGTGGCCGCCAGCAGCGGGCGCGGCAGGAAGCCGTCCGCGGTGCAGCCCAGGCGTGCGCCGAAGGTCGACGCGTTGGCCTGCTCGGCCAGCACGCTCAGTTCCTGCTGCATCGCCTGGAACTGCGAGATGGCACGGCCGAACTGCTGGCGGTTGTTCACATACTCGATGCTCATGGCCTGGATGCGCGCCATGGCGCCGGCCATGCCGGCGGCGTGCACGGCATTGCAGAGGGCCAGCACGTCGGCCTCGCCCGCCGCCAGGCGGCGGATCGCCTGCGCCGCCGAGTTCCAGTGCAGCGTGGCCGAAGCCTGCGGACGATAGGCGCCGGGCGTGGCCTGGGCCAGCGCGCGCGGCATCAGCAGCCACTCGCCGCGCCACCCCACCAGCACCTGGTGCGCCAGCGCGCCGCCCGGCACCTCCCGGCAGAAGATGGCATCGCCTGCCTGCGCCTGCGCCGGGGCCATGGCAATGCATTCGCCCTCGTGCTCATGGCCTGCGCTGGCCAGGATGGCGCGTGCGACGGCGGTCTCGGCAAACGGATGACTCAGGCCGGCACGCCCGGCGGCGAGGAACAGGGCAAAGGTATCGGTCAGCGACAGGCCCGCCCCGCCCCGCTCTACCGGCACCAGCGCGTCGGTGAACCCCAGCGCATCGATGGCGGACCATTGCGCGTCGGCGCCTTCGCCGGACTCGCTGCGCCGTACTTGTTCGTCCGAGCACAGGCCGGCCAGCGCGCGCTCGAAGGCTTCGATCAGGGAATCAGTCATGGTGTGTCTCGTCTCAGCGAAGCCCAAGGGAACGGGCGATGATGCCGCGCAGGATCTGGCGCGTGCCGCCACGCAGCGAAAAGCTCGGCGCCAGCTGGGTGATATAGGCGTGGGCGCGCAGCAGGTCCTCGGATGGCACGAACGCCGGCATCTGCTCCATCGCCTCGCTGATCCACCCGGGCACGGCCTGTTCGAATTCCGTGCCGAGGTCCTTGACGTACGACGCATCGATTTCCGGGTTTTCACCCTTGTCGAGCCGATCCGCAACCGCCAGCGACATCGCCCGCATCACCGCCACGCGCCCCGCGATGCGCCCGGCAATGGCCTTGACCGAGTCGGGCACCGGCAGGCCGCTGGCCTTCACTTCCGCCAGCCAGGTCTCGGCCAGCATCAGGCTGGTCAGGATGCGTTCCGGGCCGCTGCGCTCGAAGGCCAGTTCCGCGGTCACCTGCTTCCAGCCGGAGCCCTCTTCGCCGACCAGTGCATCCGCGGGCAGGTCCACGTCTTCGAACACCACCTCGCAGAAGTGGCCGTCGCCGGCCAGGTCGCGGATCGGGCGCGCGGTAATACCGGGCAGGCTCAGGTCGATCAGCACTTGCGACAGCCCCTTGTGGCGATCGCCATGCTGGCCGGAAGTGCGCACCAGCGCGCACATGTACTGCGCGCGGTGGGCATTGGTGGTCCAGATCTTGCGGCCGTTCAGGCGCCAGCCGGTCTCGGTGCGTACCGCGCGGGTGCGTACCGAGGACAGGTCCGAGCCTGTGTCCGGCTCGCTCATGCCGATGCAGATAAAGATCTCGCCGCGGATCAGCTTCGGCAGGAAGAACCGCTTCTGCGCTTCGCTGCCATAGCGCAGGATCAGTGGCGCGGTCTGGCGGTCGGCGAACCAGTGCGCCGATACCGGCGCGCCGGCGGCAATCAGCTCTTCCACCAGAACGAAGCGGGCAAAGGCGCTGCGGCCGGCGCCACCGTACTCGGTCGGCAGGGCCAGGCCGATCCAGCCGTGCTCGCCGAGCGCGCGGCTGAAGCCGCCATCAAAGCCCATCCAGGTGCGCGCGCGCACGGATGCCGGCACGCCGCGCAGCGTGGTCTGCAGGAATTGTCGGATCGGGGTCCGCAGCGCCTCGTCCTCGGGCGGAATGCTGACGAGCGGCAGGGAATCGAGGGTCGAGTTCAATATAGCTCCCGGTTTGGATGCAGGAATTCAGGGGTTCGCCAGCGTCAGTCGCCGGCGGCATCGGCAAGGCGCGTGGCGCCCTGCCTGGCCAGTTCGCGGATGTCTTGCTCGCTGTAGCCGGCCTCGGCCAGCACCTGGGCACTGTGTTCGCCCAGCCGCGGCGCCTGCCGCGTGACCTTCGGCTGCGACTTCGACCATTGCGACGGAATCGCCATCGTGCGGATCGCGCCTTCGCTGGGATGCTCGACGACATCGAAGAAGCCCACCGCGTCGAGGTGCGGGTCCGCCACCAGCGAATCCACGGTATGCAGCTGCATCACTGGCATGTCGGCGGCTTCCAGCACCTCGATCCATTCCGCCGTGGTGCGCGTCGGCATGATCTCCGCCACCATGCGGTACAGCTCGTGGATATGCTTGTTGCGCTCGACGATGGAACTGAAGCGCGAGTCGCTGTCCATCAGGTCGGGCTGGCCGATCAGCGCCAGGAACTTGCGCCACTGCTTGTCGTTGTAGAGCAGCACGCACAGGTAGCCGTCCCGGGTCCGGTACGGACGGCGGTGCTCATTGAGGATGCGCGCATAGCCGCTGGGCCCGATGGGCGGCTCGAAGGTCAGCCCGCCCATGTGGTCGCCCAGGATGAACTGGGCCATGGTTTCGAACATGGGCACGTCGATCGACTGCCCTTCGCCCGTGCGCTCGCGGTGGAAAAGCCCGGCGATGACCGCATTGACCGCTGCCAGGCCCACGACGCGGTCCGCGATCGCGCTGGGCGCGTAGCGCGGCACGTCGCTGCCCGCCTGCCTGGCCAGCGTGGGAATGGCGACGGCACCCTGGATCAGGTCGTCGTAGGCGGACTTGGCCGCGTACGGGCCGCCCTGCCCGTAGCCATACAAGCCCACGTACAGGATGCGCGGATTGACCTTGGCCACTTCCTCGTAGCTCAGGTTCAGCCGTGCCATGGCTTGCGGACGCACGTTGTAGATCAGCACGTCGGCGTCCGCGGCGATGCGCAGCAGCGCCTCGCGCCCGGCTGGCGCCTTCAGGTCCAGCACGATGCTGCGCTTGCTGCGGTTGGCGTGGAGGAAGATGCCGGACATGCCGGCGTGGCGCCGCGGTCCGACCTCGCGCACGGTATCGCCATCGGGCGGCTCTACCTTGATCACGTCGGCACCGAGGTCGCCAAGGATCTGCGTCGCGTAGGGCCCCATCAGCACCGTCGTCATGTCGACGATGCGCACACCCTGCAATGGGCCGCTCATCTGGAACTCCCGGCCCTTTCGGCGACGGATAGTCGGAATGCGGTGAATGTCATCATGCCTCCTTGAATCGTGTTGAGGAATGCTACGGAAGCACGCGGTTCGAGAAAAATACTTTGTGTATGTCGCTCAATACATGGCTTGTATCGGTGCGCACGAATGCCCGGCGCATGGGCATGCAGCGCCCGCCTCCGTCCGGAGGGAAGCGAGCGCCATCCGGGCGCGGCTAGCGCCCCGCGTGCGGCACGACAATGCCGAAAGCCGGGTCAAAGGTGGTCAACATGGCCATCAGCTCGCTGAGCTTCTTTGCATCTCCCTCCACCTTGACCTTGCCCTGCCGAAGCGCCGTGGGCAGGTCCAGTTGGCGCAGGTTGATGCGGTCCAGCGTCGGCTTGCTCATCTTCACGATCACATCCGCGCTGGCGTGCCGGCTGTTCTCGCGATACGTCAGCACCCCGTTGCGCAGCGTCAGCGCAAAGGGCTGGCCGGTATCCGAGAAGACCCAGTTCAGCGTCATGTCGTGCCCCTGCGCCTTGTCGGAGTCGAGCCGCACCGCCATGTAGTCGAAGAACATCGCCGGCTCCAGCGCTCGCACCAGGTCGGCGGTATTGCGCGAGGCGGACGCCGGCGGCACCCCCTCACGCAATTCCCTGGCGCCCGTGAGGTACATGTTGCGCCACAGCGAGTTTTCGCTCTGGTAGCCCAGTTGCTCCAGCGCGTCTGCCTGCGCCTCGCGGGCAGCCCTGTTCTGCGGGTCAGCGAACACCAGGTGATTGCCCAGCTGCGTGGCCCAGCGGTACTCGCCCTTGTCGATCGCCTCGCGCACCAGCCTCAGCACGTTGTCCGGACCGCCCATGGCCTGCACATAGCGCCTGGCTGCCTGGGCCGGAGGCAGGGGGTTCAGGTTGGCCGGATTGGCATCATAGAAGCCGAGATAGCGCTGGTACACAGCACGCGCGTTGAAGCTGAGCGAGCCGTAGTAGCCGCGCGTATACCACTTCTTCTCCAGCTCGCCGGGCAACTTTTGCATGGCCTCCGCGATCTCCATCGGCGTAAGCCCCTGGTTCAGCAGGTGGAGCGTGCGGTCATTGAGGAACGTGTACATGTCGCGCTGGTCGGCCATCATCGTGCGAATGCGTTCGCCACCCCAGGTGGGCCAGTTGTGCTGAGCCAGCATCACCTCCGCGCGGTCGCCGTAGCGCACAAGGCTTTCGTCCAGGTACTTGCCCCAAGCCTTGGGGTCGCGCACCGGTGCGCCGCGCGGCGTCAGGATGTTGTGCATGGTCCGTGTGGCGTTCTCGGCCATGCACAGCGCGCGCATCTGCGGCAGGTAGAAGTTCATTTCCGCCGGGGCTTCCGTGCCCGGGGTGAGCTGGAACTCGAACTCCACGCCGTCGATGTGACGGGCTTCGTAGCGCTCGTGTATGAGTTCCGTGGGTGCGATCAGGCTGATCGTCCCTCCGGAGGAGCCGCCCTTGCCGATGCCGGTGTCCACTTGCCCGCGCGCATCGCGAGGCACGCCGGAGCCCGCCTGGTAGATCGCGCGGCGGAACATGGCTGTGCCGGCGAACACGTTCTCGCTGACGGCCTCCTGCATGAAGCCGGCAGGCGCGTAGATGGCCACTTTGCCGGCCTTGACGTCGGCTTCGTCCACCACGCCCCGCACACCGCCGAAATGGTCCACATGGCTATGGGTATAGATCACCGCCACCACCGGCTTGCCCGGTCGATGGCCGTAGTAGAGATCCAGGGCTGCCCTGGCCGTCTCAGTGCTGATCAGCGGGTCGACCACGATGATGCCGCGCTCGCCCTCGACGATGGTCATGTTGGACAGGTCCAGGCCCCGGACCTGGTAAAGCCGGTCCGTTACCTGGAAGAGCCCGGCATTGGCGTTGAGCTGCGCCATGCGCCACAAGCTCGGGTTCACCGAATCCGGGCTATTCGGCGCCTGCTGGAATTCGTAGTCGGCGGTGTTCCAGATGACCTGGCCAGCCGCGTTGCGGATTTCGCCGCGGAACGGCGCCACCAGCCCGCGCCGCACGGACTCATAGTCGGCACGGTCGCTGAACGGCAACTGCTGCAGCACGGCAGCGTTGCTGCTCGCCGTGAAGGCACTCGCCGGCTTCGGCTGCTTCGGCATCTCGGCGGCATGAACGCCGGTGGTCAGCGCCAGCGCCACGGCGGTCGCCAGCACGCGGCTGCGCGCCGGACAGTCGTCCACGCCGTGGCGAGGCTCGGCTGCCCGGGATACGGACGCGCGCTCCGCCGCAGGCTCCGAAACCGGCACCGGCGCCTCGGCCGGCTGCCTCGTTGCAGGGAAGCTGTGGGAACCAGCCCGTTCGATGCCTCTTACGAGGTCGGCCGCCTTTTCCCCGATCATGATGGCGGGAGCGTTGGTATTGCCGCCCACCAGTGTCGGCATGACGGACGCATCAGCCACTCGCAGCCCCTCTACGCCGCGCACGCGCAGCTGCGGATCGAGCACTGATTCGGGCTCGATGCCCATCCGGCAGGTTCCCACAGGATGGAAGATGATATCGACGTGCCGTCGAATCAAATCGCGCACAGCGTCGTCGTCACTGCCGTCAAGGCGCAGATGCCCATGCGTATGCGCCTTGCCGCCGAGCCGCGCCAACGGACCCTGGCGCAGGATGCGGTTGACCAGGTGAACCCCCGCCAGCATTGTCTCCATGTCGCGAGGGTCGCCCAGCACGTTCTGGTCGATCTTCGGCGCGTGGCGCGCATCCGCGCTGTCCAGCATGACTTTCCCGCGGCTGTGCGGGCGAAGCACGCAAACGTGAAGGCAATAGCCATGGATATTGCGCGCCCTGGGATCCCCCAAGGTGGTGGTGAAGTGCAACTGCAGGTCAGGATCGGCCAGCGTCGGGTCGGTCTTCAGGAAGCCACCTGTCTCGGCGATGTTGGAAGCCAGCATGCCGAAGCGCTCCTTCTTGTAGCGGCGCCATTCCTTGAACAGCCGTAGCCCGCCACGCATCGTGAAGGCATAGAGATCCGTGCTGAACAGCTGCTGCTGCAGCTTCATGTCCGGATGTTCCTGCAGGTTCTGGCCAACGCCCGGCGCATCGAAGACGACGTCGATGCCGTGTTCCCGCAAGTGTCCGGCCGGACCAACCCCCGACACCATCAGCAGTTGCGGCGAGCCGAACGTACCCGCGCTGAGGATGATTTCGCGTCGCGCCCGCAGGGTATACTGCATGCCGCCGCGCTCCACCAGCACACCTGTCGCACGCCTGCCCTCGAATACGATGCGCAGCACCTGCGTATCCGTCATCACATCCAGATTGTCGCGCCCGCCGTTCAGCGCCGCGGCATTGCCGCCGTGCAGGTAGGCACGCGCTGCGTTCCAGCGTTCGCCGTCACGCTGCGTACGCTGGAAGAAACCGACCCCCTCCTGCTGAGGCCCATTGAAATCGTGGTTATAGCGGTGCCCGGCGGCCTGGGCCGCTTCGACAAAACGCCGATCGAAGGGATTGAGCGAACGCGTGTCGACCACATGTAGCGGCCCTTGACCGCCATGCCAGTTATCCTCGGCCGCGCCGCCAAGGCGTTCATTGCACTCGGAGCGCTTGAAGTAGGGAAGCACGTCGCTCCAGCCCCAGCCATCGCAGCCAAGCTCTGACCAATGGTCATAGTCGGATGGCGTGCCACGGATGTAGATCATGCCGTTGATGGAGGAAGTGCCACCCAGCCCCCTGCCTCGTGGCTGATAGCCCCGCCTGCCATCCAGGGCGGGCTGCGGCTCAGTGGTGAAGCCATAGTTGAACGGGCCCGGCTTCGGTACCGTGGCGGCAAGGCCGACCGGGATCGTGATTGCCGGCCGGCAGTCGTGGCCGCCGGCTTCCAGCAGTGCTACAGTGCCGCCGCGCGCATCGGCCAATCGCCCGGCCACGGCGCAACCCGCCGAGCCGGCCCCGATCACAATGTAGTCATAAGAATCGTGCAATTCGCGCTCCTTGTTGCTCGCGACGTCCGGCGCGGCATCGCTACCCGGACAATGCCGGCGATGTCCTGCGCCGCTGGAAAAATGCGGGGAATCCCTGCAATGCCGGGTTCCCCCGCTCGAACAGCCACCCGCGACCGCCGGGATCGCCTCAGAAGATGTGACGAATGCCCGTGGTCACGCCAACCATGCCCTTTTGTCCGGCCATCGACGGATAGCCGTACAGAAACAGCGTCTGCGACGAGTCGAAGTTCAGGCCGGCATTGCGCGAGTACGCGGTTGACAGGTATACGTTCGTACGCTTGGACAGGCTGTAGTCCACCAGGAACGAAACCTGCCACGGATTGGCCGGATTGCTGCTAGGTGCCGTCTGGCCCAGGCTGAGGCGCTTGAAATCCGAGTAGTAATAGGCCAGCGACAGCCCCAGCGCCTTGGTTGCCTGGTAGTTGACCCCCGCCCAGTAGTAGTCGTCGCGCGCCAGCGTGTTGCCGTTGGCGAAGTCAACCTTGGCCCAGCGGTAGCCCACCATCGCCTTGAACGGGCCGGTGGCATAGCTGAGCGCGGTGCCCACCTTGCGGCTGTCCCCCTGCTGGCCCGAGGTGACGGTCGGATGCCATTCGTCATAAGCGATGCTGGCGCCCAAGCCGTTGCTCAGCCAGGTCAGCGATGCGCCATAGCCATTGTTGTCGCGGAACGCGCCCGGGACTTCGCCGGCACCACCATTGGCCAGCGGGGTCGAGCCGATCGCCGGTACGCCTACGCCGAACGAGTAGTGGGCGACGGCCTGCAGCGGACCGAACTGGCCCACATACTTGACGACATTGTCTTCGCGGTAGTTCGTGCCCAGTTGCCAGGCCACCGGCTCATAGGTCGTGGCAAAGCGCAGCGGCGCAAAGTTGGCCATGCCTTCGAAGAAAGAGGTGTACTGCCGGCCCAGCATCAGCTTGCCGTAGGCGTTGTTCTGCAGGCCCACGAAGGCCTGGCGGCCGAAGATCCGCCCGGACTGTACGGCGCCGGTGTCCCAGGCGAAGCCGCTTTCCAGCACAAAGATGGCACTGTTGCCGCTGCCCAGGTCCTCCACGCCCCGCAGGCCCCAGCGTGAAGGCGACAGGCCGCCCAGCGTCGGCATCCCCACACGCTTGCCGCCATTGGTGGCAAACACCGGCTGGCCATTGACGACGGTAGGCTGCGCCGTCGCGACACGATTCACGTACTCGATGGACCCGTCGACCACACCGTACAGCGTCACCGAATTTGCCCGCGCCGTCGCGCTGAATCCGCCAAGGGCGCCCAGCGCCGCCAAGGCGAAAATCGTCTTCCTCATTTGTTGTCTTCTCCATGTAGATCGTCTGCGCCAGCCGCAAGCCTGTCGCTTCCGGTCTGGTGCGGGTCGACACCTCCGTGCCGGAGGTGCGGCGTACCATGGCATGCCATGCACGCACCCAAAGGAGAACACCGCAGGCGGGCAGCTGCGCCCCCCTGTCGGGAGGCGTTGGCCCAACCCACACCCCCACTCAGGTCGAGGGGGGACAAAGACCTGCAGGCAATGCGCCGCTGCGGGCGCGGACAAAAAAACTCCGGCATCACGCCGGAGCCAACCGCCCGTCACATCGAGCCATGACGGGCGTGGAGACAACTTGTTTGCAGCCATGAGGCCCGAGGGTTGCGCCGGCTTACCTGCCGTTTCATGCGCAACACTGTTCCGCGACAGCCCGATATGCGCTTGCGCGGCGCAGGCGTATGAACGGTTTGGCCTGCGAGCGCTGCCCCGCGTCCCTCAGGAGCGGGATTCGCGATCCCAGTCGAAGCGTGCCGGCTTGCCCTGGAGAAAGGCTGCGACCGCTTCGGCGTAGTACGGCACCGCGGAAGCGAGCGCCTGCGCCTGGCACTCCAGGTCGAGCAGGGTGTCGTAGGAGCTTTCGAAGGTTCGGTTGAGGGCCCGCTTCATCAGCGCGAGCGCCTCCTGCGGCGCGGCCACGAAGCGCTGCGCAAAGCGGCGTGCTTCCTGTTCCAGCCGGTCGGCGGGATGGACGGCATGCACGATGCCGCAGCGCCTGGCATCGACCACCTCGAGCCGCCGGCCGGTAAACATCAGTTCTTTCGCAAGCATCATCCCCACCGCCCGCGGCAGCGCATAGAGCGACCCCATGTCGGGCAGCAGCCCGACCTTGGCGAACGACATGCAGAACGAGGCCCGCTCCGAAGCCAGCACGAAATCCGCCGCCAGCGCCAGCGAGAATCCCGCCCCGGCCGCGGGACCGTCCACCGCCGCGATGACCGGAATCTCCAGGTCGCGCAGCCGCCGCAACCACTTGTGGATGTCCTGCAGCCGGCGGCGCATCGCCTCCGGCGCGCGCGCCGCGGGATCGGGGCTGGCGAAGATCGCCTGGATCGACTTCAGGTCGCCGCCCGCGCAGAAGCTGCCGCCGGAGCCGGTCAGGATCAATGCGCGGATGCCCCGGTCGTCCTCGACGCGGTCGAGCATGTCGTGATAGTCCTGCCTCATTTCCAGCGTCAGCGCGTTGCGCGACGCCGGGCGCTGGTGGGTGAACACCGCCACGCCGTCCGCAACGGACAAGTGGCTGTGGCGCAATGGGATCTGCTGGTCCTGCATCGTCGTGTGTCCTCCGGGGAGTGGATGTGCGCGCGGCTCAGCGGACGCGCCTGCGCACCGTAGAGCCCCTGGCAGCAGTGTGGCGCGGCATATCGCCTTGCCGCCCCCCTCATCTCAAGGGGGTTGGCCCCGCGTCGCCTATGAATCGGTGCCTATGCGTGCGCGGCACCCCCAGTGGTGGGGGGCGTTCGCGGCAAGGCTCCCGCTTAAGGTTGACGACATCCGAAATGCAGGCGGGCCCGCGGGCCGCCGATCCACTGGAGAGCCTTCATGAACTTTGCACCCGACCCCAATCTCGATGCCTTCCGCCAGCAAGTGCGCGCGTTCCTGCACCAGCACTTGCCGGCCGACCTGCCGCGCCGCAAGGACGGCCTGCGCTCGCCGCGCGCTGACGTGGTGCGCTGGCAGCGCATCCTCAATGCCCAGGGCTGGGGTGCGCCCTACTGGGCAACGGAGCATGGCGGGACCGGTTGGAGCGTGCAGCAGCGCTTGGTGTTCGACGAAGAATGCGCGGCCGCCGGCACCCCCTCGCAGGATTCGTTCGCGCAGAAGCTGGTAGGCCCGGTGCTGAATCATTTCGCCACACCCGAGCAGAAGGCAGAGCACCTGCCGCCGATCTTCAACGGCGAGCGCCTCTGGTGCCAGGGCTTCTCCGAACCCGGCGCAGGCTCCGACCTGGCGTCGCTGCGGACCCGCGCCGACCGCGACGGAGACCACTATGTGATCAACGGCCAGAAGATCTGGACCAGCTATGCGCATCATACCGACTGGATCTTCCTGCTGGTGCGCACGGATGCCAACGTCAAGAAGCAGTCCGGCATCAGCTTTCTGCTGGTGGATATGAAAACCCCGGGCATTACCGTGCGCCCGATCATCAGCATCGACGGTTGCCACCACCTCAATGAAACCTTCTTCGACAACGTGCGCGTGCCGGTGAAGAACCTGATAGGCGCCGAGGGCGAAGGCTGGAGCATCACCAAATTCCTGCTTAACAACGAACATGCCTCCACTGCCGACTTGCCCACGCTACGGCGCTTGCATGGCCAGATCAGCGCGCTGTCGCACACCGCGCAGGCAGGCGAGCTGTCGCTGGCGTATCGGTACGAGTTTCTGCTGCGTCTGGCGCGCTACGACGCCGAGCTCAAGGCCATCTCCATCATGGTCCAGCGGGTGGCGGCGATGGAGCAGGACCACAGCCCCGCGGCCCACGCCATGGGCTCCATGCTGAAGGTCCGCGGCACCGAGCTGCAGCAGCGGATGAGTGAGTTCCTGGTTGAAACGCTGGGCGACCACGGCGCCGTTGCCTATCCTGGCACCCACGCCGAACCGTATCGCCAACCGCAGTCGCTGCCGATGGCGCAAACCGCGCAGGGCATAGCGTCCGAGATGTTCTTCCGCCGCGCCACCACCATCTACGGCGGCACCAGCGAGATCCAGCGCTCCATCATCGCCAAATCGCTGTTCCGCCTCTGACGATGCACTAAGCAAAGGAGTCCTTCGGCACACCGCCCGAAGGACTCCGGCGACCAGCGGATCCGGCTACAACGCTTACTCGAGCTGCAACCCGGACGCCGTGATCAGCCGCTTCCACGTCTGCTGGTCGGCCACCACGGCCTTGCCGAGTTCGGGCCCGGTACCCGGGTTCGGCAGGCTGCCGCGGCTGGCGTAGTGGGCCATCGCCTCGGGCGAGTTGACAAACTCCAGCGTGAGCCTGGAAATCCGGTCGACGATCGGCGCGGGCGTGCCTGCCGGCGCAAAAAGGCCGCTCCAGTTAATGCGCGATACCGCCTCGACCACGGTGTTGTTCTGCATGCCAGCCTCGGACAAGGTCGGCACATCGGGCATCAGCGATACGCGCCGGGGACTGAGCACGGCCAGCGCGCGCAGCTTGTTCGACTGGACCAGCGGCATCGCCGCCGTGAACTCGACCATGGTGAAATCGACGTTGCCGCCGATCAGGTCCGGCAGCAGCGTCGCCGTCGCCTTGTAGGGCACATCCGTCGTCTTGATGCCCGCCGCCTCGGTAAACGCCGCCGCCATCAGCCGGTAGCCGGTGCTGCTGCTGGCGCCGTTGAGCTTGCCGGGGCGGGCGCGCGCCGCATTGACGAGATCCGTCACGGACTTGTACGGGGAACTTGCGGCCACCACCAGCGCGACCGGCAGCGACGACATGCGCGCCACCGGCACAAAATCCTTGCCGGGGTTGTACGGCAGTTGCTTAACGAGGTAGGGGTTCGCCGACATCGCGCTGGATGCGGTCAGTAGCAGCGTGTAGCCGTCCGGCGCGGCCTTGGCCACATAGTCATTGGCGATGATCATGTTGGCGCCGGGCCGGTTCTCCACCACCACGCTCTGCCCCAGCTTCTGGGCCAGGAACTTCGCCAACAGCCGGGTGTAGTCATCGATGCCGGTGCCGGGGCTGGCAACGGATACGATCTTGATGACGCGTTCCGGATAGTTCTGTGCCTGCGCTCCGGCCGGGGATGCCAGGGCCGCCAGCACGCCGGTGGCGGCCGCAGCCAGGATCCGGCGGCGCCGGCGTGAAATGCCATCGTGCATAGGTGTCTCCTCCTTGTCTGTGCTGCCCTGGTGCGGGCAGCCGGCGTTGTAGAGAGGTCCGGCGGGTTATGGGAACCGCCTGAGGATCGATTCCGCGATGCAGACCAGCTTGCTGCCGCCTTGCCGCTCCACGGTCATTTCGAGCTTCAGTTGCGCGCCGCCCTTCTCCAGCGGGTCGAACGACACCAGCCTGAAATGCGCGCGCAGCAGGCTCCCGACCGGAACCGGCGCGGGAAAGCGCACCTTGTCCAGGCCGTAGTTCACGCCGGTGCTGCTGTTCTTCACCTTGTAGGCGGTATGGGAAAACGCCGGCAACAGGCTCAGGGTCAGGAAGCCGTGCGCGATCGGCGCGCCGAACGGGCCGTCCTTGGCACGCACCGGGTCCACGTGGATCCACTGGTGATCGCCGGTCGCATCGGCAAACAGGTTGATACGATCCTGCTCCAGCATCAGCCACTCGCTGGTCCCGATGACTTCGCCGACCAGCGGCTGCAGGTCACTGATGTTCTCGTAGATCTTCATGCTTGCATTTCCTTTCCGCTCAGGGATGCCTGCAGGGCGCGCGCGTTGCACGCCTCATGCAGGTCTGCGTTGCCAAACAGCACGTCCGCCACCACGGCGCGCTTGAAGTAGTGGCCCACGGTGTACTCCTCGGTCATGCCGATGCCTCCATGCAGCTGGATGCCCTGCCCGCTGACATAGCGGGCGGCGCGGCCGATCAGCGCCTTGGCTTGCGACACAGTCCGCGCGAGGTCGGCCTCGCCGTCGTTCTCGATCGATGCCAGCAGCGCATACAGCATCGAGCGTGCGACTTCGAGTTCGGCTGCCATGTCCGCCATGCGGTGCTGCAGCGCCTGGAAGCTGCCGATGGGCACCCCGAACTGCTTGCGCACCTTGAGGTATTCTGCCGTGATCTCGATGGTCTTCTCCATGCCGCCGACCAGTTCGGCGCAGAGAGCGGCGATGCCGTGCGTGAGCCCGTGGCGCAGCGCAGCCTGTGCCTTGCCGGCATCGCCAAGCAATGCGTCGGCTGGCACAAAGGCCTGGTCGAAGGTCACCTCCGCCGCCCAGCTGCCGTCATGCAGCGGCAGCGCAACGCGCTGCACGCCAGCGGCGTCGGCCGGCACCAGGAACAGGCTGCACAGGGCAGCCTCGTCGGACTTGCCGGGCAGCATGGCGGACACGATGAAGGCGTCGGCATCGCAGCCGCCGAGCACCAGCGTCTTGGTGCCATGCAGGAGGTAGCCGCCGGGCGCCGGTTCGGCGCGCGTCGCCACGGGTTCGGGCAGGCCGCGCGACTGCGCCTCGCTGTAGGCCAGCGCAAACCGGCGTGAACCGTCCGCCAGCGCCGGCACTAGTGCTTCGAGCTGCTCGGGGCCAGCTGCCGCCGCCAGGGTCTGCGCAGCCAGCACCGCGCTGCCGAGATATGGCTCCACCACCAGGCCACGACCCAACTCCGTCGCGATCAACACCGTGTCGATGATCGAGCCGCCCAGGCCACCGGCCGCCTCCGGCAGCGCTGCCGCCAGCCAGCCGTTCTCGGCAAAGGTGGCCCAGTGCCTGGCGTTGCAGGGCTCGGCGGACTTGACCCGGGCCGTGCGCGCCTCGAAGTCGTAAGCTTTGTCGACGAAGCGGCGCACGCTGTCCTGAAGCAGGCGCTGTTCGTCAGTCAGGTTGAAATTCATGATCGGTCAGTGCCTTCAGAGTTGGAACATTGACTTGGCGATGATCGTGCGCTGCACCTCGCTGGTACCGCCATAGATCGTCGAGGCGCGGCGGAAGAACATCTCGTTGGTGATGCCGCGGGCGGCGTCCTGCGCGGGCAGCGGCGCGGCGGCATCGGCGTCCTGTGGCGTCGGCGTCGGGTACGCCACGGCGCCGTAGTCCCCCAGCGCCTCTGACAAGAAGCTGCTCATCTTCTGCAGCAGCTCGGTGCCGCGGATCTTCAGGATCGAGCCCATGGCATGCGCGGCGGGGCTGTGGTCCTCCTCCATCGCCGCTACGCGCTGGACCAGCGTGGCGATGGCGGCGAGCTCCGCCTCGAAGCGCGCCAGCTGCAGCGCAAATTCGTGCCGCTCCAGCAGCACGCTGCCGCGCTGGCACCGGTGCGTCGCCAGCGCATGGATCTGCGCTAGGTAGCGACGCAGCATCGGCAGGTCGGCAGCCGTGGCGTGTTCGTTGTTGAGCAGGAACTTGGTGATTTTCCAGCCTTCTCCCTCTGCGCCCACCAGGTTCTCCACCGGTACGCGCACGTTGTCGAAGAAGGTTTCGTTCAGGTGGTGGCAGCTGTCGATGGTGACGATGGGGCGAACCGTGATGCCCGGCGTCTTCATGTCCACCAGCAGGAAGCTGATGCCTGCCTGCTTCTTGACCTCGGTGTCGGTTCGCACCAGCAGGAAGATCCAGTCGGCGCGGTGGGCGTAGCTGGTCCAGATCTTCTGGCCGTTGACCACGTAGTGGTCGCCGTCGCGCACGGCGCTGGTGCGCAGCGAGGCCAGGTCCGAGCCGGAGCCTGGCTCCGAGAAGCCCTGGCACCACTGGCGCTCGCCGCTGAAGATATGCGGCAGGTGCTCTGCCCTCTGCGCCGGTGTCCCGAATGCGTTCAGCACAGGGCCAAGCAGCTTCTGCGCACCTGTATCCTGCGAAGGCGCACCGACCGCCGTGCATTCCTCGTCGAACACCAGGCGCTGCATCACGCTCCAGCCGGTGCCGCCATGGTCGGTTGCCCAGTAAGGCGCGCCCCAGCCCTTCTCGTTCAGGATGCGCTGCCAGCGCTTGAGTTCCGACTTGGGCGAGCGCGTGCCGATGCGGATGCGGCCGCTCAGATCGGCGGGCAGGTTTTCGCGCAGGAAGGCACGCACCTCCTCGCGAAAGGCCTCCAGGCCCAGGTCACGTTGAAAATCCATGCTATGTCTCCTCGGACGCTGGCGACAGGCCATCAGGACTGCTGCCGCCGCGTCGCTTCAGGGCTGGCGGTTAGACCGGGTCCCAGCCGAACACATCGCGCGACAGGTCCAGCTTGTAAAACGAGCCCTGGAACATCGGGATGGCGCGCTCGACGCAGGATTCGACGGTCCAGCCTTCGCTGTTGTGGGCCGTGCGGATCGGACGCGGCTGCGAGAACAGATAGATCTCGTTGTTGCGCACGCCAAAGATCTGTCCGGTGACGTCCCTGGCCTGGTCCGTCATCAGCGCGAGCGTGAACGGCGCAATCTTGCCGGCTTCCAGGCGCATGTTGATCTTCATGCGTTCGGCCGCTTCTGGCGTATTGGTGGGAATGCTGCCCACCATGCGCGTGAAGGCGAACGGCGCGATGCAGTTCGAGCGGACATTGAACTTTTGCATATCGACCGCGATGGACTTCGACAGGCCGACGATGCCGAGCTTGGCCGCCGAGTAGTTGGCCTGGCCGAAGTTGCCGATCAGGCCGGCGGTAGAGGTCATGTGCACGAAAGCACCGCTTTCCTGCGCCTTGAAGTGCGGCGCCACGGCGCGCGAAACGTTCCAGCTGCCCTTCAGGTGCACGCGGATCACGGCATCGAAGTCGTCCTCGCTCATCTTGTGGAAGATGATGTCGCGCAGGTTGCCGGCATTGTTGACCACGCCATCGACGCGGCCGTACAGGTCCAGCGCCTGCTGCACGATCTTCTGGGCCGAGTTCCAGTCAGCCACGCTGTCGGTACTGGCCGCTGCCTCGCCACCGGCCGCCTTGATCTCGTCTACGGCCTGCTGGGCCGGGCCGGCGCTGCCGCCGGAGCCGTCGATATTGACCCCCAGGTCGTTGACAATCACGCGCGCGCCTTGGCGTGCGGCTTCCAGCGCGATACCTTTGCCGACGCCGGCACCGGCGCCCGTGACGATGATGACTTTCCCTTCAAGCAAGCTCATGTTTGGTACTCCAGAGTAAATCGATTGGATAAGGCTGTCGGCAGGGGGATGGGGTGCTGCCTGAGTGACCATGATTGCGGGTGGCACGCGCGCGGGCACACCCCGACCTGGGGGGGCAGGCGAATACGTAGCTTAAGAAAAGCGTAGGAGTTGAGGTGCGCGGGCGTGCAGGCGCTAGGCAGGCTCACGCATGCCGGCTACCTCGCGGTGACGACGAGCAGCAGTTGAGCGGGCACGGCTTTGCCCGGGTTATGCGGTGCGAATTGCGGGTTGGATCGTGCCACCACCCAAGTCTCGCAGGCGAGCTGCTGCCCCCCCGCGACCGCCCACGCCAAGCTTGGCATAGACGTTCTTAAGATGCCATTTGACAGTCTCGGTCGAGAGATTTAGCACTTTGGCAATTTTCTTGTTCGACATCGCTTGCGCCAGCAGTTCCAAGATCTCGCGCTCGCGCTCGCTCAATGCGGCCATGAGTCCGGCGTCCGCGCAGCTAGGCACCTGCCCTTGCCGGGCTGCGGCACTGCCCGACGTCTGCTGCAGGCGCTCGACGTAAAAAGCCAGCACCGGGTCCGGTACGGCGTCGCGGCCAAGCCGGATGAGCATGTCGGGCGCGCTTTCCAAGACATCAAGCAGCGTCCGCGTAAGTCCAAGCCGATGGCCCTCCCGGACCGCATGAACAAAGTCCTGGCGTGCAGCCTGCTGCTGGCCGAGGCCCAGGCGCGCAATAGCAAGCTGCAACCGCAAGCTGACCGTCCCCAGCTGCTGCTCGCTGCCTGCGAGCAGCAGCTGGATGCGTTCGATGGCGTTGGCGTAGTCTTTGGTGTGCAGGGCCATGTCGACGCCGGCACGCGCTGCCGTCAGAGCGGTCTGACTGGCGCGTTCCGGGCCAGCTCCCGCATAACGCCCTGCCACGCCCCGCACGCATTCCAGCACAACACTGGCGCGCTCCATTTCATCCCGCTGCAAATGGCGGCGCAAGCGCAACACCAGGGCTTCAACCAGGAGCCGGTCGAGACCGTAGCGGACCGCGTAGGTTTCGAGGCGGTCCAGATAGGTCAGCGCTTGCGAATGGCGGCCCGCCAGCCAGTGCGAGTTGGACAGAGCGAGATAGGCGCGCAGCACGATTTCCGGCAGCGACACGCGCTCGAGCATGTCGATGCGCGGTTCGAGCAGCTGGCATGCTGCCTCGGCTTCGTTCAATTCGTAAAGCGTATCGGCCAGCAGCCCGGCGGCCATGCAGGCCAGGCCCAGGTAGGCCGCGCCGCGGCGCTCGGCTTCTTCCATCACCTCGCGCACGATCTTGCCAGCCTGCTTGATCTTGCCCTCGCGCGCCAGGCTGATGGCATGGATGCAGCGGCCGAGCTGCCCGCTGCGGTGCGCGCCCGTGCGCAATTCGGCCTCTTCCAGCACGCGGCGGGCCAGGTCGTACTCCCCGCGCGCCGTGAGCAGCCACGACAACACATTGCCGCGTGCATGCCACGTAAAGTCGTCGATGTCGGCAGGCACTTCCAGCAGTCGCGGCAGCATGGCCGCCGCCGCATCGGTGTTGTCCAGTTGCAGGGCCAGGCCTGCCCGCAACAGGCACAACGCATAGCGCTCGCTCGCGTTCAGCTTGTCATGTTGGGATTCCATCTGGTCCAGGCTGCGCTGCAGCTGGTCGAAATCCCGCGCATAGATCTGCATATAGGCATTGACGACATGCAGCCCAAAACGCTGTTCGACCTGCTCCGCAGGCAGCATGCGCATCAACCCGGCCAGCTGGCGCAACTGGCCGCGCGACAGCAGCGCCTGCGCGCAGCCCTCGACCATGCTCGCCGCGGTATCCGCATGGCCGGCCTTGACGGCATGGAACACGGCCTCGTCAATGTGGCTATGGCGGTCGAACCAGCGCCACGCCGCCTTGTGCAGCGCGCGCTGCCCGGCCTCGCCACGCTCGGACAGGCGCTCGAGCAGGGCTTCACGCAGCAGCGGATGGATGCGATACCAGGTCTCATGGTCCGCGCCGCCTTCCGACGTGATGAAGAGATGGCACGCCACCATCTGGCCCAGCCGCGACTGGATCGGCGCAGTGGCCGCCGGCCGACCGACGATGTCCGCGCAAAGCGGCGCGCAGAAGCGCTGGCAGATGGCCACGCTGACCAGCATGTCCAGATCGGCCGGTGTCAGCCGCGCCAGCACTTCGCGCTCGAAATAGCCGGCAAAGGCGCCGGCATCTTGCATGCGCGTCAGCGCAGGCCTGCCTCCCTGCCTGGTGCGCAGGTCGATGGCAAAGAGTTGCAGCCCCGCCACCCAGCCGTCGGTGAGTGCGTGCAGCGCGGCCGCATCGTTGCTGCCGATGGCACCGAGCTGCTCACGCAGGAAGCGTTCCGACTCGTCCGGCGAGAAGCGCAGGTCACGCATGTCGAATTCCGCCAGCGTGCCCTGCAGGCGCAGCCGCTCCATCGACAATTCAATGGCGCTGCGCGAGCTGAAGGCGAGGTGCAGGGGCGCAGGTGCGTAGTCGAGCAGCCATTGCAGGGCCTGCAGGATACGCGTGTCGGCGATATGGTGCAGGTCATCGATCATCAGCACCAGTTTGCGCTGGCGCTGGGCCAGCGCCCGCACCAGGATGATCACCCAGAGTTCGATGGCCGCCTCGCCGCAGTCGGCGCCGACCACCCGCGCGGCCTCGCTCGCGGCGGTTGGATCCACTTCGCCAATGCTGGCCAGCAGGTAGTCGAAGAAGCGGGCCGGCTCGTCGTCTTCCGCCGCCAGCGACAGCCAGCAGACGTCATACCCGAGCGGCAGGATCGCCTTGCGCCATGCCATCAG
Source organism: Cupriavidus sp. DF5525 (assembly GCF_040149425.2). Taxonomy (NCBI): domain Bacteria; kingdom Pseudomonadati; phylum Pseudomonadota; class Betaproteobacteria; order Burkholderiales; family Burkholderiaceae; genus Cupriavidus; species Cupriavidus sp. DF5525. Next base: position 485,944 of record NZ_CP168267.1, on the reverse strand, counting down.
CGTGCTGGTCTTGCCGCTGCCGGCCTGGCCCTGGATCACCACGCAGCGCTGGCGGCGCGCTTCCAGCAGGCGGTTCAGCAGCATTTCGCGCGGCATGAGCTGGCGTGCACCCCGCGGCGGCAGCACCTTGGCGCTGGCAATCGGCGGCCGCTCACGCGATTGGGCGGCGGGCGCAGTCCAGCCGGCGGGGGACGGCGGCGCAGTTGGCTCAAAGCCTGCCGGATCGGCCGCGGCAGGCTCGTACCGTGCGCCTGCCGTGGTGCGGATCCACTGGTACGGTGCGCCGGAGCCGGCCCGCACGGCGGCCTCGACAGCTGCCAGCAGTTCCGGGATGCCGGCGGGAAAGCCGCCCGGTCGCCCGGCCTGCGCATCGCGCAGGAAGCGCTGCACCATGCGCAACCAGCTGGCAGAGTTGGGCGCGAGCTGCACGCTGATGCGAGGGTGCCCCTGCAGCCAGTGCTGCAACGGCGCATCGTAGGGACCGGCATTGCTGACCGCCAGCACCAGCAGCCTGCATCCCGGCGCAGCCGCGGCTTGCGCCTTGTCCAGGAATGACGCCAATGCCTCATGGTGAACGTCGCTGCCCGGGGCGCCGGGCAGGCCGCCTTCGAACATCGTCAGTGCCGTCATCAGCGAAACAGCGAGGCTGCGCTGATGGGCCGGCAGCGTGCGCATGTGGTAGACGCCATGTTGCGGGGGCAACGCAGCGGCATCGCTGTCGGTGGGGTCCGCGATCGACAGCACCAGAGCATGCACTGGCGGCGCCGCGTAGAGCGCGACGATTTCCGGGGAGGTGGCTTCCGGGGCAATGGGTGCCGCTGCTGCGCCGGCCATCTGCTGCACCGGCATGGCACCGACGTGTCGGCTGGCGCCGGGTTTCACCCCGGCCGCGCGCCAGTGCCGCGAGACGCAGGTCGCGCTCACGCCGAGTTCGGCAGCAAGGCTGCGCGTGCTCCAGCGACGCGGGACTCCGGTCTTTTCGCAGCTGGTCAGCATGGCCAGGCGTTCCACATCCACCTTCACTGGCGGCGCGCCTCGCGGCAAGTCCTGCAGGATGCCGTCCAGCCCGGACATCGCATAGCGCTCGCGCCAGCGTGCCACCTGTGCCCGGCTGATTCCCAGTTGCGGCGCGATGGTCTTGTTCTGCTCGCCATTGGCGGCGAGCAAAATGATGCGCGCGCGCTGCGCCAGCCGAGCCGGCGCGTTGGTGGCTCGGGTCATTGCCTCGAGCTCGGTGCGTTGCTGCTCGGTCAGGTTGATTCGGGGTGCAACTCGCATAGACAGCCTCTGCGGATTGGCGGTGGCTTGTGGCCACGGGGATGCAATGACGGCGCGGATCCCTGCGCCGCCGGTACAACGTTTCAGCCCAGTGTGGCAACGGCGGCGGGCACTGGCTCGTGGTACAGCGTTTCAATCAGCGCCTTGCGGCGTTCGCGCGTGGTGGCCTGGTTGACGTAGCCCTTGTCGGCCACTTCATTGGCATCGATCGATGGAGGTTCGGCCATCAGCAGCACGCGGCGCACCTGTTGGCTGACGCTGCTGCCGGCGCCGCTGCGCAGCTTCTGCTGCACGGCCTGCACCACCAGCGGATGCGACACCAGCGCGTCGGCGCTCAGTCCGGCAAGCTCAGGCGCCAGCGCCTGGCAGGCCACCACGTTGGGCCACGCCAGCGCCGCCACGAAGTTCCGGTCGTGGCCGCAGATCACCGCGTCGGCCAGCAGCGGCGCGCACTGCTCCAGCAGCGCCACGCGCACAGCGCCCGTGCGCACCCTGGTGCCGTTGACCAGCTTGAAGTCCTCCACGCAGCGCCCGGCATAACGCAGCCCTTCGGTGGGTGCGTCCGCGACGGCCAGTCGCACGGCGTCGCCCATGCAGTAGAAGCCCTCGTCGTCAAATGCGGCGGCCGTCAGGTCGGCACGGCCGAGGTAGCCCGTGAACAGGTTGGGACCACGCATGCGGATCTCATAGCGGCCGTCGCCGCCGTCCAGCGGCACCAGCTTAACCTCGACGCCGGGCACCGGCATGCCGAGATTGCCGGTCTCTTCGGTAGGCCGGCTGAAGTTCAGGCCCATGGCAGTGGTTTCGGTGGCTCCGAAGCCGCTGGTGAACAGGATGCGCTCGCCGACGATGCGCTCGGCCAGGCGCTGGAAGCGGGCATAGACATCGGCCGGGAGGCTGGCGCCGCCAAAGCTGACGAACATCAGCCTGGCAAAAAAGGCGCGGGCCAGCGCATCATCGCGCTCCAGTTCTGTCACCAGCATGGCCCAGGCCGCCGGCACGGTGGCGAACATGGTGGGCGACACCTCGCGCAGGTTCCGCAGCGTGCGCGCAAACTGGCCCGCCACCGGACGGCCGTCGTCGATGTAGTAAGAGGCGCCCAGCACGAAGGCCCGGCCAAGGTTGCCGACGCCGCCGAAGACATGGCTCCAGGGCAGCCAGTCCAGCACCACCGCGCCTTGGTAAACCAGCGCAGCGTGGGCAAAGAGAAACTGGCCGATCAGGGCGTGGATGCTGGCGTAGGAAATCTCCACACCTTTGGGCACGCCGGTCGACCCTGAGGTAAAGAAAATCCGCGCGGTATGTTTGGCGCGCACGGCGCCGTGCGCTGCCTCGACCTGCTCCAGACGTTGCGGTGTCGGCGCGGTGTCGCGCAGCGCGTCCCACGCCACCTGGGCGCCGGTGGCACCGTCCACGGCGATGACCGCCTGCGCCGGAACCGCCAGTGCCTCCAGTGCGCGGGCAAACCCGGGCGCCGATTGCACGAACACCGCGGCCGGCGCCAACAGCGTGTGGATATCCTTCAGCCGAACGAAGTCCTGGCTCTGCAGCGAATAGGCGGCGGAAACCGCGGCGCAGGGAATGCCGACGTACTCGGCGGCTGCAACCACCACGGCATGTTCGATCGAATTGCCCGAAAGGATCATCAGCGGCTGTTGGCGCGACAGGCCCATCTCGAGCAATCCGGCCGCGACGGCCAGCATCTGCCGGTGGAAGTCGCCCCAGGAAAGCGTGCGCCAGGCACCGGCGCTGTCACGCTGGGCCAGCGCCGTCTGCGCGGCGCGCTGCTGCGCCCAGCCCTTGACGAAGCCGCTGAAGCCCAGGTGCGGTGATGGCACCGGCGCGGTGCCGGCGCGCAGCAGCAGCGTGCCATCCGGGCGCACCTCATGGATGGCCTGGGCCGTGCGCAGCGCCGCGTCGCGGTACCGGGGCTGCATGTCCGGCATGCCGTTCGTCAACGCGTTGGCCTCCATGCCGTGGGAACGATGGTGCAACATTGTCTTCAGTCTCCTCTCTCTTGTGCCCTGGGACCTGCCGCCACCAGGGTCGATCCTGTCAGTCGATGGTGGCGCCCGAGCGCTGGATGGTGGCCTTCCACTTGCTGCGCTCGGCCTGGACAAAGTTGGCGAACGGCTGGCCGGACAACGGCAACGGCACGCCGCCCATCTTGTGGATGGCATCGACCGCCGCGGGATCCTGCAACATGCGGCCGATGTCGGCCTGCCACCGGGCCACGATGGCGGCAGGCGTGCTCGCCGGGAAGAACAGGCCGATCCACGAAGTGGACTCCGCCGCCGGGTAGCCGGCCTCGGCAATGGTCGGCACCTGCGGCAGCGCCGGCAGGCGCGCGGATCCCGTCACCGCCAGCGCGCGCAGCTTGCCGGCCTGGATCTGTGCCAGCGTGGAAACCGGATAGTCGAAAGTCATGTCGACCTGCCCTGCCAGCAGGTCATTGATGGACGGCGCGCTGCCCTTGTACGGGATATGCACGAACTTGACGCCGGCCTGCGCCTGGAACAGTTCCGCGGCCAGGTGTGTACCGGTGCCGTCGCCGGCGGAAGATACGGTTAGCTTGCCCGGATTCGCCCTTGCGAACGTGACCAGGTCCTTGACCGACTGGTACGGCAGGCGGCTGTTCACGACCAGCACATTAGGGATGGAGACCAGCCCTTGCGCGGCGACGAAATCCCTTGCCGGATCGAAGCGCAGCGCCTTGTACAGGTACTGGTTGCTCGCCATGGTCCCTTGCGTGCCCATCAGCACCGTGTACCCATCGGGCTCGGCCCGTGCCGCCAGCTCGGTGGCCGGGTTGCCGCCTGCGTCGGGGCGATTGTCGACGATAACCCGGATGCCGCCGTCGCGTGCCATGCGTGCCGCCACCAGCCGGCCGAGCTGGTCGGTGATGCCTCCGGGTGGCCTCGGCACCACGAGCGTGACCGGCTCTTCCGGATAGGACCCCGCGCGGCCGGCGCCGCCCACACCAGGGTGCCATGTGCCAGTGCCGCCGCACCGGCTGCGGCCAGCGTCTTTGCGCACAGGCGCAGGCACTGCTTCGCGATCTGTATTTGCATTGCCATCGTGTCCTTTTCGTACCAGGATGCCCCGGCCGGTCGTCTCCAATGTGCGGCGCGCCCATCTTCTTGTCTACGACGTTCCGTATATACCAACGGAATTTCGTATTACATAAATACTACGTGATTTCGTATTGTTCTACCATATTTCGTAGAAAGCGGAATGTGGCGCACATAGTGTGTGGTGCCGACGGCGAGCCGCCCCCTGTAACGCTGATAGCAGCGCTTATCCCGCGAGGTGCCGCATATCAGCCGCATGCCCCCCTTGGTCGAGTGGGGCGAATGCCGGGCCGCTGCGTGACACTGTTCCGCAGAATCCGCAGCCCGCAAGCGAATGCCGGCTGCCACTGATGAGACAAGCCGATGCAGTGCCACCCATCCCTGACACCTTCCGCGCCATCCAAGGCCAACCGCCCGTCACCGGCGGCGCGTCAGCCATCGCATGCCCTCGCGCCAATGGAGCGGCTCATGGACCTATTGCAGGAAGTCCGCCACTTCAGCCGTCAACTGCAGCGCAAGGCGCGGCAATCGGCGCGCGGCGCCGACGAGCCCGCGTATGCCGAGGTGCTGTACGCCATGCTTAGCGACCGCATGCGCAGCGGCGATGCCCGCATGCGCATCGTTTGCTACGCATCCGCGGCGGAACTGGGCGTGCCGGTGGATCTGCAGGCGGAGCACTACCGGCAGGCCATGAGCGGCGGCCTGGGCTTCCCGCTGCGCGTGCTGTTCTGGGCCGCGCACCGGCGCATGCAGACCGCCAGGCGGCCGCGCCGGCAGGCTGCGGCGTTGCCCCGGAATTGACGCAGCCGACATTGACGCTACTGACATTGACGCTACCGAACGACTCGCCGCCGGCAGCGCTGCGCGCACCGGCATGGAAGCCAGCCATGACCTCGACCACCACTGAACGCACCGCCATCCACACCCGCGAGGTGACCTGCCGTGGCTACGAACGCAGCGATGGCCTGCTCGACATCGAGGCCGAAATGCGCGACATCAGCCCTACCGGTACCGACCTGCTGTTCAGGCAGGTCCCGCCGGGCGGCGCCATCCACCACATGCGCATCGTCGTGACGATGGATCGCGCGCTGGTGATCCGCGACGTGAAGGCGGTGATCGAAGCCGGCCCCACCGAGTACTGCAACGCGATCGAGTCGGCCTACGCCGGCCTGAAAGGGCTGCAGATCCGCGGCGGCTTCCGCCAGCAGGCCAAGGCGATCGTGGGCGGCGTGCGCGGCTGCACCCACCTGACGGAACTGCTCGGCCCACTGGCCACCACCGCCACGCAGACCACCATGGCCATCGGCCGCCGCGAGCGCAATGGCCGCTGGCCCGGCGATGGCACCGGCCCCATGCCGAAGCCGGTGCTGATCGGCAGCTGCCACACCTACCACGAGGACGGCGAGGCGGCGAAGCTGCTGTGGCCAGTGCACCGGCGCGTTCCCGCCACGCAGGACAACTGAACTCCGGCACGCCTTGCGCAGCCGGCAACTATGAGAATCATGGAGGAGACATGAGCATTTTTGCAGAACGGGCCCGCGGGCCTTTGCGTGCATTGCTGGCCCTGCTTTGCCTGCCGGCGCTGGCAGCGCCCGCGGCCGCGCAGACGTATCCGGAGCGGCCGGTGCGCATTGTTTCGATTACCAGCGCCGGCACCGGCGCCGACGACTACACCCGCCTGCTGGCCAAGCATCTCGGGCAGAAGCTGGGGCAGAGCTTCGTGGTCGAGAACAAGCCCGGGGCCAACATGATCCTGGCCTGCGACTATGTTGCCAAGGCCGCTCCCGACGGCTACACGCTGTTGCTGTCCGCCTCTGGCGCCATGGCGGCCAATCCCTTTCTGTTCAGGAAGCTGCCCTATGACCCGCTGAAGGATTTCGTGCCGGTCGCGCGCATGTCGGTGATTCCGGTCGCGCTGGTCGTGCCGGCCACGTCGCCGTACCGCACTGTGGCTGACCTGGTTGCCGCAGCGCGGGCAAAGCCGGGCACGCTCAACTTCGGCACGTCGAGCACCGGCTACCGGACCATTATCACCGCCTTCAACGACGCCGCGAAGATCCAGGCGATGAGCGTTCCCTACAAGGCCATGAGCACGTTGCTGCCCGATCTGATGAGCGGCGTGGTCGACTACGGCGTCGTCGAGGTCTCCGCGGTGGTGCCTCACGTGCAGTCAGGCAAGCTGCGCGCGCTGGCGGTCACCGCCAATGCACGCATGCCGCAGCTCAAGGATGTTCCCACCATGGCCGAGGCCGGCATGCCGGCGGCAGCGATCAACAGCTGGACCGGCCTGTTCGCGCCGGCCGGCACGCCGCCGGCCATCGTCGACAAGCTTGCGCAATACACGCTGGAATTCGTGAACTCGCCCGAAGCCATGGCGCACTACGGCGCACGCGGCAGCATGCCTTATCCCGCGGGCGGCGCGGAACTGCGCAAGACCATCATCGCCGACCAGCAGATGTGGAAACGGCTGATCACGCTGGCCGGCATCGAACCGGAATAGGCGGCACAACTGCCTCTCCCCGTTGCATACCAGGCAGGCACTGCCTGCCGCCCCTCCTTACTGACCTACAGGAAGCAAGCATGAGCATCAAAGGCAAGGCCTATATCGTCGGCGCCTATGAGCACCCGACCCGCAAGGCACCGGACAAGACGGTGGCCCAACTGCACGCAGAAAGCGCCAAGGGCGCGCTGGAAGACGCCGGCCTGACGCTGGCCGATGTCGACGGCTACTTCTGCGCGGGCGACGCGCCCGGCCTGGGCGTGCTGAACATGGTCGACTACCTCGGCCTGAACGTGCGCCACGTCGATTCCACCGAGACCGGGGGCTCCTCCTACCTGGCGCATGTGTCGCACGCCGCGCAGGCCATCGCCATGGGCAAGTGCAACGTGGCGCTGATCACGCTGGCGGGCCGCCCGCGCTCCGAAGGCTCCAGTGGCACCAAGCCGCGCAACTGGGGCGACAACCTGCCTGACCAGCCCTTCGAGGCGCCTTACAGCCCGCTCACCGTCAATTCATACGCCATGGTGGCCATGCGGCACATGTACGAATACGGCACCACCAGCGAACAGCTGGCCTGGATCAAGGTGGCTGCCTCGCACCATGCCCAGCACAACCCCAATGCCATGCTGCGCGACGTGGTGACCGTGGAGGACGTGGTGAACTCGCCAATGATCTCGGACCCGCTGCACAAGCTGGATTGCTGCGTGGTCTCGGACGGCGGCGGCGCGCTGATCGTGGCGCGGCCGGAAATTGCGGCGAAGCTGAACCGCCCCAAGGTCCGCATCCTCGGTGCCGGCGAGCATGTGAAGGGACAGCTGGGCGGCCAGGTGGACCTGACCTGGTCGGCGGCCAGGGTGTCGGGCGCAGCGGCATTCGCCGAAGCCGGCGTCACGCCCGCCGACATCCAGTACGCCTCGATCTATGACAGCTTCACCATCACCGTGCTGATGCAGCTCGAAGACCTGGGCTTCTGCAAGAAGGGCGAAGGCGGCAGGTTCGTCGCCGACGGCAACCTGATCTCGGGCGTGGGCAAGCTACCCTTCAACACCGATGGCGGCGGCCTGTGCAACAACCACCCGGCCAACCGCGGCGGCATCACCAAGGTGATCGAGGCCGTGCGCCAGCTGCGCGGCGAAGCCCACCCGGCCGTGCAGGTCAAGAACTGCGGACTGGCGCTGGCACAGGGCACCGGCGGCCTGCTGGGCTCGCGCCACGGCAGCGCCACTCTCATCCTGGAACGTGAATAACGCCTGAGCGCAGGCATCGAGCACAGCCATGACGACACCCTATACCCCTACCCCCTTCAAGGCGCCCGCCGAACACCCCGACAACACCGAATTCTGGGCCGCCGCGCGCGAAGGCCGCCTGCTGGTGCGCCACTGCGACAGCTGCGGCAAACCGCACTGGTACCCGCGCACGCTGTGCCCGTTCTGCCTGGGCACGACCCACTGGAAGCAGGCCAGCGGCCGCGGCACGATCTACTCGTACAGTGTCACGCGCCGCGCCGGCCCGATGCCGTTCTGCATGGCCTATGTGAAGCTGGACGAAGGCGTCACCATGATGACGCAGATCGTCGATTGCGACCTCGACACGGTGCGGATCGGCCAGCAGGTTCTGCTGCGCTTTGCGCCGTCGGACGGCGGTGCGCCGCTGCCGACCTTCACCCTTGCCTGAGGCCGCGGCCGCCCGCGTCCTGCCCCCAAACCTTGCCAGACTGATCCATGAACATGACTGCATCCCTGGAAAGACTGTTGAACCCGCATTCGGTCGCCATCATCGGCGCTTCGGACGATCCATCCCGCATCGGCGGACGGCCCATCGCATCCATGTGCAAACTTGGCTATGCCGGACGCATCCTGCCGGTCAACCCCAATAGGCGTGAAGTACAGGGCCTGCAGGCCTGGTCCTCGGTCGCAGCGTTGCCGGAAGTGCCCGACGTCGCCATTGTCGCTGTGCCCTCCAGCCAGGTGCTGGAAGTTGTGACCGCACTGGGTGAACGCGGCGTGCCCGTGGCGATCCTGTTCAGCGCAGGCTTCGCCGAAGTCGGCGGGGCCGGCGTGGCCATGCAGGCTGAGCTGGTGGCCGCCGCGCGTCGCACGGGCATGCGCCTGCTGGGTCCGAATTCGCTGGGCCTGGTGAACCTGCATATTGGCTTTGTCGGCAGCTTCTCCTCGCTGGCGGGCCTCGACGACGTGCGCGCCGGTCGCGTCGGCATTGTCAGCCAGTCCGGCGCCTACGGCAGCCACCTGGTGTCGGCCATGGTCGATACCGACGTCGGCCTGTCGAACATCGTCATGACCGGCAATGAAGCCGACCTCACCCTGGGCGAGATCGTCAGGCTGATGGTGGCCGATCCCAACACCGACGTGATCGCACTTTACTCGGAGGGTATCAACGACGGCGATGGCCTGGTCGACGCGCTCAAGGCCGCGCGTGCGGCGCGCAAGCCGGTGGTGATGATGAAGGTGGGCCGCAGCGAAGTGGGCGGCGCCGCTGCGCAATCGCACACCGCTTCGATCGCGGGCAATGATGCCGTGGTCGATGCCGTGCTGGAAGAGCTCGGCGTGGTACGCGCTTACACCACCGAAGCGATGCTTGACATTGTGCGGCTGGCCACGCGCGGCGTGTTCCCGGCGGACAACACGCTGGGCGTGATCACCGTCAGCGGTGGCGCCGGCGTGATCGTGTCTGACGCGGCCGAGGAATACGGCGTACCGGTGCCCGAAATGCCCGCCTCCGCCCAGGCCAGGATGCTGAAGATGCTACCGATCTGCGCCCCGCGCAACCCGGTGGACACCACGGCCCAGTTCATCAACGACCCGACGCTGGTGAAGCCTTTCATGGAGATGATGCTTACCGAAGGCAGCTATCGCTCCGTGCTGGGCTTCTTCAGCTATGCCGGCACCACGGCCGAGGTGGCCCCGGTGCTGCGCCAGCAGCTCTCTGAGGTACGCGCCGCTTATCCGGACCGGCTCTATGTACTGGTGCTGCGCGGCCCACGCGAGGTGATGCGCAGCTACGAGGCCGAAGGTTTCACCGTATTCGAGGACCCGACCCGCGCGGTGGCCGCGATTGCAGCGATGGGCCGCTTCGGCCACGCCTTCGCCATGCAGCCGCTTGCACCGGCGCCAAAGATCGGCACGGTGACGCTGCCGGCGCAGACGCCGAGCGAGGCGCAGGCCAAGCAGCTGCTGGCCGAAGCCGGCATCGCCAGCGCACCGGAGCGCGCGTGCAGCGCCGTTGAGACTGCCGTGCTGGCGGCGCGCGAGATCGGCTATCCGGTGGTGATGAAGATCCTGTCGCCGGACATCCTGCATAAGTCCGAAATCGGCGGCGTACTGCTCGACGTGCGCGACGAGGCTGCCGTACGCAGCGGCTTCAGCACGCTGTTGGAGCGCGCCGCCAGGGCCGCGCCCGATGCGCGCATCGAAGGCGTGCTGGTGGCCAAGCAGCTAAGCGGGGGCGTCGAATGCATCATGGGCATCAATCGCGACCCGGTGTTTGGTCCGATCGCCATGTTCGGCCTGGGTGGCGTCTTCGTCGAGGTGCTCAAGGACGTGGTGTTCCACCGCTGCCCCTTCGGTGAGGACGTGGCCGAGAAAATGATCCGCTCGATCAAGGGTGCGCCGCTGCTGTTGGGCGCGCGGGGCCGGCCGGTGGCCGACATCCCGGCGCTGGCGCGCACGCTGTCGCGCCTGTCGGCATTCGCCGTGGCGGCGGGGCCGCGGCTGCAATCGATCGACCTGAACCCGGTCTTTGCGATGCAGCAGGGGGAAGGCGCTTATGCCGCCGACGCGGTCATCGATATCAACACGGACGCCGCCTGATCCGTCGGGCGGGGCCGCTTCGCCGGCTCCGCCCTGCCCTCTTTTAGCAAAGGAATTCCAGAGATGAACCTTCAGAACAAGGTCGCCATCGTCACCGGTGCCGCTTCCGGACTCGGACTGGCGACATGCAAGGCGCTGGCCGCAGCCGGCGCCAGGGTGGTCGGCTTCGACCGTGACGCCGACCGCCTCGCCGAAGCGATGGGCCCCGCCATGACCGCGATCGCGGTGGATGTCTCAGACGAAGCCAGCGTCAGGGCCGGCGTCGAAGCCGCGGTGCAGAAACACGGTGCGGTACATGTCGCCGTCAATTGTGCCGGCGTGCTGGGGCCTTGCAAGACGCTTTCCAAGGGCCAGCTCTTCCCGATGGACCTGTGGAACCAGGTGCTCGGCGTGAACCTCACCGGCACGTTCAACGTGATTCGCCATGCTGCGCTGGCGATGAGTGCCAACACCCCTGACGAAGGCGGCGAGCGCGGCGTCATCGTCAACACCGCGTCGATGGCAGCCAGGATCGGCCAGATGGGACAGGCCGCCTACAGTGCCAGCAAGGCCGGCGTGATCGGCATGACGCTGCCAGTCGCGCGCGACCTGGCCGAGCATGGCATCCGTGTAATGTCGATCGCGCCCGGCCTGTTCGAATCGGCCATGTCCGCCGCCATGCCGCAGAAGGTGGCCGACGGCCTGCTGGAGAAGATGCTGTTCCCGCGCCGAATGGGCAAGGCGGCTGAGTTTGCCGCGCTGGTGCAGCAAAAAACCGCTATCTCAACGCGAGCACGATCGAGATTGACTGCGGCTCGCGCTGAGGCGCCTGGCTGTTTAAGCGCCAGGACCGGCCATTCTCAGCATCGCTGTTGATAAGACCGCTTTGGGGCGGACGCGTACGACTGGCTATTAGTTGACTACTGTGCCTTCCAGGGTCGACTGCGGCCTTCCGCACCGGGTTCACCCGATCTATCCTCATCGCGGCCGCTCAACGTCCTGCGGTGCATCACCTCGCCAGCTTCAATGGAGACATAACCGGCAATTATGTCTAAACTCCGGTGTTGCATGACGAAAACCGCGAGGACCCAGTCAGACCGCCGCCCGGCTCCAGTGTCGCGCTGTACGTCGCCTGACCGCGCTAGGCGTTCGACGTCCAATCGTCGTCGGTTGGCGCTAGGCCAATTTGATTGGCTGTCAGATAGGGGCCCAATTCGGGAAAGTCGAACAGCGGAGTTGGCATACCTGCTGGCACCAGTTGGGCACGGTCATCGAAGATCGCGACGCTGGGCTCACCCGCCAGGCGCGACTGAAAATACAAGCCGTCGATCCGAGGAAATGCCGCATGCAATGCCGAACTCCACAGGTTCGGGCCAAGGTAGTCGGTGACCGAAAACACTCGAGCGTCCATGCCAAGGGCAGTCAGCGCACCGGTAAGATCAGCGAGCACGAGAGGCCGGCGATCGGCCAAGGCGAGCCTGCAAACGCATCGGCTGCTCAGTTCATGCTCATCGAGCATTAGCGGCAGACGTTGTCCCTGGAAGCGCTCCCGAATGACCGCTTCGGCCATGCACGCGGCAAAGCTGGGGGCTGCATAGAGGACGCCGAACTCGCCACCTGCCGCATCGAACCGGTAATGGGTCACGCCCGGCGCGCGGCGGTTGTAGTAAATAGGATCCAGGTGCGCGCGATGGATCCGCCAGAGCGCTACCCTCTCGAGATCGAGCATCTTTGTGGCAAGCCGACGGTCGGCCAGGTCGGCCGGCGGGCGGCAGCGGACAACCCAATTCTTCTGCGCTAAAGGTCATGCGGCGCCCTGCTCGTCGCGGTACCGTGCGTCGACGAGCCGCACAACGGCGTCTATCGGGGCCGCTGCGTCGGCGATGCAATCCGCCGGTGTGCGTCCCTCCAGGCCTTCTTGCGGGCGATGCAGAAAATTATGGATAACCCAACAGCTCGCTCCCGCGGCCACGAATGGTGCAAGCACAGCGACCAGCCGCTCGGAATCGACGTGGAACTGCCACGACGGATAGTGAAACCCTCGCTCGCGCCCCGGCAGCACGAGGGCATAGAGGCGCCCCGCCTGGCGGTCCTAGTTGATGGCGCGGTCCGAACGTCCCGCATAAAGCGCGGCGTCCTTAAGAGACAGGTTCTCCGGCTGTTCCCACTCCCGTGCGGCTGCCAGGTGACCACGTTCGCGCGCCTCCTGCAGCGGATCGGAATGTGCAGCCCCGCCGGCATGTGCCATGGGCTCCCCGGCAGCCACAGAACGACGCTCGCTGAACCGACGATTCGGCTTCGCAAAGATGCGAACGATCCTGCCAAGTGCAGCGTCCAGTTCGTGCTGGACCTCGACGGACAACGCGACCTCACGGGACGCGTCGTTGACGAATCCAAGCAGGGACGAAGCAAGGTGCTTTCCTGGTCCAGTTCGCGCAGCGCGTAATGTTCACTGGCCTCGGCGCGTTCCTGCACGATGGCCACCTGTTATCTCGCGCGCTCGAGTTCCGCCGAGAATTGGGTACCCAGTTCCGCCAGCTGCCGGCCAGCGGCGTCTAGTCTCAGCTGAGGTCGCGCCGTGCGCCTGGCGTTCGGCGTCCAAGTCTGCATGCACCGCGCCTCCACGTACTGACGACGCGCGACAAGCACAACGTTATCAAAGCTATCGATGCCCTCCCAGCAATGCCAGCGCCTCACGTCCATTCCGGCCCGGCGCGCTGCGGCAAACCGTGACTCGCCAGAGATGGGGGCAGCGCAACCGCCGTAGCCGGGCAGTTTGGGCCGAGCATCGGTCGTTCGCACAGTAGACCGCAATCGCCCGGGTCGGGGTCCGATGCTGCCACTACCTTCGGGCGCTTGCTGCCTCTAGAATTCTTGCTAGCCTTCTCGGGCCCTAGCAAGTAGGTCGCATAAATAGACAATCAAACGCGTGGTGAGGCTGTGGTCTGGACTGCTCTGTGCCGTGACAATGGTTGGATGCACAACGTTTTACCACTGGCACTCGCGTTACCCCAGAAAATATGCCCAACCTTAGGGTTGGGAGCACATCTTCCGTAGAGGTCTTGCGCACCCTAGGTCAGCCGACGAAAAAAATAACGGGCGACGCTTGAGGATTTTCCCTCCCTTGTCACCCGGTTCGTCATGAAAGCCTGCAGTAATGACGCCACGACGTATATTTTCATGCCACCATGCTTCTGTGTGGCCCTCTACGTTTCCGATGTTAAAGAAGGCCGGCCGGGATTCGCAAATATGCGAAGCCTCACATATTTGCGAATCCCGGCCACCCCTCTACATGGCGCGCAAGTCAGCCATCAAGGCATGCCCGTAACGTACGCGCGAGACGGCCCGCTTCGTTCGCATCGTTGATGTTTGCGAAACCCATCACCAGGCCTCGCGGCGTGTCCCGCATACGGCCGTGCGCATACCAGATCGAAAGCGGCAGCACTGCAAGTCCCGCCTGGCGGGCACGTGAGGCGACGGCGACATCATCGACCGGACCATGGGCAGCCTCGGCGAATTGCACTGAGAACTGGATTCCGCCGGGCGGCAATTCAACGGTCAGCCGTTCGCCAAACGTCTGCTTCAAGGCTTGCGCAATCAACAGGCGCCGCTGTCCATACAACGTGCGCATCCGCTTCACATGCCGCGCAAAATGGCCCTGTTCAATGAAATCTGCCAACGCCGCCTGAAACAGCGTTGGCGCGCCGGCATTCATGCTGCACGCCACCCGTCCAACACGCTCGACCGCGCGCTCCGGCACCACCATGTACGCGAGCCGCAGACCGGGGAACATCACCTTGCTGAACGTGCCGCAATAGAGCACGCGGTCATGCCGGTCGAGGCTCTTCAAGGCCGGCAAGGGCCGGCCCAGGTAGCGGAACTCGCTGTCATAGTCGTCTTCGATAATCCAGCGAGACGCTGTCTCTGCCCAACTCAGCAACGCCATGCGCCTTGCGAGCGACAGCGTGTTCCCCAGGGGGCTCTGATGCGATGGCGTGACGAGCGCGAAGCGCGCCTCCGGGTCCCGTTCGATGCCGCGCTCGACATCGATGCCTTCTTCATCGATGGGCACCGGGACGAGCTGCACGCCGGTCTCGGCCAGGAAGCTGCGCGCAAGCAGATAACCGGGGTCCTCGAACCACATGCGGTCGCCGGGGCTCGCAAGACTGCGCAATACCAGTTCGAGCGTCGCGCGGTAGCCACTGGTAATGAACACCTGATCGGGCAGACATGTGACACCACGCGACAGGCCAAGATAGGTGGCGATATGTTCGCGCAGCGGCAGATAACCCACCGGATCCGGGTAGGCAAGCAAAGTGCGTTCGCCGCTGCGCGCACGCCGCGAAACGAGCCGACTCCATATCTTGCGCGGAAATGCGTCAAGCGCCGGCAGCCCTGGCTGCAAGGGTCGCGGCTCGCCGCTCAGGGCGACGGCGATCGCCGACTGGCGTGCCATCGGCTGGTCGCTGGGTGATGCGTCTGGCGTCTTCGCTGCGCCCGCACCCTGAGTGGTCGGCGCGTCAGGGGCATCCTGGCGGCCGCCTGCAGGTGCCGCTTGCATCAGGGATTCCGATAGCGAAGGCGATACAAACGTGCCGGCAGCGCCACGCATCTGCAGGTAGCCCTCGTCGACAAGGATCGTATAGGCCAGTTCGACGGTGCCTCGCGCCGTATTCAACTGCGTGGCGAGGCCGCGCAACGCCGGCACCCGATCACCCGGGCGAAGATGTCCCGCCGCGATCGCCGTTCTGAAACGCTCGCAAATCTGCAGATAGATCGGCAACGGCTTCTGGCGGTCGATCTCAATGGCCAACGTGGGGTTTCGTACCGTCATGACAGTCTCGCGGGCAAAAGGGTGCAGAAAGAACTTGGACTAGTCAAATGGTTAATTCTTGGCCCTTATCCATAGGGCATGATTGTTCCACAATGGCCTCATGCGATGCGACGGTGACAGGCACTTTAAGTGATGCCGCCACACCAGGTGCGCAGCGCGTTCCTCTACCCTCATATGGAGAATCTGCCATGCAGATCGTTGTAATCGGTGGTTCTGGCCTGATCGGCTCACGTCTTGTCACGCTGCTCAATGAGGCGGGCCATACGGCAGTAGCCGCATCGCCGCGTACCGGTGTCAACACGGTAACGGGCGAAGGCCTAAGCCATGCACTGGTGAATGCAGATGTCGTCGTGGATGTGACGAATGCGCCGTCTTGGGAGCCACAGGCGGTGCTCGACTTCTTCCGCACCTCGGCACGCAATCTCGGCAAGGCCGAGGTGGCCGCGGGCGTGCGCCATCACGTCGCGCTGTCGATCGTCGGTACCGACCGCATGCCGGACAACGTGTATTTCACGGCCAAGGTTGCACAGGAAGCGGTGATCGACGCGGCCGGTGTGCCATACACGATCGTGCGCGCCACGCAGTTCATGGAATTCATCGGCGGCATCGCGGATTACGGCACGGATGGCGGCACTGTGCGCATTGGTGACGGGATGTTCCAGCCGATCGCTGCGGATGACGTCGCGGCGGCGCTTGCGCAGGTCGCGCTCGCTGCGCCGCTAAACGGCACCATCGACATCGCCGGACCGGACCGCGCGTCCTTCGCGGAGATCGTTTCGCGCTATCTGAAGTCGGTGGGCGACGCGCGCACCGTCGTGACAGATCGCGACGCGCGATATTACGGCGGCCATGTCGAGGAACTGTCGCTCGTGCCGCTGGGCGACGCGCGGATAGGCCGCACCAGTCTCGATCAGTGGCTGGCGCGCGCTCATGTGGAGTAAGCCATAAATTCGGGAAGGTATGACGGTTTTTCCTCATCTACTATTCACTCGGCCCTGCACAATCGCAGCCCCCAAAGAGTGGAGCACGTCATGCAAGCAAACCAGAGGATTGTGATCATCGGCGGAACCGGGTTGATCAGCAGTAAGACCACCGGGCGGCAGCGCGCGGCCGCGGACGATGTTGCCACTTTCCACGCGGAGCTCGCCGTGGCTGCTCCAGTCAATGGCATCGTCGAAATCGCCGGTCCGGAGCGTCAACCGTTCGACGACATTGTCAGCTGCCACATGGCTATGAGCGGTGACACACGCCGGGTAGCTCGCGACCCCGAAGCGAAGTACTTTGGGGGGACCGTCGGCGAGATGTCCCTCGTGCCCCTCGGCGACGCTCGACTTGGCACGACTACACACGCCACTTGGTATCAATGCCAACAACCCGTCTGATGATATCGACTGTGAGCGATATACCTACATCCACCGGAGACACAACATGAAGCTCCTTATCGCGTCGATGATCTTGGCCGCCCTGCCCTTGCAGGCAGCCCTCGCCCAAGACCATTCCGGCCATCAGGCAACTGTGCCAGTGCAAGGATTGGCAACCACCTCCACGGGCGTGAAAGTCACGCTCGTGTACCAGCAGGAAATCCCTAACTTGCCGGGCAAGAGTGTCAAGGGCGTACTGGTGGAGTATGAGCCGGGCGGCGTCAACGCCGCGCATACCCACGCCAAGTCGGCAATGATTTACGCAACAGTGCTGGAAGGCGCCGTGCTGAACCAGCTCAACGGCGGACCACTTCGCACGTTCACGAAGGGGCAGAACTTCACCGAAATGCCTGGCGACCGGCACGACGTCAGCGCCAACGCGAGCAAGACCGAGCCCGCCAAGCTGCTTGCGGTGTTCGTCGTGGACACGAATGAGACCGTGCTAACCACACCATTGAAGCGTTAAGGCAGCCTGCGTAGCCAAGCCAGCTATCTGACTTGGCTTTGATGATCTGAGCCTCCAAGATACGCTTTGGTACGTCATTGCGGCCCGAAGAAGCGGCACCGGACGACCGCGGCGAACGAACGGGTTAGATCGGGCGTTATGTCAATTCTCGCTGCGTTCCATGCATGCGCTTCGGGCGATCCAGGCAGAGTCAATCATGGCGCACCGCCCTCCACCTTATTGCCTAAATCGTCGGTCAGCGAAGCTGACGCGACCTCAAATGTCTACGCAGTGCGTAGACAATTCCTCTCTCGGCTAAGCCTCCGCGAAGCACAACATGTGAGGCATATTCATTTTGCTGAAGTCATGACTATGCTCCTCTTCGAGTTACCGGCGACAGGGAAATGTTCGCCGTACTCAGGCCGGGCGGCCTCAGTTGAACAGCAGCGCGGCATAGTTGCGGGCGCTGTGCAGCACGTGCAGCACGTCGATTCGCGCAGGCGGATCGCCCAACACGCGGTAGAAGATCTGGTAGTTGCCGTGTACGCGGTGCCGGATGCCTCGGTCCTCATAGCGGGGTACCAGCGGGAAGGCAAACGGCATGTCTGCGAGCGACAGGCACCGGTCGCGCAACTCCTGCACGAAGGAGAGCGCGCGGCGCGGGTTGTCGCGGGCAATGTAGTCGGCGATGGCTTCGAGTTCGGCCTCGGCCAGCGGCGTCAGGCGAACGACGATCATGCACCGTGCCCGGGCGTTCTGCCTGCCGCGGCGCGATATTTGGCCTCAAGGCGGTCGAACACGGTGGCTGCTTCGGTGCCGCGGCCCGCGTCTGCCTCGGCCAGGCTTTGCGCGAGCGCCGCGTCCAGCGCCATCAGTTGCGCTTCGCGGTCCTGAATCAGACGCACGCCTTCGCGCAGTACTTCGCTCTTAGAGCCATAGCGGCCCGAGGCGACAAGTTCGGTCACGTAGCGCTCGAGTTGTTGTCCAAGGTCGGCACTGATCATATTTGCTCCTCTTCAGACGGGGCCGGCCCAATGGCGTCCGGGCGGTCACGAAATGAAGTGTACCGTCCTTGATAATAGTTATCAAATGGCAACGCGAAAAGTGGAATAAAAATCACCCCCAGGGTTGCCGATAAGCAGAACGTTATCGAACCTTATTGCGCGCCCTGGCAAGGCCGGCGTCACGTGAATCCTGGCCACGCGCGCAGCGCTCACCTCTGCTTGGGAGTCTGGAGGGAGCGCAGCGGCAGTATCCGGCAGCCAGTTTGGATCAGTCAACGGGCAAGCGGCAGATGACCGAAGCCGATTGGTTTCGGTCATTCCCGCATAGGGGGAGCTTGGAGTCGATTTTGCCGAGAAGTGACAACTCCCCGCTCGCGCGTCAGGCGCTGCGGACAGCCGAGCCGACCACGAGGCGATTCTCATACCTGCCGACTGAATTGGTCAATCACTGCCCTCAATTCGCGTTGTCATGCCCCGCCCGACACGGAAATCACCTGCCCTGTGATGTAGTCCGACTCCGGTGCACAGTACAGATACATGGCGCCGGCAGCTTCCTCGACCGTGCCAGGGCGACCCAGCGGACAGCGCTGTGTAAACGTCTTCAGCAACTCGGGATTGACGCCGACCCGGACCTTCCGCCCTTCGATATCCACGGTCGCGCCAGCCTTGGCGTTCGCTTCGGTCAGCCGCGTAGTAACCAGCCCGAAGGCCACGCAATTGACGTTGACCTTCAGGCGTCCCCATTCCTTGGCCAAGGTTTTCGTCAGACCGACCATCCCTGCTTTGGCCGCGCTGTAGTTGACCTGGCCAACGTTACCGTTGAGCCCCGAATTGGAGGAGATGTTTACCACCTTGCGCAACACTTTCCCGGCCGGCTGCCAGATCTGCCTTGGCTTGCGCGCTGAACACCGGGTAGGCGGCGCGCAAAATGCGGAACGGCGCGGTCAGATGGCAATCGATCATGGCCTGCCACTGCTCGTCCGTCATTTTCTGGATCACGCTGTCCCACGTATAGCCGGCATTGTTGACGATGATGTCGATACCACCATACCGGGCCATCGCCGTCTCGATGAACCGCTCAGCAAAGTCAGGCGCCGTGACACTACCCACGCAGGCGACGGCCTGACTGCCACGCGCTTCTATCATCGCCACGGTCTCGTGGGCAGGTTCGGCGTCCAGGTCGTTGATAACCAGCCTCGCCCCTTTGCCGGCCAGCTTGAGCGCCAGCGCTTGCCACACGCCGCGACCGGAACCTGTGATCAATGCCACCTTGCTGTCGAGTTTTCCCGTTGTCGTCATGTTGTCAGTCCTACTGTCATTCCACCGCATACATAAATCACCTGCCCGGTCGTGAAGCCGGCGCGCGCGTCGAGCAGTCCGCTCACCATATGCGCCACCTCTGCCGGGTCACCCATGCGGCGCACGGGAATCGCGTCGATGATGCGCGTCGTCGCGGGCGCACCCGGTGGATTG
The DNA here is from genome assembly GCF_040149425.2 of Cupriavidus sp. DF5525. NCBI lineage: Bacteria > Pseudomonadati > Pseudomonadota > Betaproteobacteria > Burkholderiales > Burkholderiaceae > Cupriavidus > Cupriavidus sp. DF5525. Next base: position 466,112 of record NZ_CP168267.1, on the reverse strand, counting down.
ACACACTGGAACAACTCGGTGGCGATCGGTCCCGGTCCAATCGCGTTTGCCGTGATGCCTTCGGCGGCCAGTTCCAGCGCCAGCGTCCGCGTCAGTCCGTGCAAGCCGGCCTTGGTGGCCGAATAGGCAATGCGTTCGCTCTTTCCCAGCGCGGCGCGGCTCGAGATATTGACGATTCGGCCGAACTTCGCCTCGCGCATGGCCGGCAGCACCGCTTGCACGCAGGCGATCACGGCGGCTAGATTCACCGCGACCGCCGCCTGAAGATCCGACGTCGTGACCAGATCGATGGCGGCAGGCCGAACAATACCCGCGTTGTTCACCAGGCGCGTGATGCTCCGGCCAGACGTAGCCTTGACCAGCGCCTCGTGGAGTGCAGCCTCATTTGCGAGATCCGCCTCCACATAGGTCTCGCGTGGCAGCGCTTGGGTGGGACGCGCTATGTCCATGTTGATGACATCATAGCCATCGACAAGGAGCCGCTCGACGGTGGCCCGCCCGATGCCGTTCGAGCCGCCAGTCACCAGCACAGTGCCCTCTTGGTGCCGTGTTGCCATATCTCAGATGAATTTTCCGGTGATACCACCGTCGACCATCAACTCGGTGCCGGTGATGTAGGCGGCGGCGTCCGATACGAGGAAAGCGCATGCGTGAGACACGTCCCATGGGGTGCCCATGCGGCCCACTGGCACCTGACGCGCACGCTCCTGCCTGGCTCGATCGAAATCCTCCGCGTCGTACATCTTTGCCACTGTGCTGGCAATCCGCGGGGTGTCGATCAATCCGGGCACCACTGTGTTGGCGCGGATGCCGTCGGCCGCGTATTCGTGGGCTACCAGGCGGATGTACTGCTCCGTGGCGGCCTTCGTCACGCCATACGCAAGGTGGGAATAGCCGAGATAGCGATGACCCGCGATGGACGAGATGGCGACGATTGCGCCGCGATGCCGCTCCTTCATGCCTGGAAGCACCGCTTGTACGCACAGCAGCAGGCCGCCGACATTGGTACCGTTTATGCGCGCCATGTCGGCCGCGCTCGTTTCCATGGCGCCACCTACCTTGCCGATGCCGACGTTGTAGTGCAGCACGTCCACCGGCCCGAATGCATCGCGCGCCTCGTCAAAGAGCCGCCCGACATCCTGCTCGAGCGTCACGTCACCAAAAAGGGCAACCGCGCGACCGCCCTCCTCCTCGATCAGCCGCAATGTCTCGCGGGCGGAGGCTTCGTCGCGGTCAGCGACCGATACGCTGGCGCCAAGCCGCGCGTATAGTACCGACGCAGCGCGTCCGATGCTCCAACCGGGTCCGACCGAACCGCCACCCGCAACGAACACATGCCGACCGTCGAGGCGCAGCGGCATCGGGAAACCTGTTTCCATATCTCTCTCCCTCACTTAGCGGGGCTGCATGCGGATGGCCCCATCCAGCCGGATAGTCTCGCCGTTCAGCATCTCGTTCTCCAGCAACTGTATCGCCAGCTTCGCAAACTCACCGGGCTGCCCCAGCCTCGCGGGAAACGGCACGGATGCGGCCAGCCCCGCTTTCACCTTCTCCGGCACCCGAGCGAGCAGCGGCGTATCGAAGAGCCCTGGCGCAATCGTATTGACGCGAATGCCGCGTTGCGCAAGATCGCGCGCCGCCACGAGCGTCATGCCCACGATGGCGGCCTTGCCGGCGCTATAGGGTATCTGCCCGATCTGGCCCTCGAAAGCCGCGACAGACGCAGTCAGCACGCACGCGCCGCGTTCGCCGCTCTCGTTGTGAGGCGGGGTCTGTGCCATCTGCGCCGCCGCCAGGCGCAATACATTGAAGGTACCAATGACGTTCAGTTGTATCACTTCGGCAAAGCTGGACAGGGAACCGGGCGCGCCATCCTTCTCCACCACGCGGACCGGTGCGCCACGTCCGGCGCAATGCACCAGCCAGCGAAACGGCGCGGCGTCGCCCGCTCGCGTTAGGGCGCGGTGCACGTCGTCTTCGTCCAGCACATTGCCGGGGACGAAGCAGGCGGTCGCCCCGAGTTGGTAGCACACCTCGGCCCCGCGCGATGACGGCAGGTCCAGGATGACGACATGCGCGCCGCGCTTGACCAATGCGGTGGCCGTGGCCAGGCCGAGGCCCGAGGCGCCGCCCGTGACGAGCGCTGACGTATTCGAGAACGGTTGATTCATCGTGCCACCTCCGCCGTAAAGCTGGGGGCGTTACGGCCTTCGTCGGTGCGCCGGAAAACCACCCGGACCAGCATGCCGACCTGCATGTCGTCATCGTCGATCTCGACTAGGTTGGTCAGCATGGTGGGGCCTTCCGCCAATTGCACGTACGCCACCGTATAGGGCTGCGCGGCGCGCCGCAACGTGGAGAACGCGTAGACTGTGCCGCGCCCGCTGAGCGGCTTCCATTCCGTCTGGTCGCTGCCGCAGAACGGGCAGATCTCGCGCGGGTACCAGTGCACCTTGCCGCAGTCGCTGCAAGACTTGCCAAGCAGCACGCCTTCCTCGGCCGCGCGCCAGAATGGCAGGCTCTCGGGGTTGGCGGCCACGTACGGATCTTCCAGAAACGATTTCTGTGTCATGTTGTCACTCCCTTTCCAGAATCAGCGCGGAGTACGCATGGCCGCCGCCGAGCACGAGGCCGGGCCCGCTTGCCATCGCGATGGAACAGTCCGGAACCTGCACCTTCGGGTGGGCTTCGCCTCGCAATTGCCTGACGGCCTCGATGACTTTGGTGACGCCGCCGCGATTCTGCGGATGGTTGTTGCACAGGCCGCCGCCGTCGGTGTTCCACGGCAACTGGCCCTTGCCGGAGATCAGGTTGCCGTCGGCCACGAACGCGCCACCCTGCCCCTTCTTGCAAAAGCCGAGGTCTTCCAGTTGCAGGATCACCATGATGGTGAAATTGTCGTAAATGGACGCGTACTGGATGTCCTTCGGCCCGAGCCCTGCCTGTGCGAAGGCTTCCGTGCCCGCCTTCGTGGCGCCCGTGACGGTCAAGTCCACCATGCCCCCCTGATTGGTGTGCACGGTTTCGCCGGTGCCCAGCACCTTGACCAGGGGCCGCTTGAGCGAACGCGCCACGGCCGCGCTGGTTACTACGAGCGCCCCGCCGCCGTCGGTGACCACGCAGCAGTCCATCTTGTGCAGCGGATCGGCAATGACGCCCGACCCCAATACGTCTTCTACCGTGACAAGCTTCGGCAGGAAGGCCTGCGGGTTGTGCTGCGCATGGGTCGATGCGGCCACCTTGACCCACGCCATCTGCTCCGCCGTAGTGCCGAACTCGTGCATATGGCGCTGCGCTGCCATACCGTAAATCGTGGCGATGGTCCATTGGCTCGGGCTGTCCCAGACTGCTTCAGGCCGGTCCGGGCTCAATGCGCGTGGTTTGATGCCTACCGACTGGCCGGTGCTGCGCGGGCGCCCTGCCATGGTGATCAGTGCCACCGAACACTTACCCGCCGCGATGGCGGCGGTGGCGTGCGACACCAGAGAGATGTAGGAGCATCCGCCAAGCTCGGTGCTGTCGAGCCAGCGCAACCGCAGGTTCAGGTAGTCGGCCATCAGCAGCGGCGTGCCGCCCGGCACATCGCCCGCGCAAAAATAGCCGTCGACATCGGCAAGCGTGAGCCCCGCATCGGCCAGCGCCCCCTTGGCGCATTCGGCGTGGAGTTGGGCGACGGACTTGTCCGGCGCGTGCCGCGTCGGGTGCTCGTAGGCGCCGCAGATATAGGCTTGGGTTTCGTTCATGGCAGGACTCTTCAATGGACAGATCGCTGGTCGGCGTTCCAGTGGCGGGACCGCAGCGCCTTCTTGTCGATCTTGCCGAGCGGTGTGAGCGGCAACGCGTCGATAATTTCCACCCGCTTGGGCGTGGCCACGGCGCCCTTGGCCTGGCGCACCGTTGCGGCAATCTCGTCTTCCGACACCTGGCAGCCGTCCTTCAGTTGCACATAGGCCATAACCAACTCACCCCATTTTTCGTCGGGAATGCCGATCACGGCTGCCGAGGCCACCGACGGATGCGCGCAGATGGCGTCCTCGATCTCCTTGGGATACACGTTGAACCCGCCCGAGATGATCATGTCCTTCTTGCGGTCGACGATGTAGTACAGGCCGTCAGCGTCCTTGTAGGCAATATCGCCGGTGTGGAGCCAGCCGTCCTTGAGCGTCAATGCCGTTTCCGTCGGATTGTTGAGGTAGCCCGACATCAGCAACGGCCCGCGCACGCAGACCTCGCCGCGCTCGCCGGCCGGCACCTCTGCACCGTCTGCATCGAGCAGGCAGACGCGCATCAACGGATATGGGCGCCCGGCCGAGGCCAGTTGCGCGTCGCTCAGGCCTGGATGATCGTGCTTGCCCAAAATCAGAATCGAGTTCGGCGACTCTGTCTGCCCGTAGCTCTGGATCAGGATGGGGCCCAGAAGATCCAGCGCCTGCCGGATGCGCGAGGGCGAAGTGGGCGCTGCGCTGTAGATCAGCGAATGGAACTTCGACCAATCGACCTCTTTCACGCGCGCGCTATCCAGCAGCGCGTACAGCATGGTAGGCACCAGCCAGGTCACGTTGCAGCCGTATTTGTTGATCGTGTCGATCAGGCCGTCGGCGGAGAAGCCCTGCATGAGCGTGACGCAGCCACCCCGCATCAGCGTGGGCACCACCAGCGATCCGGCGCCATGCGAGATTGGCGCCACGCAGAGGTACTTGACGTCGGCCGGCCATTCCTTGGCAGACAGGTCTAGCACCACGTTGGTCGCCAGTGCGCGGTTGGACAGCATCACGCCCTTGGGACGGCCGGTCGTTCCCCCGGTATAGGCCACGCGAACCACGAGCTCCGAGTCGCCATAGGCCACGAGTGGCGCCGGGCGGTAGGCCTTCATCGCGTCTTCCAGCGCATCGAAGCCTGAAATCCCACCCAGCGACATCCAGGCCCGCACCTTGCCGCAGCGTTTGCGCAGCGCCTGGCCGCGCGCCTGGTGATAGGAATCAACGATCACCACGCTGGCATCGCAATCATCGAGAACAAATTCGTGGTCAGCCTCGCTGCCCATGGCGTGCAGCATGACTGAGCGCAAGCCGCGCATGTAGACCGCGGCGACGATCGCAAACACCTCGAACCGGTTGACCGCCAGTTGGGCCACTGTGTCGCCGGGCTTCAGGCCCAGGCTGTCAAAGTGCTGCGCGATTTGGCTGATGCGCTGGCCCAGTGCCGCGTAGCTGACCGTGGCATCGTCGTTGGCAAACGCCGTGCGCTCGGGAAACCGCTCGATTGCGGAGATCACGAGGTCTGCAATCGTGCCGCCGTGTGTGAGTTCAGGAGAGAGTTGCATGTCATTCCACCGTTACGTTTCCAGCCTTGATCATCTGTTCCCATTTAGGGGTGTCTTCGCGCATGCGTTCGGCAAAGGCATCGGGGGCCACCTGTGCGGGCGACAGCCCCAGTTCCTCGAATCGCTTGACGATCTCAGGGGTCTTCAGCGCATCCACCACCGCATCGGAAATCGTCTTGCGGATGGGCGCGGGCACACCGGATGGCACAAACATGCCGAACCAGCCCACGGGCTCGAAGCCCGCGATGCCTTCCTCGCTCATAGTCGGCACATTCGGCAGCAGCGCCGAGCGCTTCGGCCCGGTGCCGGCAAGTACCTTCAGCTTGCCGCTGTTGAGCTGCGCGCGCAGTGGCGAAATGTCGACGAACGCAGCGTCGACCTGTTGGCCCAGCAACGCCGTCAGCAACGGTGCGGAGCCCGCGAACGGTACATGGACCATCTCGAGCTTGTTGACCGAATTGAACAGTGAGCCGTGCAGGTGCGAGGAGCCGCCGTTGCCGTTCGACCCATAGCTGAGGCGCCCTTGGTGGCCCCTGGCATAGGTGATGAATTCCTTGAGCGTGTTGGCCGGCGACGATGCGGGCACTACGAGGAAGTTGGTAGAGGTGGCCACCTGGGCCACCGGCGTGAAGTCCTTTACCGCCGTGTACGGCAGCTTCTTATAGAGACCGGGCTCCTGGATCAGCGCAGTGGTGGAGAGCAGGAGCGTGTAGCCATCAGGCTTGGCACGGGCCGCCAGCGCATTGCCGATCTGGCCGCTGGCGCCTGGCTTGTTTTCCACCACGACGCCGGTCTTCCAGCGCTTGCCCAGTTCATTGCCAAGCATGCGGGCCACGATGTCTGTGCCGCCGCCGGCAGCAAACGGCACGATGACGGTGACCGGCCGGTTTGGATAGGTGCCTGCCGCAGTGCCCTGCGCGCTGGCCAAGGTCGGGCCCAGCGCCAACGTTAACGCCAGCATCAGGGCACATGAGGTCTGCGTGCGCCGCAGGCGCAACATTGCCATGGTCATGCTTGTCTCCAGTCTAGTGATGTGCCGTCGAGCTCCACTGGCCAGGTGACCAGTGCGGGCTCGGCTGGGATGAAGTTTTCCGCTTATCTCGATCGCTGGGAAGGCTACAATGTCCGCTAGCCGGACAAACGGATAGATAGAGAAATGTGACGACAACGCACAACGACGATGGCAATCGTTCGCTACAACGTGGCCTGGAAGTGCTCAACTGCGTCCGGCAACACGCACAAGAAGGCGTCCGGGTCATGGAAATCATGCGGCTTTGCACGCTCGAACGCGCTACGGTCTATCGGTTGTTGAGCACGCTGATCACCGCCGGCTACGTGGCGAAGCGGGACAGGTACTGGTACGTGCCTGGGCCGCGCATTCAGGACGTGTCCGGCGGCGCGCCTGTGAACGACCTCGCGACGCGGCTGCAACCGGTGCTGCGGCACATCAGCGAAATTACCGAGGACTCAGCATTTGCGGTGGTGCGCGATGGCGCGCAATCGCACTGCATTGCCCGCCAGATCGGCACGTTTCCCGTCCAGGTGTTGATCGTGCAGGTTGGCCGCCGCCAGCCTTTGGGGGTTGGCGCTGCCGGACTAGCGCTGCTGGCTTCTCTGCCCAAACACGAGGCCGCAGCAATCATTGCCGCCAACGCCCCTACACTGGGCAGTTATGGCGGGATGACGCCTGACCGCATGCAGCTCTTGTTGAAAGCCACGCGCGAGCGAGGATGGTCCGTTATTGGCAACCATGTAGCGACTGACACCCTCGGCGTTGGCTTTGCCATTCCGGCCGCCGGCGGGGTGCCTCTGGCAGCCGTCAGCGTAGCCGCACCGCTTGCGCGCATGCAGCGCAAGCGGCAAGGCTACATCGTCAAGACTATTCAGGACGCCCTCGCAAAGTTTTTGCCGACAGGGCTATAGGAGCATCCGCAAAGTTCGCTTGGACACGTGTAACTCCGCGATGTAGCCGTTCACCCTCGCCACGCAGGGCGGCTGAGAAGGGCCGGAACTTTCGCGCTGCTTCTCCGCCGAATGGCATGATCTCATGCCAAAGCAGTCATTCAGGTCCGACCCAACCGATGACCCATTCGGGTCGGGTACCGCCTTACGCTAGCAGTCTCGGAAAGAGCCACACCTCTTTCATCGGGCGGTATCCGACATTCCGATTGGCTAGGAACAACGACGCCGAACGGACGCTGTCGTTCTCGCGAGCTCGGACCGACGTAGCACGCCCGCGCGCCCACCCACCAGCGACCGCGGCTTACTTTCGCCCGGGCGCAACGTTCTGGAGCGGCGCAGTTTGTCAGGCTGGCTGCACGCCTACCCTCGGCGCCGCAGCACCGATAGCGCAGGCCAATGGCTGGCAACGCAGGCCGCGCGGACGATGCCCCCGGGCAACGCCCTGGAAGGTCCGGTCTGGGCGCCTCGCACAGCCGCCGGTCGACGTGTGGCCAACGGCGCTACCCCGCCCGCAGCGCCCACAGGGCCTCCAGTACGTATTCCGTGGCACGTTCTACCCGTTCCCCACTGTGCGCCAACCCCAGTCGCCGCCACAACGCCGGCCGCAGCGGCCGCATCACTACGCGCGCATCCGGCGCCGGCGTGGTGACCTCGTGTGGCAGCAGGGCCGCGCCATAGCCGGCCGCCACCAGGCTCTTGATGGCGTCGTTGTAGTTGAGCTGAATACGCGGCGCTGGCCTGTGGCCACCGCTGGCGAACCACTCGGCGGTCAGGCGCGACAGGCGCGTGGTGTCGTCATTCAGGATCAGCGGGCGCGTTGCCAGCCAGGCCGGCGTGATGCGCGCCGGGCAGGGCCAACTCGCTGGCAGGAAAGCCCGTACCGGATCGCGCCGCCAAGGGCGGATGGTCAGCCCCGCCACGCGCGCCTGTGGCAGTGCCACCAGACCGACCTCCAGCGTGCCGGCGGCCAGCCGCGCCAGCGTCTCCTCCGAGGTGAGCACGGCCACCTGCACGTCGATGTCGGGATGCCGCTCCGCCAGCATGGCCAGCGCCTGCGGCAGCAGGTGGGCGATGGCCCCGGTCGAGGCGCCGAGGCGCACGCGGCCGGTCAACCCCTGCACCTGACGCTGCACGTCGTCCAGCGCAAGGTCGGCATCGGCCAACAGGCGGCGGGCGCGATCGACCAGTGTCTCGCCAATGGACGACGGACGCACCTCGCCGCGCCTACGCGTCAGCAGTTGCGCACCGACGCGGGCTTCCAGCTCGGCAATGTGCAGGCTGACGGTGGGCGGAGCCAAGTGCAACGCGCGCGCAGCTTCGGCGAAGGAACCCAGATCGGCGATGGCGACGAGGGTACGCAGGCGGTCCAGGCTGATCTCGCGCATGGGGCGGCACTCCGGTTAAGGGCGTATCTGCTGACGAGGATATCGTTCAGGAAACGTGAATTTGATCGTCATGAAATTCAACTTTTTCGATTCTATCCGGTAGCGCAAGATGGCGCTTCCTGTACCGGCCGCACCAACGCAGAGCTGATCCTGCACGGGCCGGGGCCGCCACTTTCACGCCACCTCCGAGGATCCATCCCATGCGCTACCCTCTTGTTTTCATCGACGGCGACCAGGGCACCACCGGCCTGCAGATCCACGAACGCCTCCGCGGACGCGACGATCTGCGCCTGCTGACACTGCCCGCCGGCCAGCGCAAAGATGCGCGCGCCCGCGCCGACGCCATCAACGGCTGCGACATCGCCATCCTGTGCCTGCCGGACTCCGCCGCACGCGAGGCGGTGACGTCCATCGTCAACCCTGCGGTGCGTGTGATCGACGCCAGTTCGGCACACCGCACGCAGCCCGGCTGGACCTATGGCTTTCCGGAGATGGCCGCCGGCCAGGCGCAGCGCATCACGGGCGCGCTGCGCGTCAGCAATCCGGGCTGCTATCCCACCGGGGCGATCGGCCTGCTGCGCCCCTTGGTGGAGGCCGGCCTGCTGCCGCACGACTACCCCATCGCCATCCACGCGGTGTCGGGCTATTCGGGTGGCGGCCGCACCGCCGTCGATACCTACGAGGGACCGGAGGCCACCCGGGCCCTGCCCTTCCAGGTCTATGGCCTGGACCTGGCGCACAAGCACACGCCTGAAATCCAGCAGCACGCGGGCCTGGCACGGCGCCCCGCCTTCGTGCCGGCCTACGGCGCCTTCCGGCAAGGTATCGTACTGACGGTGGCGCTGGAGTTGGACCTGCTGGCATCCGGCACGGACGTCGGCAGGCTGCACGCCTGCCTGCTCGACCACTACGCCGACGCCCGCCATGTCGAGGTGATGCCGCTGGCCGAATCGGCCGCCGCCACTCACCTCGACCCGCAGGCACTGAACGGCACCAACGACCTGCGCCTGGGCGTGTTCGCCAACCGCGAGCACGGGCAGGTGCTGTTGGCAGCGGTGTTCGACAACCTCGGCAAGGGTGCTTCGGGGGCGGCAGTGCAGAACCTCGACCTCATGCTGGCGGGGGTGGCGGCGGAGGTTCGCCGGGCCGCCTGACGTCTACCCAGGGTAATGGCGGTCGTCGCAGCCGGACAGGCCCGAGTTCAACCGTGTCGCCTTCCAGGCGCGTTACTTAAGGCGGCGCAAGCTTCGGCGTCGAAAAAAGAAGCGGGCCGGCAGCTTGTCGGCTTCCGGCCCGCCTGGTGCGATCGGGTCAATCAGGCGTGATTCAGCGCGTCAGTGAATCTACATGCCACGCATGGCGTGGATGCGTTCGTGATACTTCTGCATGCCCTCGTACTGACGCAGGAGCACCGAGCGGATTTGCTCTGGCATGTCTTTCGTCAGCGCCGAGCGGTACTCGCGCCTGGCGGCCTCTTCCTCGCGCTCGCACAACTGCAGCACCGCGTCGTCGTTGTGCGGCGCGATGATGTGCATCACCTCCATCCAGCCGCGATGCATCGTGCCGGCCATGGAGCCACGGTCACGCGGCACCGCGCCCAGGGAGCTGACCAGGGCCTGCAATTCGGTCACCGAATTGCGGCAGGTTTCGGCGGTGCCGGTCAGGATGCTGCGCATCTCGGCGTCGTACACTTCACGGGCGCCGGTCATGCAAGTGAGTTCGCCGTCCTTGCCGACTTCGATCAGGTGGTTCAGGGTGAAGACGAGTTGTCCTTGTGCGTTGGCCATTGAAAATCTCCTTGCCCGAATCGAGGCAAATGTGAACCTAAGAGGACATCCACGCCGGGCGGGTAGTGCCGGGCTGGCTCACGTGGGATTGGCCACGATCAAGGTCTCGATTCCCGCTATTGGCGTGCACCACCGTCGAGCGCGAGTCTCGCACTGTCGCAATCTCAGTATAGAAGCGAAGCAGGGTCGGCCAGGGGGGTGCCAGTGGAGAAGCACTTCAGCTATTGCCGAACAAACCATGCCCCAGGCAATGGAATCCCTTCTTTTGCCCCAGTCCGGGCGCACGCGCGGGATTGCGCATTGGCAACTTGCCCCGAACACCACCAGCGTGGCCGCAACGGAATCGCTTGTGCCAAGCGCGATCGCTCAGCGAACGGCCGCCCAACCAGAAACTGGCCTCCGAGGTCATGACAAGTTGTATGGCTGCAACGGGTCGATCTGGGACCGCCGCAGTTTCGCGGCAGGCATCCGTCCGAGTCCGGCCAGTTTGAGCAGTCGGCCGCCAGTCTTCAATGACCGAGTGGGCCAATAGGCGGGCATCCGGGTCCCGCCTATGTGAGGTCCAGTGAGCAGTCATGAGCGGTCATTCGGATGTCGGCATTCATCGGTGGCCATAGACAGGCATCCTTCTGCCACATGAGAGCAAGCATGGTGCCCCCAATCGAAATCCGGCTCCTGAGAAACAGATGAGGGCCGGCGCTATGCAGGTGCCACTGTCGCAGGCGTGATGGCGAAGCCGAGGTCGGCGGCGCGGCGGCGCAAAGCGGCATTGGAGCGCTGGCGCTGCTGCTCCTCGTACTTCTGCTGACCCTGGTCGACGAAGGCCTCACCGCGCGTGAGCATGAAGTAGATCATGCGAGCGAGCTTGTGCGCGACGGCCGTATTGGCGCGGGGCTTGTCCATGCGCGCGCACAGGCGCCGGTAGAAGGCGCCCAGCGCCGAACGGTTGCGCGACAGACTCATGGCCGCGAGCTTGAGCGCCTGACGAACGCGGTTGGTCGAGCGTCGCGTGCGCGCCGACAGGACCTTGCCACCGCTGATCTTGGTGCCGGGGCACAGCCCGAGCCACGAGCAGAAGTGCTTGACGTTGGCGAAGCGGCTCAGGTCCGGCCCGATCTCCGACAGCACCGTCAGCACCGAGGTGACCGCCACGCCGTTGATGCGGGTGAGATCCACGCCCGCCCAGCGTGCGAGCGCCGTGCGTAGGTCGAAGCTGGGCGTGTTCTTGCCGCGCCGCTTGCCCGGTCCCCGGAGTTCGACCTCGTGACAGCCCAGTGGCGCCTCGATCTTCGCGTCGCACTCGATGATGCGCTGGGCCAGACTGTCAAACATCGCCAGGGCCTGCGCCAGTACGAACAGGTGCTCCTCACGCCAGTTGCCCGTCAGCGCCTTGATGATGTCCTCGGCGCTGGCCTTGATGCGGCTGTGGCGGTGCCGGGCCAGCACTTTCGGGTCGCGCTGGCCGGCCACGATGTCGCGGATGATGGCCTGGCCGGTCATACCCATCACGTCGGTGAGCACCTCCGTGAGTTGAAGGTTCATCTGCACCAGCGCCTTTTGCATGCGCTGCACCCAGCAAGCTTGCTCCCCGAGCAGCACTTCGCGCTGACGCACGACGGCGCGCACCACGCAGACCTCGTGGTCGGGGCGGAAGGCGCCGCGCAGCAGCCCCAGGCTCATCAGCTTCTGCAGCCACTGACAGTCGAGCACATCGCTCTTGCGTCCGGGCACGTACTTCATCTGCCGCGCATCGACCAGCCATACCGTCAAGCCGTGCTGCTCCAGCACTTCATACACGGGGATCCAGTAGACCCCGGTCGACTCCAGCGCGACCGTGTCCACGCCGCACGCCAGCAGCCAGTCGGCCACCGCGTTGAGGTCGTCGGTCATCGCGCCGAACTCGCGCACCGGGTCGTCCGTCGCATGGCGGGGCACGGCGACCCAGTGGCTCGACGCGCCCACGTCGATCCCCGCCGCATTGGGAAACACCACGTCGTCGTCTCGCTTGCGCATGGCCATGGCTTGCTCCAAGATCGTCAGTGAACGGCAGCGCCATGGGAAGCGTCGAGAATCGACTCGATCTCCTGAACGGGATGCGCATCGCTGCGCTCACCACTGTCGGCGACGATTCCCGGACCATGCTCTCAAGCGGGCTCGCTATAGCTCCCACCATTGGTGTGTCGGTCATCGCAGCGCTGCCGTTCCCGTTATAGGGCAGAACCGTTTCTTCACGAACGCCGGGCGCATGCATGGGCTTGGGAGGCTCAGAAGTTCTCCGAAATCAGGACTCCCTACAACGAGCGCGTGGCCGCTCGTCAGCCTCCGCAGTCGACCTGTCCCTATTCTGCAGACGTTCGTGCATCGTCTCGCAGCGTATCAACATCATTGTCGCAGGCTCCTCGTCTGCGCCGGCGTCGGCAGCCTCCGCGGCGCTGCGCAGATATACTTGCCGGGAGACGATGGCGACGATCACGATGAAGGCGCCGACGCCGACGCCGACGCCGAAGGCCCGGGCCAAAGTCGGAAGGTATCGTGCCATGGAAATCCTACCGGATAGCAGGGGAATGGTAGCGAGACTACACGAAGCTGCCACGAGTCTGTGCTACGCCATTGCACGATTGACACCGCCTCCGTTTCGCCGTAGCGAGGCCGGGGCCCTTCAGTAACACCGCACTGGGCCGGATGAGCATGCCAAAGACGATCACGCCCTTACCGCGCGGCCAATACTGGGCCACACCCCACGCCCCCTTTCCGCTGGAAGGTCCGAACGGCCATGACGAAGTCTTCCCTGGCGCCCACTGCGTCAGCGATGGCAAATGGGTCACTTTTTACAAAGACGGCGAAGAAGTCTGGGCGTGCAATGCCAGCTATGCCGCAGCGCATTTCGACTTTGCTGCCGTTTCGAGCGCCAGCGCATCGACGGCCGACTGAGAGGGTCGCCGCGTCGTTAGACGTCCACCGTCACCCCTTCAACATATCCTCACAGAAACCTGTCTCGGCGCCACCCGACGGCGGCCCTCATCGGTTTCGCTCAGCCGAATGCAAAGCTGACACTTCGGATTGTAGATATGAAGGAGGGCGTCCTTCAGTTTGGGCCAGCTTCATGCCTGCGACAAGCATCCCGCCGCTGCCAGTTCCTCCATGGTCAGCCCATAGTCGGCCATCTGGTCCTGATCCAGCGGATCGCCTCCGCCCGCTCATGGTTGGCCGAGCCGAGCCAGCGTGACGTGCTCAGGAATGAGCAAACGCCGCCAGACCGGCGGGCTCAAGCCGCTCAGAGCAATTCGAAGTTGCAGGACGGAGGTCGCCGGCCCAGGATCGGAAGCCATGCGCGCATTGTAGGTGCCTCATTGGCCTCTCAGCAGAGGTCCGGTCGTCCACCCCCGCTTTGGCGCGGTCTCCTCAACGAAGCCGTAGCCACCGCATATTGCGCCGCACAACGTCGGCTGGTATTATTCACAATCCCCCCATTCTGCGCACATCGGATTCCGCGAGAGGCATTCAGGCCTCGACTGTCCGTGCGTCATTCCACGATTTCGTTCGTTCCCCGACAGGCTTGACCAGCCGTCATGTTCGCGACGATCGTCGGCCAACCTGTCGAGGAGAGTGTATTGGCAAATCCAGTTCGCGACGATTCAGCATCCCGCACGATCGCGGTCACGTCAAAGACCGGCCGCCGCTCTCCAAAAAGAAAGATCCAGGTGGTCGCAACACCGCTGGACATCGCGTCCATGGCGCGCCAGGACGAGGAGCGTCAACGCCAGATGCGCGCGCTGATCGCGCTTGGCCGTGAGCGCGGCTATCTCACCCACTCGGACATCAACGATCACCTGCCCGACAACTTTACGCAAACTGCTGCGATGGAGACGATCGTCAGCACGTTCAGCGACATGGGGGTGGCCGTGTACGAGCAGACGCCGGACGCGGAGACGCTCCTGTTAAGCGACGCCGCGCCTGCCGCGGCATCCGACGATCAGGCGGACGAGGAAGCGGAAGCTGCACTGTCGACCGTCGATTCCGAATTCGGCCGCACTACTGATCCAGTCCGGATGTACATGCGCGAAATGGGCGCCAGTGAACTGCTGACTCGCGCCGGCGAAATCGAGATCGCAAAACGCATCGAAGGCGGCCTGCAGGACATGATTCAGGCGATCACCCCGTGTCCGTCAGTCGTGTCCACGATTCTTGCCGATGCGGACCGCATCGTTGCCGGCGAACTGCGTATCGACGAACTGGTCGATGGCATCAGCGACGACGTGAACGAAAGCGAAATGGCGCTAGAGTCCGATGAAGTTCAAGTGGAAGCAGACGCCTCCGACGATGACCCGGAAGGTGATGACGCTGAAACGGTCGCCGTGGATCCGGAGAAAGCGAACGCAGCCCGCCTCGAACAACTGACGATCGACAGTCTTGCGATTTTCGCGCGCGTGCGTGTACTGTTCGAGCAGTTGCCGGATGCACCCGTTACTGGGAAAGCCCGTTCCGCAGCCGTTGCGCAACTGCGCTCGGAGATCCAGCGCGAACTAGGACCGATCCGCTTTACGGCCAAGACTATCGACCGCCTGTGTGCAATTGTGCACGAACAGGTTACCGAGGTTCGTGCGATCGAGCGCAGCATCCTGGAGATCGCCGTCGACCGTTGCTGCATGCCGCGCGAGGCGTTTGTCGAGTCGTTCCCGGGCCACGAGACCGACCTTGAATGGGCCAGCCACATGGCGGCGACTTCGCGGCAGTTTGGCGCGGCGCTCGAGCGACATCTGCCGGCCATTCAGGCCGGCCAGCAGAAACTCATCGACATCGAGGCCAGGGTCTCGCTGCCGCTCCAGCAGCTCAAGCGGATCAACCGCCAGATGAGTGCCGCGGAGTTGAAAATGCGGCAGGCCAAGCGAGAGCTGATCGAAGCGAACCTTCGTCTTGTCATTTCAATCGCCAAGAAATACGTGAACCGCGGCATGCAGTTCCTGGATCTAATCCAGGAAGGCAATATCGGCCTGATGAAGGCGGTGGACAAGTTCGAATACCGGCGCGGCTGGAAGTTTTCGACGTACGCCACTTGGTGGGTCCGGCAGGCTGTCACGCGTGCGCTTGCCGATCAGGCGCGGACCATTCGTGTACCGGTCCACATGATCGAGATGATCAACAAGCTGAATCGGATTTCGCGCGAATTCCTGCAACAGACGGGACAGGAAGCACATCCCTCCGTCCTCGCCGAGCGCATGGAGATGTCCGAGGAAAAAGTGCGCAGTATTCTCCGGAGCGCGAGGCAACCTGTCTCGCTCGAGACCCCTGTGGGCGACGACGCCGACGCGACGCTCGGTGACATGATTGAGGATGTCTCTGCGAGTTCACCGGCTGAGGCCGCGATTCACGCGAACATGCGCGCCGCGATCGATGAGGCACTCGACGGGTTATCTCCTCGCGAGGCCAAGGTCCTGCGGATGCGATTCGGGCTCGATACGACCTCTGATCGGACGCTTGAAGAGGTCGGCAAGCAGTTCGACGTGACCCGCGAGCGGATCCGTCAGATTGAGAGCAAGGCGATGCGCAAACTGATGCATCCCAGTCGCGCTGACAAGTTGAGGCCCTTTCTCGAGCGTTGATCAAAGGCGGAGGCGCGCGCCCCCTTTCGACGCCCTGCTCCAGACCCGCAGCGCAGGAAACTTACAGCGGTTTGATGCTCGCTGCTTGCTTCCCCTTGGGGCCCTGCTTGACTTCAAAACTGACCTTCTGGCCCTCCTGAAGTGATTTGAAGCCGTTTCCCTGAACCTCGGAGAAGTGCGCGAACAGGTCATCGCTGCCGGCGTCCGGCGTGATGAACTCAAAACCCTTCACATACATCGACCGGTTGAATCCGCAGCCCCCTCACCGGACGCCCGGCGACCTGAAGCCGGATGCCCGCCAATCCGCGGCCATTGCGGACATGACTGGTTAGCAATTGCCGCTCCAACTTCAGAAAGACTCTGTGATGGCCTTTCGCCAACATAGGTCGTGCCGCAGCAATTCACTCAGTGGTGCTGGGGCTCCAGAAGGCCTGACTGACAGCACTGGATTCTGCTAGCCGCGCGACAACGTGATCGAGCTTTTCCCCGTCTACCGAGGTCGCCATCAGCACGGCCTCGATCTCCACGTCGTCGGTACCAAAGGCGTGAACCACTAGGTCGCGGGTGGGATGATTGCTGTCCTCCAGGACCTCATCCAACAATCGCATTGCCTCCTTCTGGCGCTCCCGCGGTGCGATGACATAGACGGTATTGGTGACCTCCACGGCGGGGGTATCGATGGGCTGACGGTTGATGCGGTCGACCACGGGACGCAGCAGCGTATTGGCAGCCAGCACGAATAGACATCCAACCGTAGCCTCCAGAAGCAGGTCCGCGCCGGCACACGCACCTATGGCTGCCGAGCCCCACAGGGTGGCAGCGGTATTGAGGCCGCGCACGTTTCCTTCTTCCCGCATGATCACGCCGGCGCCAAGGAAGCCGATTCCCGAGACCACGTAGGCGACGACGCGCACGGCACCATCGTGCCCTCCCAGCCGGTTGGCCATATCCACGAAAATGGCCGCGCCGACCGCCACCAGCACATTGGTGCGCAGGCCGGCGGTACGTTGGCGGTACTGTCGTTCGTAACCGATTACCGCACCCAGCACGAATGCCGCGGCCACGCTGATGCTGGTATCGAGCAGCGAATCCAGATTGATGTTTTGGATGGCTTCAATGTTCATGTTTCACTCGAACTGGTCAGAGTCGGGCTCAAGGTGAGTTGCGGCATGAATTCATTTGCCATGGGGCTTCCTTTGCCGACTGCTGGTTAAACGGGAGCCCACGGAGCCTGTGCTAGCAGCTAGGTCAGAACAGTCTCGCGAGCCATTGGATTCACCACCCTGCCAGCCGGGAAGCCGGCTGCTACGGGCAGTTGGCAGGCGCAGCGCAGCGACTAGGGTCGTCGTCCATGATCGTCCCTCCTGTTCACAGGGAAGTTATCGCTCTGCGACTCAGAACTCGGCGTGGAACCGAACGCCATAGAACTTGGCCGGCCCCCGATCCCGGTTGTAGCCGGGGTTGCGGATGTACTGGGCATTCGGGCTGACGCTGAAGTACTTCAGCAACGCCAGGCTGTAATAGACCTCGAGCACTTGTTCCGGCCCGTAGCGCAGCGCGCCATCGCCGAGGAACGCTCCCAGACCGCCGGCGGCCAGGTAGTCCCGGTGCGGTGATCGCAGCATGTTGACGGCCATCGCCACCCCGAGTTCGTCATTGGGCCTCCCCCAGGACGTGCCATTTAGCGTGCCGCCGCCGGCGATCTGCTTGCCGATCTCGGTAAAGGCGTAGGTTTCCGTCTTGTCGTCCGACATATTGGCGCGGAAGAACACGCCCAGCGAATCATTGACCTCCTGCAGCAACGTAATGCCCACGCCCACCTTGGCATGTTCCGCGCGCACGTCGGTAACGTCGGGCGTCACGTTGTTGGCCTGCCCGAATGCGATGGCATCGCTGAACTTGCCCATCTTCGCCTTATTGCGCCAGAGCAGCAGGCGCGCGGCCCCAGGACGGCCAGCCAGGTTATAGCGCTTTTCCAGCTCAAGGATGTCGCCATAGTGCTCAAACATCCGTGTGTCGAGCTTCAGCCCGTTGGATTCCAGCGGTTGCAGGAAATGGCCAAAGCGCGCCGACCAGCCATCGCCAACGTACTCCAAGGACACGCCCCAGTTGTAGCCGCGCGCGTCGGCGGGATAGTCGAACGAGCCATGCGTCAGCGATGACCAGTTCAGGAACTGCGTGCGCGGGTCGGAGCCGTAGGGGTTCAGGTCGAAGACGTCGAGTACGCCGAAGTTGCCGGCGGTCAGCACGACGCGCTGCTTGTCGACGGTTCGCGCGAACTGGTTGAAGTCGGCATCGAGCTTCTCCTCGCCGCCACCCAGGCCCCACGTCTGGCGGACGAAGGCGCGGGCCCGGTAGAACGTGGGATTGGTGCCCGACGACTTGGCCAGTTCTCCGTTGGTCAGGCCTCCCAGACCGTGCAGGCCGGAGAATGGCACGCCCTGCGAGACCTCGGGGTTCAAGTGGAACTCTGCCCCTTGCCACAGGCCCAGGCCCAGATCGAGCGTGCTGGTGAACGAATAACTCTTGGCCCGTTCCGTGCCGAGGCTGTGCTCGCCCGAATATGCCGCGCCAACCGATGGCTTGCGCTGCCAGATATAAGTGGCCTGCCCATGGAAGGCAAAGCGGTCCTCCATCGGATCCGATGCCGTATTGCGGGGGGCAACGCCGGGAGTCGGCTGACTTTCACTGGCGTCCTGGGCATGCGCCGGTGCCAGGCCAATGCCGAGCAGCGCCAAGGCCAGCGCCGAGAGCGTGCGGTGCGACCAACGGGTGCCCTTCAAAAAGGTGAGGGCGGAGAAGGCAAACTGAAAACAGGTAATGAACGACATGAGACCTCCCTCACGCGCTTCTATGGCGCGTGTAGGCTCGGGGCGGCTGCTCGTGAAGGCCAAAGGACGAGAGCGAACGTCGCCCGCGGCTGCCTTCTCAGTACAGGTCGCAAACAAAAATCGGGAGGTGGTCACGCAGAGAACCTGCATGGTTGCCACTACCCGCCGGTAACGGCTAGGCAGTGGCGAGATGTCGCCTTGACTGACTAGCCGTTCAGAGATCGGCGCACCGCCGACTAGAACAACAGTCCATAGGGAGAACCCTTAGTGATGACGGAGCGGAGGATACCAGATGGTTTCATCGGCCCACAAATTGTTTTTCCAGCCTCTCGGCCGCTCGCGGCATTTCTGCTACAACGCTTCTCCGGCGGGCAAGCGAAAGTAGAGGAAGGCGCGACGTAGAGGGCGGAATTGCACGCTATCCAGACCGCAAGCCGCTCCAAAAAGTTACTATGCGCCACCTCCATGGCTGGCCTTATCCCGGTCAGTTGGGGGCCGCGTCGTTCCGCACCGCCTTCTGTTCCTGCTTGCCAGCCATATCCGGCTGCGTTTGCTGCCTTGTTTCTTCCCGCCCCTTTCTCCGTTCGCGCTTGCGGCCCTCGTATTGAGAGATGGACTTGGCGCCTTGTGCTGCGGAAGCCTCAGGGCCCCGGCTTGTGGGCGTTGTCGGGGTCGCAATGACAGCGCACGGGAACGCGGCCTGCCCCGCGATCAGGATGCTTAACAATAAGCTGCGCATGGCGATTCCTGTTTCCAGTCACCGCACAACTCCGGTACGAAGCAAGCGTCAAGCAAGGGTGCAGGTTGATGGCGTGGCACGGTCCCAACACAGTCCCCTTGTGCGGCGCGTTGAGAGGGTAGTTCACGCGCCGGCAGTATTCCCCCCAGTTCCCTGCCGAGAGCCGACGAACTTCAGTGGAAACCAGCTCTATCGCAGAGGCGGGCGTCCTGATGCGGGGAAAACGCCTGTAAGCGGACACCAAAGTTCAGACCGCCCGCACTTTCCCCCCTATTGGTCACAGAAATTTCACTTTACAGAATTCCATGATTCGAATATCGTCGAAACATGGAAACCGATCACGCCCTGGAAGCGCTTGCCGCGCTCGCCCATTCGATACGCCTGTCCGTGTTCCGGCTGCTGGTGCAGGCCGGCCCCGCGGGGCTTCCCGCCGGCCGAATAGCCGAGTTGATGGAAATGCCGGCGTCATCTCTCTCCTTCCACCTGAAGGAGTTGCACCGCGCCAGGTTGCTATCCAGCAGGCAGGACGGTCGCTCGATCATCTACATGGCCCATTTCGAGACCATGAACGCATTGCTGGGTTATCTCACGGAAAACTGCTGCAGCGGCAATCCGTGCTCCCCTGTGTCCAACTGTTCCGTTGCCTCGGAGCCCAAATCATGAAGCGCTTCCACGTGCACGTCAGCGTCGCCGACCTGTCTGCGAGCATTCGTTACTACTCTGCCCTCTTCGCAGCCGAGCCAACGGTGGTGAAAGAAGACTATGCGAAGTGGATGCTGGAGGATCCGCGCGTGAACTTCGCCATCTCGGCGCGCGGCGCGGAGACTGGAGTCGACCACCTCGGGTTTCAGACAGACGATGCGGCCGAGTTGGCCGAACTGAAGCAGCGAGCCGAAGCGGCCGACATGGCGCTGCTCGACGAAGGCGAGACCACTTGCTGCTATGCGAAAAGCGAGAAGTACTGGGTCACGGACCCACAAGGCATCGCCTGGGAGCACTTCCATACCTTGGGCAATGTGCCGGTGTACGGCGAATCCCGAAAAATCGATGCTGCTGGCCAGGAATCGGCCTGTTGCGCCCCCCGCGCTCCGAAGGGCAAGCCGATCGGCATCGCGGTCAACTCCACGCCCTCCTGCTGCTAAGGGTGCGCCATGAGCGAAAAGACCTACAACGTGCTGTTCATCTGCACCGGCAATTCGGCACGCTCGATTTTGTCGGAAGGCCTGATGAACCATCTGGGCAATGGGCGCTTCCGCGCATATTCGGCCGGCAGTCATCCGACTGGGGTGGTAAATCCCCTTGCACTGGCGGCGCTGGCACGCCACGGCCTGGACACCAACAGCTTTCGCAGCAAGAGCTGGGATGAGTTCTCACAAGACGGGGCGCCGAAACTCGATTTCGTCTTCACGGTGTGTGACAAGGCAGCGGGCGAAGTTTGTCCGGTATGGCCAGGCCAGCCGATGACAGCTCACTGGGGCGTCCCTGACCCGGCTGCCTGTGAGGGTACCGAGGCCCAGAAGCAGCAAGCCATCAACGACGCAACCATTACGCTCAAGCGCCGTATCGAATTGTTCCTGTCATTGCCGCTTCCGAAGCTGGACGCCGTCGCGCTTCACAAGGCTGTTCAGGACATCGGGAAGCAGTGACACGCATTCCGAGCCGCACCCCAACTATTTCGTAGCGCCCCATGACCACCAACGTATTGATTTTGTGTACCCACAACTCGGCCCGCAGTGTGCTGAGCGAGGGGATGTTGAACCATCTGGCCAAGCAGTTTGGCCGCGATGTGCGCGCCTTTAGCGCCGGAAGCTCGCCCAGCGGGCGCATCAATCCATTCGCCATCGAGGTGCTTGGCAATGCTGGCGTCGACGTCAGCGACTTCTACAGCAAGAGCTGGGATGAATTTGTCGGCGCGAGCGCCCCTGAGATGCGGGTGGTCATCACGGTGTGCGATAGTGCGGCCGAAGAGGAGTGCCCGTATTGGCCGGGCAGCCCGGTGAAGGTGCATTGGGGCTACCCTGACCCGTCGAACACGGAAGGCGGCGACGAAAAGAAGCGACAGGCATTCGAGCTGACCCGGCAGGCCATCGGCTACCGCATGCTGCAACTGCTGACGCTGCCGCTCGACACGCTGAGCAATGCGGAACTGCAGGACCATCTCAACCGTATCTCGCAAAGCTGAGCGTCATGGTCGATCTGCGTAACAGACTTGGCGCCGAAGCCTTGGGAACGGCGCTGCTGCTGGCCATCGTCATCGGCTCCGGCATCATGGCCGAGCGGCTTGCCGGCGGCAATGTCGCCGTCGCCCTGCTGGCCAACACGGCCGCCACGGTCGGTGGCTTGTACATCTTGATCGAAGTCTTTGGCCCGATCAGCGGCGCGCACTTCAATCCAGCCGTCAGCGCGGTCATGGTGGCGCGAGGTGAACTGCCCGGCGCGGCGCTGCTGCCGTACATCGGCGCCCAGCTCGCGGGTGCGGTACTCGGAGCGTGGCTTGCCCATGCTATGTTCGACATGACGATCCTGCAGCTTTCTACCAAGGTCCGCAGCGGTCCTGGGCAATGGATTGCTGAAACCGTTGCGACCGCCGGCCTGCTTTTGGTGATTCTGCGCGCGCCAAACGGACGCGCCTCCGCCATGGTGGCGGCCTATATCGGCTCGGCATACTGGTTCACCGCATCCACATCGTTTGCCAATCCCGCAGCCGCGTTCGGGCGCATGTTCAGCGACAGCTTTGCCGGCATCGCACCGGCGAGCGTGCCGGGCTTCATGCTGGCGCAGTGTCTCGGCGCGGCCATCGGACTGGGGCTGCACCGGCTGCTGGAGCCGCGTGCGTTACCACACGGCCATCCCAACGTCATCGAAGCATCCGGCGAACACCAGGTGGACTGACGCCGACTGGAACCTGGGCGCCGCTCTTGCCGCCTTGGTTGGAATCCTTATTCAACTGCTCGCAACCAGATACGAACCGAATCCGGGAATCGCCATGTCCGTCACCATCTATCACAATCCCGCGTGCGGCACATCGCGCAACACACTGGCCATGATCCGCAATGCGGGCATCGAACCGAACGTCATCGAGTATCTGAACACCCCGCCTGACCGGCAGACGTTGCAGCAGATGATCCGCGATGCGGGCCGCACGGTTCGTGAAGCCATCCGCGAAATGGGTACGCCCTACGCCGAACTAGGCTTGTCCGATCCGTCCCTGATCGATGAGCAGTTACTGGATGCGATGCTGGCCCATCCGATTCTGATCAACCGGCCGTTCGTCATCACGGAGCGTGGCGTGCGACTGTGCCGGCCTTCGGAGGTTGTACTCGACATTCTGGCTTCACCACAGCAAGGCGCCTTCACCAAGGAGGATGGCGAAGTTGTCATCGACGCGCAAGGACGGAGGGTCAAATGACCATGGATCTGCCCAATGTTGTCCCGGCCGTGCTCGATACCCCGGACCTGTACAAGCTGGAACCGTCACGCGTCAGCACGCATCCGCCGCGCATCCTGCTGCTCTATGGCTCGTTGCGCGAGACGTCTTATAGCCGCCTGCTCGTGCACGAAGCCGAGCGGATCCTGCAACATTTCGGTGCCGAGACTCGCGTCTTCGATCCGCGTGACCTGCCGGTGTGCGACAGTGTCCCCGCGGATCACCCCAAAGTGGTCGAGCTGCGCAAGCTCTCGGAGTGGTCGGAAGGCCAGGTGTGGTGCAGTCCCGAGCGGCACGGCACGCTGACCGCGGTTTTCAAGAACCAGATCGACTGGCTCCCTCTGGAGATCGGAGCCATTCGACCGACTCAGGGTCGCACGCTCGCCGTCATGCAGGTCTGCGGCGGCTCGCAGTCGTTCAACGCAGTCAATGCGCTACGCGTGCTGGGGCGCTGGATGCGCATGGTGACAATCCCGAACCAGTCCTCGGTAGCCAAGGCATACCAAAAGTTCGACACGAACGGCCGCATGAAGCCGTCTTCCTACTATGACCGGGTAGTCGACGTCATGGAGGAGCTGTACAAGTTCACGCTGCTCGTGCGCGATCGCAGCGACTATCTTACGGACCGATATAGCGAGCGCAAGGACGCGGCGCCGGCGAACGTTACCGCGCTCGCTGCGGCAGCCATGAGCCATGAGCCGGACGCGCAAGTCAGCGACACGGATAGCGGCGAAGTCGAATAATAAGCAGCCATGGAGCCAACGAATAGTGTGATCGCCAGGCTGGGTGTGGCCCAGACGCTGGCATGGGGCTCCACTTACTATCTGCCGGCCATGCTGGCCACGCGCATGGCCCGGGATCTCGGCGTCGCACCGTCCATGATCTTCGCGGCGTTCAGCGCGGCGCTGATCGTATCGGCGCTGGTCGGCCCCGCCGCGGGCAGGATGATCGATCGCACCGGCGGGCGCTGGGTGTTGGTCGCTACCAGCCTTGTTTTTGCTGCCGGGCTGGCGGGCCTTGGCGTCGCCCAAGGTGTGATTGGACTCTTCGCCGCCTGGCTCGTTCTCGGTATCGGAATGGGCGCGGGCCTTTACGAAGCTGCCTTTGCTACGCTCGTCGCGCTCTACGGCAACCGCTCTCGGGGCGCCATCACCGGCATCACCCTGATCGCGGGCTTTGCCAGTACGGTCGGATGGCCCTTGTCGACCTTCATGGAATCGCACATCGGATGGCGCGGCGCCTGTCTTGCCTGGGCCGCGCTACATTTGACCTTGGGGCTGACGCTCAATCTCAGCATGCCCCGCAGTACGGCAGTTGACCCACCACCCGCCAAAACTGCGTCCTCGCTGGCTTCTAATGACGGCGCGCCTTCTCAGCGTCTTGCATCGTTCGCGCTCGCCTTTGTCTTCGCTGCGACCTGGTTCATTAGCACCGCCATGGCTGCACACCTGCCGCGATTGCTACAGGCAGGCGGTGTGACATTGGCAACTGCTGTGATGGTCGGTGCGCTGATCGGCCCCGCTCAAGTGGGTGCCCGGATACTCGAGTTCGGTCTGCTGCGCAAGATTCATCCACTGCTTTCCGCCCGCATCGCTGCTGCCCTTCACCCCGTGGGTGCTATTGCGTTCGGCGTTGCTGGCGCGCCTGCTGCAGCCTTGTTTGGGGTGCTGCATGGCGCGGGTAATGGCATCCTCACTATCGCTAAGGGAACTCTGCCGCTCGTCATCTTTGGCCCCAACGGCTATGGTCATCGACAAGGCATTTTGATGGTTCCCGCTCGCGTGGCCCAAGCCCTTGCGCCATGGCTCTTCGGAGTCTGCCTGGATGCTTTCGGCGCCCAAGCTCTTTGGCTTTCGTCAAGCCTTGGCGTCGCCGCAATCATGATGCTTTTGGTCATCAAGCAAGTGCATGGACTGCAGTAGTCCAATGGACCATGGGATCGGTTACTGCCACTACTCCTGAAGCCCCATTGCTCGCTCTTCTACGTTTCAGTGGCAGCGCCCATTTTTCTGTTGGATCGGTGGGCACTTGACTGTACCGTACGAGCAGAACACACAGCAGTCACCGGGCGTCGGCCGCAATACTGCCCCGCAGTTGCCACACTCGTAATAGAACTGGCAAGCATTCGTGGGCATGAGTTCCTTCTTTGCGAAGCCGCAGTGTGGGCAAGTAAGGATTGATTCAAGCTGAATCTCGTTCATAGTGGTTTGGGCCAATCGGTCACACGTCAACAGTTTATGCCTGTTCGGTTGGCATATTGCCGCCGCATCCGAACGAAGCGGTGGGGCCTGTACGGGATTTTGTGTGTAGGGCATAACATGTCGAGAAGGAGCATGTATGCCACGCAAACCAAAAGCCACACCCCGGGACCTTCCGAGCATCCCCAAGGAGCTAATTGATCAGCTCGTCAAAGGTCCGATGACTGCTGAGGCGGTGCAGGATGCCGCCATGGCGTTCAAGAAGGCCCTGATCGAGCGGGCGATGGGCGCGAAGCTGCCGTCGCGGTCCCGCGGGATCGCCAGGCGCAGCGGTCCCGTGTCGGTAAGCACCGTCTTGGCGCTGGAGCCGGTGCGCTGGACGGTGGCAACAGCCCTCACCTGCCCCTGCCATAACGAAGTCCCAGTAGCTTTTTCTGCGATCGGGCCTCATGTTAAATTTGCGTCATATTTTGACGTTGTACGCTCGGCCGAGCTGAGCCAGTCCTCGCCTTATCCAAGGAACCTTACGACGACACGTCATGCCGATAAACGCCAGTTATCGGCAAAGGCAACTATGGCAAACGCCGCCCTCGGGCGGCGCGCTGCCCCGAGCCCGAGGTGCGGAGTCCTCTCTTCCGTCCATCGTGGACGGCGAGCACAATCAGGCAGACGCTTGTACGCAGGAGGACTGCCCCGTGCGCATCACCACCGTTCGGCGCCAGCTCGAAGCCCTTGGAATTCATTGCTGCGATCGCATCGAAGATGAGGCGCGCGATGGCATCCCGGTCATCAACGACAGATTGCATGTCAGCGTCTCCCATTTGGAAGCCGGGATGCATCTGGTTCAGCGCAATGCCGACGGCAGTTGTCTCTTCTATCCTGAAACCAGGTCGATGGCGGAACTCGCTGTCCAAATTCGGGAGGCCTTGGGTCGCATGGGCGAGCCAGGTCGCGCAAGAGCTTGATCCTCTAGATATGCGCCGGATCCAATTCCCGAATCATCGCAGCAACGCTCTTCGCATTGAGATCCGTGCCATGTGAGAGCAGTGTGGCGTGCAGCGAAACGAGTTCACGCGCGTCTCGCGCGCGGGTCGGCCTTGGCGTGTTCGATCGCCTTAAGTGTTTCTGAGTCGAGCACTGCTTGGGCGTCTGACGGAATGGCAAACAGTTTGCCGTCGATGTCATGGACATGTAACTGCTCATGGGTGACAGCATCCGTCACCAGCGCGCGGCCGGTCAGGCGCAAGGCGGCTTGGAGATGTGACTGTCCCGAGACGATCCGGTAATTACGTCCTTCTGATCGTCTCACCACCGCGTCAGTGGGGATCTCGCTGAGCTCGATAGCGCCGAATCCGGGGAGCGACATTTCCTCGATGCGATTCTTGATGCAGGCGACCATCACGGCCGCGCCGGGGCGCTCGGTTGCCGCAAGCCGTTCATATTGACCGAGGAGGATGTTGGCCTTCTCGATTGAGGGCGTCGTATAGACAAAGGATTGGATGGCGGTCGGCGGGCGAGTCAACCGGGTCGCCATGATTGCGAATGCCCAGTCTCTCTTGTAGTTGCAGTGTGGGCAAACCCAGCCGTACTTGGTGGCAATCAGGATGCCAGGAGCGCCACCTTCGACTCCGTGGCGATGATCGGCGCTGTTCCTGCAGGTGAAGGCGCGCAGAACCGGGCCGCCGAGGCAGACCTGGTTCTCGTTGAGCTTCTGGACCTGATCGTCGGTGAACGGTGCGCGAATGTAACTCATGGCATTTGAGAAGGCAGCTTGGGCGTGGCATCGCTATCGCCGCGCAGCCGGCACCCGCCACGCTCGGGAGTTTGCCCGGAGGCTAACAGAAACTCTGGGCGCCAGGACACACTGCGGCCGCCGCGTCCTTCCAGTTTATGCCCGGGAGAAGGTCTATGTTGCTTTGGCCGGGCCCGAACCTTTTGTGTGCTGCCCGACCTAAATCCATTCCGCGCTTCCTCGAATCGAAGCAACCAGGACAAATCTGCCCGTCCTGCTCGTGGCGGCGGGGGGACGAAAGCTGCCGTCCCCTTTGCCTCGCCCAGGAATCTGGCCGGCAGATACGTGCCCGCAGACCACGCACCGGAAGCACGTTACCGGCGCCCTGGGGCCCAGTGCCGCGTCAACGGCCGCGACCTTTGGCGTTGTCGATGGCCTCCCGGTTCGCCGCGTCCAGAGCAGACTGCGAATCGTCGGATACAGCAAACTGCCGACCATCGACTTCGTGCACGTGCAGCATTTTCCCGGTGGCTGCGCGACCAGCCATGCTCGGCGGCCTCCTTGGCATATCATTCGCGCAGTTCGTTGGACTACAGTTTGTCCAGCAGCGTGCAAAGGTGGAACCAGGGCAATTGTGCAGCAGCCTGCTGCACAAATTACCCGCTCGGCCAAGCCTCGGCAAGCGCGCGCATGTACTTGAGGTTGCGCGGCGAAAACCCTCATGTCCGGAAACGTCGCCCGCAGATCGCGTGCGAGCCGGTCTATCACCTGGGCTGCCCATCCCTTCTGTGCTGCCGCTCGAGGATGTCACGTCCGATCTGCCAATAAAGCGTCACGAGTTCCCGGTGACCGAGAGGACCGCACACTGGCGTGCCTGCTCGACCCGAGTTTTCAACCCAGCGAGCCAAGCGGTGTAATCGGGGGAAGGGAGCGTTGCGTCCGGCATTCGGTTGGTTTCGGATTGCGGGCCGGCGGCGCCGGTCTCCCCCTCATTATCCGGGTCGGTCAGCTGGCGAGCAATGCAAGGTCCAGGCGGTCCCATAGGATGGGACCGCCGCGAGAATACTACCCAACCTGGAAATGTTCCACGTTCTGCCCGGCGTTGATCGCCCGCTGCAGCCAGTCCGGCATGGCGCCCCGACCGTCCCAGCCCTGCCCCTGCGCGTTGCGGTAGCGCACCGCCCCTAGCGATGGCGCCGGCGGCGGCTCGGCAAAGCAGCCGGCGGCCTGCAGGTCGGACAGGCTCAGCCCATGCTGGGCCATCTGGATGCGGATCCAGGTGATCGCTTCCGCGCGCTCGATTTCGATCGACATGATGCAGGTGAATAGATTTTGAGGAGGCGCAGGATCCAGCGTCGCGCTGTCGTTCGGAAACATTAGACGTCAAGCTTGTTCCGGGGATTGCTGCTACGAAGATCCGCGCCGGCGGGAGGACAAGGTGGCCTATCTGCTTAAATTTTAATCAAATCCACAGATCGCGCACTGGACAAATCCTCGCCCTCAGACGCCCCCCTCAGGCTGGCCCCGGAGCGATCGTTCCTTGCGATAAATCTCTTCAATCGGCGTTTCGCGCAACATATCGCGATCACCAAGGAATCGGATCCAGTACATTATCGCCCCCTCAATGACAGCACGTGGATCAAGCCAGTCGTCGCCATCGACGATGAACCACGATGTCTCTGCGGCACGAACCTCGCCTGGCCCGAGAATGAAGGCAGTCGAGACTTTGGGGTCTGGTTCCCGGTCAACTCGCGAATGCTTGTGAGCGTCAGCGATCTCCCGGCAAATCGCCAGGGGCCTGCAGAGCGAAAGTCTTATCTTGACGCTGATGCATCGGGAAGCCTCCAAATGCGTTGGAAGGAATCCTAGCATGACCAAAGAGCATCCCATTATCTTCAGCGGCGCCATGGTGCGCGTGCTAACTAGAGCGCGCATCAATCTGCTTTCGGGCCCACTCCGAAGCGTGCTGCCATGCCTCGGCTTCGCTGAAGAACTGGCCAGGAACAAGACGGTGATCGAAGACTTTGAGTGGAGCTCCGTCTGCCGCCTTCGTGCAGATCGTCACCTCACCTTGCCAAGGCCCTCCAACGCCAAGAGACGTTGCGGATGCTTCATACCAGTGGTCGCGGTAGTAGGTGAAGCCTTGGAGATCCATTTCTTTCTCCAACTGTCCTGGAGAATCCTAGCATGACGAAAGAATGCCCCATCCTCTTCAGCGGCGCCATGGTGCGCGCCATTCTGGACGGCCGGATCACCAACCACTTAATGTGGGCCGCTTCCTTGATCCGATCTCGATGCTTGTCGAAGACCTCCCCGAGGTCGCCAATATATAGGACGGTGATGGGCAAGACTGTGGCTATGGGGCCGCTCTTTGCGCTCGTGCTTTACCTGTTTGCCATTCGTCGCAGTTTTGCGCTGTTGCTGCCAGTAAGAACTCGTCCTGCGCTCCGGTTAGCCCTCGTAGCCGCAAGCGATCCAGCTTCAAGATTTGTTTCAGATGAGCAAATAGCATCTCCACCTTCTTTCGCTCCCGGCGCGACTGCTTGAACTCGGGTGTCACCGCGAGTTTCCGTGCTACTTCACGCGCTCTCATGGATGCTGCGAGCGATCTTGCGGAATGGCATGTTCGGGCAGCATTGATTCTTCAGCGCGCATCCACCACAGTCGTGCTGGCTGGCTCGATAGATGACGGTGTCGGCCTTCGTGATGTGATCCGCAGGGTATCCGGAACTGGCGCCGACTGATCCGTCCACTATTTGCGCGGTAGCGCCGGCTCCCGGGATTGGCGGTGCAACACGGAATTGACTATGCGGATGCTTCGTGGTTGCCGCGCAATTCGCCGCCGGCAATCACCAGCGGCGCTTCGAAGTACCGGACGACCGGGTCCGCACCGTAGAACCCTGCCATCTGCAGACGCCATGCATCGCCGAGTGCCTGCTCCGCAGCCGCGGTGTCCTGCCACAGAAACACCGCGCCGCCCTGTCGCGCTTTCGGGTCATACAGGTACGTCTTGTGCAACAGCGCCGGATTCTCCTTCCAGTGTTCGGCAGTCTTGCGGCAGTGCGCAACGAACGCCTCCCGGGTCATACCGTCAGGCAGGCTGAATAAGACTGTGACTATCATCATTCTCAGGGCTCCTCAGCCAGAAGTGACGATTTTGCACGTGTGTGCACGTTTGCCCCCGGAGGTCGGGCAAGCGGACGGCAAATCCCGATTGGCATTTTCTCGTCCGCCACGGGTGGCTGTCAGCTAGCGGTATAGGCCACGCGGCTTCAATGTCAAGCTCCGTCCGAATCGGTATGCCGGTAACTTGGGTCAGACCTTCAAAAATCACCTATTGCTGGTAGCAACGTCCGCTATTTTACGAGCGCATTAAATTCTCGGCCGACAGCGCTATGCGGAAATAGGACAAAAAAATTAAATATTTTGATCCGTATCGTCGCGCAACCTGGCTCGAGCTTTTTTCCAACTTATTTTTGCGGTAACCCATCTGGACGAAGCGCATCGCCGTGGCCAATTGCGCTTCTTCGGCGATTACACCTCGCTCGCCGATCCGGGGAAATGTGTAAATCTTTCCTCTTGGCACTTCAATACCGTTGGGCCGTGAGGGTCCATTCGATCCCACCGCTCACCGGTGGGACGCGTTCGTTTCATTCGTATTTTCCGTGTTTTCTTGCGGTTTGCGCCGGAGAGTGTTGATTTATCCAGGACTTGGAGATACCCCGCTCGCGCGAGACTCATAGCGCCGAAATCCTTTGCTACAGACGGCTCTGCGCCCTCCTACCGCCACTTTTTGCACGTAATGTACGATCACCCCAGGAAGGGCGCGGCCACTTATTCCCAGCGCTCGTCCCTGACCTGCACCTTGCCGCCCTCCACCCGAACCGGAAAGGTCGCCACCGGCTCGTAGGCGGGCGGGGACAGCGCCTCGCCCGTCAGCAGGGAAAAGTGCGAGCCGTGGCGCGGGCAGACGACTTCCTGGCCTTCCACGTCGCCGCCGCAAAGCGGCTCGGCCTCGTGCGAGCAGAGGTCCTCGATGGCGTAGTAATTGCCACCCACATTGAATACCGCGACCTGTACGCCATCGACATCGACGCTACGGCAAGTGCCCGGCGCGAACTCCTCGGCGCGGGCGACATCGATCCACTCGCTCATCTCAGAGCAGCCCCAGTTCCAGGCGCGCCGCCTCGCTCATTCGTTCTCTCGACCAGGGCGGGTCCCATACCAGTTCAACCTCGACGTCGTTCACGCCGCTGGCTTCCATCACGGCGTCCTCCACCACACCGGGGAAGGTCTGCGCCACCGGGCAGCCTGGCGCGGTCAGCGTCATGCGGATGCCCACCTTGCCGCTGGCTTCGTCCACCGATAACTGGTAGATCAGGCCAAGTTCATAGATATTGACCGGGATCTCGGGGTCGTACACGGTGCGCAAGGCCGCTATCACCCGCCCCTCGAGGCTGTCCGGCTCAGGCTCGAACCTGTCTTCGTGTTCCTCGGCCTTGCGCAGCCAATCGATCATGCTCATCGCTTCACTCCGTTGAGGCCGGCTTGGCGCGGTTCTCCAAAGCGGCTTGCATGGTATGCCAGGCCAGGGTTGCGCACTTCACGCGCGCCGGAAACTCGCGCACCCCGGCCAGGACCTCCAGCTTGCCCAACGGCACGCCGGCCCGCGCCGACTCTGCGGTCACCAGCGCGTGGAAGGCAGAGAACAAGGCCCGCGCTTGTGCCTCGGTCTTGCCCTTGAGCGCCTCTGTCATCAGCGAGGCGGAGGCGGTGGAGATGGCGCAGCCCGAGCCATCGAAGCTGGCGTCCTCGATCACCCCATCGCTGATTCTCAGGTACAGCGTCAGCCGATCGCCGCACAGCGGGTTGAACCCCTCGGCGCTGCGGTTCGCTGCCGCCAGCCGCCCGAAATTGCGTGGCGAGCGACTGTGGTCGACGACCACTTCCTGGTAGAGGTTGCGCAGGTCGGACATCAGGCGAATATCTCCTGTGCCGCGCGCACGGCAGCAAACAGTGCATCCACTTCTTCACGCGTGTTGTACAGCGCGAAGGAAGCGCGCACCGTGGCAGGCACGCCGAAGCGCTCCATCACGGGCATGGCGCAATGGTGGCCGGCACGGACCGCCACGCCGTGCTGATCGAGGATGGTGCCGACATCGTGCGGATGGATGCCGGCCAGGGTGAACGAAAGGATGCTCGCCTTGTCGGCAGCCGTGCCGATCATGCGCAGGCCGGCGATCCGCGCTGCCTGCGCGCTGGCGTAGGCGAGCAGCGCGTGCTCGTGGGCGGCGATGGCCTCCAGGCCGACCGCGCGCACATACTCGATGGCGGCGCCAAGGGCGATGACGCCGGCGATATTGGGCGTGCCGGCCTCGAACTTGTAGGGAAGCTCGTTGTATGTGGTCTTGCGGAACGTGACCTCGCGAATCATGTCCCCGCCGCCCTGGTAAGGCGGCATGGCATCGAGCAGCGCAGCCTTGCCATAGAGCACGCCGATGCCGGTGGGGCCGTAGAGCTTGTGCCCCGAGAAGGCGTAGAAATCGCAATCGAGGGCCTGTACGTCGACCTTGAGGTGGGGCACCGCCTGCGCGCCATCGACCAGCACCGGGATGCCCCGGGCATGCGCCAGCTCGATGATGTGTCGCACCGGGTTGACCGTGCCGAGCGCGTTGGAGAGGTGCGCCAATGCAACCAGCCTGGTGCGTGGGCCGAGCAATCGCGCGAACTGTTCCAGCATCAACTCGCCCGCGTCGTTGATCGGCGCCACCTGCAGCAAGGCGCCGGAGCGCTGGCACGCCAGCTGCCACGGCACGATGTTGGAGTGGTGCTCCATCGCGCTGATCAGGATCTCGTCGCCCGGGCGCAGGCGCTGGCCGAAGCTTGCCGCCACCAGGTTGATCGCCTCGGTGGTGCCGCGCACAAACACGATTTCCTCGCGCCCGGCCGCGTTGATCAAGTCTCGCACGGCGTCGCGCGCAGCCTCGTAGGCCTCGGTGGCGCGCTGGCTCAGGGTGTGCACGGCGCGGTGGACATTGGCATTGAGCGCGCTGTAGTAACGTGCTTCGCTAGCGATCACACTTTGCGGCTTCTGGGTGGTGGCGGCGTTGTCCAGGTAGACCAGCGGCTTACCGTTGACGGTCTGGCGCAGGATGGGGAAATCCTGCCGCAGCCGCTCCACCTCCAGGCCGGCGTCCGGCACCGCGCGCTCCACGGCCATCAGTTCATGCGCTGCCGTGTTCATGGCAGCTCCTTCACAGGTTCCGGCAGCTTGCCGCGCAAGAGCGTTTCCAGCCGCGTGCGCAATGGGGCAGAGCCGAGCCGCCTGACGACCTCCTCGGCGAAGGCAAAGGTCAGCAGGGCACGCGCCGCGGCAGCGTCCATCCCACGCGAGCGCAGGTAGTAAATCTGCTCGGCATCGAGCTGGCCTACGGTGGCGCCGTGGCCGCATTTGACGTCGTCGGCATAGATCTCCAGCTGCGGCTTGGTGTCGACCTCGGCTTGGTCGGACAGCAGCAGGTTGCGGTTGGACTGGTGGGCATCGCTGTGCTGGGCATCGGCATGCACCACCACCTTGCCGTTGAAGACGGCGCGCGAGGCGCCCGCCAGCACGCCTTTATACAACTCGCGACTCTTGCTGTGCGGGCTGGCGTGGTCGATGCGGGTGTGGTGGTCGATATGCTGCCGCCCGGCAGTCATATACAGCCCGTCCAGCGAACACTCGGTATGCTCGGCATTCAGCCCGACTTCGATGTCGACCCGCGCCAGGGCGCTGCCCAGGGCAAAGGAACTGGAGGTGAAGCGGCTACCCTGCCGCTGGTCCAGGTTCACGCCGGCGATATGGAAGGCCTTGAGGCTCTCCTGCTGCAGCTTGTGATGTTCGACCTGGGCATCACGCTCGGCAACGATGTCAGTGATGGTATTGGTGCAATAGCCCAGGCCATCCAGGCCCGCGTGGTGCTCCACGATGCAGACCTGGCTGCCGGCTTGCGCCACCACGAGGTTGCGCGCATGGGTAGCCAGCTCGCCAGCCGTGGCGAGGAACAGCAAGTGGATCGGCTGTTCGGGGACGGTTCCGGGCGCCACGCGGATATAGGCACCGTCGGTCATGAACGCCATGTTCAAGGCGGCGAAACCGGACGGATAGTCGCTAGCGCGACGCAGGAGCAGCGCTTCCAGGCAGTCCGGTGCGCGCTCCAGCGTGGCGGCGAGGCTGGCGAGCTCCATCCCCGCAGGCAGCGCACCGATGCGCGACCATTGCGGCTGGTGCGCGCCGTTGACGAATACCAGCAGGTGCGCGCCGGCCAGGGCGAGCGCCTCGATCCGCGCTGCCACCGCAGCGTCCAGGCCGTCGCCGGCCTGCGGCAGTGTCACGGCAAAGCGGCTTCTCTCGAGTGCGGCCACGCTGGTGTATTTCCAGTCCTCCTGGCGCAGTGTAGGGAACCCGGCCTGGGCGAAATGATCCAGCGCCTGCCGGCGCGCGTGCGCGAGCCAGCCCAGGCGGCGGCCGGGCAGCGCGGCCTCGACGCGGTCGAACTCGGCGAGATAGTGCTCCAGTCCGCTTGCGCTCATGCTGAAGACTCCATCCCCGTGACGGCCTGCGCCTCCACCCCGGCATAGCCGCGCCGTTCCAGTTCGCGCGCCAGCTCGGGCCCGCCGGACCTGGCGATGCGGCCGTGCGCAAGCACGTGAACCTGATCCGGCACGATGTAATCGAGCAGGCGCTGGTAGTGCGTGACCAGCACAATGGCGCGTTGCGGGCTGCGCATGGCCTCGATGCCCCTGGCGACGATCTTGAGCGCATCGATGTCGAGACCGGAGTCGGTTTCGTCGAGAATGGCGAGCCGGGGCTCCAGCACCGCCATCTGCAGGATCTCGTTGCGCTTCTTCTCGCCGCCGGAGAAGCCCTCGTTCACCGAGCGGTAAAGCAGGTCCTGGTCCATCTCCATGAGCTGGAGCTTGTCCTTGACCAGGGCGAGAAAATCCATGGCGTCCAGCTCTGGCTCACCGCGGTGCTTGCGGATCGCGTTGAGCCCCGCCTTGAGCAGGTAGATATTCGAGACGCCGGGGATTTCCACGGGATACTGGAAGGCGAGGAAGATGCCCGCGCGGGCGCGCTCTTCCGGCGGCATGCCAAGCAGGTTCGTGCCATCGTAGAGGACTTCACCCGCAGTGACGGTGAAGCGGTCGCGGCCGGCCAGTACGTGGGCCAGGGTGCTCTTGCCCGAACCATTGGGGCCCATGATGGCATGCACCTCGCCGGCCTTCACGCTGAGATCGATGCCGTGAAGGATGGGCTTCTCGTCTACGCTGACGTGCAGCTTGCGAATCTCAAGCATGGCTGGCTTCTTTCATCAAATGTGGCCTGCGGCGCGCCCCGGGCGCCCCCCTTACCCGATACTGCCTTCCAGGCTCACGCCCAGCAGCTTCTGGGCTTCCACCGCGAATTCCATCGGCAACTCCTTGAATACTTCCTTGCAGAAACCGTTCACGATCATCGACACCGCATCCTCTGCGCTGACACCGCGGCTCTGGCAATAGAACAACTGGTCCTCGCCGATGCGCGAGGTGGAGGCCTCGTGCTCGACCTGGCCGGTAGCGTTCTTCACCTCGATATAAGGGAAGGTGTGCGCGGCGCATTTGTCGCCCAGCAGCAGCGAATCACACTGCGAGTAGTTGCGCGCGCCGATTGCGCTCCTGGCCATCTTCACCAGCCCGCGGTAGGCGTTCTGGCCGTGGCCGGCCGAAATGCCCTTGGAAAGGATGGTGCTCCTGGTATTCCTGCCGAGGTGGGTCATCTTGGTACCGGTGTCGGCCTGCTGGTAGTGGTTGGTCAGCGCGACCGAATAGAACTCGCCGACCGAGTCGTCGCCCTGCAGGATCACGCTTGGATACTTCCAGGTGATGGCGGAGCCGGTCTCCACCTGAGTCCACGAAATCTTCGAGCGCGCGCCGCGGCAGTCGCCGCGCTTGGTGACGAAGTTGTAGATGCCGCCCTTGCCTTCCTTATCGCCCGGATACCAGTTCTGCACGGTCGAGTATTTGATCTGTGCGTCTTCCAGCGCGATCAGCTCCACCACCGCGGCATGCAGTTGGTTCTCGTCGCGCATCGGCGCGGTGCAACCTTCCAGATAGCTGACGTAAGCGCCCTGGTCGGCGATGATCAGGGTGCGCTCGAACTGGCCGGTGTTGCGGGCATTGATGCGGAAGTAGGTCGACAGCTCCATCGGGCAGCGTACCCCAGGCGGGATATAGCAGAACGAGCCGTCGCTGAACACGGCGGAGTTGAGCGTGGCGAAAAAGTTGTCGGTATAGGGCACGACCGAGCCGAGATACTGCTGCACCAGCGCCGGATGCTCCCGCACCGCCTCGGAAAACGAGCAGAAGATGATGCCGAGTTCGCCCAGTTTCTGCTTGAAGGTGGTGGCCACCGAGACGCTGTCGAATACCGCGTCCACCGCCACGCCTGCCAGCAGTTCACGCTCGTGCAGTGGCACGCCCAGCTTTTCGTAGGTGCGCAACAACTCCGGATCGACCTCGTCCAGCGTCTTCGGTCCCGCCTTCTGGGAGCGCGGCGCTGAATAGTAGGCGATCGCCTGGTAGTCGATGGGCGGGTGCTTGACCGTCGCCCAGTGCGGCTCGGACATCGTCAGCCAGTGGCGGAAGGCCTTGAGACGCCACTCCCGCATGAATTCCGGCTCGCCCTTGATGGCCGAGATCATGCAGATCACGTCCTCATTCAGCCCGCACGGCACCGTGTCCGTCTCCACGGGCGTGTAGAAGCCATGCTTATAGCCTTGGCTGATCAGTTCATCGAGCTTGCGTGCCGGGGTTGCCATGTTCAGCCTTCGCTTGCCACTGTCATCTAAATCACGAAATGTCAGCTTGCGGCCCGTGTGCGCGTCGGGCGTGCAAGGCGCCAATATCCACCGGGTGCAACACCGGTTGTGCCATATCTGCCAGTGTCACACCGTTAAGCGCCCCAAAGATCACTCTATTGATCGATTGCCAGTTGGCGCGGATGGCGCACAGACCTTCCTGTGCACACAGACCGGTAGCGACACTGCACTCGGTCATGCCGGCCGGGCCTTCCATGGCGGCAATCACCTGTGCGATCGAGATATGTTCCGGCGGTCGTGCCAGCAGATAGCCGCCATTGGCGCCGCGCAATGACTGCAGCAAGTGGTGCCTTGCCAGCCTCTTCAGAATCTTGCTTGCCGTCGGTACCGCCACGCCGATCGCGGCGGCGACCTCGGCGGCACTGCAAATTCGGCCCGGGTTTCGCGCCAAGTGCGTCATGATCACCGTCCCGTAGTCGGTCAGCTTGCTTAGTCTGAGCATCATCGCCACCAGTATTTGCCAATTAGAACCAATTTGGTCCTCATTTGTTCCAGCATCCCTGTTTAGCGTCAGGCCGGGATGCGGAGAATCCGCTATCACCAGGCCGCCGTCGACGTGTATAGATGATTAGCTGCGCCTACGGGGCAAGCGAACACCGAGACCTTTCAGGGGACTCTGGAAAGAGTCCTTCGCATCCCTGTAGCAACGGCGAACTATCGATGCGTGGGCGTGCGACGTGGGCAAGTCTTTAACGCTGCGAGAGCTGGCCTGCCTCACGCCAGCGCCGAGGAGACTCAGGCATGGTCAACCAACCCATTACCGTCATCACTGGTGCGAGCCGCGGCTTGGGCCGCGCGGCCGCGCGCCGGCTGGCCACCGTGGAAGGCCATCTGGTCGTCGCCACGGCGCGCAAGCCGACGGACCTCGAGGTGCTCGAGACAGAGCTCCGGCTTGCGGGTCATCCAATCGCTTGCCACCCCCTTGACGTTACGGAGGACAGCTCGGCGGCTGCGCTGGCCAACTGGCTGACTGAACGCTTTGGTCGCGTGGACGTGCTGATCAACAACGCTGGTGTTTCGCTCGACCACTACGACACCAGCCTGCTCGAACTGCCGCTCGACGCCCTGCGCCGCACCTTGGAAACCAATCTTTTCGGCGTGCTGCGGACCACCCAGGCATTGGCGCCGCTGCTGCGCGCCAACCGCGCCGGCCGGGTGGTCAACCTGGCTTCGGGCATGGGACAGCTGGCGGAGATGGGCAGCGGTGTGCCGGCCTACCGAATCTCGAAAACGGCGCTAAACGCCGTCACGCGCATCCTGGCCGCCGAGATGGCCGATAGCGGCGTCAAGGTCAACTCGGTGTGTCCCGGCTGGTGTCGCACCGACTTGGGCGGCCCCGATGCGCCGCGCTCGCCCGAACAGGGCATCGACACCGTGATCTGGCTGGCAACGCTGCCCGACGATGGCCCCACCGGTGGCTTTTTCCGCAATCGCCAGCCGATTCCATGGTAGCCAGGCGCGCTCAAGAGAGGGGTTCGCACGGGCGTGCATGCCCGCTCAGGGGTGATCGTGCTTTCGGTGCTGATTGACACGGTTTCAGCAAGTAAACCGTTCTGTATCAACGAGTTGTGCAAAGAGCTTTTCGTGCAAAAGTCGTTGTGTGCAAATTGTTAATTTCAAGAGGATTTCGGGCGCCGGCGTATCATTTTGCAGCGAAAGCACGATCACCACGTGTTGGATAGCGGGCGTAACAGTTCAAAACCGGACCCTGGTTCGATGAAGTGCTGGCTACCCTACAGAAGCCGCTCGCGCAGCGCGGGTCCCGGGGCCACGGCCCACGCCCTTGATCGCGTATTCAAGCCCTTGACAACTCCGGCGAGGGCACGTCTTATCTCTGCAAAATTTCGGTGTATTCGCTTACCCGGCTCAACTGCGCACGGTACGATGCTGAACCGGGAGACACCCTGGGTTGCAGCGATTTCGGCCGCCAGTGCTGCCGGCGATAGCGCGCGCGACTTTTCCGGCGCGACCAGGCTGACTCGCCACACGGCCTGGTTGTCGGCAAACGTGATGGTCAGGCTGTCGTGCAGCACGCGGTAGCCGCGGGACTTTGCCCTGTCGATCAGCAGATCGAAGTCAGGCGCTTCTCCGGGTTGGAAAGTCAGCGATAGGTCAAGCGTCATGCGGCCCGGAAGAAACTTTTCTTCGGCCGCAACGCTCCCGCGCGTGGTTCTCTGCATGCGCTAGTACACTGCGTCAATTAAATGGCACCGGGCGAATTCGCCGAGTTGGGTCGTTGTACTTCCACTTGATGGGTGCCGGATTCTCGTTGTGCTGACGGATATAGCGCATCAGCTTCCGGTCCAGGTCCTTCACGGAAGTAAAGGTACCGCGACTAATGACGTCACGCTGGATACGGGAGAACCAATTCTCCACCTGGTTCAGCCACGACGAATATGTGGGCGTGAAGTGCATGTGCACGTGCCGATGGGCCCGCAGGAATTCCTGGACGCGCGACGTCTTGTGGCTGCTCACGTTGTCACAGATCACGTGGATTTCCTGACCATCGGGCTGATGGGCCACGATATCGGTCAGAAACGCCACGAACTGCTCGCTGGTGTGACGCGCCGCAGTCTTGCCTAGCACTTCTCCGGTGGCCGTGTTCAACGCGGCAAACAGGCTCAAGGTGCCGTTGCGCTTGTACTCGAATCCATGGCTTTCGGCACGCCCGGGCGACAGCGGCAACATGCGGTCTTTGCGGTCCAATGCCTGGATCGCGGTCTTCTCATCCACGCAGAACACCACCGCATGCGCCGGCGGGTTCAGGTACAAGCCAATGACGTCGGCAGCCTTGGTCTCGAAGTCCGGATCGTTGGAGATCATGTGCTGTGCCAGTCGATGGGGACGCAGACCATGTTTGCGCCAGATACGTTGCACGGTCGAGACCGACACGTTGCCCAACTCTGCGGCCAGCTTGTAACTACTCCAATGCGTGGAGCCGTCGGCTGGCTTGCGCTTGAGCGTGGTGTTCAACACACGCGCCTCAAGCTTCTCCGGCGCGCGCGCGGGGGCTCTGCCGGGATGGCGTGCGTACAGGCCCGCCAGCCGCTCGGCCAGAAACCGGCGCGACCAACGCGCGATAAAGCGCGAATCGCAACCGAGCCGCTGCATGATCGCGTCGCGCGATTCCCCGTCTTCGAGCATCAGGATCAACCTGGCCCGACGCACATCCGCCACACGCACCGTTTGGCTGCGCGTGGCTGCCAACAATTGCTCTCGTTCGAGCTCGTCCAAGCTCATTTTTCCCATGCAT
Source organism: Cupriavidus sp. DF5525 (assembly GCF_040149425.2). Lineage (NCBI taxonomy): Bacteria > Pseudomonadati > Pseudomonadota > Betaproteobacteria > Burkholderiales > Burkholderiaceae > Cupriavidus > Cupriavidus sp. DF5525. The sequence continues at coordinate 425,976 of NZ_CP168267.1, read as the reverse complement.
CCATCATAGATGAATGGGGTGCTATTTCAAAGACGCGAAGGACTAGTGAGGAACCCTGGGGCGCTGACAAGCCTCAAGCAGGCTATGCGCCCGGAATGGCTCTGGCAAAGGACTGGACCGGACCATCTGCCACTCTATTTTCTGCTGCCTTACGATCTGCGCGCGGTGGCAAAGCTGATCTGCTGTCACCAAGATATTGCCGCCGATTCCTGCTTTGCGCTGGGGATGCTCGCGAACTTCGAGATCGCCCTAAAGCAACCATGGCGTTATCGCCATCTTTTCTGGGAATGCGGCATGCTCGGCCAAGCGCTCTATCTTGAAGCCGAAGCTACCGGAGAGCGCGCCACGGGGATTGGCTGCTTTTTTGATGATGAAATGCACGCCATGCTCGGAATCAAGGACCACGCTTGGCAAAGCCTGTATCACTTTACCGTCGGCGGCGCCCTGGTCGATCAGCGCCTGTCGGTATCTGCACCGCATCAGGAGTAATGCACCCGACACGAAGCAGGTCAGTCAATCTCGCCGAAAGCAGTCGTTGACTCAGTGGCCATGTACGCCGCCTGCGGGAACGACGGGCTAGACGCAGTTGCGGCATGCCAACGCTCCATGACGGCGCATGCCCGGCCCCTTGCCGGCTTCCGATGGTGGTGCGGTTTTGCGCTTGCACTCAAAGTGCAGACCATCATCGGAGGTACATCATGATCCATCACAACGAAGAGCCTACCTTCCGTGGACTGCCATTGACCGCCGGCCAAAACTCGGAAGTCCAGCACTACGTAAAGAAGACTCAGTTGGGTGAGCCATAGGATACATCGGAACTGGCGGCGATGCTCGACGACATGCTACTGCCACCCGGAACGGAGGACGACAACCAAGGCGACTCCGCCATGGACATGCTTGCCGCCGCAGAGCGCGCCGCCGCGTTCGTCGATCAGTCCATGGAGCCGATCGAGGCCTATGAGGAATGGAAGGCCGCCATGGAAAGGGAGAGCGAGAAGGGAAACAAGCGTTGATGCGCAAGCGACCACGGGGCCGGTAGCAGCGGCCAACTAGCGCCGGCTACCAGGTGGAGATAGCCTTTGCAGTGAACACCGGCATTTCGATCCCGGCCGCTGTGTCAGTCACAGCCTGGATTTCGACAAAGGGCCGCTTCGATTCCACCGCGCCAAATATCGCCGCGAACGGTATGTCCGCGGCATCCCGGCCGGTGCCGATACGAAGCAGCCCCGTCGGGATCGATACGCCAGAGGGATCGAGCAGGTACCACCGGTGGGACAAATACACTTCTACCACCGCATGAAAATCCGGCGCTCCCATTGTTGGATCTGCCCCATAGTCCAGGCTGCTGGACATGCGCGCCGGAATGCTCAGGGCGCGGCAGATCCCAATCATCAGGTGAGCAAAGTCGCGGCAGACACCGGTGCGTTCAACGATGGTATCGACCGCCGACGTGCGCTCGTTGGTGGAGCGCGAGAGAAAACGCACGTGATTGCGCACCCACTCCCGAATTGCGTAGACGCGGGCATAGCCGCGCTGCATGCCCCCGAACTCACGCATCGCAAATTCCATTAGGCGGTCAGATTCACAATATCGGCTAGGCGCGAGGTAGTGCCAGACATCGAACGGTAGTTCGGCGACAGGCACTTCTGACAACTGAGCGCTGTCGTCCAGGCGATGATCGATATCGACGACTGCCTCATAGCGAATGGCAAGGCGACCCTTGGGTGCGCGCATTCTAAGCAGGCGGTTGCACAGCACCGGATCCGTGTAGTGGCTGGTCTGAATTGACGGGGGGAACGTCAATCGCTCGGCAACGACGACCTGCCGGGAAGTCCTGGCGGCTTCAATGTTCAGAAGGAAGTCCGCCATGGGATCCATGACCTCGTAGGACAGGCTCACCGAGTATCGGAGACGGTTCATCTCAAGCCTTGCGTTGACGACGATCTGAAGAAAAGCAAAGAGATCCGGACAGCGAAGACTGCTGTGGATTGCCATTTCAGTGTAGTGCCTGCGAACGACAAGCTGATCGCCATCGTCCGCGCGCTGGACGGCACCTGGCACCGCCCTTTCACAGCGCTGGAACTGGCCTGCCTGCAGTCCCTCGTTGAGCCCGAGGAATATCTCGAGCTGGACGGCCTGAGCGATCAGGCCTGGCGCGAGCGCATCGGCAACGCTGTGCCGGCCAGGCGCGGCGCGCGCGATCGCGAAGGTGATGGGCACTACTCTGCTGCTGGCCGAGCCAGGCGAGACGTTCATGCTGTCAGCCACGCCGGTGTGGGTACGGCCTAGTGGCGGTGGCGCTGTCAGTGGCACAGCCTGCGGAGGTTATGTAATGGCCTATTTTCCGACCAAACCGGCAACGGCCACAAATGCGGAAACGATAGCTATACCGAGAGCCCATTTCGAAATGCGGAGCGCTTGTCGCGCAGTCTCGACTTGGTCCTGCGCCGCGCCCGCTGCCTGCTCCGTCGCCAGAAGCGCTCGTTCCTCGCGTATCTCCGCTCGCTGGCTGTCGATCCTATCGAGATATGCACGAGCGTTCTCTAAACGCCTGTCGCCGAACGTGTGGCGCTCTACGTGCTGCCGGAATTCGTCCTCGCTGTGTTTAGCAATCCACTCGAGTATTTCGGCATCGGTTTCGAAGTTCGCCATGGCTTGCCCTCTATCGTGCCAGAGGATCGTAGCACGCGAAGGAAGCGAGGCGGATGGGGATGGCGGGGTGAGCCTATTCCTCCACGCCAAGAATTACATCCACCGCGGCTCTGCCTGCTACCTCGGCGACGAGATATGCCCAGCGACGAGAGAACGGGCCGCCATGGACTTTGATTCGCTTGCCGATTGCAGCAACTCCCGGAGGCCTCATCGGGCCCTCGATCTGGAACCAGACATCGAACATGTCCTCGGATGTGCTCACAAGGTCAATATGGATCTCGAATCCTCGATATTCGGTAACGCGGTCCATGGCTATCTCCCAACGCTGCCAAGGATCCTAGCATGACCAAATAACGCCCCATCCTCAGTACCGGCAACAGCTCGAAGAACTGGACCCGCTTGAGTGACGCTGGGAGTCTTCCAGATGCCGAGCGAGATGCCGAGCGGCGCTCACATCTGGCCCAGTTGGTTGCGGCGAAACGCACCCCACCCAGGACACACCGAGACGATCGTCTGCGATCAGGATGGGCAATGCCATTTCGCTCGTACGCGCATCACTGGTGGCCGTCGCAAAGCTGCCCGGATAAGCAACCCGCCGTTTGAAGCTTACCCGATGATGGGGCCGTCCCTACGCTACCACGACCGAAAAGCATCAACGCGCAACTGCGCAATACACTTCCCGAGCGATGAAGCGGCCACCAAAGCTGCTGTGGCTAGCCTTGCGCAACATCACCTGCAAGTGGGGCAGCGCCACGCACGACTGGAAAGCGGCCATGAACCAGTTCGCGATCCTCTACGAGGATCGCTTCACACAACCCCATCACTGAGATAGGATCAAAGGCCTGCCTGCCGGGCAGCCTGCCCGGCAGGCAGGCCTTTAGCCTTGCACACAAAAATCCTGACACCCCCGTCATTGACGAATACGAACTATCCAATATAGGTGTATGCTCAAATTTCACCCCCTCTGCAGTGGTTCGCACCCGGGAATTTTGGCGCACTCACCGGGGAACACCATGTCAATCCCGCTTAGGTATGAGTCGACAGGCACAACGAGGAAGCACTCGTTCCAGTCTTCTCACAAGCTGTCCAAGACCGCACCACAACTAACTTCGCCGGCGCCGGGACCACCGGCTCTCGTCAAGGACGAGAGCTTCAAGTGGACGATGCCGGACGACCCGAAAGGCGATTACGCGTAGCGATTAAGCCGAAGCATGCAAAGCCGAAAGCCCCGCGCGGCGCAAGCCGGCGGGGTACGAGGCGGTTAATAGGGTTGCTCGCTCGAGAAAACGAGCTCCCACCCTTTCAGGCGCACCCACGCGATGAAAGCTCCGCTTCCTCACTTGCCCGAGGCCTTGGCCTTAAGGCCCTGATCGGCGCATTTCTTAAAGCGGCCGCTGACGTGTGGTCAGAGCGAATAGTGGCGCCGTGGGGCGTCGTGGATGCGGATCGAGACCACCGAAGGGGCAAAGTTCTGGATGAAGGTGTTCAACGAACTGAAAACGCGAGGCACCCAAGACATCCTGATCGCGGTGACCGACGGCTTGAAGGGCATGGAGCAGGCCCTGAACGCGGTGTTCCCGAGCACGATACTGCAGACATGCAGCGTGCATCTGATCCGCGGCAGCTTGGACTACGCGAGCTGGAAGGACCGCCGTGCGGTGGCGGCCGCGCTCAAGCCTGTCTACACAGCAGCCACGGTAGAGGCCGCACAGGCCGCGCTATTGGCCTTCGAGCAAAGCGACTGGGGCAAGCGCTACCCGCCGATTGCAGCCTCCTGGCACCGCGTCTGGGCCGCGTGATCTTTGCGTTCCCGCCAGCCATCCGCAAGATCATCTACACCACGAATGCCATCGAGAGCATGCCGCCATGGCGTTCAAGAAGGCCCTGATCGAGCGGGCGATGGGCGCGGAGCTGGGCCATCACCTGGGCTACCCGGAGGGTGCTGAGCGCCCCGAAAATGCCAGCAACCAGCGCAACGGCTCCAGCGCCAAGACGGTGCTTACCGACACGGGACCGCTGCGCCTGGCGATCCCGCGGGACCGCGACGGCAGCTTCGCGCCCATCCTGATTCCCAAGCACGACCGGCGTTTCACTGGCTTTGACGACAAGATCATCGCCATGTATGCCCGCGGCATGACAGTGCGCGAGATCCAGGCGTTTCTGGCCGAGCAGTACGGCACCGAGGTGTCGCATGCGTTCATCAGCTCGGTAACGGATGCGGTCATGGAGGAAGTCACCGCCTGGCAGGCCCGCCCGTTAGAGGTCGTGTCCTGCACCGCCTCAGCAGTCATCGGACCCAGAGGCCCAGGATGTCACGCGTGCCATCGGGCAGCACGCCCAGCACCAGATCGACCGCCTTGCTGCGCACGACGCCATCCTCGCGCATCTTGGACCCGCAGCTCGTCGAAGAACACCACCGGGTGGTTGGGGAGCCCACAGCGGTACCCAACTGCCGCCACTCTGCCAACCTTGCAAGCAATGAAGGAAATATCGTGCCGATCATGCCGCGCTTCGTACCTGCTCGATAGTAAAAATCTGGCTTAGAGCCGCAGCTCGGGTCGTACCGCGGCTGTGATGTTGTGCGATGGCTCTCCCCCGGCATACAGAGCACATTCGATAGCCTGGAGTCTGCGCACAGGCCGTTGCCCGTGGTCTCGGCGCCATGGCCTGAGTGATCTGCTTAGATTTCCACGAAGCTGTTCGCGCTCTCAATCTGCGCTCGCTATTCACGCGGGCCGGACGTGAATCCGCCGTTCGATAAGTATTTCGCAAACTTCGGGATGCCAGGTTGAACCGGAGTTGGTGTTTCAGTATCCTCCTCCGCGTCTAACCCTTTTCCCCCACGACTATGACCTGCTTTATAGCGACGATCCTTGGGGCGAACGAGAAGATGACGGCGTCTCATAGCCCATCTCCTTATACAGAAGTAGTACCGTCTCCGCAGCGGGGCATGGAGCATACGGCCGCGGAAATTTCGAGGTAAGGGGTTGTTAACTTCGCCAGACTCGCGTTTACTCTCGGATTTTGAACAGCAATGGGCAACGACGAGTCGGGGGCATGAGTGGACGAGGAATTCGAGAGTCTGGATCTTGGTGATCCGCGGCGGGATCGGCGCGCCAAGGAATTGCTCAAGCGGTTTGCGGCCCTGCCTACTGCGAGCATTCCCGGTGCGTGCGATGACTGGTCGCAAACCATTGGGGCGTATCGGTTTCTCGGCAATGGAGGGGCTGGGGCCGCTGAGCTACGAAGCCCAGCGGGGCATGTTTTTGCATCCGACCTACGCGGTGACGCCTGACCGTGAACCGCTGGGGGTGATCGATGCCTGGATGTGGGCTCGGGAACCAAAGGACGCCAATGGCCACCGCGGCGGGATCAAGGAAAGCGTCCGCTGGATTGAAGGGTATGAACGCGTTGCGGAGCAAGCCGCGCTATTGCCCCAGACACGGCTGGTGTATGTGACGGACCGCGAGGGTGATATTGCCGAGTTGATGGCGCGCGCCCAGGAACTTGGCCAACCGGCCGACTGGCTGATCCGCAGCCAACACAACCGCAACCTTGCCGAAGGCGGCAAGTTGTGGGATAGCGCCGACGCCAGCCCGGCACTCGGGGAAATCGCCTTTATCTTGCCAGGGCGTGCAGGCCAGAAGGCGCGCGAGGTCAAACAGGAGCTACGCGCAAAACGTATGAGGCTGCCCGGTCTGGATGGCCCTGCGCTCACCTGTGTAGAGGCCAGGGAGATCGGAGCGCCCGCAGGCGTCAAGCCAGTGGTTTGGCGGCTGTTGACGAACCGAGAAGCGCAGGACGCCGATGCTGTCATCGAACTCGTCGACTGGTACCGAGCCCGATGGGAAGTGGGTGTGTCCAGATAAGGACACGTTATCCAGTCGGTGTAAGTCCGACCGAGGCAAAAGACTCAAGCCTCGTAGCTTGGGAGGCGTTATGGCGCGAAAGCAAGATGACGGAGCCCTCCGACAGTATGCTCAGAAAGGAGTGTATGCAACGCACCAGGTTGCAACGTGCAGTGAACGCAGATGTAGCCTCGTCACACGAAAACCCGGTGGCTGAGACGGTCTATAACGCGCGAAAGCAGCAAGAGTTGTCCGAAACGAGTCCGATGCGGCAGCTCTCACCGGCGGGGTATCAGCGGCGACATGGTGTGAAGGATAGCGTGGAAACTGGAGAAGCCCTCGGCACCCGGCGGAGAAAGCCCGTCGAGGAGATGCTCGTTATAACCGCGAGTGGGAAATGCGGGCATAGGTGCCAGGGTGACGGATCGGGTCGTAGTACTGACGATGGGCGTGCAGCAAAACGCGCCCGGAGGGAAGGGCCCGGACCGGTGAGTACTCCGTCCAACAATGTGAGGCAGGGATGAAATGACAAAGGCATCCGGCAGTCTGCAGGAACTGAGAAGGCGGATCTATCGCAAGGCGAAGTCTGACAAGACCCATCGCTTCTGGGGGCTCTTCGTGCATATTGCGAAGAGTGAAACCCTAGACGAGGCCTACCGTATCGCCAAGAGGAACGGCGGTGCACCGGGAATCGATGGTCTGAGCTTTAATGACATCGAGGCATCGGGACGCATTGTATTCCTTGCGGAGATTCAGGCAGACCTCAAAACAGGCAGGTATGAACCCAAGCCGAACCGCAGGGTTGAGATCCCGAAGAGCAACGGCAAGGTCCGCGTTCTCCAGGTTCCTTGCATCCGCGACCGCGTGGTGCAGGGGGCGCTGAAACTGATCCTCGAAGCGGTATTCGAGGCGGACTTCTGCCCGAACTCCTACGGGTTTCGACCGAAGCGGTCCCCACACCGCGCGCTGGCGGAAGTCAGACGCAGTGTGCTGCGGCGCATGTCGACGGTGGTTGATGTGGATCTGTCGCGCTACTTTGACACAATTCAACATTCAACTCTGTTGGGCAAGATCGCGAAGCGCATTCAGGATCCCCAGGTCATGCACTTGGTCAAGCAGGTTATCAAAGCAGCGGGCAAAGTTGGGGTACCGCAAGGTGGCCCATTCAGCCCACTCGCCGCGAACATCTACTTGAATGAGATTGACTGGATGTTCGACGAGATTCGACGCAAGACGGCACAGGGCCCTTACGAGGCAGTGAACTATCACCGGTTTGCTGACGACATTGTCATCACCGTCAGTGGCCACCACACCAAACGCGGCTGGGCTGAACGTGCCCTACAGCGTCTGCGGGAACAACTCGTGCCGCTAGGCGTCGAGTTGAACACGGAGAAAACCATTGTGGTGGATACATTGAAGGAGGACGCCTTTGGGTTCCTGGGGTTCGACCTGCGTCGCGTGCGCAAACGAGCGGGGAACGGGTACTTCGTCCGGATGACCCCCAAGAAGAAGGCTCGCCAAGCCATCAAGGCGAGGATCCGCGACATCATCCGGCATGGAGGCTCGACCCCAGCCGTGAAGCTGATCGCGAAACTCAATGCTGCGGTGGCGGGATGGGTCAACTACTTTCGGGTCGGCAACGCCAGTCGCGCCTTCAGTGAGGTACGCGACTATCTGGAAATGAAGGTCCGAACTCTGCTAACGCGGCGCAAGCGACGCAAGAAGAGGAGCGTCGGGTGGCGACGGTGGAGTAACGAGTACCTCTACGGAGTCCTGGGCTTGTACTGGGACTGGAAAACGCGCCCGCTGTCTGGCGCGGAGGAGTTCGCGTGAAAGCGGCCGCCATACCGACAGGACACATAACCCTTGCGATGAATCTCACTGGGTGAGCTGCTTGAGGGAAAACCTCACGATCAGTTCTTATGGGGAGGGGCTGGAAACGGGCCGGGGTCGCCGAGCACCGCGCCAGTCCTTTACCCGCCAGATGTTTTTCCATGTCCTGAAGACCGGCTGCAAGGTCGAAGCGCTACAGCTCTCACACATAGATCGTGTGGAGCGGGCCTTGGCGATGGCGAGCCCGGCGCTAAGACGATCTGGATCGGCATGCAGCGAACCATGGACGCCGCGCTCACCATTCAAGCGCTGCGGGAAGAGTCATGACTTCTGTATAAGGAAATGCCCTGAATGCTGGGCGTGGAATCAAGCTAGGGGATACGCCCCTCTACGTGATCAGTTGTAGCTCTGGCGATCGAAAGCGCGGCTACTTGTCGATAAATCGCTCCTCCAGCTTGCCATCTAATAGCTCGACTCGCGCTTGGAGAAGGTAGTACCACCGGCATCTGCTGTCGTTTGAACAAGCGACGGTTGATCAGATGATGCATCACTGATTCTGCCGGAGCGGTGGCGTACACGAGAGTGTCGATAAAGATGTTAATTCATTTTCCGCCACCTTTGCGCGACAAGGGTTCCAGCCGGATACCCCGGTGACAAATTTATTTTCCGCTACGATCGTGTAATGCAAATGGACGCCGTCATTTGGCATTCGATCTGCGCCCAGATTCTTGACCAGCCGCAGGGTTGACATCCCGGTGGATCGGGCATGACTCAGCGGCCGCCGGCGCATTTTTGGATAGGATGGCGCTGGTAACTAGGCCCCGACACCGCAAGGAACCCGCGCTTGCCCAAAGCCCTCCCTTCCAGCCCGTCTGGCGAGTTTCCCACCTTCGAGACGTCGGATTTCGCGGGCGAGGGGTCATTCTATTTCGACCTCGTGCGGCTGCAGGACCGCGACGACATCCCGCGCGGCTTCCTGCACCGGCACAGCTACTACCACCTGCTCTGGATGACCCGGGCGAGCGGCACGCACATGCTCGACTTCGCGCATTTCGATGTGCGCGACCACTCGGTGTTTTTCCTCTCACCAGGGCAGGTCCATGGCTGGACCTCATCGGTCAAGCCGCACGGCTATGTACTGAATTTCAGCACCGACTTCTTCGCGCGGATGTTTCCGCGGGCCGAAGATGTCGCAAAATTCCCGTTCTACGACCCCACGCGCGGCAACAATGCGCTCTATCTTACGCAGGCCCAGCATGACGACATGCTGCCGCTGCTTGGCGAGATGGAGCGCGAGGCGCGCGACCGCCAGCCTGGCTTTACCGACGTGCTCCGGGCTTGCCTGCTGATCCTGCTCACGCGCCTGTGCCGCCTGTGCCCGGACAACGAGCACAACAGCGGCGTTGGACCGCAGCAGGCACTCACGCGCCGTTTCACGATGCTGGTGGAAAAGCACTACTTGCGCTTCGGCACGATCGGCCAATACGCCGAGGCGCTCTGCGTGAGCGAGCGTCAGCTCAACGACGCTGTCAAGCGAACCGTGGCGCGCACGGCCAGCCAGGTGGTACAGGAACGCGTGGTGCTCGAAGCCAAGCGTTGGCTGAGCAACACTGAAACAGGCATCGCCGAGATCGCGTTCCGTCTCAATATCGAGGACCCGGCCTACTTCGCACGCTTCTTCAAGAAGCAGACCGGCCTCACGCCGGGCGACTTCCGCAGGAAGCATTGTCGTCCGCTGGAATGACGCGCGAAAAAGTCCAACACATCGTCTGATCCGTCCTAACGCAGCTGCCACGTGGCTGGGTAAAGTGTTCCTCACGGTGCAGCCGAACCCGGCGTCGCCGTCACCCGCGCACGTTCTTATGTGTATGCGGGCACGAGCGGCGCGTGCGGGCACGGCATGACGCCATTGGGCCGACAACCCGGCAGACGCGCAGGCCGCCGTCAGCGGGCCCATAAGAAGCCAGGGGCACAGGAGACAGACATGTACAAAGCAATCATCCGGTTGCGGGGCCTTGCCGTGGCCACCGCATTGGCCGTCACTACCCTCAACGCGATGGCGGACTACCCGGATCATCCCTTGCGCATCATCGTGCCGTTCGCCGCCGGCGGCGCCACCGACGTGATCGCGCGCACCGCGGCGCAAGCCATGTCGGCCCGGCTCGGCCAGTCGATATTGGTGGAAAACAAGGCCGGCGCAAACGGCAATATTGGCGCCGTCTCGGCCGCGCGCTCAGACCCCGACGGCTACACGCTGCTGATGGCCACGTCGAGCCACGCAATCAACGCGTCGCTTTACCAGAAGCTCAACTACAGCCTCACGCGCGATTTCGTGGGCCTGTCGAACCTGGCGTCGGTGCCGCTGCTGCTGGTGGTGAATCCCTCGGTGCCGGCCAATTCGGCTAGCGAGCTCGCCGCATACGCCAAGGCCAATGCCGGCCGCGTCAACTACGCGTCGGGCGGCACCGGCACCGCGTCCCACTTGGCCGGCGAGCAGTTCAGCACGCTAGCCGGCACGAAGATGACGCACGTCGCCTACAAGGGCGGGGCGCAGGCGCTCAATGACGTGATGGGCGGCCAAGTGCAGATCATGTTCGCCAACCTGCCCGAAGTCCTCGCCCAGGTGCAGAGCGGCAAGCTCAAGGCGCTGGCAGTCACCGGTACCAAGCGCCACGTCGCCCTGCCCGATGTGCCCGCATTCGCGGAAACGCCGTTCCCGGGCATGACCGCGCGCTCTTGGTTCGGCCTGTTTGCGCCGGCCGGCACGCCAGCGGCCGCCGTCGAGAAGCTCTCGCAGGCCATCGTCCAGAGCGTAGCCGACCCCACCGTGAAGGAACGGCTGAAAGGGCTCGGCGCCGACCCGGTCGGCGACGATCAGGCCGCATTTCAGAAGTACGTGAGCCAGGAGGTGGCGCGCTGGGCCGTGCTTGTCAAACAGTCTGGCGCCACCGTCGATTGACTCCACTCCCCCGCCACCGCTCGAGGAAGCCCCATGCTGTTCGATGTTCGGACCTACACCTGCCGCCCCGGCACGATCAAAAAACACCTGGCGCTGTATGCCGAGCACGGCTACGCGATCCAGAGTCGCCACCTTGGCAAACCGTTGGCCTACATGCAAACCGAGACCGGCGATGTCAACAGCTACATGCACATTTGGGTCTATGACAGCGCGGCCGATCGCGAGGGCAAGCGCCAGGCGCTGCAGAAGGACCCGGCCTGGAGCGACTACCTAAAAATGAGCGGCGAGGCCGGCTACCTCATCAGCCAGGAGAACCGGCTGATGACGCCGGTATCGTTCTTCAAGCCATAGGCGGACCTGTCGTCGCGGCCCGGGCGTTCAGCGCCGGGCCATTCACGCCCCGTTGGAGAGATCCCGGTCCGGGCGGCAAGCGCGATCCGATGCTCGCGTGCATCCGCGCCACCGCCGGGGCATGAGTGCGTCAGAGGCTTGGACGCGTGTCTTGCGCCAAGCCTCAAATGCTGTCCAGCGCGTGCCGCGAGCGCCTGCGCCCGGCCTCACCAGCTTCTCATTCACCCCCAAGCACATTTGAGCAGGCTTTGTGCAGAGCATCCCTAGTTTAATAGGTCGGCTAAATCTACTTCAAAGTCCTGGTTAGCGCATTGGGTGGCTCATAATCCTCTCGCCGTGAATGGTTCCCCTGCTTCGGCGAGCCCTCGCGTTACGCTAGCCCCCCAAGGGGCGTCAGCGTCGGGGCCCGCGATTGTGAGAGCATTCCTTTGACAGTGGTCGCCAATCGCGACTATAGTGCTAACGTTAGCAAAAGCATGGAGGCGTTAGACGCTTAACACTGCAAAGCAGCCGGGCCGAGCCTCGAAGGCAGGCTGTTGTTCACTTCAGTAAGTACCTCCAGCGAGCCGGAAAGCTGCAAGTTGACATCCCGAAGAGCAGTGAGCCCTTGTCACCTGTATCTCTTTGGTGAAGGTACTGACGCGTTCATCGCTTTATCTGTGACATTTGATCGCGCCTATTCCAACGAGACGAAAGTGCAAATTAATCAAGGATCGTTAAGGCTTCTGGTTGAGAAGTGGTTCGGCAACTCCTCGTTTTCATCGCTACGGATAACCCGTGTGTTGCATTCCACACTGGGCAGAAATCATTGTGTGCATGTGGAACTGCCTCGAACCAACAACCCGGTGGCTGTCTTTTTCTTTCGACATGACGACGGCAGCTGGAGCGTCTTTCCGCCGGAGACCAAACGCAGGTCGATGACGTCTGCCTGCTGAAAGACGAAGGCGATCGCGCAGCTGATAGCACCACCATCGGGCTGGTGGAGCGTCTGAAGAGGTAATCGGGTCTGCGACTCGCACCCGGCAATGTCACATCAATTTGATTGAAAAAAATAGAATTCCATGACGCAGCAAGCAGCACGCCCCGCAAGCCAGCGAAAATCCTCCGCCAACCGAGCAACTGACGCCCTGACCGCAATCTCCGTTGCGATTCCTGTCGTCAACTCACCTGCTAGCGAAGCCGTCCCTGGCAAGGGCGCACCGACAGGCGTCGCAGGTGACACACGCCATGCTGTGCCAGAGATGAATGTCAAATCAGCAACTGCCGTGCCGCCCCCTGGCACCGCCGACAAGGACCTGCCGCTGCGCGAGGACATCCGCTTCCTGGGCCGCCTGCTGGGCGACTGCCTGCGCGAACAGGAAGGCGACGCCGCCTTCGAGGTGGTCGAGACCATCCGCCAGACCGCGGTGCGCTTCCGCCGCGAGAACGACCGCGCCGCCGGCGCCGAGCTGGACCGCCTGCTCAAGCGCCTGTCGCGCGACCAGACCAACCAGGTGGTGCGCGCGTTCAGCTATTTCTCGCACCTGGCCAATATCGCCGAGGACCAGCACCACAACCGCCGCCGCCGCGTGCATGCGCTGGCCGGCTCGCCGCCGCAGGCGGGCAGCCTGCCGCACGCGCTGGAGGCGATCGACGCCGCCGGCGTGACCGGCAAGCAGCTGCGCAAGTTCCTGGACGAGGCGCTGATCGTGCCGGTGTTGACCGCGCACCCGACCGAAGTCCAGCGCAAGAGTATTCTCGACGCCGAGCGCGAGATCGCCCGCCTGCTGGCCGAGCGCGACCTGCCGATGACGGCACGCGAGCGCGAGCACAACACCGCGCAGCTGCGCGCCAAGGTCACCACGCTGTGGCAGACCCGCATGCTGCGCGACGCGCGCCTGACGGTGGCCGACGAGATCGAGAACGCGCTGTCGTACTACCGCACCACCTTCCTGCGCGGCATCCCGCAGCTGATGAGCGAACTGGAAGAAGACATCGCCGCGGTGTTCCCGGCCATGCGCAAGCGCAAGGGCACGCCCGGCGCCCAGCCGACCCCGCTCGCGCCTTTCATGCAGATGGGCTCGTGGATCGGCGGCGATCGCGACGGCAATCCCAACGTCACCGCCGAGACGCTCGAGCATGCCGCCAGCCAGCAGGCCCAGCTGATCCTGGACTGGTACCTGGACGAAGTGCATGCACTGGGCGCCGAGCTGTCGATGTCCACGCTGATGGTCGACGCCAACCCCGAGCTGCTGGCGCTGGCCGAACGCTCGCCCGACCACTCCGAGCACCGCGCCGACGAACCCTATCGCCGCGCGCTGATCGGCATCTACGCGCGCCTGGCCGCGACCTGCAAGACGCTCACCGGCCACGCCGCAACGCGCCGCCCGGTGGCGCCGGCCGAGCCGTATGACAGCGCCGAGTCCTTTGCCGCGGACGTGCAGGTGGTGATCGATTCGTTGCGCGCCCACCACGGCCAGGCGCTGGCCAGCAACCGCATCGACGCACTGGCGCGCGCGATCGCCGTGTTCGGCTTCCACCTGGCTTCGGTCGACATGCGCCAGGTGTCGGACGTGCACGAGGCGGTCATCGCCGAACTGTTCGCCGCCGCCGGCATCGCCGCCGACTACGCCAAGCTGCCCGAGCAGCGCAAGCTGGAACTGCTGCTGGCGGAGCTGCGCCAGCCGCGCCTGCTGACGCTGCCCTGGCACGAGTACTCGGAGCAGACCCGCAAGGAACTGGCGATCTTCGCCGCCGCGCGCGAGCTGCGTGGCCGCTACGGCAAGCGCATCGCGCGCAACTACATCATCTCGCACACCGAGACGCTGTCGGACCTGGTCGAAGTGATGCTGCTGCAGAAGGAGTCCGGCATGCTGCAGGGCACGCTGGGCAGCAAGACCGACCCGGCGCGCATGGAGCTGATGGTGATCCCGCTGTTCGAGACCATCGAAGACTTGCGCAATGCCGCCGGCATCATGCAGTCGCTGCTGGACCTGCCGGGCTTCGATTCGGTGATCGCGCACCATGGCGTCGAGCAGGAAGTGATGCTCGGCTACTCGGACTCGAACAAGGACGGCGGCTTCCTGACCTCGACCTGGGAGCTGTACAAGGCCGAACTGGCACTGGTGCAGCTGTTTGAGCAGCGCAAGGTCAAGCTGCGCCTGTTCCATGGCCGCGGCGGCACCGTCGGCCGCGGCGGTGGCCCGACCTACGACGCCATCCTGTCGCAGCCGCCGGGCACGGTGAACGGCCAGATCCGCCTGACCGAACAGGGCGAGATCATCAACAGCAAGTTCGCCAACGCCGAGATCGGCCGGCGCAACCTGGAGACGGTGGTCGCCGCCACGCTGGAAGCGTCGCTGCTGCCGCAGCAGAACGCGCCCAAGGACCTCGACATGTTCGAGGCGGTGATGCAGCAGCTGTCGGACCGCGCCTTCACGGCCTACCGTGACCTGGTGTACGAGACCCCCGGCTTCAAGGACTACTTCTTCGCCACCACGCCGATCACCGAGATCGCCGACCTGAACCTGGGTTCGCGTCCGGCCTCGCGCAAGCTGATGGACAAGAAGAACCGCCGCATCGAAGACCTGCGCGCGATCCCGTGGGGCTTCTCGTGGGGCCAGTGCCGGCTGCTGCTGCCGGGCTGGTACGGCTTCGGCAGCGCGGTCAGGGAGCTGCTGGACAGCGCGCCCGATGACAAGGCGCGCAAGTCGGCCGTCACCACGCTGCGCCGCATGGTCAAGACCTGGCCCTTCTTCTCGACGCTGCTGTCCAATATGGACATGGTGCTGGCCAAGACCGACCTGGCGGTGGCCTCGCGCTACGCGCAGCTGTGCGACGACGCGGCGCTGCGCCGCAACGTGTTCAACCGCATCAGCAAGGAATGGCACCTGACCTGCGAGATGCTGGCGCTGATCACCGGCCACCAGGAACGGCTGGCGGACAATCCGCTGCTGGCGCGCTCGATCAAGAACCGCTTTGCCTACCTCGATCCGCTGAACCACTTGCAGGTTGAGTTGCTCAAGCGCTACCGCTCGGTCAAGGATGGCGATGACATCCGCGTACGGCGCGGCATCCACCTGACCATCAACGGGGTGGCGGCGGGGTTGCGTAACAGTGGCTGAGGCAACGCACGGTTAGCTCAGTCAGTGCGGGGCATGGCTCGGAGGACAGTCGCAGGGTGGTCCTCCGGCCGCGCTGGAGCCAACTTTCAAGGCCTCGACATCTCCGCGGGTGCAACCGCAAGGCCATCGATGCCACTTCGCCTCACTGAATCGGCAAGGAATCCGTCCTCACGCATTGCATCAAGGGCCGTGTTGATCAACGCCAACCGCTCCGGCCGATTCGAGGGGACCGCAATACTCTGCGCTACACCGTACAAGTTGTCGGGCAACATGCGCAGTTGCGGCTCATTGCCTGCACGGGATGCGAGACGTTGGCGACCGCCGGCGAAAGCGTCAACGATTCCCTCACGGAGCCAGTGGAAAGGCTCCTGCATTGTATAGTCCGATGTGGCGCGCACCTTGGCAAAGTTCAAATGCTGCTGCAACCAGACGCCTACCGTATCATCGGTGTTCACCCCAATCGTCCGGCCGGGCCGGTCGAGGTCTTTGACTGAGACAAGCGGCGAATCTGCCCGGACCAATGCGCTCTGCTGTACCAGCACATACGTTTGCGAAAAGAGAACACCGGAACGATCAGGATTCGGCGCCACAAATCCGATATCGGCGCTGCCATTTTTAACTGCCTCCAACACTGATGCAGCAGTAGGAAGCGGCATGATCGTCACGGCTACGTTAGTCTTGCGTCCCAATTCGCGGGTTATGTCCGCGACCACACCGGTGAAGGTACCAGTGACAGGATCGTGTCGCGCCTGGGCTACGTTCGCGACTATGTAGGCGGCTCTCAGGGTCCCTGTTGGCGCGAGCGCGGCCTCGGCTGCGGTGGCGTCGCCGGTTGGTATTGCTACCAAAACCAGCAGCGCACGCAAGCGCCGGAGCGCCTTCGAGCTCCAAAGTGAAAACTTGTCGGTCGAGTCGGAATGTTGCGTCATTGACGTGTTGTCCAAGGGAAATGCAACGATCTGGCAGCCATTCTTTTCTACCAGGGGCAATCCTTCCGCGCCACGGCATTCCGCAAGCGCGGCAAAGGAATGGGAGCGACTTGATACCGGGCAGTCGCTATCCACGCTTGTCGGCCAAAGCCTGAGCCCCGAGCCTCCGGGATGCACTCTGTGTTTCGACAAGAGTTCATCCCTCTTCGCTCAATCGGATGGCCGGTGGCCCCAGAAGCCGGAGCCTTTGCTTGTGATCAAAAGGTATGCCGGATTCCAATCATCGTGCCAAACTGCGAACCACCAGGCGCCGGATTTGAGCCGGGGGCTCCCACACTTACCGATTGGGCAAGCTGGCCACTGTTATTGATATGCCCGATAGTGGCATAGACGGACGTTCTTTTGGAAAAATTGTACGCCCCTCGCACCGTATAGAGGAAGGCGTGATTATCGCTGTTGCGATAGTCGAGATAATACACTTCCCCTGACAGCGTGATGGCTGGGGTAATATCGTAAGCGGCCCCCGTATACCAGAGATTGCTTCTCGGCGTTGAACTGCCACCATTATTCCGGAGTATAACCCCGGTGCCGAGCTTGGCATTACCCAACAAAGCGTAGGCACCCAATGCCAGTCGCTTATCCGCAATACTGCTGCGGGTCAGTCCATTTGGTGCACCGGTGCCGCCCCGCATGACATCGTACGCCGCCGAAATTCCCCAGGATGTTTGTTCGTAGAGAAGTAGAGCGGACCATTGCTGGCATGCCCTCGTGTCGGAAGGGTTCTCTCCAGCGCAGTTGGCGCTGGTTGCACCGGGAACCACCGCGCTATCACGTCCGAAGCTGTAAGTCCCGCCGACTGTCAATCCGCCGAATTTCCCTTTGTAGGAAATGGCGTTGTCAACCCTGGGATTCGACAGGTATGGGTCGAGAGCGCCTGATCCGTAAATGTTTGCACCCAGGGTATCCGTATCCAGAGTGCCCCAAAAGATCATGGAGTACTGCCGTCCGAACGCGACTTGCCCCCAAGGCCCGGATAGACCAACCAGCGCTTGTCGGCCAAACAGGCGTCCACCCTGGCCGGAACTTCCGGCATCTGGCGCAAAGCCGGATTCGAGGACAAAAACGCTCTTGAGACCGCCCCCAAGATCTTCGGTTCCTCGCATCCCCCATCGCGACGGGGTTGTGCCGGTATTTGACGGAACGCGGAACAGATTGTCCTTGCTGGTACCCACATTGCTCACATATTCGATGCCGCTGTCAATCACGCCATACAAGGTGACAGATTGGGCGAAGGCAGACGCCGGGAAGATCGCTCCTGCCAGGAATACAGATTTCCAATTTTTCAATTTGTCTCACTCCTTCGAGTTTATTTTTTGCCTTGCAATTTCATGCAATCCACGTCTCGTATTTATCCGGCCTCCTTGCCCCTTCAGACGCAATAAAGATCCACGCCTCATCCCTACCCTGGCCCCGCAAGTCCCATCGCCACGGGACGGCCTCCGGGTGCATGCAGCGCTGCGCATCCAGATGGCCGAGTTCGCGTCAGATTTGTGCTAACGTTAGCCCAACGAAATGGGAAAGTCAAAGACTGAGTCGCAATGACCCCGTGGAATCAGGCACTCTATGCGGCATTGATTGTGCTAGCGTTAGCACATAGGCCCTTGAAATGGCACCTCTGACGGTATCGTGGCGGGCTACATGTCTACCTTTTCCGCCGCTCGACGCGCAATTGAGGATGCCTTGACACTGGCCGAGGACATCTCTTCTCCAGGCCTGTTGTGCGCGCCATGCGCTTTGCGCAGTGCCACGAGCGTGCTATCGTTATACAAAACTGCCGCGCCACAACTTTCATGGTCACAATCAAAGACATCGCCGCTCGCCTCAAGGTATCTCCCTCGACGGTAGGTCGCGCACTCGCTGATGATTCGCGAATCAGTGAAGCTACCAAGCAGAAGGTGACTGAGGTCGCCAATGAGATGGGCTACGTGGCAAACCTTGCCGCGCGGATGATGCGAGGGGTGTCCAGCAACCTTGTCGGCTTTGTCCTGCCGGACATTCGCAATGGTTTCTATTCGACGGTTGCCCACGCACTGTCAAAGTGCCTGCAACGCGGTGGCTTTCAGCTTACGCTCTCCGAAACCGATGACGACCGCCTGGTCGAGTTGCATCACATCCGTGAACTCACGAGTGCAAACGTTGCAGGCATCATTATTGTGCCGACAGCGAGACCCCATCCCGATTCCGTCAAGCTGCTGAAAATGTTGCCGCACATCCAGTTGCTGCGCCGGCATGCGTCGCTCGGCGAACAGTGGTTCGGGATTGACGACACACAGGCAATATTTGAAGCAACCAGCCATCTCGTCCAGCTCGGTCACCATCGCATCGGATACATCGGTGCCACGGATGAACTGCCGACAGGCTCAGCGCGCCTGAAGGGGTTCCATCAGGCGCTGCCACGCCGTGAGAATGTCAATCCTGCCTTGGTGCAACTCGTTGCGCCCGGTTCGATCGACATTGGCCGGGAGGCCACGCGTCGTCTGCTGTCGCTGCCGACCCCGCCAACAGCCATTGTTGCTGGCTCGGTGCAAACCACGCAAGGCGTACTCGAGGAGCTGATGACGCAAGGGATCCGGGTGCCCGACGACCTTTCCGTCGTCGGATTCGGCGACGAGATCGGCTTCCGCTGGTGGGGCCCAGGATTGACTACGGTCGGGCTTCCCGTCTATGACCTGGCAACGGCGTGTGGTCTCTGGTTCGTGCATCAAATCAAGGACAACGCAATCACGTCCGCGCCCTACACTTCCATTTCTCCCGCAACACTCATCGTTCGTGGCAGCACGAGGCAACTCGCCCCCGCGTCAGGCCGGCGGGTCGCGTCGCCGCGCCGCCGCACGGTTGATGCTGGTTGAAACAGCCGAGGGGAGCGTCGGTCTCAGCGCAAGCATCGAACACGATGGCGCGCCACCCCTGAAAGGCCCACGCGCCCAAATGCCGTTCAGTCAAGGTATCAAGCCCCACCGGCATTCCCGCGCAGGCGGGGACAAAGCACGTTTGCATTGGACGTCCGCAGGACGGCCCGTAGGGCGAGCGTAGCGTGCAATCCAGCGTCTTTCACGTCCCCGTAGGGGGATAAAGTCACTGGCTTCCCGCCTTCGCGGGAACGACGATGGTTAACTGAACTGCATTACCAAGTGCGCCCGAGGCTTTCATGCCACTTTAGGGCAACTGATCTAGCAGCTCGGGCACCGCACTGAACCGGTCAGCCACCAGCCCGTAAACCGCGCCGCTGAAAATCAACGCATCCGTGTCCTTGTTGATCGCGACGATGACCTTCGAGTCTTTCATGCCGGCCAGATGCTGTATGGCCCGCGGGTAATGTCGCTGCTCTGGGCAACGTCCAGCTTCGCCGCGATGCGCGGCGCCATGTTCCTGCCGCGGGCAGTTGCCGCAGCGAGGATGTGCGAATAGTCCTTCGCGATACGCAGCACCATTGCTTCGACGTTCTCCGCCAGCACCTTTGCCACGCCGCCAACTTTCGCAGCCACTTCGACCGCACCCTTCACGTCGTGACCAGCGATCAATACCGGAACGTCGCCACCAAGCTTCTGCGCCGCAGCCACCGCATTAAGCGTGGCCGCCCCTCCATTGCGCTAACGATAGCATCAAAATATTGCAGTACAGCACCTTCCGGAACCACCATTGGAGGTTGACTGCCGCGGGACACAGCACCTACACTATCGCGAATGCTAACGTTCGCACATGAGTAGAAAGTACCACACCCATGCGCGGCGGGGCACGGCTGCATTTAAGACTACATAACCGCAATGAGAGGAGACACTCATGACTGCTTTCCACCACGATGCCGGCTATGAGCGCAGGACGCTCGTACTGCTGGGCCTCAGCTTCGGGCTGGTAGGGTTTGACCGTTGGCTGATGGCACCGCTTTTTCCGCACATGATGCGCGAACTGGGCCTGAATTTTTCGCAGCTGGGCAGCATGATCGGAGTACTCGGCGTCGCTTGGGGACTGTGGTCTATTGCCATGGGCCCGCTCTCGGACCGGATCGGCAGACGGAAGATCCTCGTGGTCACGATGGTTGCCTTCTCATTGCTTTCTTGCCTGTCCGGCTTTGCCTCCGGCTTCATGAGCCTGATACTGCTGCGCGCCGCGATGGGGGTGGCCGAGGGTACCTTTACCCCCGCGAGCCTCGCCGCCAACAGCGAAGCTTCGCTGCCAGCCCGGCGCGGACTGAACCTGGGACTCCAACTGAGCATGATGCCGCTGATGGGCCTCGGCCTCGCCCCCATCGTGGCCACGCAGCTGTTGCAGGTCGTGCCCTCCTGGCACTGGGTATTCACCATCTCCGCGGTACCGGGCCTGATCATCGCCGCCCTCATCTGGCGCTGCATTCATGACCGCAGCGCCGCCGCGCCCGCAGCGGCCGCAGACCACGCAGGCAAGCCGCGCTGGACCGAACTACTGGTCCGCCGCAATGTCATTGTCGCAACCGCCGCTATCCTGTGCGCCATGAGCGGCATTTTCGTCATCGGGGCGATGGTACCCACCTATCTGGTTACCGTACTGCACCTCGATACGCAGAGCATGGGATTTGTCGCCTCGGCCGTCGGCTTTGGCGGCTTCTTCGGCTCGTTTTGCCTGGCGGGTATCTCCGACTACATCGGCCGCCGGCCCACGGCCCTGATCGCCTTCGCCGCCGCTGCCGTGCTGCTGTACTTCTTCTCGTGCACCGGATCCAATCCCAAACTGCTGTTTGCCCTCCTGTTCGGCGTGGCCTTCTTCGCGATCGGCTTGCTCAGCCTGCTCAGCGGCCCGGTGGCAACCGAAGCTGCGCCTCCCGGCCTCGTCGCTTCCACCATCGGACTCGTTTCAGGCGTGGGCGAAATCTTCGGCGGCGGCGTCGCGCCAGTCATTGCCGGATTCGTGGCGCAGCATTTCGGTCTCGCCCGTACCCTCGATTTCGCCCTTTACAGCCTCATCGCTGGCGCCGCGATCGCTGTACTTCTCGTCGAGACCGCCCCACGCCGCCGCGCATCAGGTGTCGCCGCCAGCCATGCAACCGAAGACGTCCTCGTCAGCATCACCCCCAATCAGGAACGCTCTCTTCCCTGAAACTTCCTTGTCCAGCTGAGTTGGATCCGATGCACATTGTCTGGACCAACCCCGAAGGCAGTGGTGGTCCAAACTATCAGTGAGCGAGATCCGTCGACCACCACATTTTGTCAAGACCGTCATGCACCCTGTACTGGTAAATATCTCCGCTGCTGCCTGCACCCCGTTCCCTGCCTTGTTGTTCGAGAACCGGGCACTGGCGCTGACCTACTGGCAGTCCACCGGTCTGCGCGGAACCGGTTCAATGATGGCCTTTCTCGACGACTGGGTCACAAACTCGGAGATCCTCCGAACGCTGACCAGCGCCCGGGCGGCACAGGAAGCCATCATCGAACATGGCGCGGATATCGCCACCCTCAGACTGAATCAGCCGGTTGCCCCTCGCCAGGTCTATTGCACGATCGCGAACTATCGCAGCCAGCTTGTGGAATCTGCCCTGGATGCGGCAGATGGGCCGCAAGGGCCGCAAGCACATGCCCGACGCGATGCGGTGCTCCAATCCATTGAAATCCGGCGCAGCGATGGTAAACCCTATATCTGCCTGAAAGGAGCGGCTTGCGTATCCGGCCCGTACGATGAGCTGCCGGTCAAGGCTGATATGGCCACGCTTGACTGGGAAGTAGAGATCGGGATCGTTATCGGTCGTCATGCGCAGCATATCGATGTAGCAAGCGCGTTCGACTATGTCGCAGGCTACTGCGTGGTGAATGATATTACGCTGCGTGACAGCGTCTTTCGCCTGGACCTGCCGATGCTTGGCGCTGACTGGTTGCAGTCCAAGTCCCGCAAGGGCTGGTTGCCGACCGGACCGTGGCTGGTGCCAGTGTGGGAGATTGAAGATCCATCGGCACTGCGCCCGTGGCTGCGCCTCAACGGTGACTTGATGCAGGACGGCATGGCCAACGACATGGTTTTCAGCATTGCCGAGCAGATCGCCTACCTGTCGACGCAGGCTCCGCTGCAACCAGGTGACCTCATCTGCACCGGGACACCGGCGGGAATCGGCAGTCACCACGGTCGGTATCTGCGCGCCGGGGACGTCGTCCAGGCAGGTGTAGACGGTCTGGGCGCTCAACGCGTTTTGTGTACACGGCCCGATTGAGGCCACCTGTTTGCCACCAAGGGAGCGAAGGGAAAATCATGTCTGCTATCGTATTGCTGACGGACTATGCCTGGCCGGACGACTCGGTCGAGCGTCGCGTCATTGAATCTGCCGGCTTCAGGCTGGTCACCGGACCGGCATCCCCCGCGCCGGAAGCCGCCATCGATGCACTCGTCGAGCAGCATCAACCGGATGCGATCATGACCTGCTGGGCGCCGGTGTCGGCCGCGGCGATTCACGCAAGCTCAAGACTCAAGGTCGTAGCGCGGCTCGGGGTGGGACTCGACAACATCGCGGTTGCTGCAGCAACAGAGCACGGCGTCTGGGTCACCAACGTACCGGACTACTGCGTCGCCGAAGTCTCGGACCATGCCGTCGCCTTTGCGCTGGCATGGACGCGTGGGCTCATCGGTTTTGACCGCGAGGTCCGATCCGGGCGCTGGAACCCGGCGAGCGCAAACCTCAAACGGCTCGCGAACATGACATGCGGGATCATTGGTTACGGCCGCATCGGCCACGCCACGGCGATGAAGCTGAATGCCTTTGGCTGCCGCGTCCTTGCCCATACGCTGTATCCCCCAGCCGACGCCGGACACGTCCAGTTTGTTGGCTTTGAAGATCTGATGGCGGAAAGCGACATCGTGATCGTCCATGTGCCGTTGACCGAGTCGACCTATCACCTGATCAATCGGTCGAGCCTTGCGCTGATGAAGCAGGATAGCCTGCTCATCAACGTCAGCCGCGGAGCTATCGTAGATACTGACGCTGTGGTCGAAGCGCTCCAGACGGGGCAGCTCTCTGGCGCCGCGCTGGATGTGCTCGAGACTGAGCCGGCGGTGCCGCAGGCGCTCTTGTCTTGCGCAGGCGCGATGCTGACCCCGCACGTTGCGTTCTCATCAGACGCATCGCTGACGGAACTGCGGCGACGTGCAGCCGAGGAAGTGGTCCGCGTGCTGCAAGGGTCCGCGCCAGAGCAGCCACGCAACGATCCCCGGCAGCACGCGCACCGGTGATGAATTTCGACAAAACCGGTTCGTTTCACTTACTACGCGGGGCCATCTCAGCATTGCTGCTTGCCCTGCCGGCCCAATGCGCGCGATGCCTCGCAAGGCGCCGTCCGCTGCAATGCCACTGACTTCAACCGCTAAGGCGACATGACGATCTCCGAAACATTTCCATCCTTTGACGTCGAGCAGACGCTCCTAATGTCCTTTCTGGCTTCTCAGGGCCTCATGTCCGCCAATGAGGAAGCGTCCTTCAGCCGCCTGACCGGAGGTGTGTCATCCGATATCTGGAAAGTCGAGCTGCCCGGCCGTACTCTTGCCGTCAAGCGTGCACTGGGCAAACTCAAGGTGGCTGCAGACTGGGAGGCCCCCTTGACACGCAATGCCTATGAGTGGGCATGGTTGCAGTTTGCCTCGGAGCACGTCCCCGACAATGTTCCGCGGCCCATCGCTCGCGACGCCAAGGCAGGACTCTTCGCGATGTCGTTCCTTCCGCTTGAAATGTACCCCGTCTGGAAGGCACAGCTGATGGCAGGCCATATCGAATCGTCCGTAGCAGATGATGTCGGTCGTGTCCTCGGCAAGCTGCACGCCGCCAGCGCGGCGAAACCGGATCTCGCGGCAAAGTTCGATTCGGCAGAGAACTTTCATGCGCTTCGGCTCGAACCCTACCTTCTTGCAACAGCAGCACGAAACCCCCACGTCGCAGATGTACTGGTGGAGATTGCCCAACGCACTCGCGACACGCGCCTTGCCCTGGTTCATGGCGATGTCAGTCCGAAGAACATCCTGGTCGGCCCCAAAGGCCCTGTGTTTCTCGACGCCGAATGCGCATGGTACGGGGATCCCGCGTTCGATCTCGCCTTCTGTCTCAATCACCTGCTGCTGAAGTGCGTGGTGCAATCGGATGGACGTGATGCATTAGTCAAGTGCTTCGAAACATTGGCCAGGCAGTATCTTCAACAAGTCAGCTGGGAGCCAGCCGACAGGCTGGAAGCACGCGCGGCCAGCCTGCTGCCCGCGCTGCTGTTGGCGCGTGTCGACGGCAAATCACCCGTCGAATACCTTATCCAGGAAAAGCACAAGGAACTGGTACGCTCGGTGGCCTTTGGCTTCTTGCGCCAGCCGGTATCCAGGTTGATGGAAGTCGCCGACGGTTGGCGCGTTGCGCTGGCACGCGGCTGATGAATCGGCGGGCTAGCGCCCAGGAGCGGGATCTGCCGCTCCGCCCTCGCCTCCTGCGTTCGCGCAGGAGGCAGCCCCTCCAGTTAGTCTGACGCGTGAAAACCTGGCGCGAGGGAAAAAAACGCGTTCATAAGATCATCACCGCATGCGGTAGCGGCCCGCCTCAGCCGCGGCCGAGGAAAGGCATCTTGCTTGCTATCAACGTCACACTCAGGGCGTTGGCGGAAAGAGGAGGTCAGCAATGTAGACCACCGCATCGTAGACCTGGCGAGCGTCGACCATCTGCTCAGACTCCTCCGTGCCATTGGCTTGCAGCACGCCCTTCTGCATTCGTGCCCCCAGCTAAGTCAGGGCATTGCCGATGTCGATCGGGGTGCAGACGATGGTGAAGGCGCGGCCATTTAGCGCAATGCTTTTGGTCAGGCCCAGTAGCGCGCGCTTGCTGGGTGTGTAAGGCGATGAGAACGGACGTGGCGCATGCGCTGTGATCGAGCCATTGTTGATTATTCGCCCGCCCTGCGGGGATTGGCGCCGCATCAAAAATTTCTGCCTCGTTCATTGACAGGTTCATTGACTGGTGTTGCGGGTCCGTGCTTGCTGCGAACCGCGGCCATGAGACCGCTGGCGCGCCAGCCGGTGGCGCACTACCCACACGACAGCGCGTACGGCCACCTCATCGGTGCATTGCACCAAATCATGGCAGCGATCGAGCGAAGCCGTATCCGGATAAATGCCCAGTTCGGCCGCCGCGCCAAGCACCACGGCGACCTCGCGCGGCGAGGCGGCGGCCATCGCACCGTTGATCAACGCGATGACGTGCTGGCGGGGGCAGCCAGCAACGTTGCGCAGCGAGCCCGCCAGCGCCCGAATGCAGCTCAGCAGTTCCGAAGGTGAGTGGTTGCGTAGGGTTGCCCGCCGGCCCGGCACGCCAACCGCAGCTTTGTTCATGACGTTCTCGCAATGGCTCAGAGCTGCTTGTCGGGACACACAATGGCGGCGGGATCGAAGACGGCCTTCGCCGCTTGCATCAGCCGCAGATCCAGCGGGCCCTTGTACTGATTGCAACGCGTGACCCTTGATTACCCGATCCCGTGCTGGGCGCTGATGCTGCAGCCGAACTGCATCACCTGCTCCAGCACTGCGTCGGTGAGCGAGGCGCCGTTACGGGCGGCCCAGTCGTCCGGTGCACCGGCCGGGCGCTACAGGTTCTCGCAGCGTGCACAGGTCGTAGTAGACCGCGCCCGATGGCAGGATCGCTACGGGACCCAATACCAGTTCGCGTGCCATGCCGAAGTGCGCTACGTTGCCACCGCCTGGATTGGTCGCCAGGTTGCCGCCGGCCTGGCAGGAATCCACAGCGCCCAGGCTGCCCCAACGCTCGCAGCCGCACTCTACAGCGATAACCTGCGCCGCGACTAGGTAATCGACCGTGAAGGATGCGGCGTCCGGTTCTTCCTCGGGAGCATCGATAAGAGCAATGCATCTCGATTGATGAAATGATGCTTCAGCGCCATCATCACGTGACCGCAAATCAGCGCCAGTATCATGTAGGCTAGGACTTTGTGCACCCCGCTAAGTGTCGCGGTCAGTGCCGGGTTCTTGTCGATAAGCGGTGGCAGGAAAAAGATCTCGGCCACCGGAATCTTGTAACCCGCAGCGGAACTCCATAGCCATCCCGAAAGAGGAAGTGCGACCATGCACGCATAGAGCAGAAAATGGCCGATCTTCGCCGCGCTTCGTTCCAGACTCGACATCCCGTCCGGCGCCGCAGGAGCCGGGTGTGTGAGACGCCAGATGATCCGAATGGCAATGAGAAAGAGCGTCACACTCGCGACAGACTTATGGATCATGATACTGTCCGTCTGGATTTTTTCTTTCAAGGTGAGCAGGCTTGAGTAGTAGCCAATTACCCAAGCGACGAGAATCAGCGCCGCCATTGACCAATGCAGTAGCTTGGCCATGGTCGTATAGTTGGTTTTCTCCATTTCTTGTCTCCTCTGATCGTAGATGGTGCGAAGCGCCAGCGATGCCGGGCTTCGATCCCTGAACTTCATCGATTCTGTCCGCGCCCTTCTCCCCGCCGGCTTCTTATCTTTCTGTCTGACGGATTTGAACTCCTGCTGAACGCAAAAAGAAGGCCTTCAGCAGGAGGGCCCTACTCCTACTAGGGGATCACGACGTAGTTGCTGAACCCGCCGTCGCGGTCCTTGAGTCCGGAAATCGCCTCATTGACGTCAGCGAGTGGGAAGCAGCGGTTTTCCAGATACGACAGGTCAATAGTTCCCGTGCGCACCATCTCCGCCATCTCCTGTCCTTGCGCAGTCGTGAACCAGTTCGAGCCGATCAACTGGACCTGCTCGTCCATCAGCCACTTGACATCGACCGGAAGGTTCTCTGCGACGCCGCCGACATTGACCACCTTGCCGCCACGTCGCACACCCTTCATCGAGTCGAGCATCGTCGATGCGGGCGCCTTTGCGCCCAGCGCACTGATCACGAAATCGGCGCCCTCGCCACCAGTCAGCGAGCGTGCCCACTCTCCGGTCGATTTTTCGCCGAGACGGATGACCTCGATCCGGTCCGGGGCAAGCGCCTTCACGCGCTGCAGGAGCCGCTCATCCCGGCCAGTTCCAATAATCCGGGAAAGACCCATCGCGAGGCCAAGAACCGTCGCCGCTACCCCAAGCGTTCCGGTAATGCCGTCGATCAGCGCGACCTGGCCCGGCCCCGCGCCCGCGTTCTTCAATGCCCCGTAGGATGTTCCCAGGTAGCCGAACCTGCCGGCCCGCTCGAAAGGCAGATTGTCGGGAATATTGACGATCGCGTACTCAGGTGCGGTCATATACTCCGAGAAGCCACCGTACGGGTACAAGTCGAAGATCTTCTGGCCATCACGGCTGGTGCTGAAATAGCCGTTGAGCGTGTAATACCGGCAAAGACTGCGGTGCCCTGCCTTGCAGGCCGAGCACGAACCGCACGAGCGCAACGGGCTGACATAGACCCGGTCGCCCGGCTTCGCATTGATCACGGCTTCACCGACTTCTTCGATCACGCCCGCCGGATCCAGCCCAAAAATGGCCGGAAATTTCGGCAACGGCTGGTGCGGAAACCATGTCATCCAGTTATTGATCACATTCGCCATATTCGGCACGATGCCGCACGCTTTCACGCGCACCAGCACATCGGTCGGGCGGGGCTTCGGCACAGGAATCGTGTCAAGCGTCATCGGCGTACCAAGGGCATGCAGCCTGGCTGCAACCATTGTCTTTTCCATACAGTACCTTTTGCAGTTAAATCAATTCGAACTAGACCGGGTTTCGCAGGGCGTATTAGCGATAGCCCTCTTCCAGTTCGATGTCCAGCGCACCCATGATGCGGACGCCCGAGTTGTACCAGGCAATGGTGAGCACCAGTTCGACCAGCTGGCGTTCCGGAAGGAACTCGGCTGCCGCGCCCCAGGTCTGCGCGCTGACGTTCACCTTTTGCGTGGACTCTTCGGCGAACTTCATCACGGCACGCTCGCATTCGTCAAAGAGCGGGGACGTCTTGAATTCTGGGATTGCCTTCAGCTGCGCTTCGCTGATCCCCGCTTTCAGCCCGTGCGACTGATGGTGTGCGATCTCATACTCCGAGCCGGTGCAATGCCCGACCGTGAGAATTGCAAGCTCGCGAAGTTTGGGGCTCATCTCCGAGGCGCGCAGCGCGTTTGCATAAGACAGGAACTGACCCAGGATTTCAGGCACATTCGCCAGTGCTCTGAAGATGTTGGCGGTAGGGACTTTTCGCTCACGTTCGAGCCTGTCAAAGATGGCGGCATCAGTGCAGTCCGAACGATCAAGGTATTTGACTCGTGACATGGTTGGAAATCCTCTTTCTATGCCTGATTTTTTGCCGATAGCTGCTTCTGCACGTAGCTTTCGAGCGTCTCGGGTTTTGGTTTTTCTACCGGAGGAATCAGCGATGTCTCCTCGAAGCTGGTGGCCTCGAAGTACCACCGTTCCGGTGCCGGAAGGCCCCAGCGCACGTTCGTACTAAGCGTGGCCGCATCCCACCGCACCGGTTCAATCTCGGTGTCGATCGTCTGGTAGTGACTGTTGAACAGCTCTACGCGGTGCCCATCGGGATCGCGTAGATAGACAAAGAGCATTCCGCCCGGGCCGTGACGACCTGGGCCGCGTTCGACCTCAGTGCCGTACCCGTAAATTCCGGCAAAATCACACGCGTCGAAGATGTTGTGCGACTCGGAGACGGTATAGGCGAAGTGATGCAACTTCGGCCCTTCGTTCTGCACAATTGCCAGGTCAAGGCACGTGCCCTTGCGGTACATGAACGCGCCAAGCAACTTGTCACCATGCGCGAGGTATTCCGAGTTCCGGAAACCGAGCCGGCTGTAGAACGCACACAGAGCATAGGTGTCGGGCGCGAATATCTGGAAGTGATCGAGTCGCTGGGCGTGCGCCCCTTTGAAGATTTCACGGTTCAGGTATTGGCGCTCGCGCGTTTCCATCGTTGCGCAGAGTTCAATCTTCGTGCCGATCGGGTCCGTGACATGGAGCGTGCGGCCCTGATACGCAACTTCGGCCCACTCCGCTGGCAACCCCTCGTCCTGGAAGAACTGATAGGCAAGATCCAGGTCTTCCTCGAAGAACACCCGAAAGCCCAATCGCTTGCAGGTCGCCTCGCCCTGGGTCTGTACAAGGACCAGGCTGTGATGACAGGCCTCTGCCAATCCGCGCAGATAGCAGACCTGGTCGTCCTCGTCAGAAACAACGAGACCCACGATATCGACGTAAAACTGGCGGCTCTTCGCCAGGTCCGCGACATGCAGGACGACATGGCTGGTCCGGGTGATGTTGAATGGCGGGCGAAGATTTACGGGTGGCAGCATATGAACCTCGTCTTGGGGGAATATTCAACAGTGCGCGCTAACGTTCGCATAAATTAGGACAGAAGTAGGCAAAGATCAATAGGAGCTGCAGGGGATGTTTAAGTCGGCGCGGTCGCGGATGGGTTGCGTGGCAACAACGCGATTTCCGCAGCCAGGCCACCAACAGCATCCAGCAGGAATTTCACGCTTGCCTCATCGACAAGCCTGCCCTCCTGGACCTTGCTTTGAACGCCGGCGATGACCACCTGTGGCCAGGCAATGACGCGCGCGAGCATGCCGGAGAGCGTCTCTCTCAGTTGGGCCTGTGCCCGTACGCCACCGGTAAAGGCCGGGGAGCTGGTCACGATTAGCACTGGTTTGCCCTTCAGCGGCGAAGTCAGTGCGGGGCGCGACACCCAGTCAAGGGCGTTTTTCAGCACACCAGGCATTCCGCAGTTGTACTCCGGCGAGCACAATATGATTCCATCGCTCGCCTCGATCGCAGACTTTAATTGCTGAACGCCTGGCGGCACGCCGCAAAGCTCCACGTCCTGGTTATAGAGCGGAATATCGTCCAGTGTGATGACAGACAATCCGATGCCGGCTGGCATCGACATCTGCAGCGTTCTAAGCAGGGCGGTATTGTTTGACTCCCGACGCATGCTTCCTGATATACCCAACAGCATAAGATCTGGCATTGAAGACCACCTCTCTTGAACAGCGAAACAATGGGGACTGGTTAGGGGTTCCTGTGCCGACGACGCAGTCCCGTGTCAGAGCTGAAACGGCAGCGCGCCCCAGCCACTGAAGACCGCCTGCTTGCCAAGCCACTCCTCGATTCTCAGTACCTCGTTCCATTTCGCCGTGCGCTCGGAGCGTGAGAACGAACCCACCTTGAGCTGGCCAGCGTCCCAGCCGACACTCAGGTGAGCAATGGTCACATCCTCGGTTTCGCCGGAGCGCGCGGACACAATCGTGCCGAATCCGGCCTCCTTGCCCGCAACCAGCGCATCATGTGCTTCGGTGATGGTGCCGGCCTGGTTAGGCTTGATCAGCACTGCGTTGGTATGGCCGGCCACCGCCGCGCTTGCGACGCGCTGTGCATTGGTGACAAGGTAGTCATCGCCGATAATCTGGCACCGGTGGCCATACTCCTTCGTGAAAATGCCGAAGCCAGCCGGATCGTCTTCCGCCAATGGATCCTCGATCGAGAGGATCGGATAGTTCGCCAGCCAGCCGCCAAGCATCCTGACCATCCCCTCCGTGTCGAGGGTGCGCCCGTCCAGCGCAAGCCTGTAGCTGCCATTGCGGCCGAACTCCGAGGCCGCGATATCCAGCGAAATGCCGACCTGCGTGCCAAGGTGCAAGCCCGTGTCGCTGATTGCAGCGAGCAACGCGTCAAGCGCCTCTTCGTTGCAATCAAACGTGGGCCAGTAGCCTCCTTCGTCGGCGACGCCCTGCAACTTGCCGGCCTTCTTCATCAGTGCCCCCGCCGCGCGATAGATTTCGGCGGTCCAGTCCAGGGCCTCGCTGAAACTGCTCGCGCCCGGACACATCACCATGAAGTCCTGAACGTCAACGCGTCGCGCCGCATGGGCGCCACCGCCAAAAATCTGGATTTCGGGCAGCGGAATGCGCACCGTCCGGTCGCCAGCAAGGTAGTGCCAGATGGGTTTCCCCGCAGCCGCCGCAGCTGCGTGCAGCACGGCCATCGAAGTTGCGACCAGCGCGTTGCCACCCAACCGTCCCCGGTTCGGGGTACCGTCAAGTTCCACCATGCCTTTGTCGATCGCGGCCTGGTTTGAAGCGTCCCGGCCTGTCAGCAGGTTCGCAATGTCGCCGTTGACGGAAGCAACGGCGTTGGCGACGTCGAGGCCGCCAAAGGAAACACCGCCGTCACGCAGGTCCATCGCTTCCCCGCTGCCGGTTGACGCGCCAGCCGGCGCGATGGCGCGACCGATCACTCCGCATGCCAGCGTTATCTCCGCTTCCACAGTCGGACGGCCGCGGGAATCCCAAACACGACGGCCATGGACGCGTGTGATGGTTGTATCGGTCATATGCAGACTCCTGTTATTGAACCGAATGTTTGAATATTGCATTTGACGCGGACCAGCCATTTCCCAAAGGCACGCTTTGCAACACAGTTACGCTAGATGTTGGTGACGTTTTGCGCACCGACCAGCACAAAGGCCACACTCGCCGCTACCTGGCCTCTGTTCCTCCAGGCGTGGCGGGTGCCGTTCTGTACGATCAGGTCATGTTCGCGAAGGTGTGTCACGTCGCCGTTGTCAAGTTCAAGCCAGATTTCACCGTCAAGGACAATGCCGTAGTCAATGGTGGGCGTCGTGTGCATGCCGTCGGCCTCGAAGAGCTCTGCCAGGCCCGGGCTGATCCTTGCGTTCTCTTCTGCCGCCAACGCCGGATCAAATTCTGGCGACGAGAAGACGCTGTCCGGCGGAAAAGTGACCACGAGGAAACGTGTCTCACCAGCGGCGGGAACAATGCTCCGTACCGCAACTGTCGGATCCGTGCCATCGAAGGGCACTGTTGAAGACCGCGATGTCGCCCACACCAGACGCGACACCATCCCGGGGATATGCCGGAATGCTTCGGAACGCGGCGCAGCGGCGTCCATGACCACAGCCGCAGCACCATGCGCCCCGTTACCGGTGACAACACGCCGAAGTTCGACTGGTAGTCCCGCTATTTCTTGCGATTCGCTTTGCATCGTTGTCTCCGTTTTCGACTGCAGGTACGTGCCCGCCAACGTATTGGCGAACCGTCCTCGGCCTGTGCTATTCAATGCTAACGTTGGCATAAGTATGTGTCGGCAAAATTGCGATGTCAAGTCGAACCAACCAGCAGCTCGAATTGACATCACGACCGTCGCACGCTAACGTTAGCACACTAATTTTGACATGGTGTGCATCATGAAGATCATCCGTTACCTGGCCGACGGCCTTGTTCACTACGGCCTTGGCAAGCCTGAGGGGAGAATTGAGCGGCTGGCAGCGGCCCCCTGGGAAACCCTGCAGCCATCCGGTCACATTGACGATCTCAGCACCGTCAGGCTGCTCACGCCAATCGAGCGCCCGCGAGTCTTCGGTCTGGGCTACAACTATCGGGCGCATTCGCAGGAGGTGGGCAAGGCCAGCCCCGCAATCCCGGTGCTTTTCATGAAGCCCAGCACCACGGTCATTGGCCCCGGTGATTCGATCGTCTACCCGTCGGACGGCCAGAATATTCATTTTGAAGGCGAACTCACCGTCGTGATCGGCAAGCAAGCGCGCCATGTGTCGGAGCAGGACGCTCTTAGCTGCGTGCTGGGCTACACCTGCGGTAACGATGTCAGCGACCGCGTCCTGCAGCGCCGTGAAAGCGAGTTTGGATGCCTCCTGGCTGGCAAGGGTTACGACACCTTTGCACCAATTGGACCCGTCATTGCCACTAACCTTGACCCGTCGAACCTGAACATCATTACCAGGGTGAACGGTGAAGTGCGGCAGGACGGAAACACCGCAGACCTAGTCTTCAGCGTGGCGCAGATCATCGCCTACCTGAGCAAATACATGACGCTGCT
This sequence comes from Cupriavidus sp. DF5525, assembly GCF_040149425.2. Taxonomy (NCBI): domain Bacteria; kingdom Pseudomonadati; phylum Pseudomonadota; class Betaproteobacteria; order Burkholderiales; family Burkholderiaceae; genus Cupriavidus; species Cupriavidus sp. DF5525. Next base: position 392,430 of record NZ_CP168267.1, on the reverse strand, counting down.
CCCTGGCGACCTCATCATGACCGGCACGCCGGCGGGCGTCGGGCCCATCAAGGTGGGTGACGCTATCGACGTGGAAATCGAAGGAATTGGCGTTCTTTCCAACAACGTCATCGCGGCAGCCGACATAGAGCCCTGAAGACTGAAGGCAGTAGTGAAGTGCCGCGCCTCGGCCCGCAGGGCGGCCAGTTCGGCGGCGGCCTCCTTGGGGGGCCTGCCGGATCCGCCATCGAGAATTAGGTACGTAGTAAGCGTTCCCTTCCTCAACCGTGAATCGCTGGCGGTCAGTCAGGGGCGCCGGGCAGTCCCACGATCTGGGGAAGAATGGCACACCATTTCCTTCCATACGGTTGCTCGCCGGCGCTTCGAACAACATACCCGTACGGTATCAACTCACGCAAATTCAGTATTGGACTGCTCCGAATGGCAAGAGTCACTATCCACAGCAGAAGTCGAAGTGAGTGGGGACCACTGCCCAGCCCGGATAAGTCGCTAGGCGCCTTTCGATGGCCAGAAAAAGCACCGTCCCCGCTTGCGTCATATAAAAGGCCCCAACGGAGACATGCATCGTATGACATATTTAGCGAAGCAAATGAGGTACTGCCTACTGGCGGGCAATCTCTTACTGAGCGTGGCCTGCTCCTCCGCGGCAGCCGCGGCCCCACTGCAATTGGCAGACGAGGGAGTGTTCTTCATCGGGGGACGACAGATCCAATCCCCCGCGCCAGGAATCTCTCCTGCGGGTCCTGTCCCAGCGGGCACCATCGTGGTCGACCAGATGTACGTCCACTATCGCATTCCCGCACAGGCGCCACGTCGCACACCCATCGTTTTGGTTCACGGCGGCGGGCTCACAGGAGCGAGCTTTGAGACCACCCCGGACGGGCGCGAAGGGTGGGCGACTTATTTCGTGCGTCAAGGCCACCCGGTGTACGTCGTCGACACGCCAGGCCGAGGGCGATCGGGCTTCGACGCTACACCGATAAATCAGGCAAAGAAGGATGACAGCACGGGAGCGCTGCCCTCAAACGTCCTCATGGTGACGGCAGAACTGGCATGGACATTGTTCCGCTTTGGGCCAGCATACGGCACGCCCTACCCAGACACGCAATATCCAGCGGAAGCCATGCCGGCCTTTGGGGCACAGGTCGTACCTTTTGCGGAATCATTGCTCACGAACGGCCCCATGGATACTGTGCCCAACAGCCTGGCAGCCTTGCTCGAAAAAATTGGGCCCTCCGTGGTAGTCGTCCATTCACTGTCGGGCCCTTTCGCAGACGCCCTCGTTGGGATACGGCCAAAGCTGGTGCGGGCGGTCATTAATATCGAAGGCTCACAATCGATTGTACCCAGCGACGCGCAGATTTCCGCCTATGCTGGCATCCCCAACCTTGAACTGTTCGGCGACAACCTCGATTCAGCTTCGTTCACCGGGCGTCCACGTTTCAATGCCCGTAAGGCTGTGGTCGAGCGCATCAATCGCGTCGCGGGCGGGCGCGCCGAAATCATGACACTTCCGAGTGTCGGCATTCGGGGCAACTCCCACATGATTATGCAAGATAAGAACAACTTGCAGGTCGCGGATTTCATCCTGGACTGGCTGAGTACGCGTGTGTCGGAAGCGAGTCGATAGAGGCGGGTCCGTAGCGATAGGTTCCATCAATGAATTCACAAGAGGAAACTTGACCATGGTTCCATTGCGCCATCTTCGCGGTCTACTTCTTTGTTGCGCTGTCGCACTCGTGCCGAGCGTACACGCGGAAGCGCCCGTCGTGGGCGGTCAGGCGCCGGGCTTCTACCGCATCATGGTGGGCGAGTTCGAAGTGACGGCTTTGTCGGACGGCACCAATCCGATGCCGGCCACAACGTTGTTGAACGGAGACCCTGGCAAGGTCGCCACCCTGCTTAGGGAGAATTTCCTCGGTGAGCGTGTGGAGACTTCACATAACTCCTACCTAATCAACACCGGCAAGGAACTTGTTCTGATCGATGCTGGCGCCGGGGCTCTTCTCAGCCCACAAACAGGCGATTTGCTGCACAATCTTTGCGCGGCCGGTTACCGGCCCGAGCAAGTTGATGAAGTCTACCTCACCCATTTGCACCCCGACCACGTCGGCGGCCTAGTCACTGACGGAAAGCGGACGTTTACGCACGCGATGGTGCGTCTGGATAAGCGCGAGATGGACTTCTGGCTCAGTGAAGCAAGAATGCGCGCAGCCCCAGAGTCCATGAAGCGATTCTTTGAAGGCGCCATGGTCTCTCTCAGGCCGTACGTGGCGGCTCAGAAGGTGAAGCCCTTTGATGGCAGTGTGCCGTTGATTCCCGGCATCACCTCGCAGAGTCTCTATGGTCATACTCCGGGGCACACAGGATTTTCCATAGAGAGCAACGGCGAGAGGCTTCTCCTTTGGGGTGACATCATTCACGTCGCCGCCGTACAGTTCGAGGACCCGTCAGTCACCATCGCATACGACGTGGACGCCGGCTCCGCGCGCGGCGAGCGGCGGCGGATGCTGGCCGACGCCGCACAGCAGGGCTACCTAATCGGCGGCGCGCACGTTCCCTTTCCGGGCATCGGGCATGTGCGAACCGATGGCGATGGGCGGTTCACCTTTTTGCCGGTTGTCTATACGACTCTAAAGTTTCCTCGATAGCACTCCGCTTGCCGCCTGCCAGCGCGGTGGCCTAGGGCCATGGCCGCGGCGGTCCGGCGCGCACGCTTGCTTGTATTGGCGCGCGAGTTGAGCAAGATGGTGCCCGACCTCGGCAAAACCGACATGCCGCGGCGCAGGGCGGCCTGCGCCACCGCCATGACCACAAGGCCAATGGGCGCCTCGCCCAGCAAGTGCCCGATATGGGGTTCGAAGCCGGTCGGGGCGTACCCGCTCTGCCGCACGTGCTCCAGCACGGCTTCGGTTCCAGCCTCAGCAGCAAGCCGCGTGGATCTAGGCATCCATGGGCAGCGAGTTGTAGGCGCCGAAGAATCGGCGAACCCCGCCCGGGCCGGGTGCAAGTCACAACGACCTAGGCTCCAGGCGCCACACTCCGCAGCGGGGGCCACAGTCTGGCCCGAGTGTGCGCCTTGTCAGAAACTCGCCTTCTGCACGAATGTCGGCCACCGCTCTTGATGCGCGAGTCGATTGAGCCTCTAATTATTCGGAAGGAGTCCTAAGCCGTCGAGAGGCTATATGCACTGCACAAATTGCCGGTTCGAGAATCCGGCAGGAACCAAGTTCTGCGAGCAATGCGGGGCACGGCTTGTACACACCTGTCTGCAGTGCAGCCACGAACTGAGTCCTAACGCCAAGTTCTGCAGCGAATGCGGCGCGCCCGTGAGCGCGTCGTTGCAAGCGGCGCCCGCAATTGTTCAGCCAGCGGCTTCTGCGCCCATTCATTACACACCTCCCCACCTAGCCGAGCGCGTCCTGGCTGAGCAGGCGGCCGTGGAATCCCGCGGCGAAACCGCCGGTGAGCGCAAGACCATCACGGCGCTTTTCGCCGATATGGCTAGCTCCACAGCACTTATCCACGACCTGGACCCCGAAGAAGCGCACCGGCTGATCGCCCCCGTCGTCGAACTTATGATGGACGCCGTGCATTACTACGAGGGCTTCGTGGTGAAATCGCTCGGCGACGGAATCCTGGCCCTCTTCGGCGCCCCGATTGCCCACGAGGACCATCCGCAGCGGGCACTCTATGCGGCGCTGCGCATGCAGGAAGCGATGCGCCGCCATAGTGACCGGATCCGCCTGGACCGAGGCATCCCGCTGCGAATCCGCGTCGGTGTCCATACGGGCGAGGTCATGGTGCGCTCGATCCGCAAGGACGACCTTCACACGGACTACGATCCGGTAGGGCACACGATCCATATTGCTGCACGAATGGAGGCAATGGCGACGCCCTCGTCGATCCTCGTGAGCGAGGCCACCCATAAGCTAACCGAGGGATATTTCGAGTTCAAAGCCCTGGGCGCGACTCAGATCAAAGGCGTTCCCGAGCCGCTTGCCGTCTATGAAGTACTCGGCCCCGGCTTGTTGCGCACACGACTGCAAGTCGCTACGCGACGCGGGCTGGCCCGATTCGTAGGCCGCCAGTCGGAGCTGGAGCAATTGCATAAGGCGTTGAATGAGGTCAAGGCCGGACACGGGCAAATCGTCTGCGTCGTGGGAGACTCCGGGGTCGGGAAGTCTCGGCTGTTCCATGAGTTCAAACAACTCTCGCCCCGAGGTTGTCTGGTGGTGGAGGCTTTTTCGGTCTCGCATGGCAGATCCTTCGCCTACTTGCCGTTGATCGAGCTTTTGAAGAACTACTTCCAGATCACCGCCCACGATGATGAGCGAAGGTGCCGGGAGAAAGTCACCGGCCGCGTGCTGACCCTCGACCGTAGTCTCGAAGACGTCGTGCCCTACCTGCTCTATCTGCTGGGAATCGCCGAGCAGAGTTCGGTGTTGGCGCACATGGATCCGCAGATTCGGCGCCAACGCACTTTCGATGCGATTACTCGACTGTTGGTGCGCGAAAGCCTCAATGAGCCCCTTGAGATCGTGTTCGAGGACCTGCAATGGCTAGACAGCGAAACCGAGGCTTTCCTCGGGTTCTTTATCGAGCGTGTGCCAAATGCCCGGATTCTGCTGCTCGTGAACTATCGGCCCGAGTATCAGCACGGCTGGGTCCTCAAAAGCGACCACACCCAACTGCGACTGGATCCCTTGGGGCCTGTCGACGCTCACCGCCTGCTGACCGAGCTGGTCGGAGATGATGCCGGGCTCACGGCTCTCAAACTGCTTGTCCTCGAGAAGACGGAGGGCAATCCTTTTTTCATCGAAGAGGTGGTCCAGACCTTGGCCGAGGAAGGTGCACTGCTCGGCGATCCTGGGCGTTATCGGATCGAGAAGACCCCGACCGCGCTGCATATCCCGACTACTGTGCAGGGCGTGCTCGCAGCCCGTATGGACCGGCTGCCCACTGCAGAGAAGGAGCTGCTGCAGATCCTTGCCGTGATCGGCAAGGAGTTTCCATTGAATCTGATCCGGCAGGTCGTCGGGCAGCCGGAAGACACTCTACGCCGTCTTCTGTCCCGCTTGGAGACCGGAGAATTCATTTACGAGCGGCCCGCATTTCCGGAGGTGGAGTATGTGTTCAAACATGCGCTCACTCAGGAAGTCGCTGGTAACTCGATGCTCATAGAGCGGCGTAGCGTTTTGCACGAACGCACGGCACAGGCCATCGAGACGCTTTTCCATAGTCGGCTCAAGGACTATTGGAGCGAGCTCGCGCACCACTACAGCCTGAGCGGCAACATTCCGAAAGCCGTGCAGTACCTGCAGTGCGCCGGGCAACAGGCCTTCCAGCGTTCCGCCAGTCTCGAAGCGATCCGACAGCTCAGCGCGGCCCTGGCGCTGCTCGAGCGTCTGCCCGACACGCCCGAGCGGGTCCAGCAAGAACTCGAGCTACAGCTGGCCATCGGTCCGGCCTGGATGGCCGCGAAAGGTTATGGGGCGTCGGAGGTAGTGGCGACCTATGCTCGCGCGCTCGCATTGTGCGAACAGGTTGGGGAACCTTCGCAGCTCTTCTCGGTGCAGATGGGGCTGCGGACCTATTATCAATTGCGTGCCGAGTACCAGACCGCAAAAGAGCTAGCGGAGCGGCTCCTCCGCTTAGCTGAGAACACCCAGAACCCGGGGATGCTGATGCACGCTCATTTTCTGCGCGGAGTGACTTTGTTTCGTTTAGGCGAGCTCGCCATGGCTCATACTCATGTGCAGCAGTCGGTTACCCTCCATGACGCAGAACCGCTGGACGGAGCGACCTTTCTTCACGGACGGGACCACCCGGGGATGCAGGGCCGGAGGATCTTGGCTTTGATTCTGTGGTATTTGGGCTATCCGGATCAGGCCATCAAGCGAAGCCAGGAGGCGCTCATTCTGGCTCGTGCGTCTCACCCCCTTGGCCTCGCCCATACCTTGGCCGTTAGCACCGAGCTACATCAGTTGCGGCATGAGGCGCAACTGGCCATAGACTGCGCCGAGGCGACCGTCACGCTTTCGACCGAGCAGGGGTTTCCGCTTCACTTGGCGTGGGGAACTATCCTTCAGGGCTGGGCGCTGGCCGAGCTGGGACATAGCGCGGAAGGAATTTCCCGAATACTTCGAGGCCTGACCGCCTATCAGGCCACGGGGGCACAACTCGGAGGGTCATACTTTCTGGCCCTGCTGGCGGAAACTTATGGCAACGCGGGGCAAGCCGAGGCAGGTCAGAATACGCTGGTCGAGGCAATGGCCATGCTAGACAGGACCGGGGAACGCTACTACGAAGCTGAGCTGCATCGACTCAAGGGTGAACTGCTGGTTCATGAGTCAGGCGCCCGGGCCGACGGGTCCGCGGGCGACGAGAGAGCGGAAGTGTGTTTTCACAAAGCCATCGCAGTGGCGCGCGACCAACGTGCCAAGTCGCTGGAGCTGCGAGCGGCGCTGAGCTTGGCTCGGCTTTGGCAACGACAGGGCAAGACGGCAGCAGCGCGGCAGATGCTTGCCGAAATTCGCGGCTCGTTCACGGAAGGCTTCGACACCGCTGACTTGTGGCAAGCCAAGGTGCTGCTTGAGCGGCTGTGACGAGCAGCTACGCCAGGCCTGTTCACGCCAATAGCAGGCTTTCGCTGCCCGCCGGAAGTGTCGAGCGCAAGGAATGCGACGAAGGGAATACTGGACGTATCATGGAAGGCGAACTCGACTCACCGGTCAGGGACACGCCGTTATCGGCCAGCAGGGGCACGATGCACGCCGGCGGCATGTCGGCGAAGCGCGGCTCCTGTCCGCAACAGCTTGGCCCCTGCTCAAGCTGCTGCAGACACACCCCATCGGGGGGCCCCCTTCGGGAGCGAGTGCGAGTCGAGCTAACGCATCATTGCGCGTCGTTTGGAACCAGCTCCAGAAACCGTTTGAGCGTCGCACAATCATTCCCGCACTCCCACGCGAGAATGAACTCACTGAAGGAGGCACCGCGCAGATCGATTCGAAAATCGATGAGATGATCACCGGGGCGCAACGCCATGTGTGGATCAAGGCGCCAGCGGAAATGATTGTGCCCAGGTTTCCCATGCTCACAGAGACGGCCAACCGGGGCGTGCAGATCATTCTGATCGTGTTTGGAGAAGACGAAAGCGCGCTGCGCGCAGACCCGCGCTTCACCGTGTTTCTGCATGAGGGGCGTGGAGCCCATCGCGGGGCTAGCGATGTCGTTTTCACGATGACGGTGGACAGCGAGAGCTTCATCATTGCCTCCTATACCGCCGACGCTTCCGCGTCGTTTGCGAGCAACCCGTCCCTGGTCTACGTCGTAGAAACGATGATCACGCACGAGGTCTATCTCGCTGAGATGTACTCAAAGATTGGACCTACCCTGGACTCGCTGTTTGGCGAGCATCTTTCCGCATTGCGCGAAAAGTATCGGCCGGCTGATATGTGGCTACGCCTGGCCAAAAAGCAGACTGAATGATCGATTGAGGCGGGCCCTGGAGCCCACCTCAATCATGCACCCATGGGGGCGTGTTACAGATGACGCTCCCCCAGGCCGACCTTCGCATAGATGGTGTTGATGTGCTCTTTGACGTCATCCGGCGTGTCATCGTCAGCCGGCAGGTGCGACCAGCCCACCTTTGCGCGGGCATAGCGTGCGATGACTTCGTCCTGGTCCGACGTGCCACCGCTGATGCCGTAGGCGCCAACCATCACGTTGTTCTTGAAGACGGGAGCGCAGCCACCGGAGGCCACGACCTGGCCGTTGGTAAACACCGATGCGTTTGCCAGCATCTGGGGATTGCGCTCCTTGAACCACTGCTGGATGACCAGGCCATCCGGGAAGCGCGGGCTCATCGATCGGAAAGCCGCGGCCGTGTACGCCTTCGCCTTGGCGGTGTCCGGCGTGATAAAGCCGGCATCGTCCATTCGTTCAAGCGCGATCAGGTGGCCCTCCGGACCAACCACCGCCACTGTGATGGGAACCCGCATCTCGGTGGCCTTTTCGACCACGACCTTGATGAATTCCCGGCACTCCAGTGCTGTGAGCTTTTCCATTGCTACTCTCTCTTCCTTAGTTAAGCGTGATACCGGCGTCCTTCATGACGCGTCCCCATTTGTCCGTCTCTTCCAGCATGTATCTCGCAAAGGCTTGCGGCGCCATGCCCTCCACTTCGAACCCTTGCGTCCCCAACTGCGCCTTCACGTCCTCTGACTTAAGCGCTTCGTGGAATGCCGCAGCAAGTTTCGTTTGCACGGCTGCCGGTGTGCCTGCGGGCGCGACGACGCCGAACCATACCGACGATTCAAAGTTGCGAAGTCCAAGCTCAGCCAGCGTTGCGAGCTTCGGTGCTGCTGGCGAGCGATGCGCACCGGCCGTGGCCAACGCTGTCAACTTGCCATCGCTGACGTAGCGCATCACGGTCGATGCCGGTGCGAACATGACATTGACCCGTCCGGCAAGCAGGTCCGTCATGGCTTCGGAGCTTCCCTTGTAGGGAACGTGGAGCATTTCCACCCCGGCAACCTTGTCGAACAGCAGCGCTGCCAGGTGCGGCGAGGTACCAATGCCAGACGACGCGTAGCTCAGTTGACCGGGCTTCGATTTCGCCAGCGAGATGAAGTCCTGCAAAGACTTGGCATTGAGGGAGGGATGGACGACCAGCACGTTCGGCACGCGGCCAAGGAGCGTGATGGGTACAAACGATTTGGGCAGGTCCACGCCCACGGTGCCGCGCGAGTTCGCGTTGATTGCATTGGCCACCGTCACGACGAATAGCGTGTAGCCGTCAGGCGGCGACGCGGCGACGGCCCGGGCCGCCGCGGAACTGCTCGCACCGGGACGGTTGTCGACTACCACCGGCTGTTTGAGGATTTCCCCCGCGCGTTTCGCCACGATGCGCGACACGACATCCGTTGAGCTGCCTACGGCGAAGCCGACGGTGAGCTTGATGGGTCGATCGGGGAAAGCCTGTTCCGCCATTGCACCGGCCGGACAAGCCAGTGCAAAGGCCGTGGAAAGGCCAGAGATAAGGGCACGGCGTAGCATTTCTGTCTCCTGTGCAGGATGCCTTGTGTGTCATGGCACCCGTTGCCAGCATTTAATACCCGCGCCACCTATAATTCAAACGACTTATACCTATCAATATATTGGGTTTTTCAATGAATGTGACGCTAAAGCAGCTGCAGGCGCTCGTGCTGGTCGCGCGCTATGCCAGCTTTACCAAGGCGGCGGAGTCCATGCATCTGACCCAGTCAAGCGTGAGCCTGCTGGTCCGGGATCTCGAGGAAGCCCTCAATGCCAAATTGCTGGACCGCTCCACACGCTCGGTGGCACTCACAGAGGTCGGACAAGATCTCTTTGCCGGGGCGGAACGTATTCTCGGAGACCTCAACCACGTGGTCACGAATGTGGGCGAGCTGGTGGCGAAGCGGCGTGGCCGCGTGGTCCTGACCGCGCCTCTGGTTCTGTCCAGCACGTTTGTCCCGAGAGTGATTGCCGCGTTCCGATCGCGCTACCCCGGAATCGAGCTGCTGCTCAAGGACTCGCTACCCGATCAGGTACTTCCCCAGGTGGCTAATTCCGCGGCGGACGTTGGCATCGGGACATTCGGCTCGACTCCCGACGGTCTGCACGCCACCGTATTGTTCCGTGAACCGCTCGCCGCGGTCTTTCCCATCGGCCATGCGTTGGCGGGAAAGCCACAACTGAACTGGTCCGATCTGCGGGACATGCCATTGCTGGCGTTGCCCCGTGGCAGCGTGCTGAGAGAACTCGCCGACAGCGGACTCATCGCTGCCGGCCTGGAAGGCGAACCTGTCTTCGAGGCGACCTACGTCGGCACGCTGATCGGCCTGGTCAAGGCCGGCCTCGGCGTGGCGATCGTTCCAGGCTCCGCGACCGTGCTGGCTGATCAGAGCAAGATCACCTGGAAACGGCTGGACAATCCCGTCGTCGAGCGCGAAGTGTTCCTTATCCACCGTGGCGCAAGCTCACTCTCTCCGGCGGCCGAAGCCTTGATCGAAACGATCGAGCAGGAAGCCTTGACGTTCTCGTCCGCCGTGACGGCATAGGCCGGGCACGCACGCCTGCGCTATGGCGCGACCACGCCAGGATCATTCCGGTAGTCGCGCACGATGCCAAGAAATCCCTGCAACACGGGAGACGTGTCCCCCCGGCGATAGACGCAGCTCAGCTCGATGTCGCGCAATCTGGGATCTCTCAAGGGCTTGTACACGACCCCGGGCAAACGGAGATTCGCTGCAGACTCCGTCGTGATGGCAAGTCCAAACCGGCTGGCGACGAGAGCGACGCATGTCACCACGTCCTCGACCTCCTGCTCGACCCGCAGCCTGGCCCCGGCCAGTCGAAACGCTTCCGCGACCTCCTGCGCAAGACCATGCAACGGAATATTGGGGTAAAGGATCATCGGCTCGTTGTCGAGATCGGCAATTGAAATGGCAGCCCGGCTACACAGTGCATGCCCCTCGAAAAGCGCGACCAGATAGGGCTCGCGCAGGACCGATTCCACAATAAGGTCCTCTTCTTCCGGAACCAGGCGGTTAAACGCAACAGTGATACGGCGCTCGCGCAGCGCAGTGATTTGCTCACTCTTCGTCATGTTGTGAAGGCTGATCTGGACTTCAGGCCGGGCTGTATGAAACCTGGCCAGCAGGCGAGGGACTACATTCAGGATGCCCGCGCTGAAGATTCCCACGTCAAGCCGCCCCAGCAGGCCTGCGCCCGCGAGCCTGGCCTGTTCTTCCGCCAGCTGGGTCAGCGCAAGGATGTTGGGGACGTCCTGCAGAAGTCGCTTGCCCGCCTCGGTGAGCTCTGTGCCGCGATTGCCGCGCTCAAAGAGTCGCGTGCCGATCTGCTCCTCTAACGCGCGGATCTGTCTCGTCAACGGGGGCTGGGCCATGTGCAACCGCTCGGCGGCCCGACCAAAGTTGAGCTCCTCCGCGACTGCCAAGAAGTAACGCATTTGCCGCACGTCCATGGTCGTCCTTCAGCGGGATTCACGATACCGGAATGGTATCACCCGGCTTGAAAACAGTATTGGACCGGCATGGCAGCGCGCCGCAATACTTCCTCCACTCTCAGGAGGCTTGCTATGCCAATCGTACACATCTCCCTCGTCAGCGGCCGCGATGCGGCCGTCGTGAAGCGCTGTCTTAAGGCAGTTGCACAAACCGTTCATGAGACGTTGGGAGCCCCGCTCGAATCGATCCGCGTTTTCGCCACGCCCGTAGCACCGGCGCACTGGGTCGTTGGTGATCGCGCCAAGGACGAGCCCGCCCCCACAAAGGAGGTATCCCAGTGAAGTCAACCGAAATCGCAACCGCCGCAGTCGCACTGCGGCAGGCAGCGCAAACGCGCAAGTACATCGCCCCGTTACGCGAGACCTATCCGGACATCACCATCGAATCTGCTTACGCAATCCAGCGTCTCAACACGATGCAGAAATGTGGCGATGGTCATCGCGTGGTGGGTTGCAAGATTGGCCTCACCTCCCTCGCTGTGCAGAAGCAGCTCGGCGTTGATCAGCCGGACTTCGGCATGCTGTTCGACGACATGAGCTATGGCGATAGCGAGTCGATCCCTTTCGATACGCTCACGCAGCCCAAGATCGAGGCCGAGATCGCGTTCGTGCTGGGACGGGATCTTACGATGAAAAATCCAGGACAGCTGGACGTCCTCAACGCCGTGGAGTACGTACTGCCGGCGCTTGAAATCGTGGGAAGCCGGATTTCAAACTGGAACATCGGCATCGCCGATACCATCGCTGACAACGCCTCCTCCTCGTCTTTCGTGCTCGGCAGCACGCCGAAAAAACTCGGCGAGATGGACCTGCGTCTGTGCGGAATGGTGCTCGAGCGCGCCGGTGACCCCGTGTCGACGGGCGCCGGCGCCGCATGCCTGGGCAACCCCCTCAACGCCGTCGTATGGCTTGCCCGTACGATGGCCGCGCTCGGCACCCCGCTGAAGGCAGGTTCGGTGGTCCTTTCGGGCGCATTAGGCCCCATGGCCGCGGTCCACACAGGCGACATATTCGAAGCCCGCATCAGCGGGCTGGGCTCCGTCAGAGCCGTATTCGGGCAAACGGGCAAGGAGGCAGCATGAGCCAGTACTCCGACTTCGCACGCATTCTCGACGAAGCCGCGCAGCGCGCGCAGGCCGTCGCCCAATTCGATCCTGAGGGAGCAATGCCCCTCCCTGAAGCTTACGAAGTGCAGCGTGCATCCATCCGATGCCGACTGGATCGCGGCGAAAAGCGCGTCGGCGTAAAGATGGGCTTTACCAGCCGCGCCAAGATGCTGCAGATGGGCCTGTCCGACGTGATTTGGGGACGGCTAACCTCGGGCATGCTCATTGAGGAGGGTTCGACAGTCAACGTCTCCCGCTTCGTCCATCCACGCGTCGAGCCTGAGCTGGCGTTCGTCCTGCGCGAGCCGCTTTGCGGGCACGTCACTCCAGCCCAGGCGCTCGCTGCCGTGGAAGCCATCGCGCCGGCGCTCGAAGTCATCGATTCGCGTTATCAGGACTTTAAGTTCTCGCTTCCCGAGGTCATTGCAGACAACGCCTCCTCAAGCGGCTTTGTCATCGGACCATGGCAGGACCCGCACCAGGACTTCTCGAACCTTGGTCTCACGCTGTCGATCGACGGGCGGACGGTGCAGGTCGGGTCCACGGCCGCATTGCTCGGACACCCGTTGCGTTCGCTGGTCGCTGCCGCGCGTCTTGCCGAGCTCGCCGATGAGCCTCTGCAAGCTGGATGGATCGTGATGGCCGGTGGCGCGACCCCCGCTGAGTGGATCAGGCCGGGGCAGTATGTCTCCGTCGAAATGGAGCGGTTTGGACGGGCGGGTTTTCACGTCGGGGGCTGAGACAGATTCGCCACCGCACCGTACGACATCACTGAGTTTTATGGAGACAGACATGCAACATAAGGTCAAGGTTGCGATCATTGGCCCGGGCAATATTGGCACCGATCTCATGATCAAGGTCATGCGCAACTCTAAGTATCTTGAGATGGGCGCCATGGTCGGCGTCGATCCGACGTCGGATGGCCTGGCAAGAGCATCCAGACTCGGAGTTGCCACGACATCCGACGGCATCGAAGGACTGCTTCGACTCGAGGGCTTCCGCGATATCGATATCGTCTTCGATGCTACATCCGCGAGCGCGCACGCGCGCCACAACGAGGTCCTGCAACGTGAAGGCGTGCAGGTGATCGACCTTACGCCCGCGGCGATCGGTCCGTATGTCATTCCGGCAATCAATCTCGAGGAGGAGGATTCGCCAAACATGAACATGGTCACGTGCGGCGGGCAGGCGACGATTCCGATGGTGGCGGCCGTATCGCGCGTCGCCAAGGTCCACTACGCCGAGATCGTTGCATCGATCGCGAGCAAGTCCGCAGGACCCGGCACACGCGCAAACATCGACGAGTTCACCGAGACGACTCGTAAGGCGATCGAGCAGATTGGTGGAGCCGAACGCGGCAAGGCCATCATCGTGCTGAATCCGGCGGAGCCGCCTTTGATCATGCGCGATACGGTCTTCGTGCTTTCGGGACCGGCCGACCGCGAAGCCGTGGAACAAAGCATCGCCAACATGGTGAAGGCCGTTCAGTCTTACGTACCCGGCTACCGCCTGAAGCAGGCCGTCCAGTTTGACGACATTCCTGCAGACAAGCCGATCAATGTGTCAGGGCTCGGCCCGCGCCACGGGCTCAAAACATCGGTATTCCTCGAGGTGGAGGGCGCAGCCCACTATCTCCCCGCCTATGCGGGAAATCTGGACATCATGACCTCCGCGGCGTTGGCGTGTGGAGATCTGATGGCGCATCGCCGGATAGCCGCTGGCATCGCGCGCGGCGCAAAGGAGTGAACGCAATGAACGACAGCAAGCGAATCTACGTCTCGGATGTCACGCTGCGCGACGGCAGCCACGCCGTACGCCATCAGTACAGTATCGACAACGTGAAGGCGATCTCAGCAGCGCTGGATCGGGCCGGCGTCGACAGCATCGAGGTCGCTCATGGCGACGGCCTGGAAGGCTCCAGTTTCAACTACGGCTTTGGCGCACACACGGACGTCGCCTGGATTGCGGCTGCAGCGGAGTCAGTCCGGAATGCGGCAATTGCGACGCTATTGCTACCGGGCATCGGGACCACTCATGATCTGCGCAATGCGTTTGATGCCGGCGCTCGCGTGGTCCGCGTGGCGACGCATTGCACCGAGGCGGACGTCTCACGCCAGCACCTGGAATACGCACGTGAGCTCGGTATGGACGCCGTCGGCTTCCTGATGATGAGCCACATGACAACTCCGCAGAATCTCGCAACACAAGCGAAGCTGATGGAAAGCTACGGCGCGACATGCGTGTATGTCGTTGATTCGGGCGGTGCACTAGGAATGAGCGACGTCCGCGACCGCTTCCGGGCGTTCAAGGACGTGCTGGATCCGAAGACCGAAACGGGCATTCACGCGCACCACAATCTGAGCCTCGGGGTTGCGAACTCCCTGATTGCGCTCGAGGAGGGTTGCACACGCGTTGACGCTAGTCTCGCGGGGATGGGCGCCGGTGCGGGCAACGCCCCGCTGGAGGTATTTATCGCTGCGGCGGAACGCCAGGGATGGAATCACGGCTGCGACCTGTACGGCCTGATGGACGTGGCGGACGACCTGGTACGTCCACTCCAGGACCGCCCGGTTCGCGTGGACCGCGAAACGCTTGCGTTGGGCTATGCCGGCGTTTATTCGAGCTTCCTGCGCCACGCGGAAATTGCCGCCGACAAGTACGGCCTCAAGACTGTGGACATCCTGGTCGAACTGGGTCGCCGCAAGATGGTAGGCGGCCAGGAAGACATGATCGTCGATGTGGCACTGGACCTGCTGCGGGACGCAACGCCTCAGTGAGCGCGGCCGGGCGTTGTGCGAATAGCTCTTTGGTGGGGACGACCAAGCGAGGTTGTCCATTCTTCTGCATATGGAGCGCTGATGACAACTTTCAAACTCAACGTCAATGGCAAGCCCCACACCGTCAGTGCGGACGGCGATACGCCGCTGCTCTATGTCCTTCGCAACGAGCTAGGCCTCCATGGCCCAAAGTTTGGATGCGGACTTGGCCAGTGCGGCGCGTGCACGGTGCTGCTGAATGGGACAGCTACGAGGTCCTGCCTGCTTCCTGTGTCCACACTTCGAGGCGCGAGCATTGTGACGCTTGAGGGCTTGGGCACTCCCGAGCGCCCTCACCCATTGCAAAGTGCCTTCATCAAGGAACAAGCCGTCCAGTGTGGCTACTGCATTAACGGCATGGTAATGAGCGCTGCAGGCCTGCTCAGATCCAACGCTAATCCAGACGAAAGCGAGATTCGCGAAGCACTGGCTGGCAACCTTTGCCGCTGTGGCACCCATACCCGCATCATCAAGGCGGTGCGGCGCGCCGCAGCGTTCCCCAAGGAGGAGATCTGAGATGGACCGTCGAGACTTCCTCAAGGGAACGGGCGGGCTGGTGGTCTCGTTCTCCTTCAGCACCCGTGCCTTGGCGCAGAACGCCGACTCCGGCCGCCCTATTGCTTCGCCCAAGCCCATGGGCAAAAACCAGCTTGATGCGTGGCTCAGCATCGGCAAGGACGGTCGGGTCATGGTGTACAGCGGCAAGGTCGATCTTGGAACAGGGACCCGCACGGCGCTCGCGCAGATGGTTGCAGATGAGCTGGACGTTGCCTTTGACCGGATCGAGCTCGTCATGGGTGACACGCTGCTGACCGTCGACCAGGGACAGACCGCGGGAAGCCTGACCATCCAGGACGGTGGGAGTACACTCAGGCGAGCTGCCGCATGCGCCCGGCGGGCGATGACGCAATACGCCGCAGCGCGGTGGGGCGTGCCTCCGGAGACGTTGACCGTGAGCAACGGCATTATCTCGGCAGGTCCGGAACGGCAGATTCCATACACCGAAGTCGTTGCGGCGCAAAGCTTCGATGTACCACTGGACAGCAACATCCCACTGAAGCCACCCGGCAGCCGGCGTCTCGTGGGGCAATCGGTCAGTCGTGTCGATATTCCCGACAAGCTAAGTGGGCGTTTCACTTACATGCAGGACTTCAAGCTGCCTGGAATGCTGCATGCCCGAGTGATCCGCCCCAGCGGCCCGGCCGCGCGCCTGGTTGGCTTTGATGCCGCATCCGTCAAGGGCGTCAGAGACCTCGTTCGCATCGTCCACAAAGAAAACTATCTTGCGGTTGTCTGCAAGTCCGAGTGGAGCGCTGTGAAGGCAGCACGGATGCTGAAGGTCAAGTGGCAAGGCGCCGAGAATTTTCCTGATCAGTCTGCCCTGACCGAATACTGGCGCTCACTGCCGGTTCGGAGTGTGGAACGGCCCGCTGCGAAGGGACAAGTCTCGCCCGCGCTCGATCGTGCCAGGCAGAGATTGAAGGCCACCTACACGTTTGCGCCGCACACGCACGGCTCGATTGGCCCGGCATGTGCCGTCGCGGATTTCAGGGAGGGGCGTTGCACGATCTGGTCGGCGTCTCAGGCTACCCACTCATTGCAGGGCGAAATCGCGAGCGTGCTCGGCGTCGACAAGGCTCAGGTTCGCTTGATCTATCTGGACGGTGCCGGCTGCTACGGCCGGAACGGCCACGAAGACTGTGCGGCCGATGCGGCATTCATCTCCCAGGCCATCGCGCAACCGGTGCGCGTTCAGTGGATGCGTGCCGACGAGCACGCATGGGATCCGAAGAGTCCGCCGACGGTAGTGGATCTCGAAGGCGGTATCGATGAAAACGGGCGGCCTACCGCATGGAAGTCCGATTTCTACCTTGCAGCGGCACAGGGCACGCTCAGCGAATTTCCCCTGCTGGCGGCAACCCTCTCTGGTCAAAAGCGTACAGGGTATATCACCGCGCAGATCCAAAAGAACGCCGAGGTCCTCTATGCCTTTCCAAATATCGCCACAAACGTCCATCGGCTGCAGGACCGGGCGTTTCGTACATCGCACTTGCGATCTCCTGGCCGGCTGCAAAATGCGTTCGCCAATGAGGCGTTCTTCGATGAAATGGCGACTGCAGCTGGCGCCGATCCGCTAGCGTGGCGTCTTGAGTATCTTTCGGATCCTCGCGCCCGCGCGGTACTGGAGGACGTGGCTCGTATGTCGGCATGGCAGTACCGCCCGGCCCCTACGCCGGCCCAGTTAAGCGGCGGCAGCGCACGGGGTCGCGGCCTTGCCTTTGTCCGCTACGACAATGATCGAACGTACGTCGCTACGGTTCTGGACGTCGAGGTTGACCTGAAGAGCGGAAAGGTCCGAGTGACCGACGTATGGTGCAGTCACGACTGCGGCCGGGTGATCAACCCTGACGGCGCCTGCAATCAGATTGAGGGGGGGATTGTGCAGACCATCAGCCGGGTTCTTCTTGAGGAGGTCCGATTCGATCGCGATCAAATCACGACCACTGATTGGGCCACCTATCCCATCCTGCGATTCCCTGAGGCCCCGAACATTTCCATCAGCCTGATCGACAGACCGGAAGCGGTGCCTTGGGGCGTGGGCGAAATGGCGCCTGCGACGATCCCTGGCGCCATCTCCAATGCCGTATTCAACGCGACAGGCCTCCGCATGCGGTCCGTCCCATTCTTGCCTGAGAAAGTGCTCGCGCTACTGAAGTAACAAGGACACCGTGCCGCGCGATGGCCCCGAGCCACGAAAACGCGTGATCGGGGTCATCGCCCGGGTCAATGTTTGTGACGGATACGCTCCAGCGCAGCGCCCTTCTCCCTGTCGGTTGGCGAGGAGGAGGAGGTGTTGACCCACGACTAATTCGACGCGGTGATCCGCGCGAGGCGTCGATCCAGAATCGCTACCGTCGCGCCCACCCCGCAGCGCGGGGAAACGCGCCCGCTGGCGCTACCTTGGATCGGTCGCGAGACGGCCCGCGGGAAGGCCCTGTCGCGTGATGCGCTCTACCTGTTCCTCGAGAAAGTGCGCCATGGCGGCCGAGCGCCTGCGTGCGCGCGGCTTCGAGGGGAAGCCCAGGCGACGGCCCTGGCCAACGCCTAGGCCCACTGACTGCACCACACAGCCGGCTCGCCATGACGGATCAGCAGGTAGACCTGCGTTATGTGCGCGACACCCTTGGCCATGCCTCGGTCGCGAAGCTCTGATGAAGGCTCGGGACCAGCGGCTGACGGAGGCTGCCAAAATCCTGCCTTGGCAATGGAGCATGGAACACGATAGCACGTTGTACGTGGCTTGGACTCGATCACGGTCGCCTATGCACTCGGCATGGGCGAGGTGGAACAGCTTGGCAAGATCGGTACCTCGAAGACGGATATTGATCGCCTGTGCAAGCGCCTGCAGTCCAAAGCACGGCGGATCCGCATCGTCTACGAGGCCGGCCCTTGCGGCTATGGCCTTTACCGGCAGCTTGCAGGGAAGGGCTTCGAGTGCATGGTGTGCGCGCCGTCACTGATCCCGAAGAAACCCGGCGAACGCGTCAAGTCCGATCGGCGCGATGCGGTCAAACTGGTGCGATCGCTGCGCGCCGGTGACCTCTCGGCCGTGTACGTGCCCAGCGTCGAAGACGAAGCATTCCGGGATCTGTCACGCGCCTGGGTCAACGCCAAGGACGATCTGAAGCCCGTCCGGCAACGCCTGAAGGCCTTTCTGCTCTCGCACGGTGTCCACTACAGCGGCAGAGCTGACTGGGGACCAGCGCACCGGCGCTGGATCAGTGCCTTTGCGTTCGACACCGTGTGGCAACAACTTGCCTTTGACGAATATCGACGTGCCATCGAGGATCGGCTCGCGCAATGCAGCCGTCTCGAAGCGGCCTTGCGCGAAGCCGTGGTCAACTGGCGCTTCTATCCGGCCGTACTGGGCTTGCAGGCCATGCGCGGCGTGCAGTTCACCACGGCGATAGGCATGCTCGCCGAGTTGGGCAATCTCTCGCGCTTTGTGCATCCGCGCCAGCTGATGGCCTGGCTCGGCGTGACGCCTGCCGAACACTCATCGGGGGAAAAACGACGCCAAGGCAGCGTCACCAAAAACGGCAATAGCTATGCAAGGAAGCTGCTGATCGAGGCCGCCTGGAGTTACCGGCACCCGGCACGCGTGAGCCCCGAGATTCAGCGACGGCACGAAGGCATTCCCAAGGCCATCGTTGACCGGTCCTGGGACGCCCAAGTTCGACTGTGCCGGCGCTATCGGAGACTTGCCGCACGCGGCAAGAACCCGAACATTGCGGTGGTCGCGGTGGCCCGCGAACTGAGCGGGTTCATCTGGGATATCAGCCGGCTCGCCATGTCGCTTGCCGTACCGAACGAGGCGCGGGCAGCGTAACCCAGCGCCCGCTATCAACCTATCTGATTACGGTAGAGCCGGTTTCCTGAAGGCGGCGTAGCCCGGGATCTGAGTAACCCGCAACCAAGCTACGCAACGGATTTCATCCGACTTGCGGCTCTAGATAGTGGCAGGCTCATTGGGCGGACCTCTGTAATGCGGTAACCAAGCGCGGCCCCGCCTTGGCCCGTGCCCGGCGCACGCGCTCGTCCGGCGACGGGGGCGACAGGGACGACGGCGGCGATGGAGACGATGGGGACGCCGCGCCCGCGTGCGGCCAACCACGCGGCAATCGCCGCCCGATCCCGATTGGGCACGGCGGGCGGGTCGGCCGCACCAGAAGTGGCGGCCGCGGGGCAGCAGGTATGATGAAGTGAAGACCGGAGCGAGCGTGCGGGCGGTCGGCCGTTGGCGTTGGCGTTGGCGTTGGCGTTGGCGTTGGCGTTGGCGTTGGCGTTGGCGTTGGCGTCGGCGTCGGCGTCGGCGTCGGCGTCGGCGTCGGCGTCGGCGTTTTTAGGATACAAAATAAGCCGGGTTATTTTGCAATGGCCACCCGCAAAAATGGACGACGGCAAATCGAGGCACATCGCCTGCGCAGTCCGGCCGCAGGCAGTCAACAGTCGGCAGGCCCCCCGCCACCCTTGAGCGGGTCGGCGGCCTCGCCTTCGCTCATCAGCGGGGGCTGGGCGCGTGTAGACGTACTTTTCTGCGGGGCACCCGCGCGCTTCTCGAAGCGCACCTATACCTCAACCGCCCCGACGCCTTGCATTCATTGAATTCAAGAGCGGATCAGAGCCCCCCGAAACTTGTAAATGTCGTGCAGCCGACAATCAGCATTGCGCAGCTTTCATACCCTCTATTTGTGCCAACAAGCACACACCTATGAGGAGAAAGAATCGAATGCGCTCACTCTTGAATTTCCCACCAACCGAAGAAGCGACACGACCGTCGACCTCGCGACCTAGCGAGCGTCTACCGGTACTGCCCTTTTGTCTGATGAGTCCGGGTATCACCGTGCTTGCAGTCGCCTGTCTGTCCGGCTGTGCCGGAAGCGGCGAGGGAGGAACCGAAGTCTCCGTCCCCCAAGCTAGCGCACAGAGCTTGTGCGAAGCCTTCCTGGGTCAGACTTATGAAGGCGCTACGGTTACGAAGGCCAAGCTGATTGCAGCTACCAACGACGTGCCGGAGCATTGCATCGTTCGCGCAGAAATGCCGAAGAACTTGGATTTCGACGTGCGCATGCCTACGGAGTGGAATCACCGCACCGTCTTCCGGGGCGGCGGCGGCTTCGACGGCTTCCTCGACGTGGGCTACATTAGTGACCCTGCTGTCAGTCCCGTGGGAAGTCCAGACCTTCCAAAGCGAGGTTATGCCACCATCGCGACCAATCACGGTCATGACATGCTGACATCACCTGGCGCGTCATTTGCTCTCGATCAAGACATGCTCGCTGACTATGCGCAGGCTTCCGTGCCGCGTGTATTGGGTCCGGCAAAGGCCATCCTTCGCAGCCGCTATGGCGACGCATTTCGCGATACAAAGCTGATCTATGAGGGCTGCTCGGGCGGTGGTCGACAAGCATTGATGCAGGCGCAGCGGAATCCCGATCTGTTCGATGGCATCATCGCCCGTGCGCCAGCCAATGCCTATACCGTGCAGTTTCTCTGGTATCAAAAAATGCAGAAGCAACTCGCGAAACCGGGCGCGGCACTCAGTGAAGCGAAGATCAAGGCCATCGGCGATGCGGTATACGCAAAGTGCGACAGCCTCGATGGCCTGGCAGACAGAATCATCGGTCGACCAGAATCATGCTCGTTCGATCCTGCAGAATTAGCTTGCACCGGTGCTGAATCCGACTCGTGCCTGACCCCTCCACAGGTGGAGACTGCAAAGCTTTTCTATGCCCCCACCAGCATAGGCAACGGCCGCTTCACCTGGCCCGGCTTCCTTCCGGGGGGAGAGACCGCAGCAAACTGGAAGCCGGGAGGCCAGCTTGGGCTCGACTTCATCAAGTACATGGTTGGGCAAGGCGCGTCCATCGATCCCTTGACGCTGGAGCCCGAACAGTACCTCTCCCGGCTTGAGCAGCTAAGCGCGATGCTCGACGCCGTCGCTCCGGATCTTAGCCGTTTCAAAGCCCGCAAAGGAAAGCTCCTTCTCTGGACGGGGCAGACTGACTGGCTGATCACTGCCAACAATGCGACCGACTACTATCAGCGCGTCGTACAGAAAATTGGAGGACAGTCTTCAGCGGACGAGTTCGTCGAGTACTACACCGCGCCAGGGGTGGACCACTGCAACGGCGGCACCGGCGCAGATAAAGTCGACTTGGTGGGGCCGATGTTCGAGTGGCTGGAGAATGGAACCAAGCCATCGAGCTCCGTCATCGTTGCGGAACAACGGGCGCCGACTGATGGGGGCACGCCCGCGCGCCGCCCGCTTTGTAGATACCCGGCGTACCCGAAATACATCGGCGGAGATCCGAAGGCCGCCGAAAGCTTCACCTGCACGACTTCCTAGAACGCGCGGCAATATCATCGCACTTATAGAGCCCGCAACCCCGGGGCAATTTGGGTGGCCCCGGGGTATTCGTCATCTGCCTTAACGAATGCCGACGGCGGCGCCGGGGGCCCGCGCATCGCGCCATGAATGTTCACCCGATCTCGCGTAAGTCGAAGGTCCCGAAAGGCTGCCCTGGCGACCACGGCGAACGCTTCATCGATCTCCCAAAGATCAACCTCGAACATCCATTTTCCCCAAGCAGTATCGGAGCGCTCCGACAGACGCCCCCTAGCCACCGCGATGGACAACCTGACTAAGAGGACTGCGGCCGCACCGCCCTAGATCGAACGGGCGTTCGCGGGCGTTACGGTTCCGTCCTTGCGAAAGGCCAGCTCTAGCGCTGGGATGCAGTTGATATCGGCTTCCTTTGGGCGCCTGCTCATCGGTTGGGATCTTGACGCTACGTTTGCGCGAAGGAGTAGCCCGCAAACTGAATCGTGACCAGCCTGCCTTTGAGGCTGGTGCCAGCGTCACAGCAATTCAATCGCCGTCGCAGTTGCTTCACCGCCCCCAATGCAGAGGCTCGCGACACCGCGTCTCTTTCCCGTCTTTCGTAAGGCGCCCAAGAGCGTCACAAGAATTCGCGCGCCGGATGCTCCGATGGGATGCCCAAGCGCGCATGCGCCGCCATGGACATTGACCTTCTCTGGGTCCAGTGCCAGATCGTGTACTGCCACCATGGCAACCACCGCGAAGGCTTCGTTGATTTCCCACAGATCGACATCTGATGCTCGCCATCCGAGTTGGTCCAGCAGCTTGCTGATCGCCCCTACCGGCGCGCTCGTGAAGGTCGCGGGGGTCTGCGCGTGGGTAGCATGACCCACAATGCGCGCGAGAGGTTCTGCCCCGAGTCTGCGGGCTACGGATTCCCGCGTCAGCACGAGCGCCGCAGCACCGTCTGAGATAGAGCTCGAGTTCGCCGCTGTCACAGTCCCTGTGCCTCGGAACGCTGGCTTCAAGGTCCGAATCTTGTCCACGTCGGCTTTCAGGGGCTGTTCGTCATGCAGGACCGTTTGCGATCCCGAACGACTATCTATGATGACCGGCGTCGTTTCCCAAGCGAAGTCACCGCGCTTGATCGCCTCCTGCGCGCGAAGCGTCGACGAGATGGCCCATTCGTCTTGCGCCTCACGTGAGAATTGATAGCTCTCAGCGCAATCCTCCGCAAACGATCCCATCAGGCGACCACGTGTGTCCGCACTGTAATGATCTTCCAAGCCGTCGAAAAACATATGGTCCAGCAATGAGCCATGACCAAGCCTATAACCCTTTCGTGCCTTGGGGAGCAGATAAGGTGCGTTGGTCATGGACTCCATCCCACCGGCGACGATTAGATCGTGCCCGCGCCCGGACAACAGATCGTGCGCCAGCATCACTGACTTCATGCCTGACCCGCAGACCTTGCTGATGGTCGTGCAGGCGACCGATTGAGGAAGTCCCGCCTGGAAGCAGGCTTGTCGCGCGGGTGCTTGACCGACGCCTGCAGGCAACACGCACCCCATTAGTAGCTCCTGAATGTCCGCAGCATCTACGTTAGCCCTCTCCACGGCAGCACGAATGGCGAAGCCGCCTAGCTCCGGAGCTGTGAGGCTCGACAATTCCCCCTGAAACCCACCGATTGGCGTGCGTGCCGCCGACAGTATGACGATCGGATCGTTAGTGCTCATGCGTGTTCTCCTTGACAATCACTTCGCAGCCATTCGTATTGCTCCATCGAGCCGAATGACCTCCCCATTCAGGTACCCGTTGCCAATCACATGCTCGACGAGACTGGCAAACTCGGTCGCCCTACCGAGGCGAGGAGGGAAAGGAACTGATCGACCCAGCGCATCCTGTACTTCCAATGGCATGGTTAGCAGCATCGGGGTTTCCATAATTCCGGGAGCGATCGTCATCACGCGGATACCTGACCTCGCCAACTCGCGAGACAAGGGTAGCGTCATGGACGCAACCGCTCCCTTCGATGCCGCATATGCTGCCTGCCCGACTTGGCCATCAAAGGCCGCGACCGATGCAGTGTTCACAATCACGCCGCGTTCACCGGTGCAATCAGGGTCCTGTTGCTGCATGATCTCGGCGGCAAGACGAACCATGTTGAAAGTTCCGCCCAGGTTGATGTGCACCGTGCGCAGAAAGGATTCCATGGAATGCGCACCCTGATTACCAACGACTTTACCGGCGGGTGCCACACCGGCGCAATTGATCAGGCCGCGAAGCATACCTAACGCTGTGGCTGCAGCAAATACCTCTTTTGCGTCTTCTTCGCTCGTGACGTCAGCTCGGACAAAGATCCAACCCGTCTCGGAGGCAACGGCAGTGCCTGCGGCTGCATCGCGGTCAACGATCACGACCTTCCCACCTTGATGAGCGAGCATCCTGGCCGTGGCCGCACCGAGACCTGATCCTCCGCCGGTGACTACGAATACGTTGTTTTCAATCTGCATCGGTTGATGTCCAATGGTTACTAGTTCAATTCTGTGCGGGCAGGAACCGCAGCATGTGCGCGCGCTTCCTGATGATTGGCTGCGCAAAGACGATGGTCGACCATCATGACTGCGATGGTTCCGAGTACACCTGCGAAGGCGATCGCAAGGAAGTTCTGTTCAAGCGGCAATTGCATTGCAACCAGCGTCCCGATCAGAACCGGCGCGGCAATCGCCCCGAGACGTCCGATGCCAGAAGCAAAGCCCACCCCCGTAGAGCGGATGGCAGCTGGGTAGAATTCACTGGCGTAGGCGTAGGCAAGAAGTTGAGTGCCAAGGGTAGAGGCACCAACGACGAAGACGACAATGAAGAGAAGCTCCGTCGATTTCGTATAGCCCATGAGCGCCAGTGACACTGCACCGACCGCGTAGAAGGCGACGAGGACGTGCTTAATGTTGAACTTGTCGCCCAGCCATCCGCCGCCAATTGCTCCCACGACTGCGCCGATGTTGAATACCAACACGAAGGTGAGAGCAGAACCCAGGCTGTAGCCCGCCATCGCCATCAGCTTCGTGAGCCACGAGCTGAGGGAGTACACCATGAAAAGGCCCATAAAGAACGCAATCCAGATCATGAAGGTACTGGCCCCGCGACCTTCCTGGAACAGCCGGGCTACAGGAGCGCTGGTAATCAGCGCATCCTTCGGCATCACAAAATTGTCCCGGATGCTCACCTGCACCTCGGGGGCGATCTTTTTCAGTACCTTGACGAGCTTGTCGGCGCGCTTCTTCTGGACCAGGAACGCGAGTGAATCCGGCATGGTCCATAGGATGAAGGGGATAAGCAAAATGGGCGTTCCGGCGACGAAGAACACCGATTGCCAGCCGTAGGCTTCGATCAGCTGCTTACCAGTGAGAGCGACGAGAATCCCGCCGATCGAATACCCGGCAAAGACGATGGTCACAAGCCGGGCGCGGATGCTTCTCGGAGCAAACTCACCCATTTGTGCCGTCACGATGGGCAAGACACCACCAATGCCGAGTCCTGCAAGGAAGCGGGTGACGCTGAAGGTCACAGGATCATGCGCGAGACCTGCTGCGGCAGTGAATACGCTGAATAGCGCCACGCATACGCAGATCGACACAGGGCGACCGATCTTGTCAGCGAGCGTACCCAGGTAGATCGCCCCGAACATCATGCCAAACAGCGCAGAACTGGCCATGAAGCCAGCCTTCGCTGCGTCGACCCCCATCTGTTTCATGATCGAGGGCAAAGCAGCACCCACGACGGCCAGGTCGTAGCCGTCAAGAACAAGAATCAGCACGCACCAGAACAGGATGACTGCGTGGAATCGTGAAAATCTGGCGCTTTGCGCTATCTCTTGTACGTCAACTTGGTTGTTCATGGTCTCCTCCGTTTCATGATGGATCTATGTTGCTATCGCCCGTCTGTTGTGTAGTTCAGGTGCTGTGAAAGACGGCGAAAGATGACGACGGCTCTCGTTCTGAGACGAGAGAGTTCTCGATGCGCGATTCGTCTGCGAAGCCAAGACTCATGCCTACGACGAACATCTCCTCAGGCTTCAGATGCAGCTCGCGTTCTATGATCTTGTGGTACTTCATGAATGCCGCCTGAGGGCAGGTACTGAGCCCGTAAGTGCGGGCCATGACCATGATGTTCTGGAGGAACATGCCGTAGTCCAGCAGGCTGCCGCGCTCCATGACGCGATCCATGGTGAAGAACAGCCCGACCGGCGCGTCGAAGAACTGATAGTTCCGTCCGTGCTGTTCGTGCATTCTCTGCTTATCTTCTTTCTCGATGCCAAGGAGGCCGTAGAGCTTCCAGCCAAGCGCGCGACGCCGGTCGATGTATGGAGACACCCACTCATCCGGGTAGTAGCTCCACTCATCAGAGTGCATTTTGGATAACGTCGGATCGTTATCGACTTTCCTGATGGCGGCGCACACACGGTCCTTGGCGGGACCGGTTACCACATGCACCTTCCACGGCTGGATGTTCACGCCGGTGGCCGCGTAGCGAGCCACATCAAGAATGGCTTGGACGATTGCGTCGGGTACGGGACGCGGAAGATAAGCTCTGACGCTACGTCTTGTTGCGATCGCCCATTCAACGGCCGATCGAAGCGATGCCAACTCGTCCGGTGGCGGTCCTGCTCGTTCCATCTCCTACCTCGCTGTCTCATCATGCGGGCCTGGCGCCCGCTGGATTGCAGAGTAGCGATCATCAAGCGAGGTCAATGTCATGTAGCCGACAATCACTGCAATCCATCGGCAAGCCGCTTCCGTGGGATTCTGAAATGTCTTGCGAATGACAATCGTCGGGCCCAGCTACAGTTAATTTGCTGAACGGCTTGAGGAAGGGTCACCCATCAGGACCGAGCCCCTATGACCCGACACGGAGACAGATGATGAGCGGAAATATTTACGAACACGGCCTTGACCGGACCCCTGCAAACTACCTTCCACTGACCCCTTTGCAGTTTCTCGACCGGTGTGCGGACCAGTATCCCGATCACACCGCCATCGTCCATGGCGCGCTGCGGCAGTCCTGGAGCCGAACGAGGGAACGTTGCCGACGCTTGGCCAGCGCGCTAGTAAAGCGGGGGATTAAGAAGGGGGACACGGTGTCTATCCTCGCCCCGAACACGCCGGCCATGGTCGAGGCACATCATGGTGTCCCGTTGAGCGGCGCGGTGCTCAATGCCATCAATTGCCGCCTGGACGCCGAAGGCGTTCGCTTTATCCTGCGTCACGGAGAATCGAAGGTTCTCTTTGTTGATCGGGAGTTCTCCGCCCTGGCGGCGAAAGCGCTGGAGCAGCTTGACAGCAAGCCACTCATAATCGACATCGCCGACATTGAGGCGATCGGCGGTGAGTTGATTGGAACAATGGAATACGAAGCATTCCTGGCGGAAGGCGACCCGGATTTCGCCGGTGTCTGGCCCACCGACGAATGGGATGCCATCGCCCTCAACTACACTTCTGGCACCACATCGGATCCTAAAGGGGTTGTGCCCAGCCACAGAGGCGCCTACCTGATGAGCTTGTTGCAACTGACGGACTGGGGTATGCCGCGCAGGCCGGTATATCTGTGGACGCTGCCTTTGTTTCATGCCAATGGCTGGTGCTTTGCTTGGGCGATCACGGCAGCCGCAGGCACGCATGTGTGCCTACGAAAGGTGACGGCCACAAATATCTTTGCCGCAATCGACCAGCACGGTGTCGATCATTTCTGCGCTGCGCCCATCGTACTTGCTTCGCTCGCGACATCCACGGCTGCTGAGCGTAGAGCCTTCTCTCATACGGTCCGTGTGCGAACTGCAGGTTCGCCGCCGCCCGCGACCGTCTTGAAGTCTGTTCTTGAGATGGGATTTGAAGTCGAACACGTCTACGGCATTACTGAGGCTTCGGGTACCCCCGTCAGTTCCTTCGTGAATCCGGTCTGACACGACAAGCCTATGGACGAAAGAGCACGGCTGATGGCTCGCCAAGGCAATCGATCCGCAGTTTTGGAGGGGTTACGCGTGGCGGACCCAGCAACATGCGAGCCCGTTCCCTGCGACGGAAAGACACAAGGCGAGCTTCTGCTAAAGGGCAACATTGTGATGAAGGGGTACCTGAAGAATCCAGACGCGACCGCGAATGCGTTTGCCGGCGGCTGGTTTCACACCGGTGATGTGGCTGTGATGCATCCCGATGGCTACATCCAGATCACAGACCGATCGAAGGACGTCATTATCTCTGGTGGTGAAAACATCTCGTCCGTGGAGGTTGAGGACGTACTCCATCGTCATCCTGCGGTCTTGATCGCGGCCGTAGTAGCCCAGCCCGACGCGAAGTGGGGCGAATCACCCTGCGCGTTCATTGAGCTGAAGCCCGATGTCATCGCCCCGCCGGAAGCCGAGATGATTGCATTCTGTCGCGAGCGGCTTGCTCACTACAAATGCCCTGTCCGCGTCATTTACGGGGCGCTTCCGAAGACGGGCACTGGGAAGATCCAGAAGTTCCGGCTGCGAGAGCTCGCCGGGAGCCGTGAAGCAATTACGGAGCTTTCCGGCTCGTAACCCGGCCACAGTTCTTCGTCCCGGGTCTCCAGCCTCTTGCTTTGCCCGCCGCTAGGTGTAAGCGGTGGGCACTTCCTTAGGCTCGCGTGTGGCCGCCGCGCCAACTGCTCGGGCGATCCTCAACCGTCTCTATTCTGAGACGCGTGGCACTGCGCGGCATGCGCAGTTATTCTAGTCTCGCCTCCTCTTCTCCTGCGCAAGGGCTGAAATCCTTCTGGAGAAAATCGCTTCGCCTTGCGCTGAGATTTCTTAGTCGCAGGAATGTCTTGCACAGGACATTCCCCGCCCGCTCAGACTCATAGAGTTGTGCGTAGCTGGATAGCTGAACGGTACAACAGCTCATCACTGCCATCCATGAATAGCTTCACAACACTCCAGCAGAGCCAACGAAGGAGACACAAAATGCAGAGACAACAGGTACCTCAGTACAGAGGTCGGCGCCGTGCGGCCATATTTTTCGGCACGATGTCGGCACTTGCGATTGCCAGCTCCCTGGCAGCATGCGGTGGCAGCGATTCCTCAGACTCGGCCTCCAGTTCGACGCCTCCTCAGAGTACGACCCCGACCGCCAGCGCAGAAAGCAAATGCCAGGCGCTACTGAACATGCAGTTCGGCGAGGCGACGATTACTAAGTCAACCTTTGTCCAGGCTTCCGGAGCCCTACCGGAGCGATGTGTCGTCGTTGGACACATGCCCAAGGATCTGAGTTTTGAGATGAATCTCCCGACGGTTTGGAACGAGCGCCAAGTCTTCTCCGGAGGCGGCGGCTTTGATGGACTGATCCCACCCGACCCACGCGTTGATATCAGTCCCAATCTTAAGGAGCGTGGCTACGTGACAATCGCGAGTAACCATGGACACACCTCCGCGGGGAACGCCACGTCGATCGGGGGAATCGATGCTGAGTTCGCGATGGATCGGGACATGTTGAACGACTACGCCTCCCTTTCCGTACCGCGCGTCATTGGACCAGCACGTGCTGTCATGACCTACGTCTATGGTGAACAAAAGGTCGCCACCTCGAAATCGATCTACGAAGGCTGTTCGGGCGGCGGCAGACAGGCACTGCTCCAGGCGCAGCGCAATCCGACACTCTTTGACGGGATCATCGCGAGAGCGCCCGCCAACGCCTACATTCCCCAATTTCTGTACTACCAGAAGAGCTTTAAGCAACTTGCGCAACCGGGCGCTGCGCTTAGCACCGCCAAGATCAAGACCATTGCCAAGGCGGTCTTAAACAAATGTGACAGCCTTGATGGCCTCAAGGACAACATCATTGGGAAGCCAGATTCCTGCCAGTTTGATATCGCTGAACTCCGCTGCACGGGAGCCGAGACCGATGCATGCCTGACCGACACGCAGGTCGCCTCGGCCAAGTCACTCTATGAGCCCACGAACATTGCATCCGGACGCTATACATGGCCCGGCTTCCCATTTGGAGGAGGCGAGGATGGGAGCTTTGGTAAGCCAATCTGGGGAGATTCCGTAGCCAAGGGCTTGATGGATGGCTTCATCAAGTACATGGTGGCTCAAGATGCAACGGTTGATCCTCTGCAACTTGATCCGGCACAGTACACGACGCGTCTCGATGAATTGTCCTCCCTGATCAACGCTGTCAATCCCGATCTGAGCCAGTTCAGGGCCAAGGGAGGGAAGCTACTGCTGTGGCATGGGATGGCAGATTGGTTGATCACGCCGAACAACACTATCAGCTACTACAACGCGGTCGTGGCTGCGGCGGGCGGGCAAGCTGCCGCTGACCAGTTCATGGAGTTCTACACGGCCGCCGGTGTCAATCACTGCGCAATGGGCAATGGGGCTGACAACGTGGACCTCGTTGGTCCGATGTTTGAGTGGCTCGAGAAAGGAACTCCGCCTTCGGCGAAAAGGATAATTGCGCAAACGTTTTACGCCCCCGCCGGCACTGCTCGGATCACACGTCCGCTGTGCAGGTATCCGCAGTATCCGAAGTACAACGGTACCGGCGACCCGAACGTCGAAAGCAGCTTTACCTGTACGGACCCGTCTCAATAGTTTGGGATGAGGAGGATCACTAGATTCTTTCTGGACGACCCCATCGAGTAATAGTTGTACTGGCAACGTCCATCAGCAATGCTGATGGACGTTTTTTAGCTACCGGGGAGCTGCTGCTCGGAGGCTACTAGGAAACGCCGTCACGAAGTGCCTCTTGGTCCCCGCCGTTTCATGCCTCGGGGTCGGGCGCGCCCGATGGACAACTACTGAGTCGGTACGCTGTAGGGAGCTTGGGAGCCGGAAACTCCTCTCAAGCAGAAAGTGATAATGGCTGATGCATGGATATTTATCTGCGCCGCATCAGCACTAACATCATTGGACAGTGGCGTTACTAGCCCTTCGAACAGGCAGCCAACAATGCAGTCTGCAGAAGCGGCCGCGTCCTGGGCAGGGAATTCACCGCTGGTGATTCCCTGCTCGATTATGGTCTTGAAGACTCTCGACAGCGCGCGATGATAGACCAGGCGCGCTGCCTCAACATCGGGCTCGACTGGCTCCGCAACTAGCGCGTGAGCAAGGCGGCGACCTCGCAGGGCACGATTGGCGAAGGTCCATGCCGCCGCACCCAGTCGTTCGTGGGCCGATCCATCGCGCATTGCAATGCCGGCAACCACATCCACTTCGCGCTGCGCCGTTACTTTGACGACCTCGATCATCAATTCTGTCTTCGACGGGAAGTATCGGTACAACGTGCCAATGGCAATCCCTGCGGCTTCGGCAACCGACAACATCTGTGTTTCCCGGAATCCCACGTCAGCGACCAAGGCACGCGCCGCCTTCAGAATCAGGGGATGTTTGTCCGCTCCGCGGCGGCGAATCCGTGCGCGCGGAGTGCTAAGTAGAAGCTCGGTTTCAGTAGACATAGGATCTCGGGTGTCGATTAACGCATCTGAACCTACTCAGCCCTGTTGCGAGAGGATCCAATTATGGCATGCGACTGGCCCCAGGACGACCGAAAACTTGGGAGCGGGCCGTGGAAACACCTAATGCGACGAGCTTGACAGGGTCCAGGTTGCCGCATAGCCTTAAGTGAATTTAAATTTCACTTAAGAGACCACCCGTGTTGACATGCGAAATCAGAGCGGTTCTGCTGCCGCGCGCCCGGATGACGGCTGAGCGAGGAATCTATGGTGATTGCCGCACGCCACTGGTTGCGGCCGTCCAAGACGACGTAGCGCTACCATCATGAACTCTCTAAGAGTCTTCTGTGCCGAGCGAGTGGAGCGGCTTGGCATTGCGCCCGAAGGGCCTGCAAGCACAGACAGGCTGGGAAGACCGATCCTGTTCCGTGATTCAACAGAAACGGAGGATGCAGGGATTTCGAGCCTGGTGGATTTCCTTTCCCGGTCGCCGTGGTATCCGAATCTTTCCGGCGAACAAAAGGCTCGTGTAAGGAGCGACTGCTTTGATCGCTCATATCATGCCGGCTCGACCGTTTGCCACCGGGGCGATCCCGCTGACCACTGGTTGGCAGTTGTGGACGGGATCATTAAGGTCGATACCGCCTCAAGCGCAGGGCGCACTGTCACATTCGCGGGCGTCCCTGCTGGCTCTTGGTTTGGGGAGGGAGCGGTCCTAAAGGAAGAGCCCCGACCCTATTCGGTAGTGGCAGTTCGGGACAGTCGGCAGGCATTCGTCCCAAGATCGACATTTCTCTGGCTGCTCGATCACAGCAGCCAGTTCAGCCGATATGTCATAGACCAGCTCAATGCGCGCTGTGGCTACTACGTCGGTTTGGTACACAACTTACGGTTGCACGAAGCCTCAGCGCGAGTGGCATTCTGCTTGGCCGAGATGTTCAATCAGCAGCTCTATCCAGCTACTGACAGGATCTTGGGTCTATCCCAAGAGGAAATAGGACGCCTGTCTGGACTATCGCGGCAGAACACAAATCGTGCACTTCGCGATTTGGCTGACGCCAAATTGATCGCGGTGGAATACGGGGCGATCCAGATTATGGACCTTGGCGCGCTGCGGAGATTTGCGCACGTGGGGGATTGAGCGGGACCTCGCCCCTCCTTTCCCGAAGGCTATGTGAGATTCGATTCGCCGTCCAAGGTCACTATCTCGCCTGAGATACCCTGAAAGACGCATTCAATGGCAGCGGTTCCGTCTTGCGGCGCAACCGGATGGAAAGCGCTTCAATTCTTACGCAGGATGCAAAACACATTCTCTGTAAGCCATATTGTCCAGTCCGCACGAGGTCACGAGAATTCTCGTTTCGACCCACGCCTGCCGGCGCGAGCGCCCCACCGTTCCGTGGCCCTTACGTCGCCTGGCACACAATGATCCCCAGTGAGCCACATAAGAGCGGCGCATTCCCGGATGGAGATATTCGATGAAGATTTCGAAGCGTGCTGCTCACATCGAGCCGTTCTACGTGATGGAGGTAGCCAAGGCGGCTACACAATTGGCCGCTACCGAGGCCGCCCGAGCCAAACCGGTGATCCATCTGAGCATCGGCGAGCCGGACTTCACGGCGCCGCCTCTGGTTCAGGAAGCGGCCATACGTGCAGTACGCGCCGGCGTTACCCAATACACGCCGGCCATTGAATCGTCGCCCCCTCGGAGCGTGCAACGCTGACAGGGAGCGGCCGTTGACTTGGAACTCTGCTTGACCCCCCATGATGTACAATTTAAATGTACACATCAAGCCAGGAGCACTTTCCATGCGAACTATCCCGTTCTCTGAGGCAAGAGCGCATCTCGCTGATGCGCTCCGGGGTGTAGAAGTGGCACAAGAGCCCCTAATGATCTCCCGGCGCGGGCAGGCTGCCGGCGTCTTGATGTCGTGGTCACAATATCGACAGCTGGTTGGGTCTTCCTCTGGCTTTTCTGCGCGTTTGACCGAGTGGCGCCAAAGGCATGTGACAGGGGAGGATGAGAGCGATCCCTTTGCGCAATTACGTCAACCCGATGGGGGAAGAGAATTCTCATGGTGAGCGCCGTGAGTTGGTTGCTGGACACCAACATTGTTTCAGAGGCCATGCGGCCGAGACCTGAGGTCGCGGTAATGGAAAATTTGGCCCGCTACGAGGGGGAGCTAGCCATTCCAGCCCCGGTCTGGCACGAACTCCGCTTTGGTTGGTTGCGCATGCCGGATGGCCAACGGAAGGACGCTGTTGGCCGTTTTGTACAAGATGTCGTGGGCACTTTGCCAGTCTTGCCTTATGACGCTGCCGGAGCGCGGATCCACGCAGAGCTGCGCCAGTCGCGCGAGCGGGCTGGATTCACATTGCCATTCGTGGATGGGCAGATTGCATCGGTTGCGATAGCGCACGGGCTAACCCTGGTGACGCGTAACACAAAGGATTTTGCGGAATTGGCTGGTTTGCGGCTGGCGAACTGGTTCGGCCTCTGAATGCCGCTACGCGTCGATTTGCATCCCGTCTAGGCAACGGAGCGCCACCGGTCGGCTTGTTTACTCCAAGCTGCTTTACAGAACACGGATCGCACCGCAGAGCCAATTTTGTTATGTTGCGTACCAATTTAAAATAACACTTATTATGCCGTTTTTTCTAATGTCGTACTTGGGTTAAGTTCAAATGTCGTACCCCGTCCCGGAGCGTGCCAAGCTGGCGGCTTTGCCGTCTAGCCTGGAGCGCGACCATGGGCCGACCCGATCACCATGAGTATGCGGGAGCTGGACCGCTGCAAGGTCATCCAGGCCGTCGTCGAAGACGGTCTGATGGTCTGGCGCGCCGCCGAGAAGCTCGGCCTTTCCAAGCGCCAGGTCGAGCGGCTGGTGCAGCGGTACCGGCAGGACGGCCCCCAGGGCCTCGTCTCCCGTAAATGGGGTCAGCCTGGCCACAATCAGTTGCCTCCGGGTCTGGAATCCCGCGTGCGGGGCCTGTTCCGCGACCGTTACGCCGACTTCGGCCCGACCCTGGCCGCCGAGAAGCTGCGCGAGCGCCATGGCATCGAGATCTCGCCGGCATGCGTGCGCCGAATCATGATCGACGCCGGCTTCTGGGTGCCGAGGAAGCTGCGCCCGCCCAGGGTGCACCAGTTGCGCAATCGCCGCGCCTGCCTCGGTGAGCTGGTGCAGATCGACGGCAGCGACCACGCCTGGTTCGAGGACCGGGCGCCGGCCTGCACGCTGCTGGTCTTTGTCGACGACGCCACCAGCCGCGACGCTCGGCAGGCTTTCCTGCAGCTCAGCCGGGAGTTCCGCAACGAACTGGTACTGGGCCACGTCAATCAGCTGGCCCATGCCGCGCAGCACGTATTCGACCACCAGCCGGTTGTGCTCCCTGGCATAACAGTAGCCCGATGGTAGGATGGTCGGCTTCAGTTTTCATCAGGGCATCAACCGCCGACAGATAGAAACTGATCTGACCTGCATACTCTGGCTCAAAGGCGCCAGTCTTCAGTTCAATGACGATATTGCAGCGCAGCTATCAGCTGATAGAACTGCAGATCGAGATAAGAGTCGTCGCCGCTCGCTTCGAGGTGAATTTGCGGCATCCGGCCACGCCTCGGCGAAGGCGCGCATAGTCACCAGGTTGGAGCGCGGCAGCCCGCTGACGATCGTTCAGTCGTGCCGGGCGTTACAGCGAACGCGCCACCAGCTCGCGCTGGATCTCGTTGGCGCCGCCGTAGATGCGCTGCACGCGCGCGTCGACGTACATGCGCGCGATCGGGTACTCCAGCATGTACCCGTAGCCGCCGAAGAACTGCACGCACTTGTCGATCACCTCGCCCTGGCGCTCGGTCAGCCAGAACTTGCCCATCGAGGCCAGCGAAGAGTCGAGCGTGCCGTCGATCCAGTGGCGGATGATGTGATCGGCGAAGGCGCGCGAGGCCGTCACCGTGGCCTTGACATCGGCCAGCACGAAGCGGGTGTTCTGCTGCTCGATCAACGCCTTGCCGAAGGCCTTGCGCTCCTTCACGTACGCCACCGTCAACTCGAGGGCCCGCTCCATCTGCGCGGCGGCTCCCACTGCGATCATGGCGCGTTCGTACGGAAGCTGGCCCATGAGCTGGAAGAAACCCTGGCCTTCCGCGCCGCCGAGGAGCGCGTCAGCCTCCACCACGCAGTCATCGAAGAACAGCTCGGAGGTGTCGCCGGAGTCCTGGCCCACCTTGTCGAGGCACTGGCCACGGCGGAAGCCCGGGTTGCTGGCATCGACGATCAGCAGCGAAATGCCTTTGGCGCCCTGCTGGTCGCCGGTCCTGGCGACCACGACCACCATGTCGCACATCTGTCCGTTGGTGATGAAGGTCTTGGCGCCGTTGACGACGTACTTGCCGTCGGCACGCTTCCTCGCCGTGGTGCGCACGCCCTGCAGGTCTGAGCCGGTGCCCGGCTCGGTCATGGCGACGGCCGTGATGATCTGGCCGGTCGCGATGCCTGGGAGCCAGCGCTGCTTCTGGGCCTCGGTGCCATAGCTGCCCAGGTAGTGGCCCACCAGGTAATTGATGCCATAGCCGAAGCCGGTGCTGCCGGCGTAGCCCATCTCGCGCATCACCACCGCCGCGTGCGCCACCGTGCCGCCTGCGCCGCCGTACGCCTCGGGCACGTCGGGCAGGATCAGGCCGAGTTCACCGGCCTTGAGCCAGACCGCGCGGTCGACGTGGTGCTGTGCACGCCATTTCATCTCGCTGGGCTCGATGATGTCCTTGCAGAAGCGCCGCACCGCACCGGCGAACGCGTCCAGGTCCTCATCCATCCACGGCGAACGGTAGTTTTCGAGCATGCTGGTTCCCCTTGCTTCGTCTCAGACGCTGCCGATGCCGCCGCCGCAGACCAGCACCTGGCCGGTAACATAGTTCGACTCGGGCTGGCAGAACATGTAGACCGAACCGGCGGCTTCAACGGCGGTGCCCGGACGGCCGAGCGGGATCAACTTCTTCGACTGCTCGGCCAGCGCCTCGCT
Source organism: Cupriavidus sp. DF5525 (assembly GCF_040149425.2). Classification (NCBI taxonomy): domain Bacteria; kingdom Pseudomonadati; phylum Pseudomonadota; class Betaproteobacteria; order Burkholderiales; family Burkholderiaceae; genus Cupriavidus; species Cupriavidus sp. DF5525. The sequence continues at coordinate 356,082 of NZ_CP168267.1, read as the reverse complement.
GATGCCGACCTTGATCTCGCGGCCTTCGATATTGACGGTGGCGCTTTCCTTGCCGGCGAACGGCACGGTCAGGCGGGTCTCGATGTGGCCAAAGGCGACGGCGTTCACATTGACCTTCAGGCGGCCCCATTCCTTGGCCAGCGCCCGGGTCATGCCAAGGATGCCGGCCTTGGCCGACGAATAGTTGGCCTGGCCTGGATTGCCGCCGGCGGCCACCGACGAGATATTGACGATCTTGCGGAACACTTCGCGGCCCTCCGCAGCCTCGGCCTTGGCGGCAGCGCTGATGACCGGATAGGCCGCGCGCAGGATGCGGAACGGTGCCGTCAGGTGGCAATCCAGGATGGCGTACCACTGCTCGTCGCTCATCTTCTGGATCACGTTGTCCCAGGTGTAGCCGGCGTTGTTGACGATGATGTCGATGCTCTGGAAGTGACTGACTGCCGTGCCCACCAGACGGTCGGCGAAGTCGGTAGCGGTCACGCTGCCGATGCAGGCCACCGCCTCGCCGCCCTGCGACTGGATCTGTTCGACGACTTCGTGCGCCGGTTCGGCGTCAAGGTCGTTCACCACTACGCGCGCGCCTTCGGACGCCAGCTTCAGGGCCACTTCACGGCCGATGCCGCGGCCCGAGCCGGTAACGATGGCGGACTTGCCTGCGAGTTTGGTCATTTGGGTTTTCCTTTGGATGCTCTGTTCGGTTCTGCTCCCCTCTCCTGCCTGGGGACGGGGAGACAACAATGGGTTAGTCCAGCGCGACGATGGCCTCGCCAACCAGCTTGTCCTCGCCATACTGGTTGGTCGACCTGATCGCCACCTTCACGCGCTTCTCGCCGTTGGCCTCGAATTTCTCGACCACCTCACCCGTGCAGGTCGGCTGGTTGCCCAGGTGGGTGATGCCGGTGAAGCGGATCGCGACGTTGCGCAGTGCCGCCTGTGGCGCCCAGCCGGTCAGCAGGCGGCCGAGGTAGGCGGCCGACAGCATCCCGTGCGCGAACACGTCCGGCATGCGCGACTGGCGGGCGAAGTCGATGTCGATATGGATCGGGTTGTGGTCGCCCGAGGCGCCAGCGTACAGCGCCAGCGTGGTGCGGTTGGTGGCCGGCAAGGCTAGGGCGGGCAGTTTGTCGCCCACCTTCACGTCGTTGTAGCGCGGTGCTTGCATCTGGAACGTCTCCTCAGCCACGGCGCTCGACCAGCGTGCTGCGCAGCTCCGCAACGCGGTCTCCCTTCTGGTTGGTGACGCTGGTTTCCTGCACGACGAAGTGCAGCGCCCCGCCCTTCTTGTCGTAGACGTCCGCGACCCTGGTCTCGAAGTGCAGTACGTCCCCGGCATAGGCCATGCGGTGGTAGTCGAAGGCCTGCTCGGCGTGCAGGATTCGGCCGAGGTCCATCTGCAGGACTTCCAACGTCTTGCGCAGCTCGCCCACCTCGCTGTTCAGGCAGAAGAGGAAGGTCGGCGGCACCGGCAAAGCCGGATGGCCGGCGTCGCGCGCGGCGGATTCGTCGGTGTAGATCGGGTCGGCTTCGCCGATCGCCTTGGCGAAGAAGCGCAGGCGGCCCTTCTCCACGTCGACGGTGCCCGCCGACATCTTGCTGCCTATGAGGCTTTTGTCTGCCATGTGTGGGTCTCCCAGTTCATGTCCGGTGGCGCCGCCACCCGGCGCCACCTTGTCCTAGCCGCGACCATAGAGCGTCACCACGCAGGCGCCGCCCAGCCCGAGGTTGTGTTGCAGCGCCAGATTCACGCCCTCGACCTGCGTCGGGCCAGCCATGCCGCGGATCTGACGGGTCAGCTCATAGCACTGCGCCAGGCCGGTCGCGCCCAGCGGGTGGCCTTTCGACAGCAGGCCGCCCGACGGGTTGGTCACGACCTTGCCGCCATAGGTGTTGTCGCCGTCCAGCACGAACTTCTCGGCGCCGCCTACCGGCGCGAAGCCGAGCGATTCGTAGGTCAGCAACTCGTTGTGCGCGAAGCAGTCGTGCAGCTCGGCAACCTGGATGTCCGACGGGCCGACGCCGGCGCTCTCATATACCTGTCGCGCGGCTTCCTGCGCCATGCTGAAGCCCACGACCTCGATCATCGAGCGGGTCTCGAAGGTCTTAGGGCTGTCGGTTGTCATCGACTGGGCCAGGATGCGTACGTCAGCGCGCAGGTTGTGCTTCCTGGCGAACGCCTCCGAGCAGAGGATGGCCGCAGCGGCGCCGCAGGTCGGCGGGCAGGCCATCAGCCGCGTCATCACGCCCGGCCAGACCACCGGGTCGGCCATCACGTCCTCGACGCTGACCACCTTGCGGAAGATCGCCAGCGGATTGCTGGCGGCGTGGCGGCTCGCTTTGACGCGAATTGCGGCGAAGGTTTCCAGCCTGGTGCCGTACTTCTCCATGTGCTCCTTCCCCGCCCCGCCGAACTGCAGCAGGGCGATGGGTATGCCCGCAGCCGATGCTTCCTGGTTGAGGTCCCGGGTGATATCGAGCAACGTGCCCAGCGGGGCCGGCCGGTCATCCCACTGCGACTTCAGCGCTCCCGGCTGCATCTGCTCGAAACCCAGCGCGATCGCGCACTCCACCGCACCGCTCTCGACCGCCTGGCGGGCCAGGAACAACGCGGTCGACCCGGTCGAGCAGTTGTTGTTGACGTTGACGATGGGAACCTGCGAGAGCCCCACCGGGTACAGCGCAGCCTGGCCGGCACAGGAGTCGCCGTACACGTAGCCGACGTAAGCCTGCTGCACCAGGTCATACGGGATGCCGGCGTCGCCCAGCGCCATGCGCGCGGCTTCCGAACCCATCTCGATGTACGTGCCGCTGGCGCCCGGCTTCGTGAACGGAACCATGCCGACCCCGGCGACTACGACTTTTGACATGTGAATCTCCTTCCCTGGTAATCAGGCAAACCCTGTTGGTGGTGGCGTCGTAGTGCCTCAGAACGGCACGTCGCCGATGATGGTCGCGCGCAGCATGCGACGGCGCGCGGGGAAGTAGTCCTGGACGGCGTAGTGCTGCGTAGAACGGTTGTCCCAGAAGGCGATGGTGTTGGCGCGCCAGCGCAGGCGCACCTGGTATTCCGGCGCGCTCGCCTGGCGGAACAGGTAATGCAGCAGGTCCATTTCCTCGATCCTGAAATCAAACCCGAATCGATACTGGCCTTCGTGTTGTTCCAGGTAGTTCGAAAGGTGCGTGGTGAACGCCTCGTTCACATACAGTATCTGTTCGCCGGTCTCGGGGTGCGTGCGCACGACGGGATGCGTCGCCGGCGGAAATTCCTGGCGGCGGGCCTCGCGCTGCTCGGTAGTCATGCGCGAACCGAAGGCCGGCAGGATGTCATGCACGGCATGCAGGCCGGCAATCCGCTCACGCACCGCCGCGGGCAGGCCGGAATGTGCCGCAGCCATGTTCACCCACAGCGTATCGCCCCCGACCGTCGGACATTCGAGGCAGCGCAGGAGCGAACCCATTGACGGACGCTTGCGCCAGCTCACGTCGGTGTGGAAGATATTCTCGCGCGCCGCCTGCGTGCTATCGCCTCCCAGTATCACCAGCTCCGGATGGTCGGGGTGGTGGGGAAACACGGGATGCACTTCAAGTTCGCCAAACCGCCGCGCCAGCTCGACCTGCTGCGCGGCACTGATGTCCTGGTCCCTGAAGAACAGCACCTTGTGCTTCAACAGCGCCGCGCGCAGTGCCAGGTACTGGTCGTCCTCGAGCGGCATGCGGAGATCGATGTTGCCGATCTCCGCCCCGAGGCACGGCGCGACGGGTTCCACCGTGAACGAGGCCTTCCGGATACCCGGGCGGATGATGGCCGGACTATTCGGCGCGGCCGCATATGCTTGTTCGCTCATTCCAATCTCCCTTGAGGCAGCCGATCCGGGGCTTACCGGACCGCGCCATTGATAGTTGCGCCTTTCAGCGCCTGACCGTCATCCTGCGCCGCGCAGCGCCGGTCAGGCCGGCTTGTAACGCTCGCGCAGGCGCTTCTTGTCGAGCTTGCCCACGCTGGTCTTGTCGATCTGGTCGACCAGCAGGATGCGCTCCGGAATCGCGTACTTCGAGATCGTTCCCGCCTCCGCCAGTGTGCAAAGGTGGTTGCGCACGGCGTCGGCGTCCAGCGGCGCGCCGCCGGCGCGCGGCACCACCAGCGCCATGGGCCGCTCTCCCCACTTGGCATCCGGCACGCCGATCACGGCCACCTCGGAGACACCCACAACCTGGGCGATGGCATCCTCGAGGTCGATCGACGACACCCACTCGCCCCCGCTCTTGATCACGTCCTTCGCCCGGTCCACCAGATGCAGGTAGCCATCCGCGTCGAAGCGGCCGATGTCGCCGGTATGCATCCAGCCACCCTCCCACAGCGCGGCGCTGGCATCGGGATTCTTCAGGTAGCCCTGGGTCAGATAGGGCGTGCGCACCACCACTTCGCCGACGGATACCCCATCCACCGACACCGCTTGCATGTCAGCGTCGACGACCTTCATCTGCGCCAGCAGCGCCGGGATTCCGGCACCGACCCGCACGTCGACTTCACGCTCGCGTCGCGCCTGCGGGTCGGCAATGTCTCCGATCATGTCGGTCTTGATCTGGCCCAGGCTCAGCAGCGGGCAGGTCTCCGACATGCCATAGCCCGAGCAGATGTCGATGTTGCGCGCCAGCGCCTGCCTGCACAGGGCGCGTGACAAGGCACTGCCGCCGATCACCACCTTCCAGCCGCCAAAGTCAACGTCCTGCGCAGCCGGCGCCGACAGGACCATGTGCAGGACGGTCGGCACGCAGTGCGAGAAGGTGACGCCTTCCTTGCGGAACAGGTTCAACAGCTTCGACGGCTCGTAGCGGCCCGGGTAGACCTGCTTCCAGCCACACAGCGTGGCGATGTACGGAAAGCCCCACGCATGCGCGTGGAACATCGGTGTCAATGGCATGTACACCTCGTTGCGCGAGAAACGCGCGTTCCCGCCGGCCTGCGACAGCGTCGCCAGCGCAGTCAGGCTGTGCAGCACGAGGTCCCGGTGACTGAACGAGACGCCCTTTGGCTGGCCGGTGGTGCCCGTGGTGTAGAACAGCGTCGCGCGCGTGTTCTCATCGAACTCCGGGAACGCATGCGCCGGATCGCCGGCGGCGAGCAGCGCCTCGTATTCGCCTGCCCAGTCGAGGTCCGACGGCACGTTACCGTCGGTCAGGCAGATCAGGCGCTTGACGCGCGGCAGCTGCGCGCGGATTTCCCGGACCAGCGGCAGGAAGTCGACGTTGACAAGCAGCGTCTCCGCCTCGGCATGATCGAGCGTATAGGCGATCTGCTCGGGCGACAGGCGGATGTTCGTCTTCATCAGTGTCGCGCCCAGCATCGGCACGGCGAAGTAGGCTTCCAGGTAGCGATGGCTGTCCCAGTCGAGTACCGCCACCGTGCTGCCCCGGCCCACCCCAAGCCGGGTGAGCGCGCTGCCGAGCCGCCCGATGCGTTCGACCAGCGTGGGATAGCCAAAGCGCACGCGGTCTTCGTAGACGATCTCCTTGCGCGAGCGCTGCGCGATCGGCGTGACCAGCAGCTGCTTGATCAGCAATGGGAAGTTGTATGCGGTCATTTGTCTCTGCTCCAATCAGTGTCTTGATTTGATTTTCCTGCCAGTCGCCACGGCCTGTCAGTGGCTCGATGCCGGTGCCTCGCCGTGATAGCCGTAGCCAGGCGTCGCATGCCGGCGCACGGACAAGGCGGCCCGGGCCGGATCGATCGCCACGCCCCCTGCTAGCGCTCCGACCACCATCAACAGGCCGCAGATGGCGAAGCCGGCCTCATAGCCCGCGCTTCCCGTCATGCCCTGCACCAGGAAGCCGGTGACCAGCGGCGCCAGTACGCCGGCAAACGAGGCAATGGAGTTGTCGATGGCCAGGACGGCGCTGCGCTGCGAATCCGGCACAACCTCCGCCAGGATGGCCGGCCCCACCGCATACATGATCTGGGTCAGGCCGAGCGTGAGGCCGATCAGTGCCGCGCGCCACAGCGGCGGCAGCCCGCCCAGCCAGACCAGCACGAATGCCGCGCCGCCCAGGGCAACGACCGCCGCGGCGACGCGTCCGCGCGCCGTCCTCGACGACACCCCGCGCGCCAGCAGCTGGCGCACCAGCCACGATCCCGCGATGCTGACCGGCAGGCTCATGGCGATGAGTGCCGCGTACAACCGTCCCGACTCGACCGCGCCGTACCCCAGGCCCTTCTGCAGATAGGCCGGCAGCCATGTGAGCGTCAGAGCCAGACCCCAGTAGGAGAAGAACTTCATGGCCATGCAGGCAGCGACCGTCGGTTCGGCAAGCAGCCGGCGATAGGGCACGTACATGCCCTCCTTCGTCTCGCTTTTTCCAGCGCCGGCGTCCTTGCCTTCCTTGCCGAGCGCGACCCACAGCAACGCCCACGCAAAGCCGATCGCGGCCAGCGCGTAGAAGTTGGCGCGCCATCCCCAGTGCGCCGTCACAAGCGGCATGGCCATGCCTGCCAACAGCAGCCCGATGGCGCCGCCTTGCGCCAGGCAGGCCACCGGCAGCTCGCGCTTCTCGTTGGGAAACCACTTGTAGCAAGCATGGACCGCGACGGGCCACGCCGGCCCTTCGGCGGCACCAAGCAGCACGCGCGCCGCCACGAGCACAAAGAGGCTGGACGACATGGCCATCGGGATTTGCAGCACCGACCAGGCCAGCGCCATCGCCAGCAGGATGCCCGTCGTGGGCAGCCGGTTGGCCAGGAAACCGCCGCTGACGCCGGCGATGGCGAACAGCCAGAAGAAGCTGCTGCCGACCAGCCCGAACTGCGCGGGCGACAGGTTCAGCTCCGTCATCATCGGCACGGCCAGTAGGCCGACCGCGATCTTGTCGGCGAAATTGATAACCATGTAGACCACCAGCAGCAAGGCGGTGCGCCACGCCATGGCCGGTTGATAAGAGGTGCTCATGCGTTCTCCAGCAAGGTGCACGTCGCCGCGGCGGGTCGCCATCGCGGGCGGCCGCCGGGGACATCGTCAGTGGGACAGCGTGGGGAGCCGCGGCACGCGCGCCGCGTCGGACGGCGGGCTGCGTGCCCGATCAGAGCGACGTCACCGTCTTGATCTCGAGGAACTCAGCCAGTCCTTCCGGCCCGCATTCCCGCCCGTTGCCGGAGGTCTTGCATCCGCCGAATGGCGCGGCGATGTCCAGCATGGCGCCGTTAAGGAGGACGGCGCCCGCGCGCAGCCGCGCCGCCACGCGGCGTGTGCGCTCCGGGTCCGTGCCCGCCACGTAGGCGGCCAGGCCGTAATCGGTATCGTTGGCGATGGCGATCGCCGCTTCCTCGCCGTCGTAGGGGATCATCACCAGCACTGGCCCGAAGATCTCTTCGCGTGCGACTGCCATGTCGTTGCGGACGTCGGCGAAGATGGTCGGCCTGGCATAGAATCCGCGTTCGAGTCCCTCCGGACGCCCTGGTCCGCCCGCAGCCAGCCGCGCGCCCTCCTCCAGGCCGACGCGGATCATGCGCTGCACCTTCTCGTACTGAGCGCGGTTGGAGATCGGGCCCATGGCGGTTTCCGGATCGGCGGGATCGCCCACGCGGATGGCGTTGGCCGCTGCCGCGGCAATGGACACCGCGTCTTCGTAGCAGTGGCGCGGAACCAGGATGCGCGTGGGCGCGATGCATGTCTGGCCCGCGTTCATCATGCCCTGTGCCACGCCGCTCGCGACGGCGGCGTGCAGGTCGGCGTCATCGAGAATGACCAGCGCAGATTTGCCGCCCAGTTCCTGCGCGACACGCTTGACGGTCGGCGCGGCGTTGATGGCCACTTCCACCCCGGCGCGGGTCGAGCCAGTGATGGAAATCATGTCCACATCGCGATGCGACGACAGCGCGGCCCCGACCACCCGGCCGTCTCCGAATACCATGTTGAACACGCCTGCGGGCACGCCGGCCTCGTGCAGGATTTCAGCGAACAGCACGGCATCCAGCGGCGCGATCTCTGACGGCTTGAGCACCATCGTGCAGCCCGCCGCGAGCGCGGGTGCCACCTTTGCCGCGATCTGGTTCAGTGGCCAGTTCCATGGCGTGATCAGCGCCGCCACGCCGACCGGCTCGCGCCGGATCCAGCTGCGGCCGCGCTCGCTTTCGAATTCAAAGTGACGCAGAGCTTCGGTGGTGGCCTGGATCTGGCCGAGTCCGATGGGCGCCTGCAGCGTGTTGCAGAGGGTCGACGGGGCACCCATCTCCTGTCGCACCGCTTGCGCCAGTTCGCCGAGGCGCGCCTGGTAGCACGCCATCACGCGTTCAAGCAGCCCGATACGGGCCTCGCGCGTGGTGCCGGACCACGCCGGCAGCGCTGCCGTGGCGGCCTGCACGGCACGCCCGGCGTCCTCCGCGTTGCCCATGGTCAGCTTGCCGATTACCATCTCGGTCGCCGGATCGGTGATGTCGGCGTAGGTTGCACCGGCGCACGGGGCTACCCACGCGCCGTTGATGTAGAACTTGTCCAGCACTTTCATGTTGTCTCCGTTTCCCTTCATCCGGGCCGTCCCGTTCGTTGCCGGGATTTGATGCGCTGACTTTAGGATTGCCGCACCGATTCGTCCAATGCATAATCAGCATCCGATCAATGTGTCTGACGCAATGCGTCCAGTATGGATCTCCGCCGTCTCACCCACGTTCTCGCCCTCGCCGATGAATTGCATTTCGCGCGCGCCGCCGCGCGCGTGCATCTCAGCCAGCCTGCGTTCAGCCGCAGCATCCAGGCCGTTGAGGCGGAACTGGGCTTGCGTTTATTTGAGCGGGGCGATGCGGATGTGCGCCCGACACCCGCCGGGCAGTTTGTGATCGAGGGCGCGCGCAAGCTGCTGTTCGATGCCCGCTGCCTGCAGCGCGATATCGATCTTTACCGGGATGTCGAGCTCGGCGACACGGCCTTCGGGGTCGGGCCGTTTCCGGCGGTCACGCTGATGCCGCGGGTGCTGCCCGAGCTGCGCCAGCGCCACCCCAAGGTCGGCTTGCGGGTGGTTGAAAGCAACTGGAAGCAGTTGCTGGAACGGCTGCGCGCGGAAAGCATCGAGTTCTTTGTTTCAGACACCAATGACCTTCCCAGGGAAGCCGCACTGACTATCCGGCTGCTGCCCCCGCAGCAGGTCGAGTTCTACGCTCGCGCAGGTCATCCGCTGGCTGGCAATCGCTGTGCTTTCGCGCAAGTCTGGCAATTCGGGCTGGCATCGGCGACGCCCCCGGCCATGATGCAGGCCGCCCTGGCCGCAGCCTTGGGCCAGTCACCCAGCGCCGCCGTGCCGGCGCTGGAATGCGACAACTTCGCCATCCTGCGCACGGTGGCGCTCAGCACGGAAACGGTACTGGCATGTACCCGTGCCCTCGTCGTGGCGGACGTCGATGCCGGCACTCTGGTCAGACTTGAGGTCAAAGATGCTCCGGAACTGATCGTACGCCCCGGGATCGTCTCGCTGACGGGGCGCACACCTTCGCCAATGGCGCGATGCGCCATGGAATGCATAGAAAGGGTAGCGAACAGCTTGTGGGAATCGGCCGCCGGGCAGGGCTGACGTGCCGCGTAAGGTCTCCACCGTCACCGAGTCAGGCCCGCTTGCAGGCTTGCCCTGCGATGCGGACGCGGTCCGCATACTCAGGAAGCTCTGCTCCTCGGCGGTCAACCCAGTTGACGGTGGGCACATCGAGCACTGTTTGGAGAGCAGTGTGATGATGTCAATCTCGGCCTGAGTCTGGGCGCCCTCTACCTTGTCGTGTTGCGCCACGCCTTCCGGATGAACCAGACCGCCCCGCTCACCGCCGCGGCAATGAAGCGAGTGCCCCGCCGGTGCCCCTGGCATGTATGGATCCGACGCCTTTTGCAGGCTTCTTGCTCGTGATGTCGAAACGATCTGCATGCATGTATCCGGCTTGCCCAATGGGCGCTTGCCGAAGCACGCCCGCAGCCTCGATGAGATCCGCGCATCCTGGCCTTATCGAATTCACGGCTCGCCGGACACGGCGGCCGGCACGAAAAACAGGCGTCAGGATGCTGGTTTAACCACAGTGTCGCCGCGCCGGCTAATGCCGTGCAGACGAGGCTTGCCTCCCGAAGAGCACTGGCGAGGCACCTGGCCGAGCCAGACCGCCAAATGTCGGCCGTCCCTGAATTGCTTCCGGCAAGGGGCTGCAGCCATTTGCCGGCATGGCAAACACCACGTGTCCCATGCGGGACTACCACGTGTCACTGCCATGCCGGCGCCGCAGTCACGAATGCCTAACGGTGGCTGGCAGCCAGCGCGACGATAGCGCCTGTGGTTGCCGCGATGGCGGCCACGGTACCCATGCTTTGCCACGGATGCTCATGAACGTAGCGATCGGTCGTTGTCGCCCACTCGGAGACTTTGGCGCGGCCCTCATCGCGCAGTGCAACGAGGCGGTCCTGCAGCGCGCGCTGCCGGGCTTTAAGTGCGTGGCGCTCAAGGCTGGTCCCTACGCCGGTTTCGGCTTTGACTTCATGAAGGAGCGCCTGCACGTCGGCCATCAGCGTATCGACGTCGCGGGCCAATGCGTCCTTGCGCATGGAGAAATCGGATCGGATGTCGTTCATCTTGCGCTCCTGTTAGCAAAATCATCGCGGTGCGTCGCGCAGCACGATTGGCACTGTGTCAAATATAGGCTTGGGTTGACAGCCCGGCATGACAAACAGCAAGCCACGACGAAGCAGCTCGGAAGGGGGCAAGAGGACCGTGGAATCAAAGCGACGGAAGTATCGTCGCGCTTATGCCACGAAAGCCTCTTGTCGCTGACGAGGGCTCGCTTGCCCGTCTTCCTGGCGTACCGCGCGCTGTACATGCGGTCTGGGATCAGATCCTGGTTCAGGAGGTCATCGGAATATCTGTACACCGATGGCATGCGGCGCTGCAACATCCCGCTGTCGCAGGTGAGCAATCCTCCCATTGCGATCAACGCCGTAGAATTTCTCGCTCAGCGTACCGCTGTCGCCGCCGGCCCTTTGTTGACGGTTGCTGCAGTGCTAGGCTGAAGGCGAAATCTTGCCGCCCAGGCGGAGACACCAAATTGTCGAAGCACCAAGGCTGACAAGGGAGCTACACCGCCACGAGTCCCCCTGTTCCCCTGATCAGAGAATCGAGGAGCGCGTCACGTCAGAGCAGGAACGCTTGTCATACCATTAAGTTCGTAACGCGTGCCAGGGGGCAAGGCGGATGGCCCGGCCGGCCATGAGGAGGTCAACATGTTTCAGCATATCTTGGTGCCCACCGATGGATCGGCACTCTCCGACGCTGCTGTGCGCATGGCGGTGACACTCGCCAAGGCATTTGAGGCGAGGATCACTGGATTGCATGTCATCCCGGAATTCCATGTCTTCACACATCGGATCGACATGCTGGAGGATAGCCAGGAGCGCTACGCACAACTTGCCGAAATGCATGCGGAGCGATACCTGGCGGTGGTCGCACAAGCGGCACATGAAGCGGAGGTGGCATGCGAGACGATCAGCGTTACCCACAATCACCCCTATGAGGCGATCATCCGGACCGTGGAGGAACGTAACTGTGACCTCATTGTCATGGCGTCGCATGGCCGAGCCGGCCTGCAGGGGCTACTGATCGGCAGTGAAACCCAGAAAGTCCTGACGCATTGCCGGATCCCGGTTTTCGTGTTTCGCTAGTCCGAAGTTTGACTCGGAGACCAAGCTGATATGACTCTGTCTCCCGTTTGCGAGGGCCTTTGTGCGCTCTGACCTGACTAGGTTGGGTTGCAGCTTTATACATGGCCCCCCCTCTTTGCCAAATGACTTGCTCTACGGCGCGCAGGAGATGGATTGCTTATATACATACGGCCTGTGCGTTGGCGCTCCTACGCGCCTGGCCCCGATGAAATTCGCTGACTCGCACCTCATTTCCCGTAAGAGCTCGAAGCTCTTTGTCATATACAGGTTTAGCAAGTCACGGTCCGACCTGATTAGTCATCACACTCAATCGCCAACGCAACCGCTTCAACATGTCCCTCGCGATGCAGACGGTTATTGTGTTCTGCTCGGCGCACGCCGTTCATGTGGGTTTCACGCTTACGAAATCCTTCTCGTAGTGCCGATCATGGGAAAGGATCGCCCAGATTATACGAGCCATATTGTTAGCCAAGGCTACGAGTACAACGTTCGGTGGTCGTCGTTTTCCGATGCGCTCGACCCATTGCCCGGGATCCTTCGCGTTGTACAACACACCGCGAGCGCCGTGAATCTACAGCGTGCGCAGATACGTATCCCCTCTCTTGCTGATCCCCAGCAAGAGCACCCTGCCGCCGGAACCCGTTTATCTGGGTACCAAACCGAGCCAGGCTGCAAACTCGCGCCCCGATCTGAATGACTTGGGGTCTCCCATCGTCGCCACCGCTGCGGTCGCTGTCAGCACGCCGATGCCCGGGATGTCGATAATCGCCTTGACAGCCTTATCCTCTCGCATCCATTGTCGCAGCCGTCGCTCGATCCCGGCGATCTGCTCGTCGAGCTTCCCCAGACCGTTCCACCGCTCTCGCAGCGTGTCGATCAGCACGGCCGGCAGGCGTTCGGCGACCCGTGCCAGCACAACCGGCATCGCCTTGTCCAGCGCAGTGCGGCCCAGGCCCATCACTTCGCCATACTCAGTCAGCAGACCGCGCAGATTGTTGATCTGCATCGTGCGGAACTTGACCAGTTGTTGCCGCATCCTGTGCAGTGCCAGCACGGCCTGCTGCCCTTCAGTTTTCACTGCCACCGACTTTCCGGGCTGCTGCACCGCTAGCCAGATTGCACGCGCATCGGCCGGGTCGTTCTTGTTGCCAATGTTGAAGGCCTTGACGAATTTGGCGGGCATCAGCTTCACTTGGTGCCCCATTGCGACAAGGCGCCGCGCCCAGTGCTGCGAGCCGCCGCAGGCTTCCATGCCGATTAGGCAAGGTTCGCGATTGGCAAAATGCTCCAGAAAGACTGCTCGCTTAAGACGTTTGCTCATGATCTCGCCGGACTCCTGGTCGACCCAGTGCACCTGGTCGGGTAGTAGCGACGCATGGGGGCGGACGGGCATGTCCACTTCAACCACGGCAACAGTAAGTGATCCGATTGTCGCGCCTTCACTATCTACTATCGCCTGCAATATGGGCTCAAGCCGGTTTCATCTGTGCACCATCAGGAATTACGCCATCCTTCAGGTAGCGCCATAGCGCAATTACCAGTCGCCGCGCCACCGCGACGATGGCGATCCGCCGTGCCCGACGATTGGGGCCCGTACCTTGGGAGCGCTGGTTGAACCACTACGTCAGCACACTTCCGGGCTGATAGCGCAGCCACTGCCAGGCGGTCTCGATAAGCTGCGTGCGTACCCATCGGTTGCCTTGTTTGCTGATACCCGACTCTCGCCGCTGTCGTACGGCTGGGGCACCAGGCCGACGCACGCACCGATTTCGCGGCGGTTGTTGAACTCCCGCCAGAACAGCTCGAGGGCAAGGCGCGAAGCGCCCACTTCGCCAATCCCCTTCAGGCGCGCCAGCGCATCGCAACGCTGGCGCGCGGGTGCTGGTACGTTTGTCTGTCGCGTCTTCTCCAGCGCGGCAAGTTGCTGTTCGACGAGTGCCAGCCGTTCGCACTCGCGCAGTAACCGCTCACGCAACTCGCGCGGTAACGGCGCACCGTCGTGACAGCGCACCTCCTCGCGCTCGAGCCGGTCGGCGAAGGCCCGGTGATCAACCGCATCCCAGCAGCCGAGCGTGGCCAGGAACTTGCGCATCCGGTCGGGGTGCTGCAGGACTTCCTCCTGCAGTTGCCCTCGCTCGCGCATCAACTGGCGCGATGCCTCGTCCTCAGGTGACGGTATGTGAATCGCGTGCATGCGATCGCGCTCGCGACGCCGGCGGCATGCACGCAACCAGGGAAAGAATGCCAATGAATGAGAGTATGAGAGCAGGCTTTCGAGGCGTGTCGATCCTTGATAGCAGATTTTCGTTCGCCCAATCGGGAATGCTGAAGATGCCGCAGGGCGGCCCATGCCCCGCATGGGCCCGTCTCATGGCGTCGGTTTGGGAATGAGGACTTTACAGAGGCGCTTCGAGCACTATTCGGCCTTCGCGGGAGCGCAGGCGCATCCAGTTCCGCACTGGCAATGCGGCCCGCAGGTGCATCCAGTTCCGCAGGCGCACGGATTTTGCTCAGCGGTTGTCTGGCAACCGCAGTCGCAGCCGGCGCCGGGGCAAGCAGCGCAATCGCAGGGGGATTGGGTCGTGGTATTCATGGCAATGCTCCTTTCTGTTGGAAACGAGACGCCAGTGTGCGACCACTGAAGACGGGCGGCTTGAACGAAACGGCTAAGTTCGCCTAGACGCGCTGGACGCTGATCCCGCCGGCCAGCACGCCGAACATACGCTTGAAAGTGCGGGATGAAAATGAGCGCAACAAGTTCGCACCGAGCCTCGAAGGCGTGCGGTTGGTGGGCGCAAATGATCGCCGCCGTATAGGCAGCCCAGTCTTTCCCGGGAGTCTGGATACGCATCGCCCCACCGGATAGCGCGAGCGTCACCTGGATGGCGTGATGCGCATGGGACCCGGTTTTCTCCTCCGCATGGCCGAGCCAGACACTGCCGCCGCGCCACAACACGATCCGCCCGGTTCCGAAGCGCTTTGCACCGCCTCCGCGTTGTCCGTTGGTCATCATTTAACCTGCCAGCAGAATCGCGATGACCTGATTTTGGCAGAACAGCGCGGGCGACTGTGGGTGCCGACCGAGGCGCTACGGCGCTGCAAGTACACCAGTTCCAATGAAATGCCTGTCGCATCGGCCCAGCCGATATTGAAGCATGAACTGACTTTGCGGCCCATGCTTTGCACCTTCCAAAGGCGCCTTAGTAAGACATAACTTCATGATCGTGAAATTATAGCCTCATCCACCCGCCCCCCGCTTTGGCGCGGTCGCCTCGATCGGCAGCCGCCGGGACAGTCGGCCGGACCCGCCGAGATCCAGGAGAACTTGCGTGGCGTCGTCTGCTGCGGAGCAATCTCGAGGGTAGGCAGTACCTAAACGAATGCTTTGGTCGATGCGATCGAGTGGACCAGCGTGGGCAGGGTCTACAGGCACCTGCTTCGTGAAAAATGCCACGCCTAATGCGTGAAGGTTCAAATGACAAGCTCGACAGTTCGCTGCGCGTCGTCATTCCATCTGGAGTCTTATTGATCTGTATCAGCCCCACATGGTGAAGGGAGACTATGGTGTCAATAGGATCTCGCAAGTCCGATAGGATCCGGACTCAACGGTCCACTCGACCAGTCTCCCTGGAGGTCGCCATGACCAACCCACTTGCCGTCTGGCATACCGACCATATCAATTTCGCCTGCCTACTCGACCTGCTAGAGAGGCAGGTGTGCGCGTTTTACCAGGAAGAGCAGCCAAACTACGGTTTGATGGGCATGATCATCGATTACATGCGGAAATATGGCGATTGCGTTCACCATCCTCGGGAGGATGTTGCATACGCCCTGCTCGTTGAACGCGACCCCGCCATGCGCATTGTGGTTAGCCGGCTTCTGCAAGAGCATCGTGTGATTGCAGCGGTAGGCGAAGAGTTGCTCAGCCGGCTTCGTGAAGCAGAAAGAGATGTCATAACGTCGCGAACGGCTTTGGAAGCCGCTGCAGCCATGTACCTTGCTTACTATCGCAATCATCTCTCCACTGAGGAGAAACAGGTCATGCCCCGTGCCGCGCGCCTACTGACCGAAGAGGATTGGGCAGAGGTCGCGGCCACTGTTCCGGCTTGCTCCGATCCCCTCTTTGGAGAAAATGTACACGAGCGTTTCGCGGCCTTGCGCAAACAGATCGACGGGGAAGCAAGTACATTCACTCCCCTCACTGATCATCGCGAGTCAGCTTGATTTGGTGTACGTACCGTGGGCCAGGAGGTATAGGGATATATTAGTAGGCACGACGGCGCCCAAAGAGAATAAAGAGTTCAAGTCTGCAAGAGCGCGCTGATCCCTAGCATGCCGGTCGCAATTGGGTAGCATCTGCGAATGACTCATCTTCACTCTCGTTCGCCAGGCAGAGCACGCTTGCATCCATCTTTCATTCGAAGCTGCACATGATTGCCCACGAAAGCGATCTACTGTAGCTCTTGTCCTCAGTTCGCGAACACTAGAGGTCTCAATTGGCCTCGATAGCTGCCATAACGCCCGTTATCGTGCCCTGACGCGCGTCTGCAGCGACCGCCGGCCAGGGCGGCGCGGCTGCCCTCAGATTCTCCAGGGCGGTCGCATTAAGGCTGACACATGCCGGTCAAGGTTAGAAGCCCCGTTGTCCGGCATAGCGTCCGCCCGCATCGCACGGGGTGCAGCGGCTCTGGTAAAGAACTAGTGAAAAACGCAACAAGGAAGACTGCTTTGCGGCCGGGGCTAGGCTGGCCTAGGGTGCAAAGCCCAACGGCAGTTGTCGGCTCCGGCCGCTCATTGAGCGCCGAAGACCTGGCATTCTCGGCGTCATTTGCGGCGGACTCCCGATCCGCCGGCTCGGCCGCTGGGTAACGGTTACCTGGACGTTCGTCAGAAAAGGCCGCGAGGCGAGGCAGGCCGTCCACCGGCGACACGTCGCGTGCACTATAACTAACGGACACAGGTGGCGCCGGGCGTTCCCGCCCAGTTCGCAATGTCCGCCGAATGTCTGCCAATCGCCCTGTCCGGCGTGCTGCTGTAGGCGTGGCTGGATATCACCAGCCTATCGAGGGAGATCGGCATGTCCGAGACAAGCAAAGTAGTCCTGGTGACGGGGGCTACCGGCAGCATCGGGAGCGCTGTCTGCTCACGGCTGGCGCATGCGGGTTATTCGCTGATTCTTGCCGCGCGCGACATTAGCAAGCTGCAAGCCGCCTGCGCGAGGCTCGAGAGGCAAGGCTGCCATTCATATCGCTGGCTCTCCGTCGACATGTCCAGCGATGCCTCTGTCGCATCCTTTTCCCATGAGCTTGCGGCGGACGGAACCGTCCTCGACGGCGTCGTACTGATGCCACCGCAGATGCGGCCCACCGGCGAATGCCAGCCTCCGGCGGACACGTGGCGCCAATTGTTCCAGGGCCACTTTATCGGCCCCCTCGAACTCCTCAAGAGCGCGATCTCTACAATGCGGCCGGAACCCTCCCAAGGACGCCGGGCAAAAATTGTCATCATTTCCGCCATCACCTCCGTGCAAGCCCTTGGAAACTATGCCACCAGCAATGTCCTGCGTTGTGCCTGGCTGGCCCAGGCCAAGACGCTTGCTTTCGCAATGGGCGAGAGAGGGATTCACGTCAATACCCTCTCCCTCGGAGGCACGCTGACCCCGGACTATGTGGCATCGATCGAGCAGCGAGCCACAAAGGCTGGCATGACCTTCCCTGAACGGTTAGCCGAGGAAACCTCGAACATTCCCTTGCGCAAATATGGAAGCCCGGAAGAGGTGGCCATGGCGGTCGAGGTCTTGTTATCTCCCTTCTCCGACCACATGACTGGCGTGAATCTGCTGCACGATGGCGGGTCTACAAGAGCATATTACTAGCGGGTAAGAGAGCAGCGTCTCCGCTGCTCCCTCCCCAAAGAACCGTACGAGCGACTTTCACCGCATACAGCTCAAGCACAGCTAAAGCATCAACTTCGTGATACCGGGCTTGTCGTCTTGCACAAGCCCTTCGCATTCGTCGTATCGTTGGTCCATCTCATCACTGAGACGAGGGCGCTGAACTGCTATGAGGCAGCCTCTTCCAAGCTTCCCCCACGTCGAACCTCAGATATTGGTTTGCGACAGCCACACTTCGCGGAAGTCTGCACCCTTTCAGGTCGGGGCAAAGTTTGAACCCCTATGCACGCCATTACAGCATGCCTTTCGCTTTCTCCGCGTTCTCTTACCCGCTCCCTCAACAGCCTCCCTCGCGGGTCACCTGCCGCTGAACCGATGTCCCGAGTCAGTGGCGAGGGATCGGGCTTACCACGTTCCCGTTTTTGCCGACCCAGCAGCAACCTGAGCCTATCCGGTTAGCACCTGCCTATCCCCCGGTAGCGCTCTGGCGACGTGCGTTCAACCATGAGGAACACAACCGGCCACCCACCTTTTGGTTAGAGCCTCTCAGCAGCTTTGGCTCTGCATTTCTTACGAGGTTTAACAGCAGTTCACTTACGTTGTGCATACGGAATTTGCCTTGCCCCCACACCGCACGGCTGCTGGCAGTGTCGGACCTCCCTCGTCACCGAGAAGGACCTGCTTCTGCAGAGTACTTTGTCCCCGGGGCTTCACACTCGATCGTTACCAATCGCGCATGCCCGGGTAGGCAACTGTTGGTCGCACAACAGGTCGCAGCTTCAATCGCCATGATTCGACGATCAAATACGACAAGACAAAAACGAACTTTACCGCCAACTACATGCCGCTTGACGCGCGGCTGACGGCGACACGTGTCGCACCATAGGTCAGAAATATAGCGGACAGATGGGTGCCTGAAAAACGAGCGCACGAGCTTCGGGTTGCGTCGAATTTTTGCAAGCTGCTCGTGAACTCGCGGGCCCAGCTCTTCGCCTTTTTGCAAAGGACGTCGCGCGACGCCGTTGCGCTTCACGTGACTCCACACCAATTCATCTGGATTTAGGTCAGGTGCGTAACCGGGCAGGAAATGCAAGGTCAGTTTGCCCTGCGTACTGGCGACGTAGGCTTTGACGATGGCTTTCTTGTGCGCTGGCAATCCGTCTACGATCAGATGTACTGCCTTCTTTCGATTGAGCATCAGCTTCTTGAGCAGCGTGACAAACAACTCGCCGCTGAGCCCGCCTTCGTACGTAGCAAACCAGAAGGCCCCCTTTGAATTGACGGCGGACGCCGCGCTCATGCTTTGCCGCTGGCCCGGTCGCTCGACAATCGGCGTTTCGCCGCGCGGCGCCCAGGTCTTGCCATGCACCGAGTCAGCTCGAAAGCCCGATTCATCCCAAAAGAAGATATCCGCCTTCTGCTCACGAGCCTGCCTGGCAATAGCCGGATACGTGTCGTGCTGCCAGCGATCAATTGCTTCCGGATCGCGCTGGTAGGCGCGCTGCAGTGGCTTTTGCGGCGTTAGGTTTAGGCGTGCCAGCATCGCACCGATCGATGCCAGGCTCAGCTTCACGTCGAATTTTTGCTGTACCAGTTCGCGAACCAGGTTGCGTGTCCAGAGGCCGAAATCGAACCCATACTGCATCGGATTCTTGCCGTTGATCCATCGCAGCACCCGCTGCTCCTGCGCAGACGTGAGCGCACGGGGGCGACCCGTGCCTTTGGTCGAGCGCAGCGCCCGTACACCTCGGCCGTGCGCCTGGGCGCGAACCTTGTATGCCCACGACCGATTCATCCCGAACGATGCAGCGACATCATCCGGATGCTCTCCCTCTGCCATGCGTTGCACCGCTAGGATGCGCATTTCTTCAAGCGTATTGTGAGCCAGACTACGACCGTCCCGTTTCATGATCGCTCCCCTCAATGTCTATTGCTCAAGCATAGATCATTTGTCCGCTAAATTCCTGACTTATGAGTAAGTGTTACACCAGCGAAGCAACGACTCCGGCCATAAGCGGTGAGTGGCCACAACCCAAATGGACCGCTGTCGGCCAAGGCCGGCCGTTTGACTGCGGGACTAGGATCGTTCAGAAGCAGACGTTGGAGCAAGCGCCGGCGCGGAACGGCATGAGCACTTTGTGGGTCGCCGCCTCTGCCTTTGCTGTATCTCGCTAAACCACGTTCAAAGCGCCCGCTGCGTGAGACGGGACTGTTCACTTGCGCAGCGCCCTCGATGAGGATCCGCTCGGCGTAAAGGATTGATGCTCAGTCCCGACAAGGTAAGGGCTTTCGTCGTCTTGTCAGTGGGTATGTCGAAAGTGAACTGCGTTATCGGGCGCGGCTACCGGAGCTTTGGGAGGATCCAAATGAAGCCTCGCTCGCTTCGTCGCCGTCGCAGATGAATGAGTTGGTTGCGGCAGATGGAATCGAACCACCGGCCTCGGGGGGCGTACCCGCGCGTTGCCACTGCGCTATGCCGCAATTTGGCCCATTGTGCCGGTCTCGGCATGTGGCGCCTCTGTGCGGATTCGCACTGGTAGTGACTGTAACGGCATGTCGAGGGGCGCTTTTGCAGAGAGTGCCGAGTAGCGGTAGCAAACGAGAACGCCCATAGGGAAAATTTGGAGCCCCAGGCGCCCCACACGGCTGGACGCGGCGAAACACGAGTCACGTCAATGGAATACAACATTCTGCAAGCAGGCAGCAGTGAAATGAGCGATGCGCTAGAGCGCCTCATTGCCATGGTCAACGCCGACATCAAGGACGAGGGGACGCCCGTTGGGGGTGCTGCGCTCGTGCAAAAAACCTGGTGGGTATTACATGGCCTGGCAGACCATGGTATTTAAGTGCGGCAGCGGCAGAGGGAGAAATTTTAAGTTTTGAAGACTGCGCGGCCGCCAATGAACTGCTGCTGGATCTGGCAAGTCAGTCACTCGTCGACTTCATCGCGTAGCTCGTCCAATTCGATAGCACGCTCGCGTAGGGATTCGAGCCGATTCAGGAGTTCCCATTCGCTCCGTTTTTCTCTAACCTCCAAGTACCTCTCCAGCCCGCCGACGTCCTCTGGCGGACGAGCGCCAGATCCCGCCACACAGCGTCGCCGCACCTCAGGATGCTGCTCCAGCGTGCGCCGCTCGACTCGGATATCGTGCCGCCACCAGGCATTTAGGTCGTACACGTAGACGAAGCCCTCGTGCTCGCGCAGAGCAAATGTGCTCAGCGTCAGCGCGGTAGTCGTCGTGAAAAATTTCGCTCGCCTCGCTCGACCCGCTGGCACTGGTCAAATTCAGAACCACGGGCAGCTGCGACTTTAACGTGCCCGAAGCGCTGTTCGATCTCGACCATCCTGGGCAGTACTTCCGTCGCATCAAGACGGTTAGCATCAGCATGCCTTGTGTTGCGGGGCCGCAGACATCTATCGCCGCGAAACTATCGCTGACGAGCAACAAATACCGCAAGAACCCCAGGCCTGACAATCTCGCACTCACCGGTTATAGCGAAGACCCAAACAACGACGAACGCTTTGTCTACAACCTCGGCAGCATTCAATCGATCGCCATCTCGACCGCCCAGAAGGACGGCGGCATGTTTGACCTCAATTTCCGCGATGAACGATATCTGCCGTTCGAAGGCACGGGCGCCATCAGCACCCGGCGGTGCGAAATGAGCAAACCGGCATTGGCGCAGTTCGATTACGGCACGATCGCCGACGTCGTACTACACCTGAGCTACACGGCAAGCGAAGGCGGTTCGAGCTTGCGCAGCCTCGCCGAAACCGACCTCCTTGACCGTCTTAGCCAGATCAAGCAGGAACTGTCGCGTCACGCGCGTCTCGTGCGCGGGTCGGCTTTGGCGTGTTCGATCGCCGTAAGTGTTTCTGAGTCCAGCACTGCCTGGGCATCGGACGAAATGGCAAACAGTTTGCCGTCGATGTCATGGACGTGTAACTGCTCATGGGTGACAGCATCCGTCACCAGCGCGCGGCCGGTCAGGCGCAGGGCGGCTTGGAGATGTGACTGTCCCGAGACGATCCGGTAATTACGTCCTTCTGATCGTCTCACCACCGCGTCAGTGGGGATCTCGCTGAGCTCGATAGCGCCGAATCCGGGGAGCGACATTTCCTCGATGCGATTCTTGATGCAGGCGACCATCACGGCCGCGCCGGGGCGCTCGGTTGCCGCAAGCCGTTCATATTGATCGAGGAGGATGTTGGCCTTCTCGATTGAGGGCGTCGTATAGACAAAGGATTGGATGGCGGTCGGCGGGCGAGTCAACCGGGTCGCCATGATTGCGAATGCCCAGTCCCTTTTGTAATTGCAGTGTGGGCAAACCCAGCCGTATTTGGTGGCAATCAGGATGCCAGGGGCGCCACCTTCGACTCCGTGGCGATGATCGGCGCTGTTCCTGCAGATGAAGGCGCGCAGAACCGGGCCGCCGAGGCCAACCTGGTTCTCGTTGAGCCTCTGGACCTGATCGTCGGTGAACGGTGCGCGAATGTAACTCATGGCATTTAAGACGGCAGCTTCCGCGTGGCGTGGCTATCGCTGCGCAGCCGGCACCCGGGACGCTCGGGAGTCTGCCCGGCGGCTAACAGAAACGCTGGGCGCCAAAACACACTGCGGCCCCTCCTTCCAGTTTATGCCCGGGAGAAAGTCAATGCTGCTTTGGCCGGGCCCGAACCTTTTTGTGCTGCTCGACCTCAATCCACTCCCAGGAATGGCCGGAATTGCGGTCTCGCGACGGCCCCGAAAGCCTGCCGGCATAGCGTGCGAGTGTAGCGCTTCGCACTCGCACGCCAGTTCGTCAGCGATAGACCAACACCGGGCAGTGCGTCAGCACCCGTTGGTTTCACTGCCGACCAGCAGGCTTTCCAGCCCGCGTCGTCCGTGCGACGCCATGAAGATGACGTCACATCCATGCTTGGTCACCGCATCGATGATCCCCTGGTACGGCATCGAGATCGTCATTTCGGTCTGGCATGTGACGCCTGCTGCCTTGGCTTCCGCCACAACCTCGGCCAGCCTGGCGTTGGCCACTTCTGCCGCACGTCCTTCGAACGCCTTGCGGCTTGGATGCCCGGCATCGCCCGACGACAGACGCGACTGCGGCCAACCTCACCAAGCATTTCTAACTCAGCTTTCTGCCAAGCTGAACAGCGTCTTGAGCTCGTCCCCGCTAAGATTACCGATCCACTGTTCGCCCGTGCCGACTGCCAAGTCGGCCAGTTCCCGCTTGGCGCGAATCATGTCATTGATCCGCTCTTCAAACGTAGCGCGAGTGATGAATCGGTGGACCTGAACGTTGCGCTGTTGGCCAATGCGATAGGCTCGGTCCGTTGCCTGCGCTTCCACCGCTGGATTCCACCATAGATCGTAGTGGATGACGTTGGAGGCCGCGGTCAGATTTAGCCCTGTCCCGCCGGCTTTGAGCGACAAGATAAAAACACGCTCGGTACGGTCGTTTTGAAATCGCTCGACCATCGCATCTCGACTGGTTCGCGCGACACCGCCATGCAGAAATAGCGGATCGCGGCCATATCGCTGTCGCAGCCAACTGCAGAGCAGGTTTCCCATCTCGCGGAACTGGGTGAATACCAGCACCTTTTCGTGGCTGGCGTGGATATCGTCGATGAGCTCGAAGAAACGCTCCGCTTTGCCAGACGCCGCCGCGTCGGCCTGTCCCTGTTTCAAATACTGCGCCGGATGATTACAGATCTGCTTCAATGCCAGAATCATCTGCAGCACCAGGCCTTGGCGCTTGAAGGTGTCGGATTCACCCGAGATGACTCGCAATCCTTCCTGCACCACCGATTGATACAGCGCCGTCTGGGCCTTGGTCAGCGTGCAGTATTGATCCTGCTCGATCTTGTCGGGCAGATCGCTGATGATAGCCTTGTCGGCCTTCAGGCGTCGCAGCAGGAACGGGGCCGTGACCCGCTTGAAGCGCTGCACGACATGCTGATCGCGCTGGATCTGAATAGGCATCGCATATTCCCGCGCGAACTGGTTGAGGTTTCCCAGATAGCCCCGGTTGGCAAAGTCCAGGATGCTCCAATACTCGGACAAGCGGTTCTCCACCGGCGTCCCACTCATGGCAATAAAGCTGGTGGCCGGGATCGCCTTTACGGCCTTGGTCTGGGCAGCAGCCGGGTTCTTGATGTTCTGGGCCTCATCCACGACGACGATGCGCCATGCCAGGGCATGGAGGGAAGCAGCAGCCGTACGCGCGATGCCGTAGGTCGTCAGCAGGACATCGGGCCGAATCATCGCGAGTTCACGCTTGCTGCCGTGGAAGATGCCAACCTCCAGGTTGGGGGCAAAACGCTCAATTTCCTTCTGCCAATTGGTCAACAAACTGGTCGGCACGATTACCAGGGCCTTGGCGTCGTCAAGCGCACCATCCTCCTTGAGCTTTTGCAGCGTAGCGATGACCTGCAGTGTTTTGCCCAACCCCATGTCATCTGCGATCACGCTGCCTAAACCGATGCGCGCGTTGCGATAAAGCCAGGCATAACCCCGCTGCTGATAAGGGCGTAGGGTGGCATTGATGCCGCGAGGCAACGGGACCGTGCCCGCTTCCACCAAATCTTGAATGATCTTGCGGGCCTTGGCATCCAGGCCCACGGTCGTGCCGGCGAATTCGCCCGCGAGGGCGACGCGCAACAGTTCAGCGCCGGAAGGCACCGATGGATTAAGCAGTTGGGCACGCAGGCGCTCGATCTCTTTTGGATCCAGATAGACGTACGCCCCTTTGAAACGTACAACGTCTGCGGCATCCTTCACCAGCCTTTCAAACTCGGCGCGCGTGAGCAGATGATTACCAACGGCTACTTTCCAGTCGAAGGCAAGAACATCGTCGGCGCCAAAAAAACCCACCGTATCGGTCGCCGTACCCTTGATCTGCATCGACAGGCGGGGTCGCAGCAGACGGTCGAGCGCCTTCGGTAGCAGCGCGCGAATCCCGAGCACGCGAATTACCGGAAGCGTGTCAAACAGCAAGGCCGGCAGCTCATTCGCGGCAATCTCGATAGGGGCCTTCGCGCCAGCCCTGATATAGGCATTGAGCGGTGGGAGGAACTCAGCCAATAGCGCGATGGTCTGCAGAATGCCAAAACGGGCCTTCGACCAGGACCGATCGGTCAGGATCGCAGCCAGTGGTACTGGCTCCCCCAGTGCAGCCGATCGGTGCTCGATTGCGAGTGTCAGCCCGAAATGGCCCGCTTTCGCCTCTTCGAGGCACAGCACCGGTGCATGTTCTCGGTGTGCCAGATGGTATCGGGATAGCCAGGTGTGAATGCCGGCGGCGATTTCCCCTTCACCGGGACCGTCGTAGCAGGCTCGGCCGGTGCAGAAGAACAAGGCCAGCGTCTTATTCCCGAGGGGCTTTTCGCTGGCGCCATCCGCCCATGCGTGAATGAAATGATTCAGAAACAGGGAAAAGAGGAATGTTGCCTGGGCCTCCCGGGTGAGGACAGTCCGCTTCCTTCCCTTTCCCGTCTTGACCATGCCAGATGGCAAGGCAGCGGCAAGGCGCTGCATGAGGTCACCT
Source organism: Cupriavidus sp. DF5525 (assembly GCF_040149425.2). Taxonomy (NCBI): domain Bacteria; kingdom Pseudomonadati; phylum Pseudomonadota; class Betaproteobacteria; order Burkholderiales; family Burkholderiaceae; genus Cupriavidus; species Cupriavidus sp. DF5525. The sequence continues at coordinate 330,972 of NZ_CP168267.1, read as the reverse complement.
ACGACTCCATCGAGCGTGGCCGGAATCCAGCGCAGCACGACAGTGTCGGTACCCTCCAAGAGGATTTGGGGGACCACCGCGCCACGCGCGATCAACTGCAGCGCCATCAGTCGGACGTGGAACAGCGCGGCAACCTCGGGCTGCAAGTCTGGCAAATTGCTTACATTCACCTGGGCCAATGCCGTTTCCAGCGCATCGATGGTGGTGACGTCCTTCGTGCCGAACACCGAAGCGTGCAATCTTGCGTCCAGTACAATCGCCAGCCGATCATCACCGGAGAACGTGACACTCTGTGCGTCGCCGGCGCCGGCATCCATTGCTTGTCGCGCCGCCTTGCCCACTCGTGCCAGCACACGCCGCAATGTCTCACGAAAATCTCCGTTGGGAAAGAACGTGGGTTGGGCCGGCAGCACGTGCAGCAGTGGACCGGACAGGTCCGGAATCCCGGACAGATCAAGCTGATCAAGCGCAGCAAGATCCCCCGCATCAGCCAGTGTCTCTGCGTTTGTCGGCAGCAGTTCGGTTAATGTGGGCAGGACAGCCCCAGCTGCCGGCTCCAGGTGGATGTCGCGCGATTTCAAGGCTTTCGCGAGGTCAACCCCTCGCAACGAGAACACCAGGAACGGATTGCCGTCGATTTCCCGGCTCAGGAGGTAAATCACAGCAGCCAGGTGCTTGCAAGGCACGGCCCAATCGGGGCAGGAGCATTGCATATCGAGGTCCTTCCACCGGGCGGGGAAGACGGAAATCCCAAGATTGCGCGCGTGGTCCAGCACCGACGGATCCAGTTCCCGGTTGAGCATCCGGGCGATCACGGTGGGCTCGGCGGCGATGGCGTCCAGAAGCCGTGCGGAATCCTTGGCGGAAAGCGGCGGCACTGTGATCGTCACCTGGTAGGGACGTGGCCGGGAGCCCTGTACCTGGGCGTGGATCGTCCCGGCCCTGACGACAAGATCCTTGACCGCCCCTTTGTTCGCGTAGGTCCGCCCGCGCGGCAGACGATTGTCGTAGTCGATGTGTGTCAGGGCATTGAGCCATTGCTCGCCCCACCACGTTCTACCGAAGGACTGTCGCACCACTGGTCGGAATCCCTTCAATGTTCGGTGGATTTTCTGATTTGGGGGAAATCCGCTATCCCAATCGGTGCCGTTCCCCGGCGGCGGATCAAAGCACCCCGCCGCCTCCAGTTCCTCCATGGTCAACCCGTACTCGGCCAACTGGGCCTGGATCCAGCGGATCGCCTTCGCCCGCTCACTTCCTTCTGTCATCGCTACCGTCGTCGTCACTGCGGTCATCCGGGTTTAGAGCGGCGGCAGGCGCCCCCCTGTTCATTGTCCTATTCATCCTTCGCGGTCTGCGCCGGACCGCCGGCCTTGCGCCGCCGTCCACCACCGTCACCCCGCTGGTGGCGTGGTGCTGCACCTGGAGGCCACAAGCCAGTCGGTGACAGCCTAGGCTTCCAGCTTGGCCTTGCCCTCGCCCTGGGCCACCAACCCCGCGTATTGCGACACGGCGCCAACACTCACACCTGTCGCCTTGGCGATCCGCCGGCGCGACAGGCCACAATAACGCGTGTGTGAAAATAGGCACCGACCCGGTAGCTCATATCCCCAGCTCGTTTCGGCGATCTCCGCCTGGGAAATCGCCATGCTGGTGGAACGCAAAAAGCAACGGCACCGTCACCAATGGCCTTTGGCCCAAAGCGTCGCCCAGCAGTGCAACTGCCCCCCCGGCGATCGTGCTGCTGCATCAGCTGCTGGCGCCAACTCAGAAAGTCATTTTGTCAGTACCGCTTACCATAGCTGCCGCAACTCAAGGGCTCTCATGATAATGCACGCCTCTCCGGATATGGCCGCTCCCGGCGCGCCGAGCGCTGGCCTGCCCACGTTGGCGCCAGGGAGACACAAAACATCGTAGGTGCGCGTTCGCGACTGGCGCAAGCGACATTTGCTGCCACATCGACGGCATGGCCCGAAAAAAATGCCCGCGCATGCGATCCATGCGCGGGCAACACAAGCTCATTCACCGGTCAGGTCGCCTGACTCTCCCCAGGACTCAAGCCGGCCGCCTGGCCCGCGCACGCATGCGCAGGTCGCTCACCAGCGGCCACACGAGCACGAAGAGCGCCAGGCTCATGATCGTTCCCACCAGGCCGTTCGACCAGAAGATGCCAATCTCGCCGGACGACACCAGCATGGTCTGGCGGAACGCGTCTTCCGCGCGGTCGCCAAGGACCAGGGCCAGCACCATTGGCGCAAGCGGATAGTCGAGCTTCTTCAGGATGTAGCCCACGACGCCGAAAATCAGCATCAGCCAGACGTCGAACAGTGCACCGTTGACCGTATAGGCGCCGATCGCGCAGATCACCAGGATCAGCGGCGCGATGATCGAGAACGGAATGCGCAGGATCGCCGCAAAGAGCGGCACCGTGGACAGCACGACGATCAGCCCGACGATATTGCCCAGGTACATGCTGGCGATCAGGCCCCAGACGAATGGCCCTTGCTCGGCGAACAGCAGCGGGCCCGGTTGCAGACCCCAGATCATCAGTCCGCCCAGCAGGACCGCGGCGGTAGCCGAGCCCGGGATGCCCAGTGCCAGCATCGGCAGCAGCGCGCTGGTGCCGGCGGCGTGCGCGGCGGTTTCGGGCGCCACCACGCCTTCGACGTTGCCCTTGCCGAACGAATCGGGATCCTTTGCCATGCGCTTGGCCACGCCATAGCCCATGAACGAAGCCGCCGTGGCGCCGCCCGGGGTGATGCCGAGCCAGCAGCCAATCACCGATGACCGGATCACGGTCATCCAGTATCGCGGCAGCTCGGCCCAGGTCTTCAGCACCACCTTCAGGTCGATACGCGCCTGCTTGCCGCGGAAGGCAACGCCTTCTTCCATGGTCATCAAGATCTCGCTGATGCCAAAGAGCCCGATCACGGCCACCAGGAAGTCGAATCCGCGCAGCATCTCGGTGGAGCCGAACGTCATGCGCAGCGTACCGGACACGGTATCCATGCCCACCGCCGCAAGCACAAAGCCCAGGCACATCGCGATCAGGATCTTCGGCTTGGACTCCTTGCCCATGCCGACGAAGCTGCAGAACGTCAGCAGGTACACCGCGAAGAACTCCGGCGGGCCGAAGCGCAGGGCGAACTTCGCCACCATCGGCGCCAGGAAGGTAATCAGCAGCACCCCGGCCAGCGCGCCCAGGCAGGAGCCGGTGAAGGCCGAGGTCAGGGCCTTGCCGGCTTCGCCACGCTGCGCCATCGGATAGCCGTCGAAGGTCGTGGCCACCGACCACGCCTCGCCCGGGATATTGAAGAGGATCGAGGTGATCGCCCCGCCGAACAATGCGCCCCAGTAGATGCAGGACAGCATGATGATGGCGGACACCGGATCCATCGAGAACGTCAGTGGTAGCAGGATCGCCACGCCGTTCGGGCCGCCCAGCCCGGGCAGCACGCCCACCACGATACCCAGCAGGATGCCGACGAACATCAGGCCGACGTTCTGCCAGGACAGGGCGACAGCGAATCCGCCCATCAATGCATTCATTTCATCCATTGCCTGCTCCTTAGTAGCCCAGTGCAGCCTCGAGGGGCCCCTTGGGTAGCGGCACACGGAACTGGATCTCGAAGATCCAGAAAAGCATGACGTTGATGCCGACGCCGATCAGCAAGGCCTTAAGCCAGCTCGACTTACCGACCCAGACCATGAACCCGACGATGAAGATCGCCGACGCCACGTAGATGCCCAGCAGGCCGATCATGCCGACGTACACCGTCAGCGGCCCCAGGATGACGCTGACCTGGCGCAGCTGCTGCCACGTGGCGAAGACCGCCTCGCCATCCGTGCGCAAGGCTTGCACGGCAACCAGCACGCTGCAGATCAGCACGATGATCCCGACGCGCATCGGGAAATAGCCGGCCTCCGGACCGTCCGGTGCCCACCCCGCCCCGATACTGTAGTTGCTCCAGATCACCACGAGCGCGCTCGCCAGCAGGCATAGCGCAACCACCAATTCCACTGCTTTCACCGAGATGCCGCCGCCCGCGTGCACCTCCACCTGGTGTGAATCCATGTTTTTCCCCCACGTACTTTAGGCCACCGGCTCCGCCGCATGCGGCGGAGCCTCGCGAATGTCAGCGCGATGCGACGAAGCCAGCCTCTTTGATGATGTCCCGGTGCACGTTCTCGTCCTTCGCCAGGAAGTCGGTGAGTGCCTTGCCTGTCAGGAATTCGTTCTTCAACGCATTCTTCTCCAGGTATTCCTTCCATTCAGGCGTTGCGACGATTTTCTGCATCAGGTCGACGTAGTACTTCTGCTGCTCGGGGGTGACGCCGCCCGGCAGCATGAAGACGCGCAGCATCTGGTATTGCACGTCGAGGCCCTGCTCCTTGCAAGTCGGCACGTCGTGCCAGCTCTCGGTCTGCGTGACCTTGACGCTGTAGGCCATGCGCTCCGGGGCAAACACGCACAGCGCCCGGTGCTCGCCGGCGCGCCACTGGCCGATCGATTCCGAGGGGTTGTTCACGTTCGCGTCGATGTGCTGGCCGGAGAGCTGCGTCGCCGCTTCGCCGCCGCCCTTGTACGGCACGTAGATAAACCTGGTGCCGGTCTTCTTCTGGATCAGCGAGCTGATGATCTGGTCTTCACGCTTGGAGCTGGTACCGCCGACCTTGATCTTGCCGGCGTTCGCCTTGGAGGCGTCGATGAACTGGGCCACGGACTTGTACGGTGCCGCGGCATTGGTCCATAGCACGAACTCGTCCTGGGCGACCATCGCCACCGGCGTGAGGTCGCGCCAGCTGAACGGCAGGTGGCTGACCATCGGCACCGTATAGAGCGCCGACGAGGTCACCAGCAGCTTGTGCGGATTGCCCTGCGAAGCCTTGGTATCCATCAGCCCTTCGGCCCCGCTCGCGCCGGCCTTGTTCAGCACGATCACCGGCTGGCTCATCAGCTTGTGCTTGGCGATGATGCCCTGGATCGACCGGGCCATCTGGTCCGACGCGCCGCCTGCGCTGAATGGCACCACGATCTCGACCGGCTTGGCCGGTTCCCAGGCCCAGGCGCTGGCACTGAGGCAGGCCGTGGCGCCAACCACCGCCGCGAGGGTCTTCCTGACGATCTTGCGTTGCATTCTTTGTCTCCTTTGGCTTAACTACTCGGTTCCGCTTGATTGCGGCTTTTCTATGGATCTGGCGCAGGCCTCGCGCCACGGGTCAGCGACTGCAAATCCTGCGTCAGCGGCTCAGGCCACGCGCTTCGATCTCCCACAAGTCAACGACATGCCCGGCACGAAAGCACACGTACTGCGCATGCAGGTTCGCGGTCGGGTCGCAGTGGCCGGGAACGAGCATCAGTTTGTTGCCAAGCCATTCCTGGCTGTCTCCGTTCAGCACTTCGAAGACGCCGTGTTCATCGTTGGCCGCCACATAGCGCAGCCAACCGCTGCTGTCCCGGGACCACAGGCGTGGCAGGCCGGAGTCCACGGCGACCGACTTCAGCCCAGCGTCGCAGACCACCACGCCGGGCCGCGCGGTGCTCATGACGGTGGCTGACAGGAAGAGGCTGTGCCTTGGCTGGAAGCGCCCGAGCCACTCGCTGGCGCCGTAGTGCCCGTCCAGGAACAGGTATGTCCCCGGCTGGATCTCGGTATAGACACCGCTCTGGCTATCGAACTCCGCCGTGCCCGTGCCGCCGCCGGTGACCACCGGGCACGGGATGCCCCGCGCCCCAAGATGCCGCACGTAGCCGCCAACCACTTCCGCCGCGCGCTGCGCGCCCTGCCTGCGCTGCGCCCAGACCGGCACATGCTGCGCGCCGCCGTGGTACGCCTGCAGGCCGCCGAAACGCAGCGAGGGCGCTTCGCCGATGGCATCAGCCAGCCGGGTGAGCGCGTCGGTGCTGTTCACGCCGCAGCGGCGGTGGCCCACGTCGACCTCCGGCAGCACGGTGATGCGCACACCGCCTGCCTGCGCAGCAGCGGCCATCGCGCGCACCTGCCGCACGTCATCCACGCAGAGGCTCAAGTCCACGTGCCGGGCCAGCTCCACGGCCATGGCGAGCTTGTCCGCGCCCACCAACTCATTGCTGATGTGGATGCCCGGTATGCCGGCGGCCGCGAACGGATAGGCCTCGCTCAGCTTCTGGCAGCAGATGCCCACGGCACCTGCCGCGAGCTGCCGCTTCGCGATGGCGACGGACTTGTGTGCCTTGGCATGGGGACGCAAAGCGACGCCGCCGGCGTCGGCAAGGGCCTGCATTTGCGCCAGGTTATGGTCGAAGGCATCGAGGTCGACAAGCAGTGCCGGCGAGCCCACGTCCTCCAGGCGGTCGCCGATGCTTGCCGCCGCGGGCGGCCGCAACCGCGCACGATCGCGCATGGCCTCAGGCACGGCGGCTTCCGGCAAGGGCCATCTCCAGCACGCGCGCCACGTGCATGGCCTCGGTGTCGGCGCCATCCAGGATCTGGTGCCGGCAACTGGTGCCGTCCGCAACCACGATCGCATCGGCCGCGCGTTTGCGCACCGCGGGCAGCAGCGACAACTCAGCCATGGCCTTCGATGCCTCGAAATGCTCGGCTTCGTAGCCGAAGCTGCCGGCCATGCCGCAACAGGAGGATTCGACGGGCGACACCTTCAGGCCCGGAATCCATCCCAGCACGGTCTGCACCGGCGTGAAGGCATCGAAGGCCTTCTGGTGGCAGTGCCCGTGCACCACCGCTTCGGTGGCCTGCAGCGGCTGCAAGGGCAGCTCCAGGCGGCCCGCATCGCGCTCCCGCACCAGGAACTCCTCGAACAGAAGGGCCAGGCTGGCTAGCTGCCTGGCCTCTTCACCATAGCCATAGCTGAGGAATTCATCGCGCAACGACAGCAGGCAGGATGGCTCCAGCCCGACCACCGGAACGCCACGCGCCACGAACGGGCGGAACGCGTCGAGCATGCGCCGCGCCTCTTCCTTGGCCTGGTCGATCAGGCCCGCCGCCAGGAAGGTACGGCCACAGCAAAGCGGCCGTTCGCCTTCACGGGTGTTGAAGTGCACGGTATAGCCGGCGGCTTCCAGCACCGCCTGCGCGGCGCGCGCGTTGTCAGGCTCCAGGTAGTTGCTGAAGGTATCGACAAAGAGCAGCACTTCCCGGCCGCCCGCCTTCTTGCCAGCGCTGAGGCCGGCTGACAGGAAGGGCTTGCTGAAACGCGGCAGCGACCGCTCCGCGGCAAAGCCCATCGCGCGCTTCATCCAGCCAGAGACCCCGGGAATGCCGTCGGCCAGCGCCAGCAGGCCCGACACGCGGCTGGCGATGGGCGCGTAGCGCGGCATGAACGCCACCATGCGCTCGCGCAGGCTGATGCCGTGCTGCTTCGCCCAGGCATGGCGCGCCTCGATCTTGAACTTCGCCATATCGACGCCGGTCGGGCAGTCGCGCTTGCAGCCCTTGCACGAGACGCACAGGTCCAGCACTTCCTTTACTTCCGGACTGGCGAGCCCTTCCGGCCCGAGCTGGCCGGACACCGCCAGCCGCAGCGTGTTGGCGCGACCCCGCGTCACGTGCTGCTCGTCCTTGGTCACGCGATAGCTCGGGCACATGGTGCCGGCATCGAACTTGCGGCAGTGGCCGTTGTTGTTGCACATCTCCACCGCCGATGCCAGGCCGTGCGTGGCCCTGTCGGTGCCGGTCCCGGGCGCCGTCTCCTCGCCCGTCATCGGATCGCGCCGGACGTTCCACGTGGACCAGTCAAGCGCGGGCGCGAGCGACAGCGCGGCATAGCCCGGAGCAAAGCGGAAGTTCTCGCGCGCATCCATCCTGGGCGGCCGGACGATCTTGTCCGGATTGAACCGGTTGTCGGGATCGAAGAGCGCCTTGATCTCGCTGAAGGCGGCGTTGATGCGCGGGCCATACTGCCATGCCACCCATTCGCCGCGGCACAGGCCATCGCCGTGCTCGCCAGAGTAGGCACCCTTGTACTCGCGCACCAGTTCGGCCGCCTCTTCGGCGATCTCGCGCATGCGCACCGCACCGTCGCGCCGCATGTCCAGGATCGGGCGCACGTGCAGCGTGCCAACGCTGGCGTGGGCGTACCAGGTGCCCTCGGTTTCGTGCTTGTGGAAAACTTCCGTCAGCCGCCGGGTGTACTCGGCCAGGTGCTCCAGCGGCACGGCGCAGTCCTCGATGAACGACACCGGCTTGCCGTCGCCCTTCATGCTCATCATGATGTTGAGCCCGGCCTTGCGCACGTCCCACAGCGCTTTCTGCGCCTTGGCATCCGGCATCTTGACCACCGAATCCGGCAGGCCCAGGTCGCTCATCAGTTCGGCAAGCTGCTCGAGCTGCTTGCGCAGCGCCTGCAGGTCTTCGCCGGCGAACTCCACCAGCAGGATGGCCTGGGGATCGCCGGCCAGCGCCTGCTCGACCACGGGCCGGAACGCCGGGTTCTCCATCGACAGGTCGATCATGGTGCGGTCGACCAGTTCCACTGCGACCGGACGCAGCTTGACGATGTGCTGCGTCATGTCCATCGCCTGGTAGAAGGTCGGGAAGTTCACCACGCCCAGCACCTTGTGCGCCGGCAGCGGCGAGAGCTTCAGCGTGATCTGGCGGCTGTAGGCCAGCGTGCCTTCCGAACCCACCAGGATATGCGACAGGTTGGCATGACCGTCGTCGGTATAGGCCAGCGGGTTCTGGCAGTCGAACAGGTCGATGTTGTAGCCGGCCACGCGGCGCAGCACCTTGGGCATGCGCTCGGCAATCTCGTCGCGCTCGCGCCTGGCGATGCGTTTGAGCCCGCGCAGGATGCCTTCCGCGCGCCCGGCCGCCACCGGCCTGGCCAGCGAGCCAAAGTGGCATTCGCTGCCATCGGCCAGCACCGCATCGATGGCCAGCACGTTGTGCACCATGTTGCCGTAGGCGATCGAGCGCGAACCGCACGAGTTGTTGCCGGTCATGCCGCCGATGGTGCATTGGGCACCGGTGGACACGTCGACCGGGAACCACAGGCCATGCGGCTTGAGCCACGCATTGAGGTGGTCGAGCACGATGCCCGGCTCCACGGTGACTGTGCGGGCCGAGGCGTCGAACGCGATGACGTTGTTGAGCCACTTGCTGTTGTCGATCACCAGCGCTTCACCCACGGTCTGGCCGCACTGGCTGGTGCCGGCGCCGCGCGCCAGCACTGGTACCCGCTGGTCGCGGGCGATATCGAGCGCGCGCAGCAGGTCAGCCTGGTCGCGCGGGACCACCACGCCGATCGGCATGATCTGGTAGATCGACGCGTCGGTGGCATAGCGCCCCCGGCCAGCCCTGTCGAACAGCACATCGCCGCGCAGCTCCTTGCGCAGCAGCGCGGACAGCGGCGAGGTGGCGCGGCTCTGCGAAGGCACCAAGTGGATCGGCTTGACCAGCAGGGAGGAGGAAGATGTGTTCATGGGGTTCAAACAAGCGTTTTTTCTGCATGCCCGCGACGCGGCAGCGGCTTTACTCAAGGTTCAACTCGACCGGCGGCAGTCCGGCGATGCGCCGATCGGCGCGGCCCAGATGCCGATACCCGTCAAGCGGCAGCCACGTCGGCGTGAAATAGACGCAGTCCTCCGGCAACGGCGCGCGTTGCATCGGCGCAGTCAGGGACTTGGCGCCGACCTTCCAGCCGCCGATGGCCCGCCGCGCAAGGACACGACGCGCGCCTGCACGTCATAGGCCTGCGCCACGCTGGCAGGCGCGGCTCCGGCTGGCAGCCCGGCAAAGCTGAGGCCGGCCGTCCACGCGGAAACAAGGGATTGGGCCAGGTCGGGCTGGCGGGCAGGGTTGTGCCGGACGGTCGTGTTCATGGTCGGGCTGGCAATTCGATTTGACGTGCTGTCTGGGTGAAAGGCCGGCGGCGAGGCGGTCGGCGCCAGGCCTTTCTGTTCGCCGCTCAGGCCGCGGCCTTGAGGATCGGCGTGTCGGCGTGCGATGCCAGGTATTCCATTGCCGCCGCGACGCCATTGCCGGCGACAGGGACGCCGGCCAGCTTGAGCCCCATCTCGCAACCGGCGAGGGTTGCCATCAGGGTCAGGTCGTTGCAATCGCCGAGATGGCCGATGCGGAACATGCGGCCGCGCATCTTGCCAAGTGCCTGGCCGAGCGACATGTCGAAGCGCTCGTAGATGACCTTGCGGACCGCATCGGCATCGACGCCGTCCGGCATCATCACGCCGGTCAGCACCGGGCTGTACACGGACGGATCCGCGCACTGGATCTCCAGTCCCCATGCGCGCACCGCGCGGCGTGTGGCTTCAGCCAGGCGCTGGTGGCGGGCGAAGACGTTCTCCAGGCCCTCGCCCAGGATCATGTCGAGCGCCTCGGACAGTCCGTAGAGCAGGTTCGTGTTCGGGGTGTACGGCCAGTAACCGTTCTTGTTGGCCTCGAGGATCTCCGCCCAGCCCCAGAACGCGCGCGGCAGCCTGGCCGTCTGGCTGGCGGCAATCGCCTTGGGCGAGAGCGCGTTGAAGCTGATCCCCGGCGGCAGCATCAGGCCCTTCTGCGAGCCCGAAACGGTGACATCCACGCCCCACTCATCGTGCCGGTAATCGGCCGAAGCCAGCCCGGAGATCGTGTCCACCAGCAGCAGCGCCGGGTGGCCGGCGGCGTCGATGGCCCTGCGCACCGAAGCGATATCCGAGGTCACACCCGTCGAGGTCTCGTTGTGCACCACGCACACCGCCTTGATGGCATGGCCGGTGTCCTGGCGCAGACGGGCTTCGATGATGTCTGCCTGCACACCCCGGCGCCACCCTTCGATACCCGGCAGGCCCAGGAACTCCGGCTTCAGGCCCAGCGCTTCGGCCATCTTCTTCCACAGGGTCGCGAAGTGACCCGTTTCAAACATCAGGACGTGATCGCCGGGGCTGAGCGTATTGGTCAACGCGGCTTCCCAGGCACCCGTGCCCGAGGCCGGATAGATGATCACCGGGTGCTGGGTCTTGAAGATCTTCTTGATGTCGGCCAGCACCCTGCGGCCCAGCGCGCCGAACTCCGGGCCGCGGTGGTCGATGGTCGGATAGCTCATCGCACGCAGGATCCGGTCCGGCACCGGGCTCGGTCCGGGGATCTGCAGGAAGTGGCGGCCAGCGGGGTGGAAGTCGAGATGGATCATGGAAGTAGCGCCTCCTTGTTGAATAATGAATTTTGAATTCAATCTACTATAGCAGCCGGACTTAGCAGGTAAAAGCCGAAATTTTGCTCCAATTCTTGGTATTTACCCCGATATTTAGCGAAGAAAGGAAGGTGCAATAGAATCGCTACAAACCGCAAAGAGGATATTGAATGCAAAATTCATGCTACATGGGCGAGATCGACACGCCCGAGCCCGCCCCCGCGCTGCCGAGACTGGCCCGCCCAAGACTGCATGACGCAGTGGTCGAGCACCTGCGCAAGTTCGTGGTGGAAGGCATCCTTGCCCCCGGCACCAAGCTGAATGAACGTGAGTTATGTGAACGGCTGGGTATTTCCCGCACACCCTTGCGAGAGGCGTTCAAGGTGCTTGCGGCAGAGGGCCTGGTCGACCTGTCCCCCAACCGCGGCGCGAGCATTTCACGCATGAGCGAGTCAGAAGTGTGGGAGAACTTCGAGCTGATGAGCGGCCTGGAAGCCTTCTCGGGCGAACTAGCCTGCGAGCGCATCTCGCCCACCGAGCTGGCGGAGATCAAGGCCTTGCACTACGCGATGCTGGTCTGCCGCGCACAGAACGACCTGCCTGGGTACTACAGCCGCAACCAGCAGATCCACGACCGCATCAACGAAGCGGCGCGCAATTCAGCGTTGCGGCAGACCTATCAGTCGATCAATCGACGCCTGCACGCCATGCGCCTGCGTTCCAACCAGCAAAGCGGCAAGTGGGACCAGGCGATCGACGATCATGAAGACATGATCAAGGCGCTGGAGGCGCGGGACGGGAAACGGTTGGCGTCGATCTTGAAGCGGCACCTGCTGGAGAAGCGGGATGCGTTGCTGCCGCTGCTGGTGTCCGGGGATGGCACGCGGACCAAGCCCGCGTGAGTTATTCGGGTCATCTGGGATGGCCGTGGCGGCACGGGCCTCAGCCCGCAATCGTCACGCCACACTCCTGTGCCAGGCAACGAGCCTCTCCACGTCGGCCTGCCCGGGTGCTACCACCTCGTCGATCCGGGCAAACAAACGCGATGCCCGTCCACCCTGGCTGGAGACCGATACCATTTCTCCGCCGCCGGATCCAACGCGGAAGTAATCCACTGTGCCCGCGGGCACGTGAAAGGCCAATCCGCGGGTGTGGGTGGTGGAATTTCGGAGGGTTCAGCCGTGATCGTCAACCCAGGCCTTCGCCCAAGCGATCCCGGCTGCGGTAGCACGCTCAAACGAGGGGTAATACCCCAAGGGATCAGAGCCTTCCACGACGCGACCAGCCTTTTCAACTGCACCGGCTGCCTCGAAGGATCCATCGCCAAGCTGCTTTGCAAAGCCGCGGACGGTGTATCCCTGGTAGCTTTCAATTGTCATGACGACCTCCGATCTGGAAGGGAAATCGTAGCATGAAGCATCTGACCACCCAGACACTCGATGGCGAGGCCGGCTGCATCGTCTCGGACTGCGAGCAGTACCGGTACCGGCTCTGGCGCGAGTGGGACTGCAGCCGCCCGGCCCTGGGCTTCATCATGCTGAACCCGTCGACCGCTGACCATCAGGTCAACGACCCGACGATCACCCGGTGCCTGCAGCGCGCGCTGGCTGGCAAGTACGGCCGGCTGGAGGTGGTCAACCTGTTCCCGTTGCGCTCTACCGATCCGGACGGCCTGCTGACACATCCGGAGCCGATCGGGCACGAGGACACCGCCAACTGCGCCGTCATGGATACGCTGGACCGTTGCTCACTCGTGATCTGCGCCTGGGGCGCCCACAAGGCGGCGCCGGCGCGTGCAGCAGAGGTGCTGCGGATGATCCGCATGCGCGGGCGAGGAAAGCTGCTCTATCACCTCGGCCTGAACAAGGACGGCAGTCCAAAGCACCCGCTCTACATCGCGGCCAGCACGCGGCCACAACGTTTCACCGCATGACCGAAGCAGCAGCACGCATCATCGAATTGACCCGGTGACATTGGCTTGCATCTCGTACAGTTGCTTCGGAAGCCATCGTGACTACCATGCCTGCGCCTGCGGCACCATCAGGACGCAAAAAAAATGCTCTAAGCAGCATCCAGCTGCGAAATGTGCTTCTTCGATTATTTTGCTCTGCGGCGTCGCAGGGGGGAACTGCACACTGGTTAGGATTGCTGCGAGTTCAGGACTCCATACACCGGGCACGCGGCGCCTCGTCAGCACTCCCAGCGTCTTCGGAAATATGCCGATTCTGCGGGCGGCTGTGCATGGCCTCGCACCGGATCAACAACGTTGGCGTGCGATCCTTCTCAGCGTCGGCAATGCCAGCTTCAGCCGAGACCCACAGATAGACTTGCCGGGAGACAATGGCGACGATCACAATGATGGCGCTGACGCTGAAGGTTCGAACTGCAATCTGGAGGTATTGCGCCATGGCGAAATTGCATCTAAAGCATGAGGCGATTTGCAGTGAGACTACGCGAGGATGTCTCGTGACGGAGTCACGCCGTTGCAGGGTTGACACAATCCGTTCCGCCGCGGCGGGTTGGATGGTGCGTTGAGTTATACCGCCTTGCGGTGCTGAAGAGAATGTCCCGAAAATCGATCACGGCTTTACCGAACGGCCACTACTGGGCCACGCCACACGCGCCCTTTCCGCTGGACGGTCCAAACGGCCATGATGAGGTCTTCCCCGGAGCCAAATGCATCAGCGATGGCAAATGGGTAACCTTTTATAAGGACGGGGAAGAAGTATGGGCGTGCAATGCCATGTACGCAGCAGCACATTTCGACTTTGAACCCATTCCGATGTTCGTCTACTGACGGCTGAGGATGATGCTGTCTGGCAGGCCCAGAGACTTTTTGGGACGATATACTCTCCGCCCTACCCTTGGCGTTTGCATGTGCGGAGTTTCGTCGGGACCTCTCTTACTTCGCTTCGCTTGCAAAAAAACCCCGCCGCTATGCGTGCCGGGGTTCGGATATAGCATTCTGGTTGGGCCTCAGTAACGCCCGCCGAAGCTCACTCCTCAGCAATCAAGAACCTGTTCGGATTCTTTCCAAGCCACGCCGGTGCCCGACCGCGACCTGACCAGGTCTTACCCGTTTTGGGGTCCCGATACTTCGGAGGCAGTTCGGATTTTGGCATTGCGGCACCGCTGCCGGTCGGACGGCCGCGACGGCGTTTAGTGATGTCGTCAACCGTCAGGTCATACTCAGCCATCCAGGTTTGAATCTGCTCGATAACGCCGGCGACTTCGTTGGCACGCGCCTCGTGCAGTTGCGCCTCGAGTGCTTCTTTTTGTGCAATGAGTTCCTTGTATGAAGGCATGCTGTGTCTTCCTTTGGGTAACGAACATTGAGATTCATAATAGTGTATACACTACTCGAATGCACAACGGAGCTTGAGTGTGCGCTACGTTTAGGTATCAGGCGCATCCAGTCCGCCACTCTAGCGCTTCAGTAGAAACTTGGTGTGCCGTGAACCCTTTAGTTGCTTAGTGCAGTGGATAAGGCAAGAGCATTGGCCGGTTTCAAGCGCTACGCGGGATCGCAAACGAAGCGCATAACGCCGTCAAATTAGCACAGGTCGTCAACCAGCTTCGCCCCAATCGGGTTCGGCAGTCGTATCTTGAGACGTAACTCCGGACCTATCCGCGCATTGGTCTGATGAGGCACCAATATAAGTAAGGCGTCAGGGCTGGGGGTGAGGCATGCCACGCGGATTTCAGTGGTTAAGACTTGCATCCCCCACGAGGGACATCGGCCGCGCTTCGGGGCCAATAGCCGTGAGCATGTTCTAGTCATCTTTCCGAAGAGACGGAGAACAGGGAGAGAAATTAGAGGCGGGGCCGCATAAGATCAAGTGCACCCCCGTCATCTCGGATGGTCAGAACTAGGGATTACCGGTGCCCATCGTAAATGCAACCTCACTCTCGGCTGGGAGATCTATGGCGAGCAAGCCGTGGGTTGGGCTCGCACAGCTGCAGCCCGGCAGCCTATGGCGAAATCAGGCCAGGGCGCTCATTGCCGCGACGGAACTGGCGCGGCGCAATTCAGTGCAGCCTTGCGTCGCTTCAGCGGCTGTCCCGCCCGTGGCCGCCCTCGGCCAAAACAGCAGATCAGTCGTCACGAGAATGTTTGGCCTGGTATGCCTGTTCCGCTCCCGCGGCGCCACGCAATTCTGCCAGTAGCCTCGCGTCAACCAACCTTCCGGTACTCAGGCGTTGCTTCACTCTGCTGCATTGCCGCATATATCGGGCTTGATGCCGGCGACAAAGGAGTCTATTGTGGCCGTTCGGTGTACGCTCCCAGCGCTCCTCGCACCGATGCACCCATTGCCGTCGTCACGGTCCACTGTGGAATCGGGCTCGGGGCAGCAGTCGTAGTTCGCTTTTTCCAACCACGACAAAGGAGACCGACATGCTAAGCCCCCATGAAATCGCCGCGCTATTGCTGCTTGGCGACGCGCAGGATATCGACGACCTCGAGCCCGAGCAATTGGACACCTTGTTGGTTCACAAGCTGGTCACGCTGGAGCATGGTCATGATAGCGGCGATGCCTACCCCCGCCTGACAAGTCAGGGGCATTCCATGCTCGAAGCCGTGCGCCGCATTCGGTAAGAGTCAGCCAGCTTGTGCCGAAGACCAAACGGAGCGTCGCTCGCCACAGCGGCCGTAATATCTGTGGCTAGCACGACAATCCCATACCAGGGTGAGCGAGCTTGCACGAACCCAGCTCGCGCCCTCGTAAGCAAAATACCAAATACTGGCCGGTGTGCAGGGCAACGGGCGGGCTGCTAGCCGGTTGCATCGATGGCTGTACTGATCAATCGCTTGTAGGGCGTCTCTCCCGGCGTCGTTGGGCCACACCTTACACACCGCGCGGGACGGCAACCTGCAGGGCTTGCCAGGCCTGCTCAAAAGGCCTCAGTCGTCCCGACGTTGCTGATAAGGTATTCCTCGTTCGGTCCTGCGCGTGTGCCAACGTTAAGCTGAGCAATACTGCATGATCGGGATCTGGTAGTTGTCGCGGAAGCGGCGGTCAGGCGAATGGACGTGACGCCGTTGCGTTCCACAGCGCGTGCCCCAAGCCATGCCCCTGTCAAGCGACGCCGGAACCCGCTGCGAACCACGGTTTTGTACCGTTATGCATCGAGCGCACTGGACGATGCGTGTCCTGACAGAAATGGGGTTCACACGCTGTAGGGTAGATGCTCTAGCAAGCTCAGGCTCTACTCACTCACGTTTGGAGAAATCGCGATGGCAAAGCTAGTGGTGCTATACAAGAAGCCTGCGGACACGGCAGCCTTCGATTCATATTACTTCTCGACCCATGTTCCGATCGCCAAGAAGATCCCCGGCCTGCGACGCTACGAGGTCAGCAGCGGTCCGGTTGCAAGCCCGGGCGGCGATTCGCCGTTTCACCTGGTTGCGGTGCTGAGCTTCGATTCGCCGGTGGCGCTCCAGCAGGCAATGGCTTCGCCCGAGGGTGCCGCAGCAGCAGCTGACGTGGCCAATTTTGCCCAAGCCGGCGTTGACATGCTCATATTCGACACGAAGGAAGTTTAGGCCGGCGGATCACTGCCCATTTTCTTTGAGAAGGGGATATGCCCGCTATCACAAGGGCCATGGCAGGCGCCCGGGAGTTGTCGCCACACCGATTACCCAACAGGGATACAGCCCGGGACTGTCAATCGACAGCTCCCGAACGCTGTGTCGAAAGACCAGCCGATGGTGACCCTTGCAGGCTAGTGGCGCACCGCAGGTGGCGCAAACACTGGTTTGGCACGCCCTCTTCCTCTTGCACGACGGGTGGGCGGACGCTTACCAATCCACCCAAGATAAGCCCAAATAGAATCGCAATTTGCCACGCGCACGCTTGACAGATGACGAGGTTCGAGCGGCCGCCGCCCTGCTTGCGCTGGCTGTTTAGCGCAAGCAGGGCGGCGGCCAATAGAGGATCGTTTCTCGATCTTCGCTTGGCTCTCATGCCCCTGTCCGATCTGTTCGCTACGCTTACCCAATATCTGCACACCAAGGTCTTTCACGATCTTGCCCGTCATCCCGAATATCCAGCCGCATTCACCCGTCAGCGCAAGCTCACCCTGCCCACACTGATCGCGTTCATGCTTGGCAACTTGCGCATGGGCGTTCAAGCCGAACTCGATCAATTCTTCGCCGCGCTCGCCCGCCAAAACACCTTGTGCCGGCGAGTCAGTGAACAAGCCTTCGCCCAGGCTCGCAGCAAACTCAGCGGCGATGTCTTTGCTCACCTCAATGACTGGCTGCTTCAGCAGGTGTCCAACCATTTGCCGCGCTGGCATGGCTTTCGGCTGGTCGCAGCCGACGCCTCGCACCTGCGTTTTGCCATCCGCCACAGCTATCTGCCGCGAGCCGCCACCCGTGATCAACTCGCTTTCGGCCTGTACCTCCCCGGGGCCGAGATGATGCTCGCCGCCTCACTGCACAGCGTGCTCGAGAACGAACGCCAGATCCTGTTCGAGCATCTGGACCGCCTGCAATCCGACGACTTGCTGTTGCTCGACCGCGGCTACCCGGCCCGCTGGCTGGTAGCCGTACTCAACCAACGAAACATCCCTTTCTGCATGCGCGCCGACGGTAGCGGCTTTGCTGCCCTGCGGGACTTCGTCCGCTCCGGCCGCGCCGAGACCGTCGTCACGCTCCCGGCTCCAGCCCGCAATGACGCGCGCGACTATGAATGTGCGTCCGTCCCGCAGACCGTCCGGCTCATCCGGCAGATCTCGCCAGCCGCCAAGGTTCGCGTGCTCATCACCAATCTGCTCGACAGGCACCGCCATCCGGCTGCCACCTTCCGCGATCTCTATCACCAGCGCTGGCGTCTCGAGGAGGCCTTCAAACGCCTCAAACACCGCATGGCACTCGAACACCTGTCCGGCCTCTCACAGTTGGCCGCCAGGCAGGACTTCGGAGCCAAAGTCCTGTGCGATAACCTGCACGCCCTGTGCTGTCTTGCGGCCGCGCAGGAACATGACATTGACTCGGATCATCGGATCAACCGTGCCTACGCCATCACCGCCCTTAAACGTGTCCTGCCTGCACTGCTGCTCGGCCTGCGCTGGGCCAAGGCTGCCCTGAACGAGACCTTGACCTTGATCGCAACACGTCTCCAGCGCGTGCGACCAGATCGCGCCAAGCCCCGTCCACCACGCCACAAGCCTCATCGACATGCCGCTTATAAGGCTTGTTGATGCTGCTTATCTTGGGTGGATTGGGACGCTTACGCTGTAGATTGCCATGGAGCTGGCGCTGCGCACCGGCCAATAGCAGGGTGCGGCGGTGCTGCGCCATTCTCCAAGTCGGCAAACGCTTCCGAACCGCCAAAGACAAAACCCCTCGCAGCATCAGCTGTCGAGGGGTTCTGCGGTATAAGAGCCTGGCGATGACCTACTTTCACACGGGTAATCCGCACTATCATCGGCGCGGAGTCGTTTCACGGACCTGTTCGGGATGGGAAGGGGTGGTTCCAACTCGCTATGGTCACCAGGCATAAGGGGTTGCAACGCTGGGGTTGAGGCCAACGCTGCGAATAGGGATGTAGTTGGGGTTGTGCGTCTTGTGTCAACTGTTTCGGCACAGTCGCGATCACACATACCAGGTAAAACACACTGGTTATAGGATCAAGCCTTACGGGCAATTAGTACTGGTTAGCTTAACGCATTACTGCGCTTCCACACCCAGCCTATCAACGTCCTGGTCTCGAACGACCCTTCAAGGAGGTCAAGCCTCCAGGGAATCCTCATCTTCAGGCGAGTTTCCCGCTTAGATGCTTTCAGCGGTTATCTCTTCCGTACATAGCTACCCTGCGATGCCTCTGGCGAGACAACAGGTACACCAGCGGTACGTCCACTCCGGTCCTCTCGTACTAGGAGCAGCCCCCGTCAAGATTCCAACGCCCACGGCAGATAGGGACCAAACTGTCTCACGACGTTTTAAACCCAGCTCACGTACCTCTTTAAATGGCGAACAGCCATACCCTTGGGACCGGCTACAGCCCCAGGATGAGATGAGCCGACATCGAGGTGCCAAACACCGCCGTCGATATGAACTCTTGGGCGGTATCAGCCTGTTATCCCCAGAGTACCTTTTATCCGTTGAGCGATGGCCCTTCCATTCAGAACCACCGGATCACTATGTCCTGCTTTCGCACCTGCTCGACTTGTCGGTCTCGCAGTTAAGCACGCTTTTGCCATTGCACTTTAGGTACGATGTCCGACCGTACCAAGCGTACCTTCGAACTCCTCCGTTACACTTTGGGAGGAGACCGCCCCAGTCAAACTGCCTACCATGCACTGTCCCCGACCCGGATTCACGGGCCAAGGTTAGAACCTCAAACAAACCAGGGTGGTATTTCAAGGACGGCTCCACGTGAACTAGCGTCCACGCTTCAAAGCCTCCCACCTATCCTACACAGATCGGTTCAAAGTCCAATGCAAAGCTACAGTAAAGGTTCATGGGGTCTTTCCGTCTAGCCGCGGGGAGATTGCATCATCACAAACACTTCAACTTCGCTGAGTCTCGGGAGGAGACAGTGTGGCCATCGTTACGCCATTCGTGCAGGTCGGAACTTACCCGACAAGGAATTTCGCTACCTTAGGACCGTTATAGTTACGGCCGCCGTTTACCGGGACTTCAATCAAGAGCTTGCACCCCATCATTTAATCTTCCGGCACCGGGCAGGCGTCACACCCTATACGTCCACTTTCGTGTTTGCAGAGTGCTGTGTTTTTATTAAACAGTCGCAGCCACCATTTTATTGCAACCCCGTCACCCTTCTGGCGCAGGCCAGTCAAGCTACCAGGGCGTACCTTATCCCGAAGTTACGGTACCAATTTGCCGAGTTCCTTCTCCCGAGTTCTCTCAAGCGCCTTAGAATACTCATCTCGCCCACCTGTGTCGGTTTGCGGTACGGTCTCGTATGACTGAAGCTTAGAGGCTTTTCTTGGAACCACTTCCAATTGCTTCGCAGCACTAGGCCGCTCGCCCCACATCCTTGAATTCCGCGCCCGGATTTGCCTGAGCGCCTTCTCCAATGCAGGGACCGGGACTTCCAACACCCGGACAACCTTCCGCGATCCGTCCCCCCATCGCATCATACGACGGTGCAGGAATATTAACCTGCTTCCCATCAGCTACGCATCTCTGCCTCGCCTTAGGGGCCGACTCACCCTACGCCGATGAACGTTGCGTAGGAAACCTTGGGCTTACGGCGAGGGGGCCTTTCACCCCCTTTATCGCTACTCATGTCAGCATTCGCACTTCTGATACCTCCAGCATCCTTTACAAGACACCTTCACAGGCTTACAGAACGCTCTCCTACCACGCACATTACTGTGCGTCCGCAGCTTCGGTGACTGGCTTAGCCCCGTTACATCTTCCGCGCAGGACGACTCGATCAGTGAGCTATTACGCTTTCTTTAAAGGGTGGCTGCTTCTAAGCCAACCTCCTGACTGTTTTAGCCTTCCCACTTCGTTTCCCACTTAGCCAATCTTGGGGACCTTAGCTGGCGGTCTGGGTTGTTTCCCTCTTGACACCGGACGTTAGCACCCGATGTCTGTCTCCCGTGATTGCACTCTTCGGTATTCGGAGTTTGCTATGGCGGGGTAATCAGCAATAGACCCCCCAACCATGACAGTGCTCTACCCCCGAAGGTGAGACACGAGGCACTACCTAAATAGTTTTCGGAGAGAACCAGCTATTTCCAGATTTGTTTAGCCTTTCACCCCTATCCACAGCTCATCCCCTAACTTTTCAACGTTAGTGGGTTCGGTCCTCCAGTACGTGTTACCGCACCTTCAACCTGGCCATGGATAGATCATCTGGTTTCGGGTCTACACCCAGCGACTCAACGCCCTGTTCGGACTCGCTTTCGCTACGCCTTCCCTAATCGGTTAAGCTTGCCACTGAATGTAAGTCGCTGACCCATTATACAAAAGGTACGCCGTCACCCGTTGCCAGGCTCCGACTGTTTGTATGCATGCGGTTTCAGGATCTATTTCACTCCCCTCCCGGGGTTCTTTTCGCCTTTCCCTCACGGTACTGGTTCACTATCGGTCGATCACGAGTATTTAGCCTTGGAGGATGGTCCCCCCATCTTCAGACAGGATTTCACGTGTCCCGCCCTACTTGTCGTACACCTAGTTCCACAACGCTGTTTTCGCATACAGGGCTATCACCTGCTAGGGCCGGGCTTTCCATCCCGTTCTGCTAACAATGCTGCTAAAGAGTACAAGGCTGTTCCCATTTCGTTCGCCACTACTCTGGGAATCTCGGTTGATTTCTGTTCCTGCAGCTACTTAGATGTTTCAGTTCGCCGCGTTCGCTTCCCACACCTATGAATTCAGTGTGGGATGACCCATTCGGGCCGGGTTTCCCCATTCGGACATCTCCGGATCAAAGCTTGTTTGCCAGCTCCCCGAAGCTTTTCGCAGGCTACCGCGTCCTTCATCGCCTGTGATCGCCAAGGCATCCACCACATGCACTTGTTCGCTTGACCCTATAACGAGTGTGTCTCGATCGCTCGAAGACCTCGCTACAGGATGAGTTCTCGCATTTGTGCCGTATTCCAAGTCATCTTTCGATCACTTAAATACATTTTGGTTGATACAATCACAACCCGGTATCGCGTTGGTACTGCAGCGTCTCATCAACGCTCGCGCGACACCTTTACTACATCCCATATTGTTAAAGAACAGCCGATCGTTAGATCGCTTGGCAATGCCAAATGGAAGCACTCGTTCGCCGAGTGCTTCCATTTGGCCAACCAGCCTGGCCTTAACCACAAACTACCGATAAGTGTGAACGCTCAACTTCGGATGCACGCTCTGAAAGGAGGTGATCCAGCCGCACCTTCCGATACGGCTACCTTGTTACGACTTCACCCCAGTCATGAACCCTGCCGTGGTAATCGCCCTCCTTGCGGTTAGGCTAACTACTTCTGGCAAAACCCACTCCCATGGTGTGACGGGCGGTGTGTACAAGACCCGGGAACGTATTCACCGCGGCATGCTGATCCGCGATTACTAGCGATTCCAGCTTCACGTAGTCGAGTTGCAGACTACGATCCGGACTACGATGCGTTTTCTGGGATTGGCTCCCCCTCGCGGGTTGGCAACCCTCTGTACGCACCATTGTATGACGTGTGAAGCCCTACCCATAAGGGCCATGAGGACTTGACGTCATCCCCACCTTCCTCCGGTTTGTCACCGGCAGTCTCTCTAGAGTGCTCTTGCGTAGCAACTAAAGACAAGGGTTGCGCTCGTTGCGGGACTTAACCCAACATCTCACGACACGAGCTGACGACAGCCATGCAGCACCTGTGTCCACTTTCCCTTTCGGGCACCTAATGCATCTCTGCTTCGTTAGTGGCATGTCAAGGGTAGGTAAGGTTTTTCGCGTTGCATCGAATTAATCCACATCATCCACCGCTTGTGCGGGTCCCCGTCAATTCCTTTGAGTTTTAATCTTGCGACCGTACTCCCCAGGCGGTCAACTTCACGCGTTAGCTACGTTACTGAAGAAATGAATCCCCAACAACTAGTTGACATCGTTTAGGGCGTGGACTACCAGGGTATCTAATCCTGTTTGCTCCCCACGCTTTCGTGCATGAGCGTCAGTGACGTCCCAGGGGGCTGCCTTCGCCATCGGTATTCCTCCACATCTCTACGCATTTCACTGCTACACGTGGAATTCTACCCCCCTCTGACATACTCTAGCCTTGCAGTCACAAGCGCCATTCCCAAGTTAAGCTCGGGGATTTCACGCCTGTCTTACAAAACCGCCTGCGCACGCTTTACGCCCAGTAATTCCGATTAACGCTCGCACCCTACGTATTACCGCGGCTGCTGGCACGTAGTTAGCCGGTGCTTATTCTTCCGGTACCGTCATCGACCCGGGGTATTATCCCAGGCCATTTCTTTCCGGACAAAAGTGCTTTACAACCCGAAGGCCTTCTTCACACACGCGGCATTGCTGGATCAGGGTTGCCCCCATTGTCCAAAATTCCCCACTGCTGCCTCCCGTAGGAGTCTGGGCCGTGTCTCAGTCCCAGTGTGGCTGATCGTCCTCTCAGACCAGCTACTGATCGTCGCCTTGGTAGGCTCTTACCCCACCAACTAGCTAATCAGACATCGGCCGCTCCTGTAGCGCGAGGCCTTGCGGTCCCCCGCTTTCACCCTCAGGTCGTATGCGGTATTAGCTAATCTTTCGACTAGTTATCCCCCACTACAGGGCACGTTCCGATGTATTACTCACCCGTTCGCCACTCGCCACCAGGCCGAAGCCCGTGCTGCCGTTCGACTTGCATGTGTAAGGCATGCCGCCAGCGTTCAATCTGAGCCAGGATCAAACTCTTCAGTTCAATCTCTGTGTGGACCCTCGCGGGCCCTCGCTCTTTCGAGCGGTCGCTCACTCTCAGAAAACTGACTGACCAGATCCGAAGATCCAGTCACGTTTTGCTGTGCGAGCACTTTATAACTTGCAAGCTAAAAGACCGAAGTCTTCCGCATCCGTTATCAAGCGCCCACACTTATCGGTGTTTGTTTGTTAAAGAGCCTGTCGCGATTCGCTTTGCTTGTCGCGTCGCTGCTTTGTCAGCAGCGAAGAAGAGAGATCTTAAAGAGTTTTCTGCGATTAATCAACCATTTTCGAGAAATTCTTTATTCTGGAAAGCACGCTCTCTCGAGTTAATCCTTGCAACTCCGTTGCAAGTCTTTTCCCACCTCCGTTGCGCGGTGCTTTGCGAACGGGGGGCGAATGTTAATGCCTCCATGCCTGCCTTGCAAGCGTTTTTGAAAATAATTTGAAAGAGACTCTTTTGTCACTTTTGCATCGACCCACGACCTGGATGAGCACCGAGCTGGTCGCCGCCCGCGGGTTCCTTCAAGGCCGGGTCGGTCAGCAGCACGGCGCCGAACGCGGCGACCGGCGCGAGCAAGATCACGCTGAAGCTGCGGTAGGTGACGAACATCAAGAAGAAGGATGGACTTGGAAATGCCGGAGAGCTCGATCGTCTTGCCGAATACCCCATCCAGCAGGAAGACCGGAAAGTAAAGTTTGACGAAGCCGACCGTCTCGGCCGTAATCGCGCTGGTGGGGCGTGCGCGGGCAATGCTGTCAGTACAACACTCGTGCAGCAAGGCTCTTGCTGAGGTACTCGCCCAATGCCTTGCTGGCTGCGCTCGCAGACGATGGCACCTGCGTGTCGCGTCCCAACGCTATTGAAAATCGGACGCCGTGCAGCGAACAGCGTATGCTGATTGCTGAAAGGAGACCAACATGTCTCAGAATAACTCGATCTATAAGGGCTTCAAGGTGTCGGCAATTGTACGCCGCTCATCCGAAGATGCCCTCGACCCCGGCGCGGCACAGCCAACCTTCCTCGCAACAGCGACCGTTACTCAGGTCAGCGCGGGCAGTGGCTCACTAAGGCTGGTGCCGGCGCTTCTGCCGCATCATGCGCCCACACCCCACGCTGCCATCGACCTTGCACTATCGTCGGCCAGGGCAGTTATCGACAGCTTGTCCACGTCCGTCAGGCACAAATAGTCTGCACGAAAGCCAAGCTCAAAAAACGAGGTCAACACCGAGGCGCTGCGCCAGATCGGTTAACTGTAAGCGATGGACGCTGAGAGCCGCTGCAAGCCTGACGACCGGCCTACTGCCGGCATCCGGTGGTTGCGGCGTTGATGAGCGAGGGCCACGAGTTCTACAACGACCTCGCCGCGGCACATGGCCTCGCGCCCTCCTGATGCCGGGCACAAGCTGTAAAGCTTGTCGGCGTGAATTTCGCAGCGTTTAGCGGCATGGGTACTCGGCCGAGCCTGGCGGCCCGAGCCGTTCATGGGCCCGCATATAGCTCTTGGATTGCCCTTTACGCCAAATCCCCTTCAAGCACCTGGATGGTGGTCTCGCCGCCGTCCGCGGGTCGAGGACTGGCAAGTCGCAGCGCGAGCCGCACCCGTGCGCTTCGGCAACATGCGGCTAACGACTTTGCGCTGCTCCATTTCACGCCAGCAGAAAAGACTCTGTGCGGTCCCGCACATAACACCAGAGAGTGCGTGATGCGAAGCACTTAGGCTGAAAACGCGCGGCGCAATTGATCTTCCTCCCCGGAACGCCGCGCGTTTCACCCCGCCGGCACAAGAAGGCCGACGGGGTGTTTTTCTCCTTGCGGCTCCCGCGACTAATACAAGAACTTGCAGAGTGCCCGGCCCAACCGGTAGACCATATATAAAGTAGCAGATTGATCAGGTAGAGATCCTGGCGGCCCCTTCTGTGTTGCATATTTCCCGGCCAACGCCGTGCTGCTGGGTCCATTTACACAACCGCTAGGAGTGAGCACGCCGAGCCTCGGCGCTGCCCGCACATCGTACTCCTGACAGAGCAAACACCGGCTTGCCCCCGACACAATGGACAACAATATGCGTAACTTGAAAGGCTTCTACATTCTGCTGTTCACGGTCTCGGTTGCGTTCGTCTGGATCCTGCTTCCTTTCTTCAGTGCGATTTTTTGGGGTACGATTCTTGCGGTCATCTTCCAGCCGCTGCAGCGCAAGTTGACGGTCAGGTTCGGCAACCGGCCGAATCTTGCGGCGCTGACGACCCTCTTGTTCTGCGTTCTGATGGTCATTCTTCCGGTCGGTTTGATGGCTGCCGCGCTCGCACAGGAAGCTGCGTTCGCCTACAACCAGATCAAGACCGGCCAATGGGATTTCGCTCTGTATTTCCGGACGGCTGTGCGGGCTCTCCCACACTCGGTGCAGAACTGGCTCGACCAGGTCGGGTTAGCAGACGTGGCGGGATTGCAGGCGAAACTAACCGAAGGCGCAGCCCGAATCAGCCAGTTCATGGCGACACAGGCGGTTACGATTGGCCAGAACACGCTTCAGTTTGCCATCGGCTTCGGCATCATGCTGTATCTGGTCTTTTTTCTGCTGCGCGACGGCACCATACTCTCTCGCCGCATTCGCGTGGCGGTACCACTTGATGATGCGCACGCTCGCAGGTTGCTCAGCCGGTTCACCACCGTGATCCGCGCCACGGTCAAAGGTAACGTCGCGGTGGCCGCCGCCCAAGGGTTCCTCGGGGGCGTGGCGTTCATGATGCTAGGAATCAATGGGGTTTTGCTTTGGGGCACGCTGATGGCGTTCCTCTCGCTTTTGCCCGCCATCGGTGCTGCGCTCGTGTGGGGGCCAGTCGCCGTCTATTTTCTGCTGGCAGGCCCCTTCTGGAAGGGGATTGTGCTGCTTATCTTCGGCACCTTGGTAATCGGCGTAGTGGATAACGTAGTGCGCCCGATCCTCGTTGGCAAGGACACGAAGTTACCAGACTGGGTCGTGCTGATTTCGACGGTGGGCGGAATGTCCGTCTTTGGCATCAATGGCTTTGTGATTGGCCCCCTCATCGCTGCCCTATTCATATCCTGCTGGGATATTGCAGTGCTTGAGGACCGGGACGACACAACGACTACAGAACGTCCAGCGCCGATAACCGACGAAGTAAGCCGCGTCCCCGGCCAACATCGATCGGATCTGTGAGTGTGCTTTTACCTCGCGCACGCCGCCGTCAGTCCTTCCGTTGAAATTCGGCTGTTGTTGACGCCGTGCGCTACCATCAAAAGGGTTGAAGGCGCGGCGCGACACATCGCCGCGCCCGCCTCGCAAATCGCGTCAGCCGCAAGCCGCCGGCACCAACGCCTGGTACGCCGCCTCACGTGCCGCGTGGAATTCCTGCTGCGTGCGCGCCACCAACTCACCCACCGATTCGATCTGGCCGACGCCGGACACCGAGTGCCCCGCGCTCCAGATATCGCGCCAGCGCTTGATGTCCGCCGCGCCCCGGCTGCCGTACAGCGCATTGACGCGCTCCTCGGTCATGTCAGTCGGCAGGTTGGCCGGGTCGAGCCCGCTGGCCACAATCGAGGGGCGCAACGTGTTGGTCTCCAGTCCTGTAAAAGCGCGCGACAGCAGCACATCGTCCAGTTCGCTGCCGATCAGCATGTCCTTGTAGCCGTCGACGACCATGCTTTCGCGCGTGGCGATGAACTTGGTGCCCATGTACGCCAGGTCGCAGCCCAGCACCTGCGCTGATAACAGGCCGACGCCGCCAGGCGCCGGGCGATCGACTGCGGCAGGCGTTGGCCGTAGGCAGTAGTAGCGTTCATATCGATGCGGACGGAAGCGAAAAAGGGAATGCTGGATCAGGCGACATTGCGGCCCTGGTCGCTCCAGTGGCGGGCGCGCAGGGCTTTCTTGTCGAGCTTGCCCAGCGCGGTCAGCGGCAGGGCATTGACGATCTCCACGCGCTTGGGCGTGTTGACGCTGCCCTTGAGCGCTTTGACGTGGTGGATCAGTTCCTCCGGCGTGGCTGACTTGCCCGCGCGCAACACCACGAAGGCGGTCACCGCCTCGCCCCACTTGGGATCGGGCATGCCGATCACGGCGCCCATGCTGACGGCCGGATGCGTGGCCAGCGCATCCTCGACTTCACGCGGATACACGTTGAAGCCGCCGCTGACGATCATGTCCTTCTTGCGGTCGACGATATACAGCCGCCCGCACGCATCGGCGACGGCAATGTTGCCGGTATGGAGCCAGCCGCCGGCAAAGGCCTGCTCAGTCAGTTCCGGCTGGCGCCAGTAGCCGCGCATCGCGGCGGGGCTGCGCACGCAGATCTCGCCGGGCTGGCCGGGCGCCACTTCGCGGTTGTTCTCGTCGAGCAGGCGGACCTCGCAGCCGGCCAGCGGGAAGCCGCAGGCATCCATCAGCGCAGGCTGCGAAAGGTCATGGTCTACCTTGCGCAGCGCGGTGATCGGCGAGCATTCGGACTGGCCATATAGCTGGCAGAACACCGGTCCCACGTGCTCGATACCTTCGATCAGGCGCTGGCGCGACATTGGCGCGCCAGCGTACAGCAGCGTTTCCAGCGAAGACAGGTCAAAGGCATCCAAGCGAGGATGGTCCAGCAGCCCAGAGACCATGGTCGGCACCATCATCGTCGCGTTGATGCGTTCGCGTGCGATGGTGGCGGCCATCTCCTCCGGATCGAAGCGCGCCATCAGGTGGACTGTGCCGCCGCGCAGCAGTGTCGGCACGAAATTGGTGCCGGTGACGTGGCTGATCGGCGCTACCGCGAGAAAGCGCGGCGTCAGCGGCATGTCGAAATGACTGAGCATCTGCAGCGCGACATGGCCGTTGGATATCCGCGCCGATGTCTGTATTAAGTGGTGCTTACTTCACCATACCCTGCATTGGCAGACCTTACCGGGACGGTTGAGGCGGCCGGCAGCAAGAGCGGGCTCATTTTTTTGGGATCCGCCGCGCCCCGTCGTAGGTGGCGGGCTGATTGCGCGCCCAGGTGCCTTGGCGGATACTGAACATGGGCAACTCATCGTGGTTACCCGATTTCTTCTTGGACGTTCAAAGGCTCTCTTCCACCGGTTGAGAGCCTTTTTTTGCGCCACCGTATCGAGACAACGTTGACCGTCCGCGTGGCGGTCGCCCCGCGATCAGCAATTTCAGTCGACGCCACGCATGCCTCATGTGGGCTCGTGAAAATTACCGCGCCTGCACCTCGATCGGGTCGCCGGCATCCTCGAAAGACGCTGGGCGACCGGTTATTCCTGCGGAATGAGGAAGCGCTCGGGCCGCTTGCCCAGCCAAGCCGGCGCGCGGCCGCGTCCCGACCACGTTTTTCCGGTCTTGGGATCCAGATACTTTGGTGGCAGCGGCTCCTTTTCCACGGGGGCGGATGCGGCACCGGCGGGGCGGCCCCGACGGCGGCGCGGCGCGATGTCTTCCGGAGACAGACCATACTGAGTCATCAGGCCGCGAATCTGCTCGATGACGCTCGCGACTTCGTTCGCGCGGGCCTCTTCGATCTGTACTTCCAACGCTTGCTTCCGCGCCATCAGTTCTTGATACGTCGCCATCGTTGCCTCCAATTTTCCAGTCACCTTTGACTTATACGCATTCTAAAGTCGGCCCGCAAGGTATTCGTTCTCCACTCCTCAGAGAGAAGCTAATAATTCTTTCAGGTCAACGAATGCCTGAATTAACGAATGACTGGCTATAGGCGGCAAGTGGGGCGCCAAGAAAAGAGATCCTCACCCATGAATGACCATCGTCCGCCCCTAAATCCTGGCACGCAGAAACGGGTACGCTTGGCAGCATGAAGCTCCGCTGTAAGATGCCATGGCGCGCGACGAGCGGCATGACACGTGGGTGCCAGAACCAGTCAGCGGCAGGCAGTAGACAAACGTAAAATCAAGAGAGGCTAACGTTGCCGTCCGGCGACGAACGCGACATGAAGGACAGAGTTTTGTAAGCCTGGCGGGAATGGTGGGCCTCCCGTGAGTCGAACACGGCACCAACGGAGTAGTCCGCTGCTCTAACCAGGCATGAGCTAGAGGCCCGATAAGCTGGAAGGGGAAAAGCCGTCAGCGCCAAGCCTCTGGGACCCTGGCCTTCCCGGTCTATCCGTTTTGGGCACCAGCGGTGCACTATTGCCATCATTCGGCCGGCTGGCGAAGACAATCCACGCCAGCCGAGGCAAGGATTACGCCGACGCTTCAGCTGTCGCTACAGTCGGCGCTGCTTTCTTTGCCGAAACACGTTTCTTCGGCACGGATTTCACTGCGGCCGTCTTCGGGGCAGCTTTCGCCGCCGCCTTACTAATGGGCGCGGTCTTCTTCGTCGCCGCTTTCGTGGTAGCCGCTTTGTTGCCCGTTGCCTTCCTGGTACCTGCAGCCTTGGCCTTCTTCGCTGCGAGCTTGTCCTTCGCGGCTTGCTTTTCAAAGCGGACCGCGAACTTTGCGGCTTCCACCGCCTGCGCAACCTCGCGCTTTGCCGCCTCGATGGCCTTCTTCGTGTCGGCGCGCAGCTTCAGCAAGCGCTTCTTCGCTGCCTGAGCCTCACGTGCGAGTACGCTCGCCTTCTTTGTTGGCACGGCCACCTTCTTTGCGGCAGGCTTCCTCTTGGTAACTGCACTTACCTGAGTCGTTGTTTTAGTTGCTGCGACCATGTCGATTACCCGTTAGTTGTAAAGCGCGGAGTATAACCGCACCAGTGCCTACCTAATAGAGGTCAGTCTCTCTCTCCATCGTCTTGCGACGCATCGCTGGCGAGCCAAGCGCGATCACTCGAATCTGCCATGCGACAACCGAACAGCCCGCAATGACTTGACAACTTGAAGCAGCAACATCGCAACGTCCGCGACCTGCAATACAGAAACAGATGCTAACCGGGGAGGATTTAAGCCGTTGCGGCAGGAGCGGTCTCTCGACAATATTCCGTCAGGCCGAGCAGAGATCCGGAGGGGCGAAACGTGGGTGGCGCGCGGGACAACTGCGTTCTGACGAATCGCGGTAAGACCCGTTATCGCGCTCCGTGCGTCCGCAGCGGAGGCCTCCGCGCCGATTGGCGACGCGCTGCCTGCTTGCTACGAAATCAGCAGGCCCACGGCGGCTCGCGGCACCCCGGTCTACTCAACCCGCAGCGTCCCCTTCATCGTTGGATGCAGGGTACACACATAGGGAAAGACCCCGGCCTTGGTGGCCCGATATTTCCATGACTTCCCGGTCGCGATTGTCTTTGAGTCGAAGTCACCGGCTTGTGCCGTCACAGTGTGTGGGAAGGGGTCCTTGTTGATCCACACGACCGTATCGCCCGCCTTGACGGTCAGTTCCTGCGGATCAAACCGTATGCTGTCCATCGTTACCGTATGGGACGCCGGCCCGGCGTTTGCGCTCCCCACCTGGCCGGCGAACAGCAATCCCATCGTCAAAAGCAACGTAGCCGATCGATTACGCATGGTCGGTAGGCACAGTTACTGCTGGGCAAGGGCTGTCTGGATCTGCTTGGCATGCTCCAGGTGTGCGGAAAAGGCCGGCCGCACCTTGACCAGCAGTGCCTTCAGCTCTTCGTTCTTGGCGCTGGGAATCAACGTTTTATCCATGGCATCGAGTACGGCCTGATGATACTTGACCTCGTTGTCGATGTAGGCGCTATCGAACTCCGCTCCCTTGAGGCCTTTCAGTTTCTGGACATTTTTCTCACCGCCCGATTTGAGGCTTTGACTGGTCGGGTTGTCCTCGGGCGTCACTTTCAGTTTCTTGACAAGGGCGCTGGCCGATTTGTTGACACCGGTATGGTCTGTAACCATCTGTTTGCCGAATGCCTTGACGTCCTTGTTGGAGCCCTTGGATTGGGCGAGCTTGCCTGCATCGATATCGACCTGATTCGCAGTTACCACAATGGAGGCAATCTGGGCGTCGTTGGGGGCGGCGTCTTGGGCCACTGCTACCTGCCCCGCGAAGAGGAAAGCGCTGGATAGTAGGAGGTTCGCGATTTTCATGATTTTCCTTTTCGTCAAATATGTGGACAGACCACCGTGAAACTTCTCGCGGTGAATGGTCGTCAATGCGGACGGAGCAGCCCGCGCACGCGAAGGGCGGCGAGCACGTGATTGACCACCGCGTCGCAGCGTGGACCCGCAAAGCTGAATGTGCTTTTCAGATAAGGCTTTACCTCTTCAGCCAAGGATTCGCGCAGCATTGTGCGGGCCCGGAGGAAGCGCGTCTTGACCACGTCACCGCTTACGCCAAGGCAATAAGCCGTTTCCTCTACGCTCATGTCTTCGACGGCCCGAAGAATGAAAACGCACCGGTAGATAGCCGGCAACTTTTCGACCGCAGCCTGCAAGAACTCCCGCACCTGACCGCGTTCGGCCATGGCTTCAGGTGATTCGTCTTCAGAAGTGCGGAAGGACATCACGTTCTCCTGCGAAGGTTCGCCGGGAAGGTCTTCTTCCTCAGCCCGGACTTGCAACTGGACGAGCCGGCCTCGCTTGCGCTGCGCTGTCAGGGCGACATTGATGGCAATGCGCGCCAGCCAGGTGCTCAGCGCCGCCTCGCAGCGAAACGAATCCAGGTTGGTAAAGGCGCGCAAGTAGGTTTCCTGCACCACATCCTGGGCTTCGGCATCGTCCGGGACCAAGCCCCGCGCAGTCCGGAACAACAGGCGGTTGTTACGCCGCATGATGACCTCGAAAGCGGACGCGGCGCCGGCACGGGCGCTGGCGACCAAGTCAGCATCCGTGTGGGTATCGACGGCAGACGGCATGGGCGGTCTGGCATTCCGGTTTGTGTCCATATTGGAGATGTCGCTCCCGTTCCTGATCATTAGACGCGCGCATCTGCGAAAAGGTGACAGAGGACTGGGGCACGGACGGTAGCCGGCTGCGATCCCGGGCCTCGGGTCGAACCACACGTCAGCAATCATAGGCGAACGCACCCGTCACATCCAATCGCAATGTGGCTCGGGCCTCGTGTCACCTTTGCGCGTCCGCCAGCGTCTAAAGACATATGCAACGGATACTTTCGAGCGACTGCCGTCGGAGACATGTCGGTTGCCTCCATGTCAATTGCCCCATCTCATCCTGACAAGGACGTCGATCATGAAGAAGCAACCCTCCGCGCTGATGCCTGAAACGCAAATGCAGCCTGTGCCGCTGCGGCATCCGGCGATGGAGGGGATGCCTCGACGCGGTCTGGTGAATGCAATAACAACGGCGATCGTGGTGGCGGCAGTCACGGCATGCGGCGGCGGCTCTGGAGGGGGAGGAGCTGACGCAGCCGGCACGGCAGCGGCCCAGAATGCCCTCGTCGAGCAGGGCAAGCAGATCTTCCGCTTCGATACCTTCGGGGACGAAGTGCAGTGGACCGATAACCTGAAGATGCACGAGGTTATCGCCAGCGCGGTGGATCCCGTGACCGCAATGTCAGTCGGGCTTAAGGTGGACGCCGAGGCCTTGCCCGAGGCGGTCGTGAATGGAATCCGCAATGGCACGATCGACCTCAATAGTCCGGCCACGACGGTGGCGCTGCTGAAACTGAACGCGGTCGTCGGCATCAAGGGGACCGTCGAGACGGTCAATGGGGTGGACAAGCTCACTCGGGTCGGCATTACCTGCGCGCTATGCCATTCGACGGTGGACAACTCGTTCGCACCGGGCATCGGCAAGCGACTGGACGGATGGCCCAATCGCGATCTGAATCCCGGCGCCATCATCGCGCTGTCGCCCGCCGTTGACGACGCCATGAAGACGGTCCTCAATGCCTGGGGCGCAGGCAAGTTCGACCCCCGGAACAATGTCGACGGCCTCAGCAAGCCGGTCGTGATACCTCCCGCCTTCGGGCTGGACGGCATTCATCGCATTACCTATACCGGCGATGGCGAAGACCTCATGTACTGGAACCGTTATGTCGCCGTGGCCGAAATGGGCGGCCTTGGCTCCGTATCCGAGCCACGGCTGAATCTTTCCATCACGCATGGATCGGAAGATCTCGTTACCAGTAAGCTTCCGGCCCTGCAAGCGTACCAGCTATCCCTGGGCGCTCCACCGGCGCCGGCTGGCAGTTTCGACTCCGCGGCGGCATTGCGAGGTAAGATTGTTTTCGAAGGGGCGGGCCGATGCGCCACGTGCCATAGTGGCCCGGCATTTACAGATGCCAACTCGGTCCTGCATCCGCCTGCCGACTCTATGGCCGAGCCGGAAACCCCAAGCTACGCCTCACGCTCCGCGACCAAGCAATACCGGACCACGCCACTAAAGGGCGTGTGGCAACACGCCCCCTATTTTCATGATGGGTCTGCGGCGACTTTGTCGGATGTCGTGAAGACCTACAACACGAAGCAGGGACTGGGGCTGAGCAGCCAGGATATTGCCGACCTGGCCGAGTATCTGAAGTCGCTGTGAGCGTTGCTACGGGCCGGGGTCGCACGGCGCGGCCGGGTCAGGCACCGGTGAGGCCTCGTTCACATCTCGGGGGGGCGCAAACTCGACTCGCTGACCGACCGAGGCTTGCGTTCAGGTTTCGCCCCACTGCCTCAGCAGGTTGTGGTGGCAGCGAATCAACGTCAGCCGCGCCCGGTCGTCCGCACCTGTTTGGTTCAGGTTCTAAATGGCATTGTCCACGTCGAACAGCAGGGCCCGCTGGGCGTGAGCGCGAACCGCCAACGCGCGCCATAAGCGTTGGTTGTAACGGCGCTTGAGAGCGAGGCGGCGTCGACGAATCAGACAGGCGCGGTCTCGCGGCTGGCCGTCGCGCGATGCTGCATACGCGGCCGCTCCATGCAACGATGTGCGGCCGCGACGAGAACGAAAGCCATCGCGATCAACGCGGCCGCGATGAGACTCAGATACTGCCCGCCTGTCGACAGGAGCACTACACCGCCAAGCACGCCCGAGCAGGCAAGTCCGATGTAGGGCCGTATTGTTCAGGGCGAGCAGCAGCGGCGCCACATGCGGCGACAGTTGCACGAGTCGGTGCTGTTGCGGAACGATGAGCCCCCATCCGCATATCCCCCAGATGGCCAGCGCGATGACAGCGCTGGACGCATGCGCATCGGTCCACGGCAGCGCACAGAAATTGATGATGGCGACCCATTGCATCGCATTGATAATGTTGCGGCTCTCGAACCGGTCCACGAGGCGGCCGGACAGCAGGTTCCCGACCGTCGCGGCGACGCCCCACAACAGGAACATCCCCGCGAGAATGCGTTCGTCGCCGCGCGTCACGGGCTCCAGCACCACGCCCGCATACGTGTAGACCATCAGGAACCCGCCGAACGCGAATAACGAAGTTAGCAAGGTAAGCGCGATCCGCATGTCTCGCTGGACGTGATTGCGCACGAAGTGGGTTTTTCTGACCGGGAGCGAATGAGGCGCGCATTCGTGCGTACCATTGGGCAGCCCCCTCAGGCTGTCCGTCGCTTGAGCAGGGACACTCGTGGACCGGTTCTGCGCGCCGACCAAGGAAGTGCGCATTGAGCGCACCGGCGCGCGAATCGCTGCTGTCAACCCTGCGACGCGGACCAAGGTTCATATGAAGCCACCGACGCACGAGGCCAAATCTCTGATTCATCTGCTCAATCTGCAAGGGCTCTGTCGCCAGCGCGCCGGCTCGCGTCCGCTACCGAGGCCCATAAATCCAAGGTTCCGCCTGCTCATATCTCACTCTCCAGAAATTGGTTGTCATTGCGGGACTCGGCCAGAAGCCGGCACGACCAGGGCGTGAGCGGTCCGCTGGCCATACTGCTATCCAGTGTTCAGCACCGGGCCTCGATGATTGATTGGTAGATGCCGACCGCTTGGTAGATGCGAGCGGTATGACAGTACTCGTCGGTTTGATGCGCCATTGCCGGCTCGCCTGGCCCAAGAATTACGGTCGGAGGGTCACCTGTAAGTGGACGTAGCGTGCTGCCATCTGTGAAGAAAGGAACGGTACGCGGCAATAGCGGTGCATCGTGATACTGCGCGCAGATGCCGAACACTGCAGCAATGGCCGGATCCCCGGCTTCAGAATGCAGGGGTGGCACGTCGACAAGCGGATCAACCGCTATGCCGTTACCCAACAGGCTTCTGAGTTTTCTGCACAGGCAATCGTGCTCCATACCGGGTACAGTCCGCAGGTCGACGGTGAACGTCGCCCGGTCCGGAACGGAGTTGATGTTAAGGCCGGCGTGGAACGTGCCAACGTTCAGCGTTGCCCGGCCCATGAGCGGATGATGGTCTTCCAACCGCATCTCGCGCAATGTCTCGATGGCTCGCGTGGCCTTGTAGATCGCATTTTCGCCCTTTTCTGGCATCGAACCGTGTGCGGTCTTTCCGAGCGCAACGCCCTCAAGCCAAAGGGCGCCTTTGTGTCCGATGCACGGGTAGTTGGCCGTAGGCTCGCCAACGATGAGGAGAGAGAGCGGCTGCCCAGCCTTTCCATTGGCGGCGAGCGCACGCGCACCATCACATCCAGTTTCTTCCCCGCCGGTCAGTAGCAGGCGCACACCGTTACCTTCGCGAAGCGCTTCGCGCGCCTGCCAGCACGCAACGACGAACGCGGCAATGCCAGCCTTCATGTCGCTGCTGCCGAGGCCGAACAGCTTGCCATCAATGATCTCGGCGCTAAAGGGGTCGCGCGCCCACCGCGCCGCACCGAGGGGCACGGTGTCGAGGTGCCCGGTGAACCCGAGCGGCTTGCCGTCGCCTTTGCCGTGCAGCGCTGCTACCAGGTTGAATCGTTGCGGACCGAAGACATCCAGTTCCACACTAAAGCCGGCGTCGGCCAGCAACCCTGCAAGATAGCGTGCGCAGCGCTCTTCGTCGCCAGGCGGATTGACTGACGGAATCCTAACCAGTTCCTGGGTAAGGCTGACAGCATCGATCATGCCCCCTCCTCCAGTAAGGCCACACCATCAACCTGCACACGCTGGCCGTCAAGCAGGAAGCCGCCGACCTGGACGATGCTGACTACGGTACGGCCCGGCGCAAGGAATTGCTTGAGCATCTGCTGGACCGCGTCGGCAGATTCGCCCGGCAACAGGAACACGTTGAGCTTGACAAGATCCGTAACGGAACCACCTGCCGCTCGCAGCACTGCCGCGACCTGTGACAGCGCCCCCTCGAGCTGCGTCTCCAGATCAATGGCATCCGGATTTGCCTGAGCGCCAACGTGCAACTCGCCACCGCTGAGCCATCCGGGTGAGGAGGTCCGGGTAGTCGTCTGCGGCGAAGATTCGATCTCTGGCCAGATCGGCAGACCGATGTCCTTGGACGCAACCGCGTCAATCTCAAGCAGCAGACCTTCGTATAGCAGGTCGACACCGATGATCGTGATAGCGGGCTTATGTGCCGGGAGGCGACGCACGACTTCCGCAAGTATCTGCTCGCCGAGCTGCCGGGATGCCTCGGGGTCAGCCCCATGCTTGTACGCAATTTTCAATGCGCACACATTGGACCAGGTCGTCTGCGCGTCGCGCAAAACATGCTCGATGTATTCGAGCGTGTTCTTCGTTTGCTCGACCACACTGCCCGGGGCGATCGTACGGCCCTGCCGGTCCGCCGATATCTGACCGCCGACGTACACCTTTTCGCCCACGCGCCAGCCCTGTGAGAACGGCGTCGGAATACTCCAGTCCCACGCATGCTCAGGCATGATGCGCTCCTTGTCGCGGCTGAGTTCTGCAATGCCGTCGACTGCGATCAGTGCTTGTTCTCGCCCTACCCCTTGGACACGCAGCGCAGTAGCCGCCGGCCCGGGATTGACGAGATGCCGCAGGCGCACTGCCGTCATACGCTCCCAATACTCAGTAATGGCTGCCCCATCTCCCTCAAACAAGTAGTACGTATGGAGCTTGGTAAGGTCCGCCATGCTGCCGCCCGCCTCTTCGAGGCGCGCAACAAGACTGCGGAAGACCTGGTCGGTCTGTTCGGCAATGTCGATCTCGCCGCTTGCGGAGACGGGCAGTTGCATACCTACATAGACCGTATGACCGACGCGGCGCAGCGAGGGAATGTACTCGTTTGGTGTGGTGGATTCCATCATTTCTCCAGTCGGCCGGTCTAAAGGTCGAGGACAATGCGCTCGCGCTGGCCGCGGGACACGCAAGTCATCATGCATTTGTTGCTTTGGCGTTCTGCCTCACTGAGGAGCACGTCGCGATGCTCAATGCATCCTGACAGCACGCGAACTTCGCAGGTGCCACATACCCCCTCCTCACAACTGCTCGGGATGTCGATGCCATGGGCGCGTAGCACCTCCAGCGCCGTCTCCTCCGCGGATACGGGAAACACCTTCCCGTTCGACGCGAGTTGGATCTCAAATGGTTCATTGGGCGTGCCCGCGCCTTGCGGCGCGGCGAACCATTCGAAATGCACACGCGACGCGATGGTCTCAGGCGTCGCGGCTTCTACGGCATGCATCAGTCCGGCCGGACCACAGCAATACATATGTACGTTCGCCTGCGATGCCGCCATCTTGCTGACGACCTCCTGTACCGGAAAGGTGGGTGTCTCGCTGAAGTACTCGGTGACGCTGTCCGGATGGCGCTCCATCAGTTCTGCATGGTACGCAGCATGCCTTTCCGATCGCGCACAGTAGTGCAGTTCCCAGGACTTTCCGGCCAGCTCCAAGCTCGAGATCATCGCGAGGATGGGCGTGATGCCGATGCCGCCCGCCACGAATATCGTGTGCGCCGCATCGTCGGCAAGCGGGAAATGATTGCGTGGTGCAGAAATGCCCAACGCACTGCCCACCTCGACATTGCCGTGCAAGCTAGCGGAACCGCCACGACCGCCCCGCTCATGCTTGACTGCGATCTTGTACCGCTCGGTATTGCCTGGCAATCCGCACAGGGAATACTGTCTCACGAGGCCAGACGGCGTATGCACATCGATGTGCGCGCCGGCGGCAAACGGCGGCAGGGGCCGACCGTCCGCAGCACACAGGTCGAACTGCACAATGTCGGTCGCGACCTCGTGCTTCGCCGCGACCTTGACCAGGCGAAGCTCGTCGGTAGCCTGACTCATGATATTGACTCCTATCAGTAGCTGCGCGACACATCGACCAGGTTGGTCAGCGGCTCGCCATTGAAGTGGCGCCGAATATTGCTGAAGAACAGATCCAGCGTATGGGGAATGTAGTGCTCGATGTCATCGGACAGCACATGGGGAGTGATCACCAGGTTGGGCGTTTCCCAGTAACGCCAATTGGCGGGCGGCGGCTCTGGATAGGTTACGTCAATCATGGCGCCACTAAGCTTTCCGGCCCGTAGCGCCACATCCAGCGCAGCCGGGTCAATCAGGCCCCCGCGAGACATGTTGATCAGGCCAGCGCCGGTACGCATGCGTTCGATTTCGTCGGCACCGATCAGGAAACGCGTTTCATCCGTAAGAGCCGTGTTCAGGAGCACGAAGTCG
Organism: Cupriavidus sp. DF5525; assembly: GCF_040149425.2. NCBI lineage: Bacteria > Pseudomonadati > Pseudomonadota > Betaproteobacteria > Burkholderiales > Burkholderiaceae > Cupriavidus > Cupriavidus sp. DF5525. The sequence continues at coordinate 292,078 of NZ_CP168267.1, read as the reverse complement.
GCCTGCGGCAGAAGTGTATGGAGCTCCTCCGGCTTATGCATGCTGTCGACATGAGGGTGGGCCGCACCGCTGCGGCGGATGCCGATGACATGCATACCGAACTGCCTGGCGAGCTCTGCGATGCCCCCACCAATTGAACCCACGCCCACGATCAGCACCGTCTTGCCATTCAGGGCGGACGTGAACTGACGGTCCCAGGCATGCCGACGGTGGTTCCACATGAGCGCCGGCATCCGCGCATTGACCATCAGGAGCGCCATCAGGCCGGACTGCGCGGCTTTGGGAAGGTGAGCACCACTGTTAGTCAGCACTTGAATGCCCATCGGCACCCAGTCCAGTGGCAGCAGGTAGTCCACGCCAGCGCCCAGGATCTGCAGCAGTTTCAATCGCCTGGCGTCGCTGCCCAGCGATTTGTACGGAAACCGATAAGTGATCATCGCATCGGCGGTCTGCATCGCATCCTGATAGATGTCCTGATCACTGCCCCACGTCGTGCGGATGCGCTTCGCGACGTCCGGATGACGCGACAGTGCCGCCTCGTATTGGTCGGGTCGCACGGTGAACACCGGCATCATCGTGCGCGAGTTCTCGATGTGGACGTGAAGCGGATCCGCCTCCGAATATTGGCGGCTCATTGCGGTGGACGACATAGATATTTCTCCGAGAGTTGGGCGAGATGCGTTGCTCAAGCAGCCTTCAATGCAGGACCTTCACGGTTCTGGCGCGAGGATTCGGAGTCGGGCCCAACGACGCGATCGAGAACGTGGTTGGCAATGCGGTGCACGATGTATTCTTCGAGCGAGAAGCGGCCAGGTTCGTAGGCGCCGGTACGCATTGCCTTCTGCACGTTAGGATTGATGCTCAGGTCCTCGATGACGACCTGTGAGTATTTCTCGTAGTACGCCGGCCCGACGATCTCGTCGAAATCGGCGCGCTCCACGGTACTGCGGGGGAATGTCCAGTTTTCGTACAGCCGGAGTTTCTCCGGACCCTCGGGGAAGTACTGTCGGAACTTCATGTAGGACGAAGTCACGATGATCTGCAGAGTCGGCTGCACCCAGATGTGAAAGAGGCAGTTCGCCTTGTCCGCATCAATCCCCGGGACCTCAGGCAGCCCGGAGTAAGCAACGATGCTTCGCCTGCTGTACATCGCTTCCCACGGACCTTGGGTCTTCTCGAACTGCCAGTTCTGCGGATTCTTGGGATCGACGTGCTTCCGGTGAATGGTCGGGACGTGGTAGTTCTCGAAGGCGTTTTCGAGCCACACCTTCCAGTTGCAGTCGACGACATACTCGTCGCGGTGCGTCCATTGCATTTCATCGAGCTTGTGGCTGGCCATGTATGCCGGCAAATCACCCAGCCAGGTCATCAGCGGCTCGGCGTCCGCATTGAACGTAATGAAGATGAAGCCGGCCCAGATGCCGCTGCGGATCGACCGCAGACCGTGCTCCGATGCCTTGAAGCCGGCGACGCCAGCCATCGGCGGCGGAGTACCTGGCGTGCCAAGCAGTTTGCCGCTCGGAGCGTAGGTCCAGCTGTGGTACGGACACGTGAAGGCGCGACACTTGCCTGCGCTCTCGGTGATGATGGCGCCCCGGTGCCGGCACAGTGCCGAATGGACACGGACTTCGTTGTTTTCGTCGCGCACGACGATCAGCGGATGATCCAGGACTTCAATGGAGAAGTAGCTGCCCGGCTCGGCCACCTGCTCCACACGACCTACGCAAAGCCAATCCTTGCGGAACATCGTGTCAACTTCCCGCTGATACCACTCGGGCGACGTATAGCACCAGCCCGGCAGGGGCGAACCTTCATGCAGCGGCAGGCGGGTGGCGGCGTAATGTTCGGGCGAAAAAATGTCGAGAGTCATCTGTCATCCTCGGTTTTTGAGCTGCGCTCTGAGTAGCTTGTTTGAGCTTTTTGCACCATCTGGAGAACTAGTCGACCAGTATAATTATGAGAATAGGTACTGGGGTTTAGGAGTCAAGCGGCAACACGGGATGTTGGCGGACTCGCTGCAGCCCGCGCAGCAGGTACGCGGGCGCCTGCAGCAAAAGGTCTACTTGTTCGAAATGTTGGAAGCGGTCATGACCTTGCCCCACTTCTGATTTTCACTTTGCAGGAATGTATGGAACTGGTCTGGCGTACCACCCACTGGCCTGGCCCCAAGCGTCTTCAGCTTTTCGACTGCCTCCGGGGACGTCAGGCCTTGCGACACTGCTGCCGACAGCCTTTTAGCCACAGTCGCCGGAATGCCAGCCGGCGCCACAACGCCGTACCACGAAGTCACCTCGAATCCCTTCAGGCCCGCTTCGCCCGTCGTTGGTACGTTAGGTAGTAGTGGACTGCGTTGGTCGGCGGCGATGCCAATAGCTCGCACCTTCCCCGCCAGCACTTGGGGAGCTGCGGCCAGGATCTCGACGGACATCACCGACACTTGACCGCTCATCACGTCCACCAATGCTGGCGCCGTACCCTTGTAAGGAACGTGTACCAGATTGACCCCTGCGAGCTGGTTGAGCATCTCGCCTGCTACATGATGAGGCGTGCCAGGGCCTGACGAAGCGAAGTTCAGCTTGCCGGGCCTCGCCTTGGCATATGCGATGAACTCCTGAAGGGTGTTCACTGGCAGTGCCGGATCGACGACCAGCACATGCGGCACCGAGGCGACCAACGCAATCGGCGTGAAGTCCTTCACCGGGTCGTAGCCCACCTTCTGATAGAGCGGATTGATGGACAACGAACTTGTGGAGCCCATCAGCAAGGTGTATCCGTCCGGATTTGCTTGTGCGGCGATCTTGGAACCAATGGCGCCGCCCGCGCCGGCAACGTTATCCACCACCACGGACTGATGGGTCGCGTCACTGATCAACTTGGCGGACACACGACCGAGGACATCGACCGCACCTCCCGGTGGGAACGGCACGATAAAGCGTATCGGCTTGTCTGGATATTGGGCTTGAGCAACCGAGGACAGCAGCCCGGCGGCCAACGCCAGACCGCGGACGACACGACTGAAGGACATGAGGTTTCTCCTCTACGTGGGGGCGTTACCTATCCTAGATCAATTACCAAACTAGTCAACTAGAATGTTTCCCAGGCACTAAAGCGGTGCAATATGCACAAAGGCCGGCACCGGGGAATCGTGCGTGCGCTAAACTGGACAACTACCTTGATACAATTTCACACTGCAGCGAAACGCTTGCCAACCAGGAGATGCAAGTGAAAATCGGCAACGAGTTGAAGATCCCAGAAAGCTCCGCGGTCGCGACTCTCGTCTACAACGAAATCAAGCAGCGCATCATTAGCCTGCACTATCCGCCAGGCGAGAAGCTGTCTGAGGCCCGACTCGCCGACGAGCTAGGTTGCGGCCGCTCGCCGATACGCACGGCTTTTGCGCAGCTTAAGAATGATGGCTGGATCGCAGTGAGTCCTCAGAGTGGAACTTACGTGCGGTCCCTGACCGAACAGGAGATTCACGAGATCTTCGAGTACCGCCTGTTACTCGAAACCTACGTCACCCGCCACGCCGCAACGCGCATCACTGATGAGACACTGCGCAAACTCAGGGTAGCCTTCCGGCGGTTCATGCCCCAGGGCGATTCGGATTTCGAGGAAGATGTGTTCGACGAGTTCAACGAGCTGGATGCAATGTTTCACTCGACCATTTACCGTACCGCTGGCAATAGCCTGATGACCGAGAGCCTGCTTAACTTGCTAGACAAGCTTCGTTGGCTCAAGAAGATGACCCCGTCGCCACCGTTGCGTATGAAGGACGCAGTCGCCGAGCTTGAGGGAATTATTGATGCACTCGAAGCGCGCGATCCGGACCTCGCTGAACAACGCATGCGTGAACACATCGGCAATGCCGCAGACTTTGCTGCCGCGTTTCGGAGCCGCATGGCTGCCGTGGCGTAAGTCAAGCAAGATCGTGCGCTTTGCGCAAATGGCGGCGACCGTGCCGCGTGCGCCCATCGAGCCATGTGCCCATCCCCTGCCTGCCGGCAGGTCGGACCATGCGCGCTGGCATGTGCGCTGAGGAAGCGGGCTCAACGTATGGATGTGTGCAGGCGTGTCCCTGCACCCATGTCGGAGGCAACAGGACGGTTCGCGAAGCGGGTGCCGAACCGGTCGCCTGCGCTTCAGTTCACCTCCGGAACCACAGCAGCGACAGCCCGCACGCCGCCACCAGCAGCAGGACCGAGGCCGCCGCCAGCAAGGCACTGATCTCGATTTCCCTGCGCTCGAGCGCGAAACGGGCACTCAGCTTGCGATACACCTGCGTCAGGTCCGCGGCCGAGCCAGCCTGGAAGTACTCGCCGTCAGTGAGCGTCGCGACCGCGCGCAAGGCGGTTTCATCCAGCTGCATGTAGTAAGACAGGCTCGACACTGCCGCACCCGCGTCCTGCGGCGTACCGAAGCCCACGGTATAGACGCGCACGCCGCGCTGGGCGGCCATACGCGCGGCGTCCAGAGGGTCGGGGCCGGTGGTGCGGCGACCATCGCTGAGCAGGATCACCGCACCGTGCCGGTAAGAGCCGGGCTGCGCCGCCGGCCGCTCCTGCTCGCGCTTGCGGACGGCGTCCGCCGCGGCGGCCTCTGTCAGCGATCTGCCGCCGGGCCCGGGTGCGAGCGACTCGCCGCTGAAGAGGATCGCTTCCAGGTCGATGCCATCGTCGGGGAACAACACCGCCAGCGCCTGGATCAGTCCGCTGCCGGTCGCCGTGCCGCGCTGGAGCTGGAAGCGATCGATCGCGTCGAGCATGTCCTGCCGGTTGTCGGTGGGGGGCAGCACCACGGTCGCCGTGGCGGCAAAAGAGACAATGCCCAGGCGCACGCTGGCCGGCAGCCCGACGATGAGATCCCGCGCAGCCTGCTGGGCGGCGCTGATCCGGGTGGGCGCGACGTCGGTCCCCTCCATGCTGCGGGAGGTATCCATGGCCAGTACCAGGGTGATGGTGTCGGACGGCAGCGTGATGGTCGCGGTAGGACGGGCGCAAGCCAGCAGGGCCGCGCCCAGCGCGAGCAGGAAGAGCAACGGCGGGATGTGACGCCGCAGTCGTTGGTTGCGACCCAGCGCGGCGCGCGGCAGCGCAAGACTGGCATACAACAGGGCGATTTTCTTGCGCCGCGCAATCAGGTACAGGTAAGCGGCTGCCAGCAGGGGGAGCGAGAGCAGCAGCCAGAGCATTTGCGGCCAGAGAAACTGCATGCCCTGCTCCTTGGCGCGTGGGTAAGACGATGGTACTGCATTTTCCACGGCGGGACGGGACCTCGGGGCCAGCAATGAAACGGGTAACGATCTACGGATGGGTCTCGAGCGGCGTCCGCGCCGCAGGCCAGCCGTGATCCCCGTGCCACACGCCCGAAATCTTCCCCACCATCCCGCCCCACCCCGCGCGACGAACTCGGCAAGAACGAACCGCCTGGCGGCAAGAACGGGCCAGGCGGCAATCGCGAAGCCCGCCACGTCGGCTCCGGCGTGGTCGTGACCGAAAGCAGCATCATCCACGCCAGCTACCACGTCATTGCCGACGCGCTGCGCGCGGAGGTGATGTTCCATGACGGGTCTAGCCACAAGAAGCGCCAGGCAAGTAACTGCACTGCAGAGGTGGTGTCTCACGGAATGCCGTCGCCATCACCGTCGAGTTTCACAGCAGGCAGTTCTTTATGTAAAGGCGCGCTTCAGCGCAGGATGTCATCAGACTGCGGATCTCAAATTCAAGCTGACCCCTCGCCTTCAATCCATAGTTGCCCCAGAACGCTCAATCGTGGATTTCCATTTGATGCGCTCCGCCTGCACAAAGCTGGCAAACCGCTCGCCGCTTAGTGGCAGCGGCATGCCCCCCATCTTGCTGATCGCCTCAATCGCCGAGCCGTCTTGCAGCACACGCCCCACCTGATCCTGCCATGTCTTGACGATCGGCGTCGACGTGCGGGCTGGGAAAAACAGCCCGATCCAGGAGGTGGACTGCGCATCGGGATAGCCGGCCTCGGCGATGGTTGGCACCTGCGGCAGCAGCGGCAGACGCGTGGGCCCTGTCACGGCGAGCGCGCGGAGCTTGCCGGCCTGGACTTGCGCCAGCGTCGACACCGGGTAGTCGAACGTCATATCAACCTGTCCGCCGATCAGGTCGTTGATCGAGGGTGCACTGCCCTTGTACGGGATGTGCACGAACTTCACGCCGGCCTGGGCCTGGAACAGTTCGGCTGCCAGGTGTGTGCCCGTGCCGTTGCCCGCGGATGACACGGTCAGCTTGCCGGGATGCGCTTTGGCAAACGTCACCAGCTCTTTGACGGATTGATAAGGCAAACGGCCGTTGACCACCAGGATGTTCGGCACCGACATCAGTCCATGTACCGCGACGAAATCCTTCGCCGGGTCGAAGCGCAGCGATTTGTACAGATATTGGTTGGTCGCCATGGTGCCCTGGGTGCCCAGCAGGATCGTGTAGCCGTCGGGCTCGGCCCGCGCAACGATCTCGCTTGCCACGTTGCCGCCGGCCCCCGGGCGGTTATCCACGATGACCTTGACGCCAAAATTGCTCGTCAGCCTGGCGGCCACCAGCCGGCCCAGTTGGTCAGTGATGCCGCCGGGCGGCCCAGGTACCACTAGCGTCACCGGCTTGAACGGATAAGCCGCCTGCGCTGACGCCGGCGGGGCGACTCCACACACGCTCGTTGTGATCAGGGCCAAGGCGATGGCCCATCCGCGGCCCGCGCGTAGCGAACTCTGGTGGAAATGGCGAAACATCTTCGGTCTCCAAGGTGTGCAACATACGCCGCTTTAGTGCGCGTAACGCCGCTTTCTATACGAATTCATCGCTTTCGTACGACGATAACTCGTATAGTACTTCGATATATCGTATTAGCAAGTCATTTGACGGTTGCCCGGCAACAGCAAAATTTCTTGACCACATTACGAAATACCGTATAGTTATCCCATATCTCGTAGACAGCCGCAAATTCCAGGAACCCCGAGCATGCCCACCCTGATCCCAGCCGCCAGCCGAACCATGGCCGTTTTTGAGGTGTTTGCCCGCGAAAAGCGCGAACTTTCCAACTCCGACATGGCGCGCCTGCTGTCGGTCGCCGAGAGCAGTTCCTCCGACCTGCTGCACACCCTGCATTCGCTTGGCTACCTGATGCGGACGTCGCGCACGCGCCGCTTCTACCCCACCGGCCGCCTGTTCGAGACCGCGCGCGAAATCCGGGAGAACGACCCGCTGACTACGCTGGCCCAGGAAACCGTGGAGCAACTGACGGAAAAAACCAATGAGAGCGCCTTCTTTGGCGTGCTCGAACCCACGGCCGTCAAGGTGGCCGCGGCACAGCCCAGCCGGCTGCCGCTGCGCTACATCCTGGACGTGGGCGAACGCGTCGCCCTGCACGCCTCCGCGCTAGGCAAAGCCATGCTCGGCCTGCTCCCGCCCGAGGCCGCGCGCGCCAGGCTGGAAAACATCGACCGACGCGCCGTCACCCAGTACACCGTGGTCGAGCTCGAGCCGCTGATGGCACAACTGGCGCAAGGGCGCGAACTCGGCTGGTACGAGGCGCGCGACGAAGGCACCGAAGGCGTGACCGCGCTGGCAGTCGCGGGATGGCTGGGAGACCAGCCGGTCGGGATCTCGCTGGCGGGCCCGGCCGAACGTATCGCCAAGAACCGAGAGAACTACCTGGCGGCACTGCGCGAAGTCCGGAATTCGCTGCTGGCCGACAGCTGAGCTAACCCATATACAGAGTGGAGACAAAGAGATGGACTTAGGACTGAAAGATCGCGTCGCGGTCATCACCGGCTCGGCGCGAGGCATTGGCGCCGAGACCGCACGCATGCTGGCACAGGAAGGCATGGCGGTTGTCATCAGCGACCTTGACCTCGATGCGGCCGTCGCGACCGCGCGCGGCATCGAGGCCGCCGGCGGCAAGGCCATCGCGGTGCAGTGCGATGTGCGCGACGAAGACCAGGTACGCAAGATGATGGCGGCGGGCAACGAAGCATTCGGTGGCATCGACGTACTGGTCAACAACGCCGGCCTGGTCAAGGACCGCACCATCCTCAAGATGGACGAAGCCGACTGGGACCTGGTGCTGGGCGTGACGCTCAAGGGCGCGTTCCATTGCTGCCGTGCCGCGCTGCCGCACATGCATGAGAAGGGCTGGGGCCGCATCATCAACATCAGCTCGCGCGCGCTGTTCGGCAACCCGGGCCAGGCCAACTATTCCACCGCCAAGGCAGGGCTGGTCGGTTTCACCCGCGCGCTGTCGCTGGAGCAGGCGCGCAAAGGCGTCACCGTCAACGCGATCGCTCCGGGCTATATCGAGACCGAATACATCAAGAGCCTGCCGAACTACGACACCATCCTCGAGAACGTGATGGCGAAGAACGCGGTGACCTTCCCCGGCCAGACCAGCGACATCGCCGGCGCGGTGGCCTTCATGGCGTCGGAGCACGCGCGCTACATCACCGGCACCACCCTCTTCGTGACCGGAGGCCGCTATGGCTGAGCCAATGGTGGACGTGGACGGCCTGGATGCCGGCCAGCAATTGCTACGCGACAACATCCGCCGCTACCTCAAGGAGCATTTCGCGCCGCGCATCCAGCAGGCCGAAGCGGACAAGCGCTTTCCACACGAGTTGCTGACCGGCCTGGGTGATTTCGGGTATTTCGGCGGCTACCTGCCTGAAGCCGACGGCGGGCTGGGCCTGGACTACTTGACCTGGGCGGTGATGATGGAAGAGGCAGGCTATTGCTGGCTGTCGCTGCGCATCCTGCTCAATGGCCTGAACATCGTTTCCGGGATCATCAACGCGTACGGCACCGAAGACCAGAAGGAGCGCTTCATGCGCCCGCTGCTGCGCAACGAGCGCAAGACCTTCGTGTCGATCTCGGAGCCGGACGTGGGCTCCAACGTGGCCGAGATCAAGACCCGCGCCGACAAGCGCGGCGACCGCTACGTGCTCAACGGCAGCAAGCTGTGGATCACCAACGGCATGTTCGCGGATTTTGGCATCGTGGTGGCGCGCACCTTCAGCGACACCTGCAACGGCGAACTGTCGCTGTTCCTGGTCGAGCGCAATGAGACGAAATACGAGATCAACCGCGTCGAGACCATGTTCGCGCGCAGTACCGGCACCGCCGCCTTCACCTTCGAGAACGCCGAAGTGCCGGCCGCCAACCTGCTCGGCAAGGAAGGCCAGGGCCTGAAGCAGATCCTGATCGGCCTGAACTTCGGCCGGCTGAACGTGGCGATGGGCGCCGTCGGAGCCGCCCAGTCCGCGTTGGACCTGTCGATCGACTATGCGCTGCAGCGCAAGCAGTTCGGCCGCCCCATCGGCGCATTCCAGCTGGTGCAGAAGCATATCGTCGACATGACCATGAAGACGCAGGCAGCGCGCTCGCTCGGCTACCGCGCCGCGCGCTCCATGCAGAACGGCACCTCGCGCACGGAATGCTCGATCGCCAAGCTGTATGCCACCGAGGCCGCCTTCGAGGTTGCCAACCTGGCGCTGCAGGTGCACGGCGGCATGGGCTACGCCACTGAATACCCCATCGAGCGCATCTTCCGCGATACCCGCGGCGGCATGATCCCCGAGGGGACGACGGAAATCCAGACACTTATCATCGGCCGCGAGATCCTTGGCATCTCGGCGCTGACCTGAAGACATTGAGGAGACACAAGAACATGACCCAATCCGCTATCATCGACGAAATCGCCCAGACCGCCATTTTCTGGGAAGACCTGACCGTCGGCACCCGCTACACCACCTCGTCGCGCACCATCACGGAAGCGGACGTGGCCGCCTTTGCCGCGCTGACCGGCGACTTCAACAAGGTCCACGTCGATGCCGAGTATGCCAGGGGCACCATCTTCGGCCAGCGCATTGCGCACGGCATGCTGGTGGCCTCATTCATGGCCGGCCTGACCTCGCGCTCGATTCCCAACCAGCTGATGGAAGGCGCCCTCTTCAGCGTGCTGGAGAACCGCCTCAAGTTCCCCAAGCCCACCTTCATCGGCGACACCCTGCGCGTGGAGATCGAAGTAACGGAGCAGCGCCCCACCAGCCGCCCGGAGCGCGGCATCGTCGGCTTCATGCGCCGCGGCGTCAACCAGCGCGGCGAAGTCGTGGCTGAAATGGCCGCCACCTGCCTGTTCAAGCGCCGCCATCCCGGGGAAGCGCAATGAGCACTGTGAACGCAGCAGACGCGAAGCCGTCGCTGTGGTTCAGCGACCTCTCCCGGCTGGTCCTGCCGCACTCGATCGTGCTGGTCGGCGCCTCCGAGAAGCCCGACAGCATCGGCGGCCGCACGCTGGAAAACCTGACCAAGTACTCGGACTTTCGCGGCGACCTCTATTTGGTCAACCCGGGACGCGCCGAAATCCACGGCAGGCCCTGCGTGGCCTCGGTCAAGGACCTGAAAGAAGCGCCTGACCTGGCGATCCTCGCCGTGCGTGCCGATGCCGTGCTCGAGACCCTGCGCGACTGCGGCGAGCTCGGCGTCAAGTTCGCCATCGTCTTCACCTCCGGTTTCGGCGAGACCGGCGAGGCCGGACGCGCGGTCGAAGCCCAGATGCGCGAGATCGTGGCCCGCACCGGCATGCGTATCTACGGCCCGAACTGCCCCGGGCTGAACAATATGAATGCGCCGCTGGGCCTGACCTTTTCGCCGGCGTGGCGCATCGACCGGCGCCCCGGCCCGATCGGCGTCGCCACGCAGGGTGGCGGGCTCGGGCGTTCGTTCATCCAGGCGATGGACCGCGGCGTTGGCATCGGGCTATGGTGCTCCGGCGGCAACGAAGCGGATCTCGAGGTCAGCGACTACATCCACTACATGGCGGATGCTCCTGACATCGAGGTCATCGTGACCACGCTGGAAGGCGTGCGCAACGGCCCGCGCTTCATGGCGGCCGCCCTGCACGCCGCGCAGCGCGGCAAGCCCATCGTGGCCATCAAGGTCGGCAAGTCGGAATATGGGGCCAGGGCCGCGCAATCGCACACCGCGGCCATTGCGGGCTCGGCCGACATCAACAGTGCGGTGTTCCGCCAACTGGGCATCATCGAGGTCGACGACATCGACGAACTGATCGATGTGGCCTCGCTGCTGGCGCGCCGCAAGCCCACCGGCCGCGAACAGCTTGCGGTGTACAGCTTCTCCGGCGGCACCGCCGCGCTGGCCTCCGACATGGTCGGCACCGCCGGCCTGAAGCTGGCCGAGTTCGAGCCGGCGACGATCGACGCACTGGCCAAGGCGCTGCCGGGTTTTGCCGCCATCAACAACCCCGTCGACGTCACCGCCGAAGTGCTGGTCAACGCCGAGGTCAGCTACACCACGCTGAAGGCCACCGCCAGCGACGCGAACACCGACCTGGTGCTGGTGCCGATCCCGGTCGAATACGGCCAGACCACGGTGCTGCTGGCCGACAGCATGGTCCGGGTGCAGGACGAAGTCGACACGCCGATCGTGCCGGTCTGGATGAGCGATCGCACCGGCGAGGGCCAGCGCCGCATGATCGATGGGGGCCTGATGCCGATGCGCGCAGTCGGCAACGCCGTGCTGGCCGTCAGGCGCTTTATCGAGTACGGCCGCTGGCGTGCCGGATTCGACGGCGCATGGCGGCCGCTGGGCAACGTAGCCGCCTCGGACGGCACCACCAACCTGTCCGAGGCCCGCACCAAGGCGCTGCTGGAGCTGGCCGGCATACCGGTGCCGCGTGGCGTGGTGGCCCGCTCGGCCGACGAAGCCGCGCGCGCCTTCAGCGACGTGGCGAATGGCCGCGCGGTCATGAAGATCGTCAGCGCCAGCATCACCCACAAAACCGACATTGGTGGTGTGTGCCTGGGAATTGTCTCCGAAGCCGAGGCGAAGGCCGCCTTCGCGCAGATCCATGCCAACGGCACCAGGGCCTGCGATGCGGCGCAGATCGAAGGCGTGCTGGTCGAGCCGATGCTGCCCGGCCCGTTTGTCGAGGCCGTGGTGGGCATTCACCGCGACCCGGTGTTCGGCCACGTCTGCACCTTCGGGCTGGGCGGCGTCAGCATCGAGCTGTTCAAGGACGTGAGCCGGCGTTTGTTGCCGCTCACGCCCGAGTCGGCCCGGCAGATGATCACCGAGACCCGCTGCTATGAGCTGCTCAAGGGCCATCGCGGCCAGGCAGCCTATGACATCGACGCGCTCGCCGCTACGCTGGTGCGGCTGTCTGACTTCGTCGTCAGTCACGCCGACCGCATCGACGAGCTGGAAATCAACCCGCTTGCGGTCAGGCCGCAAGGACAGAGAGTGACTGCGCTTGACGCCGTCCTCTCGTATCAAGGCACGGAGCCTTTGACATGGTAAAGACTGAAATCGGCTACACGACCACCGACACCATCATGGTTCGTGGCCTGAACCTCGCCACCGAGATCATCGGCAAGTTCGACTTTGTCGACATGATCTTCCACACCACCCTGGCACGCCTGCCCAGCCCGCAGGAGAAGACCATGGTCAATGCCCTGCTGGTGACCACGGCTGACCACGGCATCACGCCCAGCTCGCTGGCCGCCCGCCTGACCTACATTGGCGCGCCCGAAGCGCTACAGGGCGCGGTCGCGGCGGGCCTGCTGGGCGCCGGCAGCGTCTTCCTCGGCACCATGCAGAACGCTGCCGAGATGCTGAACGAAGGCGCGCGCGAGCTGAGCAACGATTCTACCGACGAGCAGGTCCTGGACGCCGCGCGGGCCGTGATCCGCCTGCACAAGGAGCAGCGCCGCGCCATCTATGGGGTCGGCCACCCGATCCACGTCGACGGCGACCCGCGCGTGCCGACACTGCGCGAGCTGTCGCGCACCAACGGCTACTACGGCGTGCACTGGCGCCTGATGGACGCCATCGGCCACGTGCTGACCAAGGAACAGGGCAAGAACCTCCCGCTCAATGCGGTGGGCGCCATCGCGGCGGTGGTGGCGGCCATGGGCCTGGACCCGCTGATCGCGCGCGGACTGTCGCTGGTCGGCCGTTCCGCCGGGCTGCTGGCGCACGTGATGGAGGAGAAGAGCGCGCCCATGGCCCGTGAAGCCTGGCAGCTCGTCCTCAAGGACGACCCGCGCAACGAACTGCCATGACCGCCCTGCCCTTCCACCCGGCCGCCGGCGGCATGCATTCCATACCGGGCTGACGCGATGCCGCGGCTATCCCAGACCCGTATGGAAGGGCTGATCGACCTGCGGCAGGAGGTCCGGCAGTTCAGCCGGGACCTGCTGCAGCGTGCGGCAAGTTCGACGCCTGACAGCGACCGCCACGCCTACGACACGAGGTTGCGGCAGCTGATCGACCGTTGCATGCGCAGCGCCGATCCGCGCCTGAAGATCCTCTGCTATGCCGCGGCGGCGGAACTCGGCATTCCGGTCGAACTGCAAGCCGACGAGTGCAGGCAGGCCATGTCCGGCGGCAGGGGCTTTGCGCTGCGCGTGCTGTTCTGGGCGGCGCACCGCCGCATGCTCGGCGCCCGGCGGGTGCGCATGCCGGGCCAGATGCCGGCGCCCTCTTATCCCTGGTGAGCGCTGGCGCGCCCCGCGTCCGGGGTCCCGGGGTCCGATATGTGGAGTCAAGATATGGAAACAAACAAGCAAGGCCCGCTGGCAGGCATCCGGGTCCTGGAGATGTCGGGGATCGGCCCCGGGCCCTTTTGCGGCATGCTGCTGGCCGACCTGGGCGCCGACGTGGTCGTGATCGACCGCGTACAGCCCGACGCGCCGGAAGCCGAACTCAGCAGGCATGCGCTGTCCCGGCGCGGCAAGCGCGCCGTGGCCATCGACCTGAAGACGCAGGCCGGCGTGGCGACCGTGCTCGACCTGGCCGCCCACTGCGATGCACTGATCGAAGGCATGCGGCCTGGCGTGATGGAGCGCCTGGGGCTGGGCCCGCAGGTCTGCCTGCAACGCAATCCGCGCCTGGTCTTCGGGCGCATGACGGGTTGGGGCCAGGACGGCCCGCTTGCCCGTGCCGCCGGGCACGATATCAACTACATCGCGCTGTCCGGCGCGCTCTGGTATGCAGGCCAGCCCGGCACGGCGCCCGTGGCCCCGCCCAGCCTGGTTGGCGATGTCGGCGGCGGCGCCATGTATCTCGCCGTCGGGCTGCTGGCGGGCATCATGCATGCGCGCGCGACCGGCAAGGGGCAGGTGGTCGATGCGGCCATCGTCGATGGCAGCGCCCATATGATGACGCTGCTGCACGGCTTGCTGGCCTCGGGCAGGATGGAAGCCGCGCGTGGCACCGGCGACCTGGATGGCTCGCACTGGTACAACACCTACCGGTGCGCCGATGGCGACCATATCTCGATCGGCCCGGTGGAACCCCAGTTTTATCGGGAATTGAGGCAGAAGCTCGGCCTCGACGCCGATCCGGCCTACGATAACCAGTACGAGCGGGCGGCCTGGCCGCAACTGCGCGAGCGCCTTGCCGACCTCTTTGCCAGCCGCGACCGTGCCGCCTGGTGCGCCCTGCTGGAAGGCAGCGACACCTGCTTCGCGCCGGTGCTCAGCCCGGAAGAAGCGGCGGAGCATCCGCATATGCAGGCGCGCGGCACCTACGCGCGCGCGCGCGGCGTGCTGGAGGCCAATCCCGCGCCGCGCTTCTCACACACGCCGGCCGGCAGGCCGGGGCCGATCCCGCGCAGGGGCGAACACACCGAGGCGGTGCTGGCCGACTGGCTGGCACGCTGACAACACTGGCGCGGCGCATACGCGGCACCTGCGGCGGCACATGTGCGGCGCCGATAGAACCGGCGCATGTTCCGCCAGGCATGCGCCACTTTGCATGACGGAGACAACAATGAAGATGAACTTCGCCCGCTTGACCGGGCAACTGGCGATGCTCCATCGCGACCGGGAGGCGCTGGTCAACATCGAGCGCAAGCGGCGTTTCACCTATGCCGAGCTGCATCGCTTCACCAACCGGGTCGTCAACATGATGCGCGAACGGCTGTCGCTGCGCCGTGGCGACGTCTACCTGTGCATCCTCGAAAACGACAACCTGTCGTTGCTGCACGCCTGGACCGCCCTCAAGGGCGAGGCCGCCGTGGCCTGGACCAACTACCGCGATGCCATCGACGAGCACCGCTGGCAGGTGGAGTTCATCCGGCCCAAGGTGGTGTTCCTTGAAAACGCCCTGCTCGACCGCTACTTCGACATGCTGCACGAGCGCGGCATCCACGTGGTCTGCATGGACCCGCCGGCCACGCCCCGCGCCGGCCTGTCCTGCTTCACCGACCTGATCGAAGGCGTGGCCGACACCGACCCAGGCATTGAGAGCGCCACCACCAGCGATATCCTGGTGTACCGCTTCACCGGCGGCACCACCGGCAAGAGCAAGTGTGCCCAGTACACCATGGACAACTGGCTGTCCAACCGCGATTCGTTCTACGCCGTCGACGAGCACTGGCTCGACACCGACACGCGCTACATGCACATGGCGCCGATCAGCCACGGCTCGGGCATGGGCATGCTGCCCACGCTATTCCGCGGCGGCTGCACCGTCACGCAGAACGTGCCGGACCTGGCCGACTGGTGCCGCAACGTGCAGACCGAGAAGATCACCATCGGCATGATGGTGCCCACCCTGCTCTACCGCCTGCTGGACATGACCGAGGCCACGGCATACGACCTCTCCAGCCTGACCACCCTCTTCTACGGCGCGGCGCCGATGAGCCCGGTCAAGCTGCGGCAGCTGCAACAGCGCTTCGGCAATATCTTCGTGCAGGTGTATGGGTCGACCGAGTGCATCCAGCGTGTGAGCGCGCTGACCAAGGCCGATCACGCCACTGCCACCGACGAACGGCTGGGCTCGGCCGGCCGGGTGATTGCCGGGACCGAACTACTGGTCGTCGACGAGGCTGGCAAGGAGCTCCCGCCGGGCCAGACCGGAGAAATCTGGCTGCGTGGCCGCGGCATCATTCCGGGCTACTTCAACAACCCGGAAGGCACCGCCGCCGAGTTCGAGAACGGCTTCTGGAAGTCGGGCGACCTGGGCTACCTGGATGAAGACGGCTTCCTGTTCATCGTGGACCGCAAGAAGGACATGATCATCACCGGCGGCTTCAACGTCTACGCCATCGAGGTCGAGGCCGCGCTGAACTCGCATCCCGACGTTGCCATCTCGGCCGTGGTCGGTGTGCCACACGAGCAATGGGGCGAAGCCGTGCACGCCGAAGTCGTGCTCAAGCCAGGCGGCCAAGTCAGCCAGGAAGACCTGATCGAGTACGTCAAGCGCAGCATCGGCCGGTTCAAGGCGCCCAAGGCGATCACCTTCGTCGCGGAGTTACCGGTCAGCGTGGTGGGCAAGGTGCAGCGCCGGCAGGTGCGGGAGAAGTACTGGAAGGGGCACGCGCGCCGGGTGGCCTGATACGCGCAGTAACCAGCAGAGGCGGATCCCGGTGCTCGCCAGGATCCGCCTCTTCGTTTGCGGGGACTCGCGCCGGTCAGTCCTTGTAGCCGGGATCGATCCGCTCCACCAGCCGCACCAAGGCGGGCCATTCGCGATTGCCGAAGGTGTCGGCGCGAACGTCCATCACGGCCCGCGTGTCGTCGATGACGTGCTGCGGCGGCAAGACCAGCTCCGTGCCGGAAGCCATCGCATCCATCTGCGCGCGGCAGGCCATCTCCAGCCAGTAGATGCGGTTGAACGCCTCCGCCACGCCCGGCCCTACCGCCAGCAGCCCATGGTTGCGCAATATCACCACCTCGTGGTTGCCCAGCGAGCGGACCAGCCCGGACTGCTGGTCCAGCTCCACCACCGGACTGTCGAAGTCGTGGTAGCCGGTTTTCCCGTAGAACCGCAGCGCGGTCTGGGTGATCGGCAACAGTCCCGCCCGCGTGGCCAACAGCGCCATCCCGGCGCGGGTATGCGTGTGGATCACGCAGCCCACGTCGGGCCTGGCCCTGTGGATCGCCGTGTGGATCACCATGCCGGCGCGGTTCACCTCGTAGCCGTGCTCATTGTGCGGATCCAGCAGCACGTTGCCGTCGAGGTCGATCTTGATCAGGTTCGACGCGCAGATCTCCGAGTACAGGTAGCCATACGCATTGATCAGCAGATGTTCCGTGCCGGGGATGCGCAGCGTAATGTGGTTGTAGATCAGGTCGGTCATGCCGTACCGGTCCACGAGCCGGTAGCAGGCAGCCAGCCGCACGCGCGCGGCACGGAATTCTCGTTGGTCCTGTGCACGTCTTACTCCACGCGGATATTGCGCGCCTTGACGACCTTGCTCCAGCGCGCGGTTTCTGTGTCGAAATACCGGTTGAGCTGCGCCGGGGTCATGATTTCCGGTTCCATGCCGTAGTCGGTAATCTGCTTGCGCACCTGCGGCTCCATCAACACTTCGCCGACCGCATGCGCCAGTTTGTCGATCACGCCCTGTGGCGTCCTGGCGGGCGTGACGATGGCGAGCCAGGAATTGGCGACCACGTCCGGGTAGCCCGACTCGGCAAGCGTGGGCACGTTCGGCATGGCGGGCATGCGCCTGGCGCCCGTGAACGCGATGGCGCGCAGCTTGCCTGCCTTGATATAGGGAGCAAACAGCTGGAGCGTGTCGATCATGACTTCAAGCCGGCCGCCCAGCAGGTCGGGCATGACGGCTGCGGCGCCCTTGTACGGGACGTGGTCCAGCTGGATGCCGGCATGCATGGAGAACAGTTCCCCCACCAGGCTCGCGCCCGAGCCCACGCGCGAACTGCCATAGCGCAGGCGGTCCGGATGGGCCTTGCCCCAGGCGATGAGGTCGGCAACCGAGTGGATCGGCAGATCGGCGTTCACCACCAGCAGCAGCGGCACCTGGGCCATCATCGCCACCCCGGTCAGGTCCTTGAGGGGGTCATAGGGCAGCTTGCTGTAGAGCAGCGGATTGGCGATGTGCGCCGGCACCGTGGTGAGCAGCGTGTAACCGTCCGGCTCGGACCTGGCGACGTAGCTGGTGCCGATCTGCACGTTGCTGCCGGGCTTGTTCTCGATGTAGAAACTCGCGCCAAGCCGGCTGGCCAGCCTGGCGCTGATCAGCCGCGACACGGCGTCGATCGGCCCGCCCGGTACGGAAGGTACCACCACCTTGACCGGCCGTGCCGGATAGGCCGGCTCCGCGGCGTGAGCCACATGGACGCCGCACACGGCGCTGCAGTCAGGGGAAGCAGACCTGGCATGCGGCGGAATGACCGCCGATGTGCCGCGTGATATCGCCCATACCGGGCTACGGCCACTCAGTCTCAAGATCGTCGCCCGGGCTGACCACCCTCGGCTCGGCACGCTCAAGACACCGGCAGACCTGGCGCTGGAGCGCTGGGCCCTGCCGCAAGCCTCGTCCAGCCTGTACCAGGTGCTGGCCGACCAGTTTGCCGAGCGCGGTCTGCCGCCGCCGCGCATCGCCGTGGAATGGCCCGGGTCCGGGATTGCCATCGCCGAACTGCTGCGAAATACCGATCTGCTCAGCCTCGTGCCGCAGCGCACCCTGACGCAGCCGGAAGGCCGCGAGCTGTGCGTGATCGGCGGCGAGGATGTCTTGCGCCAGCTCGAAGTGGCCGTGTTCTGGCGGGCCGATGGCTATCTCTCCCCGCTGTGCCTGGAGTTCCGCGAGGCACTGCTCGCCTTCTGCAAGGAAGATGACACGGCAGGCGGTGCGCCCGAGCGTGCGTCGGTGTGGTGAGGGCTGGTGGTGTAGCGGGATCGCGTAGTACCAAAGAGAAAAGGCCGGCGCCCCCCCGACGCCGGCCGTCTTCACGCACTACCTTCAGACAAACGCCGATATCCCCGTCAGCTTGCGCGAGATGAACAGCCGCTGGATTTCCGTGGTGCCGTCGGGAATCGGGATGATGATGGCTTCACGCAGATAGCGCTCCACGTTGAACTCCTTGGTGATGCCGTTGCCGCCATGCAACTGGACCGCATCCCGGCACACCTGGACCGCGGCTTCGGTGGCGAAGGCCTTGGCCATGGAGGCTTCCAGGTCGCAGCGCACGCCGGCGTCCATCATGCCGAAGACCCGCATGCACATCAGGCGGGCCGCGTCGAGCATCATCGCCATGTCGGCGATCTTGGCCGCGATCAGCTGGTGGCTGGCGATGACCTTGCCGAACTGCTTGCGCTCCTTGGCATAGGCAATCGACTCTTCCAACGATGCCCGCATGATGCCGACCGAGAGCATGCCGACGTGGCCGCGGGCGTGCTCGAACATCTTCATGGTGTTCTTCAGGCCCGCGCCTTCGTCATCGATCAGGTTGCTGGCCGGCACGCGCGCATCGGTGATGAAAATCTGCGCGGTCGATTGCGAGTTCAGCCCGATCTTCTGGATATTGCGCGCCTCGTAGCCGTGCGCTTCGCGATCGATCAGGATGTGCGACAGGCCGTTCTCGCCGCGAACGGTGCAGATCAGGAAGTCTGAGTAAAAGCCGTTGGTGATCCAGGTCTTCTCGCCGTTGACGATGAAATGGTCGCCGTCGCGCACCGCGCGGGTCTTGATCTCGGCCACGTTGGAGCCGACGTCCGGCTCGCTGATACCCGCGCAGCCGAACAGCGTGCCGGCCAGGATGCCCGGCAGGTAGCGGTCGCGGATCTCGGGCTTCGCCGACAGCAGGCGGCGCGCGATGCCGTTGTTGATCATCACCGTCAGTGCGATATCGCAGGAGCAGGCCACCAGCTCCTCGAACAGCATGCAGTGGGTGGTGAACGACAAGCCCATGCCGCCATGCTCGACGGGAAGCGTGCAGCCGGGCAGGCCGAACTGCGCGATCTTCTGCGTCAGTTCGCGCATGATCTCCTTGGGGATGAAGCGGTCGCGGTACTCCTTGACCACGGGCCGGATCTCGGCCTGCAGGAACTTGCGGAAGCTCTCGACCGCCAGGGTCTGGTCTTCGGTGGGAAGTTGGTAGGTCATGTCGGTGCTCGTTGCGGATGTCGGGGACGGGCTCAATAGCCCTTGAACTGGGGCTCGCGCTTCTCGGCGAAGGCACGCAGGCCTTCCTGGATGTCATACGAGCGCTTGTGGTCGCGCAACTCCAGCACCTCATGGCGCAGCGCGTCGGCGGTGGTCTTGTCGGTCGCCTGAGACACCACGCGCTTCATGCGCGCCAGCACCAGCGGGCTCTTTCCGGCGAGCTTGTCCCCCAAGGCCTGTGCGCGATCGCTCAGTTCGGCATCGGCGATGACTTCATTGACGAGCCCATAGCCCTTCATCTCCGCTGCGCTCAGCGAGTCGCCGGTGAACAGCAGGTAGCGGGCCACGTTGTCGGGCACCTTGCGCGGCAGGATGGCGGCGCCGCCACCGCCAGGGAAGACGCCGTAGTTCGAGTGCGCGTCGCCCAGGCGGGCGCTTTCGGCGGCCAGCACGATGTCGCAGGCCAGCACGACTTCCAGGCCGCCAGCCAGTGCCAGGCCATTGACCGCAGCGATCACGGGCTTGGGGAACGAACGCAGCGTGTCGAAGAACTCGACGATGATGTCGAGCGAGTCCTTTTCACCGGGGATCGGCGCTGCGGCGCCCTGCTTCAGGTCCGCGCCGGCGCAGAAGGCGCGCCCGGTGCCGGTCACCACCACCACGCGCACGGCGGCATCGTCGCGCCACGCCTTCAGCTGGATGGTCATGCCCTCGACCATGGCGCGGGTCAGGCTATTGAGCTTGTCGGGGCGATTCAGGGTCAGCCAGCCGACCGAGCCGACCAGGGCTTGCGAAACACTCATCTGTCTCTCCAGGTAATAGATTGGAACGGACATCCGTCCTGATGTCTTGGCAGGATCAATCTATTCGCCCGTCACGCTCCCGGCACTACTCATTTCGGGGTGGGCGAAGCGGCCACGCGGCGCGAAACCCCTGTTTTCCCGGCATTTCCACAAGCATGCTGGTCACGGAGAGTTGCACGCAAAACGGAATTTATGTTCTACTGCCCCACGAAATCCGGGACCTTCGGCAAGCCAAGTGGAGTGCACAAATGCGAGTTGCCCCTGACATTGTGCTCACGGCGGCGGAGCGGGCCGAGCTGGAGCAGTTGCTGCACGCCGGCCACGGCGAGCGGCTTGCGCAGCGTGCGCGCATGGTGCTGCTCGCCGCCGACGGCATGCAAAGCAAGGACATCGCCGAGCAACTCGGCGTAGGCCGTGTGCAGGTGTCGCGCTGGCGTGAGCGGTATGCGCAACTGCGGCTTGCCGGCATCGAGGCCACCCTGCCGCGCGGCGCGCCCCCGGTGAAAGTGGATATCGAACGGCTGGCGGCATTGACCGCGCAAAGCCGGCCGGATTCGCCCGCCCCCTGGAGCACGCGCAAACTGGCCGAGCAGCTTGGCGTGAGCGCGGCCAGCATCTCCCGGCACCTGCGCGCGGCCGGCCTCACGTTGCCTGTCGCGCAAGCGCGCGACAGGCAACGTGAGGCCGATCTCGGGCTGGGCGGGCAGCAGCCGGAGATCATGGGCCTGTATATGTCCCCGGCAGAACATGCGCTGGTGCTGGCTGTCGATGCCGGGGCCGCGCCCGTTGCCGGCGCGGCAGACCATGGCGTGGCGGCGCAAGACAGCAGGCAGCCCGGCGTCACGCGGCTGCTGGCTACACTCCGGGAAATGCAGGAGAACGTGCAGGCCCTGCCGGACGCGCAGCAGCGCGGCACCGAGTGGCTGGCCTTCCTGCGCAGGATCGAGCGCAGCGTACCGCCGGGCCGGACCCTCCACCTGCTCGCGGACAACTATCCGACCCATCACCAGGCCGCGGTGCAGAAATGGCTGGCACGGCATCCGCGCATCCGTGCGCACTTCGCGCCGAATCCGGCCGCATGGCTGCGCATGCTGCAGCGCTTTTTCCGCGCCACCGCAGCGGGGCCGCAGCGAGCCGGCATCCCGGTCGTGCTCGCTGCGATCGACGCCCACCCGCCCCGCGCCGACGGCAAGCCTTTCACCTGGGTAGCCGCCATCGAACACAAGCCCGCACAAGGGACCACGGTGTTAAGTTCCATCGACGATGCAACACAAGTGCCAGACTCCGGGGCGGAGGGAAGCACCGTCGCGCCGCCGCCGCTGGCCGCCGCCGGCTTGCCGGCGGGCAGCGCCGTGGAGTCGGTGGCCAGCACCAAGGTCATGCCGCCGCGCACCGCGCGCAACCTGATTCCGCGCGAAGCGCTGATGGCACGCCTGCAGGATGCGCGGCGCCAGCGCTGCATGGTGGTGCAGGGGCAGGCCGGCAGCGGCAAGACCAGCACGCTGCTGGCCTGGCGCAGGTCGCTGCTGTCGCTCGACTATGACGTCACCTGGCTCACGCTCGCGCCGGAAGACAACGAGCCCACCCGCTTCTTTGAATGCCTGTTGGCAAGCATCGGCGAGGTGGATCCCGCCATCGTGCGCGAAGCTGCCCTGCTGATCGGCCACGACAGCGACGATGCCGCCATCGAGCACTGGGTGATCAGCCTGGTGCAGGGGCTGGCCGCACGCCGGCGCGAGATCGTGGTGATGCTCGACGACCTGCATCACATTGACGACCCCCGCATCTACCAGGCGCTGCAGTGGCTGCTGGACTACGCTCCCGGGCACGTGCACCTGGCGCTCAGCTCGCGCAGCGCGCTGCCGCTGTCGCTGGAACGGCTGCGCTCGCAAGGGAGGCTGACTGAGATCGACATGCGCGACCTGCGCTTTACCGCCGACGAATCGGAGCGGTTCCTGTGCGACCGCCTGGGCGTCATCGACAAGCGCGACGCCGCCGCCCTGCATGCACTGACCGACGGCTGGGTAGCCGGGCTGCAATTGTTCGCGGTCGACATGCGCACGCGGGAGGGCGGCACCTACCCGCTGGTGCAGGTGCGCGATGCGCGCACCTTCGCCAGCTATTTCGAACAGGAAGTGCTGGTGCGGCTGGTACCTGACGAGCTGGACATGCTGACCCGCATGGCCGTCTGCAACCGCATCTGCGCCTCGCTGTGCGCGAGCGTGCTCGGCAGGCCGCTAGACGCGCCGCAGATGGCCACCCGCCTGGCGCGACTGGAGCTCGACAACCTCTTCCTCACGCAGATCGGCAGCCATGACCGCGAGACCTGGTATCGCCTGCACCCGCTGCTGCGCGAGGTATTGCTGACCCGTGTGGCAGGCTGGCCGGAGGCCGTGCAGCGCGCGCTCCACGCCGATGCCTGGCACTGGTTCCGCGAGCGCGGCCATATCGACGATGCCGTGCACCACGCGGTGCTGGCCGGCGACGCCGGGGCGGCGGCCAGCATGGTGGAACACTGTGCCTACGAGCTGTTGTCGGGCGGGGAACTCGGCCAGCTGGCCAGCTTGCTGCGCCGGCTGCCGGCTGAACAGGTCCAGTCGCGCTTCGGCCTGCTGGTTGCGTCCGCCTACCTGCAGCTCTACACCAGGAAGTTCGACGCGCTCAGGGAAAGCCTGGGCCGGATGGTCTCCCAGCAGGACCGGCTCGACGCCGGGCAGCGCTACGCCATCTCCCTGCTGCGATGCGGCCTGGCGTTGCAACAGGACGATACCGATACGGTCTATGCATTGCTCGACGACGTCAGCGCCATCCCCCCGGACGCGACCGATTTTGCCTGGACTGGTCGCAGCAACGTGTTGTCGTGGGCCTACGTCTATCGGGGCCAGTACGACCGCGCGCGAGCGGTCCTGGACGATACCGGCGAACGCCCCGCCGCACCGCGCAGCCGCCTGCTTGGCCGCTGCATCAGCGCCATGAGCCTGGCCCTGGAGGGCCACATCGCGCAAGCGGAGAGGACCGTGCGCGAGGTACTGCACGAAGCCGACCAGCGCGGCCCGGCCTATGCCGGCGTGTCGTGCATGGCCACCGGGCTGCTGGCGGATACGCTGTACGAGCAGAACGATTTGGAGGGTGCGCTCCGGCTGCTTGAGCCACGCATTGATGTCCTGGAACGTGTCTCGCTACCCGACACCGTGCTGCGGGCACTGCTGGTGCTGTCGGAGTCACAGCGGCTCACTGGCCGGCGCGCCGAGGCAGACGCCTGCCTCGCCCGGCTCGCCAGCTATGCCGACCGATTGGGGCTGGACCGGCTTCGGGTCATTGCACTGGAACTGCGCATGCGGCGCCACCTCGACGCGGGCGAGATGGAGCAAGCAGGCAACATGCTGCAGCGTATCGATGCACTGGCCAGCGCCCATGTCGCCTCCGGGGCCGGCAAGGCGCTGAGGATCGCCTATGGCGCGGAGCGCGCCCGCATTGCGATGTGTCTCTACGTCCATGATTTCGCCGGCGCCGTGCCGCGTATCGGGGGCTATATCGAAGCGTGCCAGCAACGGGGCCAGCAGGTCCGGCTGGCCGCGCTGTGGCTGCAGCTGGGGCTCGCGCAGCAGCAGCTCGGGAATGCTCAGGCGGCGTTGCAGCACTTCCGTCAGGGGCTGCAGATCGGGCACCGGCTGGGTCTGGTGCGCACCCTGCTCGACGTGTCCGCGGACCTGCCGCGCGTGCTCGGGTCGCTGCTCGAGACCCACACGCTCGACCCCGTGCTGACGTTCTACGTGCAGCGCTTGCTGTCCGCCGCCGCGGCCACCGCCACGCAGTACCAGGGCGGGGCCCGCCAGGGTATGCCAGCCGCTTCCGCCGACGCGCTCAGCGAGCGCGAGCGCGAGGTCCTGAACCTGGTCGCGCAGGCGATGCCGAACAAGAAAATCGCCTTGGTGCTGAACCTGTCGCCTGAAACGGTGAAGTGGCACCTGAAGAACATCTACGCCAAACTCGGCGTGAGCGGCCGCGGTGGCGCCGCCGCGCGCCTGCGCGAGTTCGCCGCCGGACAGCCGGCCGCCCGGCGGCCCTGACCGCCAACGGGCGGCTTCCTCCCCCCAGCTCACGCCAGCTCGCCCGGGCGCCGGCTGCACACAGCAGCGGGCCATGGCACGTGGCATGCGCCTGGCCGCGCACAAGCGGCACTGCATGCCATTTCATGCGAAACACCTGAACACCCCGCCAGCCGCTCCTCTGCCACCGCCCCCCCAGGCCGGGGAGTGCCCTCCTCCCCTCGCAAGCCAATCATTCAGCAAGACGAAAGCAAGGCGATACCGGTGTACGCGCCGTTCCTGCAAGGAACCGCAGCCGGCATCGTGCGGCGCGGCGCGAGCCGCTGCCGCACGCATAACCATCAAGCAACGAACGACAGGAGACCTGCATGACCACTTTCACCGCTCCCGCCAGGCGCCGCATGGCGGTATTCGGCACGCTGCTGGCCTTGGCCTGGCCGGCCGCCGCACAGAACTACCCCGAGCGGATGGTGCGGGTGGTTTCAGTGTCGAGCGCCGGCACCGGCGCCGACAGCTACACGCGCCTGCTGGCGAAGTACCTGGGCGAGAAGCTGGGACAGAGCTTCGTGGTGGACAACCGGCCCGGCGCCAACATGATGATGGCCGGCGAGTACGTGGCCAAGGCGGCGCCGGATGGCTACACGCTGCTGCTGGCGACCTCCGGCACGATGGCCGCCAACCCCAACCTGTTCAAGCACCTGCCCTACGATCCGCGCAAGGACTTCACGCCGATCGCACGCTTGTCGATGCTGCCGGTCGCCATCGTAGTGCCGGCCACCTCCCCGTACCACAGCGTGTCCGAGCTGGTGGCAGGCGCGCGCGCCCGGCCCGGCAAGCTGAACTACGGCACCGCCAGCGCGCCCTCCCAGGTGGCCGTGGCAGCCTTCAACGAGGCTGCCGGCATCAAGGCCGTCAGCGTGCCGTACAAGGGCATGGCCAACATGATCACCGACCTGATCGGCGGCACCATGGACTACGGCCTCACCGACGTCGCGTCAGCGGTGCCGCAGATCCAGGGCCGCAAGCTGCGTGCCCTCGCGGTCATGAGCCCAAGCCGCATGGCCCTGCTGCCCGATGTGCCCACCCTGGCCGAAGCCGGCGTGCCCGGGGTCCAGGTCGCCAGCTGGACCGGCCTGTTCGCCCCAGCTGGCACGCCGCAGCCAATCATCGACAAGCTCGCGCGGCTGAGCCTTGAATTCGTCAATTCGCCGGAGGCCCGGGCCCACTACGCCGAGCGCGGCAGCCTGGCCTTCCCCGCCACCGGTCCCGAGCTCAGCAAGATCATCGTCGAGGACCAGAAGATGTGGAAGCGGCTCATCAGCATCGCCGGCATCCAGCCGGAGTGAGCGCAGGCCCGAACCCTTCCACCTAGCAATCGATATGGCCACCCTCTGCCGCCCCTACGACGCCTCCGGCACTGCTGCCGCACCCGGGTCGCCGGACAGACACCTGTTCAGCCACCTCGAGGCGCGCGCGCTGCGCGATCACGACAAATGCGCGATCGTGTATCGCGGCCAGCGCGTCAGCTACGGTGAACTGCACCGTGCCGCCCTGTGCCTCGCGGGCTATCTCCAGCAGCATCTAGGAGTGCGGCGCGGCGACCAAGTCCTGCTGGCCATGCCCGCATGCCCGCAGTTCGCCATGGCCTGGTACGGGGTGCTGCGTTGCGACGCCGTCGTGGTGATGGTGCACCCGGACACGTCGAGCGCGGCGCTCGCCCGCTGTGCGGCCAGCACCGGCGCACGGGTCGCCATTGTCGCGGCCGGCTTGCAGGACGTTATTACCCCCCTGCTCGCCGACGCAAGCCTGCAAGGGTGCCTGGTTGCTGCCTGCCCGGATGCCGCCGATGCCACGGGTACCACCGCGCCAGCATTGGCCGCCATGCGCCCCGCCGGCATGCACGGCTTCCTTGATGCGCTGGCAGCGGGCATTGGGCCGGTTCCGATGCTGGCGTCCGGACCGCACCCCGCCGTCATGGCCTGCATGCCGGACGGCCCCGGCCGACCCCGCGTCGCAACCCTGAGCCATCGTGCCTTCGCCGTCATGACCAGTCATGCGCCGCAGGCGCGCGGGAGCGAGGCTCCGGCCGCTCCCTGGCCGGCTGATGCGGGCGCGATGGCCCTGCTGAACCAGGCGGTCATGCGCGGCGACACGCTCGAACTGCCAGCCGCAAGTCGCCCCTGATCCCAGGCAACCACGAACCATCACCTGCCGTCATAACGGCACCGACAAAATGACCAAGACGATGACACCGTACGGAATCACCGGATACGGGGGCTATGTCCCGCGCCTGCGTATGCAGCGTGCCGCCATTGCCGCCGCGCACCGCTGGATGGCGCCGGCCAATATGGCCATGGCAAAAGGCCATCGCGCCTTCTGCAGCTGGGACGAGGACAGCGTGACCATGGCCGTGGAAGCGGCGCGCGATGCGCTGGACATCCGCCCGCGCCAGGACATCACCGCGCTCGCGATGGCCACCACGCGGCCGGCTTTCAGCGACCTGCAGAGCGCCAGCGTCGTGGCAGGCGCGCTTGACCTGCCGGCGAACGTGCGCACGCTGGACGTCGGCCAGTCGCAGCGCGCCGGCGTGGCCGGACTGCTGGCGCAATTGCGCGCCGCGGACGGCAAGGCGCTGTTCATCGCCAGCGACCACCCTGCCGGCAAGCCCGCCAGCACGCAGGAACTGAGCTATGGAGCCGGCGCGGCTGCGTTCACGCTGGGCAGCGAGGACATCGTCGCCAGCCTGGTCGGCAGTGCCAGCTGCGCCAACCTGTTCGTGGACCACTTCCGCGCCGCGGACGGCAAGTACGACTACTTCTGGGAAGAGCGCTGGATCCGCGACGAGGGCTACGGCAAGATCGTGCCCGAAACCGTCAGGCAGGCGCTGGCACAGGCGAATGTGGAGCCCAGCGACGTCAGCCATTTCATCCTGGCATCGCCGCTGAAGGGCGCCGCCGCGATGGTGGCGAGGGGCTGCGGCTTCTCGCCCGAAGCGGTCGCCGCCCACCTGGACGAGCGCTGCGGCTATGCCGGCACGGCGCATGCCTGCCTGATGCTGGCCGACGTGCTGGAGCGCGCGCAGCCCGGCCAGCTGATCGTGGTCGCCGGCTTCGGCCAGGGCTGCGACGTGCTAGTGCTGCGCACGACCGAAGCCATCACCGGCTTCCGGCCGCGCCGCGGCGTGGCCAGGGCCATTGGCGAAGGCCAGGTCCACGATGCCTACCTGCGCATGCTGTCGTACGGCAATGCTATCGAGCTCGAATGGGGCATGCGCGCCGAGAAGCCGCTCAAGACCGCCTTCACCGACCAGTACCGCTCTTCGCACCAGCTGGCCAGCTTCGTCGCGGGCACGTGCTGCCAGTGCGGCACCGTGCAGTTCCCCCAGCTTTCCTACTGCGTGAAGGCGGGCTGCAACGCGCCGGCGTCGGGATTCCAGCGCACCCACCTGTACGACGTGCCCGCCAGGGTACTGACCAGCACGGCGGACTGGCTGTCCTACCACCCGTCGCCGCCGCTCTACGTTGGCTTCGTGCAGTTCGACAACGACGCACGCGTGCTGATGGAGATCGTCGACGTCGGCCAGCAGGGCCTGGAGGTCGGCACGCCGCTGCAGATGGTGTTCCGCATCAAGGACGTCGACCGCGCGCGCAACTATCCGCGCTACTTCTGGAAAGCCACGCCTGTGGCGGCATAAGGGAACTCACAGTCATGGCAAACGGTATCAAGGACAAGGTCGCCATCATCGGCATGGGCTGCTCGCGCTTTGGCGAGCGCTGGGACGTAGGCACCCATGAATTGCTGGCCGAAGCATTCGACGAAGCACTGGTCGATGCCGGCATCGGGCGCAAGGAGATCAGCGCGGCGTGGTTCGGCTCGTGCCTGGACGCGGTCAACATCGGCAATTCCGCGATCCCCGCTTCTCTGGCGCTGCGGCTCGACGGCATCCCGGTCAGCCGCACCGAGAACATGTGCGCCACCGGCACCGAGGCGCTGCGCGGCGCGGCCTATGCGGTGGCATCGGGCGCGGTCGATATCGCGCTGGCGATCGGCGCCGAGAAGCTCAAGGACACCGGCTACGGCGGGCTGCCGTTTTCGTACAAGGGCACCATGAACGACCTGTGGCTGCCGCTGGGATCGGCGCCCGCGGGCTTCGCGCAGCTGGCCGACGGCTATCGCACGCGCCACGGCATCTCGAAGGAAGACCTCAAGCGCGCGCTGGCGCGAGTGTCCTGGAAGAGCCACCAGAACGGCGCGCTCAGCCCCAAGGCGCACCTGCGCAAGCCGGTGTCGATGGAGCAGATCCTGGCCGCGCCGATGATCGCCGACCCGCTTGGCCTGTACGACTGCTGCGGCGTCAGCGATGGCGCCGCGGCGGCCATCGTCACCACCCCGGAGATCGCCCGCGCACTCGGCCGCAAGGACATGGTCACGATCAAGGCGATCCAGCTCAGCGTCAGCTCGGGCATTGAATCGACCACCAACGCCTGGGACGGCAGCCACGTGCGCAATACCCGCATGGCCACCCAGCGCGCCTACGCCGAGGCCGGCATCACCGACCCGCGCCAACAGCTGTCGCTGATCGAGGTGCACGACTGCTTCTCGATCACCGAGCTGGTGACCATGGAAGACCTGTTTATCTCGGAGCCCGGCCGCGCCGTGCACGACGTGCTCGACGGCTTCTACGACCGCGACGGCAATGGCGTGCCGTGCCAGGTCGATGGCGGCCTGAAGTGCTTCGGCCATCCGATCGCGGCTTCCGGCCTGCGCATGGCCTACGAGATCTACAACCAGCTGCAGGGCCGTGCCGGCGAGCGCCAGCTTGCCAGTCCCACCATCGGCCTCACGCACAACCTTGGCGGCGTGCCCTACCAGGGCATTGCGGCCGTGAGCATCCTGGGCCTGGCCCACTGACCAC
Source organism: Cupriavidus sp. DF5525 (assembly GCF_040149425.2). Taxonomy (NCBI): domain Bacteria; kingdom Pseudomonadati; phylum Pseudomonadota; class Betaproteobacteria; order Burkholderiales; family Burkholderiaceae; genus Cupriavidus; species Cupriavidus sp. DF5525. Next base: position 262,415 of record NZ_CP168267.1, on the reverse strand, counting down.
TGACGCCGGCCAGTCCAATTTCATTCGTTGCGAAGGAGAGTTTCAACCATGAGTCTGCTTGAAGGGAAAGTCATCATCGTCACCGGCGCCGGTGCCGGCGTGGGCCGCGGCATTGCACTGGAAGCGGCACGCCAGGGCGCGCGCGTGATCGTCAACGACCTCGGCGTCAATATGGACGGAAGCGGCGGCAGCGCCGGCCCCGCCCAGGAAACCGTCGACCTGATCAAGGCTGCCGGCGGCGACGCCAGCGCCAATACCGACAGCGTGGCCGAGTGGGGTTCGGCGCAGAAGATCGCCCAGCAGGCCCTGGACCTGTACGGGCGCATCGACGGCGTAGTCAACAATGCCGGCAACCTGCGCGACGTCATCTTCCACAAGATGAGCGAGGAAGAGTTCGACACGGTGGTGCGCGTGCACCTGAAGGGCAGCTGGAACGTGTCGCGCGCCGTGGCGCCGCAATTCAAGGCGCAGGAAGGCGGCGCCTTCGTGCACATGACCTCGACCTCCGGGCTGATCGGCAACTTCGGCCAGGCCAACTACGCCGCCGCCAAGCTGGGCATCGTCGGCCTGTCCAAGTCCATCGCGGTGGACATGCAGAAGTTCAACGTCCGCTCGAACTGCATCGCGCCGTTCGCCTTCACGCGCATGGTCGGCAGCATCCCGACCAACACCCCGGAAGCCGCCGAGCGCATGAAGATCAACATGACGCTGGAAGCCGGCAAGATCGCGCCGTTCACGCTGGCGCTGCTGAGCGACCAGGGCCGCCAGGTCACCGGCCAGGTGTTCGGCGTGCGCAACAACGAGATCTACCTGTTCTCGCAGCCGCGCCCGATCCGCACCGCGCATGCCAGCGAAGGCTGGACCGTGCAGTCGTGCATCGAGCGCGCCATCCCCATGCTGAAGGGCTCGTTCTACCCGCTCGAGCTGTCGCGCGACGTGTTCCCGTGGGATCCGGTCTGATCTATTAAGCCACCCGCCGCGGCACGGGAAACCCGCGCTGCGGCGATTTCCAGTCTTGCCGCGATCCGGGGCCGCACGCAAGCGTCCGCCCGCCACGATCCATCAAAAAATAGAAACGGAGACATCCATGAAGCTGGTCAAACGATTCCGGTCTGCCCGCCTTGCGCTGGTCGCTGCCAGCGCAGCGCTGGCAGGTACCGCCAACGCCCAGTCCGTGACGCTGTATGGCCTGATCGATACTAACCTCGAGTACGTGAACAACCAGTCGCGCACCGGTCCCACCGTGCCGCCGGGGCCGGCGGAGAATCGCTTCGCCATGCTGACCGGCGGCATTGGCGGCTCGCGGTGGGGCCTGCGCGGCGTCGAGGACCTGGGCAACGGACTCAAGGGCCTGTTCGTGCTGGAAAGCGGCTTCAGTTCGGATGACGGCAAGATGGCCAACAGCGGCCGGCTGTTCGGGCGCCAGGCGTTCGTCGGCTTTGACAGCCCCTACGGCAAGCTGACCTTCGGACGCCAGTACACCTCGATCTTCGATGTGCTGGCCAACTTCCAGGCTGGCTTCTACCAGCCGCAGTACGAGCCGGTGGTGGCGTACCTGGGGCGTTACTACCGCGAAGACAACGTGGTCAAGTACGGCGCAAAGTTCGGCCCGGTCGAGGTCGCCGCACACTGGTCGTTCGGGGTCGATACCGCTTCGCCGGCCACCGCCGGCGAGGTGCCGGGCAGCTTCCGCTCCGGCGCCGCATATGGCGGCGCGGCAAGCTACACCTCGGGCCCGTTCGGCATCGGCCTGGCCTATGACGAGGTAGACGCCCCGACCACGGCTGGCGGGCCGCCGGGCAAGGCAAAGCGTGCCGCAGTGGCTGGCAAGTATGCCGCCGGCAACGTACGCCTGGTGGCAGGCTACCGCTGGGGCCGCAGCCAGAACCCGGCGGATGTCGAGATCCTGCGCGACAACTACTACTGGGTCGGCGGCACCTACTCCTTCACGCCGCAGCTCGAATCCACGCTGGCCTACTACTACGACGACGTGCGGCAGGTGGCCAACCCGGTCAACGGCACCTTGCTCGGCAACATCAAGAACCCCTGGCAGGTGATGTTCACGACCAAGTACTTCTTCACCAAGCGCACCAGCCTGTATCTCGCCACCGCTTACTCGAAGAACGCCGGCCTGAATTTCGACACCTCGGTGGGCGGCCTGGGCACCGGCTACTACCTCGGCGCCGGCAAGAACAGCCAGTTCGCGGTGACCCTGGGCATGCGGCACATCTTCTGACGAACCCGAATCCATTAGCGGAGAAGTAAATTGAACAAGACTTGTGCAATCGTCGGCGTCGGCATGACCCACTTCGGCAAGTTCCCTGACCAGACCGTGCGGATGCTGGCGGAGACCGCGGTCAAGGCCGCGCTGGACGATGCCGGCCTGCAGCCGCAGGACGTCGACCAGGTGTATTTCGGCAACGCCGTGGCTGGCCTCATCACCGGCCAGGAAATGATCCGCGGGCAGGCGGCGCTGCGCTTCACCGGCCTGATGGGCAAGCCGGTATTCAACGTGGAAAACGCCTGTGCGACCGGCAGCACCGCCTTCCACCTAGCCTGGAATGCGGTGCGCAGCGGCCAGGCGCAGGTGGCGCTGGTGGTGGGCGCCGAACGGATGACGCATGAGGACAAGCGCGTTTCCTTCGGCGCGCTGGCCAGGGCGGTCGATCTCGAGGAAGCGCAGCAGGCCCACGTGGGCTCGGGCAGCGGCTCGATCTTCATGGACATCTACGCCGCCAAGACGCGCAAGTACATGGCCGAGACCGGCGCAACGGCGGCGGACATCGCGCAGATCGTGGTCAAGAGCCGCAAGGCGGCCTCGCTGAACCCGTACGCCCAGTTCCGGACCGAAACCACGGTCGAAGAGGTGCTGGCCAGCCGCATGATCAGCGACCCGCTGACGCTGCAGATGTGCTCGTCGATCGGTGACGGCGCCTGCGCCGTGGTGCTGTGCTCGCCGGAATTCCTCAAGCGCATGACCGCCGCGCGCCCGGTCTGGGTGGGCGGCTCGGTGCTGGTTTCGGGCACGCCCGACGGCAGCCTCGCGCATTGTGCCATCCGGGCCTCGTATGGCGTGTACGAACAGGCTGGCGTCGATCCGCTCGACATCCATGTCGCCGAAGTGCACGACGCTTCCGCGCCGTCGGAGCTGATGTACTACGAAAGCCTGGGCCTGTGCCGGCCTGGCGAAGGTCTCGGCATGCTGCGCAGCGGCGCCACCGGCCTGAACGGCAAGATCTCCGTCAACCCCAGCGGCGGCCTGCTGAGCAAGGGCCATCCGATCGGCGCCACCGGGGTCGCACAACTGGTCGAGCTGGCCCAGCAACTGCGTGGCGAGGCCGGTCCGCGCCAGCGCGAGAACGCCACGCTCGCGCTCGCCGAGAACGGCGGCGGCCAGGTTGGCGTGGACGGCGCAGCCGCCGTCGCCACCATCCTGCACGTTTGAGTCAGGCAACGAGCCGCGCGGCGCGCGGCGCGCGACGGCACAGGCAGAGATGCGCCGTCGCGATGGATTTCAGTTGAGAAGGAAGCGAAATGGACTTTCAACCCGATCCGGGGCTCGAGTCGTTCCGGCAGGAGGTGCGTGAATTCCTGCGCGATCACCTGCCCGCCGACCTGGTAACCCCCGTGCGCAGCGGCACCCGCTCACCCAACGCGGACCTGGTCCGCTGGCAACGCATCCTGAACCAGCGTGGCTGGGGCGCGCCCTACTGGGCCAGGGAGCACGGCGGCACCGGCTGGTCGGTGCTGCAGCGGCTGGCGTTCGACGAAGAATGCATGGCGGCCGGGGCCCCGTCGCAGGACGGCGCGGCACAGAAGCTGATCGGGCCGGTGCTGAACGAATTTGCCACGCCGGCACAAAAGGCCGAGCACCTGCCGCCGATCTTCAATGCCGACCGTACCTGGTGCCAGGGCTTCTCCGAGCCGGGCTCCGGCTCGGACCTGGCCTCGCTGCGCACCAGCGCCCAGCGCGACGGCGACGACTACATCGTCAACGGCCAGAAGATCTGGACCAGCTACGCGCACCGCGCCGACTGGATCTTCCTGCTGGTGCGGACCAATACCGAGGTGAAGAAGCAGGCGGGCATCACCTTCCTGCTGGTGGACATGAAGGCGCCCGGCATCACGGTGCGTCCGATCCGCAGCATCGACGACCGCCACCACCTCAACGAGACTTTCTTCGACAACGTGCGCGTGCCGGTCGCCAACCGCATTGGCGAGGAAGGCGAAGGCTGGAAGATCACCAAGTTCCTGCTCAATAACGAGCACGCCTCGGCGGCCGACCTGCCGACGCTGCGGCGCTACCTGGCGCAGCTGCGGCAACTGGCGGTCAGCCAGCGCAGCGGCGCGCGTACGCTGGCCGAGCACCATGAGTTCGCGCTGCGGCTGGCGCGCTATGAAGCGGAAGTGGCGGCCATCGCCATGATGGTCCAGCGCGTCGCCACGCTGGAGCAGGACCACAGCCCGTCCGCGCATGCCATGGGCTCCATCCTCAAGGTACGGGGCACCGAGCTGCAACAGCGGATGAGCGCCTTCGTCGTGGAGTCGCTGGGCGACTACGGCGCGGTGGCCTACCCCAGCCTGCAAGAGGAAGCAGCGGGCGCGGCGTTGCCGACGGAGTGGTCCGGACGAGGGTTCGCCGCCGAGATGTTCTTCCGCCGTGCCTCGACCATCTATGGCGGCACCAGCGAGGTCCAGCGCGGAATCATCGCCAAGACGCTGTTCCAACTCTAAGAGCCGAGCGATCATGAACCTCAATTTGGAATCCGGGCAGCAACTCCTGCAGGACAGCGTACGGCGCTTCGTCGAACGGAGCTACAGCTTTGACAGCCGTACCACCCAGCTCAAGAGCGGCACCGGCGGTAACGAGCACTGGCGCACCTTCGCCAGCAACGGCTGGCTCGCGGCGGCCCTGCCGGAGGACCACGACGGCCTCGGCGGCACCCTCCTCGACACCGCGCTGATCTGCCACGAACTGGGGCGCGGGCTGGTGGTCGAGCCCTATCTCGGCTGCGCCGTGCTGGCCGCCCAGACGCTGGTGGCGGCCGCCAGGCCCGCTCAGCTGGCCCGGCTGGTGCCGCACCTGGCCGATGGCTCGCGCCGCTTCGCGCTGGCCTACAGCGAAGCGCAGTCGCGCGGCTTCCCCGAGCCCGTGGCGCTGCGTGCCGAGGCCTTGGTCGACGGCTATGCCCTGCACGGCATGAAGACGCTGGTGCTGGGCGGGACCGTGGCCGATACCTTTATCGTGTCGGCCACGCTGGTGCCGCAACCCGACGGGCAGTCTTCCACCACCTTGTTCCTGGTGGATGCCGGCACCCCGGGCCTGACCGTACACCCATTGCGCCTGCATGACGGCAGCGCCGCCGCCGAACTGGTCTTCGATGGCGTCCAGGTCGGACCTGCCGCCGTGCTCGGCGAACCGGGCCGTGGCGCGGCGGCACTGCGGCATGGCCTGGAGCACGCCACCACGGCCCTGTGCGCCGAGCTGGTGGGCGTGATGGAGCGGGCCATCGAGCTCACCGCGGAGTACCTGAAGCTCCGCAAGCAGTTCGGCGTGCCGATCGGCAGCTTCCAGGCCTTGCAGCATCGCATCGCCGACATGGCTGCGGACCTGGAACTGTCGCGCTCGATGCTGTACGCCTTGCTCGCCTCCCTCGCGAACGACGGCGAGGCTGCACGCCGGCACACGCTGTCGCAGGCCAAGGCATTGATCGGGCGCGCCGCGAAGGAGGTATGCGGCCAGGCGATCCAGTTGCATGGCGGCATCGGCATGACCGAGGAATACGCCGTGGGCCACTACCTGAAGCGCGCTGTCGTCGCCGACGTCCTGTTCGGCAGCAGCGACCGCCACGAAGCCGCATGCGCGGCAACACTACAGGCGTCGCTGACGCCGGGGGAAGCATTGCCATGAAAACCTACGAAAAGATTGCCGACCTCGCCGGGCATGTCGGCGAGTGCATCGGGATCAGCGACTGGTTCGCCATCGACCAGGCGCGTGTCAACCTGTTCGCGGACGCCACCGGCGATCACCAATGGATTCACGTCGATCCGGAACGCGCCAGGAGCGGCCCGTTCGGCGGCCCGATCGCTCATGGGTTCCTGACGTTAAGCCTGTTGCCTGCGCTGACCGCGACCGCCTACAAGATCCTTGACGCCCGCACCGGCGTCAACTACGGGCTCGACAAGGTCCGCTTCCCCGCGCCCGTGCGGGTCGGCAGCCTGGTTCGCGCGCATTTCCGGCTGCTGTCGTGGGAGGCACTGGACCATGGCGGCGCACAGATGAAGGTCGAGATGACGGTCGAATGCCAGGGCCTGGACAAGCCGGTCTGCGTGGCGGAATCGATCATGCGCCGGCTGCCCTGATTCCCCGCGCTTCCGCCGTCAACCTGCGCGTCGCCCCTGCCCTGCGGCTCTGCCACGGGCAAGGCGGCGGCGCGAACCTCCTCCTTTCGGGCAAGGCATACCCATGAGTCAATTCATTCCGGCTCCAGCCTGGAGAAAGCCGCTGCATCACCGCCATATCGCGACCTCCGGCTTTGCGCGCAGCGATGGCCTGTTCGATATCGAAGGACAGTTGCAGGACATCAGCCCCGACGGCACCGACCTGCTCTTCAGGACAGTGCCTGCGGGCACCTCGATCCATGACCTGCGCATCGTGCTGACGGTGGATCGCGAACTGGTCATCCGGGGCGCGCGCGCCCGCATCGAGAGCGGCCCGACCATCTACTGCCCCGAAATCGAGCCGGCCTATGCGGCGCTGAGCGGCATGCGCATCGGCCCCGGCTTCAAGCGCGAGGTCAAGGCACGGCTGGGCGGCGTGCAGGGCTGCACGCACCTGACGGAACTGGTCAGCGTGCTGGCCACCACCGCCATGCAGACCATCTTTGCCCTGCTGCGCACCGAGCGCGGCAACCGCCGGCCAGCCGACGAGCAAGGCCCGATGCCAAAGCCGACGCTGGTCAACAGCTGCCATACCCACCGCATCGACGGCGAAGCCGTCAAGGTGCTCTGGCCGGAACACCGGCGCGCCGCCGCGCGATAGCCGCCTGCGGGCCGCCCCGACACGGCACGGCCTGCCCGCCGCGCCGGGCGCCTTGCCGCGAACGCCTGGTGCGATTGCCTTTCGCAGTCCTTCTGAACGTTGGAGAATCCGATGGCTTCACGCACGCTGTACACCCATGCCGACCTGCGGCGCATCTTCCATCCTCGCAGCATCGCGGTCGTCGGCGCGACGCCGAACGAGCGCGCCTTCGCCGGCCGCGCCATGGCCAACCTGCGCGGCTTTGGCGGACGCACGCTGCTGGTCAATCCGAAGTACGAGGGCATCGGCGAGCAGGCTTGCCACCCCTCGCTCGCCAGCCTGCCCGAGACCCCCGACTGCGTCCTGATCGCCACGGCACGCGACACCGTGGAGCCGATCGTGCGCCAGTGCGGCGAGCTTGGCATCGGTGGCGTGGTGGTGTTCGCCTCCGGCTATGCCGAGACCGGCAAGCCCGGGCACGTCGAGGAGCAGCGCAGCCTGATCCGGATTGCGCGCGAGCGCGGCGTGCGCCTGCTCGGACCGAACTGCATCGGCTACGCCAACTATGTCGACAACGCGATCGTCTCCTTTGCCGAACTGGCGCCGCGCACCACCCCCTTGCCGGCGCATGCCATCGGCGTGGTGAGCCAGTCCGGGGCCCTCGCCTTTGCCATGCAGGAGGCGGTCCATCACGGCACGGCCTTCAGCCATGTGTTTTCCTGCGGCAACGCTGGGGATATCGACGTCGCGGACCAGATCTCCTATCTGGCCGGCGACCCCAACTGTGCCGCGGTCGCCTGCATCTTCGAGGGCCTGTCCGACGCCAGCCGCATCGTTGCCGCGGCGCAAGCCTGTGCCGAGGCGGGCAAGACGCTGGTGGTATTCAAGACCGCGCGCGGCAAGCTGGGCGCCGAGGCGGCCATGTCGCACACCGGTTCGCTGGCCGGTTCGGACCGCGCCTATGCCGCGGCGTTCCGGCAGGCCGGCGTGGTCCAGGTCGAAACGCTCGAGCAGCTGATCCCCACCACCGCCTTCTTTGCCAAGGCGCCGCGCCCCAGCGCCGCCGGCACCGCCATCGTGTCGATCTCGGGCGGGGCCGGCATCATCGCCGCCGACGAGGCCGAGCGCTTCCAGGTCGCCTTGCCCCAGCCCGCGGAGGTGACCCGCGCCGTGCTGGAGCGCTGCATCCCGGACTTCGGCGCCGCGCGCAACCCGTGCGATGTCACCGCGGAGGCCGCCAACAACTTCAATTCCTTCGTCGAGTGCGGCGAAGCCATGTTCAGCGACCCGGCCTACGCTGCCGTGGTGTTGCCGCTGCCCGTCACGGGCGAGCCCAACATCCGGCGCCTGCAGCTGTTCAACGATCTGGCGCAGAAGCACGGCAAGCTGGCCTGCGGCCTGTGGCTGTCCGAATGGCTGGAAGGCCCGAACGCCGCCATGGCCGAGAACCTGCCCCACCTGGCCCTGTTCCGCTCGGCATCGGACTGCTTTGCCGCGCTGGCCGCCTGGCATGCGCGCGAACAGTGGCTGGCGGCGCTCAGCGTACCGCACCCGCCCCGCCTGACCGACGAATCCGTGATCCGCGATGCGCGCCGCATGATCGAGGCCGCGCCGTCGCGGGTACTGACCGAGCGGCAATCCAAGGATGTGCTCGCCCTCTATGGCGTGCCGGTGGTCGGCGAGCAGCTCGCAGCGAGTGAAGACGCGGCCGTGCAGGCAGCTGCGGCATGCGGCTACCCCGTGGTCCTCAAGGTCGAAAGCCCCGAGATCCCGCACAAGTCCGAGGCCGGCGTGATCCGCATCGGCCTGCGCGATGCCGGCGCCGTGGCCACGGCCTACCGCGAGATCATGGCCAACGCCCGCAACGTAGCCGGCGAAGCGGCCATCCATGGCGTGCTGGTGCAAAGGCAGGTGCCGGCCGGCGTGGAGATCCTGGTCGGCGCGCAGATGGACCCGCACCTCGGCCCGCTGCTGGTGGTCGGCACGGGCGGCGTGCTGGTGGAGCTGATGCAGGACACCGTGACCAGCAGCGTACCTTGTTCGAAGGAAGAGGCGTATCGCCTGCTCGAACGGCTGCGCGGCTATCCGCTGCTGCAAGGCTTCCGTGGCGCCGCCCGGGCCGATATCGACGGGCTGGCCGACGCCATCGCCAGGCTTTCGGAGTTTGCCTCGGACCAGCGCACGGCCGTCGCCGAGTTCGATGTCAATCCCCTGATCTGCGGCGCCGACGGCGTGGTCGCGGTGGATGCGCTGATCGCCAGGATCCAGGCGGCCAGCGCCTGAACTGCCGGCTGCGACCGGCATCGTCAAACCATCAATACAAGAACACCGGAGACAAGATGACCAATATCTTTGCACCCGCCAGGCGCCGCCTGATCAGCCTGGCAACCATCGGCACGCTGCTCAGCGTGGCCTTACCGGCAGGCGGCCAGACGCAGAACTATCCCGAACGCGTGATCAAGATCGTATCGGTCACCAGCCCCGGCACCGGCCTCGACGACTATTCGCGCCTGCTGGCGAAATACCTTGGCCAGAAGCTGGGCCAGAGCGTGGTGATCGAGAACCGGCCCGGCGCCAGCATGATCATCGGCACCGACTACGTGGCCAAGGCCGCGCCGGACGGCTACACCCTGCTCTACGCGGGCTCCAGCACCATGGCGGCGAATCCGTACCTGTTCAAGCAACTGCCTTACAACCCCGCGAAGGACTTCGTGCCGGTCGCACGGCTGCATGCCTTGCCTGTCGCCATCGTCGTACCCGCCTCGTCGCCCTACCGCACCATCGCCGACCTGACCGCGGCAGCGCGCGCGCGACCGGACTCGCTGAACTATGGCACCAGCAGCACGGGCTTCCAGATCCTCATGGCCGCATTCCGGGAAGCGGGAAAGATGCGCACGGTCAACGTTCCATACAAGACGCAGGGCAACCTGCTCACCGATGTGATGGGGGGCGTGGTCGACTACGCCGGGGTCGATGCTTCCGCGGTGGCGCCGCATGTGCGCTCCGGCAAGATGCGGGCGCTCGCGGTCATGGGCCCCACCCGCATTCCGGTGCTGGGCGACGTGCCGACCCTGGCGGAGGCCGGCATGCCCGAACTCACCATGATCAACTGGACGGGTCTGTTTGCACCGGCCGGCACGCCGCCCGCGATCGTGGAGCGGCTCTCCCGCCTCAGCCTTGAGTTCGTGAATTCACCGGAAGCGGCCGCGCACTACGCCAGCCGCGGCAGCGCAGCGTATCCGGCCACCGGCCCGGAGGTCAGCAACGCCATCGTGGAAGACCAGCAGGTCTGGAAGCGCCTGATCGCCATCGCAGGCATCCAGCCGGAGTAGTCCCCCTCAATTCCCCTGCTGCCATGTACGCACATAGCGATGGGTACCGCAGGACCACAAAGAAGGAGTGCAAGGTGCAAAGACTGACCGAAGAGCGGCGCATGATTCAGGAGGCGGCGCGCCAGTTCACGATCGAACGCGTGCTGCCGCTCGCCAACAAGCTGGATCCGGAAAAGGGCCAGATCCCGCGTGAGCTGATCGACGAGATGGCGGAACTGGGTTACTTCGGTATCCTGATTCCCGAGGAATACGGCGGCCTCGGGCTGGGCGCCTACGAGTACTGCCTGGTAGCCGAGCAGCTCTCGCGCGGCTGGATGAGCGTCGGCAGTCTGATCGCGCGCGGCAACGGCCTCATTGGCGCGCTCAAGGCCCTGTCACCTGAAAAGAAGGCGGAGTACCTGCCGCGCATGGCGCGCGGCGAGTTCCTTGGCGCGTTTTCGCTGTCTGAACCGAACGCGGGTTCCGACGTGGCCAATATCTCCTGTCGCGCGGTGCGTGATGGCGACGAGTGGGTCATCACCGGCAGCAAGTACTGGTGCACCTTTGCCGACCAGGCCGACTTCATCCTGGTGATCTGCCGCACGGATCCGGTCGTTTACCCCAAGGCGCGCCACCGCGGCCTCAGCGCCTTCATGCTCGAAAAGCCTCGCGGCGCCCTGCCCGAAGGCGTGCAGGGCAGTGTCATCCCCAAGATCGGCTATCACGGCTGGACCACCTGGGAACTGGCGTTCGATGGCTGCCGCGTGCCGGCATCGTGCATGGTGGGCGAGGAAGGCAAGGCGTTCTACCTCGCCACCGCCGGGCTGGAGACCGCCCGCGCGCACACGGCCGCGCGCTCGATCGGGCTGGCGCAGGGCAGCCTGGAGGATTCACTGCAATTTGCAAGGGATCGCGCCCAGTTCGGCACGCCCATCGGCAACTTCCAGGCGATCCGCTTCAAGCTGGCGGACATGGCCACGCAGATCGAGGCGTCGCGTGCCCTGCTCTACGCCGTGTGCGAGAAGATCGACGAAGGCGTGCGCACCGACACGGAAGCCTCGATGGTGAAGCTCTTCGCCAGCGAGATGTCCGAGCGCGTCACCAGCGAAGGCCTCCAGATCCATGGCGGCGCCGGCTACACCACGCATTTCGCGGCCGAGCGCTACTGGCGCGATGCGCGCCTCACCAAGATCTTCGAAGGCACTTCGGAAATCCAAATGCGGATCATCTCCGATGCGCTCCTCGGCAAGGCGGTCGCGCAATGAAAACCCCTGCGACAGCAATGAAGGCCCCCTTGGACCCACGCATGCAGCCCCCGCACAAAGCCACCGGCGCCCTCGCCGGCCTCCGGGTGGTCGACCTCACGCAGATGCTGGCGGGCCCGTTCTGCACGCAGATCCTGGCCGACCACGGCGCCGACGTCATCAAGGTCGAGGCCATGACCGGCGACGGCACCCGCATCACCGGGCCATTCCGCGAAGACGACACCCTGCGTGAATTCGGCGGCTATTTCCAGAGCGTAAACCGCAACAAGCGCTCGATCGCCGTGGACCTAAAGACGGAAGCGGGCCGCGAGATCGTGCGCAAGCTGATCGACCACGCCGACATCGTCGTCGAGAACTTCCGCGCCGGCGTGATGGAGCGGCTTGGCCTGTCGTTCGAAACGCTGCGCCAGACCAATCCGCGTCTGGTCTACGGCACCGTGCGCGGCTTCGGCGATCCGCGCAGCGGCGCAAGCCCCTATGCGCACTGGCCTGCCTACGACGTGGTCTCGCAGGCCATGGGCGGCATGATGGGGATCACCGGTCCGGATCGCGACACCCCCACCAAGATCGGCCCCGGCGTGGGCGACACCGTCCCGGCGCTGATGCTCTGCATCGGCATCCTGGCCGCCGTGCACCGTGCCCGCGACACCGGCGAAGGCCAGTTTGTCGACGTGGCCATGACCGACGCGGTGCTGGCCATGTGCGAGCGCATCGTCTACCAGACCTCCTACACCGGCACGGTCCCCGCGCCGGAGGGCAACCGCCACCCGCTGCTTTGCCCGTTCGGGGTGTTCCGCGCGCGCGATGGCTACGTCTCCATCGCCTGTGCGACCGACGCCTTCTGGGAAAAGCTGGCAATCGCCATCGGCCACCCGGAAATGGGCACCGACGAAGCGTTCGCCACCAACGCCGCCCGCGTGCAGAACGCCCAGCGCGTGATTGACGCCATTGAAGCCTTCACCGCACAACGCACCAAGGAAGAGCTTGCGCAGTGCCTGGGCGGGAAGGTGCCGTTCGGCCCGGTCTACACCTCGGCCGAAATCTTCGAGGATGAGCACTACCGTGTGCGCGACATGCTGGTCGACGTGGAGCAGCCCGGCTCGGCCGTGCCGGTCAAGATCGCCGGGGTGCCGATCAAGCTCAGCAGCACGCCCGGCAGCATCCGCCAGCGCGCCCCGATGCTGGGCGAGCACACCGAAGAGATCCTGCTGGCGACCGGCTATGGGAAGAACGAGATTGAATCGATGCGCGGCGCGGGCGCCATTCGCTAGTGTAGCGTTCTGTTCTTGATGGAACTTATATGAATTCGGCGTCTCCAATGCCCTACTGCGATACAGCGTGGAGAGAGCGAGTGCGAGTTGCCCCCGAGATCATGTTGACCGACGAGGAGCGAACCAAGTTGACGAGGCTGGTTCGGTCCAAGCTCACGAGCGTGAGGCTGGCGCAGCGCGCGCGCATTGTGCTGCTGGCCGCCAACGGATTGCAGAACAAGGACATCGCCGAGCAGTTGGGAGTCGGACGCGTGCAGGTCTCGCGTTGGCGTGAGCGGTATGCGCAATCGGGGCTGGCCGGTATCGAACGCGACTTGCCGCGCGGTGCGCCGCCGGTGAAGGTGGACACGGCGCGGCTGGTGGAGCTGACCACTCAAACGAAGCCCGTGGCGGCCACGCACTGGAGCACGCGCAAGATGGCCGCCGAGTTGGGCGTGAGCGCCAGCACCGTCATGCGCCATTGGCACGCCCACGGCCTGAAGCCCCATGTCGTGCGCGGCTTCAAGGTCTCGCGCGATCCGCGGTTCGTCGAGAAGCTTGAAGACATCGTTGGCCTCTACATGTCGCCACCCGAGCACGCGCTGGTGCTGTGCTGCGATGAGAAGAGCCAGGTGCAGGCGCTGGATCGCACGCAGCCCGGCTTGCCGTTGAAGAAGGGACGTGCGGCCACCATGACGCACGACTACAAGCGCAACGGCACGACCACGCTGTTTGCCGCGCTCAACGTGCTCGATGGCCAGGTCATCGCCCAGTGCCAGCAGCGCCACCGCCATACCGAGTGGCTGAAGTTCCTGCGCAAGATCGACCGCGAGACGCCCAAGGACAAAACGCTGCATCTGATCGCCGACAACTACGCCACCCACAAGCATCCTGCGGTGCAAGACTGGCTGGCCAAGCATCCGCGCTTCAACATGCACTTCACGCCCACCTCGGCGTCATGGCTGAACATGGTCGAGCGGTTCTTTCGCGACATCACGACCGAGCGACTTCGCCGCGGCGTATTCACCAGCGTGCCGGAACTGGTCGACGCCATCAACGAGTACATCGCTCACCACAACACCAACCCCAAGCCGTTCATCTGGACCAAGAGCGCTCGCGACATCCTACAGAAGGTCATTCGCGCCAACCGCCGCTTAAGTTCCAAACAGAATGGAACATTGCACTAGCGCCCGTCCCGTAGCACCCCTGCTATGACCCCGGCTATCGCCCGCGCCGACAAGGTCGCGGTTCCATGCAAGCATGGATTCGCCTGGCAAGCGGGGGGCGCCCCTTTTTCCGGACGTCTACGCCTCGACGCCGGAACTCAGGGCTTGGATAGGCACCAGGCCACTAGCGAGGCTGGCACTGTTCCTCGATGATCTCGACAAGCCTCCGGACGAGTGGCTTCAGATAGGCGCTCGTCCGATACATGATGCCGATACGCCGGGACAGATCCAGTTCCTCGCTGCGAATGTCCAGCGCGCGGAGATCTTTCAACTGGCCGAGCGTATCCGGCCCGCAAATACGATCTGGCGCAAGCCATGGCGAGAGTTCAGCAGCGCTTTTGCGAGCAGCATGGCCTGAAGCTGCATGGCTTCCTGCAAGACCGTGAGGGCTCCGAGAGCATCAGCCACTCGAGCAAGTCCAGCTTGCGGCGCTCGGGCGGCATGCTGCGATGGATGAAGGTCAGATGGTCCGAGAAGAAGACGATCCAGTTTGGGTCGTGCAGGACCACGCGGCCAGCCATTTCACGCTCCAGGGCGACGATGGCGAGCGGTGAGCTGTATTCATGCGCTTAGCGCCAGTCGACCCTCGCGAACACTGCTCGGCGGGGCGCACTGGCTGACCCCCACTGGCGCGCGCGATGATCTTCTCCGCATACGTCATCGGTCTCGGCCCGCTGGACCGCGCCGCGGGCGCCCAGCCCTGCTTGCGTGCCCGCATCAGTTTGAATAACCCGCCTCGGCGGATCAGCTCGGCAGTCAGTTCATCCTCTCCACGGGTGAACTCCTCGATCGGAATGGACTCGCCGCGGCGTATGCGGTCGATCAGGCCGAAATCGGTTGAGGTCAGGATGCCGAGATTGCGGCAATTCTGGCGGTAGATCCGCTCGAAGCTCTCTGCGATGACGAGGCGGATTCCTGCGCACCACTCGGCATAGGGACTGGCTTCGCGCGAGGACCCTTTGCCATAGCGCCGCCCTGCGACCGTTACGGCGAAGCCGCCTGCCCTGACGCTGCCAGCGGCAACCGGAAGGGCTTCGCCGCACTTCAGGCCAAGATAGGGAAACTCGCCCAGCGTTTCATCGTAGTGATAACAGATCCAGGCCGGGGTGATCTCGTCGGTGGAGGCGTCCGTGCGTAGCGGCAGCGCCTCTTCAAGCGAAACGTCCTGGCCGGCGAGTTGCCGCTTCACAACCTGGGCATCCTGTGACAGGAAGAGAATGCGGCCGTTGAAGCGCAGGCGATTGGGAACAGTGGACAACTGCACTCTCCTTTCATAAGTTAAAGTACTGTGACTCGCCTGGTATTCTTGTTGCCGCGCCCCTCTTCTACAAGTTAGCGCTCCTGACGCGTCATAAGTTCACCTAATGTCATCCCTTCCTCTCACAGCCTTGCGCGCGTTCGAGAAAGTCGCCGAACACCTCAGCTTCACCCGCGCCGCCGAGGCCCTGCATGTCTCGCAGAGCGCCGTCAGCCAGCAGGTGTCCCAGCTCGAAGAGCGCGTAGGCAAACGCCTGGTGGAACGCAGCGGCCGTACCTTGCGGCTCACGCCACATGGGGAGTTGCTGGCTGCCGCTTGCCAGCGCAGTTTCACTGCGCTGGAACGGGTGCTGCAGCAGATTTCGCGCGGCGGCAGTCAGGCATTGCAGTTCAAGGTGCCACCCACGTTCGCGATGAAGTGGCTGATGCCTCGGCTGCCAGGGTTTCAGGTACTCCACCCGCAGCTTGAATTGCGTATCAACACCAGCGTGCAGCCCGTGGACTTCGAGTCCGAGGATGTCGACATCGGGATGCAGCGTTCGGCGCAGCCGGATCCCGGGCTGCATGCCATCTCCGTCATGGATGAAACCGGAATCCTGGTTTGCTCGCCAAGGCTATGGGGCAAGCGCAAACCGCGGCTGGCCGAACTGGAGTCGATGACCCTGCTTCACAGCGCCAACCGTCCTGAGGACTGGCCGCTCTGGCTCAAGCTCATGGAGGTGCCGGACTTGCAGCCAGCAAACCAGATCGAATTCAGTTTCTCGCTGTTGATGTACCAAGCCGCACTCGAGGGTCTGGGTGTCTGCATTGCGCAGCCGGAATTCGTGGGAGAAGATCTCGCGTCGGGCCGACTCATCGCACCGTTCCCAGAGATCGTTTCGACGGGAAGAAAGCACTTCCTCGTCTGTCCGGAGCGGCGACGTCACGATCCCGCTGTCGCGCGCTTTTTCTCCTGGGTACAGTCGGGGGCAAGTGCGGGCAACGTCCGCTAGCCAACCCACTCCTTCACCAGCCGACGAATGCGAGACCGCGCCAAAGCGGGGGCAAACGGCCGTATCGCTTCTGAGAGGTCGATGAGCCACCTAGAATGTGCGCATGGCATCCGATCCCCAGCCGGCAATCGCCTTCCTTCAGCTCCGAATTGCGCTGCGCGGCCTGAGTCCGCCGGTTTGGCGTGGTCGACTCGCTTGGCTTCAACGACCCTAACCCCACTCGCATCCGAATGCGCTGGATTCAGGATGTAGTTGGATGCATATGGCAAAAGAACGGTGGGGACTTTTAATAGCAAGCTCGCGCCAGCCGCAAGCCATTCTGTCCCAGCGCTCTTGGACCAGTCGCTATTGCTGTTCCAATCGCATATTCATACGCGACGCTCAGGTCGGAATGCCCCCGGATTTCGCAAACGCCTTCCCGCGCGTAGATCGCGATTCACTGATCGGCAGCAGCAGACTTGCGCCCCACGCAAGTAAGACTTAAGCATCTTCTACTTCCCTACCGCGCCATAGACACTAGCATTTCAAGACGCGGCAAGGGGTCATCGAGTGCAACGATCGCGCCGACTTGCACGTACGATAGCCGTCGCTTCATCTGCCGAAAGGCGCTTTCCAGACTCTCTCCCAGGCTTCTGTCGGAGGCAACATGCGCGCTTTGCCCGCACCGGACGTCACGCACCGCGCCCGCGGCGTGATCGTGATTGGCGGCAGTGTCACGGATGCACTGACCGCTCGCCGGCGCCCCAGGGCAGATCCCGGAAAAAATGCCCCTCCATCCTTGATCTTGCTCAACAACGTTTCAGCGCCGGAAATCCAAAGGAGAGAATCATGCAAGAAAAGACATAGATACCCGCACCACCAGGCAGTGGCATATAGCGTTTTTTGTTTAATACATTTTTCGTAGCGGGAGGCACCATGAGACCGGTCCAGAAGATTACCGTCAACAACAAGGGCGCGTACGTATTCAATTTCTCAGTCCAATGGCTTAGTAGCGACGGCAAGTGGAATACCACCGAGTGGAACAGCGGCAATTACCCTGTGGCGCAATCCAGGACAACGCCCCCGCTTGATACCATCGGCGTCCCGGCCGATGCGCTGGCGGTGACTCCCTACGGGCATGCGGTGGCCGGGACGTCCGGTCAGGGCACGCCGTTCCTTGCGTTCGCGGCGAACGATCAGATCGCAACCTATGACGCGGTCGGGACGACTTTCATCGGATTTGCCATCAATTTGATTGAGTAGGCGGCAGACCCGCCCCGCGAGGCCCGGCGTCAACCGTCCTACGATCCATCGCCAGCAGGAGGTCGGCGCCGGGCCTCCCCTGGCCCGATGGTCAAGTTCCCAAACCACAGCGTACCTGAATCGCCGGAGAAACTGCCATGAGACAAGTCAATAGAATCGGTTGCCTTAACAATGGCATTTTTAAGATGAACTTTTCGATTCAATGGTTTGATTCGAAAGGGAGTTGGCATACTTCCGACTGGAATAGTGGGAACTTCGACAACGGCCTGTACAAGGTCAGTCCTCCGCTTGCGTCGATCGGCGTCCCGGCGGATGCGATAGGGGTGGCGCCTTACGTTTCCGCGGTTCTGGGAAAAAGTATCCGGGGAACCCCCTTGGTGCAAGCGGCGAATAACGATAGGCTAGCCACTTACGAAGTCACGGGCACGACCTTGGACTTCAGTGTTCAGCCCCTGCCGTGGAAGAACTGGGCGCAGAACATCGTCCATGCGATGACGATCGATGGCGAATACTACTTCTCCCCGACGAGCCGAGCTGAACTGCAAGACATCGTACGCGAGGCCATGCAGGCCGGCGCGACGGTGCGCGTTTCCGGCCAGCGGCACGCACAGCCGCCGCTGGTCGCCGATGACAATCGCCTCGCCCCCACGCCCCAGCAGTGGCTGATCGACCTTTCCTGCTACAAGGACCTGGGTGCCGGCGGCAGTCAGTCCATCGTGCTGCAGCCATCGGCCGGTACGGTCACGGTGAATGCCGGCGTCCGCGAGGACGAACTGGATGCGTCCCTCACCGCCAACAATATGATGCTCAAGACGGTTACCGCCGGCGGTTTCTTCAGCCTTGGCGGCATGACGGCGGTCGACGTGCACGGCGCGACAATCAACGCGCCGATCTTCGCGGAAACGGTCTCGGCGTTCGACATCATGGGTCCGGATGGCGAGCTGAAGACCATCGACGCACGGACTCCGGCAGTGGATGGTTGGTCGCCCTTGCAGTTCGCCCGCGTCTCGCTCGGTGCGCTGGGCGTCGTCACCTCGGTCACCGTGGATGTGATGCCACGCCCATGGGCCACGACGCTGCGTTCGGGCAAGAACAACCAGATTACCTGTGCCGACGAGACGACCTTCATCGCCCAGTTCAAGCCACTGCTCACGAGCCATGACCGCGTAGAATCCTTCTTCAACCCGTACAGCAACAACTTCCTCGTCCTGTGGTGGGACGTGGACGCGTCCCCACCGACCAAGACGCCGAACCTGACCCCAAGCGTGCCAGATGCGTGCACCCTGGCGGGAGAGGATATCTTCGGCGCTCCCTATCTGATACCGATGGAGCCCATCATCGAGCCTCCCCTGATCGCGGCGCAGTATGCCGGCATCACCACTGCTGCAAGCACGATCATCGATACGGGATACCTGACGGTGGAAACGCTCTTCGATCAGGCAGCGGCGGTCTACTCCGACCTATGGCTGACTAAGGCGTCCCGCGTCATCTTCATGTCCTATTTTGTCGAACTGCCGGCGCTCGACGACGCGGGACTGGGCAAGGCCTGGCAGGGCCTGAATGCGGTGATGGATCGTCTCCAGCGATCCACCGACTTCCTGGTGGTCGCACCGATGGAATTCCGCTTCGTCCGCGGCGGCGACACCGCATTGGCTGGAACCTACACCGAAGCCCCCGATGCGACCTTCGTCAATCTGGACCTGATCGGGTACGTGCCGGCCGTCGCGGCGTCCGAGTACCCCGACCGCTTGCTCCATTTTTTCGCCGACATCGAGCGTGCCTGGGTTGCCCTGGGAGGAATGCCCCACACCGGCAAGATGTTCGGCTTCTACGACCCGGGCCAAGCTGCCGGAACGTTCTCCCCACCATTCAACCCGGCCTTCCTGAAGGATCTCGCCCAGCGCCGCAGCGCGCGAACCAAGGCCTTTGACGCCTACCGCCGAAGCTGCGATCCGGCGGGTATTTTCCACAACAGCTTCGTGGCGGCGCTGCTGGGAGGCACGACGCTATCACGCTGACCTCCCGCTCCTGCCAGAAAGGGGAGATGGCTTCGGGCCAGCCTGTGCGGCACCAGGGCCCGAAGCCAGCCAAACCCAAGGCTCGTGCGGACCGCTTGCCGGTGGTCGCGCATCAGTCCGGCTTGATGCGAAAACTGGCGGTTTGGCTCTAACAATCCATGCCGATCAATGACTTGCAAGATGCTCGACGCAGACAATGGCGGTGACCACGTAGCCTTTGCTGCAAACGGCTCGCCAGTCGGCTACCGCCAGATTTCGCAACAAAAATACCATGACCCCAAATAGCGAGCGAAAGACCAGCCAATGGTGCCCCTTGCATGCCAGGCGCGGTCTCCCGCTCTGCAGGGCGTGCGCCGTCCGTTGCAAGATAGCCGGCCACAGCGTGCCGGGCTGAAGGTGTCGATGGTGCATGGTTGGCCTTCACTCCCACTCAAGCATAGAGCGGCCGGGCGGTGACGGGGCCGAGAGTTAATCTTGCTCGCGCAAGAGCATGGCCACGTTACGCTCCGCGAGCGCGGCGATGGTACGCGAAGGGTTCAGGCCGAGCGGACGCGGGACGATCGCACCGTCCATGACATACAGTCCTTTGTAGCCAAATGCCCTGCCCCATGCATCGACGACTCCGTCCGCGGCGGAGGTGCCCATGTTGCAGCCTCCCAGCGGGTGCGGTGTGATCAGGTTGTGCCATCGTCGCCAGGTGAGCGGCACCCACGGATCCCCGCCAGTTGCTTCCGAGAGCTGCGTATGCGCTGCAATCATGGCCTCGATGACGGCCACCGATGCCTGATAGGACCAGTCGAGCCGCAGCACACGACGCCACGGTGCGTACCACGTGCGGCCCAGCCTCAACTGGCCATCGCCCGGGTCCACGCCTTGCCCGAACCAGGGCATCATTCGCTCAATCGGATCGCCGTCGTCAAACAGTCCTCCGACCTCCTTCCAAACAGCGCGCAGCTTGCGGGAACGCGCTTTCTTCAAGTGGCGTCGAATGAAGTTGCCTGCGAGGTTCGGGATTCCACCGTCCTCCACGAAGAGCGCCTGTCCGTTCGGGCCGCTGTGGTCTAGCAGGTCGATCGCGGCGGAGATGGTCACGCCATGAGAAGGGGAGACCGTCCTGTCGTCATAGAAGGCTGGCGTCACGAAGTCGCCATTGTGGGCCCAGCCAAATCCCAACCGAGGTGAAAGCCGGGGCAGAGTGCGATGCTCATCCCGACAGCGCAGCAGAAGCTCGGTGCTGCCGATAGAGCCGGCGGCCAGGATCACCCTGGCGGCCGTGACTTCGCCGGGGCTCGTCGTTCGGTCTTCCGGGTCGATTTTCCTGAAGCATACCCGCCAGCCCTGCTGCAGCGGCTCGAGCCTGTCCACCAGGTGCAATGGACGAATCTCGGCGCCATTGTCTTCAGCCACCGCCAGGTAATTCAGGTCCAGCGTATTCCTGGCCGATACCTGGCACCCAACGTCGCAGTTGCCGCAATGGACACAAGTGCCCTGCCACCTGCCATGCTGATTCAGGAATTTCTCGGAATGACGGTCATCGCGGGCGTCTTGCCGTGTGGGGTCCCAATGCTCGGAAAATGACACTGCAAGCGGCAGTTTGCGGAAGCGCCCGCCCCATCCGCATGCTTCCGCCCCCTCGCGCAATAGCCGGGCCCGCTCGCTCAACTGGTTATCCGGAACTTCGCTCACTGCGAGCATGCGCCCGACCTGCTCGTAGTGGGGCTGCAGGTCGGCATAGGTAACCTCTTTCGGCCAGCCGTGCTCGAAGGCTTCCGGCTTGGCTTCCACGGAAACGTTGGCGTAGATCAGCGAGCCGCCACCGACACCGGCCCCGGCGATGACCCATACATCAGAGAATGTCCGGATATCGGCCCACCCATTGAAGCGATGTGCGCGCTCCTGGTTCCACAACCACGCGTCACTCTCGTCGCGCGGATAGGTCGCCGGGCTCCAGCGCCGGCCGCGCTCCAGCACCAGCACTTTGCGGCCGGCCTTCGCGAGCCTGCAGGCCGAGACCGCACCACCGAAGCCGCTGCCAATGACGACGACATCGTAGGCAAGCGCATCACTCATCATGACGCTCCCTATCGTTGGATGATGATTGCCTGCTCCTCAATCATCTGCACCGCCTCCGGCGGCGATACCTGACCGTCTGCCGGGACGAACCGCGGGCCGGCTGCGCCGGGCAGGGCCCGTACGCGCCAGGTGTTGTTGATCTTCGCCAGTCGCCTGACGCCCTCACCTAGCTTCCAATGTCGGCAAACCTTCTCCAGCTTGAGCGGGTAGATCGTCAATTGCGCTCCGTCGAACCGCATCCGCAGGAAGCACTTGTGATCGGCGATGCGCTGGGAGGAGAACACCTCCTCGGGGTGCAGACGCCACAAGGCGTTGCCCAATACCATCCACACGCCAAACAGCAGGCCGCCGAGGGCCCCACCCAGCAGCATGGCCTCAACGAGGAACACCAGGATGTTTGGCGGATTTTCCGCGCCAAAGCCTTGGATGTTGAGGCGCGTGATGAGCCATAGCAGCGCGACAGCCAGTGCCAGGTGCAGCAGCCCGTGCAATGCGCCGACAACGCACGCCAGCCGGACGCCGCGCCTGACATCTCTGGTCGACAGCGCAGCACTACAAAAGACAATGGTCGCTGCGAACACCACTGACGCCGGACTGTGCGCCATGACCCGGAACAGTTCGTGATAAACCTCGCCGATATTCCCGAATGTCACTTCGAGGCCGGCCAGTTTTTGCACGAAGCTGCGGTAATCGCGCCCTGGCACGGATACCAGGCTCGCGCTTTGAATGATCCAAACGAACAGCAAGTACAGGATCGCCAGCAGCGCACAGAACGAGAGGTTGCGCGCAGGCAGTTGCCACGCGCGATTGCGCAATTTCCGGGAGATCGCCTTTTCCGGATACGCGGACTTCAACTCGTAGGACTGTTTAGCCGGGCCCACGACGATAGGCCTCGGTGGATCTGGCAGCAGATGCGTGCCGTGAAGAAATGCGCCGCCACCTCCGCAGGTGATGCGATGCGGCCCCGCCGTACCCGCTCGTGGCACGTAGTGCGCGTAATGGTGCGAGTTGCCGGCCAGCACAAGTGCGAGCCGATCGCCCAGCATCCCCTCGATCTCGCTCAGGCTTCGAAAGCGCGGCGTCTTGGTCTCGATCGAAGGCGCGGTCCGCCGTTCCCCACGGCGCACGCGCTCCATCTCGTCAACCCAACTCGCCTCGGGCGCGCACAATACCACGCGGTCACCGCGCTGCAACGCCGTGCACATCTTCTGGAAGTACTCGCGCTGCGGCCGGTCAATTTCCGACTCCAGTTGCAAATCCAGGCCCCAGATCCACCAGCCGCCGGGCAACTGCAAGGCATAGTAGCCCGTGCGCTGGTGCGTCTCCCAGCCGCCCACGGGCTTGCCACTGCAGAACAGCCGGGCGAAGCCGCGCAAGCCATCGTACCAGTCGTGATTTCCGGGCGTGGCGACCATCCACGGCGCATCCGGCAACTTGATCGGTTGGCCGCTGTATTCGGGGCGCGCGGCCTCGACTGGCGCAGGGAGCGCCGCACGAAAAGGATCGACGAAGCGAGTCCGATAGCCATCATGGGCAGGCGTCGGATACACCTGGTCGCCGCCCAGCAACAGCACTTTTGACCGCGGCAACGTCACGCCTTGCTCGCGTAGCGTCACCTCGTGACTGACGCACAACGCCATGGAGTATGTCGAGTCCCAACCGTCGCCTGTGTCGGCCAGATAGTCGACCCAGACACCGCCGTGCTCGTCAGCCGGTACCGGGAGCGGTGGATTTGGATTCAGTGTGGTGAGTGCAGCTTGCACCATGCGCTGGTCTGCAAAGGCGCCGACTGCCATCGCCACGGCAACGCGCATGGCGGTGAACGGAAGCTGTAGCGGGCTCAGCCAGTTCACCATGGATCTTTGGGTGTAGAGCTCCACGCGCCCGATTGCAGCAGACGCGGCAGGGATCGTCGCGGAGCCGGCAGCATGGGCCGCGGGTTGCGACCCGCCTGGATATGGCGATTCTGGCGCAGACCCGGAATGCTTCATCGCCTTCCCCCTAAGACTTCCAGCTCGTCAACATATGACTGGGGCACGTGCGCATGTCGGCGCGATGCCGGCCATTTCCAATGCCCCTCACCCCCTCAACATCCCCACCGCTTCCGCAATCGCCCGCCTGATCCGCGTATACGTGCCGCACCGGCAGATCACGCAGCTCATCTGGTCGACGATCTCCGTCTCCTTCGGATTCCGTGTGCGCTTGAGCAGCGCGCTCGCCGCCATCAGTTGCGCGCTCTGGCAGTAGCCACACTGCACGACCTCGTGCTTCAGCCAGGCCGTCCGCAGGGCGCTTGCCTCGGGGCCGTCGAGTCCTTCGATGGTGACGATCTTCTTTCCATCCATCTCGCTCGCCTGGTGCTGGCACGACAGCAGCATCTTGCCGTTGACATGCACCGCGCAGGCACCACACACCCCCACGCCGCACCCGAACTTGGTGCCCGTCAGCTTCAGCTCGCAGCGCAGCACCCACAACAGCGGCGTGCAGCCGTCAGAGCGGATTTCGATGCTCTTACCGTTGACACTGATCTGATTGTTTGACATCGCAGGCTCCGGAAGGCGGCAGGGTTTTCAGCAGCGGCAGGTCGCGCAAGCGCTCGCCGGTGGCATTGAACAAGGCGTTCGCCACCGCCGGCGCGATGGGCGGCGTGGTGGACTCGCCCACGCCCTGTGGCGGGCGCATCGAAGGCATCACCTGCACCTGGATGTCCGGGCAGTCTCGCAGGCGGATGGCCGGAAAGGCGGTGTAGTAGTCCTCCTGCACCTTGCCTCGCTCCAGCGTGATCTTCTGCCACAGCGCCGCCGACAGCCCGAACACGATACCGCCCTCTACCTGCTGCTCGATCAGGGTCGGGTTGACCGGCATGCCGCAATCGATGGCGCAGAAGACGCGATCCACGCGGACCTGCCCCGCGTTGTCCACCGACACCTCGGCCACCTGCGCCACCACACTGCCGAACGACTCGTGCAGGGCCACGCCGCGCCCCACCTTCACCATGCCAGGCTTCTTGCGCAAAGGCTGGCCCCAGGCCGACATACTTCTTACCTGCTCCAGCACCGCGCGCTGGCGATCATCCTTGAGCAGGCTCATGCGGTAGTCGAGCGGGTCCACCCCGACCGTCACCGCCAGCTCGTCGACGAAGCTCTCCATGAAGAAGGCGTGGTGCGAGTGCCCCACCGAGCGCCAGTAGCCCACGGGGATGGCGAGGTCCACGGTCTGGTGGCCAACCCACATGTCTGGCCAGTCATAAGCCTGGTCGAAGGCGCCTTCCACCGTGGACTTGTCCAGCCGCGACACAAAGATGTCGGGCAGGCCGAAATTGCGTTTCGCGGTGCTCTCCAGCACTGACTGGCTGGCCGAGATATTGCGCACGGCAATGACCTTGCGGTTCCCGTCAAGCCACGCCTCAAAGCGCGACACGCTGGCCGGACGGTAGAAGTCATGCCGCATGTCCTCGGGGCGCGACCAGATTGTCTGCACCGGCGCGCCCTTGCGCTTCGCGGCGATGGCGGCCGCCTGGCAAATGAAGTCGACTTCGAGCCGGCGCCCGAATGCACCGCCGATGGATTGCTGGCGTAGTTCGACCTTACCGGCGTCCAGGTTGAGCGTCTTCGCTACACAGCGACGAGCCAGCCCGGGCATCTGCGTGGCGGCCCACACGATGGCGCGGTCCTCCTGGACCAGTACCGTGCAGTTGACCGGCTCCAGCGCGGCGTGAGCGAGATATGGCGCCGAGTACAAGACCTGGATGGCGGGCTTGCCCTGCTTCATGGCTCGCCCGTCACCATGCTCGTACCAGACGCGCGGGTTGGAGGCGTCGAGCGCCTTCACCAGCGTGTCGCGGATACCGGCACTCGACAGGTTCTGCGCCTCCCCGGCGTCCCACTTGCACTGGACCTTTTCCACCGCCTGCATGGCAATCCACGCATCGCTGGCGATCACCGCCACCCCGCCGCTGCCGCCCGGGAACGGAGGCAGCGCGACGAGGTCGAGCACGCCGGGCAACTTCTTCACGTCGTCGGGGGGGAATCCCTGCAGCTTGCCGCCCAGCGCCGGACACATCTGCACGCTGGCGTAAACCATCGCGTCCGCTACCACGTCGATACCGAAGCTGGCCGTGCCGTGGAGCTTGGCAGGGGAATCAAGGCGCGCCGTGCGGGTGCCGATGAGCCTGAAGCTGGCCGGGTCCTTCAGTTCGACCTTGCGTGGCAAACCCTCGCGCGCGGCTGCCGCGGCCAGTTCGCCGAAGGTGGCACTGCGTCCCGACGGGTGCACCACCTTGCCGCCCTGCGCGCGGCATTCCTCGGCCTTGACGTCCCACTGCTTCGCCGCTGCCGCGCACAGCATCATGCGGGCTGCGGCGCCGGCCTCGCGCATCGGATTCCACAGGTCCCTGATGCTTGTAGAGCCGCCGGTGAACATCATACCAACCTCGCGCACACCCTTGCGCGTAAACCATTCCGCGGCGTGTCTGGGCCACCCTTTATCGTCCGGCCGGAACGGCAAGTTGGCGACCACGCCCTCGATGTTGTTGTACAGGTTGTCGACGGGAGACGGCTCGACGCGGATCTGCGACCAGTCGGCCTCCATCTCCTCGGCCAGCAGCATCGCCGCGCCGGTATGCACGCCCTGCCCCATCTCGGCCTTGTTCATCACCACCGTGACGGTGTTGTCGGACGCCACCTTGACCCAGCCGTTCAGCGCGAATTGCCCGTCGCGCACTGCCAGCGGCTCGCCGCCCACCAGGCGCTGGCGCGGCGGCAGCCAAGCCCATCCAATCACCAGCACACCGGCGGCGCCCGCACCGCCGAGCAGGAAAGCTCTGCGCGTCAACATGGCAAGACTGGCGGATCGATCATCATAGGAAGCCCCCGTGCCGCCGATGGCATGGCCTATATTAGGTCGGGAAGTGCCGCAGCGCGAATGCGAACACGTGGTTGGCGCTATCTTGCAACAGCCGATATGGCCATGCTGTCCTGATGCCGCCCTGCAGGCGCAGGCCGAGCTGGTCCGTGACGGGTGCCCGCGTTCCGGCAAATCCTTGAGTTGGCACGCCACTCGATCCATCGATCGATTTTTCTAGTCAAATCAGCCGCTTAGCGGAGCTGCGCCGGATTCTTTCGCGAATCCTGGCGAGCCCCGTTTGACCATTGCAGGCAATCTGCCTCGAACTGCTGAACTGCTCTGCGACTTAGGAAGTCCCGGTTCCTCCGTTACAAATAGAACGCGTTCAGACGTAGAATCGCTGCCGCTGGCTTGCGGCAAGGGGCATGAGTCGCTTGCGAAGGCATACCGATTCGACTGCAGCACACCCAAGTGCGACACAGGCACCCGCATGAATGCCGATTTAATGATCTCCCTGGATATCAGCACCAGCTATTTCTTTGCCTTCGCTTCCCATGGGCTGCTGGCGGGCATCCTGGCAAGCTGCTGGCGGGCCGGTCGAGCCGACAAGGGGCTTGGCTGGTGGATCTTCGATGGTTTGCAGCTTTCAATCGCATCGCTGCTGCTGCTCTCATGGGGCACGCTGCCACCGTGGCTCATCCTGGCGGGATCCAATTTGCTGATTTTCTGCAATGTCCCCACGATAGAAACCGGCTTGCGGGTGTTTCGACGCGAATCGATCTGGCCCGGGCTGGCCTTGCGTTGGGTCATCTCCGGGCTGATCTTCCTGGCCTGGATCGTCACCTGGACTGACGGATGGACCTACGCCCAGCGCGTCATCGGGTTTTCCGCTGCATTTCTTATACAGATCACACTCTTCCTGGCATATGTGCTGAGCCTGCGAGGTCCCGGACTTCGCATGGTTCAGGGACTGCTGCTTTTCGCAATCTTCCTGGTCGGCGCCGCGCTCTTCGGCCGCATGGCCTATGTGCTGCGCCATATGGATACGGTGATCTCCTGGCAGCAGGACACGTGGCTACCCCTACAAACGTTCACCGCGGTGTTCGCCGCCTTCCTACGTACCTGCGGCGTGCTCTATTTAATCCAGAGTCGCAACGAGCAGCGCCTGCGCGCGGCCAATCAGGATATTGAACGGCGGGCGAATTTCGACCTGCAAACGGGCGTCATGTCCCGATCGTATTTCGAGATTCAGGCCCCGAAAGCCGTCGCAGAGGCCGCCAGCGCGAACAGGGCAATGACTTTCCTGCTATTGGACGTGGACGACTTCAAGGCTATCAACGACACGTTCGGTCACCTCCAGGGCGACAACGTGCTGGCAAGCATCGGCCAGGTCCTGCGGCACAACACACGCGGGAGCGATCTGGTCGGGCGCCTTGGCGGAGATGAGTTTGCGATCGTGCTGCGCAATGTGGACGGCAGCGACGCCATTGAACTGGCCGAGCGAATCCGCATTCAGGCTGAATCGATCCGCATGCCTGACGGCAGTGGTGTGTCCGTGAGTATCGGCCTTTGCGGATTGCCGCCGGCACGGGATTTCGAAACTGCGTATCGCTTTGCCGACGGGGCACTCTATGCGGCCAAGCAGGCGGGGCGTGGTCGCGTCGTATTGCACGATGTTTCGCATGAGGTAGCGGAGCCTCTTGTCGTCGCTTAGCGCCCCCCCTGGTAATCGGCACACGACCAGATAGCAGTCAGAAGCCGAACTTGCTCAGCGCCATACCGGCCCTTGCTCGACATAGTCGCTCGTGATGCTTTCCGCGGCCTCGCTCAAACGCGGCGTCACGAACCCCAAGTATTGCGGATCCGGTACAAAGAGGTCGATATCACGTGAAAAGCGATGGCGGTACCGGAGCATCAGGAGTTCCCCTGCTGTGAGTTCTCCCGTGTAGCTCACGTTGGCACCAGAACTTGTGCAATTTGCGGGCGATACTCCGACGGCACCTCGCCAGTGGCCAGGGCGCGCTCGAGGACCGTCCCTCCCCCGAAGGGATGAGGCGCCGCTGCTTCCTGATGTCGGCCGGATTCCGTTGCCGCTTCGCCGCCACCCATGTTCCGGCTGTTTTCCAGTGACATATTCGACACACGACTCGGTCGAAGCCGGCTGCCCACCTAGGCGAACCCGGACGGGACGATTTTCAGACAAGCTTTTTGCCATTTCTCTTGATGCGGAAGCGACGGCAGTGGGCACCGCATCTCCTTTCCAGCACCAGGAGAAATCGCAAATGCACAGGATCTGCGGCACGCGTTTACTCAAATGGGCGGATTTTCGCGCTCCAACCGAGTGAGGCCAGGCTGAGTGTCCTACAGTCGGCCCTTCTCTCTCCCACTCGCCGGAGAGGCGGGCGTCTCACCCACCGACCTTTATCGCCGACTTCAACGCGCGCTTTACCAAGGTACCGCGCAGCGGCTTCGATGGGTACCGGCCCCTGCGCGGCGACGAGGTCCAAACGGCAACGCTTGATTAATCGGCTGGATCGGGAGCGCGCCGTCGCGGAGGCAACCGCCCACCCTGTCGCGTACGCCAACGCTGGACGAACTCCAGCGGCCGGGTCAGTGCCACATTCACAACCAAGGCGACACCATCTCTGTCGGCCCGGGAGTTGCCGTTTCGCCGTTGAAACACACTTATTGGGACAGCGGTGTAGACACTCCGGCGGATGCCGATTCAATCATTGTCGGCCAGCATTGAATGCGCGGGGCAGGTGTTTTCGCCTCGCATTTACTACCCTTGGGAACCCCCTGGCGCCGAGGGTTCCTTTTTTGTTATTTGATACGGGACAGCCACCTGAATGATGCCTTGGTACCCTTTCCGCTTTAGCTCACTTCCAGACGAAGGGGATTGTCGTGTCATCAGCTGACGCTCGGGGACGGTGCGGCGGCCAACAACACATATCAGGTCTGTGTCAAGCCTCTCTCCTGCCTGCGGCGCCGCAACTGGGGCGCGGGAGATAGCACTAGCAAGCGCCAATGTTCAGTGCGACGCGACTGCATACGAGGTGAACCATGAAGACCGTACCCGACCTTTCCAGAGATCTCCTGGAGACCGTTGTGGCCGTGGCTGAGGTATCTCATGGCCACAAACACCTGATTACAGCGCTGCGTAGGTCCGCTGGCCTGGATACGGTTCGGCTAGGAAACGAACGAAATGGATCTTCCCGCATGGCCGAGCACACCCTGGTGCTCGCGCCCGATGGTAGGTCACTCGGCCGGTACAGCGACTGGATCGATGGAGAACTGACTACAGCCAACGGCGATTGGCGCGCCGTCTGGAACAAGCACAAAGGGTCGACTCTGCGTCTGACGGGCGCCGACATCGTCATGATCCGCCTCATAGCGCCCTACGGTGAGGGATCCGCCGCATTCCTGCAATTGGTGATCAGACAAATCCGGATGAAGGTCGAACGGCCATTATTTTCTGATTCCAATTGGAATGTGCCTGCCAGCGAAGGTGATCTGCGCCGGCTCGATCGCTGCGCGGGCTATCCCTTCAGCGATCCTGCCCCGTACGGTGACCCGCTATATGCGTTGGACAGCGTGGCAAACTTGGCAGACGTGCTGAGGCTAGAGGCAAGACTCCATGATGCAAGGAAGCGCGCGGTGGAGCAGAAGGTGCTGCGCATCAAGGATATGGAATCCGGTGAAGTTCGCCTTTCCGGCATGTTTGAAAAGTTTCCGGAGTTGCGGCGCAACAAGTCACGGCTGGCCCGGTTCTTCGCCGACTGGGACCGATCAAGTGCCGGACGTAGCGGTGCCGAATTATCCAGCCACTGGGTGTTCGAGATCTCCGACTACATGAACCCGGAAACCGGTGAGCGGAATCTAAGCGTGATTCCGGCCTGGACGACGACCAAGCGGCTGCCCAGGATTGAGCACAAAGGCAGCAGAACTGTGTTTGGTCTCTGGGATGAGCTGCTTCGCTTCGACGTGAAGGCTGGCCATCCGTTCGCGTGGTTTTTTTTCATGCTCCAAGGGAACCGACTTAGCGCCTGGATCGGCGATCCAATCCTAAAGGCCGCGGAGGACGGTCGAATTGTGATGCCAGAGTGGGACTACCAGGTGCTGAAGGAGTGGGCGACGGTTCCCTATGGGTTCTGATATTTTCCAAACTTGACCCAACAACGGCCGCAGCGCCCCCTCGATTGCTCCGGCAACACCGAACCGCGAGCAGTCGATGTTCTCCAGTGCAACGCGGTTGAAATGACTGAGCTCTCGCTTCTTATCGAGAAGGACGCTCCATGATGGGACCCGATAGGGTTCGCAGGAACGCGACAACGTCTCGCATCTCCTGCTCCGTCAAGCGGACCCTCTTGCCGCCCTTGGCCAACTCGGAGTGGCCAACAGCCGCTGCTGGCGAACGTACGTAGTGCGTCACTACCTCGTCCAGGGTCGCGAGTTGGCCCGCGTGCATGTACGGAGCCCGTAGCGCTACGTTGCGCAAGCCAGGAGTCTTGAAGGCGCCTTCCAAGTCCGGTTCGTCGGTCGCCATGAAGCTCAGCTCCTGGCAGACTTGCGGCAGCGCGTCGCTGTAGCGGCTCAGGCAATTGAACTCGTCCGCCAGAACCTTGGCTGTGGCAGGAGCGCGGCCGCGGTCTGGGCGTGCTGGCTCTCTGGTCGGGACGCCCGTGTTGTGGAAGGCCTGGTCGGTCAGGAGCGGGCCGTTGTGGCACGTCGCGCATTGAGCCTTGCCGATAAACAGACGAAGGCCGTTGACCTCCTGGCTCGATAACGTTTGCTGGCCCGTGCGGTCACCTATGAGAACCGCTTCAACATATCGGTCGAAGCGGGACTCGCCGTAGGTCACTGTCCGCTCGTATGCCGCGATGGCCTTCCCGAGGTTGGCGAAGACGCGGTTGACAGCATCGCGTTGCTCGCTTGTCAGCCGAAACCAGGCCTGCTTCTCGGTTGCGCTGCCAAGCGGACTCGCGTCGGCAGGCAGGTCCTGCAGGTTCGGGAGGGCGCCGAACAGCGACTCATACTCCCGCTGGTAGTGCGTTAGCACGACCCGGGCGAACTGGACGCGGTTGCCGCCGTGCTCGACGCCATCCTCCAACGGGCCCAACGCTTGAGACCACTGGCTGTCCTTGCGGCCGTCCCAGAACAGGAACGGGCTGTACGCCGTCGCCGCGACTGGCATGGTGCGGCGCTTTCCGACTCCGATGCCCTTTCCAACGGGCAGGTCGTCCTGGAACTGGCGGTCAGGCGCATGGCAGCTGGCGCACGACACCGCGCCGTTGCGAGACAGGCGTGCATCCGCGAACAACCGCTTGCCGAGCGCGATCGCTTCTGGCTTATCTGCCACGGCGTTCGACGGGTCGGGCGGCGGAGCCGGAAGCTTCTTCAGGCTCATCGAGGCTAAGACCGCCCGTTCCTCCTTCGACCACGAGTCAAGGTCCGGGGCGCCGGCAGCTCGTCCGAAGCCGATGAGCAAGGGAAGCACCGCCAAGGCCACGAACACAGCAGCCAGCGCGCCCGCCAGCCTTCTGCACTCGCTCGCCCGCCAGGACCCAGGTAGCCTGGATTTGTGAAGCTGGCTCATGAAACTGTCGCCTTGAACCAAGACACTTAGCGCTGAATTCCGGAGTCGTCGACGATGACGTTAAACGCGGCTCCGTCGGTCACATCATCGGCCTGAATTGCCAGACGCATATCCCACCAGCCGGTCATGCTGAACTTCATGCCCTCGAGCGCGTAGACGCCAGGCGCTACCTCGCGAGTGATGCGGGGCTTGGTAGGAAAGCCGTGGCCGTGCTGCGGCATGCCCCCGTCGAAGCCAATGGTGGCTCGCGACACGGGTCTCCCATCGAGTGTCCCCAAGTGCACCTGCCAAGCGTGCATCTGATTTACAGCGGGGCCCGAAACCGGGGGGACCATGCGCACCATGAACTTGCCTCCCGAGCTAGGATGCTGCAGCGAAAGGTCAAGGTTCGCTGGTGGGGTGCCGCAGGCGGCGGTGAGAAAGGTGAACGCGATTGTGACGAGCGCAGTGGGGGCGGACAGTCTGAACATGGTTGAATCCTTTGTAGCAACGATGGTGCAGGTAAAGCCCGGGTGCCGCGATGAGGCACCTGACGAGGCTGTTGTGAGTTGGGTGGCGTCTTTGACGGCTGAGCCGTGTGTCGCTAGGGCACTGCGCGGGCGGCGTCGATGAGGCGCTGCAGGTCTGCCGGAACCGGCATGGCCTTGAAGCCGCTGACGTTGGCGCCGCCGGTATTTCCGATGGGCAGCCAACCCAGCCAGGTAGTCAGCACAGCGGCGAGGGTTCGCCAGGCTTGGCCGAAGGCTTCGCCCGCAATGTTCTGGCGAAGCGCCCAGCGGAACATCGCCCAGTGTGTGCGGACGTGTTCCCCAGTGGATTCCTGCCCAAGGATGTGGGCGCGCTCGAGGTGAGTGAACGCCGCGCCTGGCTCGTCCCGCGCTTCGTGCGCCGCGGCGGCGTCGAGTTCTGCCTGGACATAGGGGCGAATTCGAATGGCGAAGGCAGAGCGGTTCATCGTGCGTCTCAAGATTGCTAGTATGAGAGCGATTGTCGGGGCCGCGGACGGAAGGAACTTGAACGAAACGGCTGAGTTGAGGAGGTAGCGTCGTGGCTGCAATACATGGGGATTCGGTACAACCGTCTATCGGGCGCGGTCGTTTCTCGGCCGTCACGTCCACGGGCCGCGTCTACTTCTGGCAAGGCGGCAGCCTCTGGATAGGTGAAGGTCAGGGCAGAACGCAGTGGCATGAGCACCATGCCCATCAACTGGTCGTAGCGTTGAAAGGTAGGTTCCGCTTCCGCACCGAAGCCGACGGTGCCTGGACTGACTACGAAGGTGCCATCGTCCCCAGTGAATGCACGCACCAGTTCGAAGTTGATGGCGCCGCCACCATGGCACACCTGTTCGTGGAACCCGAAAGCAGGGCCGGGCGCGCGCTCACAGCACGCTTCGGTTCCAATGCCGTCCTTGAACTTCCGGCCGAAAGTGCCCGCGCGGCTGCCAAATTGCTGGTCGAAGCCTTACAGTCGAGACGGCTGGCCGAGGACATGGTCGAGGCTGCATCGTTGGCCATCGCAGAGTTGTGTGGGACCGCGACTAGACCTGACAAGGGCAAAGACTTGGACCCGCGTCTTAGCCGGGCCCTGGAATATATCCGCGCAAACATACGGAAACCCCTCACACTGAGTGACGTAGCCTCAGCGGTCGCCCTGTCGGAAAGTCGTTTTCGGCATATGTTCGTGGCCGAGACAGGTAGCTCCTTCAGAGCGTACCTTCTATGGCTGCGCATCAATCTGGCAATCGAGGCGGCCATGTCCGGCGCATCCTGGACGGACGCCGCGCATGAGGCAGGATTTGCGGATTCGGCTCATCTTACTCGGACGCATAAGCGCATGTTCGGCATTGAACCGACAGCGCTGCGCCCTCAACCGCCAGGATAAGGTGATGGAATGCCGACGCTTCAAGTTGCGCCGACGATGGCCGAGTCTATTGGTGTGCTAGCGACAGCTTCACATAACTCCCTTGCTCGACATAGTCGCCCGTGATCCTCTGCGCGGCCTCGCTCAAACCCGGCGTCACAAACCCCAGGTATTGCGAATCCGGTACAAAACGGTCGATATCCTGTGAAAAGCGATGGCGGTGCCGGAGTAGTCAGGACCGTCCCGCCCCCGAAGGTCCAGAACAGCTCGACGATCTTGCCTCCTGGCGATTAATTGCATTTTCTCCAGACCTGTGGCGCAGTGCGATGCTGCCCCCCGAGGGGCGCCACGCAAGCTTGAAGCCGCTCCTGCGCAACCATGACGGCTAGAGGCCGGAATGTTGCATCTCGAGCAACATTCGACATTGCCGGCTGTTGCTGACCTCACACCAGCGGAAAGGCCTTGATCACATGACGCAGCATGCTGTCCGCCACCGGTGACAGGGGCCGCCCGGCGCGGGTGATGACGTGACTGCGGCTGTTGTTGAGAATGGGATTGGCCAGCGGCAGCGAAACCAGCTGTTTGAACTGGGGCCCCTTCAGCGGCACCGAGCGCGGCGTCATGATGTAGCCCAGCCCCATCGCCGCAAATTCCCATAGCACCTTGAACGAGTTGGTGACGAGCATCTGCTTCAGCGTGATGTGCTCTTCCAGCTCCGCCGCCTGGATATGCTTGCGCACGCCGAAAGATTCCGCCAGGGCCGCACCCTGATGCGGCGCCAGGTCGGCCAGCGTCAGCGCGCGTCGCCGGCGCGCCAGCGGATGGTCCTTGCGTACATGCACGCGGATGGGCGACAGCCGAGAGTAGTGCGAACGCAGGCGCACGTCATTGGGCGGCTGGAAGACGAAACCGATATGCGCCTGATCTTCCAGGATCTGCCGGACCGTCTCGTCGGTGCCTGCCACCTGGATGCTGTAGGTCACGTCGGGGTGCTTATGCAAGAAGCCTTGCAGCACAGGCTCGAGCACCAGGTCGACAAAGCCCTCGCCAAAGACCAGTTCCACATGGCCACGCTGCGCGTTCTTCAGGTTATTGACCTCGGCCAGGAAGGTTTCGTTCAGGTCCTGCTGGCGCCGGGCAAACAGGGCCAACAGACGCCCCGCATCGGTAGCCACCACGCCCCGGCCCCGCCGCTCCAGCAAGGTCAGGCCGGTATCCTGCTCCAGCTTGGCCACGGCGCGGCTCACCACCGAAGGGTCCAATTCCAGCACCTCAGCCGCACCGCGCACCGTACCGGTTTCAATGATCTGCAACAGGCAAAGCGCCCGTCGCCGGTCCAGCACATCGTCCATGTCTTCCTCCTATTTCTTGCACCGGCGTCCATGAGTGAAGCGCCGCGCAGTTTCCGTAATGTTGTCATTTATAC
Source organism: Cupriavidus sp. DF5525 (assembly GCF_040149425.2). Lineage (NCBI taxonomy): Bacteria > Pseudomonadati > Pseudomonadota > Betaproteobacteria > Burkholderiales > Burkholderiaceae > Cupriavidus > Cupriavidus sp. DF5525. The sequence goes on along the minus strand of NZ_CP168267.1, from coordinate 227,033 downwards.
AACGTTTCACGCCAATCATTGTCATGGATGCAGCAAGCGCCCGCGTGGAAAATGAGGGAAGGAATACGCCCCGAGATAACCATGACCCAGTCCCTACTCGCCGACCTCCGGCATTCCGTCCACGCCATCTCGCCAGAGTTCGTCGAAATCCGCAGGAGAATCCATGCGCATCCAGAGCTGGCGTTCGAGGAACGTCAAACCAGCGACCTGGTCGCCGAGCAGTTGGCGGCATGGGGCTACCGGGTGCATCGCGGCCTGGGCACGACCGGCGTGGTGGGCTCGCTCCGGAAGGGGCAAGGGAGCAAGGCACTAGGCATCCGAGCCGACATGGACGCGCTGCCCATCCATGAGAAGACCGGTCTGCACTATGCCAGCACCATCGCGGGAAAGATGCACGCGTGCGGCCATGACGGCCACACGGCCATCCTGCTGTGCGCAGCCAGGTATCTGGCCGAGTCGGTGGATTTCAACGGCACGCTGAATTTGATTTTCCAGCCGGCCGAGGAGAACGAAGGCGGCGCGCTGCGCATGCTGGAGGACGGCTTGTTCGAGCGATTCCCCTGCGACGAGGTCTACGCGCTGCACAATTCCCCCGGCCTGCCCGTTGGCCAGATTGGGGTCATCTCCGGGCCGGCCATGGCCTCGTTCGACCGCGCCACGGTCACGCTGCGCGGCCGCGGCGCCCATGGCGCGATGCCGCATCACGGCATCGATCCCATGCAATGCGCGGCCAGCATCGTGATGGGCCTGCAATCCATCGTCAGCCGCGAGATCGACGCGCTCAGGTCGGCTGTCATTACGGTAGGCTCGATCCAGGCCGGCGCCACCTACAACGTCGTGCCCGAAAGCGCGCTGATCAAGATCGGCGTGCGCACGCTCGACCCAAAGGTGCGCACGCTGGTCGAAGAGCGCATCGGGGAGTTCGTGGCCGCGCAGGCGCAGAGCTTCCGGCTGGAGGCCGAGGTCGTCTACGAACGCAAGTACCCGGTGCTGGTCAACCATGCCGAGCAGACCGAGTACGCGCGCCAAGCCGCCATCCGTCTACTCGGCGTCGAAAACGTCGTGGAGCGCCCACCGGTGATGGGCAGCGAGGATTTCGCTTACATGCTGGAGCACCGGCCCGGCGCCTACATCCGGCTCGGCAACGGCCTGGGCGAGGATGGCGGCTGCATGGTGCACAACCCCTTGTACGACTTTAACGACAAGGCACTGCCTGTGGGCGCCGCCTTCTGGGCCCACCTGGCGCAAAGCTACCTGGTTTGAACAACGATTAGAGGGGACATCCATGCCTTCACTGAACCGCCGCCGCTTCCTGCAATACGCCGGCCTTGCCGCCGGCAGCTCCGCGCTCGCCAGCCTGCCGGCGCTTGCCGCAGAGAGCTTCCCCACCAAACCCTTGTCGCTGGTGGTGCCCTACCCTGCCGGCGGGGCCAGCGACACCTCCGCTCGCATCTTCGGGGAATCCATCAGCAAGAGCGTCAGGCAGCAGGTGATCGTCGAGAACTACGGTGGCGGCACCGGCCTGATCGGCGCCAACAAGGTGCTCGGCGCAGCAGCCGATGGCTACACCTTCTTCCACGGCTCGATCAACGAGGTCTTCCTCGCCCCCATGCTCAATCCGGCGGCGCGCTACAAGCCACAGGACTTCATACTGGCCGCGCCCATCAGCGATGCCAACATCGTGCTGCTGGTCAGGAACGGCATAGCCGCCGACACGCTGGACAAATTCCTCGACTATGCCAGGCAGAGCAAGGGCAAGCCGCTGACCTATGCCACAGTGGGCATCGACTCGATCTATCATCTGATGGGCGATGCGCTTGGCGCGCGCATCGGCACACCCTTCCTGCACGTGCCCTACAAAGGTGGCGCGCCGGCACTGCAGGGCCTTGCCGGTGGCGAAGTGGACTTTGCCATCCTGCCCTACCAGTCCAGCTTCGAGGCCATGCAGCAACAGGGCCGACTAAGAATACTGACCTGCTTCTCCAGGACACTACCCCCAGCCCTTCAGCACATCCCGCGGATCACGCAGAGCCGGCAGGTACCTGACTTCGAATACGCAATCAGCGGCGGCTACTTCGTCAAGCACGGCACGCCCGCGGACCGGCTGGCAGTGCTGCGCAAGGCGATCGGCGAAGCGCTGAACAAGCCCGAGATCCGCGCGAAGCTGGAATCAGAGGGGCGTACCGTGGCACAGCCGATCGACAGCCAGGCGCAGGCGAGCCAGGTGTTCGACCTGTACATGGGGCGCGTCACGCAACTGATCCGGAGCGTGGGGCGCAAGACCAATGCCGCCTGAAAAACTGTCGCGACAGGAATCGATCAGCATTCGTCCGGTATGATGAATGCGCCACACCACGCCACACCACGCTTCCAATGGGAGCTACGCCGACGACCTGCGCGACCCATTGGAGGCCAGTTCAGGGTGGCGGCGTGGACTGGATCCGACCGACGAAACGCGCATGCTGCTGACAGCCCAGCCCGGGGTCAACCTTTTGCAAATCTCCGCCGTTTCCCCATTGGAACGTAACGGGATTCCTTGGGGGCGGACGCACATACTGCGCTGCATCAGGACTAGTACATTAGCGTCGCATGCAGCCACCCGCTTTCCCCGCTTTCCGCTGTTGCTATTACGCCAAGGGGTACGCAGGGACGCCCCTTTGTGGCATAGAGTTAAAGTGCTTTCTCAAGAGTTTGCTGCGATGCGACGTGCACCATGAAACACATCACATTGCAGCGGTGCACTCCGGTGATTCTGCAGCTACCGAGCCACAGGGGCGCTGCAAGCATAAAGAGCCGGGTAATGGAGGGGGAAATGAAAAGCACGAACGAGCGGTCACTGCGTTTCCAGGTCGAAAAGTGGCTCGCACCGGGCTCCACGACGTCGGTCCACGTAGTGGAATTTAGCCGCACCCAATCAGGCCGGCGACGTTACGTATACGTTGAGACCTCGCAACCGGGCAGTTTGCGCGCACTATTCTTCTTTCGACACGATGACGGCTGCTGGCGCGTGTTTCCGCCTGCCGTCGATAAGCTACCAATGAGCGCTGAGTCTGATCTGGTGAGCGGCAGACAGCACGAACTATGGATCAGCGCCAAGCCTGAGTGAACTCGCTGATCACCCGCTCCAGGTGGGTTCGCATGGCTGCACGCGCCGCCACGCCGTCACGGGCCATCACAGCGGCGAAGATCCGTTGGTGGTCCTCTTGCGACGCGACCCGCAGTTCCGCGGTGTGAAAGTGTTCCTCGATCTTGTCCCATAAGGGATCGCTGCGCGCGCTGTCCCACAGCGCAGTGACCATATGCAGCAAGACCTTGTTGCCGGTGGATTCTGCAAGGCAAAGGTGGAATTGGCGGTCTGCTGCCTCATTGGCTTGCTTGTCGTGCATATGCTCGCGCATGAGGCTCAGCGCCGAGAACATCCGGTCAAGGTCGCTGTCCTTGCGTTCGCTTGCCGCCAATCCGGCTATTTCTGACTCGATCAACACCCGGGCACGCAGCGTTTCGATCGGGCCCGGCCGCCAAGGCAGTTCGAACGGGTCAGGAGCGGGCGCAGCCGCTGCCGCGCATACGTAAATGCCCGAGCCGACGCGCACCTCTACCACTCCCTGGACCTCGAGCGCAATGATTGCCTCACGCACCAATGTGCGGCTCACGCTGAATCGCTCGGCCAGGTTGCGTTCGGACGGAAGCCTCGTGCCCGCAGAAAACTCCCCGGATGCGATCAGTGCATGCACTTGACCGGCCAGGCTCAGGTAGGAGCGATCGCTGGCACCAGGCGAATTCTCAATCTTCGGAGGTGGTGCAAGCTCGCTTGTGGTGTTTCGCATCGTGGGGGCGGCGGTAGCCGCACATTTCGTAACCGTTGGCCACCCGCGCGAGAACATATCGGGACTCGTGTCGCAGGCTGGTGCTATGGCGGTCGGCTGGCTTGGCCGCGCAGTGCCTGATGTGCCCCATGGTAAACCATGAGGGCAAAATTGGGCAACCGGTTCATAATTGGTGAACCAGTGTGGTTCACCACTGGCACTCACGCTCGGCATGTTGTCGATCGTCTCCTCGGAACGCAAAGCGGGTCGCTTGAGCCGCCCTTCCTTCATCAACAGAGTCGACCCAAGGAAGCCCCCATGAAGATGTCCTTCCGCTGGTACGGAACGTCCGACCCGATCAGTCTTGAGTACATCCGGCAGATCCCCGGCATGACCCACATCGTGTCTGCCATCTACGACGAACCCGTCGGTGAGGTATGGCCACTGGACAAGATCCTGGCGCTCAAGTCCACCATCGAGGCGGCAGGCTCGCAGTTCAAAGTAGTCGAATCGGTCCCGGTCCATGAAGACATCAAGCTCGGCAAGCCGACGCGCGAGCGATTAATCGCCAATTACCAGCAGAACATCCGGAACCTGGCCGCCGCCGGCATCGAAGTCATCTGCTACAACTTCATGCCGGTGTTCGATTGGACCCGCACGGAACTGTCCAAAAAGCTCGATGACGGCTCGACCTGCCTGGCGTTCAGCACCAGGGAAGTCGAACAGATAGACGTCAGCCAAGGCATCGCCCTGCCCGGCTGGGATTCCAGCTACCAGCCCGACCAGTTGCAGGCGCTCCTGGGCGAATATCGCGGGATCGACGAAGACAGGCTCTGGGAGCATCTGGAGCATTTCCTGCGCGCGGTCATTCCGGTTGCGCAGGAGTGCGGGATCAAGATGGCCATCCATCCGGATGATCCGCCGCGCCCCATCTTCGGGCTGCCGCGCATCGTCAAGAACCGAGACGATCTGGCGCGCATCCTCAAGATCGTCGACACGCCGGAGAACGGCCTGACGTTGTGCTCAGGCTCGCTCGGCGCCGGCCCGCAGAATAACGTCGAGGCGCTGGTGCGTGAGTTCGGCGGCATCGGACGCATCCACTTCGCCCACATCCGCAACGTCAAGGTCACCCCGGAAGGCGATTTTGAAGAAACCGCCCACTTGTCGAGCTGCGGTTCGCTGGACATCGCAGCGATCGTCAAGGCGTACCATGACGTCGGCTTCCAGGGCTATTTTCGCCCCGATCACGGCCGCATGATCTGGGGCGAGACCGGCAAGCCAGGTTATGGCCTCTATGACCGCGCACTGGGTGCGGTCTACATCAACGGGCTGTGGGAAGCGATGGAGAAGATGGCCTGAAGAGCCGTGAGACTGCAGCCCTGTCTAAAAAACATAATTGGAGACCTGTCATGGAAATCATCAAGAACTCTCTCGCGACTTCGCGCCGTTCAGCGCTAATCCTGGGCCTCGCTGCGCTCGGTCTTGGCGCGTTGACAGCGACGGCCGCCTGGGCACAGACCACCTGGCCGACCAAGCCGGTTACCCTGTTGGTTGGATTCCCGCCCGGGGGGCAGACCGACTTCGCAGGACGTGCCTTGCTCAATGGCTTACAGAGCTCGCTCGGCCAGCCCGTAGTGATCGACAACAAGGCCGGCGTGAACGGCAACATCGCATCGGTAGAGGTAATGCGAGCGCCGCCAGACGGCAACAAGCTGCTGGTGGGCAACGGCTCGATGACGATCATGCCGCACGTCTACACCAAGCTCGGCATCGTCGACCCGCAGAAGCTGACGCCGATCGGCGTGCTGCTGCAGTCCCCGCTGGTCCTTGTCGTGCCTGCCAGCTCGCCCATCAAGACCTACGCGCAATTCGTCGAGGAGGTCAAGGCGCGGGACAAGGCGGGCAAGACCGTTGACTACGGATCGGGTGGCACCGGTGCGTTGCCGCATGTCACGATGGAACTGCTGCGCGAGCGCATGGGCGGCCCGAAAATGAACCATGTGCCTTACAAGGGCAGCAGCCCGGCGATGATCGACCTGATGGCTGGACGCCTGGATGCGATGTTCGATGCGACTTCGGTCGTCGCGCCTTTCATCAAGTCGGGCCAGCTGCGGCCGCTGATGGTCACCGGAGCAAAGCGCGTGGCGATGATCCCGGATGTGCCGACGGCCACCGAGAGCGGCATCAAGGACTTCACCATCATCTCCTTCATTGGCCTGTATGGGCCGCCTGGCCTGAGCCCTGACATCGTCAAGAAAGCCAACAGCGCCATGAATTCGGCGCTGAAGGATCCAAACGTCGTCAAGGGCATCGTCGACCGCGGTGACGAGCCGGGCGGAGGCACGCCGGAGCAGCTCGGAACCCTGACCCGCACCCACTACAAGATGTGGGGCGACGTAGTGAAGGCAAACAACATCACGGCCGATTGAGGCAGCGCAGGCCGCTCACGGTGACCCTACTGGTCGATGCCGCGCGGGTCGCCAGCCCTGCCGCGGCGCTGAGCACGCAAGGCTACGGCGCGGTCGATCCACTGCCTCGGCGGACTCAGGTCGAGGCAGTGATTGCGTCGATGATCGCAACGTAGTGGCAGTAGCGAGGCAAGGGCTGCCAACAGGTGTGAACTGAGTCGATGTCCTCGAACCACTCCAGGGCTTGAGGATAGTACTGCTTGAGTGCGTTGATCAGTCGGTTAGCAAACCGGGTCTTGTCTCCGACCTGTTCACGACGCTGTTCAATGGTCTTGCCGCGTGCGCTCGTGGCGAGTGGATGTTGCCATCAATGACGATCCTTCATCCGTCGCAGCCGTGAACCGATGAGCGGGCATCAAGCCTGACAGCCGTTCGTCATCACGGCTTGCGCACTTCGGCTTCGCCCGGCGCAAGCACGCCGCCGTCATCCGTTCGGGGCAGCATGGAAGGCACCGCCTTGCCGGTGCGCTTCTCCACCAACTGAGAGTGCCGCTCGCCGCGCTTGAACAAATAGCGTTCACCCCATTGCCGCAGCGCCACCACGATGGGGAACAGGCTTTCCCCCTTTGCTGTCAGCACATATTCCTGATATGCACTGCCATCCGATGCGGGTCGGGTGGTCAGGACACCGGCCTCCACCAGCCGGCGCAGACGGTCGGCCAGGACGCCACGTCTTCCATGCGTGCAACGTACTCCGCGTCGATCTTGGGAATGCACCACATGTCCTTGCGCCAGGGCTTCAGATCGTTCTCGGCCAGGCGCCGGCGTACCGTCTCGCGCGATAGCTCTTCGTGCTCGGTCAGTTTGACGAGCGTGTCGGCGAGCAATTCCAGCGTCCAGCGCGCACGTCCCGGTGGCGGGTTGGTGCAGGCGGTGGCAATCAGCAGGGCCTCCTCCTTGCCGCTGAGCTTGCGCTGCGCCCCGGGTCGAGGCTGTTCGTTCAGCGCCGCTTCCAGACCCATCTCCACGAAGCGGCGCTTGGTGCGGTACACCGTGGATTCGCCAACCGCCACGGTGGCTGCAATGCTCGCGTCATCCTGGCCTGCATGCGCTGCAAGGAGGATTTGCGCTCGCTTGAGCTTGCGTGCCGCATGCTTGCCGCCGCTTAGCATGGCAGCAAGCGCCTCACGCTCGGATTGGTCGAGCTCGACTCGATAGCGTAAATTCATTCGGATGGCCTCCTTCTGGGGGGCCTCCTTCGACTGCGGGGGTTCCGAATGAATCAGAAATCGCTTCCATTGTCTGGCGAGCGCTCAGCCTGTCCGAGCTTCACCGACAAGCAAGGTCAGTATCTCGCCTTCATATGGGCCTACAGCTTGATAAACGGCCGCTCTCCGGCCGAGCGCGACATGCAGCGCTTCTTCGCCGTCACGGCTCCTTCCGTCCATCAAATGGTGCTCAACCTCGAACGCAATGGATTGATCCGCCGCCAAGCAGGCATCGCTCGCACCATCGAACTGCTCGTTGACCACAACTGCTTGCCTGTCTTACAACCCAGCCAAACTGTCATAACCTCTGTGCAGCGGTACTAGCCGTTTCATCGCAAGGCGAATCTGTATAGATCAAGGAATCGCTTGTTGGCGCGTAAGAGGGGGTTGCGCGTACTCAATGCCGCAGTCTTCACCAGGCGTGGCCGTGCTGACGCCGGAGGCCATAGAGAGACCAATCCGAGCCATTTGGTTAGGAAGCCGGCGGATCGCGCCGGCGAGACGCCCGGAAGTCCGCGATGTAACGGATCGCCTGCTCGCATTGTTCGAGCGACAGCGCATGGATGCTCGGGGTTTCGACCTCCAAACCTAACGATGCAATCACCCATTTCATTGCTTTGCCGCGGGCCTCGAAGGCATTCACACCATCGCGCCGCATTTTTGCGGCTACCAGCGGCTCGAGCGCATCGTGCAGGCGGCTTTTCGCATCACGCAACGCGGCGTTGGCCAACCGCCCAAGCGGCACATGGCGCTTGCTACGTGCCCGGACCCCTATCCATGCCTCACACGGCGAACAAAGCCACACAGGACCATAGTCTTCGAGATAGGGATACGCTTCATCGCCTGCGATAGCGAGACGCGCCTTGGCACCGCAGTAGTCGCAACTGGGCTGAGGAGCAGCGGGGACGGGGCGACCAATTCGCATCTAATGACGTTCAGGGACGGGACAAGGGACGCGAGCGATTCTACGGTACTGGAACAAGGGCACCCCCCATTGACGAGGGTCGTCAGCGAAAGGCACCCGCTGGCGAGAACATAGAAATGCACCGGAGCGACCAAATCAGTGCCATCCCGGTGCCGATAACCGGACGCGACACGGCGGAATCGTAGGCATCGCGGCGATATCGGCATGCCGATTCACGACAATGCGTCACTCTGCAAGAGTTCGCGTAAGGGTTTATACTTACGCCCGTCTCCTCCCTTTCTCCTAAAGGGTCCATGCCCGCTCTCTGAGCGGGCTTTCTTTTGCCTACGGTCCGCACGCTCGCCCGGCGCCATGCGGCGATTCTGCTGGCAACTGGCGCGCAAGCGCCGCCTCGGCAGTAGCCGCTCCAGCAACGTGCAGCTCTTGCTACCTCAAGTTCATCCTTGTCGGCTCAACACCACTTGAGCGATATGAGCGCCGCTATTCCTCTGGGCAACAGACTCCTCGCCCGCCTCTCGCACGAATTTGACCACTTCAATCACCTTGATGATTGAAGTGGTCAAATCTAATTTGCTGATCTACACTCCTGTCAACACATGATCGATTCGATCATGTGTTTGATCGAAACATACAATGGCCGCACCCAACGGAAGGAGACAGACATGCAGATTTCCATCAAGCGCGCCGTCGAGCGCGTGCCCGGCGGCATGATGATCGTGCCGCTGCTGATCGGTTCGCTCGTTGCCACGTTCGCGCCGGAAGGGCCGAAGTTCTTCGGATCGTTCACCGGTGCGCTCTTTACCGGCGCCCTGCCCATCCTCGCGGTGTTCTATGTCTGCATGGGCGCCAGCATCAACATCAAGGCCACGCCATACATCCTCAAGAAGGGCGGCGTGCTGTTCGGCACCAAGGTCGGCACCGCCATGGTGCTGGGCGTGATCATGGGACACTTCCTGGGCGAGGCGCCAATCAGTGCCGGCATGTTCGCCGGCCTGTCGACGCTTGCCGTGGTGGCCGCGATGAACGACACCAACGGCGGCCTGTACATGGCCCTGATGGGCCAGTACGGCAAGCCTGAGGACGTGGGCGCCTACAGCATCATGTCGCTGGAGTCCGGTCCCTTCCTGACGATGGTGACGCTAGGCGTGGCCGGCCTGTCCGCGTTCCCGTGGCCGACGATGGTCGGCAGCATCCTTCCGCTGATGCTGGGCATGCTGCTGGGCAACCTGGATCGGGAGATGCGCAATTTCCTGGGCAAGGCCGTGCCGGTAATGATCCCCTTTTTCGCGCTGGCGCTCGGCGCCGGCCTGGACCTGCACAAGGTTTGGCAGGCGGGCATGCTAGGCCTCGGACTTGGCCTCGCCGTGGTGGCCGTCACCGGCTGCGCGCTTTACTTCGCGGACCGCCTCTCCGGCGGCACGGGCGTGGCAGGCGTCGCGGCCGCCAGCACCGCCGGCAATGCCGCCGCCGTGCCGACGCTGGTCGCGGCGGCCAATCCGGTCTACGCCGAATCGGCCAGGAGCGCCACGATCCTGGTGGCCGCCTGCGTGGTGGTCACCGCCGTCCTGACGCCATTGGTGACCGCCTGGGTCGCCCGCCGCGTGGCGGGCAAGGGGGCCGAGGCGGCAGTGAGGACCGCCGTATGAGCTGGCTCATCATTGCCGACGATCTTTCCGGCGCCGCCGATTGTGCGATCGGCTTCGCCATGTCGGGCGCCCGCACCGTCGTAACGCTGGAGGCGGCGCCCGCGGGCGCCGACCTGTCGCCGGCCGACGTAGTGGCTTGCGACGTCGACAGCCGCCGCATGGCGCCCAAGGAGGCGGCGGCGCGCAATCTCGAAGCCTGGCATCGCGGCCAGGGCGACAGGCGGCGGCTATACAAGAAGATCGATTCCACGTTGCGAGGCAACTGGGCTGTCGAAACCGCCGCGCTGCCGCCGCTGGCAGGCCTCGCCATCGTCGCGCCGGCCTTCCCGGCCACTGGCCGCACCACGGCCGGCGGCTGCATGTTCGTGAACGGCCAGCCGCTGGAAGACTCCGACATCTGGCGCCTGGAAGGGCTTACCGGACGTGCCGACCTTGTCGCGCTGCTGGCCGCGCAGGGGCTGCGGGCAACCCTGTTGCCACTGGATGCGGTGCGCGCGGGTGACGCGGACCTGCGGCTAACCATCGCCGGACTGGCGCGCGAAAGCGTGCAGGCCGTCGTCTGCGATGCGCAGACGGAGCAAGACCTGGCGGCGCTGGCCGCGGCCACGGCGCAGCTCGACGTCCCCGCATTCTGGGTCGGCTCGGGCGGCCTGGCTCGTGCGCTGGCTGCACAATGCCTGTTCGAGGGCGGTACGCCGCAGCCGCTGCCTGCCCCTGAGGGCGGCCCTGTCCTGACGCTGGTCGGCAGCCTCTCGGGCATCTCCGGGCGACAGGCCGCGTGCCTGCGCGAACGCACCGGGATGCCATCGATGGTGGTCCCGCCGCGGATCCTGCGCGAAGGTGCAGGCCACGCTGAGTGGGGCGCCGCGCAGCAATCGATTACCGAATGCCTGCGGGCAGGCGGCGACCTGCTGGTCAGCATTGGTCGCGACGACGCGTTCGACCCGGGCGAAGGGCCGCGCCTGAGCGCCGCGCTGGCGCAGTTGTCCCTGCCCGGTTTCCAGCATGCGCGCGGCCTGATTGCCACCGGCGGCGAGACGGCTCGGGCCATGCTCTCGGCGGCCGGCATCGGCGCCCTGACACTGCGGCGCGAAGTCGAGCCCGGTGTGCCGTTGTCCGACACGCCTGCGCTGCCCGGCGTGCCCGCGCGCCGCGTTGCTACCAAGGCCGGCGCATTCGGCTCCGAGACCGCCCTGTGGCTTGCGTGGCAGGCTATGACTGAATCCCGCGCGCCGTCAGCCTGACGGCGCGCCGCGCCACACTCGACAAGAGACACATAAATGAGCGACTACCTCCCCGTCATCGGTATCACCATGGGCGATGCCACAGGCATCGGCCCCGAAGTCATCGTCAAGAGCCTCGCGCATGACAGCGTTCGTGCGCAATGCCGCCCGCTCGTCATCGGCGACGCGCGCCGGCTGGAACTGGCCGGCCGGCTCGTCGGCTCCCCGCTTAAGGTGCGCGCCATCCAGGCCCCGGAGGAAGCGCGCTTCGAGCCCGGCACCATCGACTGCATCGACCTGGGCCTGATCCCGGAAGACCTGCCCTTCGGCAAGCTGTCCGCCGTCGCCGGCGATGCCGCCTTCCGCTACATCGAGCGCGCGGTGGCACTGACCCGCGACGAGAAGATCGATGCGATCTGCACAGCGCCGCTGAACAAGGAAGCCCTGCACGCGGGTGGTCACAAGTTTCCCGGCCATACGGAAATGCTGGCGTATCTGACCGGCACCCCAGAGGTGTCGATGATGCTGGTGGCGCCGCAGCTGCGCGTGATTCACGTCACCACGCACATCGGCCTGCTCGACGCCATCCGCAAGATCGAGCCGAGCCTGGTCCAGCGCACGATCGAGCGCGGCCATCAGACGCTGCAGCGCGCTGGCATTGCATCGCCGCGCATCGGCGTGTGCGGCATCAATCCGCACGCCGGCGAAAACGGCCTGTTCGGCCACGGCGAGGAGGAGGAAAAGATCATCCCGGCGGTCGAGGCCTTGCGCGCGCGCGGCTGGGACGTGGAAGGTCCGCTGCCCGCCGACACGCTGTTCTATCGCGCCGGCCGCGGTGACTTCGATCTGGTGGTGGCGATGTACCACGACCAGGGCCACGGGCCGGTCAAAGTGCTCGGCCTGGAGGCCGGCGTCAATATCACGGTGGGCCTGCCGGTCATCCGCACGTCGGTAGATCACGGCACCGCGTTCGACATCGCCGGCAAGGGGATCGCCGACGAACGCAGCCTGCTTGAGGCGCTGCGCCAGGGCGCCGAGCTGGCCACGCGCCGCGCCTGAGCCATCGGCGCACGCCGGGGCTGCCGGCTCCTGTAAGATCGGGGATCGTTGAGGATCCCCAATTTTGATTTCGCCAGCCATGAACGCCGCCGACCGCCGCCGCGCCATTCTCGAACTCGTGCTCTCGGGCGAGGTCGCCAATGTCGAACAGTTGACTGGCAGCCTTGGGGTTTCCGTGGCCACGGTGCGCCGCGACCTGACCGCGCTGGCCCGCGAAGGCCGCATTGTGCGGACCTACGGCGGTGCCGCCGCGCTGATGCAGGTGGGTGGCCACGAGCCCGAGGCCTCGCTCGAGGAACGCAAGTCGCTGCAGCGTGAGCAGAAGGAATCCATCGCCCGCATGGCGGCGAGCTTCGTGCAGGACGGCGACGCCGTGTTGCTCGACAGCGGCACCACCGCCGCTGCGCTGGCACGGCAGCTGGGGGCGCGCGAGGACCTCCATGTCTACACCACCAACCTGCTGGCCGTCACCGCTCTGACCGGCCTGCCCGGCATCCGCGTGACCTTGATCGGCGGCGACGTGCGTCCTTCCAGCATGGGGACCTTCGGCCCGCTGGCCCAGGTGGCGCTGTCGCGCATCAGTGTCGACAAAGCGTTCCTCGGCGCGGACGGCGTGGTCGCGGGCGTGGGATTGTGCGAAGCCAGCGCGGAGCAGGCCTACCTGAAGGAGTGCATCATCCGCCAGGCGGCAGATATCTTCGTGCTTGCCGACGCCACCAAGCTCGGCCGGGCACAGCAGCAGCACTGGACGCCGCTAGACCGCGCATGGACGCTGATCACCGACGCGGCGGCCACGGCAACGCAGTTGGAACCGTTCCAGGCATTGAAGCAGGTACGTGTGGCTGTCGCCCCAGACTGATTCCCCGGGACCGTTACATCTGCGAGCGGTGCCCGCTGATCCCGGCAGGTGGCGTGTCGCGACGCGAGTTTTAGAAGCCAGACGAGTTGCTGTTGGTTTGCAGGAGGCTTGGCTTAGCAGCGAGTGCGCTCCAGGCCGCGACGAACTGTCGCGCTCGAGCGCAACGCGCCCCAGAGCCCGCCGCTCATGAGGATGCCGTGAGGGCAGCGCCGGGCGGCACCGGCAGACCAAGATTACCGCGCAGTGTGTCAGCCTCATACTCGCGCCGGAAGGCACCGCGCGCCTGGAGGATCGGCACAACCTCGCCCGTGAAATCTTCGAAGCCACCGGGGAAGTACGCCGGCATGATGTTGAACCCGTCTGCGGCACCACTGGCGACCCAGCCTATCATGTGTTGCGCAACCTGTTCCGCAGTCCCGACCACGATCTGGTGGCCGCGGGCGCTGGCTACCAGATGATAGAGCTGGCGCAACGTCAGCCCGCGCTCCTCGGCGAGCTTCAACAGCAGCGCGCTGCGGCTGTGCACCACCTCCTCGGGCGCCAGCGGAGGCAGCGGCCTGTCGAGGTCGTAGCCCGAAACATCGACGGCCAGTTGCTCGCTCAGGATGGCCAGAGCATTGGACTGGTCGGTAAAGGACTGCAATGTTGCGAGCTTGTCGTGCGCCTCGGCTTCGGTGCGCCCGATGATCGGCATCAACCCGGGCATGATCAGGCAATGTGCCGGGTTGCGGCCCTGCCCTCTGACCTGTGCCTTCAGCCCTTGGGCAAAATCACGCGCCGCTTCCAGGTCCTGTTGGGCAGTAAACACCACCTCGGCATGGCGGGCCGCCAGCGCCTGGCCCGGTCCGGAGGAGCCGGCCTGGATCAGCACCGGATGGCCCTGCTCGCTGCCGGTGACGTTCAGCGGCCCCGCCACCGAGAAATGCCTGCCCTGATGACTAAGCGCATGCATTTTCGCCACATCGACATAGATGCCAGCCCGCTTGTCCTGCACATAGGGATTGCCATCCCATGAGCGCCACAGACCCTTGACCACCGTGACGAACTCATCGGCAATCTCATAGCGCTGGGCATGATCCGGGTGCCGGCTGCGGCTGAAGTTGACCGAGCCGTCGGCAAAGGTGGTGACGATATTCCAGGCGGCGCGGCCGCGCGACAGCTTGTCGACGGTGGCCAACGTGCGCGCCAGGTTAAACGGCTCGCTGTACGTAGTCGATGCAGTACCGGCCAGGCCGATATGCGAGGTCACCATCGACAATGCCGCCAGCATCGCCAGCGGGTCCGGGCGCGTGATCATCGACGGGTGCGCGTCGGCGGATGTGATCAGACGGTCGCCGAAGAACACCATGTCGAATTTTGCGCGCTCGGCCGCCTGCGCCATGCGCACCACCAAGTCGATGTTTTCAGTGCCGGATTCAGCGTCGAGATAGCGCCAGCCGGCGGCGTGGTGGCCGGCGGCTAGCAGGAACAGGCCAAGCTTCATGGGGAAACGCTAGGATGAATAGACAACAGGAATGGCAGGCGCTTAGTTGGGTTGCAGCGCGCCGTCCTTGACCACGCGCGCTGCAATGTCGTGGACCTGGCGAATCCGTTGCGAGGCCTGCTCCGGCGTCAGCGGCTGCACGTCCACCTGCACGCGGTTGAGTGCAGCGATGGTGTCGGGTTCCTTCAGAATCTCGCCAATCAGGCGGCGCAATTGGACCAGCACCTCCGGCGCCACGCCCTTGGGCGCACTGATAAAGAAGGCACCGGCCAGCGCGTCTTCCCAGCCCTTGACGCCGGCTTCGCGGATCGACGGCACATTCGGCAGCCCCTGTGCCTTGGCGCCCCCGAAGTAAGCCAGCGCGCGAAGCTTGCCGGCCTTGATGTACGACGCGCTCAGCGGATCGAAGACGATATCGACGTGGCCGGCCACCACATCAGCCACCGCTGGCGCACTGCCTTTGTACGGGACATGGCGGATGTCGATATTCGCAACGCGCTTGAGCAGTTCGCCCGCAAGATGGCCGGGCGTGCCGTTGCCCGAGCTGGAGTACGTCAGCGTGCCGGGATGGGCGCGCGCGTAAGCGATCAGCTGCAGCAGCGTTTGCGCTGGCACCGCCGGGTTGACCGCCACGGTTGCCAGCGAGTTACCGATATAGGAGACCGGAACCAGGTCGGTGAACGGGTCGAACTTCACCTGCATCAGCTGCGGGGCGATGGCCAGATTCCCGATCGAGGTGCTGAGCAGCGTGTAGCCGTCTGGCGCAGCCGCCGCGACAAAGCCCGCGCCCAGCGTCCCACCGGCACCGGGCTTGTATTCGATCACCACCGGCTGCCCGGTCTTCTCGGAAAGCCGCTTGGTAATGATTCGCGCGACGTTGTCGTTCGTGCCACCCGGCGTGTACGGCACCACATAAGTAATGGGTTTTTGCGGGAAGCTCGACTCGGCATAGACGGGGGCCACGGAGAAAGCGACCAGAAGAGAGGCGAAGGCGCGGGGCCAGGCGGGGAGCTTTAGGGAAGGCATGGGTATCGTCGGTGCTTCGGCCGCCATGTATCGGATCGCTGTTGGGGGACGGCCAGCCGGCATCGTACGGTGAGGCATCGTGCCGGCGAACTGCCGATTTTGCATGTGCATAGACGCAGCGATCGCATATCGGCATGCGCAAAGCTTCGCTCGCGTTGCGCGAAGCCCTGGTTGAGTGCGGCTCGGCGCGCACCGGGTCAGAGGGATCGCCAAGCCCTGTACTTGGCCTGGATGAACTTGCGCATTCCTCGGACTGCCAGGCCGTCACCCATCGCGGACACCCACAGCGCATTCTTGTCCGACTCGCGCACGGCGATCACGTCCATATACGGGTTTGCGCACGCACCACCGAGGCGCACTCGAAGAGCGCCAGCAACGGCCTCACAGGATAGGGAACGCGACGCCACGCTGGAGCGAAAGAAACCCATATCGATATCCGCAAGCCTTCGTTGGACCGGCGCCCCTGCCGCGCTAGCATCGTTCCTCCTTTCCGGCTCCCTACTTCGCCTTCATGTCTATTACCGTCCCACGCCGCCTGCTTGCCACGATGGCACTTTCCGTCATCGGCCTGAACACCGCCTGGGCAGACGCCACGCTCGATCGCATTAAGCAGCGGGGCAAAGTCACCATCGGCGTGGCCGCCAGCGGCGGCCCGTTCGGCTCGATCGATCCCGCCACGCAACAGCTCGTTGGCTGGAACCCCGAACTGGCACGCGACCTCGCCAAGCGCATCGGTGCGGAGGTCGAGCTGGTCCATGTGCAGCCTTCCAACCGCGTGCAGTTCCTGCAGCAGGGCAAGGTCGACCTGCTTATCGCGTCGATGGAACTGAACCCTGAGCGCGCCGAGCTGCTCAGCTACGCGCCGACGCCGTTCTACCGCGTCGGCGGCACCGCCGCCGTGCTCAAGCGCACCGGTATCCGCCAGTGGGAGGACCTGCGCGGCAAGCCGGTGTGTGCCTCGCAGGGCAGCAGCTATATCAAGCCCTTGCAAGACCAGTACGGCGCGCAGGTGCGCGGTTACAAGACCGCCGCGGAATCGCTGCTGGCATTCCGCGGCGGCCAGTGCGTGGCGGCCGTGCATGACGCCACGCTCATCCACCCGCTGTTGCGCAGCAACCCGGAGTGGGCCGACTACGCTGCCCCGATCGCCGCCGAGATTCTGCCCGCACCGTCGGTGGTGTGGGCCCGCAAGGGCGAAACCGACATTATCGCGGTGGTCGACAAGGTGGTGCAGGAATGGCACCGCTCAGGCTGGCTGATTTCCACTGAGAAGCGCCTGGGCATAACGCCACCGCAGCCGGTATTGGTGGAGTTGCAGTCGCGTTTCAAGAATCCCTCCTGAGGCATGACCGAACATTGGTTACCCGGACTGATTGCTGCACTCAAGGCACTGGGATTGAACTACGCCTTCGTGCTCGACCCAGGCGAGCGCGCCGCGTTCCTGCGCGGGTTGGTCGTCACGCTGCAACTTTGCCTGCTCACCATTCCATGCAGCCTACTGGCCGGCGTGGTCATTGCGGCGATGCTGACCAGTGGCCAGCGAGCTCTGGTAGCACCGGCGCGCGTCTTCGTAGAACTGACGCGCAACACGCCCACGCTGGTCCAGCTCTACTGCGCCTTCCTGGTACTGAACATGCTGATCACCCAGCACCTGGACAGCCGCGGCGTGGGCAACCCGCTCACGCCCTTTTTCTGGGTGGTGCTGGTGGTCGGGCTGCATAAGGCGGTATTTCACGCGGAGGCACTGCGCGCCGGCATCGAGGCGGTGCCGCGCGTGACGCTGGAAGCGGCACGCTCCCTGGGCTTCTCGCGGCGCCAGTTGCTGTGGCGCGTCGAGTTGCCGCTGGCGGTGCGCTTTGCGTTGCCCGCGCTGGTCAACAACCTGGTCGACCTGGTGAAGATGACCGCGGTCGCGTCGGCGATCGCGGTGGGCGACGTCACCTACGAATCCATCATGATCTGGACCCAGCGGGACAACGTGCTGGAACTGCTGTTGCTGATCCTTGCCTGGTTTGGCTTGCTGACCTGGCTGGTCGGCAAGGCCGGCCGATGGCTCGAAGCTCGCTTAGGGATGCCCGGTTATGGCCAGTGACACCGCCCTGCATGACGGCCGCGGCCGATCCCAAGCATGGCTGCGCGGGCCTTGGGCGCTGATCCTTGGCACCTTGCTGCTGGTGCTGGTTTGCTGGACGCTCGTGGTTCCACCGCCGGCTGCACTGCGCAGCCTGTGGACCTGGACCCCCGCGCTGCTGCGCGGCTTGTGGGCAAACATCCAGATCAGCGTGCTGGCGATGGCACTGGGCACCGCCGTGGGCCTGGTGATCGGCGCGCTGCTGCTGACGCCGAATCGGGTGCTGCGCGGCGCCGCAGGTCTCTGGGTCCAGGCCTTTCGCAATGCGCCAGTACTGGTGCTGGTCTATTTCACCACCTATGTATTTCCGTTCGAGCTTGCGCTGCTACGCTGGACCGTGCCGTTCCCGGACTGGGTCAAGGTGGTGCTCGGGCTGGCGCTGC
Organism: Cupriavidus sp. DF5525; assembly: GCF_040149425.2. Lineage (NCBI taxonomy): Bacteria > Pseudomonadati > Pseudomonadota > Betaproteobacteria > Burkholderiales > Burkholderiaceae > Cupriavidus > Cupriavidus sp. DF5525. The sequence continues at coordinate 208,816 of NZ_CP168267.1, read as the reverse complement.
CCGCCAGCGCCAACGTGGCCGAGATCTTCCGCGGTGCCATCCAGTCTATTCCCAGCGCGCAATGGGAAGCCGCGCAGTCGCTCGCGTTGCGGCGCCGCCAGGTGTTCCGCCTGATCGTGCTGCCGCAGTGCCTGCGGCGCATGCTGCCGCCATGGATGAACCTCTACGCCAGCATCACCATGAGCACGTCTCTGGCCTCCCTGGTAGGCGTGCACGACGTGGTCGACACCGCGCAAGTGGCCAGCAACACCGTGGCACGCACCGACTTCACGATCCTGGTCTATTTCACCTTGCTGGTCCTCTTTTTTGCCTATTGCTACCCGATCGCGCGTGCGACCCGCGCGCTGGAGCGCCGCCATGAACGCCACTGAATCGTTTCTGCGCAGCGATGCGCACGCGCCCGACATCCATGCCACCGCCCCGCTGGTACGCCTGCGCGACGTGCACCTACGCTTCGGCGACAACGCCGTGCTCAATGGCATCGACCTCGACGTGCGGCGCGGCGAGGCCGTTACCATCATCGGGCCGTCCGGGTCCGGGAAGAGCACGATCCTGCGTTGCATCACCGGCCTGCTGCGGCCACAGCGCGGCGAGATCCGCGTGGGCGACACCGATGTGCCAGCGCTGCGCAGCGAAAGCGAGCTGATCGCGCTGCGCAAGCGAGTGGGCTTTGTCTTCCAGCAATACAACCTGTTCCCGCACCTGACGGTGCTGCAGAACCTGGTAATTGCTCCCACCCGCGTCATCGGCCGGCCACGCGCCGACGCCGAGCGCGACGCGCATGCGCTGCTGGCGCGCGTGGGGCTGTCGGCAAAGGCCGGCGCCTACCCCGGGGAACTGTCCGGCGGCCAGCAGCAGCGCGTTGCCATCGCCCGCGCGCTGGCGATGCAGCCCGAGCTTATCCTGTTCGACGAGGTCACCTCCGCACTCGATCCCGAGACCGTCGGCGAGGTGTTAACCGTGATCCGCGAACTGGTGCAGGACGGCATGACCTGCGTGCTGGTCACGCACGAGATGCGATTCGCGGCCGAGATCAGCGACCGGATCTATTTCACCGAGGCAGGCCGGATCGTCGAGCACGGCCCCGCCGAACAGATCTTCGGCCAACCGACGCACGAGCGCACGCGCGCCTTCCTGCGCCGCGCGCTGGGCGCCGTAGCGCGCCTGCCGGCGGGCTTCGATGCCGCGTTCTCTCCCGCCCCATCCCCACTCGCCCATTGAAGGACGGACACCATGAGCCAATCCACACCACAAGAACGCCAGTCCGCGCGCCGCCAGGCGATTGCCGAGGCCCTGACGGAGATCCGCCGTCTCGCCGGCGCCCAGCCCGACCGTGAGACACTGGCATCGATTTCCACGCGGCTGCAGGCGCTGGCCTCGCAGCGCACGCTGTTCACACATGAAGACTTTCCACCGCCCTCAGCCGCCGAAGGCAGCGGCGCCTCTACGCGCTATCGCCTGAACCCGGCCGACGGCGACGACGGCATCGCCCTGTACCTGAATGCCATCAACCCCGGCAAGACCACGATCCCGCACAACCACGACACCTGGGCCGTGATCGTCGCCGTGGAAGGCCGCGAGCACAACCGCGTCTACCGGCGCACCGACAACGGCCAGGAGCCCGGCGTCGCCCGTCTCGAGCTGGTGCAGGAGCTAACGGTCGAGCCAGGTACGTCGATCGCCTTCCTGCCCGATGACATCCACAGCATCCACGTGCTCGGCGATACCCCGACGCTGCACTTCCATCTCTATGGGCGACCGCTGGAAACTCTGACCGGACGCTACGGTGTGCGGTTGGAGACCGGCGAAATCGTGAACTATAACGCCACCCAAATGCAGCCCAGCAAGGTGGCGGCATGAGCGTGGACGGCAAGCACACTCGACTGCTCCACGCCGGCGCGCCGTCGCTGCGCGATGGCGCCGGACCGGTCAACGTACCCGTGGTCCGGACCAGCACCGTGCGCTTCGCGAGCAACGCCGAGCTGGACGATCGCCACCATCGCCGCGCGGCCGGCGAGCGCGTGGCTTCGTATGGGCGGCATGGCCTGGATACCCACCAGGCGTTGGAAGACGCGCTGTGCACGCTCGAAGGCGGCCATCGCGCCTTCCTCGCACCTTCCGGTCTGTCCGCGATCACGCTGGTGCTGGTGGGACTGCTCGGGCCGGGCGATCATGCGCTAGTCTCGGACAGCGTCTACTCCCCGCTGAGGCGCGTGGACAAGACGCTGCTACAGCGGCTGGGCATCACGCTGCAATACTTTTCACCCGGTCGCGACGATCTCGCTGCATTGATCCAGCCGCAGACCAAGCTGGTCTACCTGGAATCCCCAAGCTCACTGCTGTATGAAGTGCTGGACCTGCCCCGGCTGGCCGGCATCGCGCGCGAACATGACATCCCGGTCGCCGTGGACAACACCTGGAGCGGCGGCTGGTTCCTGCAACCGCTAACGCTGGGCGCCAACGTCTCGATCCAGGCGTCGACCAAGTACATTGCCGGCCATTCCGATGTGATGCAGGGCGCGGTGATTGTCGACAGCGCGGCATTGGCCGAGCGAATCGCTACGGCGCATGAAGCGCTGGGCCTGACCATCGGTGCCGACGACGCCTACCTGGCATTGCGCGGCCTGCGTACCTTGCCAGTGCGGCTGGCCCAGCATCAGCGCAATGCTACGGAAATTGCGAAGTGGCTGCAGACGCAGCCGCAGGTGGAACGTGTGTTTTATCCGGCGCTGCCGGATGACCCCGGCCATGCGCTGTGGCAGCGGGATTTCAGTGGCGCCAGCGGGCTCGTGTCATTTACGCTGCGCCATGCCGATAGCAAGGCCGCCGCGGCCTTTGTCGACGCGCTGCGACTGTTTGCGCTGGGGGCGTCATGGGGCGGTTATGAGAGCCTTGCGCTGGTTGCCGCGCCGGAACGGCTGCGCGAGCATAGCGCATGGCAGGGGAACGAGCCGGTGGTGCGACTGCATGTCGGCCTGGAGGATCCGCAGGATCTGATTGTGGATCTGGATCAGGCATTTCACCGGGTTATCGTTTGATGGCGAGGGGCCGGACAGTGTCCGGACTCCTGAACCGGTCAGCTGATGCTGTCGGTTTGTGCGCCCACGCCCTTCCGATGAATGAAGTCGGGAGAAGGCTTGCGCAAGCATACCGACGCGCTTCATGCTCCGCCCCTCTCCTCCGCCCCTCTCCCCCACGTCGGTAGAGGGGATGCTCGCAAGGATTCCTGGCTTGTAGCAGGAGCGGCTTAAGGACGCAGCGCCAGCTGCGTCCAGTGCCCGCGACCTATGACCTCGACTGCTCGCCGACAACCGGCACGTCGGCAGTGTTCGCGTCCGGCACCAACCGGATGCCAATATCACCCTCACGCTCAAGCTGCGCCACCAGACCCACCTCCCAGTCCAGGTAGGCCTGGAAGCCGGCATTGCGCTGCGCGATATCGCTATGCTGGTAAGGACTGAACCAGTAGTCATCGTCCCCGGTCAGCACACCTTGCGCCCCGCTGCCAGTGGCCAGACCCGCCGCCACCCATGCCTGGGTACCGCCAGCCAGCGCTCTGACATCGCGTCCACTGCGGGCCGCAAGCTCCGCCGCCACCGTACGCGCCAGGACGCCGTCTGACGACGTCACCAGCACCGTCTCCTTCGGCGACAGGCCGTCAAGGATTGACTCAAGCTTGCCCGGCACGGCAAACTGCGCGCCAGCGATGTGGCGCTTCTCATAACTGGTGCGGCGTTCGACATCGAAGATATGTGCCAGCCCTGCCTTGAGCAGCGAATCGGCTTGCAAGGCCGACACCTGTCGCGCCGCCGGTCGCGACGACAATACGCGGACCGGTTCCGGCCCCGTGTCGAGCGCGGCGTGCGGCGGCGGCGCGTACACGAACACGTCATGCGCGCCGAGCTGCGCCAGCCATGCAGCAGTGGTCAGCGCGCGCACGCCATCCCAGTCGGCCAGGACCACGCGCGCATGGCGCGTGGCCGCGTACTCGTCGGTAGCCTGGACCAGCTGGCCACCGGGTGCCCAGCGCCAGCCCGGCAGGTGGCCAGCCTCGTATTCCGCGCGGGTGCGCACATCGAAGCGATACAAGGTACGTTCGCCCGCTTCTGCCTCGAAGCGCTGTAGCGTATCCGCATCGATGCGGCGCACGCCGGCGCGCGCGGCCACGCCTTCGGCGCGGGTGCGAGCTGTGGCGCGTGCCGCCTCGCTTGGCTCCGGCAGCGGGGTATGGCGGCCTGTGGCGAGCGCGCGGCCGGCAAGCAGCCACGCCATGGTGCCGTCCTTGAGCGAGACAACGCGGTTCGGCAGGCCGGCATCGATCAGCGTCTGGGCGCCAACGATGCTGCGCGTGCGGCCGGCGCAGTTGACGACCACCAGCGTCTCGGCACGCGGAACCAGTTCCTCGATCCGGTACACCAGCTCCGCGCCCGGCAGGCTGTGCGCGAAGGGCAGACTGAAATCGGCAAATTCTTCGGTGGTGCGGCTGTCGACGACGACGATGTCGTCGCCGCGCCCGATGCGCTGCTGCAGTTCATCGGCGCTGATCCAAGGCGTGTGCTTGCGGTGTTCGATGACTTCACCGAACGCCTTGCTGGGAACATTGCTGCCGCTGAAAACCTCGAAGCCCGCCTCGGCCCATCCCGCCACGCCGCCGGCGAGGACCGACACATTGCGCCAGCCAAGGCGCACCAGCTTGGCGGCCGCCTCATGCGCCAGGCCCTCACGCTCCTCGCCATTGTCGGCCAGGACGATGCGCGCGTTGCGCCGCGGCACCAGACGGTCGATCAGCAGTTCCAGGCGCCACAGTGGCGCCGATGCCGCGCGCAGCAAGTGGCCGCGTACGAAGACACCAGTCTCGCGTACGTCCAGCAACGCAATTTCCTCACCGTCCGCGAGGGCGGCATTGAGCGCCACCGGATCGATCAGCGCGTGGGCGATGCGTTCTGGCGGCCCGAAATGGCGGAAACTCCCGCCCGCTGTGCTCTCGAACACCACGCGTTCGTTCAGCCGGTCCAGCGCCAGTCCATAGAAATGCAGGTGCAGCCCGTGCTCGCTGCCGGTCAGTTCGATGGTGTGCACGTCCTCTGGCAGCAGCGTAACCGACGTGCCCGCGACCACGTCGCTGCTGCCGGTCTCGACCAGCTTGTTGCGGGCCGGATTGGCCGTCGGCTCGCGCCGGTAGAAGACGTTGCGCTCGCTGCCGCGGATCCCGGCAATGATGGCCCAGGTGGTGTGGTCGTGCGGCGGCTGCGCCTTGCCCGGCAAGCCGGCCGACACGTACAACGCATAGCGCCCGTCCAGGTCTTCCGCCAAGCGATATACCTGCGCCGGGTTGTCGGGTGTCACCGGGAAGTGTGCCTGCGGGAACAGGTCTTGCTGCAGGCCCAGGCGCTCCAGCGCGCCTGCGACCGCTTGCAGCGTCTCGCGATCGCGCCGCGGCGCGCTGTCCAGCAGGCGCCTGGCTTCGTTGAGGAAGGCGGCCACGGCCGCGTGGCGCCGGCTGGCAACAGCGTTGCCCGGCACCGCGGATGGGGATAGGTTCTGTTGGGTCATGCGGTGACTGTAACGCCGCCCTCGAGCGCTGCAAAAGAAGGCTTCCAAGGATCGACATGCAATTCAGCGCGAGCCGCATCAACGCATATCCATAGGCTCAAAGATTCGTTGGTGCGGCGCGCCCGGCTTCTTATGCTGGTGTCCCGAGCAGGCCCCAGCGCAAACTTGCGCCAGGCGGCCTGCCTGCTTCCCATTCCAGGCCATCACGATGCTTCGCCGCAACTTCCTTCGCGCCACCCTGAGTCTTTCCGCTGCCGCGCTGGCCGCCGCTTCCATGCAGGCCTTCGCCACCGACGCCGTGTATCCCTCGCGCCCGGTACGCATTGTCGTACCGGTCGCTCCCGGCGGCAGCGCCGACAAGCTGGCGCGCACGCTGGCCACCAAGCTCAGCGAGAAATGGCAACAGCCGGTTGTGGTCGACAACGTCGTCGGTGCCAGCGGCACCATCGGCGCGTCGCAGGTAGCCAAGGCAAAACCCGACGGCCATGTACTCTTGCTCGGCGGCGAAGGCGTAACGCTCAATGCATCGCTGTTCAAGAACCTGCCCTATGACACCAGCCGCGCCTTCCGCGGCGTCACCAAGGCGGTAGTCAATCCGCAGGTGCTGGTGGTCAGGCCTGATCTCGGCGTGCGCAGCTTCCAGGAATACGTATCGCTGGCACGCCGCAAGCCGGGCGAACTGGCGCTGGGACTACCCGGCAATGGCGGCATCGCGCACGTCGCGCATGAAATGCTTTCGCGCCAGGTCGGCATTAAAGTCAACTACATCCCATACCCCGGCGGCGCGCCGGCTACTGTCGACCTGCTTGGCGGCCATATCGACGCCACGCTGATCACGCTGGCGGCGGTGACAGACTATGTACGCGCCGGCAAGCTCACCGCCTTGGCGGTCACGACGCCTTACCGCTCCAAGGCGCTGCCGCAGGTACCCACGCTGGCAGAAGCCGGTGCGGCGGGTTTTGCCGTGGAGAGCTGGCAGGGCCTGCTTGCGCCCGCCGCAACGCCGGCCGCCGTGGTCGAGCGCATCAACCGCGATGTGGCAGCGGTCCTGCATGACCCCGCTACGCGCAGCCAACTGGAAGACGCGGGCTATGTGGTCGTCGCCTCGTCGGCGCAGGAACTGGATGCCACGCTCACGCGCGACCTGCCCAAATACGCATCGGTGATCGCCTCGTCTGGCATTGCCCTGCGGTGATCAGCGGCCCTCACACAGGAAGCGACATGACCCATTCCACCGTCGCCCATGCGCTGCGCTGCCTGGCTCAATGTTACGGGGTGATGAAATCGCTTTGGCGCCGTGAACTACCCGTGGCCATAAGCGTCTCAGTGTTTCCCCCATTGTCTTATCGAATGTATGCACCAATAATCCTGCCCTCAGCCGGCACTGTATTGGTACAGCGCGCTCGATGGCCATGTTCAAAAACAACAACATAGGAGGTCCACATGTTTCGATTCGAGTACGGGCCGACCAATGTCTACGCGCAGCTTGGCTTCGCGGACGCTGAGGAAATTCCGCTCAAGGCGGAAATCGTGAAAGACATTACGGTATGTATGAGAGCCGCAGGCATTACCTTGTCCGACGCAGCGGCCGTGTTCGGGACGCTTCAGTCGGATCTCGCCCTGGTTCTCTGCGGGAAGTTTCAAGATATTCGCGCAGATGAGTTGCGCGGTTGGCTCGCTCGCCTTACCTCCCGGTTGTATTGATTACTGTGCAATGACCAAAAGAGAGTTGTCTGGCCGCGCCGATATCTTGTTATTGCGATTGGGCCTGTGACAGCGCAGCTTCGACGATCTCCACTACCGCCACCCGCATCTAGCACCAGCCACCCACGTAAGGTCTCAGGCAAGCGGTATGCAGTCCCGGAAGTCCTCATGCAGCTTTCGCACGGGCACCATGCATGCCTGTGGGTCGGCGGATACCAGCGCCGCCATCTGCGCCGCCAGGCAGACCAGCACGTTCGCGTTGCGGATGACGTTGTCAACAAGTTCATCCGTGTACCCGGCACCGGATCTTGCCATTGGGTGCATGCCGCCATGCGTGAAGCTATGTAGTGCACCCCAGTCCAGCGCGCGATACTGGTCAAGATTGGCGATAACATCCTGCACTCGCGGCTCCCCCAGCTTGAGGAGCTGGTCGAACATGGCGTTCACCCCCGGCGCCTTTTCGGCTGCACGCCCTGAATCCTGAGACAGTGGCTCGTGATACTGGAGAACCCACTTCTCGTCAGCCGCTTCCAGAAGCCAGGCGCCCCGGACCAATGTCTCAAACTGCGGACGAAACAGCGCCATTGCTGCGTTCGGCAGGCCGATACTGAGCAAGGCAAGTGCCCCCGTGGCATGCTCAACCGACATGAGCGCACATTGATAGGCTGATACCGCCCTCGTATCTTCGCTCGGCTGCGAATTCCCGATGCACGCGACGGCCGCTTTGTGGAAAGCGGCCGTACGCTCCAGCAAGTCACCCTGCATTTCAGCCCTCATTGTCGCTTGCCCCCGTATTGCGCATTGCCTTGCGGAATGAACTCGCGCTCGTCTCGCGACCGGAGACCAAGCGAGACCTCTCGATAGCTGGCAGTGCAGGGTAATGACATGGGCTTCCCCCAAAGAGATGCCTCGGATTCTATAGCTTTCGCGCCCACTGCACGCACGTTCTCGCGCACGGCCAGCCGCCGGTCATCACCAAGACCCCGCACACCCGGTTTCTCTGTTACCGGACCTTTGCCGTGGTGCACTGCGCCCAGACGCTAACGGCGATCTGGTCGCCTGACCGGCGCGTGCAAACCTCTCTAAGACATGCTTACTCGGCTGTGTGCACCAGCCCGCCCCCACAACGTCATGTGCGTAAAAATGCATACTCTGAAACCAAAGTTTCACGTTTAATTTTGTTTGACACTAAAGTTTCATTCACCTATATTTCTGAAACCGAAGTTTCATCCGGACCCAATCATGACCCCATCGTTGCAAGACAAGATCCTCGCGCTCCACGACCAGCTCACCGAAAGCGAGCGCCGCCTGGCCGCTGTCACCCTCGAGTGCATCGGCAACCTTGCGGCTTACTCGGCAACCGAGCTGGCGCAGAAGGCCGGCGTTTCCAAGGCGACGGCCGGACGGTTCTTCCGCCGCCTTGGCTACGAGAATTTCAACGAGGTCCGGTCCCTTCTGCGCGACGAATCCGACCGCGGCTCACCGCTGTATGAGTTGGCCGGCGTCCAGGCCCCAGCGGACGAGCAGGCGCCGCTGGCGCGCCACCTCGCCAACGACATGCAGAACCTCGCCCACACCTTCGACCGCCTGAATCCGGCCGACGTCGAGCGCGCCGTCGCGATATTCGCCGATGCGCGGCGGGTCTTCATCGCGGGCTTTCGCAACGGCCGCGTGCTTGCGCAATACGCGTGGGCGTTACTGACCCAGTTGCGGCCGCATGTGACGCTAGCGCCGGGCGCTGGCCTGAACCTCGCCGAAGACCTGGCGGACCTGGGCGCCGGCGACGTGCTGCTGGTGATGGACTTCCGCCGACGCGTGACGCTGCTGTGGCCGATGGTCGCCCACGCCAACCGCGTCGGCGCCAAGGTCGTGATCCTGACCGACCCCAGCGCGACGGATCTGCCGGCGCGCTCCGACGTAGTGCTCCGCTGCGTCAACCACGGCGCCGCGGTATTCGACTCCTACGTCGCCGCCGTCAGCCTGATCAACCACCTTTGCACATGCCTCGCGCTGGTCCTCGGCGACGCGGCGCGCGAGCGGCTCGAGGAAATCGAGTCACTCCATGACCACTACGGCGACCTCCATCGCTAGATCCCAACCAAGGAGACTGTCTTGAATCATCCGCTCCCCAACCTGAAGCTGCAGTGCGCCCTGAACCCGGCCGCCACGCCCGGCGCCCCCTACGGGTCCCGCCAGCAAGCCGTGCTCGGCGGCGAAGCCTTCACCCGCGCGGCCGCGCAGATCCGTCGCTGGCCGGGCTACGCGCCGACGCCACTGGTCGCCCTCGACGGCCTCGCGCGTGCCGCCGGTGTCGCCCAGATCCTCTACAAGGACGAAGGCGGCCGCTTCGGGCTGGGCAGCTTCAAGGCACTGGGCGGTGCCTACGCGGTCAGCCGCCTGCTGCTGCGCGAGATCGCCAGCCGGCTAGGCGTGAGCGACGTGTCGGTAGACGATCTCCTGTCGGGCCGCTATGCCGACGTGGTCCGCGACATTACCGTGACCTGCGCCACCGACGGCAACCACGGCCGCTCGGTCGCCTGGGGCGCGCAGCGCTTCGGCTGCCAGTGCGTGATCTATGTCCACGCCACCGTCAGCGAAGGCCGCAAGGCGGCCATCGAGCAGTACGGCGCGCAGGTGGTCCGCACAGCCGGCAACTACGACGACTCGGTGCGCCAGGCGGCCGACGATGCGGCGCGGCTGGGCCGCTTCGTGGTGTCCGACACTTCCTACGAAGGCTATATGGAGGTGCCGAAGGACGTGATGCAGGGCTACGCGGTGATGGCCGACGAGGCGCTGCATCAGTTGCCGGACGGCCAGCTTCCGACCCATGTCTTCCTGCAGGGCGGCGTGGGTGGACTCGCAGCCGCCGTGTGCGCGCACTTCTGGGAAGTACTCGGCGACAAGCGCCCGCGCTTTATCGTGGTCGAGCCGGACAAGGCCGCCTGCCTGTATGAAAGCGCGCGCGCCGGCAAGCCGGTGGCGATCCACGGCGACCTCGACACGGTGATGGCCGGTCTCGCCTGCGGCGAAGTCTCGCTGCTGGCGTGGGAAGTCCTGCATCCCGGCGCGCATGCCTTCCTGACCATTGACGATGCCTCCGCGCTCGACAGCGTGCGCCTCCTGGCCGACGGCCGCTATGGCGATACGCCCATCGTGGCCGGCGAATCGGCGGTCGCGGGGCTGGCCGGCTGCCTCGGCGCGATGGCCGATGCCGCCGTGCGCGAACCGCTCGGCCTGACTGCTGCCAGCCGGGTGCTGGTGTTCGGCAGCGAAGGCGCGACCGACGTGGAACTCTACGAGCGCATCGTCGGCCGCCTGCCGGAAGACGTGAGGAAGGCAGCGTGAACGCTACCCTCGACCTTGAACAGACGGCGCGAATCGACCTGCCCCGCCTGCTGCGGCGGATCGCCGCGCTCGGCGAAGTCGGTGCCATCGACGGCGGCGGCGTCTGCAGGCTCGCCCTGACCGACGAGGACGGCGCCGGGCGCGACCTGGTGGTGTCGTGGATGCGCGAGCTGGGCTTGTCGATCAGCATCGACGGCATCGGCAACGTGGTCGGCGTACGTGCCGGCCGCGAAGACCTCCCGCCCGTGATGACCGGCTCGCACATCGACACCGTCCGCACCGGCGGCCGCTACGACGGCAACCTCGGCGTGCTCGCTGGCCTGGAGGTCATGGCGGCGCTCGACGACGCCGGCATCGTCACGCGTCGCCCGCTGGCAGCGGCCTTCTTCACCAATGAGGAAGGCGCGCGCTTCGCCCCCGACATGATGGGCAGCCTGGTGTTCCAGGGCGACCTTCCGCTGCGGCAGGCGTTGGATACGAAGGGCATCGACGGCACCACGGTCGGTGAGAACCTCGCCCGGATCGGCTATGCCGGACCGGCGCCGGTGGGCCGCAACCGCGTCCATGCCTTTGTCGAGTTGCACGTGGAACAGGGACCGGTGCTGGAGCATGAGGGCATCACCATCGGCGCGGTCACCGGCGTGCAAGGCATCCACTGGACCGAGTTCACCGTCGAAGGCACGTCCAACCATGCCGGCACCACGCCGATGCGGCTGCGCCACGACGCCGGCCTTGTCGCCGCGCGGATCGCCTGCTTCGTGCGGGACCTGTCGCGCGAACTTGGCAGCGCGCAGCTCGCGACGGTCGGCCAGGTGCAGTTCTTCCCGAATCTGGTCAACGTGATTCCGAACCGCGCGGTGTTCACGGTCGACCTGCGCAATACCGACGGCGCGGTGCTTGCCGGGGCCGTGCAGCGCACGCTGGCCTATGCGCAGGACATGGCGAAGGCCGAGGGCGTGCGCCTCACCCAACGTACGCTGGCTGACTTCGCACCGGTGGCGTTCGACGAAGGCATGGTCGCCCGCGTCGAGGCCATCGCGCGCCGCCACGGCCACAGCGTGCGGCGCATGCCGAGCGGCGCCGGGCATGACGCCCAGATGCTCGCCCGCATGTGCCCCGCCGGCATGATCTTCGTGCCGAGCGTGGGCGGCCTTTCGCACAACGTCGCCGAACTGACCCACGACCACGACATCCAGGCCGGCGCCGACGTGCTGCTCGACCTGATGCTCGAGCTGGCCGCATGACATTCACCGCATAACTGGAGACACCCCATCATGTCCCGCTTCGTCCACGTCGCCGCAGCCCAGCTCGGCCCCATCCAGCGCAGCGATTCGCGCCGCGACGTCGTCGCCCGCTTGCTGGGCCACCTGCACCACGCCCACGAGATGGGCTGCCACCTCGTGGTGTTCCCCGAGCTGGCGCTGACCACGTTCTTCCCGCGCTGGTACATGGAAGACCCCGAGGAGCTCAACGCCTTCTACGAGCGCGAGATGCCCGGCCCCGAGACCCGCATCCTGTTCGAGACCGCCGCGCGGCTCGGCATCGGCTTCTACCTCGGCTACGCGGAACTGGCGGTCGAGGGCGGCGTCGAGCGCCGCTACAACACTGCCATCCTCGTCGGCCGCGACGGCAGGATCGCCGGGAAGTACCGCAAGGTGCATCTGCCCGGCCACGACCAGCATGAGCCGTGGCGCGCCTTCCAGCACCTCGAGAAGCGCTACTTCGAGCCGGGCGACGACTTCGGCGTCTGGCAGGCGTTTGGCGGCGTGATGGGCATGGCGCTGTGCAACGACCGCCGCTGGTCGGAAACTTATCGCGTGATGGGCCTGCAGGGCGCCGAAATGATCCTGCTCGGCTACAACACGCCCGTGCACAACCCGCCCGCGCCGGAACACGACGACCTGTCGATGTTCCACAACCACCTGGTGATGCAGGCCGGCGCCTACCAGAACGGCACGTGGGTGGTCGGCGTGGCAAAGGCCGGCAAGGAGGAAGGCTGCGAGATGATCGGTGGCACCTGCATCATCGCGCCGTCCGGCGAGATCGTCGCGGCCTGCTCGACCAAGGGCGACGAGCTGGCCATCGCGCGCTGCGACCTTGACCTGTGCCAGTCGTACAAGACCACGACGTTCAACTTCGACCGGCACCGCCGCCCCGAGGCCTACGGCCGCATCACCAGCCAGCGGGGCGCCACGCCGCCGCAAGCCGTGGCCGCGTAGCCGGCACCCTTCCCCGCCCCCTTCGCGAATAAAAAAATAACGTGATGCAGGCGCTTCCGGGCGCCCGCAGGGGGCGTTGTTGTCTCGCCAAATCCAAAGGAGGAACATAGTGAGCGATTCCCTGCACTCCGCGCAGACGCTGCGCACCCCGGCCACAACCCCGAACACCGGGACCACGGACACGATGGCAGCGCACGATCACGCGCTGTACCGCAAGGTGGCCTGGAGACTGCTGCCTTTCCTGATGGCCTGCTACGTGGCTGCCTTCCTCGATCGCGTCAACGTCGGCTTCGCCAAGCTCCAGATGCTGGACCAGTTGAAGTTCAGCGACACGGTGTACGGTCTTGGCGCCGGCATCTTCTTCATCGGCTACTTCCTGTTCGAGGTCCCCAGCAATGTTCTGATGCACCGCATCGGCGCGAAGAAGACGCTGGCGCGCATCATGATCTTGTGGGCCTGCATCTCGGCCTGCATGGCGCTGACGAAAACGCCGACGCAGTTCTACGTGCTGCGCTTCCTGCTCGGCGCCGCCGAGGCCGGCTTCTATCCCGGCATCATCCTGTACCTCACCTACTGGTTCCCGTCGCACCGCCGCGGGGCGGTCATCGCGGTATTCATGACCGCGGTGCCGATGGCCGGCATCCTCGGCGGGCCGCTGTCCGGCTGGATCATGGAGAGCATGCACAACCACTACGGCTTTGCCGGCTGGCAATGGATGTTCCTGCTCGAGGCGATTCCATCGATCGTGCTGGGGCTTGCCGTGGTGTGGTATCTCGACGACCGCATCGCCGACGCGCAGTGGCTGAGCGCAGCCGAGAAGCACCGCCTTGCGCACAACATCGCGGCAGAAAAGGCGGCCAAGATCGAACACGTGTCGCTGCTGAAGCTGTTCCGGGACCGCCGCGTGATCCACATGGCGCTGATCTGCTACTGCACGGTCTCCAGCCTGTCGGGCCTGGCGTTCTGGATTCCGTCGGTGATCCGCTCGACAGGCGTGGTCTCGCTGCTGGACGTGGGACTGCTGACGGCGATCCCGAACGCGTTCGCGGTGGTGTCGATGATCCTGGTGTGCCGCCACTCGGACCGGACGCGCGAGCGGCGCTGGCACATGGTGGTGCCTTTCCTCGTCGGCGGCGCCGGGCTGGCGCTCAGCACGCTGTTCAGCCACAACCCCACGCTCGCGGTGGCGATGCTGTCGGTGGCTGCGGCGGGCTGCATGGTCTGCTCGCCGCTGTTCTGGAGCCTGCCGACCGCATTCCTCGAAGGCCGCAGCGCGGCGGCCGGCATCGCGGCGATCAATGCCTTCGCCGGCCTCGCCGCCTTCGCCAGCCCCTACGCGATCGGCTGGATCAAGGACCTGACCGGCTCGACCGACTGGGGTATGTACTTCCTCGCCTCCTTCACCGTGATCGGCGCACTGCTGGTGCTCCGTGTGCCGGCCACGCTGGTCAACCGCTGACAACAAGAGAAATCCGACATGATCGATCAAGCATGCAATATCAGTGACGTCGCCACGCTGGCGCGCGAGATGGTGCGCATTCCCAGCCTCTCGGGCCAGGAGGGCGACCTCGCCGCGCTGCTGATGCGCCGCATGTCCGAAGCCGGCTTCACGTCGGTGACGATGGATCGCAACGGCAGCGTGCTCGGGCTGATCGGCCCCGAGGATGCAGACGTGGCGCTGCTGTTCGACGGCCATATGGACGTCGTGCCGGTCACCGGTCAGTGGCGCTTCGACCCGTTCGGCGGCACGATCCACGACGGTCGACTGCACGGGCGCGGCAGCACCGACATGAAGGGCGGCATCGCCGCGGCGATCTGCGGCGTCGCGGCGGCAGCGCGGACACGGCCGCTGCGCAAGCGCATCGCGGTTTCCGCCAGCGTGCTGGAGGAAGTCATCGAAGGGCACGCGCTGGCGTCGGTGCTGGGCCGGTGCGATCCCGCGGCGGTGGTCATCTGCGAACCGTCGAAACTGCAGGTCAAGACGGGACAAAAGGGCCGGCTCGAGATCGGGCTGACTTTCCACGGCAAACCGGCGCATGCCGCGACGCCCCACCTCGGTGTCAATCCGCTGATCGCCGCCGCGCGCGCGCTAACCGCGCTGGAAGGACTGCAACTGCCGACCGACCCGGTGCTTGGCGCTGCGCTGCTGGTGCCGACGGACATCGTCTCGTCGCCTTATCCATCGATCTCGATGATCCCGACCTCCACCACCATTCGCTTCGACCGCCGTACCCTCGACGGCGAGACGCGCGAGGACGTTCTCGGTCAGATCGACGCCTGCCTGCGTGCCGCCGGTCTGCACAACTTCTCGCTGGCGGTGTCAGCCGACGAAGTGCGAACCTTTACCGGCGAATCGGCGCGACCGACCCGCTGGCTACCGGCATGGCAGCAGCCGGACAGCGCCCCGCTCGTGCAAGCCGCCGTGCGTGCGATCGCGCAGGCGGGCCGCTCACCACAGGTCGGGAGCTGGGCGTTTTGCACAAACGGCTCCGAGTCCGCCGGACGCCGCCGTATTCCGACCATCGGCCTGGGGCCGGGGTGCGAGGAGGATGCGCACACCATCGATGAATCGATCGCGCTGGAACAACTGGAGGGGGCGCGGGAGATCTATCGCAACCTGGTGTTGGAATTGGCCTGACGGGACGACGCCGGCCAGGTACATCGACTGGCCGGTCAGTCCGCCGCCTGGTCGCAGGCCCGCTGGAGCCGGACTATACCGGACTCGGCGTCTGGCGCAGCGTGCATGCGCGACTGAAAGACCTCACCGCGAAGATCATGATGATGGGTACCGGCAAGCGGCTCGGCATCATGCCGATCAGCGACGACCAACTGTACCTGTTCGGCACGCTGCCCGAGCCCGCCGGGCAATGGTATGAGCGCGACGATTGGCCGGCGATGATGCAAGCCCGCTTTGCGGAGTTCGGCGGCCCGGCGCGCCAGTTCCTGGACGCGCTCTCGGCTGACGCCAAAGTGCTCTACACCGCCGTGGAAGAGGTCGCCGCCCCGCTGCCCTGGCACCGTGGCCGTGTGATCATGATCGGTGACGCCGCGCACGCCTCCACACCTTTCACGGGACAAGGCGGCGCGATGGCGCTCGAAGACGCGGTGCTGCTGGCGGAAATGCTGTCGCGCGACGTCGGCGTGGAGGCCACGCTGCGAGCCTTCGGTGAGGCACGCTATCCCCTGTGCAAGTTCGTGCAGGACACCTCGCGCAAAGTCGGCGAGACCGGGGCGCAGGAAGACGCGGCCAGCCTGAGGGCGCGCAACGAGACGATGCGATGCAACGCACAGCGGCAGGTGAACGACTTCTACGCGCGGATGGATGCGCTACGCCTGCAATTGCCCGCGGCGGAGTCCTGCTGACATGCGGGGTTAAAGGCGCGGGCGCCTACGCGCGCCTCCCTGCGCGCAGACACGAACCTCTCGCAGCCCTCGCGATAATGGTCGATGAACTCGATCACCCTTTCGAGGTGGCGCCTGTCTCCCGGACGCATACCTGCTCACCAGTCGTCAGCGGAGCGCGTTAAGTCGCCTACTGAGCCCTGGGCGAATGACAACGAAGGGTTGAAGCGGCCGGCCGCTACCTGCCGGCCACCGTCCCTTGCCGGCCAAATGGATCCCTCCCGGAGATGGCCCCACTCGACAGCGGCGACTTGGGATCCGGGCAGTGAAGAGATAGCAGACGCTCTCTACCAGGAGTGAGCAGCGGTGGGAAGGCTCACTCCCGCCGGCGGGTGACTGAGAGAATCCGCCAGCCATGGTCACTGGACCACGTAGCGTCCCGGCCGGTGGTTGGTTGCCAGCACGAAGTTGAGGACAACGGCACCGAGAATTGAGAGGGCGACGCGCGGCCATGGAACGGTCAGCAGTGCCGCTGCGACGATCGCCGCATCCACCGCCATCTGAATATGGCCAGCACGCCAGTTGAGCCGTTCCTGAAGCACGAGCGCAAGGATGCCCACACCACCGAGGCTTGCCCTGTGCCGGAACAGGATCAGGAATCCGTTGCCCAGTAGTGCGCCTCCCAGTGTCGCGGCAAGCGTCGGATCGAGCGTGGCGAAGCTGAGCCAGCGCGGCAGCAAGTCGGCTTCGACGGAAAGCAGCAGCACGGCCACAAACGTCCGGAAGGTGAACGTCCTGCCCATGTATTTCCACGCAAGCCAGTAGAAAGGCAAGTTGAGGATGATGAACGCCAGGCTGAATGGCACGCCGCCGAGGTAATGGGCAAGGAATGCCAGACCAGCCGTACCGCCGGACAGCAAACCTGCCTGCTTGAACATGGTTACCGCCAGTGCGACAAGCAGCGTGCCTATCAGCAGTGCCTGCAAGTTCTCGATGGGAGTGTGTCGGGCGATTGCAGGCTTCATGGCGGGGGGCGAAGGCAGCTTCGAGAGCTGCCCATCAGGATGAGTCGGACGCGCGTCGGGCTACGACTGGCAAAGTGTAGCGGCGCTGGACGAGGCCTCGCATGATCCTGGTCAAGTGTCAGCCGCCAAGCTACAGGTTCGTCCAGCACCGACTGCGTCGTCCGGCCGATCGTCGCCGGACTGTCTCGAAGCAAACTGCCGCGAACCATGCTGCATAAAGCACTTTAATGAGCCCTCCTCGATCCGATTCCAATGCGTGCGACGCGACCCTAGCGCCCGTCCTCGACTGGTCGACAGGCATTGGCTGCCACTGAGCTTTTCCTTATGTCGGCAACTACTTGCGGCGCCGGAGGCACCTCGCGTACCTCACTGTAGACATCGACCATCATGACCGGGCATGTCGGACACGCAACCTCCATATGTTCAAAAATTTCGAACATCTCCTTGATTATGGCTCCCCCTTGCCGACGGCATCCAACCTATCATCCTTCCCACCAAGAGGAATTACAGATTCACACGGTTTGATGATCTTCCTCTAACCAACCCTGGAGCCCCTACAAATGAACTCGACCATCACCCGTCTTTACCCCGCCGGCCGTGCCCTGCTTGGCGTGCTGTTCCTGCTCTCCGGCATCTTCAAGATTGTCGGCTTCGCCGGGGTTGCCGCCTGGATGGCCAGCGCCGGTCTGCCACTCGCAAGCGTCCTGCTCGTCATGACCATCGCGGTCGAGGTCGGCGGCGGTCTGACCCTGATCACCGGCTGGAACGCACGCTGGGGCGCCCTGGTGCTGGCGCTGTTCCTGGTGCCCGTCAGCCTGGTCTTCCATGGCTTCTGGAGTGCCGACGTCGCGAACTACCAGAACCAGTTCAATCACTTCTTCAAGAACATTGCCATCCTCGGTGGCATGCTGGTTGTATTTTCGATGGAATCTGCACGCGCGCAGGTCAAGGCGCAATAAGCGGTCGGCGGGAGTTGGCTCATCGGAGCCGACTCCCTGTCGTCACGACGATGGACTGTCTGCATACAACTAACGCGAATGGTGCACTGATGTCACCGTAAGCTTCTGAAATGATCGGTAGCTACGTTGCTTTGCCTTCGGCTCACGCGGTCCTACTCCCTGCAGACGCGGGCGTTCGAACTCTGCTTTCGGTTGGGCTTGCTCGCAAACCCGAAGCGCTCCGGCCGCGGCGGCAACCCGGCTGCTGACCGGCAATTCGGCCGGCCAGCTTTGTCCCGATCCGTCAAGCCGGTGGCATCTGGGATCAAGCGCAACATGGAAAAGCCGCTCACAATAAGTCCCACGATGTATCGACTCAAGGAGGAATCGTGGATCTCAAATTGGCCGGCAAGCGCGCCATCGTCACCGGTGGCAGCCGCGGTATTGGCAAGGCAATCGCGCGCCACCTCGCCCAGGAGGGGGTAGATCTCGTTCTCGCCGCACGGGGGCAGGCAGCACTGGAGGCGACAGCGGCCGAACTCGCGGCCCAGACGGGACGCCGCGTCGTGGCACTGACAGTCGACACCGCCAGCCAGGCGTCCGTCGACGCCATGGTGGAACAGGCCATCGGTGCCTTGGGAGGCATCGATATCCTGATCAACGCGGCGGCACTGCCTGGCGGCATTTCACCAGCGACGGCGCTGGAACAGATCGTCGATGCGGAGGCGCTGGAAGACATCAACATCAAGGTCATTGGCTACCTGCGCACGGCACGCGCGCTTGCGCCGCACCTGATCGCCAATGGCTGGGGCCGGATCATCAACATCGGTGGCCTGGCCATCTATCGCACCGGCCGGCCCGTGGCGACCCTGCGCAACGTGGGCGTCGCGGCTATCACCAAGAGCATGGCCGACGAACTGGGCCCGAAGGGCATCAACGTCACCGCCGTCCATCCGGGCGCCACCCGCACGGAGCAGACGGACCCCGCCACCGAGGCGCGCGTCGCAACGTGGAACACCCTTGGCCGCATCGTCGATGCCGGCGAGGTGGCAAACGTCGTGACATTCCTCGCCTCACCGCTGAGCGTTGCCATCAACGGCGCTGCCATCCCGGTAGGTGGCGGGCTGCCGGGCGAGATTCACTATTGAGAGCGACGCTGACTGCTACCCTTCTGCTCTCCTGTCACGCCGCCGCCAGGCCGACACGCTGAAGCCGAAGCGAGCGCAGAACCATCTGGAAAAGGCGCTCAACGAAGAAAAGCCGAGCAGGACTGCCACGTCCGATAAGGGCCGTTCGCCTTGCCTGACATAGCGTGAAACCAGTTCGAGCCTGACTTCGTCGACGATAGACTGGTAGTTCTGCCCGTGGCGCGCGAGGTGGCGATGCACCGTCTTCCGGTCGATGCCAAGTTGCTCGGCCACGCGCTCCGCCCCGCACTCTCCAGACGGGAGCAGGGCATACACCAGTTTCCTCACTTTGTCGGGCATGGTGTCGTCTGATCGCGCCAGCTTGGCGTCGAGGAATTCGCGCGCATGACGGGCCAGCGCCGGGTCATAGGCCGGGCCTGGCACGTCGAGGTCGGTGGCTGACAGCACGATGCCATTGAAATCCTGCCGGAAGCGGACGGGCACGCCAAACAGGCGCCGGTGGGTGGCCAGGCTTGACGGTGCCTCGTGGGTGAACATGACGCTGCGCGGCTTCCATGCCGGCCCGAACAGCAGGCGTAGCAAGCGGAACCACAGGCAGACAACAAGTTCCGTCGATTGCCGCGTGGACCCTCGCACGCTCACCAGGAACTCAAGCCGGATGAGCGCAGTCTCGCCCACTTCCTCGATCCGCAGGTCCAGCGCCTCGTTCAGCAGGCGGATATAACGCGCCATCGCTTCAAGCGCCGTGCGCAGCGTCGCCTCCTCGCGCATCACGATGGACAGTGGCCCCAGGCTGGCAAGCGGCCGTGCTTCCGCCACGCGCAGGCCAAAGTCCTCCAGCCCGGCCAGCCGGGCCGACTCCTCCAGCAACCGCATCACCGACTTCGTCGGGACGCGGATATCCGGGTCGACCAGGACCGTGGGACTGATGCCGGCCTGCCGGAGCTGTCGGTAGGGATCCAGGCCTGCCTTCAGGGCCACATCGACGAAGTTCGTCAGGCTTGCGTGTTGCAGTAGCGTCGACATAGGAATTACCCGGAGTGCCCCAAAAGGTAAAGTTCCTGCCCCAGAATGTCAACTAGCCGGACACACCTTCTCCAATACTGGCCCGCATGCCGTGACGCATGACCCATGCAGCGCGCAACGGAAACCCGAAACGGAGAAAGAGATGCCCCACGCAATTCGCATGCACGAGACCGGTGGACCGGAAGTCCTTCGCTGGGAAACGGTTGAAGTCGGCGACCCCCGCCCGGGCGAGGTGAGACTGCGCCATGAAGCGGTCGGACTCAACTTCGCCGACACCTATTTCCGCTCGGGCCTTTATCCCATGCCGCTTCCGTCCGGCATGGGCGTGGAAGCCGCCGGCATCGTGGAGGCCGTCGGGAAGGGCGTCATGAACGTCACGGTTGGAGACCGCGTCACGTACACCGGCTTCCTCAACACCATCGGCGCCTACAGCACCGAGCGCCTCGTGCCGGCCGCGCCGCTGATCCGGCTGCCGGACGGCATCTCCTGCGAGACCGCGGCGGCCATGACGATGCGGGGCCTGACGTCGTCCTACCTGATGCGCCGGATCTACAATTTCAAGCCGGGCGACACCATCCTCTTGCACGCGGCGGCGGGCGGCGTGGGCCTGATCGTCTCCCAGTGGGCCAGGCTGCTCGGCCTGACGGTGATCGGCACCGTGTCGAGCGAGGCGAAGGCCGAGATCGCGCGCACGCACGGCTGCGACCATGTCATCAACTACAGCCACGAGGACGTGGCCAGGCGCGTGCGCGCGCTTACCGACGGCGTGGGGGTCAACGTCGTGTTCGACAGCGTGGGCAAGGACACCTTCGATGCCTCGCTGGACTCGGTCAAGCGGCGCGGCCTGATGGTGTGTCTCGGCACTGCATCCGGTCCGTTCCCGCTCTTCAACCCGCAGATCCTGGCAACCAAGGGCTCGCCCTACCTCACCCGTCCCGCCCTGGCCGACTACATCGTCGACCATGCCGAGCGCGACGCGCTCGCGGGCGAGCTGTTCGGCCACGTCGCCGCAGGCCGGATCCGGATCGAGATCAACCAGCGCTACGCACTCCAGGACGCCGCGCAGGCGCACCGCGACCTGGAGGCGCGCAAGACCACCGGTTCGTCGATCTTTACCGTGTAACGGGGGCCCCCATGCGCGTCGAGCCACTCACCTGCGCCATCGGCGCCGAACTGACCGGCATCAGCCTGGCCGATGCCATCCACGATGACGGGATGTTCGCCGCCATCCGCGAGGCGTTGTTCAGGCACCGCGTGCTGTTCCTGCGCGACCAGAACATCACGGCCGCCGGGCACGTGGCGTTTGCCCGCCGCTTCGGCGAGTTGGAGGACCATCCGGTTGCAGGCAGCGATCCCGAGCACCCCGGGCTTGTCCGGATCTACAAGAACCCCGACCAGCCCAGTCCGCGCTACGAGAATGCCTGGCACACAGATGCCACCTGGCGCGAAGCGCCGCCGCTTGCCAGCATCCTGCGCTGCCGGGAGTGTCCGCCGGTGGGCGGAGACACGATGTGGGCCAACATGGTGCTCGCCTACGAGAACCTGCCTGCCCACGTCAAGGAACAGATCTCGGACCTGCGGGCACGCCACAGCATCGAGGCCAGCTTCGGCGCAGGCATGCCGATCGAGAAACGCCTGGCACTGAAGACCCAGTATCCCGACGCCGAGCATCCGGTCGTGCGGACCCATCCCGAAACCGGCGAGAAGGTGCTCTTCGTCAACGGCTTTACCACGCACTTCACCAACTTCCATACGCCCCAGCGCGTGCGCTTCGGGCAGGACCTCAACCAGGGCGGGGCCGAGCTGCTGCGCTACCTGATCAGCCAGGCCTATATCCCGGAGCACCAGGTGCGCTGGCGCTGGACCAAGGACAGCGTGGCGATCTGGGACAACCGCTCGACCCAGCACTACGCCGTCATGGACTATCCGCCGTGCCATCGCCGGATGGACCGCGCAACCGTCATCGGCGACCGCCCGTATTGAGCGGGCCCGACACCGTAGCAGCCCAAGGAGTTACCAACCGTGAGCCATACCGATCCCATCCTGCTCAAACACAAGGTAGCCGTCATCACCGGCGCCGGCCGCGGCATTGGCCGTGCCATCGCACTGGCCTATGCGCGCGCAGGAGCCACCGTGGTTTGCAGCGCACGTGGCGAGGCAGAGATCGCCCTGACGGCGAGCAAGATCCGGGAAGCAGGCGGCCGTGCCATTGCCCAGAGCGCCGACGTTGGCGATTACGAGGCAGTGGCCGCCCTGTTCCGGCGCGCCAGCGACGAATTCGGCGGGGTCGACATCGTCGTCGCCAACGCCGGCGTCGCGACGGAGTTGCGACCGATCGCCGACAGCGATCCGGCACTCTGGCGCAAAACCATCGATATCAACCTGACGGGCGCCTACCACACCGCCCACGCGGCCATCCCCCACCTGCGCCGGCGCGGCGCCGGCAAGATCATCATGATCGGATCCGGCCAGCGCAACCGCCCCGCTCCGGGCTTCTCAGCCTACTCGTGCTCCAAAAGCGGCCTGTGGATGCTCACCCAGTCCCTCGCTGTCGAATTGCAGGAGCTCAACATCAGCGTCAACGAACTGATCCCCGGGCCGGTCAGGACGGAGCTCACGCGCGACGCCACGATGCCGCCCGGCGAGTGGGTCAAGGAGCCGGAGGACGTCGTTCCCCTCGCCCTGTTCCTGGCCAGCATGCCCAATGTCGGCCCCAGCGCGCAGAGCTACAGCCTCATGCGCCGCGCCTGAGGCCCGCGACACAGTGCACAGCGCCCATCCCACACATTCCATTTCCAACGAGGAGACACAGCAATGCAGCAACTACCTCTCGCGTCCGCGCACGCGGCCGGCACGGCGGACCACAGCAAGCGGGCCGGCCGGGTCGCCCTGGTCACCGGTGCCGGGCGCGGCCTCGGCGGTGCCATCGCCCGGCACCTCGGCACCGCCGGCGCGAAAGTCGTCATCTGTGACGTCGACATGCCCGCGCTGGAAGACACTCGCGCCGCCGTCGAGGCAACCGGTGCGGAGTGCCTGGCACTGCGCTGCGACATCTCCTCGAGCAGCGAAGTGGCGGACATGTTCGCCCGCATCGTCGAGCGCTTCGGCACCCTGCACGTGCTAGTGAACAATGCCGCGCGCGCGCCGACCACGGCCGCCGATGAAGTCCGGCGCAACAAGCACTATGCCTATATCACCACGCCGGTGCCGCGACAGTCCCTGGGCTTCACCAGCAACCTGACCGACGAGGAGTGGCTGCGCTACTGGGACGTGAACGTGCACGGGATGTTCTACTGCACCCGCCAGGCCCTGCGCCTGATGGAAGCACAGCGATATGGCCGGGTCATCAACCTGGCTTCCATCGCCGGGTACTCGACCATGAGTGCGCACAGCCCACACTACTGCGCCACCAAGGGCGCAGTCATCGCCTTTACGAAGTCCGTCGCGGCGGAAGTGGCGGGCGCCAACATCCTCGTCAACGCGCTGGCGCCGGGGGGCGTGGCGACGCCGTTCTTCGAGCAATACCTCGACAGCATCGGCGAGGAGGCAAAGCGCCGCTTCTGGCAGGTGATCCCCGCCGGCCGCTTCGGCACGATGGACGAATACGCGTCGATCGCGACGTTCCTGGCGGGAGATCACTACTTCGTCGGGCAGGTCATCAGCCCTAACGGCGGGGCGGTGATCTGAACCGGCACCGCGCGGCCGCAGTTTCATGGAGAGCTTTATGAACCGTCTGGTGCGCAGTGCAACCCTTTCCGGTTACCAGGAGGTGGCGCGCTCGGCGGGGCTCGACCCGCTGCCGCTCCTGGCCGAAGCCGGCATCCCCCGCAGCACGCTGGACTTCGCCGACAGCCTTATCTCCGCGAGTGCCGCCTGCCGTCTCCTTGAGAAGTCGGCAGCCGCTTCTGGCGCCGAGGACTTCGGCCTGCGCATGTGCGAGAGCCGCGAGATTTCGATCCTCGGACCGCTCGGCATGGTCGTGCGGGACTCCCCCACGCTGCGTGAGGCGCTGGCCGCCATGGTCCGCTACCTCGCGCTGCACAGCGAGGCGGCGCTCCTCGACTTCGAGGAGAACGAGAGCATCTTCGTGCTCCGCATGTACCTGTTGTTCGACGACATCGGGCCGACGCGGCAGGCCGACGAGATGGTGCTCGGCGCGCTGTACCGGGTGCTGCAGGAACTGCTCGGCCCGGCCTGGCGCGCGCGGCAGATCTGCCTGTCGCACAGTGCCCCCAGGCAGATGGCGACCCATCTGCGCATCTTCGGCAGCGCGGTGACCTTTGGCCACGACTTCAACGGGATCGTGTGCGATCGCAGGGACCTGGATGCCGTTCCGCCCGCCGCGCACCCGACCCTGGCCAGGTATGCGCGGGATTACCTGGACTCGCTGCTGGCGCGAACCAACCAGTCGCTCGCCGAAAAAGTCCGGCGGATGGTGTTCTCGCTGCTCAGGACCGGGAATTGCAGCATCGAACGGGTGGCCGTCCAGCTAGGCATCGACCGCCGCACCATCCATCGCAGGCTGCTGCTCGAAGGCATCACCTTCAGCGCCATCCTCGACGAGGTCCGCGCCGCGCTGGCCTTGCAATATCTCGGGCAGAGGGAGCGGCCGATCAGCTACGTCGCCGAACTGCTTGGCTTCTCCATGCACAGCGCGTTCACCCGCTGGTTTCGCGACCGCTTTGGCTGCAGCCCGAGCGTGTGGCGCGCGCAGGCAGGACCGACGCCAGCCCTGCCGCAGCAGGAACACCACGGCATCCGGGATCGCCTGCCAGGATGAGCCGTGGGCCTGCCGGCAGGATCAGGCAGCACCAGACATGCGGTCCAGCGCATCGAGGATGCGCGCGAATCGTCTTTGCACGCCCGCGCGCATGCGATTGGGCGTGAAGACATAGAACTCCCCGCGCACGATCGCCTCCAGCACCTGGTGCGCAACCGCCGCGGGCGGCTCTCCCGCGGCGATGCCCGCCTTCAACTGGTCGCTCGCATGGCGCGAGCGCTCGGCGATCGACGTCCTGACCGGCCCCGGGCAGAGGACGGAAACGCCGATGGCGGAGCCGGCGAGTTCCTGCTCGAGCGCCTCGGACAGCGCGACCACGCATGACTTCGTCGCCGCATAGGCGCCCATACGGATATCGCCGTTCACCCAGAAGCCGGCGCCTGAGGCCGTGTTGACGACATGGGCGGGCTCGCCGTGACTGCGCAGCAGTGGGACGAAATGGCGGATGCCGTGGATCACGCCGAACACGTTGACGCCAAAGACTCGCTGCCAGTCTTTCCCCGACAGTGACGCCAGCCCGCCGCTCATGTCGATGCCGGCATTGTTGAAGACGAGATGGATCCTGCCCAGGGCAGTCCCGAAGGCCGATGCCGCAGCACGGACGTCCGCCTCACACGATACGTCGAGAACGCGCGTGCAGATGCGCCTGCCTGTCACGGCCAGCCGCTCACGGGCCGCCTTCAGCCCGTGCGCGTCGACATCCGCGAGAGCGAGGTCAGCGCCGCGCTCCGCCAGTGCTTCGGCGAGCGCCAGGCCGATGCCCGACGCGGCGCCAGTGATGATGGCCGCCTTGCCGCGGAAATCCGTGATGCCCGTGCGGGCGAGTGCGACTTGCGCGTCGCCGGGCGCGCGCGGTTCGCCGTGTCGGGGGGCTGTCGGTTGGGGCATCATGGGCGAGTCGATGTTGTCTGCGGGAATCATGCCAAGGTCGGATCGGGAGACAGCCGGACGAGTTGCTTGCCGACGTTTCTTCCGCTGAACAGCCGGTTCAGGGCGGCCGGCGCCTGCCCGATGCCATCGACAATATCGACCCTGTACCGGAGCTCCCCGGCACGAATCCATTGCGCCAGGGCATCGACCGCCTCCGGGAACCGCGCACGGTAGTCGGAGACCAGGAAACCCTCGACCCGCGCCCGCTTCATGATGATGTTGCGGAACATCTTCGGGCTCCACCAGTCGCCTTGCGCGTTGTACGTGGAGATCATGCCGCATAGGGCGATGCGCGCGCCCACGTTCATCAGCGTCAGCACCGCGTCCATGGTGTCGCCGCCAACGTTCTCGAAGTCGACGTCGATGCCGTCCGGGCATGCCGCCCGCAGGTCGGCGAGCACGTTGCCCGCCTTGTAGTCGACGCAGGCATCGAGGCCGAATTCCTCCCTGACGAGGCGACACTTGTCGGCCCCGCCGGCGACGCCCACCACACGGCACCCCGCGATCCGGGCAATCTGTGCGGCGATCGAGCCGACGCCGCCCGCGGCCGCCGAGACGACGACGGTGTCGCCGGCCTTCGGACGGGCGACGTCGAGCATGCCGAAGTAGGCGGTCATGCCGGCGTTGCCCAGCACGCTCGCGAACGCGGACAGCGGCAGGTCGTACTCCAGCGAGATGCGCCGCGCGGTCCTGCTCACCGAGTACTCTTCCCAGGCCATGCCGCCCTCGACGACGTCTCCCGCCTTGAAGTCCGGATGGTTGGACTCGACTACAACGCCCATCGTGCCGCCGCGCATGACCTCGCCGATCGCCACCGGCGGCATGTACTGGTCGATATGGCTCATCCAGACCCGGTTGGTCGGCGCCACCATCAAGTAGATGTTGCGCACCAGGATCTCGCCGTCGCCGGGCACCGGTAGCGGCGTCTCGACGAGCTCCAGGTCTCCCTCGCTGAGGTCGCCGACCGGGCGGTGCCTGAGTACCCAACGTCGATTCATCGTTTTCATCAAATTCCTCCAGGCCGGGACTGGCGTCCCGGCAATGACAAGATTGTGGCGAATTAGTCCTGCACCGCCCCATAGACGACGTTGCGCAGGAATGCCCGATACCAGGCGCGCGTGGCGATGTCGTTTTCCTGGAGCATCAGGACCGCGATCAGCTCCTCCCGGGGATCGGCCCAGAAGTAGGTCCCGAGCGCTCCGCCCCAGAAAAAATCGCCGTTCGAACCTGGCACGGGGCACAGGCCTGCGGCGTGCCGCACGCCGACGCCGAGCCCATAGCCCTGCCCCAACTCGGGCAATGGCGCGTTGATGCCCAGCCCCTGGGTCGAGCCGCCGTGGCCGACGCCCGCCGGCAGGTGGTCACAGAGCATCAGCTCGACGCTCTTGCGCGAGAGCAAGCGCACGCCGTCGAGCATGCCGCCGTTCAGCAGCATCTGGCAAAAGCGCGCGTAGTCCCCGGCTGTCGACAACAGGCCGGCGCCGCCGGAATGCCAACGGGGCGGATTGCGCTCGTCATAGTCAAATAAGGCAGCGGGCGCGCCGCCACGCTGCCGCAATGGCAGCGCAAGGCCCGCTCCCGCCTGTGCGGCCAGCCGGAAGCCGGTCGCGTGCATGCGCAGCGGACCGGTCACGCGATCGGCGATGAAGCGCTCGAGGTCCATGCCGGACACGATCTCGATGACGCGCCCCAGCACATCGGTGGACATGCCGTACTCGAATGCGGTCCCTGGCTGGCATTGCAGCGGCAGGGTTGCCAGCGTTGCCACCATCCCGGCATTGGTCTGGCCGGGATGCATGAGATCGCTGTCGCGATACCGCCGCTGCACCAACGAATCGCCGAACTGCCCGTAGGTAAGGCCTGACGTGTGTCGGAACAGGTCATGCACGGTGATCGAGCGGGACAGCGGCTCCAGCATCAGGCTCCGTTGCCCTGTACGCGTGTCGACGTGCTCGACGCCAACCTCCAGGCCGCCAAATTCCGGGATATACCGCTCGACCGGATCGCACAGCGCCAGCCGGCCCTCTTCCACCAGCGTCAGCGCCGCCACGCTGACGACCGGGCGCGTCATCGCCGCGATCCGGAAGACCGAATGGCGCTGCATCATGCGCGCCGGATCGTCCCGCTCCTCGAAGCCAGCCGCCTCGTACCAGGCGACTCGCCCTTTCCTCGCCACCAGCACGACCGCGCCGGGGATCATTCCCTGGTCAATATCGCGATGGAGCACCGAAGCGATCGCCTGCAGCCGGCACGAGGAAAGCCCGACATCTTCCGGCGAGTGGGCCGGCTCCAGCGGCCAGGATGAAGAACGCAAGACAGGCTCCTTGATTCGTCGATGCACGCTGCCCTGCGGTGGGGCGGCTCACATCGTTAGGGATGTGTGGCGATTCTAGAAGGCGCTTAGGGTTGACCGGTTGATGCCCGGGGTCATCGCCTTGACCATTCGGGACAGCGGAAAAAGCCGGCGCTACGCGGATGGGATGGCGCTGCGGCACGCCATCAGCGACGGACGCAGCAAAGCGCAGAGCGCTAACGGTCGGCCCGGACCGGGCCCGGGCCGTTGCTCGCATCAGGGCAGGATGTGGTAAGTCTTGACGATGCCGGCATTGCGCTCGTACTCGGTCCGCAATCCCTGGCCAAGTTGCGCGGGAGTCTGGGCAGGCATCGGCTCGAAGCCGAGGGAGGCGACCCGGTCCCGCACCTTGGGCGTCGACGCCGCCTTGTCGACTGCTGCCTGGATTTTCTGCACCAGTTCTGCCGGGACGTGGGAGGAGACGAAGGCACCGGCCCAGTTGCTGAAGTCCAGGTCCGCATAGCCCAGTTCGGTGAAGGTCGGCACCTGGGGCAGCAGGGGCGACCGCTCCTTCGATGCGATCGCGAATGCCTGCAACTTGCCGGCCCGGATCATCGGCAAGGAGGACACCATGCCGTCGTACATGACGGCGATCTGCCCGCCCATCACCTGGGCCAGCGCCGGCGGGGAGCCGGCGAACGGCACGTGCTGCAGGTCCATGCCAGACTTCTGGTTCATGATGACACCGGCATAGTGGGCGACCGTGCCTGCGCTGTAGGTGGCGAAGCTCAGCTTGCCCGGGTTGTCCTTCACGTAGCGGATCAGGCCCTGCAGGTCCCTGGGCGGCAGGCTGGTCGAACCGACCAGCACCAGGCGCGCCTTGCCGACCGCCGCGACAGGCTTCACGTCCTGCATGGGATCGAACGAGACCTTCATCACATGCGGGATCTCGGTCAGCACGTTGGTGGTCGCAACCAGGATGGTCTGCCCGTCAGCCGGCGCCGATAGCAGGGTATTGATGGCAATGCCGCCTCCGGCACCGGGCTTGTTGTCGACCACCACGGCCTGGCCAAGGTCTGTCGTCAGTTGATCGGACAGCACACGGGCCAGCACATCCATGGACCCGCCGGCGGGCGCCGGTACGAGGATCCTGACTGGCTTGGTGGTCCATGCCATCGCAGCGGGCATGGCCAGGGCCATGACGGCGGCGACGGCGGCCATGCGGATCCGGGAGAAGGCGCGGCAATGTTGCATGAGTAACTCCGTAGTCGATACAGTGTGTAGAACGTCCTTGGCCCCGGTAATGTGCGGCAAGTTCCAATACATGGACGGGATCGGGAACAGGGCGGCGTCGTAGCTGTGCTCGTGTCCGAGCCCGACCGCAGATTCGCCTTCCCCGGCCAGGCCTACACGTCAAGCCACGACGCGCAGCGGCAGGTTCCTCTGCCCCGTCGCCCGGTTGGGCGCCATGCCATTGGCGGCCAACGTCTCGTCGGCGCTGTCGTACCAGGTGCCGATACGGTAGATCTCGCGGGCTTCCTTGCCCGAGGCGATCTCGCGGCCCAGTTCCTTGGCCACGCGCACGCACTGTTCGATCTGCTGCACCGAGCTCATGCGGTTGCCGTGCTGGTCGATGATGGTGTCCTCGATGCCGCAGCGCGGGTGAAGACCCATCGACATCGCCATCATGTTGAACGGCAGCACGTTCTTCAGCAGGGACTCTGCGGTCAGCGTGCAACCGTCCGGC
Organism: Cupriavidus sp. DF5525; assembly: GCF_040149425.2. NCBI lineage: Bacteria > Pseudomonadati > Pseudomonadota > Betaproteobacteria > Burkholderiales > Burkholderiaceae > Cupriavidus > Cupriavidus sp. DF5525. The sequence goes on along the minus strand of NZ_CP168267.1, from coordinate 178,766 downwards.
GCGCGGTGGACGAAGTTGAAGAAGTTGAACGGGTTGGGGCCGTCGAAGCCGCCGCCGATGCCGATCCAGGTCAGGTTCAGCGGGCCTTTGTAAATACCGGCGCGCACCATGCGGTCCAGCGTCTCCATGGCGTGGATGCCGGTGAGCTGGAAGTGGGGCTGGATGCCCGAAGCCTGCAGGCGGCGCAGGTGCTCCTCCACCCAGCCCGGGCCAGCCGGCACAGTCATCTCGCGGTAAGCCGCCTGGTAGGCCGGAAGTTCGAGCGATGTACCCTTCAGGTATTCCGGGTACAGCAGCTCCATGATGTTCATCTGCGTGGTGTTGATCGCCACGGTGACTTGGTCCGGCTTCGGATCCAGCTCAGCCAGCATGTGGCGGGTGTCGTCCGACAGCCACTGGGCTGCCTGGCCTTCGTCTTCCGGCGCGAAGGAGATCGAGCCGCCCACCTGGATGATCATGTCGGGCACCGCGGCGCGCACGCCCGCGATCAGCTCGTTGAACTTGGACAGGCGCTTGGAGCCCTTTCCATCCAGTTCGCGCACGTGCAGGTGCAGCACGGTGGCGCCGGCGTTGTAGCAATCGACGGCCTTTTGGACCTGCTCTTCCATCGTCACCGGAATGTCTTCCGGGAAATCCTCCGGCATCCATTCGGGGCCGTACGGGGCCACGGTGATGACCACCTTGTCCTGGTTTTCGGGGTGCAGGGAATCGTCGAGAAATTGCATATATGTTCCAGATGTCGGTTTAACTGCTGCAGACAGGTGGCGCGGCTTTTGCACTACCTAGGAAATCGAGTTCCACTGCAAAAATAGCCGTCAATGGCGCCAGGAGATTTGACAAGCCGGGACGTTCGCTTGACATTTCGGGGCGGCAAGGGAAAACACGAAGGCGGCTGCGGACGCGGCGCCTTGCAATGGGCCTTTAGCACGGCTCGTGGTACACGGGGCGAGGATGGCGGGCGGGACAAAGGAGGTCGGTCCAGTAGCGCCGCGGCGTCGCCCTGACGGCCGGAAGTGGCGGGATCCCCAGCATCTGAATCCATACCGAACGATCCCAGGGGAGCGTCAAATACCGCGATTTTCGCCGCTGGCGATATTGCTGTGGAATTGCATGTACGTCTCGCTCACCGCATCACGCAGCGGCGTGCGCGGGTGGCGGCCGATCAGGCCTCCCAGCGCAGTAGTGTCATATTCAGCGCGAAGGAGGGGCGGAGGTCCGCCGCAGGTCAGCGATCGCCGCGGATCACTGCTACGCGCGACGACTCAGAGTCACTCATTAGCAGGCGCAGGCGGCGCACGTCGGAGCTCGCGTCGAAGGCGACTATGGGCACCGAGAAGACAGTGAGCAACCGTTGGCCTAAGTCCTATTTCGGTCGGAAGGCTTGGCCGATGACCGTTCATGGCCGGTAAGTGATCGTGGCAGGTAGCCGGCTGGCTACTACAGGTAGAGGTCGTTTCTGGGCACTTGAGCTTGCGCGATCGTCCTTACGCTGGGTAATCAGATCTGGGCGCACCAACTACCGACCCTCTATCGATGAAGGGCGCAATGCTTCTCGCACGGGGCCGCTGCTTTTCTACATGCGGCAAGCGCAAATGGCAGCTTCCGGCTGTCGTTGGGGAGCGGCTTCCGCCTGGGCGGCCATGGACGGTCCACGTATCCATCGCTGGTCCGCGGGCGTACTTACATTCTCAGCCCCGCCCGAAATATGGCGAAAAAGTCTCTAATGTAGAGATATCTACATCGTTGAAATGCGAGCTATGGCCCTCTAACATGCGCTCATGACTGCGTTCACCGATTCCTGGGCTTTGCTGATCGTCACGCTACCAACCTCCGGCGCCACCGCCCGGATGCGGATCTGGCGCGCGATCAAGACAATTGGTTGCGCCGCACTGCGTGACGGCGCCTACCTTTTGCCCGCAGGTGATGAGCAAATCGCCCAGTTGCGCGAGCTGGCCGACGAGGCCCGCCAGGAAGACGGCCAGGCCTGGCTTTTGAATGTCCGCGCCGCCAATCCGGAGGAAGAGACCGCTTTCCGGGCGTTGTTCGACCGCAGCGCTGACTATGCCGAACTTCAGGCTGCCCTGTCAGATGCGCGCAAGTCGCTTTCCGATCAAAGCAGCGCCGAACTCAATCGCCTGCTGCGCCGTCACGGACGTGCCTACGCAGCGATCCGCACGATCGACTTCTTCCCCAATGAGGTGTCGACCCGTGCCGAAGCCCAATGGAATGACTTCAGCCGCGCCATCGAGACCATCCAGTCTCCGGGCGAACCGCAGGCGCTCACGCGAGCAATCGCTCGTAGGGATCCTGCCCAGTATCAAGGGCGGCTTTGGGCCACGCGCCGCCACCTCTGGGTGGATCGCGTGGCAAGCGCCTGGCTGATCCAGCGCTTCATCGATCCCCACGCCCGGTTCCTGTGGCTGGGAAGCCCCGCCGATTGCCCTGACGATGCGCTGGGCTTCGATTTCGACGACGCGACCTTCACGCATGTGGGCGAGCGCGTTTCATTTGAAGTGCTGCTGTCGAGCTTCGGCCTCGAGTCCGACCGCGGGCTTAGCCGGCTCGGCACCATGGTCCATGCGCTGGACATTGGCGGCATTTCGGTACCGGAAGCCAGCGGCTTTGAAGCCATGCTGGCCGGCGCACGAGCGCGCCTGGCGGACGACGACGCGCTGCTGGCGGAAATCGGCACGGTGCTGGATTCGCTTTACGCACACTTCTCCACCAACAAAAAGCCCTGACTTCAACCTTCGTCCAAGATCCCGTTATGAATCGCATGCAACAAGCCGGCATGGCTCCGCCGGACGTCTCGGAACGGCCCGCCTACACCCTCTGGCAACTCGTGCTCTATTTCCTTCGCCTGGGCACGTTCGGCTTTGGCGGGCCCGTCGCGCTGGCCGGCTATATGCACCGCGACCTCGTGGAGCGGCGAGGCTGGATCAGCGATGGCGACTATAAGGAAGGCATAGCGCTCGCACAACTGGCGCCCGGGCCGATGGCAGCGCAACTGGCGATCTACCTCGGCTACGTCCACTATCGAGTCCTCGGTGCCACGCTGATCGGCCTGGCATTCGTGCTGCCGTCGTTCCTGATGGTGCTGGCGCTAGGCTGGGCCTATGTCCGGTTTGGCGGGCTGACCTGGATGCAATCCGTGTTCTATGGCGTGGGCGCCGCCGTCATCGGCATCATCGCCATCAGCGCCTACAAGCTGACGACAAAGAGCGTGGGCAAGGACAAACTGCTGTGGGCAATTTACCTGGTGCTGGCTGCAGTGACCATCGTCACAGAGTCCGAAATCGCCTGGCTGTTCGTGGCAGCCGGCGTGCTTGCCTGGTTTTGGCGCGCCCCACCCAAATGGCTGCACCAGGGTGGCGCCAATGCGCTCGCGGTCACGCAGGTACCGGCCGCGAGCGGCCTGCTGAGCACGCTGGACTGGCCGCTACTCACTCAGATCGGCGTGTTCTTTGCCAAGGCAGGCGCCTTTGTCTTCGGCTCTGGACTCGCCATCGTGCCATTCCTCTACGGCGGTGTCGTGACGGAACATCACTGGCTCAACGACAAGCAATTCGTCGATGCGGTAGCCGTGGCCATGATCACGCCTGGCCCGGTGGTCATCACGGTCGGCTTCATCGGTTACCTGGTGGCCGGGCTGCCCGGCGCCTGCGTGGCGGCACTTGCGACCTTTCTACCCTGCTACCTGTTCACGGTACTGCCGGCCCCTTACTTCAAGAAGTACGGAAAGCTGCCGGGCATCCTGGCCTTTGTCGATGGCGTCACGGCGGCTGCGATTGGCGCCATCACCGGTGCAGTGTTCGTACTGGCCAAGCGCTCGATTGTCGACGTTCCGACCATCCTGCTGGCGCTGGGCACGGTCGCGTTGCTGCTGAAATTCAAGAAGCTGCCTGAGCCAGTCATCATCATCTGCGCCGCGCTGATCGGCCTTGCCATTTATCCGGTGCTGCATCACTGAACCACACGAACCAGGGGACACCATGAGTTACGAAATGAAACCACTGGCATGCGATCCCGCCCGGCTTTCGGGCCTGTCGGAGAAACTGATCGTCAGCCATTACGAAAACAACTATGGCGGCGCGGTGAAGCGACTGAATGCGATTACCGCAGAGCTGTCAACACTCGACGTTGCAGCCACACCGGTCTTTGTGCTGAACGGCCTGAAGCGCGAAGAACTGATTGCAACGAACTCCATGATCCTGCATGAGGTGTACTTCGACAGCCTCGGCGACGGCGGCAGTCTAGGCGGCGAACTGGAAGCGGCGCTCGTGCGCGATTTCGGCTCTGTCGCGCGCTGGCGAGCGGAGTTCACCGCCATGGGCAAGGCACTTGGCGGCGGCTCGGGCTGGGTACTGCTGACTTACTCCCCGCGCGACGCTCGGCTGGTCAACCAGTGGGCTTCTGACCACGCCCATACGCTGGCTGGCGCGACGCCGATCCTGGCGCTGGATATGTACGAGCACTCCTACCACATGGACTATGGTGCGAAAGCCGCGGCCTATGTCGATGCGTTCATGCAGAACATCAATTGGGCAAGGGTCGCCGATCGCTTCGGAGGGGTGAGCAAATAGTCAGGGGGAATTCCGACCGCCTAGACCTAGCCTCACCTCGACGAACCAGAGCGGAGACCACCATGAAATGGATTACCCGGGAGCGCCCCAAGATCGACCGCATCGCTTGCCCGTGGCTCATCGCCCGGTTCATCGACGAGGCGCCGGAATTTCTCTATGTGCCCGCCGGCGACGTTTTGCGCGTGGCAGGCGAGACCGGCGCCATTCCCTATGACATCCCCGGGGTGGAGCTGTCGCATGCCGGTGAGCTATGCAGCTTTGATGCCTTCCTGGACAAGTACGGCCTGCCCGATCCCGCCTTGCGGCAACTGGCAGAGATCGTGCGCGGCGCCGATACGTCGAAGCTCGACCTGACGCCACAGTCCAGCGGACTCTATGCGATTTCCCTTGGCCTCTCGCAGGTGTATGCCGACGATCACGAGATGCTCGGCCATGGCATGGTGATGTACGACGCGCTCTATGCGTGGTGTCAGCACTGCCAAGCGGAGACCCACCGCTGGCCGCCGAAGATGCCTGCCTGAACGCTGCGCCCACCATCAGCCAGGAGTTGCCACATGAAGCCGATTCTCCTCATTGCATTATTGCTGGGGATGGCCATACCGGCCATGGGCGAGACCATCCTGTTCAGTCAGCAGCGCCCCGGCGTATTGCCCGCCGGTTGGGTGTGCGGCGTCACCGGGCACGGCAATCCGAATTGGACCATTGAACGCGACACGACGCGCCCAAACCTCGGCAATGTGCTCAGGCAATCGGGGTCCGGCGACTTCCCCTGGTGTGTGAAACAGGACGTTTCCCTGGCCGACGGCTTCGTGGAGGCGCGGTTCAAGCCCGTCGCCGGCCGCGAGGATCAAGCGGGTGGCGTCGTCTGGCGCTGGAAGGATGGGAACAACTACTATGTCGCCCGGGCCAATGCGCTGGAGGGTAATGTGTCGCTGTACTACACGACGGGCGGCCGCAGGCACACGATCCGCTATCGTGATGCGCCCGTTGCCCCCGGCATCTGGCATTTGCTGCACGTGGAATTTACCGGCCCGCGCATCCGGGTGGCGCTCGATGGCAAGCTGTACATCGACACCTCGGACGAGCATATCCCGGGCGCCGGTGCCATCGGAGTCTGGACCAAGGCGGACAGCGTGACCCTCTTTGATGCCATCTCGTTTGGCAGCAACGACACCAGATAAGGCGGCAGGCGCCATGTCAGGCTGCAATCCACGCAGCAGTCCGCCCTCGCCAACTGGCCTTGATGCCACACAGGCAAGTCAGGCTCGTCATGTTTGTGGATAAGGACCACCCCTTGAGCGCCAACAGTAGCTGGCTCGAACGCATCGCGCTGCCCTCCGGCGTTCACCCTGACGCCTTGCCGCTGCTTGCCGGCCGCGCGCTGCGTGGCATCTGTGATGGCTATACTGCGGTGCTGTTGCCGACCTACCTGCTGGCGCTTGGCTTCGATTCGATGGCAGTTGGGCTCATCAGCAGCGCAACGCTGATCGGCTCTGCCCTCGCCACGATCCTGATAGGGATCGTCGGACACCGCTACCCGCAACGCCGCTTGCTGATGCTGGCGGCTGCCCTGATGTTTGCGACTGGCCTGGGCTTTGCGGGCTTCTCCACGCTGTGGCCGCTTCTGGTGATTGCCTTCGTCGGCACGCTTAACCCTGGCTCCGGTGATGTCAGTGTCTTCCTGCCGTTGGAACACGCGCGGCTAGCGGAATCGGCATCGCCTGACACCCGGACAGCGCTGTTCGCCCGCTACGGCCTGATCGGCGCATTTTCATCCGCTTTGGGGGCACTGGCAGCGGCGATACCGGCATGGCTAGTCGAGCAATCCTGGCTGTCCTCGCTCGATGCGATGCGTCTGATGTTCGTCTTCTACGGGATCATAGGGCTGCTGCTGTGGCGTCTCTATGCGCGCGTACCTGTCACGCAGCCGCATGCAGCGGCGACCACGGCGACAACACCATTGGGTCCGTCCCGTCCGATCGTACTACGCCTGGCCATGCTGTTCAGCGTGGACGCGTTCGCGGGCGGGCTGGTCGTCAATTCGCTGCTGTCGCTGTGGCTGATGCAGCGTTTCGGCCTGAGTCCTGCCGCGACCGGCCAGTTCTTCTTCCTGGCAGGAATGCTGACGACGCTCTCCCAGCTCGCTGCGGTGCCGCTGGCGCGAAAGATCGGCCTGCTCAACACGATGGTGTTTACGCATATCCCGTCCAGCCTGTGCCTGATTGCAGCCGCCTTCGCGCCCACGCTGACACTTAGCCTGGCCTTGCTGCTGGCTCGCAGCGCGCTGTCGCAAATGGATGTGCCGACCCGGACGGCTTATGTGATGGCCGTTGTCACCCCGCCTGAACGGGCGGCGGCTGCAAGTCTGACCGCAGTGCCGCGCAGCCTGGCTGCGGCCCTCAGTCCTGCGCTCGCCGCCGCGTTGATGGCCTACGGCTATGCCAGCACGCCGCTGGTCGCCTGCGGCCTGCTGAAGATCTTCTACGACCTCGCGATGCTGCGCGCGTTCCGTCGGGTCAAGCCACTCAACTGACCATCGGAGCCGGATGTGGACCTACTGGACTGGATCACAGCAGTGCTGGCCGCGATCGTCGTTGTCGCAGCGCTGAAGTATCCGATCCATAGTGGTGGCGAAAGGGACGACGAGGAGTCGTCGGATGATGAGGAGCGCTAGCTCCGCCTTACCTCAGCCGAGGGACATCAATGCTATCCTCCCCCCCAGGATAGGGGCCACCATGGCGACGCACGCCACGCACCCCGAAATCATCAAGCGCCTGAAGCGCGCCGAAGGCCATCTGAGGCGCATCATCGGCATGCTCGAAGAAGAGCGGCCGTGCGTGGAGGTCGCGCAGCAGTTGCAGGCGGTGGAATCCGCCGTGGCAAATGCCAAGAAAACGCTGGTCCATGACCATATCGACCATTGCCTTGACGATGCGATTCGCGCCGGTACCCGCACGGCGGACGAAGCGCTGCGTGAGTTCAAGTCCATCAGCAAATATCTGTAAGAGTCACAGTTATGCTGGATGCCCTGGCCAACCGCACCTACCGCCACCTGCTTCTCGCGCAGGTTATCGCACTGATTGGCACCGGGCTGGCGACTGTTGCGCTAGGGTTGCTGGCCTATGACCTGGCTGGCGCGAACGCCGGCACCGTCCTCGGCACAGCGCTGGCGATCAAGATGGTCGCCTATGTCGGTGTCGCACCGGTCGTCGGTGCGTTCGCGAACCGGCTGCCCCGGCGCGCGTTCCTGGTGTCGATGGACTTGGTCCGTGCCGGTGTCGCGGTCTCGCTACCGTTCGTGACCGAAGCCTGGCAAATCTATCTCCTCATTTTCCTACTCCAGTCGGCGTCGGCGGCGTTCACGCCCACGTTCCAGGCGACGATCCCCGACGTTCTGCCCGACGAGAAGGACTACACCAGGGCATTGTCATTGTCGCGGTTGGCGTATGACCTGGAAAGCCTTGCCAGCCCTGCGCTGGCCGCGGCGCTGTTGACGGTGATCGGCTTCCACTGGCTGTTTGCCGGTACCGTCATCGGCTTCCTCGTTTCGGCTGCGCTGGTTGTTTCTGTGCGCCTGCCTCAGTCACGGGCAGTGGAGCGATCGGGAAGCATCTACGCCAAGACATCTCATGGCATGTCGATCTATCTGCGGACGCCGCGCCTCAGGGGCTTGCTTGCGCTGAACCTTGCCGCTGCGGCGGCGAGTTCGATGGTCTTCGTGAATACTGTCGTCTACGTGCAAAGCAAAATGCAGCGGCCCGCCAGCGACGTTCCGATTGCATTGGCTGCGTTCGGATGCGGATCGATGCTCGTGGCATTGCTGCTGCCGAAGTACCTCGACAGGCGGCCCGACAGGCCCGCCATGCTAACCGGTGCTTCGGTCATGGCGCTTGGCTTGCTGGCCGGCATCGCTATCGCGGGGCTGGGAGGGCCGGCTGAATGGCCGACATTCCTTGCAGCCTGGTTCACCATCGGCATTGGTTACTCGATGACGCTGACGCCCAGCGGGCGCTTGCTGCGTCGCTCGGCAAGCTCGGCCGACCGGCCGGCAATCTTCGCCGCGCAGTTTTCCCTGTCGCATGCGTGCTGGCTGGTCACGTATCCGCTGGCCGGGCAGCTTGGTGCGAGGCTGGGCATGGCGCCGACCTTTGCCGTCCTCGCTGCGCTGACAGTCCTTGGTGTGGGGATTGCCTGGCGGATGTGGCCGGCCGCAGATCACGATATCCTCGACCACAGCCATCCGGCGGATACGGCGCTCGAGGACCACCTGTCTGAAGGCGAGCGCACGGGCAGCCACAGCCACCGGCACGCCTTCACGATTGATGATCTCCATCCCAGATGGCCGGACCTTCACTAGCGCGCATGTCCGTTCGCTCCGGCATCTGATGGTCACAGTGGCTTATGAAGCCGGCCGGTCCTTGTATTACTTCGCCACAAAGCGTGCCGTCACGGTCTTGCCGTCGGCAAACTTGATCGTCGCGACCAGCTTGGAGCCGGCTTTGAGCTGCAGCTTGTCGGCTGCCACGAGCGCATTGTCCGTCCCCGGGTTCAGCGCCGTTTCCGTCTTCTGGGCGCCGGTCAGCACCGTCAGCTTGCCGCTGGCACCAGCCACCGGCAGCTTCTTGTCATGGTCGTCGACATAAATGGTGACGGCGCCATCCTTGTTGACCAACTCGAACTGCAGGTCGCTGGCGGTCTGCACGATGCCGCCGTACTGAGCGGGCTTGGCGCCGTGGGCCATGGCCAGGCCGGAGAGGCCGGACAGTGCGAGGCTGCCGGCAAACAACATGACTGAGATCTGTTTCTTCATCGAATACTCCATTGGTGCAGCGACTTACGGGCGTCGCTGCCAAAGCCCGCAATCAGTACGCGTCGCCCTGCGGTTGCGACAGGATCCGCTCCAGCGGGCGGCGCCCGAACAACCAGAACGCCAATGGTGTCAGCAAGGAATCCAGGATGGTCGAACTGACCAACCCGCCGAAAATCACCACCGCCACCGGATGCAGGATTTCCTTGCCGGGCGCGTCGGCTGACACCAGCAACGGCACCAGCGCGAACGCCGCGACCAGCGCGGTCATCAGTACCGGCGTCAGCCGCTCCAGCGACCCACGCACGATCATCGGGATACCAAAGGTTTCCCCTTCAAAGCGGCACAGGTTGATGTAGTGGCTGACTTTCAGGATGCCGTTGCGGGTGGCGATGCCAGTCAGCGTGATGAAGCCGACCATGGACGCCACCGACAGCGTCAGGCCGCCGATCCACATGGCGATCACGCTGCCGATCAACGCCAGCGGGATGTTCGCCATGATTATCAGCGTGAGTGTCGCAGAGCGGTAGCGCGAGTAAAGCACCAGGTAGATCAGCGCCAGCGAAACGAGGGACAGCAGCACGATCAGTTGCGTCGCCTGCTCCTGCGCCTGGAACTGCCCCTCGATGCTGACGAAATAGCCGCCGGGCAGCCCGGCGCGCGCGGCCGCGCTGCGCACATCGCCGATGATCTTCGACATATCCGAGCCGTCGGTATTGGCATAGACTACGATGCGCCGGCGGCCGTTCTCGCGCCCGATCTGGTTCGGGCCGTCGCCATCCTCGACGTTGGCAATTGCCGACAACGGCACCGCGCCACGCGGCGAATCCAGCATGACGCGGGACAGGTCCTGTGGCGTACGGCCGGTATCGGGCAACCGCACCACAAGGTCGTAGCGGCGCACGCCTTCGATCACCTGCGTTACCCGCGTGCCATCCGACAACGTCTGCAAGGCCTTCAGCGCCTCACCCGCCGGGATGCCGTATTGCGCGGCCTTCCGGTAATCGAGTCGCACATTGACTTGCGGTATCAATACCTGGCGCTCGACCGTGATATCGACGAGTCCTGGTATGGCAGCAAGCCGCCCGCGCACGTTCTCCGCCAGGCCGCGCAGCGTATCGAGATCATCGCCATAGATCTTCAGCGCGATCTGTGCCCGCACACCGGAAAGCAAGTGATCCAGCCGGTGGGAAATCGGCTGGCCGATCGCCACCGACGCAGGGAGACTGCCAAGCTGGACGCGGATGGCGGCCATCACTTGCTCCCGACTGCGGTCGGAGCGCTTCAGGTCGACGTCGATCTCGGAGGAATGCACGCCTTCGGCATGTTCGTCCAGTTCGGCACGGCCGGTGCGCCGCCCGACCTGCGTCACCTCCGGAACCTGCCGGATCAGCGTCTCCGCCAGGGCACCCATGCGGTTGGCTTCGGCCAGCGAGGTGCCCGGATTGAACATCAGCGACATCACCAGCGAGCCTTCATTGAAGGCTGGCAGGAAGGCTCGCGGCATGAAAGGCACGGTGGCGGCTGCCAGCGCGACGGCGACCGCAGCCGCGGCAAGCACCGTTTTGGCGCGCGGGAACGACCAGCCCAGGATCCTTGCATCGACCCGCTTGAGCCACGCCACCAGCGGGCTGTCCGGATGCTCCAGCCGCTTCATCCGCGGCAGCAGGTAGTACGACAGCACCGGCGTCACCGTCATCGACACCAGCATCGATGCCAGGATCGACACGATGTAGGCGATACCCAGCGGCGCGAACAGGCGCCCTTCGATACCCGGCAGCGCAAACAGCGGCACGAACACCAGCACCACCACCAGCGTGGCATAGACGATGCCGGAGCGGACTTCGACCGAGGCGCGCCAGATGGTTTCCAGCACGGACGACGGGTCCTCCATGCTTACGCGCTGCCTGAGCCGGCGCTGGATGTTCTCCACGTCGACTACTGCGTCGTCGACCAACTCGCCGATGGCGATGGCAAGGCCGCCCAGCGTCATCACGTTAATCGACTGGCCCAGCAGGTGGAAAGCCAGCGCGGTGACGGCGAGCGACAGCGGGATCGCCACGAGCGAGATCGCGGTGGTGCGCGCGCTCAGCAGGAAGGCGAAGAGGATCACGGTCACCATGATGGCGCCGTCGCGCAGCGCCTCGACTACGTTGCCGATCGAGGCCTCGATAAAGTCCGCTTGCCGGAATAGTACCTGCGGCGGCGACAGGCCCGGCGGCAGCCCCTGCTTCAGTTCGCCGAGCGCTGCTTCCAGGTCCCGCGTCAGCCGTACCGTGTCGGCCGCGGGCTGCTTCTGCACGCTGACAATCACTGCCGGCTTGCCGTTGAATCCGGCATCGCCGCGCTTGAGCGCCGCGGCATAACGCACGCCGGCTACCTGCTCCAGCAGCACCGGGATGCCGTCCTTGTAGGCGACTGCCAGCCCCTTCAGGTCGTCGAGCCGGTTGGTGCGCCCGAGGTTGCGGATCAGGTATTCGCGGCCGTTCAGGTCGATGAAGCCGCCGCTGGTATTGGCGGAGAAGTCGCGCAACGCGCTTTCCACCTGCGGCAACGCCACGCCGAACTGCGCCATCCTGGCGGTGTCCGGTTCCACCCGGAGCTGGCGCACCTCGCCGCCGATCGGGATGACCTGCGACACGCCGGCCACCGACAGCAAGCGCGGCCGCAGCACGAAGTCGGCATACTCGCGCGCGTGCATCGGGCTGGCTTTGGTCGGGTCGATCGGCAAGGCGATCAGCATGATCTCGCCCATGATCGACGAGACCGGTCCGAGGATGGGCGTGAGCCCGCCAGGCAACTGTTCCTTCACCAGCGCCAGCCGCTCCGACACAAGCTGGCGGTTGCGATAGATATCGCTGCCCCAGTCGAACTCGGCGTAGACGATCGACAGGCCGACGCCCGACACCGAGCGGACCCGGGTGACGCCCGGCATGCCGTTGAGCGCGGCCTCGATCGGGAACGACACCAGCAGTTCCACTTCCTGCGGCGCCATGCCGCCGGACTCGGTGATGACCGTCACCAGCGGCTTGTTGAGGTCCGGGAAAACATCCACCGGCGTGCGCCATGCGGTCACGCCGCCGTACACCATCAGGATTATGGCGACGGCTAGTACCAGCAGCCGGTTGCCGAGGCTCGCGCGAACGATCCAGTTGAACATGCGCGCCCCTCAGCGGATCTGGTTGATAAGCGCCGCCCCGGACACCACCACCCGGTTCTCCGGCGATAGTCCCTTGACCACGACAACCGTTCCCGCATCCAGCACGCGAGCTTCAACCGGCTGGGCGATAAAGCGCTGCGTGCCGGACTTGATCCACACCACCGGCAGGTTGCTGGCATTGCGGACCAGGGCCTCGCTTGGCAATGCGATGCCCTTGACCGTATCGGTTAGCGTAGCAACCACAGTCACTGGCTGCCCGACGGCAAGCGGCACCGCATTGCCCGTCAGCCGGAACATCAGCGGCACGGCGCCATTCTTCAGGCTGCGGCCGGCGCCGATGAACTCCAGCTTGCCTCCGTCCGACCGGCCCAGGGTCCCGCCCTGGATACGGTTGGCAAGCGAGGCATCCGCGGTGTTGGCCTCGATCAGCATCCGGGATGGGTCAACCACTTCGTACAGCACGTCGCCAGCGGCAACCACTTGACCGGCCAGCACATTGGCCGTGGCAATGACGCCGCTGGCCGGCGCGGTCAGCGAGTCGGTCTGGTGCAGACTCTTGCCCACCGCCTCGCGCTGGCCGGAAAGACTCTGGACCTCGGCGCGGGCAGCTTCGATCTCCTTGCGCGGAATACTGTCCTGCAGCGATTCCAACCGCTGCAGCCGTTGCCGGGCCAGCTTCAGGTTGGCGCTCAGGTTGGCGAACTGCGCCTGCTGATTGCCGATATCGAAGGGCTCGCTCTTGTGCCGTAGCACGGCCAGCACCTGGCCCTTGCTGACACGCTGCCCCAACACCGGAAAGCCGTCCGGCGGCGGCTCGATCCAGCCCGGGTGCCCTGCCTGCAGACGCCCGCCCGCATTGGGGTCGATCGCCACCACGGCATTCAGCTCTACGGTCACGGGGTGCAAGGCTTCCTGCGGCATTGTGGTCCGGATGCCCATGCGGCGTTGCGCGAGCTTGGGCACCTGGACACTGCCGTCGGGCAGCCGAGCCAGGCCGCCGCTGCCGGACACCACCCCCGGTGCATCAAGGTGTTCGCCACCGGGCCCGTGTGCACCGGGCCCGGCCAGTGCCGGCATGGTTGCGCAGGCAGCCAGCGCGATGGCGATCGTTGCGAAACTGGATGTCTTCAGCATGTCGGGCCTCAGTTCCTCTTTTGGATATTGCGGCGCCTCACGCCCCAGACTGCGGCGGCCAGGACAACCGCTACAAGCAGGACGACCCACGGCCAGCGCGCTCGCCAGAATGCCCCGAGGCCGTAGGCGTGCCCGTCCGCGGCAACGTTCAGGGTCCCCTCGATCAGGTCCGACTCCTTGCCGGCAACGAGCGTGAACACGAGCGCATGGTTGCCCGGTTGGCGCAGCGCCTTGAGAAGTTTCTCGTCGGTAAAGGAGTAGTCGCCGAAGTCGGCGTGCAGCTTGCCTTGTGCCTTGATGCCGTTGAACTCGACCTCCAGCGTGCCGTTCAGCACCGGCTCGTTGGTGGCGTAGCGGTCGACCATCACCGAGAGCTCATCAGCGGCCAGCGTGCCAACCAGCTCGAACGATTCCGTATTGGCTTCGATGACGGGCTGGGCATTCGCCGCGGCGCCGGTGCTCGCCGGCGCATCCAGATGCTCGCCATTGGGGCCATGGGCGCCCGGCGCGGCATGCGCGGCGCAGGCAAGGGACAAGAGCAGGGTGAGAATGAGCTGGCGGATCATGGCAAGACTCCGAGAGCCTGGTTCAGCTTGGCAGTGGCGATGCCACGCCGGGCACGCTGACGCGCCAGGTCGGCTTCGGCTTCGAGGGCCTGGTTCTGTGCGCGCAGCACTTCAGGCAAGCCGATTTCGCCGGCATTGAATGTCTTGCGCAGCAGCGCTGCCCGTTCAGACAGCGTGGCGCTGCGCTCTTCGATAAGTTTGAGTTGCAGCTCTGCGAGCGACAGCGCCGACTGTGCCGCGTCGATATCGGAGCGCACGATGCGTTCGGTGCGATCGAGCTCGGCCCGGGCTGTCATCAGCTCCGTCTGTGCAGCAGTCTCGCGTGGCAAGTTGCGCGCGTCGGTGGCAAACGGGATCCTGATGAAAAGGCCGACAGTCTGGTCGCTGGGCATGCCGCGGCCCGCACGGTCGTTGCGGTACATCACGCCAACTTCCGGCGGGTCGCGGCGCGATTTGCGCAGGTAGCCCACCTGGCGCTCGCTACGCAGCACTGCCCGCTGCGCCGCTTCAAGCCGCGGATGGCTCACGGCATCCGCGGCAGGATCGCTCACAGGCGCTGCCGCTTCGTCATACCGCAGCGGCAGTGCCGATACTCCGGTCGCTTGCAGCAGCCGCGCCCTGGCGTCCACCAGGCCGGCCTCGCTGTCCGCGAGCAGGCCCTGCGCCGCCAGGTAGTCCTGCTGCGCCAGCAGCAGGTCGGTGCGCGCGAGGTCGCCGGCGGTGACCCGCCGCCGCACGTCGTCGCGCAACGACACGGCGATCTCTACACGAAGCCGCAGCACATCGCGCTCCCCTTCCGCGGCCGCGAGCTGCCAGACACGCTCGCGCACCTCGGCGGCAACGTTCAGCCGCGCCAATGCGGCGCCGGCTTCAGCCTCGGCCGCTTGTGCGTCGGCCAAGTCGCCGCGTGCCGCGCGCTGGCCCGGCATCCACACCGACGCCAAGCTGGACCTCGCTCTCGCGCAGGCCGCGCTTCTCGGTCCAGCGGTCGTCGCGGTGCAGCAGACCGAGCGTCGGTGGCCCGGCGAGCAGCGAATCCGCCTGGACCCGACTGGCCGCCGCCTCCAGGCGCCGCCCCTCGGTTGCCTGGAATGCAACGGACCGCTCCCACGCGGTATTAAAAAGCGCGTGCAGATCCGCCGGCGCACGCTGGCCATGGGCCGACGGCATCAGCAGCGCAGACGCAACAATGGAAATGAAAAACTTCTGCATGGAATCCCCAACGCAAATCGCGATGACACAGGCAATGCGGCGGGGCGCGGCGCAAGCCATTGCGCCACGGTATGCAATCAGGAGGTCAATGCCCCGCCGTCAGGCGGGCGCGTGAGGGGGGCGTAAAGGTGGACTGCCGCGGGGATCAGGCATGCGGCCGGCGAGGAATAACGGCTCGGGCTGCGTCTGCTGCGACAGCGGCAACAGCAGGCCCGCTGGCAGCGGCGCCTGGAAGTGGGTGCCGTAGTCGAAGTCGAGTTGGTGCGACGCGGATGCTGTGGAATCGTCGAACGCGATCTCCCCGTCGTCATCGTGGTGATGGGGGACATGCTCGGCGTGCGCCGCCATATGGTCCGGCGGGAAGCCGGCCGAATGTACGAGTTGCCGCTGCGCTGCAGCCAAGGCCTGCAGCGGCAGGATCAGCATCAGGAGGATGGCAATCACGCGCGACATAGGGCGGGATTCTACCTGACCTGTAGCGGGCTGGCGCGGGACTGGCGGGGAGACCGTGTAACCGATTGTGGCGGCAAGGCCGCTGAACGTTAATCACTTCGTAGCCGCTGCAATGCTCCCTTCTCGAACTAACCCCGCACGAGATCGAAGCCGCTTTCCACGAAATCGATAGGCAGTCCGCTCTGGCGAACTTCCGCCAGATCACCCACGCATCCGCAACAGATCAGCGTAAGACACCAGCTTGCGTTTCTCATTGGAAAGCGTCTTTCGTTTGGACGCCGAGCGGGTTGGTTGGCCGCGCTCGAACTTGGCGGCGGCGCGTGCGTCCTCCCGCGTGTGGGTCCGCGCGGTCTTGGCTTCCGCCTTCAGGCGCTCAGCTTCTAGCCGCGCAGCAGTGCGTTCCTCTCGGGCGACATCTTGCACGGCCGACATGATTTCGGCTCTTAGTAGATCGCGCCTTTGCTTGGCAGCGGCACGGGCAGCCTGCAATTGCTCTTTCCTCTGCCGCAGCCAGTCTTTCCCGTTGACCGGCGCAGGCCTGGCCTCTGGCGGCACGCTCAGGCGCAACGCCCTGCTGATTGAAACTCTCTCAGTCCGCAGCGTGCGCCGCGTTTCCTGCTTCGCATCACTCACGCTCCATCACTCTCCCAGCACATAGGTGCGGCCCATGCATCACCAGTTGAAGTCCTGAACTCATCCCGCCAACCTTACCATAGGACTCCATCTCGGGCTTGGATGAAGGCGGCTAGACACCGGCATACCGCGGCGACCGGCCGCTCCCGGCCAGTTTCCGACGAGCATCGCTCGTGATCGAATGACCGAAGCGGACACGAACACAGCCACACGTTGCCGCGCCTGCTCAGGGCACTGTTCGTCGGAACAGACGTCTACAAAATCCCCCACCTATCGTTGCTCGAGCCATCCGTGCTTGCCCCTCCCGCCGACAACTGAAAGCGCGTTTCACATTGTGGAATTCACTCCATGTTTCCCGCAGCGGTATTTTTCGTTTTTTGAAAAGGTGTTCCACATCGCGAAATTTACCATCTATCTCATTGAAAAATAAAGACAAATTAACTCTTATGTCTTATATAAGACATGGCCGCGACGCATCAAAAAGGTCCTACAATGAGGTCACGCTGCTTGCCTCGACATCCGTCGGCACACTCAAATTATTTCAAACGCGCTTTATTCTTAGGAAATTCGCATGGCCAAGTATCAAGACGACATCAAGGCAGTTGCCGGTTTGAAAGAGAACCACGGCAGCGCGTGGAATGCCATCAATCCCGAGTATGCCGCCCGCATGCGTGCCCAGAACAAGTTCAAAACGGGCCTGGACATCGCCAAGTACACCGCCAAGATCATGCGCGCCGACATGGCCGCCTACGATGCCGACTCGTCGAAGTACACCCAGTCGCTGGGCTGCTGGCACGGCTTCATCGGCCAGCAGAAGATGATCTCCATCAAGAAGCACTTCAACAGCACCGACCGTCGCTACCTTTACCTGTCCGGCTGGATGGTGGCCGCGCTGCGCTCCGAGTTCGGCCCGCTGCCGGACCAGTCGATGCACGAAAAAACCTCCGTCAGCGCGCTGATCCGCGAGCTGTACACCTTCCTGCGCCAGGCCGACGCCCGTGAACTGGGCGGTCTGTTCCGCGAGCTGGACGCTGCCAAAGGCCCTGCCAAGGCCGCCATCCAGGAAAAAATCGACAACCACGTCACCCACGTCGTGCCCATTATCGCGGACATCGACGCGGGTTTCGGCAACGCCGAAGCAACCTACCTGCTGGCCAAGCAGTTTATCGAAGCGGGCGCATGCTGCATTCAGATCGAAAACCAGGTGTCCGACGAGAAGCAGTGCGGCCACCAGGATGGCAAGGTCACCGTGCCGCACGAGGACTTCCTGGCCAAGATCCGCGCCATCCGCTACGCCTTCCTGGAACTGGGCGTGGACGACGGCATCATCGTGGCCCGTACCGACTCGCTGGGTGCCGGCCTGACCAAGCAGATCGCCGTGACCAACACGCCAGGCGACTTGGGCGACCAATACAATTCCTTCCTCGATTGCGACGAATTGTCGGCCGACGAACTGGGCAATGGAGACGTCATCATCAAGCGCGACGGCAAGCTGCTGCGTCCTAAGCGCCTGCCTAGCAACCTGTTCCAGTTCCGCGCCGGCACGGGCGAAGCGCGCTGCGTACTCGATTGCATCACCGCACTGCAAAACGGCGCTGACCTGCTGTGGATCGAAACCGAAAAGCCGCATATCGCCCAAATCGGCGGCATGGTCAGCGAGATTCGCAAGGTCGTCCCGAACGCCAAGCTGGTGTACAACAACAGCCCGTCGTTCAACTGGACCCTGAACTTCCGCCAGCAGGCGTATGACGCGATGAAGGCCGCGGGCAAGGATGTGTCGGCATACGACCGCGCCCAGCTGATGAGCGTGGAATACGATCAGACCGAACTGGCGATGCTTGCCGACGAAAAGATCCGGACCTTCCAGGCCGACGCGTCGCGCGAAGCAGGTATCTTCCACCACCTGATTACACTGCCGACCTACCACACCGCCGCACTGTCGACCGACAACCTGGCCAAGGAATACTTCGGCGACCAGGGCATGCTGGGTTATGTGGCTGGCGTGCAGCGTAAGGAAATCCGTCAGGGCATCGCCTGCGTCAAGCACCAGAACATGTCCGGCTCGGACATCGGCGACGACCACAAGGAGTATTTCAGCGGCGAAGCGGCTCTGAAAGCGGCGGGTAAAGACAACACCATGAACCAGTTCTGATACCAGTAATACCCCAAGCAAAACGCCAACCGTATGGGTTGGCGTTTTTTTATCCGGCGAGATAGCTCGCGGGGTTCTCATCAAACATTTTTCTTGTGCGCTTCCGTGCAGAAGCTGTACGTGTGGCTCGGTAGAGAACGACGACGAACTCGGCAGACAACCTGGCGGTGCCGATGCATCCGTCCGGAAATGTCCGCAGCAGGATAATTCTTGGTGAATATGGCCGGTACCGACAGGAGCCGCCGCTTTTGAACGGGGTAGAGACGTTCGCAAAATTCGACCAAGGGTCCGGAGAGGGTCGGCTCCGGAAGTTGGTCGTCGATGTGCCACAGAACGGCCAGCACCCCGCTTTGAGCTGCCGAGGCCGGCTATGACCAGCCCTTCGAGGGTCGGCCTACACGTACTCCGCTCCTTTTTTGGCGGCTTCCCCATCAACCGGCCTACTCCCGCCCAAGCCGCGGAAGTCTATGTAGGCTCAATCCGCCGGATCTCGTTTCAGCACCTCGGCCTCGATCTCCGGATTTGGTTCACCATCCTTGGTAGCAATCAATGCTTTCGGCGTAAGCGGAATCAAGGGCAGGATCAGTGCGTACACCACGGTAGTGGCGGCCACACAAAATGTGAATCCGTGCGTTGCGCCGCTGCTATAGATCCATGAGCCCAATAGATCGCCGGCACGCGCCGAGAGCGCCAGAACGCCCTCCACCAGCATCATCAAGGTCCCTTGCAGGCCCGGCGGACAGGACCGCATCGCGAGATCGAAGTATGCTGCCGTGGCTAGACCGCCCATCAGCCCTATCGGTGCCGCCAATACAAGCGCGAGATTGGCTGAGTGAATAAATGCCAGCGGAATCATCTGCGGCACTGCGACGATCGTTCCCCACCACAGTAGCTTGTTCAGCGATACCTTCTTGCACAGAAAGCCATACAGGAAAAATGTCGGGATGAACGCGGCGGCAAAGATCCCGTTGTAGTACGAGTAAACGGAATCCGATGCATGCAGCTCATTGGTCAGATAGAACTGCAGCGGAGTGGCCGATCCTGGCGCAAAGTTCCATAGAAAGCAGATGAGAACTGCTGGATAGACGGCCTTATGCTTCACCAGCCGCCTGATATTCCCAACGAAATCTGCGCCCCTGGCCTGCGGCTTCTCGTACGTATCGCCGAAGACGGAAATGGGCTTCCAGAGTCCAAACACGGCAATCAAAAAAGTGACCATCGCCACCAGGAAGAAGGCCTCTTTCGCGGCAAGATGATCGGAGACGTACCCGGAAGCGAACGCTCCCGCGACGACGGGGACGGAGCTGACCACGTTACACAGAGCGCTCAGGCGCCCAGACATGAGCTTCTCCTGACCCACCAGAGCGATCAACCCCTGATAGGCTGCGGCAGTAAATCGGGACGACAGCATTGCCAGTAGCATCCCGACGACCAGTCCCGTGTATGAGATACCTGAAAACGCCATCCAGATGAATGCCACCGAGGTTGCGGGAGCGAAAATCAGGAAGAAGCCGCGATCCCGCAATCCCAGCGGATTCCAATGGTCGCGCGCGAGTCCAAAAGCGAACGCAATGTACACGGGTATGCCCGTAACCAGGCGGAATGTCGATATCTCCGTCGCCGTCGCATGCAACTGATTCTTGAGCAGGTACGACGTCTGTATATCAACCAGGTAACCGGCCGGCGTTGCCAGATGGACGAACAGGGTCAGCCAACCGAAATATAGCAGGATTCGGTTGTTGCCCTCGGAACCATTGTGATCAGAAGCAGCCGGCATTCTCGGAGGCGAACAGCAAGACTGGGAATGTCCGAAACGCAGCCTTCCATAGCATCCGCATGACGATTCTCCTCGCAGGCTCCTGCCCGAGCAGCCGCATCAAATCATAATAGTGAGGCGTTGCATTGATATCAATCCACGGCTCAAGCAAGCGAAATCCGGACAGCTCGCTCAGCCGATGAGGCGGGATGCCCGGACGTTGCCGTCGCGGAAACCCGAATGATGGCAACGGGTCGGCAAGCGCCGACCGGCAGCCTGATGGCGGAGGTCCCTTCCCGGCCAGACTCGGCCGTTCCTTGATGCGCTCCGGAGGCCGACCGCTTTGGCCGAGGGAGAGATGATTGCCAGCCTCCCCCTGGATGACCGCTCTTCGCACCTCACCGGCAGGGGAGGGCTGGATGAGAAGAAACTGAGGGGGCCACGTATATCAAAGCCGCCCCATCCTGATCAGGCCGAGCGCTCGCGTAGTTCTTTCTTATTGATCTTGCCGACACTGGTTCGCGGAATTTCGGAAACAAAGGCTATGCGGTCCAGTTCCGGGACGGCATATTTGCTGATTCGCTTCGATTCGACATGTTCCAGCAGTCGTTCGCAGATTGCCCCTGGCTCTAGCCGAATACCAGGCTTGCAAACGATGAACGCCATCGGGCGCTCGCCCCACTTCTCGTCGCGCACGCCGATCACGGCGCACTCTTGCACGCCTGGTACGTCGGCGATAAGGCCTTCCACCTCGATTGAGGATACCCACTCGCCACCGGTCTTGATCACGTCCTTGATGCGATCGACGATCTGAACGAATCCGTCTGGCGTCATGACCGCGATGTCCTGCGTGTGCAAATAGCCGCCTGACCAGAGTTCCTCGGACGCTTCGGGCTTCTTAATATAGCCCTGCGTGAGAAAGGGTGCGCGCAGGACGATCTCCCCCTGGCTCTTGCCGTCGCGCGGCAAATCGTTCATCCCGTCGTCAACGACACGGAAGTCCACCAACGGCACGGGACGGCCGGGCGAGCATCGCATCCATACCTCGTCGCGCGGATCAGCATCCGTAAGGCCAGGCGGAAGCTGTGCCAGCGAAACGACTGGTCCGGTCTCCGACATGCCGTAGCCGGCGAACACATCGATACCTCGGGCGAGAGCCGCTTCGCACAGGGCGTGTGAAAGCGCCGAGCCGCCGATGATCAGTTTCCACCCCGACAGATCGTGCGTGCCATCGTGTGACGCCTGCAGCAGCATCTGCAGAATAGTCGGGACGCAATGGGAGAAGGTGACCCGCTCCGACTCGCGCAGTTTCAACAGGAGGTCGGGGGCGTAGCGGCCGGGTAGAACAGTCTTGAGGCCAAGCATGACGGAGACATATGGCATGCCCCATGCAAGCACGTGGAACATCGGCGTAATGGGCATGTAGACGTCTTCGCGGTGCAGGCGCTGGCCATCCTTTTGCGCACACAGGCTCGTGGCCGTGACGAGGGCATGCAGGACGATATCGCGGTGACTATAGCTCACGCCCTTCGGGTCGCCTGTCGTCCCTGTCGTGTAGAAGGTCGCCGCCTTGGTATTCTCGTCGAAGTCTTGGAACGTGAAACCGGGCGAGGCCTGCCCCAGTAGCGCCTCGTACTCGCCCGCCACCGGCAGTTCTGTCTGCGGCATGGCCTGGCCGTCTGCCATCACCACAACCTGGCGCACACCTTTGAGGCCATCCTTGATCTGCTCGAGGACCGGGAGAAAGTCCGCATGCACCAGCACAATCGCGGCCTCGGCGTCATTCAGCGTGTAGAGGATCTGCTGCGGCGACAGGCGTACGTTCACGGTAAACAGCGTTGCCCCCATCATCGGAATGCCGAAGTAGCCCTCCAGATAGCGATGGCTATCCCAGTCCATCACCGCCACCGTCGTGCCGTGGCGCGCACCGAGCGTGCTTAGCGCCGACGCAAGCCGGCCGATGCGTTGACGGAACTCGCGAAAGCTGTAGCGCATGTCGCCGCGATAGGCAATTTCCTGATCGCCGTAAAGGCTCAGTGCGTTGACCAGCAATTGCTTGATGAGCAACGGGTACGCGTACGCCGACGGCGTTGGGATGATGAGATTTTGCTGCATGTAAGCCTCCCCCTCGAAATAGCGGGTGATGTTGAGATATTGGGATGGGAGTGCCGATCAAAAGCGACGAGCGATTGCAATGCCGCGCCCTAACCCTGGCTCGCACTTTGGACGATGTTTCCCGTCAGGGGCACACTGCGCGCGGCGCGCGCGGCCAGCGCGAAGAACAGCGCCGAACTGATCGCGATCACATCGGTTACCAGCACCACCTGGGTGAGCGGCGCTGGCACGCCGTGCGTATCGAGATAGTCGATCGCCCAGCCCACAGCCAGATTGCCGATGGCGACCGCGAACACATTGATGCACAGCATCGTGAAGCCAGTCACTGTCGAGCGTGTCTGCTGGGGCACCATGCTCATGATGGCGGCGTTGACCGGACCGTACAGCGTAAGTGGCAGGAAGAAGCCCGCGCACATGCCGATATAGAAAACGGCCGAGCCGGGGGCGGCAAAGCGGTAGGCGATCATCGGTGCCGCGCACAGGATGACCAGGAAAGTCATCAGCGAGGCGTGGGAGCCGCGGAACTTTCGGGCCAGGCTGTCGCCGATGACGCCACCCACGAGGGAGCCGAGCGCGCCGAACGCAAGCTGCAGCATGCCGATGCGGGTGGCGATTTCGGCGGCGTCCATGCCGCGCTCCTTGACCAGCCACAGTTGCGTGAAGGCGAGCCCGGCAAAGATCATGTGCACGAGTACGAAGCCGATGATGATGAGCAGCAGCGCAGGACGATCATGAATGGTTCCCAGCACCGAACGCACCTGCTGCCCGAAGGGCGCGCCCCGCTCGTGCGGCGGGAGCTGGCTGCGGTCATCCTTCAGGAAAGCGAGCAGCACCGCGATAGCCACGCCTATGAGGCCCAATGCATAGAAGGTGGTACGCCAGCCATGCTCGGCACCGAACGTTCCCGCGAGCAGGAAGCTGCAGCCGACGCCCAACGGAATGCCCATGAAGAAGACGCCCATGGCCGAGCTGCGGCGCTTCGCGGAGAACAACTCGGCAAGCAACGCCACTGCCGCGGGTACCAGCGCGGCTTCGCCGCTGGCGACAAAGAAGCGCGCCACGACCATTTGTTCAAAGCTCTGGGCATGCCCGGAGGCCCATGTGCAGGCGCTCCAGATCAATACACCGGCGGCGATGACCCGCGTGCGGCTGAAGCGGTCGGCCAGCGAGCCCATGAACAGGGCCATGAATCCGAAACTCAGGACCCAGACGGCGCCAACCAGGAAACCATACTGTGCGTTGCTGATATTGAGATCCGCAATGATTTGCGGCGAGAAGCCCAGCAGCATATTGCGATCCCCGTGCGCCAGCAGGTGGATCACAAGCAGGCCTGCCAGGACGGTGGAAGGACTCTTTTTCCAGAACATCTTTTGTCTCCTGAGGGGGACTGATAGTTGCGCCCAGAAGCGCTCTACAGCGCCCCGGGGGCGGACGCGGTACGCTGCCGCGCGCCGCCCCGATTCATTTTTGCTAGGCTGCTTTGCGCAGCGGAATGCCGCGCTGTGCGGGCGCCCGGTTCGGCGTCATGCCGAGGTGCCGCAGCGTCTCGTCGGTGCTGTTCCAGTACGTACCAGTCTGATAGATGCGATGTGCGTCTTCGCCGCTGGCGATCTCGCGATTCAGCTCACGTGCGATGCGCACCATCTTCTCGATCTGCTGCACGGAAGTCGCGCGCTCGCCGTCCGGCCCGAACAGCGTGTCCTCAATGCCGACCCGCACGTGCAGACCCATGGCGATGGCCATGGTGTTCATCGGCACCACATTGCGATTAAGCGTCTCCAGCGTGAGCACGGCGCCATCCGGGGTGCGGCGCACGAACTCGATCATGTCGGCCGGATGCAGGCCGGATTGGCCGCCGCCGATCGCCACATAGTTCAGGACCAGCGGCCCGGTGTACACGCCGCGGCGGATCAGGCGCTCAACCGTTTCCAACTGGGTCAGGCTGCCGAGCATGAAGTGCGGCTGGATGCCGGCGGCGGTCAGCCGCTTCAGGTGCTCCACATGCCACGACGGGTTCGACGGCACGATCATGTCGTTGTAAGCCGCCTGGATCGCCGGATTGGTCAACGAGGTGCCGGCCACGTCAGCGGGCGTCATCAGCTCCATGATGTTCATCTGGCTGGTGTTGATGGCGATCGTCACCTGGTCAGGACGCGGCGTCAGCTCGGCCAGCATGTGGCGCGTATCGTCGGTAAGCCATTTGGCAGCCTGGCCTTCGTCCTCGGGGGCGAACGAGATGGAACCACCCACTTGCAGCACCATCTTCGGCACCGCCTCGCGCAGGCGCGCCAGCATCTCGTTGAACATGGACAGGCGCTTGCTGCCCTTGCCATCGGCCTCGCGCACATGCACGTGAAGCACGGTCGCGCCGGCGTTGTAGCAGTCGACTGCCTTCTGGACCTGCTCGTCCATGGTGACCGGAATGTCATCCGAATCACCCGGGATCCACTGCGGGCCATAGGGCGCAACCTGGATCACGAGCTTTTCCTGATTTTCGGGCAGCAGGGAGTCGTCTAGGAAATGCATGTCTTGTCTTCCTCTTTGAGAATGTGATTGGATCTGGGGATGGCCTTCAGGCGGCTGCGCGGTCGTCAGCAGCGCGTTCCCGTTGCATGGCGGCCAACTCTTCGAGAAGAATTGGCGCTCCCAGGCTGCTGGTGTGAATCCCCAGCACGCTGACCGCCTGGAGCACGGCGGCGATTTCTTCCTTGGTGGCGCCAAGTTCGAGCGCCTTGCGGATGTGACGGCGCGTGCCCGGCGCGTACATATGGGTGCACGACGCGTCCACTGCGATAGCAAGAAACTCAAGCACCTTCGGCTCGAGCACGCCCGCGAGAATGGGATGCACGCCCATCACCATGAATTTCTCGGCCCAGATCGGGTCGAGTTCGGCAAAGGCGTCCCAGGCAGGGTTCCAGTTCCCCGTGGCCCGCATCTGGTCGCAGACCGGCGTGGGGCTGGGCTCGGCCCTGCTGCTTTTCTCACTACTCATCATCGTCTCCTTCGAATCGTTGCCATCTACAAGGGGTTCGGCGCGACACCCGAAGTATTGGCCAACCACCAATTCCAATTTGACGATTTGGGAGATTGAATTTACATTTTGGGAGATTCAGGGAAAACGCGATGTCCTACCTATTACGCAGCGCCAGCCTCACCAACTATGTCGAGGTCGCACGCGCCGTGGGCCTGGATCCCTATCAGCACTTGAGCGCTGCGGGAATCAGCCGTTACGCGTTACTGGACCACGACATCAAGATCCCGGCTGAAGCGGTGGCCAGCCTGCTTGAGGCCTCCGCGCAGGCGGCGGACGCCGAGGACTTCGGCTTGCGCATGGCCGAGACACGCCAGCTTGCCAACCTTGGCCCGCTGGCCTTCGCGGTGCGTGAGGAGCCCACCTTGCGCAAGGCGGTCGAATCCATGGCCCGCTACCTACGGTTGCACAATGAGGCGCTGGCGATGCGCATCGAGGAAGCGGAAGGCCTTGTCATGATCCGGGAGGAAGTGCTGAGCGGGGTTCCCGGCTCGTTGCGCCAGTCCATTGAGTTGATGGTTGGCGTGCTGTATCGCTTGCTGCAGGCCTTCGTGGGAGCGTCCTAGAGGCCGCGCAGCATCTGCTTTACGCACGCGGCGCCAGTCAGCACCGCCACGCACATGCGCGTGTTCGGCATGCCAGTCATGTTCAATCAGGATTTCAACGGCATCGTATGCCGGGCCGCTGACCTGGAAGTACCCTTGCCCTCCTATGAACCGGCCATGGCGAACCAGGTGCGACGGTATCTCGACACGATGCTTGCGCAGTCCAACGCCAGCATGCCCGACAAGGTGCGGCAACTGGTGATTGCCATGCTCCCGCTGGGCGTTTGCTCGGTCGAGCGCGTGGCGGAGCAACTCGGTGTGGACCGTCGGACCGTGCATCATCATCTCGAGCAATACGGTGAAAACTATTCCAAGGTCGTCAATGCAGTGCGGGTCGACCTGGCCACACGGTATATCGAGAATCGCGAGCGTCCGCTCTCCGAAGTGGCGACACTGCTGGGCTTCTCGTCCCTGAGTGCCTTCTCGCGCTGGTTTAACGGGCACTTTGGCTGCAGCGTCTCTCAGTGGCGAGCGCGGCAGGAGCGATGAAGCCGGCCGCGCTGGAGCGCCACTGCCCCTGGTGTCCAGCATGAAATCGCCATGCTTCTTGCGTCACTGGGACCGTATGTGCTCCTACTGTGCCGGGATTGTGATTAACGGCAGCCTCTCGTTGCCGCCAGTTTCGACCAGCGTGAAGAAAAACATGACCGCCGTGAGGGCGCGTTTTGTTTGCAAGTCGCCGTGGTTGACCCAAAACCAATAGTCGCGGTAGTGCACGGCGGCAAATGTGTCCGGCGGCCTGTCCTTGCCGCTGTGAATCCGAACCCTATCCTCCCGGCTCTCCGTGGACGCGTGCTCGAACGCGGGCAGCGCGCTGTGTTCCTTCAAGTGCGCTTCCGGTACGTCCAAGTAACTCGAAAAGGCAATCATGACTTGTAGCATCGAGCGGCTGTTCACTGACAGTTCGTTGGCCGCTCCACGCGCCGGGGAATAGGTGAGCGTGAGCCTTTGCGCGTCGGCCGGGAGCTTGAGCAACCGCCGGATTTCAGCCGTCTTTTCCACGATGTCAGGCGGCAGGTCGTCACGCCGGAAGAACAGCACAGCGGTCGAGCCTTTGGTCTTGTCCTCCTCCACCCGCATCCCGACCGCACCTGCGGCCTGCACTTCGCGCAACAACGCGAGCGCGCGCCGGAACTCAGGATCCGCCTCCCTCAGTGCGCCGCCAGCTATCGAGCGATTACGCACGCCATTGAGCGACTCGACGGTCAGACTCAGGATGAAGTCCGCCGCATAACCTCCCTGGAGCATGAAGAAAATGTTCTTTGGGTCAATTGGCGTGATGAGTCCACGCAAGAACTTCTCCCCCGTCGCCGGCGTGTAGGTGATGGTGGGCCGGTCAGTGTAGATGCCCTGTACCCCCGACGAGAAGAAGTTGCCCTGAACCGCCCGCTCCGACGAAAGCGTGCCGCCGACGGTCACGCCGGTTTGCAGCGAGTAGCCGCTAACGACGGACGCGACTTCCACAAAGACCGGCAAATCCATGTAGCGCAGCTTGACAATGTTCAAGAGCATTTGCTGCTTCCACGAATCGGCGACCGCCGTGCTGTAATCGAAACGATCCATGGGAATGGTTTTGGGGCCGAGAGACCCGCAACCGGTGAACAGCGCCACCGCCCCAATGCACAACCCTAGCCTCATTGCAGCAAGAGTCAGGGAGCCAGGCGGCGCTGCGGCCGGAGGATCTTCTTTGGATGCGGCTTTCATGGCGGCTTGCGTTCTGATCTCTACTCCTCCTCAATAAGAGCCTCGACCCGTCCTGTGCGTACCGCCCTCACCAAGGCCGCGTGGTCATGCTCCGTCTGATCCGCGTAGGCAAGAGCGAACGCGCCCATTGCCTGGTCAAACGTGTCGCCCTTGCCCAGATAGCCACTAATGGTCGTGGCATCCCCGGACTTGGCGTGGGCACGAGCAAGCGTCCAGCCGCAGACCTCGGCATAGCGGTTGAACTGCACGGGAGCCATGCCTTCGACGGGAAAAGACATCTTCATGTCGCGCAACTGGCGCAAAAAATAGTCATTGCCTTGTCGCCCCCGCGCCCATCCCAGAAAGATGTCGCTGGAGGACTGCATCAGCCGTTGCCCCATGACGACGCGCTGCCCCTGTAGGTCATAGCGGCTCTTGCCCGCGTAGGGCTCAAGAACAGACCGGCAGGCTTCCTTGATCTGGAGGAGCAGGGGATGCCCTTCTTCGTCGGAAAACAGTCCCATGAAGCAGCGCGTTCCCACACTGCCAATACCCACCACTTTCAGGGCGAAGTCTTCCAGGCGGTAGCGATCCAGCAGGACGCGCCGCTCGTCGGAAAGCGTCTGCCGGTAGTCGATCAGCCCCTCACGAAACCCTTCCTCGATGTCAGCGTCAGTGACGTGATAGACAAGGGGTGGTTGGTCGACAAGGCGGAGTCGCCCACCCGCTTCCTCGGCAATCTTTGGAAAGAGGTGTTCGACGACACGCTGGCGGGCTTTCGCAGCCATTTGCTCCCGGAACTTCTTCGCCTTTTCATCGGGCGCCATCGCAATGATGGTTTCCGCGTCCAGGCGCGCGTACCAGACCTCCAGAGGGTCCATCCGGGAATACTCCCGCAGACGCTCCCGATACGCACGCACGCACTCCAGGGCGGCTTTCCGGGCATCCGCATCTGACAACTTGTTGTCGCGTGCTGCGACCGCAAAACTGGCTGCCAGCCGTTTGAGATCCCATTCCCAGGGGGCGGGCAGGGTTTCGTCAAAGTCGTTCAGATCGAAGACCAGATTGCGCTCCGGCGTCGCAAACAAACCAAAATTCAGCAGGTGGCAGTCCCCGCAGGCTTGCACCCGAATTCCAGTGCTTGGGGTCGTGGCGAGATCGTGCGCCATGAGTGCGGCGGAGCCGCGCAGGAACGTGAAAGGGCTACGGAGCATGCGGCCGTAGCGGATTGGTACCAGTTCCGGCAGTCGGTCCTGACTCGATGCTTCGAGAATCTCTATGGGGTCCCGGCCATGGGCTGGCGGTGTCCAGTCCGCGTGACTGACGCGCGAAACACTATCGCGCAAAGCCTTACCGGCGGCGAGACGCTCTGCGCGTGCGCGAAATACCGGGGCGTTCTCCTCCACCTCGGCGATTGCCGTCTTGGCTTTTCCCCGCGACTTCTTTGCGTTCACCTTGACTCCCCCTTCTCTTCAAGAGCCTACGTTACTGGCGCACCTTCTCGATGGCTTTGTCCCGCTCTGCCTTGCCGTCCACGATGAGCCGGTAGGCAGCGTAGTATTTGTAGATGTTCCGCACGTACGTGGTCGTCCCGATGCCGATCTTCTCGGCGACCACGATCTCCACATTGTTGAGCCACTGGTCAGGGTCCAGCCCGCGCTGCACGGCCTCCTTGCGCATCTTGGCGATATCAGCGGGGCCGGCGTTGTAGCTGGCGAAGGCAAACCGCGCGCGGTTGTGTAAAGCGTGCGGCTGTAGGGTACGAGCACACGGATTGAGCGCCGCTCAAGCATGCCGTCGAAGTCGCCGCGCCAGGGCGCGTGATTCAGGCTGAACTGGCGTGCGGGTGGGGGAGCGGCCGGAGCGGAGGCGCCTGTCGGCGATTGCGGTTCAGCGCCCTGGACACCCTGTAAGGCAAAGGCCAGCATGAACAGGAGTCCAGCAAGGATATGGACCAGCCGGGGCGCGTTCATGACGAAGAACTCCGTGCGCATGGTGGCAACGCCCAGCCACACGGTGAGCGCCGCCAGCCTTCCGTGAAGGCCGTTGCGCGCCCGTCAGCCCTTCCGCGCCTGACCATCGATACCTTGAGTCTAGAACATGACAACCACCGGTCTTGCGCCAGTTGTTGGATCACGGGGGATTAGCCGCTAACAGCCGTCAAGGCGTCCGGTCCTTTGCATGGCGCGATCTGAAAGTTGATGCACAGAAGCGCCTTGGATTCAGAGGTTCGCGACGCCGTGGGGGCGCTATCATAGCGCCCGCCGCGCATCCACCGCGCCGGGCTCCCACACTGCGCGCTGCCGAACCAAGGCTCAATCGGTCTCGGCAGGCGAGCGAAAAGCATTACGTACGGCGCTTATCCGGCATCGGGAAGCCGCGTACCGTCGCCGTCATATCAATGGTTTGGGGCCGCGTGCTTATAACCTTGCGATTTATTAACTCCACGCCTGACTGGCTCCTATAGTTAAACGTCGAGGCAAATCAATCCCATGGCCTAGAATTCGGTGCGACCTCAATGAGATTGCTTCTCGTCTCGGTGTGCCAGGGCCATCGTACGGACATGACGCGCTCGCCGCCCTTAAACGCATTGCCACAAGCGAAGGCCGGTGGAGCTTGAGCTCGGTCATTCAAGGGAGAACAAAATGAGGATGACGATACTTCCCACCCTGGCCACGCTTGCCTTGCTCACGCAGCCGGTAATCGCACCGGCGCAGGAAACCACGGGCCAGTCGATGACTGCGCCCGGTAAGGCCGCTTTTTCCCAGACCGTGAAAGAGACGACAACCGTAGTGGGCATCGACCCGGCAACGAGGACCATTACATTGAAGGGACCGAAAGGGGTATCCAATCTCGTGGCGGGCGAAGAAGTACGAAACTTCGACCAGCTCAAGGTAGGCGACAAGGTCGTCGCCGAATACAAGCAGGCGCTGTCGCTGGATCTCAAGAAAGGTGGTGGTGGCATTGCCGGACAAACCGAGCGCGAGTCGGGGGAGCGGGCTCCGCTTGGCGCGAAGCCGGGCGGGAGCGCGGCCCGCGAGGTGACAATCGTTGCGAACGTCGTCGCAGTGGACACGAAAAAGCAACTCGTTACGCTGCGCGGACCAAAAGGTAATACGGTCGACCTGAACGTTCGGGATCCAGACCAGTTGAAAAACATCAAGAAGGGGGACCAAGTTCAGGCGATCTATACCGAAGCGGTGGCCGTCTCGGTCGAGCCCGCGTCGAAGAAATGAGCCTGCGGAACGAAAGGTCGACGGGGCTGGCGGTTGGACGCGATTTCTTGCCACCGCGGCCAGGAACCTGCGCAACCGGGCTTTGCGGTATCGCAGGGTCCAGCCCGCTTACGGGACCATTGCAGCGCAGAGTCCCGAGGAGAACGCGATGTTGATGAAACTGAAACTGCGCGCGGCGATGGCCGTGGGATGCGTGACGCTGGCGATGGTATCGGGCACTCTCCGCGCGGAAGAAATCCCCCTGATCACCGGGAAGCAGTGGACCGAGTCATCGGAACAGACGAAAAAGGCCTACCTCATCGGCATCGCCAATCTCGCCCAGGTTGATATCGCCTTTCATGCAGGCAAACCGCCAACCGATTCGCAAAGCGTCATTCCGCGTCTTGCGAGGGGGCTGAAGGGCCAGACGCTCGACACGGTGCGCGAAGGACTCGACCGCTGGTACGCCGCGCATTCGGATCGGCTGCAGCGGCCGGTCATCGAAACGATATGGTTCGAAATGGTCGTGCCCGGACTGCAGAGCAACAAGTAGGGGACACACATGAAAGGACTCGAAGGGATTGGCATGGCGCTCGTCCTCGCCGGCGTTGTCGGCTGCACGAACATGACGCCGCAACAACAAGGGACGGTGACCGGCGCGGGCGTGGGTGCACTAGCCGGTGCAGGCATTGCCGCCATCGCGGGAGGAAGCGGGTGGACTGGCGCCGCAGTAGGTGCCGTCGCGGGAGGCGTGGCCGGCAACATCAAGGGAGGAAAGCAGCAGTGAGTCGTGTCCGGCCCCTCGCAGCCTGGCGGGGGCGACCGCGCCGGAGCGCGCCCTCGGAGACTAGTTGATGCAGTCCCCGCGGCCAAACTCCCCCCGTCAGTCAATCCATTGCACATCAAAGGCATGGTAGCCCCAGGGCGGCATGTCCAGGAAAAGACCACGGGCGCGCAGGTCAGCGCCCGGTCGATCATAGACAGCCGGGCTAAGCCAGTCCTGGAGTCGTACGGTCCCCTCCCCCAGTTCCCTGAAGGGAGTTCGCATGAAGCATTGGCTTTGCTGCGGCGAGTAGTTCACGGCCACGAACATGCACTCGTGCGAAGCCCATACGAAATCGAGCATCAGGCGCGGCCCGCGCTGTCGCGCGCGAGTGTGCAGGCGCGCCAGCGCTTCGTCGCCTCCGAGGTCGCGGCGCACGGTGTAACGCGTGATCGCAAAGCCGGAGCCAGCGATATCCTCCTCCCGCAGGTCAGGCAGCGTTTGCACGAACTCGCGCCGCCACGCCGCGTTGCTGCGCGAGATGCGCTGCGCGGCTGGCCCCGTCTGCCAAACGCTCAGCAACCAGAGCCAGTCGAAACCCATCTCAACCAGACGGTCCAGTTCGGTGTCGGCGATATCATCCAGCGTGGCCGCATGGCCGAGCGATAGCGACACTCGCTCAACCAGACCCGGGTGTTGAGCTGGTAAAGCGCTGGATAGCGAGGTGTCAGCACAGCCGTCAACCCCCTGTTTCGAACCCAGGATATAGCGTCATCCCGCCATCGATGAAAAGCGTCGTGCCGACAATGTAGTCGGTGAAGTCCGAAGCTAACCAGACTGCGGCATGGCCAATCTCCTCGATCTCGCCGATACGCTTGTAGGGCACGAGCTTCATCAGTTCGGCATAGGCCTCGGGCGTAGACCATGCCGCCGTGTTGATCGGCGTCCGAATTGCGCCCGGCGCTATGGAATTGACGCGGATGCGCTTCTCGGCGACCTCTTGTGCCAGGCTCTTCATCAGCAGCATCAACCCGCCCTTGGAGGCTGCGTAATTGACGTGGCCAGCCCACGGAATCACCTCGTGTACTGAACTCGTGAAGATGATCTTGCCGGCCGCCACTGAAATGCCCGGGCGCACGCCGCGCCGGAGGAACTCGCGCACGGCCTCACGCGCACACAGGAACGCGCCGCGCAGGTTGACACTGATCACCGCGTCCCATTGCGCCACGCTCATCTCGTGGAACGGCGCGTTGCGCTCCATGCCGGCATTGCTGACGAGGATGTCGACGGTACCGAACTCCTGCACCGCCGCGGCGAACATGGCTTGCACTTGCGCCTCATCCGCTACGTCGGCCAGTGCGATGATCGCGCGCTGCCCGCCGCCGCGAATCTCTTCGGCCACCGCCTCGGCATCTGCGGGGTTAGCCACGTAGTTGACTACCACGTTGGCGCCAGCTCTGCCGAGCGCGACCGCGATGGCGCGACCGATGCCGGAATTGGCGCCGGTCACCAGCGCGGTCTGGCCTTTTAGCAAGTCGAGGGGCTTCAGCGCCGGGATCGCCGGATGGGGCAGGTTTCTGCTGGCGTAGTAACTTTCCATGGTGTACTCCTTCGTTCCGTTGCCCGGCAGGCGCGGCATCGCGCGGGCTCTGCAGGTTTCGTCGCTCGCGGCCGGGATGGCCTCGGTCGCCTCGATGGCCTGGGCGGCCTAGGTGGCCTAGATAGCCTCCTCGGGATTGACAGGATTGCCGGAGATGGCAGACTCCGGGGGCGTGTGCGGGGCGCTCAGCGCGCGTAAGGCCGCCACCTCCGCGCCCGGCCTGAGCAGTATGTCCTTCGACAGCACGGAATTCGCCTGGATAATACGCGCGACGCAGCCTGTCCAGCCGGTCTGGTGGCTCGCGCCGATCCCGGCACCGGTGTCGCCGTGGAAATATTCATAAAACAGCACCAGGTCGCGCCAGTGCGGGTCGTCGCGGAACTTGCTCGCCGCGCCATACACCGGTCGGCGGCCGTCGCGATCGCGCAGGAAGATCCGGCTCAGGCGTTCGCCCAATTCCTTGGCCACGTCGAGCAACGTCATCATCTGCCCCGAGCCGGTTGGGCACTCAACCTTGAAGTCCTCGCCGAAATAGGCGTACAGGCGTATCAGCGCGGTGTACAGCAGGAAGTTGATCGGCATCCACACCGGCCCGCGCCAGTTGGAATTGCCGCCGAACATGCCGGTGTCGGAATCGCCCGGCACATAGGCCACCCGATGCTCCTGACCCGCGTGGTGAAAGACATAGGGGTGTTCGAGGTGGAAGCGCGACAGCGCGCGAATGCCATGCGGGCCGAAGAACTCGTCCTCGTCCAGCATGCGCGCCAGGATGCGGCGCAGCTTCTGCTCGCCAACGATCGCCAGCATGCGGCGATTGGCTACGCCGGGCTTTGGAGGCAAATGCATGTTGGCGGCAAGCTCGGGGTGGCGACTCAGAAACAGTCCCGCACGCTCACGGAACTTCGGCAGCTTCACGAGGATGTCTTCTTCGAACACGGCCACTGCGGCCAGTGGCAGCAGCCCGACGATGGAGCGCACCTTGAGTCGCGTGGCGCTGCCGTCCGGGAAACGCAATACATCGTAGAAGAAGCCATCCTCCTCATCCCACATTTCGTCGTTCCGCTCACCGACGCGGTCCAGCGCGCCGGCAATGAACACCGTGTGCTGGAAGAATTTCTCGACGAACTCCTCGTAGAGCGGCTCCTGCAACGCGAGCTCGACCGCGATGCGCAGCATTTGCTCGCTGAAGAACACCATCCACGCCGTCCCGTCGGCCTGATCCAGGTACCCGCCAGTGGGCAGTGGCGATGAGCGGTCGAACACGCCGATATTGTCGAGCCCGAGAAAGCCGCCCTCGAAGACATTGGCACCGGCGCGGTCCTTGCGATTGACCCACCAGGTGAAATTGACCAGCAGTTTGGCGAAGGCGTACTTGAGGAACTCGACATCGCCGCTGCCACCGCGGCGCTCCTTGTCGAATAAGTAGAGCTGCATCGTCGCCCAGGCATGCACGGGCGGGTTGACATCGCCGAAGTTCCACTCGTAAGCAGGGAGCTGGCCGTTCGGGTGCAGGTAGTCGTTGCGCAGCATCAGGTCGAGCTGTTGCTTGGCGAAGTCGGGATCGACCATGCCCAGCGGAATCATGTGGAACGCCAGGTCCCACGCGGCGTACCAGGGATACTCCCATTTGTCCGGCATCGAGATGATGTCGTCGTTGAACATATGCGCCCATTCGCTGTTGCGCACTCGCTTGCGTTCCAGTTGCGGCAAGCGGGCACCCGCGCCGTGCTCGTCGAGCCAGAGGTCAAGGTCATAGTAAAAGTATTGCTTCGTCCACAGCATGCCGGCCAGCGCCTGGCGCATGACGCTCACACGGTCCGCGTCGTCGCGAATCGCGAGCGGTGTGATCGACGCGTAGAAGGCATCGGCCTCCTCCAGCCTGGCGGCGAATGCCGCGTCGAAGCCATGGAAGGGCGCGGACGCCGCCCCCGGCGCCTGGGTCGTCAACCGCAACCGCACGACTTGTGACTCACCACCGCCGATGTTGAACTGATAGTGGGGCGCTGCCTTGGTTCCCTGCTGCGCGGGATTCACCGCCGCGGCATCGCCGTGCACGATGAAGTTGTGGATGCCGTCCTTCACGTAGGGCGACGCGTTGCCCGTGCCGAACAGCCGGGTGTTGTTGGTCTCATTCTCGGTGAAGAGCAGCGGCACGTCGGCGTCGCAGTAGAGGTAATACTCGCCCAGCGATTCCTGAAACAACGGGTCGCTGTGACGCGCGCGGACCGCCGCCTGCCCGGAGGCATCGACGCGCTCGAGGATCGGCTTCGAGCCGCCCCACGGCTGCGACCACGTGTTGCGGAACCACAGGGTCGGCAACAGGTGCAGTGGTGCCGCGTCCGGGCCGCGGTTGAAGACGCTGATTCGCACCAGCACGTCTTCAGGCGCCGCCTTAGCGTATTCGACAAAGACGTCAAAATACCGGTTGTCGTCAAACACGCCGGTGTCCAGCAACTCGTACTCGGCCTCATGCTTGCTGCGGCTGCGGTTGGTCTGGACGAGGTCACTGTAGGGATAGGCGGCCTGCGGATACTTGTACAGATACTTCATGTACGAGTGCGTCGGCGTGGAATCGAGATAGAAGTAGAACTCTTTCACGTCCTCGCCATGATTGCCCTCGCTGTTGGCCAGTCCGAAGGCGCGCTCCTTCAGGATCGGATCGCGCCCGTTCCACAGGGCCAGCGCGAAGCACAATACCTGGTGGTCGTCGCTGATACCGCCGAGGCCGTCTTCGCCCCAGCGGTAGGCGCGCGAGCGGGCCTGGTCATGGGTGAAGTAGTTCCAGGCGTCGCCGTTGTCGCTGTAGTCCTCGCGCACCGTCCCCCATTGCCGCTCGCTGAGGTAGGGCCCCCATTTTTTCCAGGCCGCGCGGCCCGCCTGCGCTTCGTCGAGGCGGTCCTTCTCTGCTTCATTACTCATGGCGCGCTCTCCTTCTGGCCAGCGAAGCCGGGCGTCGGGATCGGAATGGGAAAGGCGTGAGCACGATACACGTGAAATTCAGTCAGGCATCAAGCCGGCTTCCGCGAAACCTGCATTAGATGCCTGCCTGGTACGCGCCCAGCGCGCCGCGACCTTGCAAGACGAGAGCCTGGACGAACTTTCCGCCATCCGCGATTGCATTCGACATCTTCGCGCGGCCCGCCGCGTGGCCATGATGGTCCCCGGGGAATGGGGTTCGTACGCACGTAAAAGAGCTTAGGCGCCGGAATCAGCTTTGTAAAAGGCTTTGGCTGGCCACCTGCTGAAAACTCAAGGGAACCACAAAGACTCTCTGGCCCCGGCTTCTGCCTTTCTGACCTACGGCCGTTCGCCCTGCGGCAGCCTGGCCATGTTGTGCTTGATCATATCCATCACCGCTGCGGTCATCACCGAGGTCGAGACGCCGAACATCAGGATCCCATTGACCGCTTCGCTGGTGGGCCGCCCCCCAGGCCCGATGCGCGAACTGCCGGAACTGGCGGAAAAGGAAGGTGCGATTCCGCTGATCGAGACCGGGGGAAAGCCGGGGGCAGCCCTATAGAGTGCGGATAAAAACATACTGATCCGATATCCGAGGGACGCCAACGAGGTTTGGCTTCCTCCAATTCCGAATCGCATCGAATTCTCCTTGCGGTAGCGCCAACCATTTGGTGTATGCATTAGCAGACACACCGGATTTCCGACTATTCTAATTCGCGGTCGCAACCGATTTCCAGGTTCGCACGCTCGCTCGTGACAACGAGGCATGCATGGGCCGATCCGGAGGATCCACGACACGAATGCAGATGCCTGCATTGCTGATACTTGCGTTGTTGCTCCTGCTGGGCGGCTGCGCCAGCCGGCCTGTCAATCCTCCGATCACCCACGCTGACCCCAATGCCGGCTATCGGCTTTTTACGCGCCCACAGTACGCGGCGGACAACGAGAACCTGATAATTCTGGCCTTCTCGGGCGGCGGAACACGCGCTGCCGCATTCTCGTACGGCGTCCTTGAATTCCTGCGCAACACCGAAGTCGTCGGACCGACAGGCAAGAGGTCTCGCCTGCTCGACCATGTCGGCGTCATCACCGGCGTGTCGGGCTGTCTGGGAGGCGTCGTTTTCCCGACTCTTCCGTGAGCGCATCGGTTCTTCTCCCGGGCAATATCGAAGCCGCTTTCAGTTCGGCAAGTCGGGGACTGATGTTGACGAGCAATGAAACCTCCCGGTGCTTTCCCCAGCGGAAGGGCCAGTAAGTTTGCGAGTGCGACTTCGACGTAGTTGGTGAGGCTGGCGCTGCGTAATAGACAGGACATCACGTTTTCCCTGACCCTCCCAAGATGTAAATTCAATCTCCCGGATCGTCAAAAGCAAATTCACGTATGGACCATACTTCGAGTGGGCCGAGAAATTCGTGGTGATGGGCGTGCCTCCCGCTGTGCCCGGCGTGCTCGAGCCGAAAGGTGCTTGAATTTCTCGGTATCGCAGTGAACGCATCTGTACGCACCGGGCACGCGCCGTCATATCCGGAAGGCGCTGGAAATTGGCGCCACGAAGGAAGAAATCGCGGCCGCAAGCGGCGGCCTGAACGCATTCGGGACCACTTCGACGCAACTCCCTACCGCGAGTCCTCCTCCATGAATCTCTCACTGACGCTGTCCGGCTGGCGCGAGCCCGCCCGCACGAACTTCCACGGCATCCTGGTGTCGGTGGTGGTGGCGGTGGCCGCCATCTCCCTGGCCGGGCACTACCACGTGTCGCCGATGCTCTTTGCCTTGCTGCTCGGCATGGCCCTGAACTTCCTGTCGACCGAGGGCCGGTGCGTTCCGGGCATCCAGTTCTCCGCAACCACGCTGCTGCGCATCGGCGTGGCGCTTCTCGGCGTGCGCATCACGGTGTCGCAGATCACGGCCTTGGGTGCGATGCCGATCGCGATGGTCGTGCTGTCGGTGGCGCTGACCATCGGATTCGGCATCGTGCTGGCGAGGATGCTCGGCTATCGAAACCGGTTCGGCGTCCTGACGGGCGGCGCCGTGGGGATCTGCGGTGCCTCGGCGGCGATGGCGATCGCCGCGGTGATGCCCGCCCATCCAGAAGACAACGTGAAGGAGCGCGCCACCATCTTCACCGTCATTGGCGTCAGCACGCTCTCCACGGCCGCGATGGTGCTCTACCCAATGATCGTCTCGGCGCTTGGCTTCGGCAGCGAGCATGCCGGCGTCTTTCTGGGTGGCACGATCCACGACGTGGCGCAGGTGGTCGGCGCGGGCTACGGAATGTCCAAGGAGACCGGCGACATCGCGACGATCGTGAAGCTGCTGCGCGTCGCGATGCTGCTGCCGGTGATCCTGGTCATCACGCTGTCGTACCGCAAGCACCATGTTGCCGGGCCGGCCGGCACGAAGAAGCCGCCGATGCTGCCCTGGTTCGTGGTGGCCTTCGCGCTGATGGTCGCCATCAACAGCGCCGGCCTGATTCCAGCGGCACTGCAGCACGCGCTGCAGACGCTGTCGACCTGGCTGCTGGTGGTCTCGATGGCCGCGATCGGCATGAAGTCGCACCTGAAGGATATCGCGACCGTGGGATTCAAGCCGGTCGTACTGATGGTCAGCGAGACCGCGTTCCTCGCGATCCTGGTTGCCGCGGTCCTCTTAGTGGCTCGCTGAGCTGACCGTCACAGGGAAACTGACGGTGTACGCCAACCTTAACCGAACAACGCCATGACCACCGCTACCACGACGATCGACGAAGCTCCCACGCCGGCTACGCCCATCAAGGCGGCCCATATGCTGCTGTTGCTGGGGATCATGGCTGTGCTCATGCCCTTGTGGAGCGACATGCTGATTCCCCTGCTACCAGCCCTGCAGCGGGATCTGCGTGCGTCCGCATCGGAAGCGCAGCAGGTGGTGTCCCTGTTCTTATTGGCCAGCGCCTTCATGGCCCTTTGGCACGGGGTGCTGGCCGATGCGTTGGGTCGCCGGGTGGTGCTGCTCGGCTCGCTTGGCGTGCTCACTCTGACTTCCCTCGCGTGCTTGCTGGTTACCCGCATGGAACATTTGTGGGTGCTGCGCATGGTGCAAGGATTGGCGGCGGGCTCGGGGATGATCCTGGGGCGCGCCATCATCCGCGACCTGTACAGCGGCGAAGTCGCACAAAAAATGATCGCCCGCACCAGCTTGATCCAGGCCGCAGGCCCTATCGTCCTGCCGGTATTGGCGGGCTGGCTCACCGTACTCTGGGGCTGGCGCGCGGTGTTCGGTTTTCTCGCTGTAGTCGGCGGGCTGATGCTGATCGTGTATGCGCGCAAATTGCCAGAGTCGCTGCCGCCAGAGCGCCGTCAGCCCTTGAATGCCCGCAACATCCTGCACGGCTACCGCTCCGTGATCGGCTCGGCGCAGTTTGTGCGCATGTCGCTTGTCCATGGGCTGAACTGGGTTGCCCTGTTCATCTATGTGGCAGGGGCTGCCCGCGGACTGGCGTCGTTGGCATGGTAGGCGGACGGCGATTTCCCTAAGAAAAGCCCTTGCTCCGGCCCAGGCTGCTCATGCTACTCGCTCATAGTTGACGGACAAAGCGGGACGGGCCTGCATGAACAAACTGCTCACGTCGTTCTCCCTTCCTGCCGAGGTCATCGATCGGCTGCGCGCCGTCTCCCGCGCGGGCGTTCACGCGCTATATTTCAAAGCATTTTCGAGGGCCCGGTTCGGCCCAGGTGAAAAGACGACCAACGCACCGCCTTGAATGACCGCTGACGGACGCTCACCGGACCTTCCGTAGGCAAAGCCAGGATCCCCGCTCGTCGGCCATAGCAGCCGTTCACCTCGCCAAACCGAACGTCGGAGAAGGGCCGGTAGCCGCCCCTGAACAGCCGCCGGCAACTCCCAAGCGCGCGGACTCGCGAAAATGCGGTCGTATTGGCGTTGAAGGATATGTCACCAAAGTCATTCATTGATGCAGGGCCACCGATACGGCAATGGCTGTATCAACTTTTAAACGGGGTGCCATTGATCAGGTCGCAGACGTCCGGAATGCAGAATCCGTGTACGTGGCGGTGCCCGATGTCGGCCAGTCCAGTGCCGATCGCGGTATGTGGCTTCTTCCTGGCGACTTCGGCCAGGGCTTCCTGGAATGCCGCTTTGAATCCGAGTCTCGGATACGCTTGAACAACGTCATCGACGAAGGAAGGCGTCACCTCGTCATAACGCACTCCGAGCACGTCAACATGGGCGCCCATGAAGACCAGGGCAATCTCTGGCGCCATAAGCTCGGCGATGCCACTGCTGGAATGCAGCGCGATCGCTTCCCAGACCAGATCGGTTTTGGATGCCGGGTAGCCATGTCCGCGCAAGAATTTGCTGGCAGCATTGGCGCCATCGACTTCGAAACGCTGATCGGCAACGAACTCATGGGTCAAGCCAAGATCGTGAAGGACGGATGCAAGGTAAACGACCTCCCGGTCGTACTTCAATTGCCGCCTTTGCCCAAGGAACTCGGCGAACCACCAGGTCCGGTGGACGTGGTTCAGCATCGCTTTCGAGTGCACGCTCTCGACAAGTGATGCGGCCTTTCGAGACAGTTCCGAATCGGGCGCGATGAAGCCACCGATAGTGACAGGGATGCTCACTTCGTTCTCCTGAACGGCGGTTCGAAGCCAATGCCAGACGTACCGCTCGTATTAAATGTAGAGTTGCCACTGCGTTTCATGGACCTACGTCCCCCGCCCGCCCATACGATCATCCGACTGTGTGGGCGGCGGGTTCCTGCCGAAACTACGCCTGGAACACTTGACGATTGGCCTGTACAAACGCAGCCACAGTCTGCGGCGCCTGGCCCGTGATTTCTTCGATAACGCCATCCGTACCGGAGAAGATTCCGTTCTGATAGTCGATGGCGGTTTCAAGGAAATGCTGGATCACGAACTCAGGCAGGTTGTACTTCTGCAGATGTTCGCGATATTGCTCAAGGGTCGAGGGCACATAGGTGATCTCGCGTCCCAGCACCTTGCTGATCTCGCTCGCGATCTCCTGCTGATTCAGCTCGACGGGGCCGAAGAGGGAGTAAGTCTTGCCAATATGGCCTGCGGGTTCCGCGAGAATACTGGCGATCAGGCGCGCCTGGTCCTCGGCCGCAATCGGCGCATGACGCCCTTCCCCGTAGGGCAACGTGATCTTGCCTTCCTGCACCAGGGGATCGAGCACCCACGGAAATGTCAGCCACTCGGAGAAGTAGGTCGGGCGAATATGGACGGTCGGAACATCGGACCAGTCGAGAACGCGCTCGGCAATCCAGTGGTCGCGCGCGGCATGGCTCTTGGAATCTTCTCGTGCCGAGATTTGCGACATCTCGACCACGACCTCAACGCCGGCACGCCGTGCGGCATCAGCGAAGTATGAGGTGGCCTGGATGTAGCCGGGACGCACCGGATAGCACAGGTACGCACCGTCCACGCCGTCCATGGCGCGAATCACGTCGTCGTGCTCAAGGAGATCACCGACGAAAATCTCTGCCCCCTCTTCGCGCAGGGCTGCGCTGCGCTCATCCTCCTGGTGTACGAAGGCGCGAACCGCGTGCCCTGCCTTCAGCAGGAATCGGATGGTGTGGACGCCGGTCTTACCCGTGGCGCCAGTGATGAGGTATTTACGCTGTTCCATGAATTGCTCCAATCTGTGAATGTGTCCGACAGGTTTACATCGCCCCGAGGTGCTGCTTCACATCCTCCAGAATCGCCGTTGAAGCGTCGGAATCTTCAACGACTCTTGACATCGTGACGGCCCCAATCATGGCCGCCAAAGCGAACACGGCAGACGACCTGGCTTCCTGTGACGGCTTGTCCGCCATATGTTTCGCCAGTACGTCAACCAGATCGTCAAAACCTTGCGCGGCTGCCGCGCGCGTTTGTTTATCTGCCCTGGCGAGTTCGCTTCCCATTGCCGCCAGAGGGCATCCGCCTGTCCGTGTGTCGCGGTGGGCCTGAGACACATAGGCTTCGACCATGGCGGCAAAACCGCTGGCAGCCCGACTGTCGCGAGCGACCGTTGTCAGCCCCTCGATCACTTCCGTCATCGCCTGAGAACACGCTTCTGCAACCAACTGGTCCTTCGAGGCGAAATGCCGATAGAAGCCGCCCTGCGTAAGGTTCAACGGAGACATCACATCGTTCAGCCCCGTCGCCTGGATGCCGTTCAGCCGGAATTCCCGCGCGGCGACCTCGACAATGCGTCGACGGGTTTCCGCCGTCTCGACCTTCGTCTTTCTCATCTCGCCGCTCCTGTTGTGTGTGGTCGCTAACCATCTTAAATAGATGGTAATCACCATCTAAATGGAAGTCAAGAAGAGAAGATCCTGCGAAGCAAAGTGCGGATTACCCGACCTGAAATCGAGGGCCGTGGCTCCTAGGCAAAGGCCTTGAGACCGTTGATCACGGCAGGTCGCATCGAGACGGCCTCAAACCAACGCGTAAGGGCAGGATGACTTGCCCACTGAAGATCCTCGCGAAAAGCACTGGCGATAGTGAATGCCGAAATGTCAGCAAGAGAAAATTCGTCGCCGGCCATGAATGGTGTCGACTCCAAAAATCGTTCCGACTCGGCAAGCGCCGCCATTGCCATGCCATTCAGGTGCGTGGATTGGGCCCTCGCGCCCATTTGCTCGAGCCGGAATGCACCATGGCTTACCGCGATGACGTCGGTCAGGAAATAGAAGAACCGCTCGTAGACCCTGGCTCGCGCGACTGGATCCGCGGGCAGAAGTCCGTTTCCGGAACGCTCCGCCGCAAAAAACATGATCGCGTTGGATTGCGTTAGGACGAAGGTGCCTTCGCGCCGATGCTCAACGAGCACCGGAACCTTGCCGAACGCATTCAGAGCCCGATGTTGGGAGCCCAGTTGCTCGCCCGCTGCCAAGTCGATACGTTTGACCGTATACGGGACGCCCGCCTCCTCAAGCGCAATCGCGGCCCGGATGCAGTTGCCAGTCAAGGCGCCATACAGCTCGATCGGATTTTGCATGCGCCCTCTCCAACCAGGTGTCTCGCACTTGGTTAGTGTAGCGCTTCGCTTGAAAAAGACTGCAAGTGAGGCTGGCTGTACGAATCGCTCGCAAAAGTCTGACTACCGCAAGAGCATTCGAACGCCGGGGGCCGGTCGTAGACCGTGTCTAGAGCGACTGCTTCCGGAAAACGAAGAGACGTCTACGAAGAGACAGCGTGCTCCTATGCGGATCATCTGCCAGCCGACATTCCGCCGCCCTGTTTCGGCAGTTCTCATACGCGCTTGCGTGCGGATGAAGGCACTGGCTGGCGCAATTGCGCAAATCCCGCCGGCTCCCACTCCCGGGCGGCCAGGAGCATGGCGATGCCACGCCGCTGTGCCAGAGGGGCCGACGCGGACTCGTCATGCAATTGCGCAAGACGCGCCCGAACCCTCTGCAACTCCAGCCGGAGTTGTTCCAGCGCCGGGCCGGTCAGCATGGCATGCGCGAATTCCATGGTCTCGCCCGCCCCGTCAAAACGACTGTCGAGGAAATCCTCCAGCCCATCCTGCCGGAGAAAGGCGCGAATAGGGCCATCGGGCAGCCAGTCGAAATCGCGCATGACGCGCGGCCGAATACGGTCGTTTGGCAGGAGGGCAATCAGGCCCATGCGATCAAGCATTAGCAACCGCTTCACGCATTCAGCGCGGGTGATCCTGTAAGTGGCGATGATTTCTTCCACGGACCAGTGATTTAGAGCACAGACGGCGACCAACAGCAATTTGCGGTCTGACACCAGTTGCGCTTCCTGTTCCTGGGTAAGCACCCGCAACGCCGGCGGTACCACAGCCGCCTCCTGAGTGAGCTCGGCCAGCGTAAAACCGAGCATTGCACTGATCTGCACCAATCGGTCCACGTTCAGCCGCTCGCTGGCGAACATCCGCTTGACGCTTGCCTCGGAAAGCGCCAGTGCTTCAGCGACGTCGCGATACGTCAGCCCCTGTGCCCTGAGCTGATGCTTGATCGTGGCAATGAGGTGTTTGACC
This sequence comes from Cupriavidus sp. DF5525, assembly GCF_040149425.2. NCBI lineage: Bacteria > Pseudomonadati > Pseudomonadota > Betaproteobacteria > Burkholderiales > Burkholderiaceae > Cupriavidus > Cupriavidus sp. DF5525. The sequence continues at coordinate 134,326 of NZ_CP168267.1, read as the reverse complement.
TCGTTCATAGGTCCCCAAACGAAAGAATGAGCTCCACACCATATGGTATCGATTTTCGATACTAAATAGCCATGAAAGTGCTACGTTGACAACAGATGCTCTCGTTTTGTGATACCGCGTGGCATGCTGACGCGCATCAGCAGTGCGTCGCCAGGAAGCCAGTCATGAAAACCGACACCAACGCACGAGAATTTGCCGCGAAATTGCAAGTTGGAGATGTTGTATTCATCCGCGTTCATGCCCGCCCCTTTCGGGAAGTTGCCGCCGCTACCGCCTCATGGACGAACCACGTCGGCATCGTGGTCGGGAACTCGCAAACTGAGACCTTGATAGCGGAGAGCACGTTCCCGTTCAGCCGCACCACCACTTTCAATCGGTTTGCAGGCCGTTCCGAGCATGGGCGCATTGCCATCGGCCGGCCCCGGGCACCGCTGACACCGTCACAGCAGATCCGACTGTCGGAAGCCGCCCGCCGACGGACAGGCATCTGGTATGACTCGGGCTTCAATCTTCAGTCCGGCCGCCAGTTCTGTTCTCGCTTTGTACGAGAAGTCCTGTCGGAAGCAGCCAACGTCAGCGTCGGTGAGGTGGAAAGTTTCAAGGCGCTGCTGGCGCGTCAGCCACGTGCTGCACTCGGCTTCTGGCGATTGTGGTTCTTCGGCCGGATTCCCTGGGAACGGGAGACTGTGACACCTGCCAGCCTGCTGCGCAGCCCGGCACTTCATCTTGTATTTGACGGTGTCTTGCTGCCCGAGGTCGCCGTCCGGCGCGACGGAGCACGAGCATGATTTCCGTCATCCTCGTTGTTTTTGGATGCTGCTACATCCTGGAGCGGACCAGGCCCGGCTGGTCTCTACCGCGCGTGCGCACATGGCCTGTGCGCGTGCTGCTGGTCAACGCCGTGCAGCTTGGCGTTGTACTGCTTGCAGGTGTGAGCTGGGAGAGATGGCTGTCTTCGTGTTCGTTGTTCCGGCTTTCGCAGCAGGTCTCCCCAATCTTCGGGGGGCTGCTCGCCTATTTTGTCGCGACCTTTGTCTTCTACTGGTGGCACCGCTGGCGCCACCAGTCCGACCTGCTCTGGCGCCTGTTCCATCAGATCCATCATAGTCCCCAACGACTGGAGGTAATCACATCGTTCTACAAGCATCCGGCCGAAATGATAGTCAACTCGTTAATCGGCAGCCTGCTGGTCTACATGTTGCTCGGCTTGTCAACTGAGGCTGGCGGCGTCTACACGCTATGCACCGCGCTTGGCGAATTTTTCTACCACACCAATGTCAGAACGCCGCGCTGGGTCGGTCTTGTCTTCCAGCGCCCCGAAATGCATCGCATCCACCATCGCCTGGGGTATCACCGGAACAATTACGGCGACATCACCTGGTGGGACATGCTCTTCGGCACATATGAGAATCCGGCCGAGTGGCAGCACAGTTGCGGCTTCGATGATGCTCGCGAGGAGCGGCTACTGGAAATGCTGGCCTGGCGCGATGTTCATGTTGATCGACGACCGGATCCGCAAAGGCACGCGCAAGATTAGATTGGCAGAGGGGCGAGCGAGGCAGCACTGTTTGCACTGGCCGGACGCACTATCTGGGCTCTCGCCCATCCTCCATTTCTTGCCGCGCTACCGGCCCACGGTCCATCACCGCTTCAGCGGGATATTGATGGGTGCGCGAATGAACGTGACGGGTCGGTAAGCGCCGACCGACGCCCTCCACTCAGTTGGGCGAAGTCGGCTGCGGCCATCCATCTTTCCCAAGTAAACGACCCCTCCGAGTCGAGAAGAGCCGACCGGTAGTCAACTGAAGGCGGCCCCTTCCCGGCCATAGGCCTCCCGGTGGGAAGGGCGAATTGGTTTGAACCTCGATCGGTCACGGAGCGCAGCCGAAAACAAGAGATACTGATATGACTTCCCGTGTCAATGGGGGATTGGTTTCTAGTTTGTGAGCATTTGATCTGAATTTCCTGAGGGCGACGTAGCAGTAAGAGTCGACGGTGGATCACACTGATATTCGCGGGTTGGCTACCGCATTACAGAGGTCCGTCCAATGAGCCTGGCCGCTACCTATGGTCGCAAATCGGATGACATTCCTTGCGTAGTATCTTCGCGGGTTACTCGGGATGCCGGGCTACGCCGCCTTCAGGAAACTCCTCCAGTGGGTTGTGGTGGTTGGCCGAAGCGCTGTGTTATACCGCGTACGCCTCTCGCGGTATGGCCAACGACATGGCCAGTTGGCTGATGTCCCAGATGAACGCGCTCAGTTCGCGCGCCACCGCGACCACCGCAATGTTGTGGTTCTTGCCGCGCGCCGCCAGTTTGCGATAGCGGCGGCATAGCCGCAACTGCGCGTCCCAGGCGCGATCGATGATGACCTTCGGAATGCCTTCGTGCCGACGTTGGATATCGGGGCTCACGCGGGCCGGGTGCCGGTAGCTCCAGGCAGCCTCGACGAGCAGCTTCCTTGCGTAGCTGTTGCCGGTCTTGGTGATACTGCCCTGACGGCGCTTATCACCCGAGGAGTGTTCGGATGGTGTAACACCGAGCCAAGCCATCAGTTGGCGCGGATGCTCAAAGCGCGAGAGATCGCCCAATTCCGCGATCAAGCCCACAGCGGTGGTGAACTGCACCCCGCGCATGGCTTGCAAGCCTAATACGGCTGGATAGAAGTGCCAGTTGACCACCGCTTCGCGCAAGGCGGCTTCGAGACGGCTGCATTGCTCGAGGCGATCCTCGATCGTACGTCGATATTCGTTAAAGGCAAGTTGCTGCCACGCAGTGTCGAAGGCAAAGGCACTGATCCAGCGCCGGTGCGCCGCCCCCCAGTCGGCTCGGCCGCTGTAGCGCACACCGTGCGAAAGCAGAAAGGCCTTCAGCCGTTGCCGGGCGCGCTTCAGATCGTCTTTGGCGCTGACCCACGCGCGTGCCAGATCACGGAATGCTTCGTCCTCGATGCTGGGCACGTACACCGCCGACAGGTCCCCTGCACGCAACGAACGCACGAGCTTGACCGCATCGCGCCGATCGGTCTTGACGCGCTCGCCGGGTTTCTTCGGGATTAGCGACGGCGCGCATACCATGCACTCGAATCCCTTCCCTGCAAGCTGTCTGTAAAGGCCATATCCGCATGGGCCTGCCTCGTAGACGATTCGGATCCGCCGCGCTTTAGACTGCAGGCGTTTGCACAGGCGATCGATATCGGCCTTCGAGGTACCGATCTTGCCAAGCAGTTCGACCTCGCCCGTGCCGAGTGCGTAGGCGACCGTGATTGAGTCCTTGTGAACGTCCAGCCCTACATACAACGTGCTATCGTTTTCCATGCTGGCCTCCGCGCTGGAAATCGCCGGGTGCGGCCCTGTCCGCACCGTGCGGCTCTGGCAGCAATGCTAACCCGCGTTTGATTCCTCGCGGCGGGCCAGCCTCTGCAGCACGGGAAGTCATACTGCCTATGAAGGGGCCGCGGAGGCAACTCCTGGAGTAAAACGAAGATTCGCACTCTCGTTTCTCGAAAGGAGACACGCAAATGGACGCGCCTGACACAGCCCTTCATGGGCAGAATACGCCAATCACCGGCTGGCTGTACATGGCTTTCGAACTGGGCGAGAACACTTGGAAGCTGTCGTTCGGGGACAGCGTGCACGGACCGAGCCGGCATACCCTGGTGGCTGGCGATCTGAATGCAGTCCTGCAAGTGATCGCCAAAGCCAAGGCACGCTGCGGCCTGGCGCCGCAAGCACCGGTGCGCAGTTGCTACGAAGCTGGGCGCGACGGCTTCTGGCTGCACCGCTGGTTGGCCGAGCAAGGAATCCATAACCTAGTGGTGGATTCGGCAAGCATCGAAGTCAACCGTCGTACCCGGCGTGCCAAGACCGACCGGCTCGACGGCGACAAGCTGCTCTCCATGTTGATGCGCTACCACGCCGGCGAGCGGCGGGTGTGGGCAGTCGCACGGGTACCAACTGAAGAGCAGGAAGATGAACGGCGTTTGCACCGCGAGCTCGGTCGGCTCAAACAGGAACGTACGGCCCACAGCAACCGTGTTCGTTCGCTGCTGGTATTGCACAACCTGCGGGTCGCCCACATCGGTGACCGGTCCTGGCAGCAGTGGTGGAGCGATCATGGTTCACAACTTCCCCCTGGCTTGCGTGCCGAGATCGAGCGTGAAGTCGTGCGACTGGCGCTGGTGAAAGCGCAAATCAAGACAATCGAAGCCCAGCAGCACAAGGCGGTGAAGCTCAGCAGCACGCAGCCAGCCATCGCGCTGCTCGCGCGGCTCAGCGGTATCGGCATGGGCAGCTCCTGGCTCCTGGTCAAGGAACTGTTTGGCTGGCGGCGCTTTCACAATCGGCGCGAAGTCGCAGGTTGCCTGGGACTGGCGCCGACGCCCTACAGCAGTGGCGAAAGTGAGGTCGAGCAAGGCATCAGTAAGGCCGGCAACAAACGAGCGCGCTGGCTGATGATTGAACTGGCATGGAGCTGGCGACGCCACCAGCCAACGAGTCAGCTCACGCAATGGTTCAATGAGCGCTTCGCCCCAGGCAGCAAGCGCATGCGGCGCGTCGGTATCGTCGCACTTGCCCGTCGATTGGCCATTGCCCTGTGGCGCTATCTCGAGTACGGCGAGATTCCCCCCGGCGCAAGCCTCAAACCAGTAGCGACGTGATGCCGACCTAAGTGTGGACAGCAACGCGGTAACGAATAGCAGGTCAGCGCGCCCGTAGACAAGCCGGGCTACTCCCCGCGGGTAGCCGTCGTTAGAGATGGGGCGCGCAGGTAACAGGGGTGGTCCCAGCGCTTTGCGCATGTGGTATGTGGTGCCCGGCTCCGCGCCGGCACGGATAGAAGGTAGCCGGGCAACAGCCCGTCATTGAGCACCCCGACCTCCGGCTTCGCCCGCCGCGTCAGTCCGCGAAGGAAAGCTAATGGCTTGCAAGGAAAGACATATCGAGCCCGACATGACAACTACATGAAATCCAATACTGAACGGGGGTTGACATCCTTGCCCTCATAGAAGGGCTTGTCTAGAGAGCCGGTCTCGCCCCGCAGATTGGCGAATCAAGAATTGAGACCTCGTTCCTCATCTTCAGCGCTCCCAGCATTTTCGCCCACATAGGATGCCGGGACCGCTGCCGCATGCTGCCTTGAGCGGGTTTCTGCTCGTACAAATCTGCCACCACACCGCCTACGGCAAAGATGGCTTGCCTCCTACGAGTCATGGCGTTAGTGAAACAGTTCTGCGGACGCCAAGTAACTGTTGCGGCCATTTCTGCCATGGATATCCCTGCCCCCCCACAACGAGTACCACACCACTATTCAGCAGCGTCGCCGTGTGACTCAGGCGTGGCCCCGTCATGCTGTCAACACTTGTCCAGGTACCATTGGCCGGGTTGTACCGTTCCGCGGTGGCAGTGCTGACAAATCCTCCTGCCACCAATATGTCGCCGATCGCCAGCAAGGTGGCAGTGTGGAAGGCACGCGCCGTTTCCATGCTGCCCGTCGCCTGCCAGGTGCGGCTGCCCGGGTCAAACAACTCGGCAGTGGATTGCTCGCGGTTGCGAGCATCCCTGCCGCCGACGGCCAGCACCTTGCCGTTGGCCAGCAGGGTAGCCGTCAGGAAGAACCTTGGCGTCGTCATCGTCCCCGCGTCCGACCAAGTACCGGTGGCCGGGTCGTACAACTCCGCCACGGCGGCGCTGGTACCCGCCACCACCAATACCCGCCCGTCGGGGAGCGGGACGGCGACACCGGCAGCATGCACCCGCGCCATGTTGCCTGTGGGTGACCAGGTGCCGGTGGTCGGATCGTACAGTTCGGCCGTGGCTCCGCCGGGGTTGCCACCCGCAACCAGCACCTTGCCGTCCGGCAGCAGCGTGGCCGTGTGGTTTTGCCGCACGGGGCCCATGCTGCCGGTGCCTGACCAGGTACCGCCGGCCGGGTCGTACAGTTCTGCCGTCGCGGTGCCGAGCAGGCCATCGTAGCCCCCGGCGACCAGCACCTTGCCGTTTGCCAGAAGGGTGGCCGGGCAGAACTCGCGTGGCGTGGCCATGGCGCCGGTGGCTGCCCATCGGCCCGTGGCCGGGTCATAGAGTTTGGCCGTGGCCAGGGGCTTGCCGGTGGCATTGGGCCGGCCGGAGTTATTGGCTCCGCCCGCGACCAGCAACTTGCCGTTCGGCAGCAGCGTCGCCGTGTGGTCGCTTCGCGCGATCGCCAAATTGTCCGCCGGTCCCCAGAAACTGGCAGCCGCGATCGAAATCAATACCTGCGCGGAGATGAAGCCGGCGCCATTGCTACCCCTGACGGTATAGGCGACCTGCCCTTGGGGGGTTGCGCGGCGTGCCGGTAATCGCGCCTGACCCGGTATTCAGGCTCAGGCCAGGAGGCAAGGCAGGTGAGATCGTGTAGGAGGTAATCAGGCCGCCGGCGCTTTGCGGGATGTCGACGGCGATAGGCGTGCCGACTACATAGACCGGATTCGGCGTGGTGTATTGCAGGCCCGTCGGCGGCATCTCCTGCATCTGCACTTCGATGCGTAGTTCCGCCGTATCACTGCCCGCAGCATTGCTGCCGGTAACTGTGTAGAGCGCGGCGGCCGTGGCGACCCCAGCCGTGCCGCTGATCACGCCGGTCACGGGATCGAGATGCAGTCCCGCAGGCAAGGGCGGCTGCACGCTTTCCTGCGTGATGGCACCTCCGCTGCTACTTGGTGTGTCGGGCACGATGGGCTCATTCACGACATAGACCACCGCCGCGTCCCCGGTATGTGAGCCCGGCGGGCGGCGCGATCGTGTTCGATGCGCCGTCGCTGCAGCCGCCCAGTGTGAGGATGAGTAACAAAGACGCAGGGAGCAATAAGACTTTGATTCTCAACATCGTCAATTCGCTCCTCGCCGCCAGTTCCAACGGTTCGAAATAGCGTCGGCGGCCCAGCCGGTGACGAAAAGGCACTGACTTTCGGCTTCAGCGGCAACTGTCTTTGTCAGTCTAGGACAGGTGAGCGCCATAACCCCTCTTCCCAACCGCTGTCGCTGCCGATCCTCGACATCGCCCGCTTCCGGTCGCATCACGATACCTGGAAGCACGGGAACAGGGCCAGGGACCGCATGCCGGTGGCTATGGCCCGGATCTGCCGCGAGAATCTCCGTTGGTTGGACCTCGCGGCCCCAAGGTCAGCGGAAAGGAATCGCGGTGCTGCTGCCGGGCATGGGTGTGCGCGAAACGATGGCGAAGGTGGAAGCGCTCGACAAGCGTGGCGTTCAGACGGATGGTCACCCGCCTCAACACATGGCCGATGAACTATCAGTGCTCGCATGCGGACTTCCGCTTCCGGCCACGAGCCGACTTTCGCCCAATTCGCGGCCGGACCTTCGATGTCGCATCCGACCTGCAAATCGGTCATTGGATCCCAGAAAGTGCAGGAGTGCTTCAGAAGCGAACTCAACTCTTTTGTTCTGTCTGAAATGGGCGCTGCAATCTCCGGCAGCGCCGTATCCAAGTTCTCTATGCGACGATCGTTGTCATGCGCCCAACGTGGCAAACTGTTCGCGCATCACCTTCTTGTTGTTCTTGCCAGTACTTGTCTTGGGCAGCGCATCGACGAAGCGAATGACCTAAGCCACGGCGTACCGGGAAATCTGGCCCGATTCACTGAAGCCAAGGGTATGACGGCGGATCTCCTCGTCCGTGACCGGCTTTGCGTCTGGCTTGAGCACGACCAGTGCCGCCGGGCGTTCGCCCCACTTCTCGTCCTTGATGCCGATGACAGCCACTTCAGCCACCGCCGGGTGCCGCGAGATCAGGCTCTCGATCTCCAGCGGTGAGACCCACTCTCCGCCGGACTTGATCACGTCTGAACGGCGCGCCTGCGTTTCGTTTATCCTATAGTCACACTATCAAATACCGTTGTCACAGCCGGTGAAAACCCTGAACGCATGAAGCTCGACGCTCGCTCCGTCCCCATTGGCACGCTCGCGCGGGTGGTCGAGGCACTGGAGGCAATCGGCGCGGCGCCCTGGCCGATTCTCAAGCGCCATGGCGTGACGCCGGCCGCGCTGGAAGAGCCCATGGCCCCGGTAGCATTATCGGTATGCGCCCGCATCCTCGCGGACGCCGCCGAAGCGGCCGCCTGCCCGCACCTCGGCATACTGGTCGGCGCTCGCGCCAATATGGAAAACGCCGGACCGTTGCGCCTGCTGATCCTGTCGTCACGCACACTGCAAGACGCGGCCGATGGCATTCTTCGCTATGGCCGCATCTGGTATCGAGGCATCGATACTGCGCTCACCACGCGCGAGGGATTCGCCTCGTTCTCGGTAGAGATTGCTGGCGTACTTGCCGGGCGCGACGACCTCGTCAGCGCGTACCTGGCGGCCAATGTGCAAATGTTTCGGATGCTGCTTGGGAAGTCATGGGCACCGGCCGCCGTTCACCTGTCCCGCCCGTCGCCGCCGCGTATCGGGCCATACACGGCACACTTCAAGACGCATGTCCTGTTCGACCAGCCCCGCGACGAGTTTCTCTTCCCGGCCGACACGCTCGACGCGCACTGCGGCGCGACGGACAAGGCGTTGGAGTCGTCCGTCGTCCGCTACCTGGGCGAGTTGGAATCCCACGTCAGGCCGGATTTCCTCGGCCAGGTCCGCCAGGCGATACGGGACCTGATGCTGCTGGGCGAATGCACGGCGCCACGGCTGGCATCGCTGTTTGCCGTCCATCGCTTCACACTGCACCGCCACCTGCAGGACCACGGCACATCCTTCGCCCTGTTGCTCGACGAGGAGCGCGACGCGCTTGCCCAGCGGCTGCTGACAAGCAGCGACATGCCGCTGGGCGATATCGCGCGCGTGCTGGGATTCAGGTCGCAGGCGGGATTCAACAAGGCATTCCTGCGATGGCACGGCGTGTCGCCCGGCAAGCTGCGCACCGGTCAGCGCCGGCGACCTACCCTGACGGTGCGCCGCACCTGATACGCGACCGCGCATCGCCCTTCGATGGCGGAGGCGCACCTTCCCGGTCAGCGTATATGCCAACGCGGGCTGTGGCCGTCATGGCATGGATTCCTGCGCTCCAAGTTCCACCGTCACGGTGTCACCAGCAAGCGCGGTCCGGAATACCTTGATCTTGAAATCCGGATTTCCGGGCATGCCCCCGGTAGCCAGATCGAAGCGCATACCATGAGCGGGGCAACGAACAGCGCCCCTCTCCACCCTCCCGTTCGCGATCGAGGCGCCAGCATGCGGGCACGAGTCCTCCAACGCATAGATCTTGTCGTCCACCCTGAACAAGGCGACGCATCGTCCGCCATGGAAGATTCGTTTGGCTGCGCGATTCGGAATCTCCGACAACGAAACGGAGATCTTGCCGGTAGTCGGCACTGGGGATGTCTTATCCATGATCAGTTTGTTTTTTCTCAGTCAGCCTTGATCTGAGCGGTCACCGCCAGCGATTTCCACGACCGGATGTCGTTCTGGATCACCCGCGCAAACTGCTCCGGCGAGTTCTTCTCGACCCACAGCAGCCCTTGCTGGACGAAGCTGGACTGCAGCGCCGGCGCCACCATGATCCTCGCGATCTCCTCATTGAGCCGCAGCACGATGTCAGCAGGCGTGTGCGCGGGCACGAACACGCCATACCACCCGTCGAGGTCGAGATCGAATCCCTGCTGCTTCAGCGTCCTGACCTCCGGCAGCATCGGCGAGCGACGCGTGCCGGTCATCGCCAGCGGGACCAGCTTGCCGGCCTGGATCAGCGACAGCGGCGAGCGTGCGTCCACGAAGGCAATCCTGACCACGCCGCCTTGCAAGTCGGTGAGCAGTTGCCCCATGGTCTTGTACGGGATATGCCGCATCCGCAGATCGCGTGCCCGCGCAATGGCTTCCATCGCCAGGTGACCGGTCGAGCCGACACCCCAGGTGCCGTAGGCAATATTGGGATGGGCCCGGACGTATTCCACGAAGCTGGCAAGGTCGCGCACCGGGGTATCCGCCGCCGCCACCAGCAGCACGCCGCCCGCGCTGATCTGGATCACCGGCGCCAGGTCCTTGACGGTGTCGTACGGCATGGCGTCACGCAACGCCGCGTTGATCGCGATCGCAGAGGCGTTGCTGAACAGGATGGTGTAGCCATCCGGTGCCGCCTTGGCGGCCATGTTATTGCCGACGATGCCGTTGGCGCCGGGCCGGTTTTCCACCACCACCGGTTGCCGCAGCGCCCTGGAGAGCGGCTCGGCACACACCCTGGCGATGAGGTCGGTGCCAGAGCCCGCGCCGCCCGGCACGATCATGCGCAGCGGCCGTGAAGGCCAGGCGGAGGGCGCCGGGGGCTGGGCAAACACCTGCGGTGAGAGGGACAGCGCGATGGTGGCCGGGATCAGGTCCTGCAGCCATTTGCGTCGGTTCATGGTCGTTGCTTCCGGAGTTGTCTTGCCATGCAATGGCGGCGCGCCACGGCCCAGCGGATATCGATGCCGGGCCGCGGCAGTGTCCGTCGCCGACTTTCTCAGCCGCGCTTCGGAGGCGGCTGAAAGCCGAGGAAGGCGCGGTTCCAGGTAGGACTGATGACCAGCTCATTCACGGTGGCGCGCGCCGGCAGGGACACCACGAATTCCACCGCGGCAGCCACGTCTTCCGGCTGCAGCATGCGCGCGAGATCTTCCGCGGACGGCGGCGTCGGCCGGTTGACCAGGATCGGCGTGGCGGTTTCGCCGGGATAGATGGCGCAGGCGCGGATGCCGGTGGCGCACTCCTCCATGGCCACCGATATGGTCATCGCTGCCATGGCGTGCTTGCTGGCGCCATAGGCGGCACCGGTCAGCGCCGAGGCATAGCGTCCCGCCCACGACGAGATATTGATAATGGTGCCGTCGCCTTTATCGCGCATGCCCGGCAACACTGCGTGCATGCAATAGAACGCGCCGTTGAGGTTGATGTCGATGACCTGGTCCCAGTCTGCCGGCGTGAGCCGGGACATCTTGCGGTTGACCACATTGATGCCGGCGGCGTTGACCAGGATGTCGACGGCGCCGATGCGCTCCTGCAGTTGCCGGCCGGCGGCGGCCACCGCCTCGCGGTCCGCCACGTCCAGCGGCAGCGCGATGACGCGTTCATTGCCAAACTCGGCGACCAGGCCGGCGATCGCCGCTTCGCTGCGCGCGGAGATCACGACCGTGGCACCGGCTTGCCACAGCGACAGTGCGCAGGCGCGGCCGATACCGCTTGAGCCTCCGGTGATCCAGGCGGTCTTTCCGTGAAGGGATTTCATAGTGGCGGTGTTCCTTGGTCTTGTATCTGGAGAGGTAGCGTGCGTCGGACGCATCAATGCGTGGTCACGCCCATGATCTGGTTCACGTCATAGATCGGCGGACGCGGGTTCTTTGCCCACGCATCAGTCAGCAGGTAGCGCAGGCGGAAGCTTTCCGGGACGTCGGCCAAACCCGGCGTGAACAGCCACAGCCGCAGCAGGTGGCGCTTGCGGTCGAGCTCGGCGTAATCCTCATAACTGGTGCGCGAGTGCAGGATGACGTAGTTGTTCAGGAACTGCATGTCGCCGGGGGCCAGTTCCATGTCGATGCGAAAGCGCGGGTCCTGCGTGTATTCGTCGAACTTGTCGAGCGCGGCAATGTCTTCCGGGGCCAGCCGCGGCGCGTCCGGGAAGCGCTGCGCGGTATTGATGAAACTGCGGATATAGCGATTGAAGAGCCGGCCGTTGTGCCACGTGAAGACGTGGGTCATGGTGAATGGCGCCTGCCCTGGCGCTTCTTCATGCCGGCGATCGAAGGCAAAGGGTTCATACAACCGCGCCATCAGCTCGGGATGCTCCCGCAGCATGGCATTGTGGATGGCCATGGAGCTTGCAATGCTGCTCAGGCCGCCGCGCCGGGCCGTGCGCAGGCACAGCAGGCCGACCACGTCGGCGCCGTCGGTATGGAAGGGCAAGCGATGCCTGGACTGGTAGCCGCGCGCCGTCATGTCCTCCTTCGGGTCCTTGCCGAGGTCCCAGACATGGCCAAGCACGTCGCCAAACGCGTTCTGCGCGACCGCGCGGCCCAGGTGCATGCCGATGCCCCAGTAGATCGTGCCCGCGTCCATCTTGGAATATCGCTCAACCGGCAGTCCTCGCAACAGCACCACGCCAAGCCCGTGCTCGAGGCGATGGCGCAGGTCTTCCAGCTTCGCCGCGAGACTACCCAGCGGGAACGTCGCCTTGGTGATGGCGGGCACGGCCAGGCCCAGCGACCTGGTGTGGGCCAGCGCTGCGTCGAGTTGTGCGATATCGTCCGCGGTCAGCCACACGACCCATTCATCCTCCCTGGCGGCGATCTGCCGGGCATCCCACGCCGCCGGCGTATCCGCCGCCTGTGCCGATTCGTTTTGCGCTGCTTCCATCGCTGTCTCCTTGTTGTCTCAGCCATTGCCTGGCCGGTGAAGCCATTGTGCGAAGGGAGCGCGCGCATGACTAATGAAAATTGATGCGCCTGACCAAACCAAAAGGTAATATCTCGATGCGAAATTCGGCGCCATCAACCGCCATGTAGCAATCTTCGGCTTTATTTCTAGGGTTTCCACCATGGATGCGATCGGTTTCCTCCGCACAGGGCTGAAGCTGCGCCATCTCCGTCTGGTAATAGCACTGGAGGAGTACCGGCAGGTCGCGCGTGTCGCGAACGCGTTGAACATTACGCAGCCGGCGGTTTCGAAGGCACTGACCGAGGTCGAGAACGGCCTGGGCTACCCCTTGTTTATCCGCCTGCCCCGCGGCATCGAACCCACGCCGCACGGCATGGTCTTTGTCCGTTATGCGCAGTCCATCCTGGACGAACTGGACCGCGCCGGCGATGAACTGCTGGCACTGGGCCAGGGGGCGTGCGCGTCCATCGCCGTCGGCGCCATGCCGGGGTCGACGCTGGCGCTCGCGCCGCGGATCATTGCGCTGGCGAAGGCGCGAATGCCGACCCTGAATATCGCGGTGTACGAAGCGCCGATGGACGTGCTGATGGGCCAGTTGCGCACGGGTCGGCTGGACATCGTGCTGGGCGCGCTATCGGAGCGGGCCACGGCCGGGGATATCGAGCAGCGTCATCTTTATGAGGAGGTGCTGCGCGTGGTGGTCCATCCGGGGCATCCTCTGGCGGCATATACGCCGCTCGGGTGGAGTGACCTGGCGGCGTATCCATGGGTGGTCCCGCCGCGCACCGCGCGGCTGCGGCAGAGTCTTGACGCGGCGCTGCGACGCCTGAAGGCGGACGTGCCTGCCAACCATGTGGAATCCGTATCGGCGGGCCTGGTGCTGGGCTTGCTGGAGGCGATGCAGGCAGTGGCCATCGTGACAGGGCGCCTTGCCCGCACTTATGAGGCACGTGGCCTTGCCCATATCCTGCCGCTGGAGATACCGGGCGTCCTGCTGCCTGTGTCCACCTTTACGCTGGCCGGCAAGGCACCATCCCCCGCCATCGAACTATTCCAGCATTGCTCGGAACTGGCCGCGGCCGGCTGATGGAGGTCACTGCAGCCACGGCCAGGCAATATGCCTATTCCGGCTTGATGTCGTTCACTTTCACCACATTGGCCCAGGCAGCATAGTCATTGCGCACAGTGCGCGCGAACTCGTCTGGTGTGGTGAGGGGCGGATCGGCCATCATGTTGAGTTGCTGGAAGCGCGTACTCAGCGCCGGCGAGCGCAGCGCCTTGTTGATCTCCTTGTTCAGCGTCACGATGATCTCGCGCGGGGTGCCCTTCGGCACAAACAGCCCGTACCAGCCCTCGTTGGTCATCGGGAAGCCTTGCTCGGCCATGGTCGGCACATCAGGAAAAGCAGGCGCCCGATGCTTGCCGGTGATGCCCAGCGGGCGAATCTTGCCGCTCTTCACCAGCGGCACCGCAGTAGTGATGTCGACGAAGGCGATCTTCAGCACGCCACCCTGCATGTCCGTCAGGATCGGCGGCACCCCCTTGTAGGGAACGTGGGTCAGGTCGACACCCGTCAGCGTTCGCAGTTGCGCCATGGCCAGGTGCCCGCCCGAGCCGATACCCCAGGTACCGTAGTCATACTTGCCCGGACGCGCCTTGACCGTTTCCACGAACGCTTTCATATCCTTCGCGGGAAAGTCCGGCGCGACCACCAGCAGCACGCCGCCCGAGCCAATCTGCGCGACCGGGATGAGGTCATCGACGATATTGAACGGCAGCTTGGGCTGGATCGCCTGGTTCATCACGGTGGCCGAGGCGCTCGCCAACAGCACCGTATAGCCATCGGGCTGGGCGCGCACGACAGCATCAACCGACAGTTGCCCGTTTGCGCCGGGCTTGTTGTCGACCACCACCGGCTGCTTCAGCGACTGCGAAATCTGCTCCGCGAAGACGCGCGCCAGCACGTCCGGCCCGCTGCCGCCGGGACTTGGCACCACCATGCGGATCGGGCGCGATGGCCAGCTACCCTGCGCGAGTACGGGGGCGGCTGCAAGCGCGGTGGCGGTCAGTACTGCGAGATGCCATGCGCGCGTGCCGCGGCATGTCAGTCTTGATTTCATATTGTCTCCTTGGGCCCACGCCGTTCTCTGAATGCCTGGTTATCCCAGATGTATGGGCATCGGCATTGTGCGCACGACTCACTCCCGAAAACTAATGAAATAAAACCTTGAAGGAATAAGCGATTGGTAATGTCAGCCGCGCGTTGCCACTGTCGCCGTTCACTCGCGCAGCGAATGTGAGCCGTGGGCGGCGGCCCTGCTTCGGGTTTTCACCAGATGTGACAAAGCTACATGAAATAGTGACAAGCGGATAAACGCAGCGTCCGGCCGCCGTCCAGAATACCTGTACCGCCCCAGCAAAGGGCTTCACCATCAGGAGACCATCCATGCATTTTCTCGACGACAGCCTGCTTCCCGAAAGCCAGGAAAAACTGGTGATCCAGGTCGCGCCCTACGGCCCGCAGTGGCTGCCCTCCGACTCGGATGACATCCCGGTGAGCATGGATGCCCAGATCCAGAAAGCCGTCGATTGCTACTACGCCGGCGCCACGGTGCTGCACGTGCATGTGCGCGAGGCGGATGGCAAGGGTTCCAAGCGCATGTCGATGTTCAACGAGATGCTGGCGCGCCTGCGCGAAGCCGTGCCTGACATGGTGCTGCAGGTTGGTGGCTCGATCTCGTTCGCCCCCGAAGGCGAAGGCAAGGCCGCCGAGTGGCTGGACTACGACACGCGCCACATGCTGGCAGAACTGGACCCCAAGCCCGACCAGGTCACGATCGCGATCAACACCAGCCAGATGAATATCTGCGAGATGCTGACCCAATCCACCCAAGATAAGCAGCATCAACAAGCCTTATAAGCGGCATGTCGATGAGGCTTGTGGCGTGGTGGACGGGGCTTGGCGCGATCTGGTCGCACGCGCTGGAGACGTGTTGCGATCAAGGTCAAGGTCTCGTTCAGGGCAGCCTTGGCCCAGCGCAGGCCGAGCAGCAGTGCAGGCAGGACACGTTTAAGGGCGGTGATGGCGTAGGCACGGTTGATCCGATGATCCGAGTCAATGTCATGTTCCTGCGCGGCCGCAAGACAGCACAGGGCGTGCAGGTTATCGCACAGGACTTTGGCTCCGAAGTCCTGCCTGGCGGCCAACTGTGAGAGGCCGGACAGGTGTTCGAGTGCCATGCGGTGTTTGAGGCGTTTGAAGGCCTCCTCGAGACGCCAGCGCTGGTGATAGAGATCGCGGAAGGTGGCAGCCGGATGGCGGTGCCTGTCGAGCAGATTGGTGATGAGCACGCGAACCTTGGCGGCTGGCGAGATCTGCCGGATGAGCCGGACGGTCTGCGGGACGGACGCACATTCATAGTCGCGCGCGTCATTGCGGGCTGGAGCCGGGAGCGTGACGACGGTCTCGGCGCGGCCGGAGCGGACGAAGTCCCGCAGGGCAGCAAAGCCGCTACCGTCGGCGCGCATGCAGAAAGGGATGTTTCGTTGGTTGAGTACGGCTACCAGCCAGCGGGCCGGGTAGCCGCGGTCGAGCAACAGCAAGTCGTCGGATTGCAGGCGGTCCAGATGCTCGAACAGGATCTGGCGTTCGTTCTCGAGCACGCTGTGCAGTGAGGCGGCGAGCATCATCTCGGCCCCGGGGAGGTACAGGCCGAAAGCGAGTTGATCACGGGTGGCGGCTCGAGGCAGATGGCTGTGGCGGATGGCAAAACGCAGGTGCGAGGCGTCGGCTGCGACCAGCCGAAAGCCATGCCAGCGCGGCAAATGGTTGGACACCTGCTGAAGCAGCCAGTCATTGAGGTGAGCAAAGACATCGCCGCTGAGTTTGCTGCGAGCCTGGGCGAAGGCTTGTTCACTGACTCGCCGGCACAAGGTGTTTTGGCGGGCGAGCGCGGCGAAGAATTGATCGAGTTCGGCTTGAACGCCCATGCGCAAGTTGCCAAGCATGAACGCGATCAGTGTGGGCAGGGTGAGCTTGCGCTGACGGGTGAATGCGGCTGGATATTCGGGATGACGGGCAAGATCGTGAAAGACCTTGGTGTGCAGATATTGGGTAAGCGTAGCGAACAGATCGGACAGGGGCATGAGAGCCAAGCGAAGATCGAGAAACGATCCTCTATTGGCCGCCGCCCTGCTTGCGCTAAACAGCCAGCGCAAGCAGGGCGGCGGCCGCTCGAACCTCGTCATCTGTCAAGCGTGCGCGTGGCAAATTGCGATTCTATTTGACGGCTTATCTTGGGTGGATTGGATGCTGACCGCCGACGACGTCCAGGGCACCATTCTCGAAAAGCCGGAATACTTCAAGGCGTACAGCGAGATGGTGGTCGACTCCAAGCCGTCGTTCTTCATCGAACACCTGGAGCGCCTGACCAAGGCCGGGGTCCAGCCGCATTTCATGCTCGGCCACGTGGCGCAGCTTGAGACGGTCGAGCGCCTGATCCGCAAGGGCCTGTATCGCGGCCCGCTGATCCTGAACTACGTCGCCATCGGCGGCGGCGCGGCCGGCCTGCACCCGGCCGACATGATCGAGTTCGCGCGCCGCACGCCGGACGGCGCCGTGCTGACGATCGAAAGCGCCATGCGCGCGGTGCTGCCGATGAACGCCATGGCGATCGCGCTGGGCCTGCATGTCCGCGTGGGCATCGAGGACAACCTGTGGGGCCGCAAGGGCGAACGCATGACCTCGGTGCAGCAGATCGAGCAGACCGTGCGCCTGGCGCGCGAGCTTGGCCGCGACGTCGCCAACGGCAAGGAAGCCCGCCGCATCTACAAGATCAACGAGTGGTACGACAGCGCCGACGAAACCATCCGCCAGCTCGGCATGGCGCCGAACCGCAAGCCGGGCCAGCGTGGCTTCACGGTGCCGGGCAGCGTCTGAGCGCGGCCATCCGCCACGGTGCGCGCGATGCTCCGGCCGCGCGCGCCGGTGGCTTCTGAACAGCCTCCCGCAACCGATCATGAAACTGACCAACAAAATCGCCCTCGTCACGGGCGTCGGGCCCGGCCTGGGCCAGGGCATCGCCGTGGCGCTGGCGCGCGCAGGCGCCGACCTGGTGATCTGCGACATCAGCCCGGCATCGCTTGCCGCCGCGCGCGAAGCGGTGCTCGCTGAAGGCCGCCGCTGCCTGTCCGTCGTTTGCGACGTGTCGTCGAGCCAGCAAGTGGCCGACATGTTCGCGCAGGCGCGCGAGACCTTCGGCACGGTGCATATCCTCGTCAACAACGCCGCGCTGACGCCCAACCGTCCGGTGGACACCGAGCGCCGCAACCAGCTCTACGCGTACATGCAGACACCGGTACCGCGCGCTTCGCTCGGCTTCACCAGTGAAATCACCGACGAGGAATGGCTACGCTACTGGGACGTCAACGTGCATGGCACGTTCTACTGCACCCGCGAGGCGCTCCGGTTGATGCAACCACAACGCTACGGGCGCATCATCAATATCGCCTCGATCGCCGGAATCTCGTCAAGGAGCGCGCACAGCCCGCACTACAGCGCCACCAAGGGCGCCGTGGTCGCCTTCACCCGCTCCGTGGCGCTGGAAGTGGCCGGGGCAAGCATCTACGTCAACGCGATGGCACCCGGCGGGGTTGCGACGCCCGCCTTCAACGAATACCTGGAAAAGATCGGCGAAGACGGCCGCAACCAGCTCTGGCAAGGCTGCCCGGCGGGCCGCTTCGGCACCGTGGAGGAGTACGCAGCAACGGTGCTGCACCTCGCCAGCGACGAACACTACCTGGTAGGCCAGGTCATCAGCCCCAACGGCGGCTCGGTGATCTGAGCCCGCCAACAGACTTCGACAGCCATGCAACACAACCTCTTTCCCCATTACAAGGCCTTGCGCGACGCCGGCGTGCTCGGCAGCGAACTCGATCCGCTGACCGAATGGGATCCCAAGTGGATCGCCACCTGGGTCGCGCTTGCGCGCGATGCGCAGGCCGAAAGCGTGCTCGACCCCAAGCTGGTCGCGCTGATCCGCCTGAACATCGATGTCACCGCCACGCACCTGTACAAGCCGGGCGTGTCCCGCCACGTGCGCGAGGCCATCCGCCTGGGCGCCACCCGCGCCGAAATACTGGAAGTCTTCAAGCTTGCCAGCGTGGTCGGCATCCATGCCTGCGCGGTCGGCGTGCCGGCGCTGGCCGAGGAACTGGCGCGCGCCGGCATCCCCGACGAGCCTGTGGCGCCAGGCGCGACGCCGGTGTGCGACGCGGTGCGTGCCAATGGCATGTTCAATCCGCTGTGGGAAACGATGTACCGCTGGGATCCGCAATACCTGGAGAAATTCCTGTCGATGGGCTTCGGCCTGTGGCAGGACCACATCCTGCCGCCGCTGTGGATCGAATTCCTCTGCATCGCCGGCGATGCCGCGATTACCCACATGTACGGCCATGGCACCCAACGGCATATCGAAGCAGCCCTCCGTCTCGGTGCCACGCGCGCCCAGATCCTGGCAGTGCTGAAGATCGTCAGCCTGCAAGGCATCGAGGCATGCGAGCTCGCGGTGCCGATGCTCGACCGCGCGATACGGGAAACCGCAGCCTGACCCCCGGGGCCGGCTCTGCCGGCCCCACCCGTAAGTTCCAGGAGTACGCAGTGCAACCACTCGCTACAGGCAACGCCGCAACGCTGGCGCAGGATGCCGACTCGCTTGCCGCCGTCTATCGCAAGATCATGTGGCGGCTGCTGCCGTTTCTGTTCGCCGCCTATGTGCTGAACACCATCGACCGCATCAACATCTCGTTCGCCAAGCTGCGCATGGCCAGCGACCTTGGTCTCTCGGACGCTGCTTATGGCATCGGCGCGGCGGCCTTCTTCGCCGGGTACATCCTGTTCGAGGTGCCGAGCAACCTCTATATGCAGAAGATCGGTGCGCGCCTGACCATCACGCGCATCATGCTGCTGTGGGGCCTCGCGACCATCGCCACGAGCCAGGTCAATTCGCCCGAGGCGCTCTACGTCGCGCGCTTCCTGCTCGGCGTGGCCGAGGCCGGCTTCTTCCCGGGCGTCATCCTCTACCTGACCTACTGGTTCCCGGCGCAGCGCCGCGGGCGAATCACCTCGCTGTTTTTGATGTCCGGCACCTTCGCCGGGATGATCAGCGGCCCGCTCGCCGCGGCGATCATGCTGCATCTGGACGGATGGATGGGGCTGCGCGACTGGCAGGCGCTGTTTGTGGTGGAAGGCGTCCCGGCGATGCTGCTGGGTCTCGTCGCGTATCGCTTCCTCGACGACGGCCCGGGGCGGGCGGCGTGGCTCAGTCCGGCAGAGAAAACGCTGCTCGCCAGCGACCTTGGCAAGGAGGTCCACGCACAACAGCACGGCGGGATCAAAGCCTTGCTCATGGATCCGCGTGTCTACGTCATCGGCCTGATCTTCCTCTCGATCTATGCCTGCACCAACACCATCGCCTACTGGATGCCTACCCTGATCCAGGGCTTCGGTGAAGCGCGGGTGGCGCACATCGGCTGGATCTCCACCTTGCCCTATGTACTCGGGCTGGTCACGATGCACCTGCTGGCGCGCAGTTCGGACCGCCACCTCGAACGGCGTTGGCACGTGGCGGGCTGCCTCCTCGTAGCGGCCGCCAGCTTCCTGCTGATGGGCGTCCTGCGTGGTGAATTGTTGCCGTCAGTCATCTGCATGACCGTCGGCGCTGCCGCATCCCTGGCCGCGCTGCCAGTGTTCTGGACGATTCCGCCGGCCTACCTTGGCGGCACGCAGGCCCCCGCCGGCATCGCCTTTGTCAGCAGCCTGGGAGGCGTGGCGGCCTTGCTCAGCCCGATCGCGGTGGGCGCGATCAAGACCCGCACCGGGGACCTTTACCTCGCGTTCGACCTGCTCGCCGCGCTGCTGGCAGTGGGAGCGGTCGCGCTGTTGCTTGCGCTGCCGGCCCGACTGCTAGGGCAGGGCCGCCCACTCTGCAAGCAGTTATTGGATCCCAGAAGGTGAGGGATGCGCGATCTCCGCTATTGATCGGCGTAGCCTTGATCGCGGCCACAAAATAGTTGGCTTGCGGCAAGCACTCAGGCCCGAATCTTGGTGAGACGGATTACATTCCACGTACCAATCGCCGACTTGTTTTGCGAAGCTGAAGCTATTGAGCTTCCCAAGCCCAAGCCCAAGCCTGTGCCCGGCGTTCGCGAAGAAACGACTATAAAGGGGAACGGCAGCGCCGAGATGACCGATAACCCATTGGTGCGAGCTCGCGGCGATTGGCCTCGCTGCTGGGTGAGCCCGTTATTGAGCCTGGTCCGGGAATCGTCGGCGACAGTGGTGAGCGCAGCGATGCGCATCCCGTTTGAGAGATCGAGTCGAAATCGACGCTTCCCATGGCGCTGCCGTTCACTGACGATCTTGGAGCAAGCCATGGCCATGCGCAAGCGAGAAGACGAGGTATTTCCCAACGCAGCGGGGATCGATGTCGGAGCATCGAGCCACTGGGTCGCCGTGCCCCGCCATGCGACTGACGACCCGGTGCGCGAATTCGGCGCGATGACTGACGACCTCAACGACATGGCCGACTGGCTGATTGCATGTGGCGTCGACACGGTGGCGCTGGAATCCACCGGGGTGTACTGGATCCCGGTGTACGAAGTGCTGGAGCAGCGCGGGCTGAAGGTCTGGCTGGTCGATGCACGGCAGATGAAATACGTGCCCGGGCGCAAGAGCGACGTGCTCGACTGCCAGTGGCTGCAGAAGCTAATGAGTCTGGGGCTGTTGCGGGCGGCCTGGCGGCCCGGCGACGAGGTCTGTGTGGTGCGTGCAGTGGTGCGTCAGCGCGAGGTGCTGCTCACCGAGCAGGCCAATTGGGTGCAGCGCATGCAGAAGGCGCTGGTGCAGATGAACCTCCAGCTCAGCGAAGTCCTCACCGACGTGATGGGTATGACCGGACAGGCCATCGTGCGGGCAATTGTGGCGGGCGAGCGTGACCCCAACGTGCTGGCGCGCCATCGCCATGGACGCGTCAAGGCTAGCGAGCGCGACATCGCGCGGGCGCTGACGGGTAACTGGCGTGAGGAGCATCTGTTCGTGCTCGGGCAGGCCCTGGCGATGTTCGACAGTCTGGCCCAGCGCATCATCGAGTGCGACGCGAAGATCGAGGCGTTGCTCGCGCCGCTGGGCCGTCACGAGGTCGAACTCGGCGGGCCGGGCAAGCGGCGCGGCAAGAACACGCCCAGCTTCGACCTACGCACGGCGCTCGCACGCTGGGCCGGTGTGGACCTCACCCGTATCAACGGACTGGCCGTCACCTCGGTGCTGACTGTCCTTTCGGAAATCGGGCCGGACCTGAGCCGCTTTGGCAGCGTCAAGCACTTCTGTTCCTGGCTAGGACTGTGTCCCGGGACCAAGGTCAGTGGCGGCAAGGTGCTCAGCGCGCGCACCCGGCGCTCCACCAACCGGGTACGCCAGGCGCTGAAACTGGCCGCGATGAGTCTGTCGCGTAACGGCTCGGCGCTCGGCGCGTTCTACCGCCGGCTGTGTGCCCGCATGGACAAGCCGCGCGCCAATACCGCCGTTGCCCATAAACTCGCACGGATGGTGTACTTCATGCTGACCCGCGGCGAAGCCTTCGTCGACCAGGGCCAGCAGCACTATGAAGAGCAGCAGCGCCAGCGCAGCATTGCCGCGCTCAAACGCCGCGCCGCCGCGCTCGGCTTCCAAATCCATCCCGTGGAGGTGGTCGCATGAATACGGCCGCCTTCAATTTCGTTTCTCAAGAGAGGAGAAGCCTTGAACTTTATTGTCGTAGCACCGATCCTCGTTCTCCTCCCATAGAGCGAAGTGTCCACCCTTGCCGACCACGTGGAAGTAGGCCAGGTTGCGGGTGGTACACCGAGCTCATGTCTCTGGGATTCGATAGTGCTTGGAGAACGCTGCTTCTGGGCCAAAGTCGACACCTGTCTGGATGACCTCGCGTACGGAGTGGCCGAGATTGCGGTGCGTGAGCTCGGTACGCCCGATTTCCGGCTTCTGCGCCTGTGCCAGGTACAACACCAAACCGCTTCCCACGATCAGTGCCGCCGCGATGGAGTTCGTCGGGGAAGACGCTCACGGCAACGGGGATGGTGACGCCCTTGACGTTCAAGAACCCCACCTTGCTCTCCCAGTAGAGGCGGGTCGATGAAAGCGCCGTGCCCGTCAACCAGGTGAGTGTGATGTTGTCGAGGATGTCGTTTCGTGTGAGCTCGGCGGCCAGCCCTGCGAAGACGCGGGAGATCAGCCGGTAGCTGCGCTGGTTCTCGCCTGGTTGCTTGGGCGCATGCTTCGGATGCTCCACAGACATGCTTCGTCCGTGGAGCTTCAACGAGCTAGTTACCCGCGCAGCGACTTGAAGCCGGTGCGAAGTTCTTCCGAGAGGAGCTTCGGTTGCTCCCAGGCGGCGAAATGTCCGCCCTTGGGAAGCTTGTTGTAGTGTATGAGCTTGGGGTACGCCCGCTCCGCCCAGCTTCGCGGCGTATGGTAGATCTCGTCAGGAAAGACGCTCACAGCGACCGGGATGGAGACGTTCTTGGGGCCAAAGAAGTCGGTCTTCTTGTCTATCGCCTCCCAATAGAGACGAGCAGCAGAGATTGTTGTGTTCGTCAACCAGAACAGTGTGGCGTTGTCGAGCACATCGTCCCGTGTAAGACCCGTTGGCTGCCCGTCAAATGCACGTGCGATGAGCTGCAAACTACGCGGGTCGTGGTCAAGCATCCAGGCTGCCACACCGACGGGTGAATCCGCGATGCCGTACAGCGTTTGCGGACGCGACCCCATGAAGTAGCCATATTGGAAGTTCCTGTAGGTAGAGGCCAGCGTCTCGTACGCGTGCTTTTCGTCGGCCGAAAGACCCGATGGTGCCGGGCTGCCGGCCGCGGCCGCTTTGTCGATCTCGGGTGGAATCACGTTGGGCATGTTCGTGTGAATGCCGATCAACTCCGGATGTCCCTGCGTAGCCATCACGTCCACGATAATTGCGCCCCAATCCCCGCCTTGCGCCACATATCGCTTGTATCCAAGGCGCTTCATCAGCACCGCCCAGGCACGTGCGATGTGCGCGGGGTCCCAGCCGGTCGTGGTTGGCTTTCCGGAAAAGCCGTAGCCCGGCATCGATGGAATCACCACGTGGAAGGCATCTGCAGCAGTGCCGCCATGCGCCGTGGGATTTGTCAGCGGCTCGATGAGCTTGAGCTGCTCGACGATGGACCCCGGCCAGCCGTGCGTGATGATCACCGGCAAGGCATTTTCGTGCTTCGAACGAACGTGGATGAAGTGGATGTCGAGACCGTCGACCTCGGTGATGAAGTTCGGCACGGCATTGAGCCGCGCTTCGACCTTGCGCCAGTCGTATTCCGTGGCCCAGTAGCGCGCGAGCTTCTGAACTGTGGCGAGCGGTACGCCCTGTGAAAAGTCTGCGACGGTCTCCTTCTCCGGCAACCGCGTCGCGGCGACGCGCCGTCGCAATTCGGCGAGATCCGATTCTGGAAAATTCACATGAAACGGACGGATGGCAACTCCGTCGGTACCGATCTGTTGTGCAACTTTAGTCATGGCGTGAGACCTTTCTGAAAGATTGAGTAGACCTAGCGTGCTTGCAGCGGCTACCACTGCAGTGCCGCAAAAGAGACGGCGACCGAAATCAGGCGTCTGTGGCATGGCGAACTCCCTGGAAACCGTTGGTTGCATTCGGCTGTGACCGCAAATGTTCACAATCCGGGGCCGAAGGATGCCGGGTACTGTGGTTGATTTGTATTGCGCCGTTGTCGAGGGGTTCGACCTTTTGGTATCGACGTGCACGCCCGCGGCACGCGAAATGCAGGCGGTATTCAACCGGCGGGCCGAGAGCCTGCGCACATGGTTGGGTGCACTGAACCTTGGTTTAGTGGAAGGCCGGCAACGTGAACCTGAAGGCGGCGCCGTGCGGCGGGTTGTCGTCTGCCCACAGTTTTCCGCTGTGGGCATCGATGATGGACCGGCAGATCGACAGGCCAATCCCCAGGCCGCCGGACTTTAAATTGTTCAGCACGGTCTCGTCGATGTCTAGAACCACTGCCGGCTTCTTCGACTTGAATCCGCCTGCCTTGGCTTGCTCGACGGACGCCGTGACAGACGTTCACGACTTGGCCTCGGCCAGTTTGCCGGTGGCCAGTCGGTATGTCTGAAGCGCGCTTGCAGGATAATCCGTCGACCGCTGCATCCAGACTACGGGGTTGAGCTGCTCTCGCGCCTGGATGGGCGGATCTGCCTGGGCCCCTGCCTGGCAGCCAAGCAGGAAAGACGCCGTCAAGCTCAGGACTGCCCAGCGGACGCCCTCAGCAAGCGGGACGTCCGTGTTCTCCATGAAACCTCCTCAATGGGTCCGCCTGGACCCTGGATTTTTGTGTGGTCCACCGCCTGCTTTCGGGAGAGCAGAAACTATCTTCTTCGGAAAGGTATGACGATTTAGTGACAAAACAACAACAGGCCAGAGGAGCGGTAACTCTTGCGATTGCGCCGGCCTAGTTTGAGACGACACGAAATGCATGTGAAATCGTGGATGTTTGGCGAGCCACGCTTGCACATTGAGGTGCTTGTGGGTTGCATAGTTGTCAGCGATCAAATGAAGCTCGCGGTCCTTGGGCGTACTTCGATCAATCTGCCGCAAGAAGCGCAGCCACTCTTGGTGTCGATGCTTTGTCATGCACTGACCAATGACACTGCCATCGAGAGTTTCTTCAGATTGCGGTGCTCGCCGACGGCGGGTTTCGATTAACTCGCAAGTCAGCTTGAAGACTTGTCGGGCGTATTGCGCTTCGAGGGTTGAAGCCCTTCGACCCATCCCCTTGATCTGGCTGAACGATGAGCACGCTCGGACGCCGGGCAAGTACACGACGGCGGATCTCTCCGCCTGGCGACGTTTGACCAGCACCGGTTCGGCTTATAGACTTCTAATCTGCGTTTTAGGTGGGCTATGCCAAAGCGGCCTCACCATCGCTACTGCGAGCCAGGTAGAAAGTACAACACCAGGGAGGTGTTATGGGAATCCTTGCCAAATTCGCGTTGCGCTGCTGGGCCGACGTTCGCCAAGCGACGGCAGCGTTTGGGCTTCTCATTGTCTTGACAGTGCCCTCCGTTGTCGCTGCCCCCACACCAACGGAGCCCCCGCCACCTTACAGCTATTTCGTGACCGGAACTCAATATTTTGAGTCCGGAAAGCCGAAGCCAGTTGTTTGGCCGCTTCCTGCGACTACGCCGCAGGCCATTCAACCTGTGGTAGTGATGGGCGGTGGGCCGGACGTTGATGAGGCATTCCGGTGGATGATCCAGCAGGCCGGCATCACACGATCGACCGGAGGGCGTTTCGTCGTGATTAGAGCGACCGGATCCGACGCCTACGACCCCTACTTCTATTACAGCGATGCGAGCAACTCCACTACAACACCGGCGGTGGATGGCTTCGTCGGCGGTGCGTACCTCGGGCTGACATCAGCGGAAACACTAATCATTACCAGCAGAGCCGGCGCGAATGACCCGTTTGTCAACGCGGTGGTTAGCTCCGCGAATGCATTGTGGATCGCAGGCGGTGACCAGGCTAACTACATCAGACTATGGAAAGGAACAGCGCTAGAAAGCACGATTGCAACGCTTCTTGCCAACAATGTTCCTGTCGGCGGCACAAGCGCGGGCGCAAACGTGCTCGGGGAGTTTATCTTCTCTGCCCTCAATGGGACGGTCACATCGAAGGACGCGCTAAAGGATCCTTACAACGATGCCATGACGCTCGACCCGACACCGTTCTCGGCGGCCAGTTTTCTAAGCGTCCCTGCTCTAAAGAATACCTTTGTGGATCCGCACTTCGACGCCCGGGATCGCATGGGCCGGCTCGTTACCTTTGTGTCTAGGACCATTGCCCCTGGTACCGGCGATGTCGGGTGTCCAGGCGGGATTCTGACGCCTTCCGATGCCAGGGGCATCGGAATCGACGTGGAAACGGCATTGCTAATCCAGAAGGCATCAGGTCGTTACATCGCCCGTCGGGTGACGAACATCTCGACGACCTCGACTAGCGCCGTGCACTTTCTCAGTCCAACGACGTCGCCGGGCCCCTGCGCGCCTGGCAAGCCCTTAACAATGCAAACTGTTCTCGTGCAAAGGCTTGCGGACTCCGCTTTGTCGTTCGACCTAACCGCTTGGTGGAATGGCGGCGACGACCCCAATGTTCCTAACTACAGGGTAGACGAGATTGCTGGAATGGAATCTCCGAAGAAGATACCTTATTAACTGCGGCCGACAAGGGTCAGTGCGACACGGTCACAGTTTCGCGACGAGCCTCCTGTCCGAGACCGGCTAGAGACGATTGCCATCCGGCGGGTAACGACCGCTTGTTGGCGCGAAGCGGTCACTGTTAATGCGCTGATTGGCGAGCTTGCCCCGAGCTCATTGTGTAATATTTGAGCGAAAACGATTTCACCATCTCAAGGAGCCAGAGCAAGTCAAGTCTGCAAAATTCTGAACGCAGAGCCTACATCGGCTAGTCCGCCCCCGGCAACGCCATCTCGATCGCACTCATCAGTTCCTGCAGACGCAATGGCTTGCCACAGACCGCATCGAACCCGGACTCCATGGCCAGCCGCCGGTCTTGCTGACGGGTAAAAGCCGTCAGCGCAATGGCCGGCACGCGGGACTGGGATTCTATCGTCTCACGCGTGCGAACTTCGCGGATCAGGTCGTTGCCGTCCCGTCCGGGCAAGCCGATATCGCTGATGATCAGGTCCGGCGTGGCGCTGGCAATCAGGTTCAACGCCTCGTCGCTGTCCCGGGCGGTGCGCACATGGGCGCCGTAATCCGCCAGCACGGCGCTCAGGGCCGCGGCGGCATCGCTGTCGTCCTCCACCAGCAGGATGTCCAGCGCATCCAGCGGCGTCGTGGGCGCGGCCGCGCCGTTGCCCGTGCTGCGCTGTGCCTCGGCCTCGGGGGCTTCGGCGGCGGGCGGCACCAGCGGAATGGACACTTCGAAGGTCGCGCCGCAGCCATTTCCGGCGCTGAAGGCCTGAACCGCGCCGCCGTGCATTTCCGCAAGGCGCTTGACGATGGCCAGTCCCAGTCCCAGCCCGCCGTGCTTGCGCCGGTTGGCGTCGTCGCTCTGGGTGAAGCGGTCGAACAGCACGGGCAGGAACTCCGGCTCGATGCCGCGGCCGACGTCGATCACCGACACGCGCAGCGTCTCCACATCAGAGTTCGCGATCACCCGTATGGTGGCGCCATCCGGCGAGAACTTGACGGCGTTGGACAGCAGGTTCCACAGGATCTGCTGGAAGCGAGCCGGGTCGATCCATGCGGATGGCACCAGGTCGGGCGCGAGTTCGGCCTGCACCGTAATGTGCTTTTCTTGCATTATCAACTGCATGCTTTCCAGCGCAGCGTGGATGACCGCGGCTGGGCTGGCCATCTCGCATTCCAGCTTCATCTTGCCGACGTTGAGCAGCGACACGTCAACCAGATCCGCCACCAGCCGCTGCTGGATGGCGATGTTGCGTTCGACGGCAGCCAGCCCGCGGCGGCCTTCGTCGGTCGTGACATGGCGGCCCAGCACATGGGTCCAGACCGAGATCACGTTGAGCGGGTTGCGCAGCTCGTGCGAAAGGATGGCGATGAACTCGTCCTTCATCCGGTTCAGCCGCTCGACGCTGGCTCGTGCCGCCTGCTCGCGTTCGATCAGTTGCTCCTGCTGGCGTTCGAGCCGGATCCGGTCGGTGGCGTTCGAGACCACGGCCACCCTGCCCCCGGATGGCATGGCGGCGGAAATGCTCCAGTCCAGGTGCATCGGCTCGCCTGTTCCATCGAGCAACGGAAACGTCCCCTGCCAACCGCCACGCTGCGCGGGTCCGGTGGCCTCGGCCGTTAGTTCCATCCATTCGGGGGGCGCGAGCGCAGTCACGGCCTGACCCGCCAACTCCGCAGCGGGCCGTTGCAGCAGCGCCACCATGGCCGGGTTGACGTCGACCAGATGCCCGCGCGCGTCCAGCACGCAAATGCCAATGGTGGCCTGCTGGTAGATCGCGCGCAGGCGCGCCTCGCTATCGCGCAACGAGCGCTCGGCCGCGCTGGCGCGCGCCAGCGCGGAGGCGGTGGCAATCAGCACCTCGGGTTCGACTGGATGCACGAGGTACGCGGTTGCGCCGGCATCCAGCCCGCGTGCCTTGTCGTAGTCCTGCACATAGGTGGCCGACAGGTGAATCACCGGCAGCGTGGCGGTGTCGGGCGCCGCGCGCAAGCGCTCGCACACCTGGATGCCGTCGATATCGGGCAGGTTGACGTCGAGCACCATGACCAGGATTTCGGGGTCCGTTGCCATGTGCAGCGCATCCAGTCCGCAATCCGCTTCGACCGTGCGGAATCCGGCGCCATTGAGCACGCGCACGGTCGAATAACGGGTGACCGGATTGTCGTCAACGACCAGTATGAGTGGCTGCGCCTGCGGCCGGCCAGTCCGCGGCAGGGCTTGATGGTCCATGGTCACGCCCCCTTTTCTCCCGCTGCCGGCAGCGGTTCCGGATACGTGAGCGGCAGCGTGACATAGAAGCGCGAGCCCACGTCGACCTCGCTCTCGAACCCGACCCGGCCGCCGAGCAACTCGGCCAGCCGCTTGCTGAGCGCCAGGCCCAGGCCTGAGCCGCGCAGGCGGCGCTGCAGCGGCGAGTCAATCTGTACAAAATCCTGGAAGACGGCACCGTGCATCGCCGCGGGAATGCCGATCCCGGTGTCCTGGACCGAGAACATGACTTCCGTTTCGCCGACCAGCGCAGCCGAAACGCGGACTTCGCCGCGAGGCGTGAACTTGAGCGCGTTGGAAATGAAGTTGCGCAGGATCTGCGACAGCTTGCGGTCGTCGCTGTAAATGCCTGGCACGTCGTGCGGCTCCTGGAAGATCAGCGACACCTCGGGATTCGTCAGTACGGGCTTGAACATGCCGCGCAGCGTATCGAACAGCGCCACCATGTCGAACCATGCCGGCGACACGTCCACGCGGCCGGCCTCGAGCTTGGCCAGGTCCAGCAGGTCGTTGACCAGGTCGGAAAACTCCGCGGCGGTCGCGCGCACGAACATCACCTGTCGTTCCTGCTCGGTAGTCAACGGGCCGTCGACGCGGTCGATCAACAAGCGCGTGATGCTCTGGATGGCGACGATGGGCGTGCGGAACTCATGGCTCATGTAGGCGAGGAACCTGCTCTTCAGTTCCGTCGCCTGGCGCAGCATTTCCGCCTGGATATCCAGTTCCGCATAGAGCGCCAGCACGCCGCGGTTGGTCTCCTCCAGCTCAGCGCGCAGGCTGTCGCATTCGCGGGTCTTGGCTGCCAGGGTTTCCTCCAGATCGGCCCGGCTCAGCGCGGTGTCGGCCCGCAGGCGGTCAAGGTCGTCCGTCGCCATGTTCACTCCTCGGCGCGGCGGATGACCAGCACGGTGGCGTCGTCACAACCGCGGCTGAACTTCCCCAAGATAAAGGCTGCGATCAGCGTCGGATCGTGCCGCAGCAGGCTGGCATCCTCCAATTGCCAGCGCGTTTGCACGCCGTCCGAGCAGAGGATGACCAGCGCATGTGCGGGCCAATCGATCACCTGCTCCTGCACCGCGCGCACCTCGATGCCGGCCGTGCCGGGCTGCGGCAGCAGCGTACGGTCGGCGGTGCCGGTGATGATGCGGCCGATCACATTGCCCGCGCCGGCAAAACGGATCTGGTTGGCCCGCATGTCCAGGCGAACGGCGCTGACGGCAGCGCCGCGGGTGCTGCGCAGCGCCGTGTGGACCCGTTCGAGCAACTCCCGCGGGCTCACGCCAGGCCCGGTGGCAAAGGCGTCAAGCGCTGCCTTGGCGGAAACGGCGGCCATGGGGCCATGCCCAAGCCCGTCCGCCACCAGGATGTCCGCGCCCCCCTCATGCTGCGCCACGCCCCAGCCGTCGCCGCTGACCTGCTCGCCGGGGGCGGCCAGGCAGACCGCTCCCACGGCGCATCCGTGCACCGGACCGGCGCGCACCGGGTGCCCTCCAACCTCCCGCTCGCGGTAGAACCTGGCCAGGATCCAGCTCCCTTGCCCAGGAAGGCTGACGATGTCGAAATCATCGGCCATGCGCCGCACGGCTCCGAGGCCCTGCCCGGCGCTGCCCGCGCTGGAATAGCCATCGCACATGCAGGCCTGCAGGTCGCCCATGCCGGGCCCGTCGTCCATCGAGATCAGTTCGATCATCATGGCCTCGCCGGCCGCCCGAGCGCCGATCATCAGGCGGCCACCCACAGCATGCCGGATCAGGTTGTTGCACAGTTCATTGATCGCGACGGAGATCCGGCCCGCAAGCACGCTGTCGAAGGCCAGCCGTGTGGACAGGTCAGCCGCCAGCCGCCTGGCTTCGCCCACCTGGCTGGCGTCGTCCATGCGCACGACTACGACCGGCCCTTGCCCGCTACTTCCACCGAGCGATACTGACACAGGTCCCCTCCCCGACTTGGCTACGAATTGCGAATTCATTTACCAGGCGGCGGCTCCCGGACAGCCCCATGCCCAGGCCGCGGCCGGTGGTCCAGCCATCGGTGAGCGCCAGGTCGAGGTCCGGGATGCCGGGCCCCTGGTCCTCGAAATGCAGCCGCAGTCCCTTGCGCGCCCCCTCGTCGATGATTTCCCAGCGCATTTCCCCGCCGTGACCATGCACCAGCGTATTACGGGCGAGTTCACTAGCCGCCGTAATCATCTTAGTCTGCTCCACCAGCGAGAACTCCAAGCCGACGGTCAGGCCGCGCACCACTGAGCGGGCTTGCACGACATCGCGCTCATCCCGCAGCGGGATGGTGCCGGTGGGGGCAAATTCGGGCCCGGTCACCTGGTGTCACCGCTGTGCAGTGTCGAGCAGGGCCATGCCGCGCTCGACATTCAGTGCCGTCCGCACGCCCGTGAGCGGCAAACCAAGCTCCACCAGCGTGATCGCCACGGCCGGCCGGATGCCGACCACGACCGTGACGGCGCCAAGGATCCGCGCGACGTCGGAAATGCTCACCAGCATGCGGCCGACGAAGGAATCCACCACCTCGAGCGCCGACACGTCGATCAGCACGCCGCGTGCCGCGGTCTGCTCGATGCGGCTCGCCAGGTCTTCCTGGAGCCGCAACGCCGTCTGGTCTTGCATATCGATCTGGATCGTGACGAGGAGGTAGTGCCCCATGCGCAGGATCGGAATGCGTTCCATGGCCTGGCCTCCGCTTCAGGCCTGCTGCCGGGAAATGCTGTGTCCCGTCATGCGCATTGCGGCCGCCAAGGCATCCGCGAGCGTCGCCTTGGTCACGATGCCCTGGAGGTCGATGCCCAGGTGCACGATGGTCTGGGCGATCTGCGGACGGATCCCGCTGATGATGCTTTCGGCACCCAACAGCCGAATGGCGGTCACCGTCTTCATCAAGTGCTGGGCCACCAGCGTGTCGACGGTCGGTACTCCGGTAATATCGATAATCGCCAGTTCGGACCCGGTTTCGACAATACGCTCCAGCAAGGTCTCGAGCACCATCTGCGCGCGCTTGCTGTCCAGCGTGCCGATCACCGGCACCGCCAGCACACCTTCCCACAGCTTGATCACGGGGGTCGACAACTCCAGCAGTTCCGACTGCTGGCGCCGGATGATGTCCTCGCGGTTCTGCTGGTAGGCCGACATGGTCCATTGCGCCATGCGGTCCAGGATCGAAGAGGCCGTCCAGATCACATCAATCTGCGCGTCCACGTTGCCGCCGTCGCGCTGAACCGCATCAAAAATGGGGCGCTTGGCCGAGAGCACGAAGCCGCTGGTGATGTCCGCAGACTCTCCCTGCGCGGCGCGCGAAGCGGACAATTGCGCCAGTACGTCGCGCACGGCGGCAAACGGGGCGTCGTTGAAGCGCCTGACGTCGCCATCGGCGCGCAACGCGGTTTCGAGACCCTGAAGGATGCTACGCTGTTCAGCGGCAACGTTGCCGGTGACACCGCGGCCACCGGAGAGCGCCTGGTATTCGGTGGTCCAACCGCTCAGGATCTTGTCAGGATCGGCACGCAACAGGTCGGCAAGGCGTTGGTTCTCGGGGCGCATGACAAGAGCAAATGTTGTAGGCGATGCACACAATATAGGCAACGCAATGCAGGGAATGCTAGCGGGATTAGGTCTGGGCGTTTCACCGCCTCGGCGCCGAACGAGCGCCGCGTGCGGACAAGATTTGTTGAGGCTACGACTGCCCGATCAACCAGTACGGGATGCACTGGTGCCCGCATTAGATTGGCATCACGGGTACTGTATAGGCATCCAGCATGGCCGTCGTTCATTTCTTCGATTCCCGTCCGATTCACGTGTAATCTGAACAGCGGCGTCAAAGGATCAAGATGTGATGCAATCCGGCTCTACCCAGAGTTCCCTGACGCGGCGCGCCACGAAGGGGGTCTGTCTATGCCGGGCGAAAACGTGCTCGTTGTACGGGTAGCCCAGGGTTGGGCAGTATCAGTCGGCGGTCGTGAAAACGGCTCGAAATCCGGCACCCTTGAAGCGGCCATCAGCCGCCGCACGAGTCCTCGCGCAGCGCAATTAGGTCAGAGTTGGTGATACAGGATTGCGACGGCTCGGTGCTTTTGCGACACTCGTTCGCGAACGACCAGAGTGGGGGGCCGGCTGACGCCGATCACTGAGTCTGTGCCCTTTGCTGGTGGGATGGACAGGCATTAGCATGACGTCATGATGCGATCCATCGGATCCACTATGTCCCGACTTGACCAAGTCCCAGAAGCAGAGCTAACACCTTGCGGCAGGGAGCGCAGATTGAGAGCGCGAACAGTTCGAGATCCAAAAGCTCTTCCCACAAGACTACGACCTGCTGTATAGCGACGATCCTTGGGGTGAATGCTCAAAACCCCAAGGGATTTGAGAATGATTTCGATTTACCCTAACAGTTTGCTGTCACACCGACGCCCCGGCCATACCGAAGCGCAAAAACTAGACTGAACAGCAGGGTTGGAACGCTACAGCCCGACGTTGCTTCTCCCTCGAACACCCACCCCTTCCCGAGGGGCTTTCTTGCGGAAATGAGGCTCGAGAAGGACCTGGCAACTGGCCCACTGAGAAACGAACCATGCCACGCAAGAACATCCACATCGTGCCCGACGATAGCGGGTGGGCGGTCGAGGCCGAGGGTGGCCCCGAGGGCCGGCAGGTCTACGCGTCCCAGGATGAAGCGATCGCCGCCGGGACCAAGCTGGCCAACCAGGCAAAGGTCGATCTTATCGTTTATGCCCGCGACGGCCACATCAGCATGCGAAATTCCTTCAGTACGGGTCCGCGCAAGCTCAAGGGGTGATGCGTTTCGACGACGCTCCCTCTTGAGTGGGGATAGGCTGCGCGCAACATAGCTGGGCAATATCGACCCTGTCGAATGCGTTCACCCATTCGGCTTTCGCAGCGCCCGCTCCACGCAGCGGGCGCATTTTTCTGGGGTGCCACTAAACCGAAGTTCACCAGCCGCCTGGGCGAGTTTCCCCTTTTGCGACAACCACTTGTCGTGATTCCCGTGTTCCAGTTTCTGTCTACACGCGGATTTGCTGAAGCAATTCCAGAGCCTGCTTCTGTTTCGCGTTGGCCGTGGTGACGAGTTCGAACGTCGGCACTTCAGCGC
The DNA here is from genome assembly GCF_040149425.2 of Cupriavidus sp. DF5525. Classification (NCBI taxonomy): domain Bacteria; kingdom Pseudomonadati; phylum Pseudomonadota; class Betaproteobacteria; order Burkholderiales; family Burkholderiaceae; genus Cupriavidus; species Cupriavidus sp. DF5525. The sequence continues at coordinate 100,235 of NZ_CP168267.1, read as the reverse complement.
CAGCGCTGGGTGTGCGGCAGGTGTTACGCACGATCGTGGCGAGTTCGGCCATCAAGCTCGAGAAGCTGTGCACGGGCGTGCCGTCGTCAAGTGTGTGGCGCGCCGCCTTGGCCAGCGCTGCCGCAGAGCGCACGGCAGGCGCCACCGGATCACGCGTGGCCTTGGCGGCCTGATCCGGGTCGGCGAACATCAGTTCGCGCCAAGCCTCACGCATGTGCCATTCGACGTAGTAGGCCAGCATGCACAGCAGGATATGCGCACGCACCCGATCGGCCGTGCGGTGATGGATTGGCCGCACCTTCAGGTCCACCGTTTTTAGCGAACGGAACGCGCGCTCCACGTTGGCCAGCGCCTTGTAGTTGCGCACGCACTCGGCCGAGTCCATCTGCGCCGCACTCACCGAAGTGCGGATGATGTAGAGGCCGTCGAGCGCCGCCTCGCGGGCGATGCCCTCGCTGTTGCGGCTGAACGTGAAGGCCGCGTCGTCGATACTCAGCGCAAAGTGCTTGGCCACCTTGTACTTGTCGATCACCTTGCCCACGCGCAGGCCGATCTGATCGCGCCCGGCAAGCTTGCCCGCCTGCACGCGGGCAACGATCGGCTGCAGGCACGCCTCGGTGGCCGCCAGCAACTCTTCTCGCTTGTGGGCACGTAGCCTGGCCAGTTCCGGATTGCGGCACGCCACCAGCCGCTCGCCCGGATAGTCCGGTGAACTCAGCTCCAGCAGATTGCGCTCGTCGAACAGGCCAAGCTGCAGTTGCCCTTGCTCGAGCAGCGGGCGGATCGAGGCGCTCTTGAGCGCGGTGATCCAGCCCAGGTCACCGCCTTCACGCATCTGGTCGATGGCCTTGCTGGAGATCATGCCGCGATCGCCCACCATGACCAATCGGGAGAGACCAAATTCCTCTTGCAGGCGCCGCACCTCGGGCATGAAGGTCTGGCTGTCGGCCACGTTGCCCTCATGCACCGACACCGCCACTGGGCAGCCGCGCGCATCGGTGAGCAAGCCGTAGTTGACCTGTAGCAGCCCCTTCTTGCCATCGCGGCTGTAGCCAAGCTTGGCCAGCGGGCAGGTGCTGCCCTCGAAGTAGCTGGAGCTCAGGTCATACAGCACCAGGCCACCGGCGCTCAAGTGGCGCGCGGCGAGCTTCTTCTGGATTGTGCCCTGGCGCGCGAGCAGCCAGTCCATTGCCGCGTACAGGTCGTTCTCGTTGGCCTCGGTCACGCCGAAGTCCTCCGCCAGGGTGCTGGTGTGCCACCAGCGCGTGGTGGCCAGCTTCGTGTGCGGCGCCGCGATGCGCGCGGCCACCATCGCCAGCACCAGGTCGCGCTCGCGCGAAGGCTTGGAGGCGATCAGCGAGGCAAAGCCCAGACGCTGCATGGCCGTGGCCACCGCCTGCACGTGGCCGTGAGCGCGCGAGCGTGTCACCTCGAACGCCTCGCCCAGCGGCACGAAGGTCTCGCCCTTGAGTGAGCGGCGGATGATCTCGATCAGTGCCTCGGGCAAGTGGGACAGGTTGCCCAGCGTCTCGTTCTTGACCACGCCGTCCTCGCGGTAACTGCGCCGCAACAGGTGGGTGCGATAGATCTGGTCCTTGTACTTGCGGGTCGTCGTAACGACGTGAGCGGTTCCGTTTCGTGCTGGCATAGCCAGCAGAATAGGAGAAAACCCGCCAATGTCAAGAACTTTTAGTGACTACAAAATGAGGGCATCGAACGCCCCCCGATGAGCCGATTCCTCAATCGGGAAAAGGGCTTCGCGACGCCGCAGCCGCAGCGTCACCATGGAACTTCGGACTAAAGGCAGAGGTCGTGCTGCCGCTAACGCCTTGTGAGACATTGATGCGTACGCGAATCGTTCGCGTTGTGCCGGCTGAAAATGGCTGGGCACTCGAAATAGAAGGCCCTGCGGAACGGCCCCACCGGTTTTCATCCCTTGAAGCGGCAATTGCTGCAGGATGGCACCGAGCGAAGCACGAAAACGCCGAACTGCACATACACCGTCAAGACGGGACTGTTCGCTTGCGCAGCGCCATCGCTGAGGATTCGCTCGGCGTAAAGGAGTGATGCGGTGGCCGGCCGGCACCCGCCAGCGCCCAGCCTGGACAAACTCAGGCCGATACTCCTGTGCGAGCGCAAGACTATCCCGCGCGGGCCCGGCTGGCACTTTGAGATCAAGTACGACGGCGACCGGCTGCTGGCATCACCGGCAGCGCGCCGCGGCTCAGGTCACGCAACGGGGCGAACGCTACCACTTGGTTCCCCGCGCTAGGCGACGCCCTCGCCCACCCCCGGCCGTTGAGCGAGCCGCACGACGCGCGGTGGAGCCACTGCTTTGCCCCCAAAGCTGTCGAAATGCCAGTAAATGCTAGGCAAGCAACAGCAAGGCATCAGCGAGCGAGAGCACCGTTGTGCGCGAATCGAACGCCGTTGAAAAAAGATGATCGTGCACGACCTGATCTGGGTCGTAGCAGCAATCCTTGACCGTGAATAAACGGAAGTCCGCATCGCTCGCGTACGCGACCGAGGACAGCACCACACCGGTCGACGCAATGCCCACCATGAGCAGGGTATCGATACCCTGCGCGGAAAGCCGCACCTGCAGGTCGGTACCAAAGAACACGCTAGCACGATGCGCGATAATGAGCGGTTCAGTGGCCTGCTGGCCGAGTTCCGGCGAGATCTGGTCGTCGACGAAAAGACCAAGTTGCTTGATACCCTGCCCGTTCCTGTTCAACGGACTGACTTCCGGATAGCCTGGACGGAAGTGGATCTTGGCGAAATAGACGCTGACGCCCCTGGCCCGCGCAGCGTCACACAGCTTGCGCGTATTGGAGAGCAAAGTGGGCGCCACCGATGGAAATAACGCCAGGATGTCGGTCTGATAATGCATGACCACCAGAGCAGTTTGCGCGGGAACAATTGCCGGAATCTGCATGGTCACACTGCGCGCATCAGCGGCGCTTTCCGTGCCCTTTCGATGGCCTGCTGAATCGACGGGTCCACGTTCAACGGGTGGCGACATAAGGCTACGCGATAAAGAATGATGGTTGACTCTACCACGACCAATCGGTTGACCGTTCTGGGTCGGAATAGGACGACCGATGCTCGGGCTGCGCGAGGCCATCACCATCGCAGTTGCCCGAGCGATTGCCAGGCAACTGCGGGACTCCAGCACGTCAGGATTGTGCTGCCCGAAAGGAAGGACGCGTTAAGCCTTGCGGTAGCGAGGAGCAGGAATACCGGTCTGCGTGGCGGCGAATTGCGCAGCGCGGGCGCTGTACGGCGCTGTGGCCTGCCGAGCAATGCCCTTCATATGTGGCCGCCGGCCCCTGCCGGCGGGATTTTCTCTGCCAAAGTTCAGTACGGACGGCAGTGAAGGGGCTGGGTTACCCGCGTCAGGACGCTGGTCGAACTGCCCCGAGTGCAAGATCCTTCAATGGACGTCGAATGAGTACGCTCGGCGTCAAACGCTCACGTCAGGGAGCAGTTCAGCTTTCGAAATAGTCTGTCGGAAATGATGTTTCCAAAGGCTGATCACGAGCCGGCCTGATCTATCGAGCGACGAGCCGACTGTAAGATCAGTAATCAACGTGGGATGCAACCCTACGTCAAACAGCGAGAATCCAGCAGCGAGCACGCATGTCTCTGTCTGGACGCCACAGACCAGTACGCGATCCGGGTTCATTCGCTTCAGGTATTCGACTGTTTCGGCCGACGGCCCATACCCGTGCTTGATGAAAATCTTATCTGCCTCCACCAGACACTTGTCCTCAACGGCGGGACACCAGCCTAGCTGACCCCGAAAGGGAGTCCTGGCCTCATCATGCAACTCGATAGTTGCCACTGACGGAATGTGTTGTGCCAAATCTCTGACGCCTTCGACCAGCCATACTGGCGGAGAGAACGTGGATTGTATGTCCACGATAAGAAGCACCTGACGCATGTTTTCCCACCTTATTTCGCCGAACAACGCAGATCGGAAGCATAGCAGGGGCCGACTTCCTGTTCCCAAGCCGGCTGCATTCATCCCCGCATCTCTCAACCAGGCAGTACTCCCGAATCGTACATAGCTGGGTTGCATCCATCGGCCTCGACGATATAGCATACGGCACGCACCCAATGCGACGCACCAAGGTTTCGTTGATCATCGGCCGTGCGGAGCGTGCCTCCGCCAGAGCGCCGCGGCCGAGCAGCAAGAACGCGGCCTCACCCACGCCGCGTGCCGCGGGACTATCGCGCCGCAGTCGATTCGCGCTCGAACTCACGGATCACCGGGTTGCCAAGGATGGCATCCCTTCCCGCTTCGATCAGGCGATCGACGTCCCTCTCGGGCAGACGAAGTCTGGTCGGCAGATCGTTCAGACTTGCAGCACGCTCCTTGTCGAGGGCCTCAAACGAGATCCGCGTGACGAAGAATTCGACTTCGTCGCACCGCCAGCCTGGGAGGCGTGCAGCGATTTCCTGCTGCCGAGAATGCGGCATCCCACACCGATAGGCCACGAGGTCGTCGCGCCATTGCTGCATCATGGGAACGAAGGCGTCATAGCTCATTCGAACGTTGGTCGCCATTGCCGCGTCGATGGCCGCGCTTGCGACTTCGATTCCGGATGGGCCAGCCTGGCTTTGGTTCCAATCGCCGCGTGGGCCCTGACCGGCGTCAACAACGATGAAAAGTAGCCGCCGCACCTTGATCGCGTCGTTCTCGCTCATGGGACCGTAAGCCGTGCCCAGCAGCAGGCGCGATTGCAGAATGGTGGCCAAGCCGTAGTTGTCGGTCACCCCGCCGTCGACCAGCTTGATGTACTTTCCCTTCGAAATATCCCGGTGACCGCGAACGGCGTTTGCCAACGCGCCAAGCAGCAGCGATCGCCCAGGCGCCTGGGCGTGGTCAAGGTTCGGCAGCGGTGCACTACAAGCCTCGGGATGCTTTTGAAGGACGATCGGTGCGAAGAAGAGCGGGACCGCCATGGATGCGGCGACGGCCTCGGAAACGGGAAAGCTCGCAAGATCACTGCATAGTGCATCGAATGCCAGCTGGCTGAACGGGAACGCGACCCGGTAGTAGACGTTTGTGGCGTTGATCCAAACGATTGGCTTGCCGCGGCGGAACATGTCGGCGTACGTCGCGCCCTTGAACACGTCTTCGTCGAGCCATGTCTGGAGATCTTCCCGATCGTTGAGGCCCCCCGCGAAGAGGCGCGCAAGGTTGACCGGATTCAGGAGACTGAAGCGAAGTCCCGCCTCTCCGTCCGTCAAGAGCACTGATCGAAAGGTCGCCAGGCTGGCCTTGCCGTGCAGACCGTAGTACGCAGCGGTGATGGAGCCTCCGGACACGCTGCTAATGAATGCGACGTCGTCGAGCAGGGATGCACCCGCCGGACCTCTCATGGCGTCGAGCCCCTGCAGCGCGCCGAAGGCGAAGGCTGCGGCTCGCGTGCCACCGCCAGAGAACGACATGGCGACGGTTGTCTGGCCGGCGACGTCGGTGGGTTCGCGCATGGCCGCGGATGCGCTGCCAGCCGCGGCCTGAGGCAGATTTCGCGGAGCATTGTGAGGAAGCGACCCGCAGGCACTGAGTCCCGCAAGTAAAAGCAGCATCAGAGTGCGGTAGGCCCTGCCGCAGGCGTGTCGCTCTCTCCCTGCCCCCTCCATTCGCCAAGGCAGGCTGCTCTTGCGGCGAAGAGTGTGGTCATGTCGAAACTTCCACATTGGACTAGGTCAGGAACGTGCTCGGCGTGTTGGCGGCCCGCAGGAAGGGAAGGTCGAGTTTCGTTGCCGCCAGGATCCGGTGTGTCCGGTTCCCTCGGAATATTACGGCATCTCCAAGGGGGTCGCACGACCCGCAGATGGCGCCTGAGCAGCTTCGGGAAAAAGTTTGAGGGCGGACGAAGATCAATCTGGTACTGAATGCTAACTTGACCGACCTTGATTGGTTGGCTTGGTGCCACGCCGCTAGCGGTCATTTTTCAATCTCCTCCAAGTTATCGGAGCCGCCACAGGCGGGATGGGTGTATTCGAGTTGAATGTGCCTCCCGGCCCAAGGAAGAGTGCGTCCATGTGCTGGAGGGCATACTTCGGTACTCGGTCGATGGGGTAGTCCGAGACCTATCGCCAGGACAATGGATGTTCACCCCACGCAGATCTGTCCATCACTTCAGCAACCGCACAGTGACATGGCCCGCGCACTGATCGTCCTTACGCCCGACATTGGGGCTCAGTATTCCCGCGATGTCGGAGCCATTGTCAATGCAGGCGGGCCGCCCGACCGCGCGAAGCTTATCGCTGTCATGTCCGAGTATGGGCTGGTGCCAGCGCCTGTACCCGGACGTTGAATGTCTGCTTTCGGAATACCCACCTGACCGCTTCGGTTCGGAAAGAGACGACGAGTAGCAGCCGCGGTTCCTTCCGTGCCAGCCGCCAGCTCGGCGCCCTGCCATCAGATGACCGGCCGGACCGCCATCCACCCCTCCTCCTGGCTCGCCGCCGCCACCTGCTTGGCGATCGAATCGCCCAGGCGCGTGGCGTCCGCGTAGATGGTGTCGTGCTTGACTTCGGACACGCCGTGCACACCCGTGCCGGCCGCAGCGGCCATTGCCACGTGACCGGCCACGGCGCCAACCCCGGCGGTTTCGGCAACGCCCGGCATATGACCGCTGTCGGCGTCGGCGACAAAGCTCTGCAGCGGCACCGGCGCACCGTTGGCCGGCTTGTACGAGATGCGTACTTGTGCCCCGACCTCGCTATTGCCGGTACCCAGGCCGATCAGCAAACGACGGCGGCTGGTGCCTTCATCAATCTTGCGGATGTCGCCCTCAACGATCAGGGCATTGGTATTTGCCGGTGCCGGTGCGTCCGAGCGGACCGCGTTCAGGCCTTGCGCCCGCAGCGTGCGTACGATCTCGTTGGCCACCTGTTCGCGCGCCTCGGTGGCGGCCTGCGATTGCGCGCCGGCGGCCGAGCCGCCAGTGGCCATCGTCTTCACCCTCTGCATCAGGCCCCCGTCAAGCTGCACCTGCCCGGCATCGGCGTTGAAGGCATGCACGTAGATGACGTCGGCCTGCACGGTCTGCATCAGGCCCATCTGGTTGATGCCGGTGACGCCGGCACTGGCGCAGCCGGCCGCCAGCATCGCGCCGGTCGCGAGGGCGGCCATGGCCAGGCGCTTGGTCTTGGTGGCAATGGCTTGGAAAGCGTTCTGCATCTTGAATCCTTCATTGGCACCCGTGTGCCGTCGGTGGTCTGAAGATCTTTCACCGACAATCCCTGGATCCACAACAGGATCACAAACCATCGGAGAGCATGTCATCGCGTCGGGCTTCAGTGCGGCTGAGCGTTGCGGCGCGGTGACCAGAGTATGGAAAACGCCGGCGCCGTACGCCAGGCGGGAAATATTTCGTCCGATGTCACGGCTTTCTGCGCGCGTAGTCATCCGGCGGCCTCGCCGTGCATTCCGAACATCGGAGGGGTCACCGCGACAGCACCATCTGCCCCATGAAGGCCTCGATTTGCGGCATCGTCACATAGCCATTTCGCTGGGCGTCGATCTGGTCAAAATGCTTCGCGACCATCGGCATGCCGGCGGCCGCCTGCTCGCGCGTCAGCTTGCCGTCGTGCGTAGTGTTTGCATCGGAAAAGCGGCCCTGCAATTGCTGCATCGCACGCTCCACCCGCGGGCTGACGGCAGCGGGCATTTCGACACTTTGCGCGAACGCACCAGCGGACGCCACGCACATGGTGAGCACTGCAATCATCTTCTTCATGATGTTTCTCCGTTTAGCCGCCCTGTGCCGGCGGGGTTGCGAAATCAGGTTCAGCGACAAATCCAGATGAGGTGCATGGGTGCTCACACGGCGCCCGTGCAATTGCCCGGCGATATCACCGCATCACGTAGACGGGGTGAGATGCGACGTAGACGGTACGCGGCAGCGGCGTGGCCCTCCCGACCACCGTCGGCAGCGGCGCTGAAGCGACGAGCACCTTGGGCGCGGTAGTGACCACGACCTTCGGCGGGCGGACATACACGGTTGCCGGCGTGACCACCACGGTCGAGGCAAAGGCCTGGCTGCTCGCCAGCAGGATCAACGTACCGGCGGCTGCGCCAAGGAAGCGGGGGAATCGGGAGAAGCGCGAGATCATCACAGGTCCTTCTGTTTCGGTTTCAGCCGGCCGGTGCAGCGCGGCAACGGACCGAACTATAAGTCGGTGGCTTGCGAATTTCGCGGTGGAAAACATGTCGCGGTGTTACACGACGGCGCGCTGACTTTCCGGCCAGGAAGATGTCCGAATGCGACGGCATCGAAGGCAATTCATCGCCCGGCGAGGCTCCGCGACTCATGACATGCAGCGACATATTTCCCACATGGCGCCGGCCGCGATCGACCACTACATTTGCCTCACCGACGCAGCAACGCGGGCTCCGCAAAGCCAGGCGTCCCCTCTCACACAGGACGATCATGCACAACCTCCACAAGATCACACTCTTCGCCACGGTCTTCGTCGTGGCGGTCTCACTGGTCGAGGCCTTCTGCCTGGCACGCAAGGCACGCCAGCAAGGCAAAGCCTACCCCTGGCACGAAATGGGACTGTCGCTGATCGACATGGTCGGGCGCAAGCTGATGGCGCTGCTGCCGCTGTCGCTGGCCGCGCCGATCTTCGCGTTCGCCTGGCAACACCGCATCTTCACGGTCGAGATCAACAGCGTGCTGGCCGTGCTGCTGCTCTTCATCGGGCAAGAGTTCTGCTACTACTGGTACCACCGCGCCTCGCACCGCATCCGCTTTTTCTGGGCCACGCACGCGGTGCACCACTCGCCTAATGAACTGACGCTGGGCACCGCCTACCGCCTGGGCTGGACCGGCAAGATCACCGGCACCGCCATCTTCTTCGCGCCGCTAGTCTGGCTGGGTGTTCGTCCCGAGGTCGTGCTGGCCACGCTGAGCCTGAACCTGCTGTACCAGTTCTGGCTGCACACCACCTGGATCCCCAAGCTGGGCTGGCTGGAATACGTGTTCAACACCCCGTCGGCGCACCGCGTGCACCATGCCTCGAACATCGACTACCTGGACGCCAACTTCGGCGGCGTGCTGATCCTCTTCGACCGCCTGTTCGGCACCTATGTGGAAGAGCGTGAAGACGAACCGTGCCGATTCGGCCTGGTCCACCCGACCACCACACACAACCCGTTCGTCAACCAGTTCGAACACTGGGTCAGCCTGGGCAGGGACATGATCAAGTCAAGCAGCCTGCTGAACGCGGTCGGCTACCTGGTGATGCCCCCGGGCTGGGCACCGGACGGCAAGGGCCAAACGACGGAAGCCCTGCGCCAGCAGCAGGCGGTGGAGCATGCGGTAGCGGTGAGCACGAGATAACAGGAAGGAGAGCGGCGGGGAAGCGGGCAGCGTGAGCTGCCCGTTCTTCATTTTTGCCGACTCGCGGCAGCAGAAGGTTGGGTGGACCGCGCTGAGCAGCGAGGCTGAACGGCACATGGCGATTCGGGTAGCGTGGCGAGCGCCCCCTGAAATGTCCAGGTCTTGGAAGCATGGCCGCTTCCCGGCCAGAAGCGGACCGCTGCCAGTATGGCAGCTCCAGTACATCGGAGCCGCCTGGCGATCATTGATATTGGTGAAAGGCTGGACGGCACCAGACATGCGTGCCGTGCCCGGTGGGGAGCGCTATGCAATCACTCCGGCTGAATGCCAGCGTCCTTGATGACCTTCGTCCACCTGTTAACTTCTTCGTCGAAGAACTTCTTATGCCCTGCCGGTGAGAGCCGGTCGTCGGCGACAACCGTGATGCCCAATGCCTCTTCACGTTTGATTAGCGCCGGATCCTTCAACGCTGCGCGGAGGGCCTTGTTGATTTTCTCGAGTACGGCTGGCGGCGTGCCCCGTGGCGCATACAATCCATGCCATACGGTGAAGTTGAATCCCGACAGGCCCACTTCGTCAAGCGTCGGAATGCCCGCCAAAGTCGGCACCATCGAGCGTTGGGCGCTCGTCACCCCATACGCCTTGACCTTCTTGGCTTCGATCTGCGGCGTACTGTTCGTGGCCTGCTCGCACATCAGATCGACTTGCCCACCCATGATGTCGGACATCGCGGGCGCCGTTCCCTTGTACGGCACGAAGGTCATGTTACTTTTCAGCGTGCTCTGCAGGAGCAGGCTGCAGAGGTGTGACGCCGAGCCCACGCCTGCATTTGCCAGGTTCAGCTTTCCGCCGTTCGCGGTAATGAACTTCCGAAGATCGGTCAAATTGTTCGGCGGTAGGTCGGTCTTGCCGATCAGTGTCGACGGCGCCTCGTTAATCAGCCCCAGGAACTCCAGGTCCGAGGTCTTGTAGCCGAGCTTCTTGTACAGCGCGGGCGCCGTCGCCAGGCCGATATGGTGTACCAGCAGCGTATAGCCATCAGGGTTCGCACGCGCGACACGTGCCGTGCCAATCGTACCGCCGGCACCTGCAGTATTCTCCACTACGACCGTCGTGCCGAGCGTTTTGCGCAGCGATTCGGCGACGTCTCGCGCGATCTTGTCGCTCGGGCCTCCGGCCACGAACGGGACAACCAAGGTGACAGGTTTCTCCGGATAATCGGCATGAGCGTAGCCCGATATGACGAAGAGACCGCTAGCAATGCATAGGGTTGCGGCGCGGGCTGCCGCTTGGTTGATCCACATGGTTGTCTCCGTTTGTGTTTTTGGGATGCTGACGGCTTAAGCCGACAGTTGCTGCATCACGCTGTAGAGGTCCGACTTGCCTTCGAAGCCAATACCGGGCAGGTCCGGCATCGTGAGGTAGCCTTTCTCGACCTTGGCGCCATCGGGGAATCCACCGAACGGCTGGAACAGGTCGGGATAGCTCTCATTGCCGCCCAGTCCCAGACCTGCGGCGATGTTCAGCGACATCTGGTGCCCGCCGTGTGGGATACATCGGCTGGCCGACCAGCCGTGCTGCTTGAGCATGTCGAGCGTGCGCAGGTATTCGACCAGTCCATAGCTAAGCGCGCAGTCGAACTGCAGATAGTCGCGGTCGGGACGCATGCCACCGTAGCGGATCAGATTGCGGGCATCCTGCATCGAAAAAAGGTCTTCGCCGGTGGCCATCGGCTTGTCGTAGTAGTTGCGCAGCGTGGCCTGCAGCTCGAAGTCGAGCGGATCGCCAGGCTCCTCGTACCAGAACAGGTCGTATTGCGACAGTGCCTTGGCATACTTGATGGCTGTGTCGAGGTCGAAGCGGCCGTTGGCGTCGACAGCCAGCTTCTGGCCATCCTGGAGCACGCTGAGAATCGAGTCGATACGGCGCAGGTCTTCATCAAGCGAGGCGCCGCCGATCTTCTTCTTGACCACCGTGTAACCGCGGTCGATGTAGCTGCGCATCTCGTCCTTGAGCTTGCCGTGATCCTGGCCGGGATAGTAGTAACCGCCGGCGGCATAGACAAACACTTTACGGTCCGGCTCCCCGTTTCCATAGCGGTCGGCCAGCAACTGGAACAGGGGCTTGCCCTCAATCTTGGCAACAGCGTCCCAGACCGCCATGTCGAAGGTTCCGATGGCCACTGAGCGCTCGCCATGGCCGCCCGGCTTTTCGTTCTTGAACATGGTGTCCCAGATCTTGTGCGGATCCAGGTTGTTACCGGTGGCGTCGACCAGCGACTCGGGGTCGGCCTCCAGAATGCGCGGGATGAAACGCTCGCGCATCAGCGTTCCCTGGCCATACCGGCCGTTCGAGTTGAAGCCGTATCCGACCACGGGCTTGCCGTCGCGGATCACGTCGGTGATTACCGCGACCAGGCTCAAGGTCATCTTGCTAAAGTCGATGTATGCATTCCGGATGGGCGAGCTGATCGGGAAGGTCTTTTCGCGGATTTCAACGATTTTCACAATGCGTCTCCTGGTTCACATTACGCAGATGCGTGGGGCGTGGGAATCCGTAGCTTAGGCGCGGAACGATGCACTAGAATTGAACCAAATTCATTTCATTATTCGCCAAAAGTGAAGACTGAGATTGCCTCCGAATTGGAGTTCTTTGTCCTGATTGCCCGGCATGGCAGCCTCGCTGCCGCTGCGCGCGAACTGGACCTGACGCCGCCGGCAGCGACGAAGCGGCTTGCCTTGATGGAAAGCAGGCTCGGTGTCCGTCTGGTCAACCGCACCACACGGAGCATCAGCCTGACGAACGAAGGCGAGACATACTTGGGCTATGCCCAAAAAATCCTGGCGGACCTGCGCGAGATGGAGAGCGTTGTAGCGAGCAGCGGCGCAGAACCCCGCGGATTGCTGCGCGTCAATGCGACACTCGGATTCGGACGCACCACCATTGCGCCTCTCGTTTCAGAGTTTGCGAAGCGCTATACGCAAGTCGAGGTACAGCTTGAGGTCACGGATCGCCCTGTAGACCTTGTGGACAGTGGCGTCGACCTGGCGATCAGATTCGGGACACTGCCGGACAAGCGGCTTAGTGCAAGGCGAATCATGTCGAACCGTCGCTTCCTCTGCGCGTCCCCGGTCTACCTGGAGAAATTCGGCTCGCCTAAGTCACTGCCAGATCTCTCCAACCATCGATGCATCATTCACAGACAGAACGACGAAGCCCACGTCATCTGGCGCTTCGAGCATGATGGTCGTCACGAAAGCGTGAAGGTCGCAGGGGCGCTATCCAGTAACGATGGGGATATTGTTCTTGGCTGGGCCCTTGACGGGCACGGCATCCTGATCCGTTCCGAGTGGGACTTGGCAAAGTATCTGGACAGCGGCCGCTTGCGAGTCGTCTTACCGCAGTTCAAGCTGCCATCGGCTGACCTCTTTGTCTACTACTCGCAGCGCCGTAATCAGACAGCGCGCGCGCGCGCTTTCATTGACTTCTTGGTAAACAAATTTCAGAAATCGCTTGAAGAGAAGGGATAGCGGGCGGTAGCGAACGGCCGTTTCGAGTTTGACGACCGGCCCGCAGCGACATGTCAGGTGCTACCATCCAACGGCTTACATTCAGCGTCATCTTCGATCCGCAGCAGAGACCTTGCTCAGATGCCCTGGCTTGTGCCAAGGTATTCCAGCGCCAGACGTCTTTGCAGTGCGCGGGCTTCGCGCAAGGCGTTGAGCAACTCGCGCCGCTCAGCGCCGCCCAGTTCATTTGGATCCACATGATTGTGCATGATCGAGCCCTGTTCGTAATGGGACTGCTGATTTTTCAGGCGCAACATCTGGATGAAATAGAACGCGCCTATCCAAGCTTGCACATCGGTCGGACGAAGACGCCCCGCGTCAGCGGCCAGTCTGAGGCGATCCGCCGTGTTGCTGGTGCGGGCGCCACAGGCCAAGCCATAGATGCGGGCCGCGTCGACGAATAGCGTTGCGGCATCCCGTTTGAGATCGATGGTGCCAGCAAACATCCCGCCTTTCTCGACCACAAAGTCGTGCAGCACACCGAGCGGCGGCTTACGCCGCAATGCATTTTCGGTCATCTGGAACAGAAAGCGGGGACTGTCCGCCCCAATCTCCGCTAACCAGTCCGCCAGCGCCGCTGCCAGGTCGTGAGCACCGAAAAGCGCGCGCAGGTCAAAGAAGATGGTTGCGTTGAGCAGCGCCTGCGGATCACCATCAATGATCCAGCTAGCGAAGCGTTCCCGCCATTCATGCAAGTCAAGACACCATTGCGGATTGCTCGCCATGATCTTCCCCGTGCACAACGGAAATCCGCACGCGTCGAGCGCTTCGTTGATACGCAGTGCCAGCGGTAACAGCCTCTCGCGCAGTCCTTCAGCACCGTCGCGGCCAGCCATGATGATGCCATTGTCCTGATCGGTCGACAGCGTCTGTTCCTCGCGGCCTTCGCTGCCGAGCGCTATCCAGCACCAGCGTGCAGCAGGCATCCGCGCGTCTGCGCAAGTCAGTTCGATCATGCGGCGCGTCAGCGCATCATTCAGCCTGGAGATCAGGCGGGTGCACGCTTCCGCGGGTACTTCGCCAACCAGGCGATGCATAAGCGCTCGAATCTCAGCGGCTGCCCGCTGCAAGCCCGCCTCGTCCGTCGCGCTGACGATGCCCAGACGAATACGGTCAATATCTTGCGCGAATACGCTTCCGTCGAGGCTGCGTGGATCGGGAGCAGCATCAGGATTGATCGTGGAATGGCTATCCATGGGCGCTACGTCCCTCAGTATTTGATACGCGCGTAGGCCGTCTGTTGCTCGGCATCGCGGGCCTCCTTGAGGGTAAAGATTCCCTTTTCCGCCAGGAGGGGGAGCATCCTGAGAAAGACCTCGCCAGTGACGATGGCGTCGCCCAGGGCAGTATGGCGTCCGATTACCGCAACGCCAAGGCGCTCGGCGAGCGCCTCCAGTGTATGGTCGGATTTATGGGGGTGAATCACCTGTGATAGCAGTAGCGTGTCCAGGATCGGCTGCGTGAAGGCCGTTCCGGTTCTTGCTTCCAGCAATTGCAGGAACTTCATGTCGAAGGCGGCGTTGTGCGCGACGAGCACGGTGTCAGCGGCGAAGCAGTGAAACTGCGGCAGCACGGCTTCGATCGGTGGCTGGCCATCGAGCATGGTGCGCGTGATGCCATGAATCGCAATCGAGTCCGCGCTCAGTGGAGCCCGCGGCTGGATCAGCTGGTCGAAGTTCTCCTGCTGCAGCAAGCGGCCATTGACGATGCGCAACGCGCCAACAGAGATGATCTCGTCGCCGCCGGCGGGGTCAAGTCCGGTGGTCTCGGTATCAAACACCGTGTAACTAAGTTGCGAAAGCGGACGGTGGTCGATCTCGGCGCTTTGGCCCGCCTGGTGGAACAGGTCGAAATCGTAGAATTCCGGCCGGCCGTCCTGTGTGAGCGGGATGCTCAACGCCGGCCGCGGCTCGGAAACCGGCAATATCAAGCGGTAGCGCGCCACACCCGGAGGCGCGTCTACACAATATATTGCCTCGCCTCCGTGACGGGCAATCAGCGCATTCAGCGTAAATACCTGGCCACTCGCGCCGATTTGCAAAGGCGCATTCGCCCATGCTGCCAGGTTGTCAGCGGCCAACGGCGCGTTGCGCCAGGTAAGGTCAAGCTGAGCCAGCCGGTCGGTCCGAGACAGGGCGAACTGCACCTCGGTAACGCCGGCTTCGTTGCCAAGCTGCCGTGACAGATAGACGAGCGACTGCGCCAGTGCATAGCTGTCCACCCTGAGCCAGACTGTTGCGTCGATCATGGGGCTGGCGGTGGCGCTGAGCGTCGCACTGCCGACGCGCCGCAGCAGCAGCGCGATCAGATCGGCCCCGCGGATCTCTTCCAGTTCCTGGCGGTTGTCCATACTGTCACCATACCGATCCGCGGCGCGGTCGAAGTGCATCTTCAGGTGCTTCGTTTCGCTGTGGATGATCCCGGTCAGCCGGGCCCGTTCCGCGCAGTCCGTTTCCGGGGATGACTGCATGGCTTGCACCGCCGTATGGATCTTTTCCAGTCCGACGCGAACGTCCTGGGTAAGCGACAGCAGCAAGGCGTCGCGGCGGCTTGCTGCCTCGACATTGCGCGTGATGTCTTCCAGTGTCAGCACGAAGCCGTTCAGGACATGCCCACCGTCAAACACAGGGGACATGTGGGCGCGCACGATCCTCCCTCCTGCGAGCGTGGTGACGAAGCCGGATACCGGTCGCGTCATGCCATCTGCATGCTGCCCGAGCTGATACTGGATTTGTTCGAGCGCATGCAGGATTAGCCCGCGTTCCAACACACCGAACACTGAGCGGCCCAGACCAATTGCGGCGCCGCCAGGCGGGAAGACACCATCATCTCGGCTCTCTAGCAAATGCCTGGCACTGGCGTTGTAGAGGAGAATACGCCCGTCGATATTGCAGACCAGCACACTCAGGGTAAGCTCAGCCATGAGCGCGGCGAGCCGATTCCTCTCTTGCGCCAGCGCGCGGTTTGCCACCTCAATCTTTTCCTGCACCTCTTCGTGCAGCGATTGATGAGCCGCTGCCAGCAGGTTGAGCTTTTCGGCGAGAATGCGCACGTCGCGACCGCCCTGTGCCGTTATGCGATGGCCGGGGTTGGCCGCAAGCAGCACTGCGTCTTCGGCCAGGCGGGCAACGGGCGTCACATAGGCGTCAAACAGCTTTCTGAGACCAAAGGCCAACGCGAATAGCAGCAGCACCGCGAGCGCACCGCCTATCGCGAGGCGTTGCCACAGCATCTCGCCCAACCATGCGCGCTGCACCTTGGTCATGTCGAGCGCAAGAAAGGCAAAGATCCCGCAGACGATGAGCAGTTGCACTACGAAGAGCAGCAGCAATGCCAGGCCAAAATGGTGTCTGGCGATCGCCTCTCGAATCATTCGAAGTCTCACTAACATCCCATGCGCAAAGCGCGCCACTTCTCCACCAATCACTGGAGGAAAAGCGGCTGGTGATACAAGCACGAACGCCCTGGCGCGAGACCATTGCTCACATGCAGGTCGCGTCCCTTTGCCGGACGCATGGCCCTTCAGTGGCCGGAAGCGCCCGCAGCGCCGATACCGGTTTCCGACCTTACCTTCTGCGCCGGATAGCCCGCCCGGTCGCTAAGGGCGCGCGCGCTCCGGTCGAGTATCGAAAACAGCCAGATACCGGCGAAGCCGGCCGTCATCGAGAACAAAGCAGGCGAGGTATAGGGAAAGATCGCATCCTTGTAGCCAAATACATCCACCCAAACCGACTTGGACACGATGGTCAGGCCGACAGCAACAATCAGGCCGATAAAGCCGCCAATGGTTGCCCCACGTGTGGTGCAATCTTTCCACAGCACAGCCATGAACAGCACGGGGAAGGTAGCCGATGCCGCAACGGCGAACGCAAGCGACACCATGAAGGCGATGTTCTGCTTCTCGAACGCAATCCCCAGGATCACCGCCACGATGCCCAGCGCAACTGTCGTAAGACGCGAGACCCCCAGTTCTTTCTCGCTGCTAGCATTGCCCTTCTTGAAAACGGTCGCATAAAGGTCATGTGAGACAGCGGTGGCGCCGGACAGGGTTAGTCCCGCGACCACCGCAAGAATCGTTGCGAAGGCAACGGCGGAGATGAAGCCGAGGAAGACATTGCCGCCAACGGCGCTTGCAAGATGGATGGCTGCCATGTTGTTACCGCCCAGCAACCCGCCCAGTGCATCCTTGTACACCGGATTGGTGCTGACCAGGACGATGGCGCCAAAGCCGATGATGAATGTCAGGACGTAGAAGTAGGCGATCCACGTCGTCGCCCAGAACACAGACTTGCGTGCTTCCTTGGCACTCGGCACGGTGAAGAACCGCATCAGGATATGCGGCAGGCCCGCTGTGCCAAACATCAAAGCCATGCCGAACGATATGGCAGAGATCGGGTCTTTGATAAACGTGCCCGGGCCCATGATGGCGTCCTTCTTGGCATGGACATCGACCGCTTTGGCAAACAGCGCTTCAGGATTGAAATGAAACTGCGCCAGCACCATGAAGGCCATGAACGATGCGCCGGCGAGCAGGAGGCATGCCTTGATGATCTGGACCCACGTGGTCGCGGTCATGCCCCCAAACAGCACATAAATCATCATCAGCGTGCCGACGATCACTACGGCGAGCCAGTATTCCAGGCCAAACAGCAGCTTGATCAGTTGGCCGGCGCCGACCATCTGGGCGATGAGGTAGAACGCCACTACCACAAGCGTGCCTGAAGCCGCGAACACCCGGATGGGCGTCTGCTTGAAGCGATACGCTGCAACATCGGCGAAGGTGAAGCGACCGAGGTTGCGCAGGCGCTCCGCCATCAGGAAGGTGATGACAGGCCAGCCGACCAGGAAGCCAATCGAATAGATCAGGCCGTCGTAGCCATTGGAGTAGACCGCAGCCGAGATGCCAAGAAAGGAGGCCGCGGACATGTAGTCGCCAGCAATCGCCAGACCGTTCTGGAAGCCGGTGATGCCGCCACCGGCCGTATAAAAATCCGCTGCGGACTTTGTCTTGCTGGCCGCCCATTTGGTAATGAACAGAGTGAACACGACAAAGACAGCGAACATCGCAATCGCAGTCCAGTTGGTCGGTTGCCTCTGCAATTCACCGAGATCCCCCCCTGCTGCGAGGACGGCAGCGGCGGCAGAAAACAGCGTCAGTGCGCATAGGATGTGGTGGTGTCTTTTCATTACAGCACCTCTTTGCGAATCTGCGCCGTCCGATCATCGAACTCGCGGTTTGCGCGCCAGACATAAATGCCCGTGATGGCCACGGTAAAAACGATCACGAAGAGACCAATCGGGATGCCCCACGTCATCACGCCATCGCCAATCCTGGCGGAAAGCAGGGACTTTCCGAATGCAACCAGCAGGATATAGCCGTAGTACACAACCATCATCATGCCGGCCAGCACCCATCCGTACGTGGAACGTGTCGAGACCAGCCGCTGATAATTGGGATTCGCGATTATCCGTTGTGCGAGATCTTCTTCCATGTTGTATCTCCGGTCTTTTTGTAAAGAGAATGCGCAGAGGTTGTGCAATACGCCAGCAATGCCGCGGTCAGACCGGCTTGGCGAACTGCGAAGCCTCCGTCACCAGCCTAGGGTAGGCATCCATGCCGTCGATGGTTGCATGGCTGACCGGAGGAATCTCAAGTGCCGCGGCGTCGGCATCTCCGGGTTCGATGGTAGACATGGTGTCCTCGCATGAAAATCGGCCGCGCTCGTCGCTAGAGGAAAGGCCGGGGTCGGCCTGAATTGCCTTTTACGTCTCGCCGTGGGGTACCGTGGAAGTCATCTCGGCGCACCTGGTGTGGCATGTTCGACGCGTACGGCGGAATAGCGTGGATCTTCTGGGGGCTGGCTGTGTCCTCCCCTAAGGAAGTGTAGACAGGATTTCCCGTCGCGACTTGACACATCAAGCTAAAGGGAAGCCACCCAAGCCAATCGAAGTTCGACGCACGCTCGGCCCGGAACTTGCCAGCCAGCCCACTCGCCAATGGCAAGCGTTCAGCGTTCGCCGCCGAGCCCTTGGCACGAGGTCTGGCTCACACCGAATGCCGCGCAGGCAGCTTTGCGAAGGTCTGCGCTTGGCTGACCGTAGATCTTGCGCGGATTACCCGATAACGGACACTCGCGACGCTAGGCATCTGTCTTGAGGGGCAGTTTCGGCCGTGCTCAAGCTGCGCATCCCGAAAGCCGAATACGCACAACCGGGCCGGTATAGGAACCGTATAGGCACCGATGCGATATTGACCCAATCTGCCGGCCGTCGGAAGACCATCATCACCGCTCGCCCAGCATTGCGCGGTAAGACCTTCGGCGCAGAAGACGGGGCCAGGCAATTTGCGGCACAGGCCGGAAAGCTGCGCAATCTTACGTCAGCAGCCCAGAACACCGTCAAACCCATCTAAAGTGCGATTTGAACCCTGGGAAATTCTTTCGGGCTTTGCGGAGACACGGCCAGAGCCGGGCCCCAGACAGGAGCGGCGACGGTTAGAGCAACCGACCTCAGCGCGCCCTGTCCAACTTGATGCCGACCGCGCGGCAACGCGAGCCATCTGGCGTCCTAGCGGGGCGCGGCCGGTATTCTTGGGCTGAAGGAACATGGATCGATTCTCGCAGGCGTTGCTTGACTATCACGAACGCAGCAAGCACCGTGTTAATAGCTATGCCCCTGGCCCCCGAGGACTCGACTGGGCAACCCAGCCAGACCCGTTCCGGGTGTTTCACGGCACACCGCGGATTGCTCTGCCGCTGGCCGGGGACAGCCTGGCCGCACGCTACAACGCGCTGCGCTCCGGCACTCTTCCGCCCGCGCAGAGATTCAGCCTTCGTACCCTGGCAATCCTGTTCGAACTCTCCCTCGGCCTGTCAGCGTGGAAATCCTATGGCGCTCAGCGGTGGGCACTGCGCTGCAACCCTTCGAGTGGGAATCTGCATCCGACCGAGGGCTATCTTCTGTGTCCAGCGCTGCCTGGCTTGTCCGGCGGGATCTACCATTACCTGAGCCGCGACCACGTGCTTGAGCATCGCGCTGCAGTGGATGATCCGCGATGGACCGAGGCGTTTTCGGACCGTGGTATCTTGGTCGGCATCAGCTCGATCCACTGGCGCGAGGCTTGGAAATACGGAATGCGCGCCTGGCGCTACTGCCAGCATGACTGCGGGCATGCTATCGCCGCAGTAAGTTACGCGGCAGCGGCTCTCGGCTGGCAGACGCGGCTGGTGGAGGCGGCTGCGGACGATGCGTTGGCCGCATTGCTTGGATTGGATCGCAGCGAGGATTTCGGAGCAGCCGAACCAGAGGTGCCGGATGTCCTGCTTTGGATCGGCAATCCTGAAGCACAGCCTGACCTGGAGCGCCTATGGCCTGCTTTGGATAAGGCACACTGGTACGGATGCGCGAATCAGCTAAGCGCGGGACATGAGAGGTGGCCGGATATCGATTCGATCCATCGCGCCACGCACAAGTCTCGTACTTGCGAACCGACCTCGCTAAGTCCGGAGCCGACCCTGTGGTCTGCCACGCCCGCCCTCGATCTGAGCTTTGCTCGGATCGCTCGGCAGCGCCGCAGCGCTACGAGTTTCGATGGTACAACGCGCATCACCACCTCGGCTTTTTTTACCATGCTGGCGTGCCTGTTGGTACGTCGCGACACGCCACCGTGGAATGCGCTGGTGTCTCCTGTCGCGGTGCATCCGGCGCTATTGGTGCACCGCGTGGACGATCTGGAGCCCGGCCTGTATGTGCTGGTGAGGAATCCCGGGGCGCTTCCGAGCCTCAAGCAGGCTATGCGCCCGGAATGGCTGTGGCAACGGACTGGACCGGACCTTCTGCCACTCTATTTTCTGCTGCCTTACGATTTGCGCGCGGTGGCAAAGTTGATCTGCTGTCACCAAGATATTGCCGCCGATTCCTGCTTTGCGCTGGGGATGCTCGCGAACTTTGAAATCGCCCTGAAGCAACCATGGCGTTATCGCCATCTTTTCTGGGAATGCGGCATGCTCGGCCAAGCGCTCTATCTTGAAGCCGAAGCTACCGGAGTGCGCGCCACGGGGATTGGCTGCTTTTTCGATGATGAAATGCACGCCATGCTCGGAATCCAGGACCACGCTTGGCAAAGTCTGTATCACTTTACCGTCGGCGGCGCCATGGTTGATCAGCGCCTGTCGGTATTGGAACCGGATCAGGAGTAATGCACCCGGGACGGATTTTCTATAAAGGGGTCTGCCGGCTGACCGGCTGCACACTTCGGTCCCTTCCCGGCCAGAATGCGCCGTTTGCCCCACATCACTCCAAGCTCCGCCACAGCGGACTTCCGCGGACCGTCATCAGTTTGAGCGCATCTGGTCGATCTGCGACGCAGCGAGTACGCCGCTGATCATCGGCCAAACGGCGTCCAGCAACTCGGTAAAGCTGACGATCTTTACCGGATGCCACCCAGATTTTTGCGAATTCAATGGGCGAGGAAATCAACCACCATCCGGTTGAACGCCTCGGCATGCTCCCACTGCGCCCAGTGGCCGCAACGGGTGAAGATGTGCATCTGCGCATCCGGAATACCGGCGAGCAACCTCAGGCCCACGTCCATCGGCACGAAGCGGTCGTCCCGCCCCCAGATGACAAGCGTGGGCACGACGATCTCGCCCAGGCGCGGGCCGTAGTCGGTGAACTGCCGGGAATTCGCCGCCAGGCTCTTGACGAAGTTTTCCAGGTGGTCGCGCCGCGCCAGCATATTGTCGAGGCGAGCCTGCATCAGTTCCTCCGTGAGGGCGCTCGCGTCGTAGACGAAGACGCTCATCATGCGCTTGAGGTTCTCGATGGTCGGATCGCGATAGAGGCCGTTGAGCAGCCTGATGCCTTCTGTCGGCATCGGCACGAACTGGCTCGGACCGCCGGTGCCCCCACCCATCAGCACGAGCTTGCCGATGCGCTGCGGATTGGCCAGTGCAAAGGCCACGGCGCTATGGCCGCCCATCGAGTTGCCGATGACATGCACCCGCTCAATCGCCAGCGCGTCCAGCACGGCCTTGAGCACCCTGCCGTTGAGCTCGGAGCGGGAACCGGTGCAGATCACGGGATCGCTCTTGCTCCAGCCCGGGCAGTCCACCAGCAGCACGCGGTAGCCTGCCGCCACCAGCGGCTCGACATTGCGGCTGAAGTTAGCCCAACCGCTTGCACCTGGCCCCGAACCATGCAGCATGACGACGGTCTCGCTCCCCGAGCCGGCATCGTTGTAGTGAATCCGGAAAGTAGTCTCTCCGTCCTGCACCGAGACGAACCGGCTCGTCGAGGCTTCGGTGATGGCTTGTCTTGTCGCGTTCATGATGATGTTCCTTCCTGTCCCTGCCGCGCTTCGGACGCGCGCTTGCTGAGGAGATCCAGCGCGACATCGACGATCATGTCTTCCTGGCCGCCAACCATGCGGCGCCGGCCCAGTTCGACAAGGATATCGACCGTCTTCAGGCCGTATTTCTTCGCCGCCACTTCAGAGTGGCGCAGGAAGCTCGAATAGACGCCGGCATAGCCAAGCGCCAGCGTTTCGCGGTCCACGCGTACCGGACGGTCCTGGAGCGGACGCACGATGTCGTCAGCCGCATCCATCAGCGCGTACAGGTCGGTGCCATGGTTCCAGCCAAGGCGTTCGGCGGCGGCGATGAATACCTCCAGCGGCGCATTGCCCGCTCCCGCCCCCATGCCGGCCAGCGACGCGTCGATGCGGTCGCAGCCTTCCTCGACAGCCACGATCGAGTTGGCGACGCCGAGCGACAGGTTGTGGTGCGCATGCATGCCGGTCTGCGTATCCGCGTGCAGCACGTCCTTGAGCGCTCGGAAGCGCGCGCGCACATCGTTCATCGTCAGCGCGCCGCCCGAGTCGACGACGTAGATGCAGGTCGCGCCGTAGCTTTCCATCTTCTTCGCCTCGACGGCGAGATTTTCCGGCGTGGTCATGTGGCTCATCATCAGGAAGCCGACCGTATCCATGCCGAGTTCGCGCGCGTACTCGATATGCTGCTTCGAGATGTCGGCCTCGGTACAGTGCGTGGCGACGCGCACCACGCGCGCGCCGGCATCGTGGGCCGCCTTCAGGTCGTGCGTGGTGCCGATACCGGGCAGCAGCAGCGTGGCAATCTTCGCGTGCTCCACCACTTCGGCGACGGCGGCGATCCATTCGAGGTCGCTGTGCGCGCCAAAGCCGTAATTGAAGCTCGACCCTTGCAGGCCGTCTCCATGCGCAACTTCAATGCTGTCGACCTTCGCGCGGTCCAGCGCGCGTGCGATGTCCTGGACGTTCCGGATCGAGTACTGGTGGCGGACCGCATGGCTGCCGTCGCGCAGCGTCACGTCGGAGATATAGAGTTTCTTGCTCGGGGTACTCATGCGCGGGCTCCTACGGTGGTCTCTTCAGCGCTCAGCAGCGATTGCGCCATCCGCTCGGCGGTGGCCAGGGCGGCGGAAGTCATGATATCGAGGTTGCCTGCGTAGGCAGGCAGGTAATGGGCAGCGCCTTCCACTTCGATGAAGGCCGATGTCTTCAGGCCGCTGAAGCGTCCCAGGCCAGCAATGTTCAGCGGTGCGCTGGCCGGGATCTCGTCGAACTGCACGGTCTGCTTGAGGCGGTAGCCGGGCACATAGGCACGGACCGCGCACACCATCTCTTCGATCGACGCCTCGATCCTGTCGCGGTCGGCAAGTTCCGACAGCGTGTACACGGTGTCGCGCATCATCAGCGGGGGCTCGGCAGGATTCAGCACGATGATGGCCTTGCCCCTGGCGGCGCCGCCAACGATTTCGATCGCCTTCGAGGTGGTCTCGGTGAACTCATCGATGTTCGCGCGCGTGCCCGGACCGGCGGACTTGCTGCTGATCGATGCGACGATTTCCGCGTAGTGGACCTTCGCCACGCGCGACACCGCGGCCACGATGGGAATGGTGGCCTGGCCGCCGCAGGTGACCATGTTGACGTTGGACGCGTCCAGGTGCGCATCGAGGTTGACCACCGGCACGCAGTACGGACCGATCGCGGCGGGCGTCAGGTCGATCATGCGCAGGCCCGGCTTGCGCTGCCGCAGCAGCGCGTCGTTCTTCACGTGCGCACCGGCGGAGGTGGCATCGAACACAAAGTCGATGTCATCGAAGACCGGCAGGCGGGTAAGCCCTTCGGCGCCTTCATGCGTAGTGGCCACGCCCAGCCGTGCGGCCCGGGCAAGTCCGTCGGAGGCCGGATCGATGCCGACCATTGCCGCAATCTCCAGATGCCTGGCGTTGCGCAGGATCTTGATCATCAGGTCGGTGCCGATATTGCCCGAGCCGATGATCGCTGCCTTGAGTTTCCTGGAAGTCATGTCGTTCTCTCTTTCATTCTGCGGCAAACGCCGCACGGACGCTGCCAATACCGCTGATACGCGCTTCGTAGCATTGGCCGGCCTCAACCGGCACCATCGGCCCGAGCGCGCCGGTCAACACCAGGTCGCCGGCGCGCAGGGGCTCGCCCAGCGATGCCAGCGTACGGGCCAGCCACACCGCGGCGTTCAGCGGATGACCGAGGCAGTCGGCGCCCTTGCCGGCCGAGACGCGCTGCTCGCCCCGGAACATCTCCATCTGCACGCCCTTCAGGTCCAGGCCGGCCAGCGGCACCGGCACCGCGCCCAGCACCACGAGGCCGCTGGAAGCGTTATCAGCCACGGTGTCGACAAAGGAGATGTTCCAGTTCTCGATACGGCTGCCGACTACTTCGATGGCCGGCAGCACGTAGTCGACCGCATTGATCAGGTCCACCACCGTGGCATCGCGGGCGGTGATGTCACGCTTGAGCACCAGCGCCACTTCGGCCTCGACCTTGGGCTGCAGCGTGCGCGCAGCGGGGATGGGGTCGTCGTCGCCGTACACCATGTCGGCGAACAGCGTGCCAAAGTCAGGCTGGTCCACGCCAAGCTGGCGCTGGACCGCGAGCGAGGTCAGCCCGATCTTGCGGCCGACCACGCGGCGACCCTGCGCGCGCCAAGCCTCGACGTTGGCGCTCTGCACGGCATAAGCCGTGGCGACGTCGCCGGCGGCGATTTCCCCGCACAGCGGCGCAACGGGCGTGCGGCTCTGCTCGGCGCGGCGCAGGCGTTCGGCGAGCGCGAGCACGGATTGTGGGGTGGTCATGTCATTGTCCTTGTCAGTCAGGTTGGGCCTCAGGCGGCCGGCTGTGCGTGCATGACGGCAAAGCCGGCAATCCATTCGGGAATGGCCCGGTAGTAGTCGCGTTCGGCCCGGTAAGGCCCGTTGGCCGCCAGCGCGGCAAAGGCGGCGATCCAGGTCCGGATCTCGTGGCCTGACTTGCCGCCGTCGCGCGTGATGGCGTGGTTGGTCATGCCATCCACGGCCGTGAGGTCCCCGCTCGCCAGCGTGTCGAGGAAAGCGCGGTCCCATTCGGGGTTGAGTGCACGCAGGTGGCTGTTGCCGGCGGCAAACGCCTGCGCGGCGGCAAGGGTGCGGGCCTGCCGCGCAGCACGCGACTCCGGGCTGGGATTGCGCCCGGCAATCAACCGCTCGACGTTTTCCGGCGTGGCGGTGGCAATCTCCGGCACCGGTGGCTCATGCGAAATGCCGCCCGAACCCACGACCAGCACGCGCTTGCCGAGACGGCCGGCAAAGCGGCCGATGGCATCGCCCAGCAACCGGGCGCGCCGGCAGCTCGCCATCGGCGGGGCCACCGAGTTGATGAAGACCGGAACCACCGGATAACGGTCGAGGCTGCCGGTCAGTATTTCCAGCGCCTGCGCGCAGCCATGGTCGACCTGCATGCGGTACGAGACCGCCACGTCCACGTCGGCATCCAGCGCCGCCTGTGCCAGTGCCAGCGCCGTACCGGACGGGACCGGCAGCGGGCCGGCCAGGCTCTTGAAGTCACCCACCGCGCAGGCAGCCATGCCGACACAGAACTGCGGCATGAGGTCGTAGAAGAAGCCGTTGTAATGGTCCGGCACGAAGGCAATCACCAGCTCGGGATCAAAGGCTTCGACGCGGGCACGGGCGGCAGCCTGCGCCCGCTCGACTTCGGCAAGGATCTCCGGAACCGGGTCGAAATAGCCGTGCAACGGCGTGTGCGAGAGGCATTCGAGGTGAATCGGCATGTTCATGCTCCTGCCTCGGCGTGACGCTGGTCCCCACGGAGATCGCGCCGGAGCACGACCGGCGCACCGCCATAGGTCTTCTTGTTGATCCAGGCAGACAACGCCGAATCCATATACGCAGCGTGTCCTGGAAACCAATCCGCCAATGCTTTTGCCAGCCGCCTGATGTCCTGCAGCCCGAGTTCGCCGAGCAGCAGTTTTGCGTTGACCTTCTGCACGGCGTCGATGACGCGCTCGTGTTCGTCGAGATGGCAATCGGCGGCCGGGAAATCCGTCTTCTCCATCCATGCCTTCTCGACGGCGAAATGCGAATGCACATGCGCCTCGAGGTCCTGAAGGCACGCGGCCGCCGTGTCCGGCGAGCAGTTGGCCAGAGCGTTCACCACCTCAACGAACTCCTGGTGCGCCTCATCGATCGGCCCATGGCCCAGCAGCATGGCATCCGTCCACGCCAGCCCCAGGCACTCGTCCGCGTTGGGCGGCGTGCCGATATCCGCTGTGTCTTTCATTTCAAACTCTCCTGGCAAGGTCGCCAGCGGCACCGATATGCCGCTGCGTTGGATCGGTGGCATTGGTGCCACCGATCTGCACGCGAGTTGCCTCAGCCTTGACCTCTTTGCCTGTCGGCGCCAATCAGCACTGCCACCATGACGGCGGGCTGCTCGCTGCGGTTACGCCAGGCGTGCCGCGTGCCGTTCTGGATGACGATGTCGCCTGCCTTGAGGTGACGGGTTTCCCCGCCATCCACTTCCAGCCAGAGCTCACCCGAGACGATGATGTCGTAGTCGACCGACTGGGTCTTGTGCATGCCGGAGCCATCCGGCTCGAAGGCTTCGGCCAGCCCGGGCAGGTGGCGCGCATACTCCTCGCCGGCCGCCACGGGATCGAACTGCTCCGATGCCATCACGGTGTCCGGCGGAAACTGCACGACGATCAGCCGCGTTCCGTGCGGGTCCGGCGTGACGGACTTGACCGTCACGACCGGATCGGCGCCATCTTGCGGCAGCGACGGAACGGCCTGCGTGGCCCACGCCAGCGTGGTCTGGAAGCCGGGGACCGCGGCATAGTCGTGCGTGGTGGATACGGGGCCATCCGAGACAATCACGGAACGGCCGTCGCGCTCGCCGGTGACGATGCGTCTTACCATTGCTTGCTCCTTAATCCGCTGAAGATCGGTTGCCGGGTCACTGCACGACAACCACGTTGACGAACCCGCCGGCGCGCTTTTCGGCGGAGGCGAGGGCTTCGTTGACCTGATGCAGGCCAAACCGCTGGTGCTCGAAGACGTTCAGGTCGAGCGTGCCTGCCGCCGCCATGGCGGCAAGCTCCTGGCCTTCGGCCACCGAGAACCAGAGCGATCCGACCAGGCTGACCTGCGCGCACATCAGCTGATGCAGGTTCACGGGCAACGGGTCCGACATCGCCCCGATTTCCACCATGCGGCCGCCGCGCCGCAGTGCGGCAATGCAGTCCAGCGTGATCTGGTGCGAGGCGCCCGGACCGATCGCATCGACAAAGGCATCTGCGCCGATGCCGTCCGTCTCGGCGCGAACCCAGTCGGCAAGCGGCTGCGTGCCGTAGGAATGGATGCGGATGCGCTGCGGATCCAGGGCACGAACGCGTTCCAGCAGGTCGAGATTGCGCGCCACGCACAGGATCCTGGTCGCACCCATGGCCCGCGCGATCTGCACGGCGCCGAGCCCGAGCGTGCCGGTAGCGCCGCTGATCAGCACCGTGCGCCCTGCCGCGATGCCGGCCTTGCGCAGTCCGGAGTACGCCGTGCCGAGGTAGCCGAATCGCGCGGCCTGTTCGAAGGTGACCGCGTCGGGCAGCTTGACCAGGCCATCCGCCGGCGCGGTGGCGAATTCACTGAAGCCGCCGTACGGATACTGCTGGTACATGCGCTTCGACTCCGGGCCGAAGCCGAAATAGCCCTGGAAGGTATAGGCCGTGCAGTTGATCGGCTCGCCGGTCCGGCACGCATGGCAGGAGCCGCACGAGCGCCCCGGATTGAGATAGACGCGGTCCCCTGGGACCACGCCGGTTACCTGGCTTCCCACTTCTGCCACGATGCCGGCGGTGTCCAGGCCGTAGATCGCAGGCAGGTCGGGGACCGTCAGGTAGGCGCGTTCGCCGTAGTTGCTCATCACGTTGCGAAGGTTGGGCACGACGCCCGCCGCCTTTACGTCGATCAGCACATCGGTGGGGCGCAGCAAGATCGGACGTGGAATCGTGTCGAGCCGGAACCGGCCGCCCGGCTCATGGACACGCGCGGCCTGGATAGTGGGCTGGTGGGGGTCGCTCATTTGCTTCGTCTCCTGCAAGTTTGTCGATTTTTTTAAGTTGAATATCAATTGATATTCAACTGATATGGTCAAAAAAAATTTTTGCACGTCAGAAGGAATGCAGCACGCCAATGTTGGCCGCCACCTGCGTGGCACCAGACGAAGGCCCGGGCGCCAGGCTGATCCAGGCCTGCCCCGCCCCCGACGCTTTCTGATAGACCAGATCGGCGTAGACGCTGGTGCGCTTCGAGAACGAATAAAGCAGGGTCAGCGTTCCCTGCATGGCGCTCTGCCGGTCCAGCGTGTCGTTGCCCCGCATGTACTGGTAGGCGGCGTTCAGGTGCCAGGCGGGGGAAAAAGCCCAAGTCACATCGCCCTCGTAAACCGCAACCCGTGCGCCGCTCGCCGTGTTTTCGGTATTCGTGTACATCAGCGCGGCCACCGCGGGCCCGATCGCGTAGGACGCGCCAAACCCGAAGTTCCTGATGCCATCGTTGCCGGCATTCAGTTGCGGATATTTGACGTACGTGTAGGCGCCATTCAGCCTCAGGTTGCCGACGTGGTAATTCACGCCGGCGCTCTGGCCACTGCTATTCCCGAACGAACCAGGTTGCCCGCCAAGACTGTATTGCGCGCCGAACGACAGTCCGCCGAAGGCCGGGCTCTGGTATTTGACGGAGTTCGGCATGGCAAGGCCCGCCACCCGGTCAAAGTCGAAGGAGCCGCCCGGCGTGTTGGGCACGCCCAGACCCGAGAACGGCCCCTGCCGAAGGCTGATGCAGCTGATGAACGGAAACGCCGAGCCCCAGTGATCGAGCGCCAGCGAATAGAACATGAAATCGATCTGATTCCCGAATGTGAGCGTCCCGAGCCTGTCGTCACCCATGCCGACATAGCTTTCGTGCCCGAACAGGTTCCCGATGGACTGGCCGTTCTTCATTGAAAACTGGCCCTGCAGCTTGAACACGGCGTGCAGGCCGCCGCCCAGGTCTTCCGTGCCCCGGAAGCCGAACAGGGTCGGCGCCTGGGTTCCCGGATCCGCAACCAGGTTGCTGCTCCCGCCCTGGTTGGACACATACATCACACCGGTATTGACGATGCCGTATGCCTGCACGCTGCCCTCTGCATGCGCCGCGCCCGCCAGGCCAACGCTGCAGGCGGCAATCGCCTTCAGTCTCCTCATTTGATGTCTCCCCGTTTCTTGATTGGTACGCACGGGTCTGGCGCATCGACCGGGGTTAACCCTCGGTGAGCGCGATTCCCGGGCTTCGGTGCGTCTGACTCTACACAATCAATCGTTTATCGATCCATTGTTGCTTGAAGTTTGATTGAACTTCGATTGACAGTCAATCTACTATTTCGTAATCTTCGATCACCCCTGGCCCGACCGCCAGGGTTACAGCCCAAAGCCCCACACGAGGAGAACCCGAAGATGAGCGACAAGCCCGTCATCCGCCGGCGCAGCAGCGAGACAAAACACGAGATCAGCAACGCACGCGTCAACGACGCAAAGGTGCAGAGCCAGTACCAGCCCTACAAGGATGCGGCCTGGGGGTTCATCAATCACTGGTACCCGGCACTGTTCAGCAAGGAACTGCCGGAAGACGGTGTGGAAGGCATCCAGATCTGCGGCATTCCGATCGTGCTGCGCCGCGTGGACGGCAAGATCTTTGCCCTGAAGGACCAGTGCGTTCACCGCGGTGTCCGTCTCTCGGCCAAGCCGATGTGCCTCACCAAGGACACCATAAGCTGCTGGTACCACGGCTTTACCTTCGACCTCGAGAGCGGCAACCTGTCGACCATCGCAGGCAACCCCGATGACAAGCTGATCGGTACCACCGGCCTCACCACCTACCCGGTGCAGGAAGTCGCCGGCATGATCTTTGTCTTCGTGCGCGAGGACGACTACCCGGACGAAGACGTGCCCCCGCTGTCGCACGACCTGCCGTTCCGCTTCCCCGAGAACAGCGAGAAATTCCCGCACCCGCTGTGGCCGTCCGCGCCGAGCCTGCTCGATGAAAACGTCGTCGCCCACGGCATGCACCGTACCGGCTATGCCAACTGGCGCATTGCCTGCGAGAACGGCTTCGACAATGCGCACATCCTGGTCCACAAGGACAACGCCATCATCCACGCGAAGGACTGGGTGCTGCCGCTGGGCATCGTGCCGACCGCCGACGACTGCATTGCCGTGGTCGAAGACGACAACGGCCCCAAGGGGCTGGTGCAGTGGCTGTTCACCGAGAAGTGGAAGCCCATCCTCGAAAACGAGAAGGTCGGCCTCAAGGTGGAGAACCTGAACGCACGTCCGTATCGTACCTCCGTGGTCCTGCCGGGCGTCCTCATGGTGGAGAACTGGCCGGAAGAGCATGTCGTCCAGTACGAGTGGTATGTGCCGGTCACCGACGACACCTACGAGTACTGGGAAGTCCTGGTCAAGGTCTGCAACACGGAGCAAGAGCGCAAGGACTACAAGTACCGCTTCGACTACCTGTACAAACCCCTGTGCCTGCACGGCTTCAATGATTGCGACCTCTATGCGCGCGAAGCGATGCAGGACTTCTACGCGGATGGCACCGGTTGGGATAACGAGCAGCTGATGGCAACCGACATCTCCCCGATCACCTGGCGCAAGCTCGCATCGCGCTGGAACCGGGGCATTGCCAGGCCGGGCCGCGGTGTGGATGGCGCCGTCAAGGCGTCGGCCATGCGGCTGAAGAAGGCGTCGGAAGGCAAGCAGGCCACGGCGTACTTCGTCACGAAGATCGAAGAAGACGAGTAATCCACGCGGCAACCGAGGTATCTGAATGTCTACTGTTAAGAACGTCGCACTGCGTTTCCGCGACGGAACGACCCGATCGGTTGCCGTGCCGCACGGCGAGAGCGTGCTTGACGCCGCTCTCGCCGCCGGCGTGCCGCTGATCCACCAGTGCCGCTCCGGCAGTTGTTCGAGCTGCACCGCGCGGCTGGCCGAAGGCCAGGCAGGCATGCGCGCCGGCGCCAGCTCGACCCTGCTGCGCAGCGAATATGAGGCGGGCGAGCGCCTGCTGTGCCTGACCCAGCCCGAAACCGACTGTACGTTCGACCTGAACTATGAGAGCGATGCCGGCGCCGGGCGTGCCGTCAAGCTCAACGCGT
This sequence comes from Cupriavidus sp. DF5525, assembly GCF_040149425.2. Lineage (NCBI taxonomy): Bacteria > Pseudomonadati > Pseudomonadota > Betaproteobacteria > Burkholderiales > Burkholderiaceae > Cupriavidus > Cupriavidus sp. DF5525. Next base: position 68,748 of record NZ_CP168267.1, on the reverse strand, counting down.
TTGTCGACAGCGTCGAAAAGCTGGCGCCCAATGTCGTGCGACTCACACTTGAGCTGGCCGAAGGCGAGTCCTTCGACTTCAAGCCGGGCCAGTTCATCCAGGTCCGCGTCCCCGGCACCGACATAGTGCGCAGCTATTCGCCTGCCAGCACTGCCGCCGACCTGCCGAAGATCGAACTGCTGATCCGCCTGCTGCATGACGGCGTCATGTCCGGCTATCTGGAGAATCGCGCCGCGCGCGACGACGTGCTGGAGCTTGAGGGCCCATATGGCAGCTTCTTCTTGCGGGAGAAGGTGCGGGCACCCCACATCATGGTGGCGGGCGGGACGGGACTGGCGCCGATCCTTTCCATGATCGACACCATCCGCAACACGTCGGGCCGCAAGCCGCCCGTGATGCTCAGCTTTGGCTGCGCCACGCCAGATACGCTGTTCTGCCTGGATGACATCGGGCTGCGCGAGCAATGGCTGCCCAACCTGTCAACGCGGATCTCGGTGGACCGGGGCGCGACCGGTGACCTGCTGAGCGGCAATCCCGTCGATGCCATCCGTGAAGACGATGCCACGCACACCGACACCGTCGCCTATCTGTGCGGCCCCCCCGCCATGATCGAGGCCGCTACCCGCCGCCTCGCCCAGATCGGGGTCCGCCCGGAAAACATCTACGCCGAGCAGTTCGCACCTTCGAACTGATTGCGGATCACCACTGGAATTACGGGAGACAGCCATCGTGGAGCCCACCATTGCCCTTCCCTTTTCGCCCGAACAGCAAGGCTGGTACGAAAAGGCCTGCGCCAGGATCGACGCCCGGCGCCTGCAGCAACTTCTGTCCGACCTGACGGACATCCATAGCCCGACGGGCGCCGTGCGCGACGTCAACCAGTTCATGGCGGGCTATATGTCCAAGGTGGGGCTGACCGCGTCATACCGCCCAATGAACGCCCGCACCGGCAACGCCGTGGGCGAAAAGCGCGGCAGCGGCGGCGGCGCCGCGCTGATGCTATACGCGCCGATCGACACGCACCTGGAAGGCGATGCCACTGACCGTCCATGGACCGGCAACACCGACCATGTCGACCTGCAGCCTGCCGCGCGAGTGGTAGGAGACTGGGTCTATGGCCTGGGCTCGTCCAATCCCAAGGCGATGGTGGCCACGCTCACCGAAGTCGCCACCGCCTTGATCGAGGCCGACGTCCCGCTGGTCGGCGACCTCATCCTGGCGACGGCCGACGGCGGCATGCCCGTCAATGTGGCCGAGCGCGATAACGCCGGCATGTCGGGCGGTGTCGTGCATCTGCTGTCGCGCGGTGTCGCGCCGGACTTCGCCATGATCATGAAGCCGTGGAATTGGGTCTACCACGAAGAGCCGGGGATGGGCTGGTTCAAAGTGAGCGTAAACGGGACGATGGGCTACGCCGGCGTGCCGCGCGGCACGCCGGGCTTCCGCAGCTCGGTGGTGCCGGCCGCGCAGGTCATCCTGGAACTGGAGCAGTGGCTGGTCGAATATGCCGAGCGCAATACCTCCGGCGTGGTCAAGCCGCACGGCTGGATCGGCGGCGTGCGCGCCGGCTGGCCGGAGCGGCCGGCGTTTCCTTCGGCGGTCACCGAGATCTTCTTCGACGTGCGCATCAATCCGCGCACCAGCCCCGCCGAGGTCAAAGCCCAGTTCGCACAGTTTGTCGTGGAGCTGCGCGCGCGGCATCCGGCGCTGGATCTGGACTGGGAGATGTATGGCTCCGTGCCCGGTGGCACCACCGCGCCGTCCAACTGGATCATCCAGTCGGCCAGGCGCGGCTGGGAGCATGTCGAGGCGCGCCCGCACGGCGTTCCCGATTTGCTTGGCGGACAGACCGACGGTGCGGCGTTGCGTCGCTTCGGCATTCCGACCGCACGCATCGGCTGGCCATGGCCGGCGCAAGGGTCGCCCGAAAGCGTGGCCGAGGGCCTGGGAGGCATGGGTGCCACCTACATCCCGGACTTGCTGCCTTGCGCGAGCAAGATCCTGTACGCCGTGATCGATACGCTGACGCGCAATCGCGCGGAACTCGGCCTGCGCTGAGGATACCCGACAACATTACCAGACCAATTGCTTATGCCGAACGAAGATATCCACTACTGGGAAGCCGCGGAACTTGCGCGCAAGATCCGCGCGCGCGAGATCTCGCCTGTAGCCGTCACCGAAGCAATCCTCGACCGAATCTCCGACCTCGATCCGGCCCTGCACAGCTACGCCCTGGTCCTGCCTGAACAGGCGCTGGAACAGGCTCGCGAAGCCGAACGTGCGCTGATGCACGGCGCTCCGCTGGGCCCGCTGCACGGCGTGCCGGTGGCAGTCAAGGACCTCTGCTGGCTGGCAGGTTCCCCGACCGCCGCTGGTACCACGATCCACAAGGACTTTATCCCGACGGAAGATGCCACCGTCGTGCGCAAACTGCGCGATGCCGGCGCGATCGTGCTGGGCAAGCTGCAGCTGACCGAAGGCGCCTTCGCCACCCATCATCCGAGCGTGCCGCAGCCGGTCAATCCCTGGCACCCGAACCACTGGGCCGGCGCCTCTTCCAGCGGCTCCGGTGTCGCCACCGCCGCTGGGCTTTGCTACGCGTCGATCGGCACGGATACCGGCGGCTCGATCCGCTTCCCGGCGGCGGCCAACGGACTGACCGGCATCAAGCCGACGTGGGGCCGAGTCAGCCGCCACGGCGTATTGGAGCTCGGTGCAAGCCTGGACCATGTGGGTCCGATTGCCCGCAGTGCCGCCGATACCGCGCTGATGCTGGGGGTGATTGCCGGCCACGATCCACGCGATCCGACTTCTCTGCCGCCATCGCGCCTGGAATTACCCGCCGAGGGGCGCGACCTGCGCGGCCTTCGCATCGGTGTCGATGCGCAATGGAATCGCAATGGCACGGATGACGTCATCAACCATGCCATTGACCGGGCCATCGACATACTGAAGGCGCTTGACGCGCAGATCCGGGACGTTCGCTTTCCCGCCGTGCACACCGTGGTCGACGAATGGGAAATCAACTGCGGCGTCGAAGTCGCCGTGGCGCATGCGGACACGTTCCCGCGCCTGTCGGCGGAGTATGGGCCGGCGCTTTCCAGGCTTATCGAGATTGGCCGCAATACCAGCGGCATGTGCTATCAGCAAGCACTGCTGAACCGTGCCGCCTTCCGTGGCAAGGTCAACAAGCTGATGCAGGACATTGACCTCCTGATCGTGCCGGTGCAGCCATTCGCCGCCCCCACGCATGAACAGCTGGGCGCGCTCGCGCAAGACCCGGAGCTGAACAGCCGCCTTATCCAGTTCACGGCGCCGTTCAATTCCACCGGACATCCCGCGATCACGCTGCCGTGTGGATTCACCGCGGCCGGCATGCCGATCGCATTTCAGCTGGTGGCGCGCCATGGCGAGGAAGCGCTGCTGTGCCGTGCCGGCATGGCATTCCAGCAGGCCACCGACTGGCACCGCCACCATCCGGAAGTCACGGTCTCGCGCTGAGGCCGTGTGACGAGACCAGGCCGGCAACGCCCGGCCCTGGTTTCACTCCTGTTCGTCTTCCCGCAACGGTGTGATCGTCGCTGAATCCCGCGCAGCTTCCTCGTAGATGCCTGTCAGCAGCGACAGGAAGCGCGACGCCTTTTCGAATTTCTCCGACACCTCGCTGATTTCCTCCAGCCGCTTCACCAGGATCTCGGCCCTGACCTTGTAATACTCGTCGGTCAGCTTGACTCCCAGCTCGCTGACGTTGTACGCGAAGGTCTTGCTGTTCTTTTCTCGCTGCTTCTCGATCAGACCGGCCGCCTCCAGCTTGCGCAAGCTGTACTGGATATTGGGGATATCGTCGCGGTTCATCAGGCGCGCAATGGTGGCACTATTCTTCGGCCGGTCCTGCATCCTGATGACGTGGAGAATGACGTGCTCCTCGTACTTGATATCCACGTCGGCGGCAATCGTCACCATCCCGGTGGACAGCACGAAGCGGGAAAACGACTCATGGAACCGGATCAACGCCCACTCGAATTCTGTGGCCCTCTGCTCCAGGTCAGTTTTTGCGAGATGCCACCCGCGTTGAAATTTCGGTTCCATGAATTGACTTGCCCAACATTGATTTCAGAGCCAACTTGCCAATAGGCCTGGTGAGACGGCAGAAATGCGAGCCTCGATTATCCCACAACGCTGTGTAGCTGCATCTGGCCATCGTCAACGACAGCGATCACTCGTGCTGCCGGGAACCCAAGCCGCTATAGAGCCAGCGCAGAAGCGCTGTCGCGCCATGGCGCCTGGACACGCCGGCTCGATTTCCATGTGCCGTCGCATAGGGCGCTGCTGCAGGCGGCGTCGCGAGTTTGGCGGCTGTTAAGACACGATCAAGCTAAAGATGGCCTTGTCCTGCAACGCGCTCGAGCACTATCAGTGGAGAGCTCTGCCGCCAAGATTGGGGGTGAACGCAGATCGCCAGAATACCCATACTTTCCCCCCAAATCATACGCATGGCTTTGCAGAAGCATCACCCTACCCGTCCGGCATGGCCGACCTGAAATCGAACGTCGCAGGCACCACCGCCGCTAGCGAAATTAACGATCCTCCGCAGCTGCCGGGCGTCTACGTGCGCGCGCCCGACTGGGAGGGCCAGGCCGCAGTCCTGGCCAGTGCCTCGGCCCACTGACCGCTCCATATCGCCGGCTCGCACATGGTTGACCAGCAAGTCGACTTGCGTGTTGTGCGATGCACTTTCGGTCACAGGCCGTTGAGTACGACAAAGCGCCTGCCTGCGTAGCGAGGAAGATGCGCGGCACCAGGCAATCCAGGAGCGGCATCGGGTCGAATGGGCGAGGCCAGTAGTAAGGAGTGCCGGCGCACGCATGCGAACTTCGCGGATCAGGTCATTGCCGTCCCGTCCGGGCAAGCCGATATCGCTGACGCGGCCGGCGAGTACTTGACCGCGTTGGACAGCAGGTTCCACAGGACTGCTGGAAGCGAGCCGGGTCGATCCATGCGGATGGCACCAGGTCGGGCGCAAGCTCGCGAGGCCACCGGACCCGCGCAGCATGGCGGTTGGCAGGGGACGTTTCCCTTGCTCGATGGCATTCGACGGCAGCCAGCCCGCGGCGGCGTTCGTCGGTCATGACATGGCGGCCCAGCACATGGGTCCAGACCGAGATCACGTTGAGCGGGTTGCGCAGCTCGTGCGACAGGATGGCGATGAACTCGTCCTTCATCCGGTTCAGTCGCTCGACGCTGGCTCGTGCTGCCTGCTCGCGTTCGCTCAGTTGCTCCTGCTGGCGTTCGAACCGGATCCGGTCGTGGCGTTCGAGACCACGGCCACCCTGCCCCCGGATGGTATGGCGGCGGAAATGCTCCAGTCCAGGTTGTCAGATGTACTTTAGCGCACACTTCAACTGCCGCGGACCTCGAAATACCTGCTACACACATATACTTGCTTCACAGCTATTTCAACTTTACTCTTTATGGTGGTAAGTCGTTTATAACTGTATAGCAAGTACTTTGCCTTTACGAGCAATGCAGGTAAAATATATTTACGCGCATAGCAGGTATCCAACATGAAGCAAGTGCTCTCAACGCCATCTCAGCTAGGCGAAATATTGCGGTCCGCTCGCCGAGCCAAACGGCTCACGCAAGGCCAAGCCGCCACCAGGCTGGGGCTAAGCCAAAGCCGGCTGTCTGCCTTGGAGATTGAGCCCAAAGCCATCTCCGCGGAACAGTTACTGGCCTTGGTCAGCCTTTATGGTTTAGAGCTCATTCTCCAGTCGAAGAACCACGCCCCGACATCGCAAGAAACGGAGTGGTAATCAATGGGAAGAAAGTCACACACTCGGGCGTTGTCAGTCTGGGCCAATGGCCAACGTATTGGCACCTGGCGCATCCCGCCGCATAGCCCTATGGAGCTCAAGTATGACAAAGACTGGATGGCCTCTGCCGCAGGACGCCCCTTGTCCCTTTCACTGCCGTTCGGCATCGACACCTCTCCTTTGAAGGGCAACCGGGTCCGCAACTACTTCGACAACCTTCTGCCGGATAACGACAACATCCGCCGGCGGCTCGCTACCAAATATCAGACCGCTTCCACCGACCCCTTCGACCTGTTGGAAGCAATAGGACGAGACTGCGTTGGCGCGGTCCAGCTACTCAAGGAAGACGACGCCCCCCAGAACGTCGACCGTATTGAAGGCACCCCGCTGTCTGACGCCGACATTGAGAAGCTCCTCGAGAACACGGTTACCACAACGGGGCCTGGAACAATAATGGAAGATGAAGATTTCCGCATCTCCATTGCAGGCGCCCAAGAAAAGACCGCCCTGCTCCATCACGAAGGGAAATGGCTGCTTCCGCATGGGGCAACGCCGACCACACATATCTTGAAGCTACCGCTCGGGTTGGTTGGCAACCGGAAAGCTGACTTGTCGACCTCGGTAGAGAACGAATGGCTTTGCATGCAGCTCTTCAAGGAGTTCGGACTTCCGGTGGCCGACTGTGAGATATTGACCTTCGGCAAGCAGAAGGTGCTCGTCGTCACGCGATTCGACCGACAACTTCATCACAGCGGCAAATGGATAATGCGTTTGCCGCAAGAGGATTTCTGCCAGGTCCTCGGCGTGCCTCCCCATCTGAAGTACGAAGCAGAAGGCGGACCAGGGATGGTCGACATTGCGGCAGTCCTACGGCAGTCACAAACTCCAGAGCATGACCTGAAAACATTCTTGGCAGCGCAAGTCGTTTTCTGGATGCTGGCTGCTACAGACGGGCACGCCAAGAACTTCAGCATCCATATGTTGTCAGGGGGACGTTACAACCTCACACCACTTTATGACATTCTGTCCGCTTGGCCGATTATCGGGGATGGGCCCAACCACGTCTCGTACCACAAGGCTAAGCTCGCCATGGCAGTTGCAGGCAAGAACCGCCACTATCTGTTGAAGGATATTCGGCGCCGCCATTTCAATGCCATGGCACCTAAGTGCTTTGCAGGCGCAACTGCGGAACCCATCATGGAGGAGTTGATTGCCAAGGTCCCAGCGGCCGTTTCGAACGTCGCCAATCGACTGCCACCAAATTTCCCTGCCCGTGTCTCGGACAGCATCTTGGAAGGCCTTCAGGCGTCCGCCAAGAAACTCGGTGACGTGAACGCAGGTTAGCGCTGCAAAACCGCCGGCGGTGGCCGGCAGCTTCGAATCATCAGAGAGTCAACCGCTGGTACGCGCACGTCCGCGACGGCGGGATGCGAGTTGCATGGTCTTTCTCCTGGTAAAAGTTTGCAGTTGAAACCGCACACCGGGATTCCTAGATTCAGTTTCGTGTGGCCCGTCGCACCTCAGAGCAATCCTGTTCATGGCCGTCGGCCCAGCGACTGCTAGCAGCCCTGCCGTTTGCGCCACGCCTCATAGAGATCGGGGCCCTCGTCGCGCGCCGGCACGTAGGCCAACTTCATCTCCCGCAGTTCGAGCGGCCGCGCCAGTTCGACATAGCCGCGTTCCGCGGACAGGTCGTAGGGCGCGCCGTCTTCGTTGGAATAGGCGTAGTAGATCGCCCCGACGCCGGCCAGGTACATCGCGCTCAGGCACATTGGGCACGGGTAGCCGCTGGCGTAGACCGTGCAGCCGGTCAGGTCGGGCTTGCCCAGTGCCCTGCTGGCGGCGCGCACCGCCTGCATTTCGGCGTGCGCGCTGGGATCGCAGGTGGCTTCCACCTCGTTGACCGCGCGCGCCAGCACCTGTCCATCCTTGACCACCACGGCGCCGAAAGGCCAGGTATTGCGCTCGCGCACGTTTTCCATGGCGAGGCGGATGGAATCGATCAGATAGGCTTCCGTGGTCGACACGCTTTGTCTCCGGTGAAGGACCTGGCCCGGGGCAGGCCGATGGGGTGGCGGGCCAGCAGACTATAGGCCAGCGTGCGCGCGCGGCGTGCTGCGAGTTGTTATACGGCGTATTTGGTCCAGCCCCTGCAATTGGCTTTGGTACTGCTGGCTATTCGTGGAGTCAGTTCCTTTCCCCCCTTCCAGCACTGACTCCTTAAAGGAATTCACTCAATGCTCGCCAGCCGCGCGCCCGCCGCGAGGAAGACACCGGCGGGCGTCTGCCAGGTCACGCGGCCGTCGCGATGGGCATGTACTTGGATTTCCATCTTCATTGCCTCCATCACGGCGATCAGTTCGCCTTCCTTGACCTCGTCGCCCTCCGCGACCTTCCAGGCCTGCACGGTGCCGGCGATAGGAGACGGCAGCTCGGCGGCGTCGGTGGCGGTTGCCTGCGCCGGCGCTGCGGCGCTGTCGGATGCGGGCGCGTCAGCCAGGCCCCGCAGCAGTTGCGCCGGCAGGCCGAGCACCACGCGGCGGCCATCGATCTCGATGGCGGTACGCAGCAGGCTGCTGTCCTGCTGCGGCTCGGCGCGGGTAGCCGCGGCGAGGGGCTCGGCGAAGTCAGTCTCGATCCATCGCGTGTGAACCTTGAAGCCATTCGCGCCAAGGAAATCGGCGTGGTCGATCACGGCGCGGTGGAACGGCAGTACCGAGGCCACGCCTTCGATGCGGAATTCGCGCAGCGCGCGGCGCGCGCGCGCCAGCGCCTGTTCACGTGTGGCGCCGGTCACGATGAGCTTGGCCATCAGCGAGTCGAACGTGCCTGGCACCACCGAGCCCGCCTGCACGCCCGAATCGACGCGCACGCCGGGCCCCGATGGGGCATCGAAGCGCTGCACCGGGCCGGGGGTTGGCAGGAAGCCGCGCCCCACGTCCTCTGCATTGATGCGGAACTCGATCGAATGGCCCAGCGGCGCGGGTGTTTCGGTGATCGACAGCGGCAGGCCGTCGGCCACGCGCAGTTGCTCGACCACTAGGTCGACCCCGGTAGTCTGCTCGGTCACGGGGTGCTCGACCTGCAGGCGGGTATTGACCTCCAGGAACGAGATCGCGCCGCTGGCGCTGAGCAGGAATTCGACGGTGCCGGCGCTGATGTAGCCGGCCGTGGCGCAGATATCGCGGGCGGCGGCGTGGATGCTCGCGCGCTGCGCGTCGGTCAGGAACGGCGCCGGGGCTTCTTCCACCAGCTTCTGGTTGCGGCGCTGCAGCGAGCAGTCGCGCGTGCCCAGCACCACCACATTGCCATGCTGGTCGGCCAGTACCTGCGCTTCGATATGGCGTGGCTTGTCAAGGAACTGCTCGACGAAGCACTCGCCGCGGCCAAAGGCGGTGACCGCTTCGCGCACGGCGGACGCGTACAACTCCTCGACTTCATCCATGCGCCAGGCGATCTTCATGCCGCGGCCGCCGCCGCCGAAGGCCGCCTTGATGATGATCGGCAGGCCGTGCCGCTCGGCAAAGGCCAGCACCTCGTTGGCGTCGGCCACCGGATCGGGCGTGCCGGCCACCAGCGGGGCGCCGACCTGCAAGGCGATCTTGCGCGCTTCCACCTTATCGCCAAGCCGGGCGATCGTCTCCGGTGACGGCCCGATCCAGGTCAGGCCAGCATCGATCACCGCCCGGGCAAAGGCTTCGCTTTCCGACAGGAATCCATAGCCGGGATGCACGGCGTCGGCCCCGCTGCGGCGAGCGATATCGAGCAGCTTGGGGATGTTCAGGTAGGTGTCCGCCGGACGGTCACCGTCGAGGCCGTAGGCTTCATCGGCCAGGCGCGCGTGCATCGCGTCGATATCGGCATTGGCATACACGGCCACCGACGCCACGCCATAGTCGGCGCAAGCGCGGATGATGCGAACGGCGATCTCGCCACGGTTTGCAATCAGGACTTTCTTCATGGCAAATCTCTGTTGGTGCGTGTGCGCGCTCAGGCGGCAGACGGGTTCAGTTCTTGAAAGGCGCCGATCGGATTGAAGCGCAGCCAGGCGCCTACCGGAATCTGGCCGGCACGATCCAGATGATGGGGTGCCACGGCGCCGATCACGGGATAGCCGCCGGTCAGCGGGTGGTCGGCCAGGAAAAGGACGGGCTGGCCGCTGGGCGGCACCTGCAGCGCGCCGAGGGCTGTGCCCTCGCTTGGCAGCTCGCCGGTGATGGCGCGCTCCAGCGGTACCTCGCCGGCCAGGCGCAGACCCACGCGGTTGGATTGCGGGGTGACCTGCCAGCGCTGTGCGGCAAGGAGCGCCACGGACTCGGCAGTGAACCAGTCGGTGCGGGGGCCGAGCACCACGTCCAGCACGACCTCCTGCTCCACCGTGGGCAGGTCGGCGGCAGGCTGCTCCGGGGCGCCCACGACGGCGCCGGCCGGCGCGGGTCGCAGCTCGAGCACATCGCCCACGGCCAACGGCGCGGGGCCGACCTTGGCCAGCGTGTCGGTGGCGCAGCTGCCCAGCACCGGCGCGACAGCAAACCCGCCGCGCGCCGCCACATAGCAGCGGGCCCCGGCGCGCGGCTGACCGATGCTCAGCGTGTCGCCATCGGCGAGCGCCACAGCCTGGTGGTTCGGGACGCTCCATTGCCGGCCATCGGCCGCGCGCACCGTGAGCGGTGCATCGGCGCCGGTGACCGCCAGCACGGTTTCGCCCATGCTCCACAGCTGCAAGCCGCCACCGATGGTCTCGAGCGCTGCGGCATCGCTGCGGTTGCCCACCAGGCGGTTGGCGGTCTTGAGCGACGCCTGGTCCATCGCGCCGGAAGCCGAGACGCCCTGCCCCGCCTGGCCGTGCCGGCCCAAGTCCTGGAATGCAGTCAGCAAGCCGGTGCCGCTCACTTTCAGCGCCGCGGCAGCGGGCGCCTTAGCTGCCGGCAACGGCGGGCGTGCCGGCGCGTCAGCGGCGATGCCGCCGTCCGCGTCCACCATGCCATCGTGCGTGGCGATATCGACAAAACGCACGCGATAGCCGGGCTGCAGCAGCGCAGGCTGTTCGCGATCCAAATCCCACATGGCCATGGGTGTCACGCCGATGATCTGCCATCCGCCGGGGCTGGCCTGCGGATACACGCCGCTGAAGGTGCCCGCCAGCCCTACGGCGCCGGCGGGAATGCGCGTACGCGGCGTACTGCGGCGCGGAACGTCGAAGCTGGGATGGCCGCCGCTCAGGTAGGCAAAACCGGGAGCGAAGCCGGTGAAAGCAACGGTGTATTCGCTGCCGGTGTGGCGGCGCACGACTTCCTCGGGCGTGATGCCAAGCAGCTGCGCCACCTCGGCCAGATCCTCGCCGTCATAGCGCACCGGGATCTCGACCAGGATGCTGCTGCGCTCGACGCGCTGCGACAGGTCGCGCGCGGCAATGGCCCGCACCAGCGCGGCCGCGCTGGTGGCCGACGCGCGGAAGTGCACGAGAATCGTGCGCGCGGCGGGCACCAGTTCCGCAACGCCATGAAGAGGATCGCGCTGCAGCGAGGTCAACAAGGCCAGCGTCTGGTCCAGGTCGGCCAGCTCCACCAGCAGTGCATTCGAGGTAACGGGCAGGAAACGCAAAACGAGCTCCACAAACGACCCGGCGGTCTTAGACGTGGTACGTGCTGTCAGGCACGTCGGTAATGAACATGTGGCCCGGTGCATGGGTCACGGCAAACGGCACGCCGGACGCCATCACGGCAGCCTGGGGCGTGACGCCGCAGGCCCAGAACAAGGGGATTTCGCCCGGCTCAATGCGCACGGCGTCGCCGAAGTCGGGCTTTGCTATGTCGGCAATGCCTAGCGCCGCCGGGTTGCCGACATGGACCGGCGAGCCGTGCACCGACGGGAAGCGTCCGGTAATGGAAACCGCATCGGCAACCCGATGCGCAGGGATTGGCCGCATGGACACGACCAATTCGCCGTGCAGCCGGCCGGCGGGGCGGCACTGGCGATTGGTGCGGTACATCGGAACGTTGGAGCCGTCGGCGATATGCCGCACCTCGATGCCGGCCTCTTGCAGTGGCGTCTCGAAAGTGAAGCTGCAGCCGATCAGGAAGGTGACCAGGTCCGGATGCTCAACCCACAGGGAAGTGGCATCGGCCACCTCTTCCACCAGCTTGCCGTCGCGCCACACGCGATACAGCGGAATGTCGGTGCGGATGTCCGCCCCTTCCGCCAGCACGGTCCGGTGCGCGCCCGCCTCGATCACGTCGAGCACGGGACAGGCCTTCGGGTTACGCTGCGCGTACAGCAGGAAGTCCCAGGCCCAGTCACGCGGCAACGCAATCATGTTGGCTTGCGTCATCCCCGGTGCAATGCCGGCAGTCGGCTGTACGGTGCCGGCGCGATAGCTTTCACGCGCCTCACGCGCGGCGTTCAGGGCGGCGATGCGGGCGCGTTGCAGTGCGGAATCTTGCATGAGTGGTTCTCCAATGCCTTGAATCAGGCGAACGCGCAAATTTTCACGCCATCGAGCTCTAGTGCCTCGCGCACGGCGCGCGCCATTTCCAGCGCGCCTTCACTGTCGCCATGTACGCAGATCGATTGCGCATCCACGCGGGCCACGCTGCCGTCGATGGCCCGTACCGTGCCTTCACGCACCAGGCGCAGCATGCGTTGCGCCACTTCCAAGGCATCGTGCAGGACCGCGCCTTTTTCCCGCCGAGGCACCAGCGTGCCCTGCGGCGTGTAGGCGCGATCGGCAAACGCCTCGGCAATGACGCGCAAGCCGGCCTCCCGCGCCCAACCCACCAGCGGCGAGCCCGCCAGCGCGACCAGCGTGAGCTCGGGATCGACTTTGAGGATGGCGGTGATCACGTCGCGCGCCTGCCGTTCATCGCTGGCGATGGTGTTGTACAGAGCGCCGTGCGGCTTGACATAGCGCACGGTGGCACCGACCGTCGCGGCCATTCCAGTCAGGGCGCTGATCTGGTAGATCACATCGGCAACCAGGTCTGCACTGGCCACGTCCATGTTGCGGCGGCCGAAACCTTGCAGGTCGGGGTAGGAAACGTGGGCGCCCACCGTAGCGCCACGGATCCTGGCAGCCTTGAGCGTCTGCAGGATGCCGGCCGGATCCCCGGCGTGGAAGCCACAGGCCACGTTGGCGCTACTGACGATATCCAGCATGGCTGCATCGTTGCCCATGCTCCATGCGCCGAAGCTCTCGCCGAGATCGCTGTTGAGGTCGATTTGCATGGTGTCAGGCTACCGTCCGCGAAGTTGCTGCGTCAGCCGGTCCTTCCGTGCCAGCCTCGGTTTCGCCGAGTAGTTCGCGTCCCTGTGTTTCCGGCAACAGCAGGCACGCGATAATGACCAACCCATAGGCGCCCGCGGCGAGATAGCCGATGGCCACGCCCAGCGACATCGATGCGCTCATATGCCCGATCATGGCCGGGAACACCGAGCCGACCGCGCGCCCGAAGTTGTAGGAAAAGCCTTGTCCGGAGCCACGGATATGGCTCGGATACAGCTCCGTCAAGTAAGCTCCCATGCCCGAAAAGATGCCAGACAGGAAGAAGCCCAAGGGGAAGCCAAGCAGCAGCATCGCCGCGTCGGTGATCGGCAGCTGCGTATAGCAGATCACGAGGATGGCTGCGCTCACTGCGAACAGCATGAAGCAACGCCGGCGCCCCAGGCGGTCGGACAGCCAGGCGCTGGTCAGATAGCCGGCGAAGGAGCCTGCGATCAGCACCATCAGGTAGCCGCTGGTATTGAGCACGGACAGGTTGCGCTCCATCTTGAGATAGGTCGGCAGCCAGGTCGTCACCGAATAGTAGGCACCTTGCATGCCGGTCGCCAGCAGGCTGGCCAGCACCGTGGTGCGCAGCACGCCGGGCTTGAAGATCAGCATGAAGTTATTGCTTTGCCCGGTGCGGGCCAGCTTGGCCTTGGTTTCCTGATACACCTCGGGTTCGGAGATATTGCGGCGGATGTAGAGGATAAAGAGCGCCGGCAGCACGCCGATCCAGAACAGCACGCGCCATGCGTATTGCTGCTCGAACGCGGCATAGACCGCCCAGAAGGCAATCGCCGACAGGCCCCAGCCGACTGCCCAGCTGCTTTGCACCAGGCCAACCGCCTTGCCGCGGTGGCGGGCACGGATCATCTCGGCGATCAGCACCGAACCGACCGACCATTCGCCGCCGAACCCCAGCCCTTGCAGCATGCGGGTCACGAACAGTTGCTCGGGAGACTGGGTGAATCCGCTCAGGAAGGTAAAGAAACTGAACCAGAGCACGGTCAGCTGCAGGATCCGCACGCGGCCATATTTGTCGGCCAGGATGCCGGCCAGCCAGCCGCCGACGGCCGAGCTGATGAGCGCGCCCGTCGCGATATAGCCGGCCTCGGCCTTGGTCATGCCCCACACCAGGATGAAGGTGGGGATCATGAAGGTGTAGATCATGTAGTCGAATGCATCGACCCCGTAGCCGACGAAGGCGGCAAAGAGCGTCTTGCGCTCTCCCTGCGTTGTTTCTTTAAGCCACATGGTTGCGCTCACTTTGGATAGGACAAAGCTTGGAAAAGGCTCGTCGCGCGGTCTTCGCGACGATGTTCCGGTAGCGAGCGAGAACGCTATCCAGCGCCGCTGCTTCCCAGCGCTGTTTAGCAAAATACATACCATGTTGATCTATCGGCACGTATTACTCAACCACCTTGCTGTATTGTTGAACAATATTATGGCTTGATCGATCGTGGTATACACCTAAACCACCGGGGGAAGGCGTCACTGGCACCAATCTTGTGCATATTGTTGAACAAAGTGCGCTAACATCCCGGCACGGGGGCTTACCGGTACCAGCCAGCCCCATTCAAGCCAACATGACAACAAGTACTGACGTAAGAAATTTGGCCGAGCGGGTCACGGAACAGATTCGCCAGCGGATCGTGCGTGGCGACTTCGCGCCCGGGCAGCGCTTGTCGGAAGCCGCGCTAAGCGAAAGCCTGCAGATCTCGCGCAATACCTTGCGCGAGACCTTTCGCGTGCTGACCAAGGAAGGCCTGCTGAAGCATGAACCGAATCGCGGAGTGTCGGTGGCCATTCCCAGCATCGCGGCCATCATCGACATCTACCGGGTGCGCCGCCTGATCGAGTGCCAGGCCATCGCCCAGGCCTACCCCAGCCATCCGGCCAAAAAGCACATGCGCGAAGCTGTGGAAATGGGACTGCGCTGCCGCGACAGCGGCGACTGGCAAGGTGCGGGGACTGCCAATATGGAGTTCCACATGGCCATCGTGGAACTGGCGGACAGCGAGCGGCTGAACGTGATGTTCTCCCACCTCCTGGCTGAATTGCGCCTGGCTTTCGGCTTGCTGCAGGATCCGGAATTCCTGCATGGCCCTTATGTCGAGATGAACCAGCACATCCAGCAGCTGTTCGAGTCGGGCAAGCTCGCGGAGTGTGCCGCAGCCCTTAACGAATACCTGGTGCAGTCAGAGCGAATCGTGCTGTCAGTCTGCGCCCGGCACCCCCTTTTCAAGGGGCGTTGAGTGCTGGTGCCCGGCGACCAGTAGATCGGCCTTTACCTCCGATGGAACGCATCCTCAAGGCTCTCTTCCACCAGCTGGTGAGGTCTGAAAGATTTTCTGGGTGATGACATGGGTGCTTATCGAGTATTCGTCGCCGCGCACGAATAGCCAAGCCACATCTAGATACTCAGCCGGGTTGTTCGTTGTCTGTCGACTTCTGGAGCAAGTGCCCGTACGCGTCAATTTCCTTCTGCGTTCGGGCCTCGCTCGCCGCGATCTTCTCTGGCGTGACTTCGCCGTCGATAAACTCAACCGACACCCGGTTCACGCGTGGATCCTTCTCGACGATCCCTTGCAAAATTTTGTCGAACAGTTTTTCACCGGCTCGCAGGCCCAGAGGCCGCGGCACCAGCACCTTGACCAGCAGGATTTCGTCGTCGCCAGTACTTTCAGCTACACCAGCGAGTGCGGATCTCAGATAGCCCTTCAGTTTGAGGACGCTGAGGTCGCCGGGTACCCCTACATGTGAAACCCGAATCGATTTCTGGGCCATGCCGTCTGTCTTGCGCTTGTTGTCGAAGGCCTGAATATACCGCATGGCTGGCACGGCGAAGTTCGACGATGCTCTCCTGCGATGCGGACACCGTGCCACCACTCGCTAGCAAGAGGGTGAGAACTCGTCAAGGACCATGTTCATTCCATCGCATGGCAGGATTTGCACTTAGCCGGACATACTGACGGTCCCCCACGCCCATTCGAGAATCGGTTCAAACCGAGACGGGAGAAGCTGCCGAGCTTCGGCAAAAGTAACCCAGCGATATTCATGGTGCTCGGGGCGACCGAGTTCTGCGCTGATCGGCAAACTCACGTCTCCGCTTGGCGAAAAGGCAAGATAGAAGCGGGCAATCTTGCCGTGGCCATAGGGTTCGGTTTCCAGATAGCCTTCACCCCAACGAAGCTCGAGCACAGACAACCCGGTTTCAGTGGGACGGCGTAGTCTTCGGTTCGGCTGTTGTCCGGCAGGATTCAAAGTGAAGTGCAGTTCAAATGGCGCCTCAACAGGATCGCTGACAGGCAGAACCTGGCCGGCAGGCGACGGCGAGATCGATGCAGCCGGCCAGTTCTTCTGGGAGGACATGGTGGAGCAAGTTCCGCTTCCTAGCCAAGGCATTCTCAAGACTTCTTCGACCGTTCGACGCCAGTTCCGGAGGTCAGGATTCTGGATCCACCCGTACGCGGATGCCCGCCGTCATGCGTCAGGTGGGATCGTGACCAGTCCTGACGATTAGTCAGCTCGGCGCCACCGACCTGACTCGTGACGCACGCTGACCCGTTCCTCATTCAGCCGGACTTGCTCCTCATTCACCTTCGGCGAGGTCGAAAGGTCAATGTCGAAGGCGACGTTGAGCGTCTGCATGACATGGACATCCTCAATGGGAAGCTCCCAGGTCAGGAATAGCTGCGTGCAATCCTGGTCGGGCGGGAAGTCGGCCACATCAAAACCGCTGCTGCCGCGTTGAATGACCCCATGAGGCTGGCAGGTATCGAATATCAGAACCGAACCACGGGTCAGGGGGATTCGAAGACCCAACGACGGAAAGTGTACGTCCTGCCCCTTATCCTCACTCAGGAAGAGATTGCAGAAGGCCGCACCGCCGTACTGCTCTCCGTCATGGTGATACCTCGCGCCGCGGCAAGCCATGAGAGCGACCTCACTGGAGGCAAGTACTCCGGGCAGTCCAAGCGTGCTTGCCCAATCAGACACTGCCTGCACGCAGTGCGAGTAGTCCGGCCAGCGCGCTCGTGCTCGTGCCAGAGGCAACACCTCAACATCCCCGGGTTCCAAGGTCATGCGGGACGATATCTCCCTAGCCCAATCCGCGAGCAGACGCGCCGGCGGCTCTGGCACGTCGACCGTGCCTGACAGCACGATGTCACTTACGCGCCGACTGCGGATAGCGTCGCCGCTCCAGAAATAGGAGGTCAGGAGGCTTTGGGGCTGGGGTTGCAGGGGAGGGTAGCTCATTTGTAGCAGTGTAATGCGGCTGCCTTGGTCGCCTTGCCATCGCGCCAGCGAACGGCTCTTCCCGACCCAATGCCGTCCTTCGCGTCTGCCCGAATTGCCGGGCTCGCGAAAGGCTCTGCTTGCAGGAACTGGCGCATCACCGGATCGGATTCGAGGCTGATGGCGCTCCGATAGGCCCGGGAGCGCCCATGCGGCCCGCGGAGAGAAGCAGCGCCCCCGCCTCGTCAGCGGCGTCACAGTGCACCGGTCCTGCATTAGTCGCGCCGCTTGTAGGTGTTGGGTAGCACTACACAGGTTCGTGGCACTGCCGGATGCCTTCCAACACTCCACGCCGCGTTGCGTTTCGCCACGCCGCGGTCATACCGACCGTCCCGCCCGGAAACCCGGCGTTTGCGCGGCCACCTCGACAATCCTCTGGCTATTCTCCGCAACCGGCACGCTCCATGCGTCTGTTCAATCGAGCACTGCAACATGCTCGATTGAAACCACACTCGTTAAGTCACAGCTAGGAGAAGCCATGAGCACAATGACGATCAAGGACTTGCTGCCGCTCGACATCGAGCAGCAAGGCAAGCCAACCACGACGATTCGTTCACTTTCGAGCGAGGAGTTGCACCGGATATCGGGCGGGCGATCCGCGGTGGGGATGTTGAACGGAGACGAAAACAATCTTGTCACCTTCGATATAGACAAATGGAATTTTGACCAATTCGCGCGTGGGGCATTGTAGGCGCTAAAGCCCAGAGAACCGCCCCCGCGCTGTCGCTCGCATTCAGCCCGGGGGTGGTTTGAAGTGCCGATGGCAACTCGTTATCTCTTTGATTGCCGGGTCGGGCGCCCGAGCGCGTCCATCAGCCTGTGCGGGCCTCCTTCTACGTTCCCGTCGACGCACCGAGACCCGCGAGGTGCAACACCCATTCACTTTGCCCATCGACATCGATCAGAGCCGCCGCTTCGTCGTCGTAAAACCCGCCCACCGGGCAAGCCGCCAAGCCGCGGGCAACCGCGCCGAGCAACCAGCGCTCGCCCAGCATGCCCGCCTCGAGAAAGGCATGGCGATAACCACGCGCACCTTCCGCCAGCATGTGCGCGCGATCGGCGGATAGCACCAGCACCACGGCGGCGTTGCCGATCACTTCCTGCGACAACGCGGCCGCCTGCGCAGCAGCGGCGTAATCGCTGTCGCGCACGCGTACCAGCGCGTGCAGAGGCAGGTAGCGATACACGCCCGGCCGGAGCCCTGCGACACGATTGACGACCAGATTGATGTGGACGGCGCCCGATAGCTGGGGCGGCAGCGCCATGTCGGCCAGCATCGATGACAGCGTCGCGAGCGGCACCGGCTCGTCGAGGAAGCGCCGCTGGCTGCGCCGCTGGACTATCGTGTCGGTCACGCCTGCGGCGGCGGGCTCAGGCGCCGGTAGCGCGATGTGCCCGGCGCCCACCTCGTCGGGCAATAGCTGCAGCGACGTGGCCCGGTGCACCATGCCTGTCACGCCGATTGTCAGGCCGGAGGGTACCGGCGGCGCTGCGAAGCGCGCGCGCGAAGCTTCGCCGGTGGACGCCACGCCGCTGGCTGCGGGTCGCAGATCCATGACAGCGAGCACGCCTTCCTCGAGGCCATCGACACCGATGGCCTTGGCGGCCAGCATCTCGTCAAAGCGCGCGACGAGCGTCGCCCGCATTCCCGCCTGATGCCCCGCGAGCCGCAGATTCTCGAGCAAGTGGCCAGCGTCCGCAACCGCATAGCGGTAGGCCCGGTCGCGGTACTTGTAGCCGGTGCGGCGGAACACCGCAGTCAGCACCACGGCCGCGTCGGCGCCGTCTGCCTGAGGCGCGCCGAGCGCGGCCGGTGCAGCGCCCAGCGCGTCGAGCCGATTGTGCTCCGGGTCGTAGTGATAAAGCCCGGCCGGCAAGCCCTCGACCTTGTGCGCCACGACATAGAGCTCGCTGGGAAACAGGGCGCCGGAAGATGGCGAGGCGCGCAGTGCCAGGCCACCGCGCCGCGCCGTGATGCCGGCCGTCAGGTACAGCATCTCGCCCAACTCGGCAACGCTCAGGCGCTGCGTGCGCGGCGAGGGGGCGCGCAGTGCGTCGCTCAGGCCGCGCTCGTGGGTCCTGTCCCGCGCGAGGGCGATGTGCGGCACGTCGGGGTAGCGCTTGAAAGCGGGCGGCGGCGCACCCCATTCGACCCCTGGCGCGCGCTGGAACACGCGGCTGCGCGACTCGGACGAGAATTCGTGATAACGGACCACCGCATCGACCGGGCCAAATCCGGCTTCGGCGGCGTTGGTCCAGCGGACAGCGACTTCGCTGGCGCCGTGACGCGTGCCGAGGAAGAACGCCATGCCGAGAGCGGCGAGGACGGTCAGCGCCTTGCCGACCGCGACCGGGCCGTGCCTGCCGCCGCGGGTGGACTGCTGCGCGGGCTGGGACGGTGCACGCCGCAGCCAGCGCAACACGGCCGGCAGGTTGAAAACCAAATGCACGGAGACAAGCAGCAGCGTGCAGTAGCCAAACAGGTAGTGCCAGTCGAACACCGGCAACTGCTGATTGGCCACCCAGAACACACCGAGACTTGCCGTCGTCACCAGGTAGGCGATCAACAGCAAGCTGGTTTGCACATTGAGCGCCTGACGCGACGGTGTCCGTCCGCGCCACGTCGACACGGTGACATACAGTGCGTACATCGAAAGCGGCAACAGAACCCAAAGGATCTTTGGCACCATGTCCTGACACGCCTTGCTGAAATGTGGGAACGCGACGGAGCCTAAACTCTATCCTTGTCCGCCTGGCCAGGCTACAGGTTGTCATCCCTTGCAGCGCAGCTTGCAGCACCCGGAGCGCTCTGCGCCAACGCGTGGCTGACTTAGGAAGTGTCTGCCTTAGCGATGGGATGCGCGACAGGTGTCGCCCCCGCTACGACGGAGGTAGCCCCACCGGCTGCTCCGCCTGCCTTTCCAGCCATTCGCGCCATACGGCGAGCAGCACTGCGAGGCCGATCAGCCCCTTGTTGTGGTAGAGCGGCAGCCAGGAGACGAACACGTCGGCGGGCGTCGCCCGCGCCGCCTGCCGCATGGCGCGGATGTTGGCGAGCAGGTTGGCCTGGGTGAGCACGACGTCCTTCGGGTCGCCGGTGCTGCCGCAGGTGTACTGGTGACTCAATTGCACGGCGTACCTGGGAGAGGCGTCCCATAACTGGTTATCCCATAACAGGTATCGCTCCGGTTGACGGCAATGCCCTCCGAGTTCGGTTCTCGGTCGAGGGGGAATTTTCCGACCTTAGTGCAGCAATAACGAAACTCAGTCGAAAGTGCTGGGGCATTCGTCATCGCTGGGGACGCCATGGCGGGTTGCTCAGGTGTCGGGACGATTTTCGTCCTTGGGGGAGCCTTGGCGGGTTGCTCAGGTGCCGGGACATTCTTCATCGCTGGGGGAGCCTTGGCGGGCTGCCCGGGTGCCGGGACATTCCTCGTCGCTGGTGGAACCCTAGCGGGTGGCTCAGA
The DNA here is from genome assembly GCF_040149425.2 of Cupriavidus sp. DF5525. Taxonomy (NCBI): domain Bacteria; kingdom Pseudomonadati; phylum Pseudomonadota; class Betaproteobacteria; order Burkholderiales; family Burkholderiaceae; genus Cupriavidus; species Cupriavidus sp. DF5525. Next base: position 47,908 of record NZ_CP168267.1, on the reverse strand, counting down.
AGAGACGCACTGGCCTTGCTCGCAAATTCGCTCCCCTTTGCACTGCATGTCATATTGGCACCCAATTGCACTGGCGTGCGGCGCAACCCCTACCGCCATTGATATGGCGAGAAGCAAGCCTAGCGCTTTCATACCTAGCTTCGCCCCCTTTCTCTATATAGATCGCCAGTCCGTGCATGTTGCCTCCACCGGCCAAGCCCTATTGGCGGGCTTCACGCCCCCCGAGCCCAGCGGTCTTGCGCTGGCCTGGCCGGTGGGCTCGGGAGGCTCATGTAGGAGTAATGGCGGCCTACGCCGTCTCGACGTCCCGCTCGCGGGCGGTGCCGGCGACGGTGCAAGCCTGGTCAATGGGCCGAGAGACCGGCTTCGCCGCGGCCTCAGCCGGCTCGGCCTGCTCCAAGGATGTGGCCGTCACCGGGCTGGTTGGTTTTGGAATCGGACGTAGCCAAGCCATCAACGCCGCCCGACGCCCATCGAGACGAGAGCGAAGCGACAAGGTCGTCGAGCTATGCCGCTCCTGGGCCGCATTCTCACGAGGGCGATCCAGGTAATGAATCCGGAAGCACATGGGATACCTCCTTTCGGAAGACGGAGACGTCCCCACGAGCATCGCTCATTCCGGCGGAGACGACCACTTCTAGTATGGAATGTGCACGCGCTGAGCGCCACCCGAGCTGACCGTTTCACTTCGGGGGGCACCCGGAGCAGCCATGCCACAAAGCGCGGTACTACGGGGATATTGGCTGCTCCTGCCTGCTCGCCACCGCCCCCGCGCGGCCTCGCGGAATGGCGTGAGCCCACTTTTACAAGACGACCGCCCCAAGCTAATCCGCTGTCGAAGCTATCTGATCCGGAAAAACTCCACGCTCTGCCCCGCATGGACCGCCCGCCGCAGCCACGCCGGCATCTCGCCCTGCCCGTCCCAGCTCAGCCCCTCGGCATTGCGGTAGCAGACCGCCGGCGGCGGGGGTGGCGGAGGATCGAAGCACCCCGCCACCTCCAGTTCCTCCATCGTCAGCGCGTTGTCGGCCATTTGCGCCTGGATCCAGCGGATCGCGTCTACCCGCTCATTCTTTGTTGCCATCGTTGCCGTCATTGCCGCCATCGGCGTTGAGGGCGGCAGCCGGCGCGCCCTGTTCTTCGTCCTGTCCTTCCTTCGCGGTCGGCGCCGGGCCTCTGACCTTACGCCGTCCGCCACCGGCATTCGTTCGCTCGGGCGACGCCACGACACCAAGCAATAGCCGTTCAGCGGCGGTAGTTCGCCTGGCCGCATCGGCCAGTTTCGGTCAGTGGTCAGGCATAGAGGTCCTGGCTGCCGCTCATGGAGAGAATGGATACTCCTTGCTTGTGGCCGCGTGGAAGACAGTCGGTGAACCCACCCGCTCAAGACGGTGATAAGCGGCTACCCGAATCAACTGCGCACCGGTACGATGCTGAATCGGGAGACACCCTGGGTTGCAGCCATCTCGGCCGCCAGTGAAGCCGGCGATAGGGCGCGCGCCTTGTCCGGCGCGACCAGGCTGACTCGCCACACGGCCTGGTTGTCGGCAAACGTGATGGTCAGGCTGTCGTGCAGTACGCGATAGCCGCGGGACTTTGCCCTGTCGATCAGTAGATCGAAGTCAGGCGCTTCTCCGGGTTGGAAAGTCAGCGATACATCAAATGTCATGCGGCCCGGAAGCCTGGCCTCCAGCCGGTGCAACAGGGACATCGAGCCCACGGAGAGCACGGCGAGCAGCAACCCGGCGGCATAGAAACCAACGCCTAGCAAAACCCCTATGGCCGAGGCAGCCCAGATCGATGCCGCGGTCGTGAGGCCGCGGATGCTCATGCCGTCCTTCATGATGACCCCCGCGCAAAGGAAGCCGACGCCGGTGACGACTCCCTGGACGATACGGGTCGGGTCTGCCTGGGCGTGCGCTGAAGCACCGCCGTACCACAGCGCCGGGTAGCCGACGAACACAGTCAATGCCGTCGACGCCATGCAGACGAGGCCATAAGTGCGCATACCAGCGGCCCGACCGTTGTACGAGCGCTCGTAGCCAACCAGCATTCCCAGCAGCAACGCGCCCACCAGGTTCAACCCGATGAACGCGTTGGCGGCGAGATAGCTACCGCTCCAATAGTGCTGCAGATCTCCTAGCATAGGATTTCGCGATCAGGCGGCGAGCCAGGCATTCAGCGAGCGCAAGGTTTCCTCGCTCAGTTCCCCCGCCGCGGCGGCAAGCCGCAGACGGCCAAGGAGGTAGTCCAGGCGTGCCTGGACCAGGTCGAGCTCAGCGGCGAACACGCGCTGCTGCGCGTCCAGCACGTCGGGTTCCGTGCGGGTGCCGACGTCCCGGCCAAGCGTCGTCGCCGCGAGCGCGCTACGCGCCGAAGTCAGCGACTGCTCGAGTGCGGCGACGCGCGACACGCCCGTTTTCACCGAGAGGAATCCGTCCTGCACCTTCAGGCGCACGTCGCGCCGGGCGGCGGCAACCTCCTGCTCCGCCTGGCTCTTCCTCGCAACGGACTCCCGCTCGCGCGAATCCAGGCCGCCGCCCGCGTAAAGCGGAATGTTGAGCTGCAAGCCGACCGTCGCGCTTCGGGTGTTGCTGGCTGCAATCCAGGGAGCCAGGTTGCCGGATTGCCCTTGCGCGCCATAACGTGCCACGAGCGCGACGGTCGGGCGGCTGCTGACGCGGTACTTGTCGATCTCCGCGCCGGCAATGTCGAGCTCCGACTGCCTGGTCTTGACGAGGTAGCTCTGCTCTTCGCCCCTTGCCTGCCACGCCGTGAGATTGTCCGGTTCCGGCGGCTGCGGCGCGAAAGTGGGTGCCAGCGCGCTGAGTTGATCGGGTGGCGTGCCGACCGTTTCCTGGAATCGCGTGCGTCGTTGCTCCAGCGCGGACTGCGCCGTGACTTCGCGACTCTCTACACCATCCAGGCGCGCCTGGGCTTCATGAAGATCGGTGATCTTGCCCTGGCCGACGTCGAAGCGGGCCTTGGCGCGATCGCGTTGCTGCCGTAAGGCCGCCTTCTCGGCTTGCACCACACGGAGCGTTTCCTCGCCCAACACCACGCCAAAGTATGCCTCGGCCACCCGCAGGGCCAGATCCTGGCGAGACTGGTCGACCTGCGTCTGCGCCAGGTTTGATTGCTCCCGGAACTGTTTCCTCGTCGCTACCGCGGTCCGGTCGTACAGCGGCTGAACCAACAGCACGCCCGCCTGCCGCGCAGTTCCCGAACTATCGCTGAATACCAACGGCGCGACGTCGGCCGGCGGGTTGCCGGACGAACGATTGTTGATCCTGTCCAGTGCCGCCTGCAGGCTTACGCGGGGACGCAACAAGGCGTCGCCCTGCACTGCCTTCTCCCGCCCCGCCGTGAGCGCATCATTTGCAGCGAGGCTCGTTGGATCATGCGCCAATGCCTGCTGATAGGCCGCCACCAGGTCGATAGCGCCCGACTCGCCAGCGTTCAGGAAAAGCATGCAGCCCAAAGCCACTTGCCCGGCCCGCAGGGCCATGCTCAATCTATTCATCGAAATAACTCTCATCGTCACATTTGCGATCAGACGGTCGCAGGGCGCTTGGCCCGGTACCAGGTCGCATACAAGGCGGGAAGGAAGACGAGCGTCAGCACCGTGGCAACGGCGAGCCCTCCCATGATTGCCCACGCCATGGGGCCCCAGAACACGGAATGGGTAAGCGGCACCATCGCCAGAATCGCCGCTAAGGCAGTCAGCACGATGGGACGCAGCCGTCGCACCGCGGCCTCGACGATGGCGGTCCACAATGCGGCACCCGCGGCCACGTCCTGGTCGATCTGTACGACCAGGATCACCGAGTTGCGGATGATCATTCCGGCGAGGGCGATAACGCCCAACATGGCGACAAAACCAAATGGAATCCGGAACGCGGCCATGATGATGCTGACACCGATCAGCCCGAGCGGCGCTGTCAGCAAGACCATCGCCATCTTCCTCATATCCTGCAGTTGAAACATCAGCAGCAGGAGCACCGCGATGATCGTCACAGGCATCACCGCGAACACAGAATCCTGAGCCTTCGCACTCGATTCGTAAGCGCCACCGATCTCGATGCCATAGCCGAGCGGAAGTTCTTTTTCCAGTGCGTCGATCTTCGGCTGCAGTGCACGCGTGACGTCGGGTGCCTGCGCACCGGCGATATCGGCGCGAACCGTCAGCGTTGGCACGCGGTTGCGTCGCCACAGCTCGCTGTCCTCGCTCTCCAGCGTGAGTCGGGCCACCTGCGAGACCGGCACGAACTTGCCGTCGCGCACATAGATCTTTGCGTCCTTCAGGTTGTTCAGGTCCGTGCGTTCCGCCGCGACGAGGCGCGAGACCACGTCAATGCCCTGCTCTTCCTCGCGGTACTGGGTGATTGGCGTGCCCGACAGCGAAGCCTCAAGTGCCTCCTTGATCTGGCCTGAGCTGATACCCAGTGCACGCGCCTTGTCCTGGTCGACGTCGACCTGCAAGCGCTTGACGCGTTCGCCCCAGTCCTGGTTGACCTGGCGCACGTGCGGCTCTTCGCGCATGATTGCCGTCAGGTTCTGTCCGATTGCACGAACTTTGGCGTTGTCCTGCCCGTACACGCGGAACTGCACCGGGTAACCGACTGGCGGACCATTCTCCAGTCGATTGACGCGGCCCCGCACATTGGGGAATTTCTCGTCGAACAGCTTCTCGAGCTTCTCTTTCACCCGCTCCCGTGCTTCGCCGCCCTTCGTCATCACCAGCATCTCGCCCAGATTCAGATTGGGCGTCTGCACGTCGAGGGGCAGGTAGAATCGCGGCGCACCGTTGCCAACAAAGCTGGTCACCGCCGCAATGTCCGGATCGCCCTTTAGCAGGCCTTCCAGCTTCTGGACCTCGCGTTGACTCGCCTCGAACGTCGAAGCCTTCGGCATCCACAGGTCCACAATGAGTTCGGGCCGGTCAGACGCCGGAAAGAACTGCTGGGGTATTGCCTTGAACAGCAACAGTGAGCCGATGAAAGCGGCGACCGTGATGCCGAGCACCCACACGCGCTGCTTCAGGCAGAAGTCGATGAAGCGGCGGAACTTGACATAGAAGCCGCGCTGGTAGACCGCGTCCTCGTCATGCGACGCATTCGCATGCTCCTTCAGGAGCTTGAAGCCGATGTAAGGGGTAAAGAGGACGGCCACGATCCATGACAACACCAGCGAAATGCCCACCACCTGGAACAGGGAGTACACATACTCGCCCGTTCCCGACTTCGCAAAGCCGACCGGAAGAAATCCCGCCGCAGTAATCAGCGTCCCGGTGAGCATCGGGGAAGCCGTGGCGGTGTAGGCGTATGTGGCGGCGCGGAACTTGTCCCAGCCCTGCTCGAGTTTCAGCGCCATCATTTCGACGGCAATGATGGCGTCGTCCACCAACAGTCCGAGCGCAATGATCAGCGCGCCCAGCGAGATGCGCTGCAACTCGATGCCCATCACGTACATCGCCAGGAAGGTCATGGCCAGTACGAGCGGGATGCTGAGCGCGACGACCAGTCCGGTCCGGAAGCCCAGCGACAGGAAGCTGACGACGAGCACAATGATCACCGCCTCGGCCAGACTCTTCTTGAACTCGAATACGGAATGCTCGACGATACGCGGCTGGTCGCTGACCGCGTGGATCTGCACGCCCACCGGCAAGTTGGACTCGATGCGCTGGATCGTTTCATCCAGCTTTGCGCCCAGCCGAATCACGTCGCCGCCCTTGCGCATGCTCACCGCCAGTCCGATCGCCTCATTGCCGTTGAAGCGCATCCTCGAGGTGGCGGGCTCCACAAAGCCCCGGCGGACGTCGGCGATATCGCCGAGACGGAAGGTGCGCTGGCCGGCACGGATGCCGATGGCGCGGATTTTTTCGACCGAGTCAAACTCGCCACTGACAGCCAGCCGTACTTGTTCCGCGGTGGTTTGCACCGTCCCGCCCGATGTCACGGCATTGGTTTGTGCGAGCGTCGATGCGATCAGTGCCGGGTCGATTCCCAGCGAGGCGAGCTTGGCGGTAGAGACTTCGACATAGATCTTCTGTTCCTGCTTGCCTACCAGGTCGACCTTGTTGACGTCGCCGACACGAAGGAACTCATTACGCGCGGCGTCCGCAATCCGTCTCAGGTCGTCATAGTCGAAGCCATCGCCCGTGATGGCATAGAGATTACCGAATGTGTCGCCGAACTCGTCATTGAAGAACGGGCCTTGCGTGCCCTGTGGCAAGGTATGCCGGATGTCGCCCATCTTCTTGCGGACCTGGTACCACACATCCGGCACCGCGTCCGGTGATACATTCTCGCGCAGGTTGACCTTGACCTGCGTTTCGCCCGGCTTCACATAGGTGGACGTATAGTCGATCTCCGCCACCTCTTGCAGCTTGCGCTCGATCTTGTCGGTGACCTGGTCGGCCATCTGCTGGGCGGAGCTGCCCGGCCAGTACGCCTGCACAACCATGGTCTTGATCGTGAACTCGGGGTCTTCCTTCTGGCCCAGGCTGCCGTATGCGAGCGCGCCGGCCACTGACAACAGCAACAGCAGGAACGCGACCATCTGCTGGTGCTTCAGTGCCCATTCGGACAGGTTGATACCTTTCACTTCGCACCTCCCGCCTTGGCGACCGTTACCGTCTCGGCCACCTTCACCTGCTGGCCAGGCTGCAGCATGTGCACGCCGGCAGTGACCACGGTCTCTCCACCCGCCAGTCCCTCAACCACGATGACGCTGTCGTTCTGCGCCGCGCCCAGCTTGACTTCACGCGCGATCACCCGCGACGTCTTCGGGTCGACCACCCATACCTGGCGGCCACGATCATGATCGACGATGGCGGTCAGCGGCACGCGGACTACGCCGCTGCCGTCCACGTCGGGTGCGATCACCGACGCTGTCATGCCTAACCGCAGCTCCGGAACCGCCTCCTGAATGGAAATGCGTGCCGAGTACGTCCGGGTGACGCTGTCCGCGTCCGGCGCAAGCTCGCGGAGCTTCCCCGTCCAGGACTTGTCCGGCTGCGCCCACACCGTAATCGTCAGCGTCGGCGCCTTACGCAGTTCGTCGACGCGCGACTCCGGAATGCTGATCGAGACCTCGCGTTCGCCGTCGGCCGCGACGGTGGCGATCGTCTGCCCGGCTGAAACCACCTGGCCAGCTTCCGCGTTGATTGCGCTGACCACGCCATCGCGGTCTGCTACGAGCGTGGTGAACCCGCGCATGTTGGCATTCAGCTGCTGGCGCGCCTGTGCCGAACGCAGTTGTGCTTCCGCCTGGTTAAGCGCCAGCCGCTGCTGGTCCAGCTCGGCTTGCGAGGCAAAGTTCTGGGCGAGCAGTTGCTCGGTACGCTTGACGTCCACCCGCGCCTGGGCTACCCGGCTTCTTGCCGCGTCAGCCTCCGCACCCGCCGCGGCCACCTGCAACGTTTCCTGCGTGGGATCGAGCTGGAACAACGGCTGGCCGCGCTTGACATGGCTCCCGACTTCCACCATGCGCGCGACGATCTTGCCGGCTGTGCGGAATCCCAACTGACTTTCGTAGCGCGCACGAATCTCGCCTGAGTAGGTCGCACCGACCGACCCGGCGGTGCGTCCGGCGACGACTGTCCGCACTGGCCTCACGTCCTTGCGTTCGGGTTCCGGACCCGGTGTACACGCGGCCAGATGTGCCGCGATGATGGTAAGAGCTGCCGCTCGAAGGTTCCTGTTCAATTTCTGCGCTCCACTAAGGTCCGTCGCTCGCCTGCGAGTCATCAGCGATCCACGCCACCAAGCCGCTCTAACCGGACTCGTGCTGGCGTCATTGACGGCAGGCCTGTTCGGGCTTTCGCCCTTCCTGAGAGCTCGAAGTCTACGTCATACTGACTTATTTGTCATGATGACGTACAATTTATTTTTGTGTGTGAGGATGGGTCGACGTTGAGGTCCCGGACCGCATGAGACGAAGAAAGCGCGCGCGCCGGAAGGATGTGGGCGCAACCACAATGGCTATACGTGAAGTGGTGCGACGGACATAGGCTGAAGACGCAGGAAGACCGGCGCGCGGCGTTGTCGACGCATTAACTATGAGGAGAGAACAGATCAATGACCCCGATGCAGACGCGATTCGCAGCGGAAACAGAACCGTGGAAGACTGGCGACCACCGTCAGCGCGTTGCCGCAAAGCGGCGGCAGCGTATGCGCTCGCTGTTGCTGAACAGTGCGATGCGCCTGATGCTGGCGAACAGCGCCTCGACGCCGTCCATCGACGACATCATCTCGGCAGCACGGGTTTCACGCGGAACGTTCTACAAGTACTTTCCGTCGTCTGACGCGATCGTGCGGGAGCTTGTCGGGAAGATGGCTGAACAGTGGGTGCGGGCGGCCGACCCCATTGTGCGCGACCATGACGACCCGGCCGAGCACATCGCCAGGGGAATACGGCTGGCGTCGATACTGACCGTACACCAACCGGGTGTGGCTGGCATCCTTGGCCGGCACGGATGGGCGGGCTACCACGCGCCGAATATGCTGGAGTTTGTCCGCAGGGACATAGAGGAGGGCGTTCGTCGCAATCGCTTCAAGCGCATGCCGATCGCCCTGGGCTTCAATATCGTTGCCGGCGCCGCAATGAGCGCGATGCAGAGCATGCTTGACACCGAATGTCGCGAAGATTTTTCGGAGCTCGCCGCTGCCGTGGCATTGCGCGCCCTGGGCGTGGAGGAATCAGCGGCCGATGCGATATCCAGGTCGCCGCTGCATGCGAGTGAAGCGCTGTTCGACGGCTTGCTCGCGGAAACGCTCAGCGATGTGCCGTAGCGCTGGCTACTAGTTGGAGGGCTCGGCCCTGGCGGCGAGCTTCTCCTGGGCCTTTTCGAGCAATGACTCCGGCGGAGCCACCAGCTTTGGCAAAGGCGCGGAGGTCAACCGTACCGCACTCGCCGCAGGCACGCCCAGCGACCGCAACACCGCCCGGGCAATCCGTTCGGGATAATCCCTGGCTGTTCTTCCCTTGGCCATGCGGTGAACGGCGATCAGCCCGGCGCCGGCCACCATGTCCAATGCAACGTCGGCCGAAGCCTCGTCAAAGGTGCCCGTCTTCAGGCCTTCCTTGATATCCGAGGGCAGGTATTCGTAGACGGCAGCACTCTTGCTGCCGACCAACAGCAGGCCCGTACCGGAAAGAAATTGCGCCACGACAGGATAGGAGCGCGCAAGGTGCAGGTATAAGCGCATACCCGTTGCAACCCGCAACGCCGGGTCTTCGATTTCGCCGACCACGCTCTCGATCATTTGCACCATGTCGTGACTGAGCGCGTCGCCGACAGCCGCCAGCAGATCCTCGTTTGTACGGAAGTAGTTGTAGAAGGAACCTTGCGAGACGCCAGCTGACGCGATGACTTCCGGGATCACGCTGGCTCCGACACCCCTTTGCGCAAAAACGATCATCGCGCTTTCAATGAGACGCTTGCGCATCCGTTCACGGCGTTCTGCGGCAACGCGAGGGCGATGGTCTTTGGGATCAGGAGCGGCAGGCATCTTCAGTTAGAGGACCTTATGTGACGAGGCGATTATATCAATACGCCGCTTCAACGCCGCCAACATGGCGTACGCCATGTTGGCGGCAGCGGCGCCCGTGCTCTTCTTATAACATACAACGCGTCATGATGACACATCAGTCATTTTGTGAAAGAATACGGAACTCATGAAAGATTCCGGTGCGCGCACGCGCTGCTTGCCTCACGCAACGAGGCCGATCATTTTCCCCAGGACACATGTGCATCAGAACCACGCCTCGCTGCCAGTTCCCATGCAGGCTCCGGACAAGCTGGTGGCATGCGAGCATTGCGACGCACTCCATACGCGCGCGGCGCTGAAACAGGACGAACGTGCCACGTGCCTGCGCTGCGGCGGCGCGCTGTATCGCGACAGTTCGCGAGCCTATCGCCGCTTGCTGCCGCTCGTGGTGACCGCCTTGATCCTGCTTCTGATTTCTAACGCGTACCCCATTGTCGCCATGGACCTCAAGGGCTCGCGCATGGAGACCACGCTATGGAGCGCGGTACAGGCACTCTACGCGGACGACATGGCGCCGGTGGCGATGCTCGTGTTCGCCACGACCATCCTGTTTCCGCTCGCCGAGTTGCTGATGATGTGCTACCTGCTCGTGCCGATGGCGCAGCGGCGCACGCCACCCGGGTTCGAGCGCATCTTGCGCGGCATTTGCCGGATGCGGCCGTGGGGCATGATCGAAGTGTTCATGATCGGCGTGCTGGTTACGGTGGTGAAGCTGTCGACCATAGCGCAGGTGGTGCCTGGCGTCGCGCTCTGGTCGTTCGGTGCCCTGGTGGTCGTACTGGCCATCATCCTGTCGTTCGACCCGCGTGAACTCTGGCACCACCTCGATGCGCACGATGCAGATGACGTACCGGCCCGCTCGCGGGATACCGCGTCATGACCGCGCCTCAGTCGCCCCACCCCACCGCCACCTCGCGCGGGCTGCTGTCGTGCCACACGTGCGACCGGCTCAGTCCGATGACGCTCGAGGCCGAACCGTGTCCGCGCTGCGGCACCGTACTGCATCATCGCAAGCCGGCCAGCCTGGCGCGCGCCTGGGCCTTCCTGCTGGCCGCCTACCTGCTGTATATCCCGGCCAATCTGCTGCCGATCATGGTGACGCAGTCAATTTTTGGCACGCAGCGCGACACCATCATGTCCGGCGTGATCTATCTGTGGTTGTCCGGCTCATTCATGCTGGCAATCGTGGTGCTGATCGCCAGCATCGTCGTCCCGTTGCAGAAGATGATGATCCTGACCTTGCTGCTGCTATCGGTGCGCCGCGGATCGACCTGGCGCATCCGCGAGCAGACCCGGCTCTACACCCTGGTCGAAGTCATCGGCCGGTGGTCCATGCTCGATATCTTCGTGATGGCACTGCTGGCATCGCTGGTGCGTGCAGGGGCGCTGGCCACGATTACGCCCGGTGCCGGAGCCCTGGCCTTTGCCTCGGTTGTCGTACTGACCATGCTCGCGTCACTGAGCTTTGATCCCCGTCTGCTGTGGGATGCGCTCGAGACCTCTCCTTCCTCCATCGAATTACAGCACTCCGATAATGCCCGAACACATTAACCATCCTCCACCAAACGGTATTCCACCGCCAGGACGCAAGCCCCGCGCGCGCTGGCTCCCCTCCCTCGTCTGGGTCATCCCGATCGTTGCCGCGGTGGTCGGACTCTCGCTGCTGATCAGCACGCTTGCGTCGCGCGGGCCCGAGATCACCGTCACATTCCGCACTGCCGAAGGCCTGACGCCAGGCAAGACCGCCGTGCGCTACAAGGACGTCGATATCGGACTGGTCAAGACGGCACGTCTGGCAGCGGACCGTTCGCATGTGATCGCGACGATTGCGCTGACCAAGGACGCCAGGAACTTCGCCGTGGCCGACACACGATTCTGGGTGGTACGGCCCCGTTTTGCCATGAGCGGCGTATCGGGACTGGAGACGCTGCTATCGGGCGCATATATCGGCGTGGATGCCGGCAAGTCGGGCGAGACCACGCACAGCTTCACCGGGCTCGAAAATCCGCCGGTCATCACCACCGACGCCTCCGGCAGGCAGTTCGTGCTGCGTGCGCAGGACCTGGGCTCGCTCGATATCGGCTCACCGGTCTACTATCGTCGCGTGCGGGTCGGCCATGTAGTGGCGTACCAGCTCGAACCGAACGGCCGCGATATCACGCTGCGCGTCTTCGTCAACAAGCCCTATGACAAGCTCGTTTCCGCCGATACGCGCTTCTGGCACGCCAGCGGTGTCGACCTCAAGCTCGACGCGAACGGGCTGAAGTTGTCCACGCAGTCGCTGGCCACCGTGATGCTTGGCGGCGTAGCCTTCCAGGCTCCGGACCACTCGACAGCGCATGCCCCGGCCGCCGAGAACACCCAGTACCTGCTGGCGGCGGACCAGTCCGAAGCCATGAAGGAACCGGACGAGCTCGCCCCCGCGCTGGCAGTGCTCAACTTCGATCAGTCCGTGCGCGGCCTGTCCCCCGGTGCGCCGGTCGATTTCCGCGGCGTGACCGTCGGCCAGGTACGCTCGATTGGCATCGAATACCAGCGTGACAAGAAGGCCTTCCGCCTGCCCGTGGTGGTGGAGCTCTATCCGTCTCGCATGGGCCTGCGCGAGAAGGACGTGGCTGACGACATGCGCAAGCGCGCCATCGTGCATAGCATGGTACAGCGCGGCATGCGCGCGCAGTTGCGCACCGGCAACCTGCTGACCGGCCAGATGTATGTGGCACTTGACTTCTTTCCGAAGGCGTCCTCGCCGGTTGATCTGGACCTGAACGCGTCGGTGCCTGAGCTGCCCACCACACCGGGCACCTTCGACGAGTTGCAGGCCAAGCTTGGCGACATCGTCACCAAGATCGGCAAGGTGCCGTTCGACCAGATCGGGCAGGACGCGCGCACGGCGATGGTGTCGATGAACAAAATGCTCGTCAAGGCGGACAAGCTCGTGGCACAGGTCAATGGCGATGTGGCGCCACAGGTGGTCGCCGCGCTGCAGGATATGCGCCGCACGCTCGCCACGGCCAATGACGCGCTGGCGCCCGACGCATCGCTGCAACAGGATACGCGTCGGATGATGCAGGAACTCACGCAAACAGCCGTCTCGCTGCGCATGCTCACCGATTATCTCGAGCGGCATCCCGAAGCGCTCCTGCAAGGCAAGAGGGAAGAGAAATGATGAAACGTCTGACGATGATCCTTACGCTGGCCGCCGCGGCCACGACCCTGATGATCGGCTGCGCGTCGCCCGAGGCGCGCTACTACACGCTGGCTGCCAGTCGCTCTGACGCCGCGCCGGCCGTGACCGGGCGAGCCAGCCGGAGCGGCGACCCGTTATGGATCGAAGTCACGCCGGTGCGCGTGCCGGAACGCCTGAACCGCATTCAGCTGGTGGTGCGTGACGGCAACGGCGGTGGCCTCAAGCTGTCCGACACTTCGCGCTGGACGTCGCCATTACCCAACGAACTGCGCGATGCGCTGTCGCAGCAGCTGCAGGCGAGCCTCGACGCGGTGGATGTCTACCAGCGCGGCCTGTCGGCGACGCAGCCGGCATTCCGCGTGACGACCGATGTGGTAGCCCTCGACGCCGACGTGGGCAAACGGGCAGCGGCGACCATCGCCTGGACCGTGCGGCGGCTGCCGGACGGCAAGGTCCTGAGCGGCCGCACCGAAGCAGAGGTGCCCGCGCCCGGGCAGGTGGAGGGCGTGGTGAAAGCGTATCGGGAGATCCTCGCGGCAACCGCGGCCGATATAGCAGTTGGCGTGCAATCGCTTAACCGCTAGACGCGAAACGCTTCGCACCTGGTGCCACCGCGCCACGTCTCGACGCTACCGGTTCCAGCCGACCGACGGTGGACGCCTGCTAGCTAAGGGGCCACCCGTTTTTCTGGTGCATACTCCAAGGTTCTGAGTGTCAGGCAACTGGAATGACGGACGATCGAACTACGGGGATTGAGCGGGCGGAGCTGTCGGCTGAACGGGGCGTTGCGCAATATCAGCGGCTGGCTTCGCTGCTGAGGTACCGCATCGCAAAGGGCGAGTATCCGCTCGGCATGCTGCTGCCGCCGATCACGCAGCTCGCGGCTGATCTGGGCGTGGCCGTCGTTACCGTCCGGCAGGCGTATGAGCTGCTTTCCAAGGAAGGGCTGATTCGTAGCCAGCGAGGCATCGGGACCCACGTGGCTGCCCTGCCGGCCGCCACGGGCGACCTCGAACTGGCGATCAACAATCCGTTCGCCGCGCCTGAGGCGCTCGCCTTTGAGGTACTCGAAGTCCGGCGCCGCACCAGGGTGCCGCCGGAACTGCTCGGAACGGGCGACCGGTCGGACGGCGAGTACGTCTGTGTCCGCAAGCTGCACACCTATTCCGGGGAGCCGTTCTGCTACGCGGAAATCTATGTGTTGACCCCGGTTTTCGACTCATTGCCCAAGGACACCGCCAGGAACAAAAAGCTTCTCGCCGCGCTGCTCGATGAACTGGGCTCGCGGGGCAAACGTGTGCGACAACGCATGACCGTGATGCCGGCGGATTTTCCCCTGTGCGACATGCTGAAAATCCCGTTCGCCACACCCGTCGCGAAGATGTCGCGACGTCTTCTTGATGGCAAAGGCAGCGTGCTCTACGCAGGCGTCACATGGTATCGGGGTGACCGCTACGTCTCCGAAATTGACATCCCCGCGTCAGCATTGAAGGCGGTGCCTGCCATTACCGAACCCCAACGCCGGGCTGCTGGCGAGCGCAAGCAAGGCTAAAGGCCCCCGTCGTTCAGCCTCTAGGGTAAACAAGGGGCAGAAAGATCGCCCCACAGAACCTAACATTCCAATATTAGAATTTTAGGCTATAGGCAGTGGCAGAGGCGTTGTGCATTCGTTTCGCGTCACCCGCGACCAGCCCGGGCGACTGCTGCCGTCGTGTGCCTATGCCCGGGTTACGGCGCACCTCTGCGCTGATGTGACTAAATCAAGTGAAAGGAGACGGCATGAGTAACTTCAAATTAACATCGCCTGAATTCAAGGATCAGGATCCGTTGCAACGGGTGCATGAGTTCGATGGCTACGACGGCACCGGCCAGAACCGTTCGCCCGCGCTGCAATGGCAGGGCGCGCCGGAAGGCACCAAGAGTTTCGCGCTGACGCTGTACGACCCGGACGCGCCCACCGGCAGTGGCTTCTGGCACTGGATCCTGTTCGACATCCATTCGTCCGTCACCCAACTCGCCGCAGGCCTGGGCTCCAGCGACGGCAGTGACCGGGGCGCAAGCGGCACTCAGGTCGCCAACGACTACGGCGACATCGGCTACGGCGGTCCCTGCCCGCCCAAGGGCTTGCCCCCGCACCGCTACATCTTCACCGTGCACGCGCTGGGCGTGCCCGAGCTGGGATTGCCGGCCAACCCGACCAACGCTGTGGTGCGCTTTTTCATCTCCCAGAACACGCTCGCCACAGCTACCCTGGCCGGCCTCTACAAACGCTAGATGTCGCGGCTGTCCCTAGGGTAAACAAGGGGCAGAAAAAACCTTCCTCAGCCCCTAAACTTCCAACATTAGAACTTTAGGAGTATCCAGTGACATGCAGCCCGGCAGCGGTTAGCCAGGCTTCACAGTTTCGCTGGACGCTGCTATTCCTCCGGCGCGTTGCCGCCGTAGCTCTGAGTTTCCCGCCGGACCGGCGTGCCTCTTCTGCCTCATCAAAGGACGGCTTCCTTCCACTGATTCATATCCTCTAACAAACGGAGACAACTCATGACTGCAAAAATTCTTACGCAGCCCACCACGTCCACCGGCGCCAAGCTGCCGCTGCCCGCCCTGCCGCAGGACAAGCTCCTGACCGTCAACATCGAACAGATCCCGCTGATCAAGGATGTCTTTCCGGGCATCCACATCAAGCCGCTGCGCCTGGACCCGGAGCGCGGAGAGTGGGTCTTCATGGCCATCGTGGAACCCGGTTGTTCCCTGCCGATTCACTACCACACCGGGACGGCGCAGGTGTGGACGATCCAGGGCTGCTGGAAGTATCGCGAGTACCCCGACCAGCCGCAGACGGCCGGCTCCTACCTGTACGAGCCCGGCGGCTCGGTGCACACCTTCTACACCCCCGAGGACAACACCGAGGACACCATCACCATCGCCTGGATCGAAGGCGCGCAAGTGAGCTTCAACGAGGACGGCACGTTCCACTCGCTCAATGACGCGCTCTCGATCCAGTACGCGATCCAGACTCTCGCGGCGGCGCGCGGCATCGGTCCGGTGCCCTACGTCCGCGGCAACGGCGCCGACGTTATCGAGGGATAAAAAGCGACTGACACCAAGGCAGGCCGCTCGTCGGCCTGCGCGGTGCCGTTCCTCTGCTCCTTACAGGCCAGCGTGTACGACACCGATCAGTTCAATCAGTGACGATCCATCAATCCGCGAGATTGAGAGAGTGCAAGATGAGAATGATCAAAGCCGAGAGGATGTCGATACTGCCGATGCTGATGTTGCTCGTGATGCTGGCGACGCCGCTAGCCGCAAGAGCGTGGGAGCGTGGCAAGGTTGAGACATTCGCCACGTTGCCCGCTGGTGAGGCGCATCCCGAGGGGATCACCGTGGACCGCGAGGGCAACGTCTACGTCGTCACGGTGGCGGCGAACAAACCCAGGACGAGCGAGGGCACGCTACTTGTGTTCGACCCGCGGGGCAAGCACCTGCGCACTGTCACCATCAAGGGCTCGAGCAGATTGTTGCTTGACCTCGGCTTCCATCCCCGGACGGGCCAGTTGCTTGTCGTCGACTACAAGGGCGCGAAGGTCCTGAGCGTCGATCCCAGGACGGGTGCCTCCTCAGTGTTCATGACGGTCACCGGCAAGAACCCCGGTCTCGACGGGTTGACGTTCGACCCCGCCGGAAACGTCTACGTGACCGACGCCCACCAGGGCATCATCTGGAAAGTCGGACCCGATGGCGGCGAAGCGTCGGCATGGGTCACCACCCCGCTGCTGAAGCCCACGCGGATACCGCCGACCATCGGCGCCAATGGCCTGGCGTTCAACAACAAGAAGACGGCCTTGTTCGTTGCCAATACGGCGAACGACATCGTTGTCAGGATACCGCTGACCGGCCCGACGCTCGAGCCCGGCACGCCTGAAGTCTTCGTCAACCGGATCGGCGGCGGACCCGACGGCCTGATCATCGACGAGCATGACAACCTCTGGATCGCGTGCAACCAGTCCAACGAGATTCTCGTGCTCGAGCCGACGCAGGGCCGGGTGATTGCCAAGCTCGGCGATTTCGGTGGCATCGATCGCAACGGGACGCCGATCGGCTTTCTCTGGTCGAACAGCCTCGTCTTCCATGGCGACGACATTCTGGTCACCAACCTCTCGCTCGATGTCGAGACTGCCCTTTCGCAGCTCAGTGACGAGCTTGGCCTGGCGCATCTCGTGCCCAGGAATCTGCGCACCATCGATGGGCCGTGGGCGCGCCAGGTGAAGACCCACACCATCTCGAAAATCAAGAGGCCGATACCAGAACGTCTTGCGCTCGACCGCGGTCCACGTCAACAAGATCCTGTTCGCTGACCGCACGACGCACGACACCGATCGACAAATGCTTGCAGCCGATGATGGTGGACGAATTCAACTGTAGCGAATCCAGCCGGAGCCCGACCGATGACCGATGCGTTGTTGCAAGCCCGATGTCGCGGCCGATCGGCACGGAACGGTGGCCTCCGGGCCAGCCGTCATACATTGCCCCAACGGGATGAAAAGGATATGAACAAAGAGGAGACAACGGGGCCGCTGGCCGGCGTGAAAGTCGTCGACATCACGTCAGTATTCATGGGGCCTTCTGCTACCCAGATGCTGGCTGACCTGGGCGCCGACGTGATCAAGGTCGAGGCTCCTAGCGGAGATAGTACGCGCGGCATAGGTCCCTGCGGCGATGAAAAGATGGGCCCGCTATTCCTGGGCCTGAATCGCAACAAGCGCAGCATCGTGCTTGACCTGAAAGCGCCCGAGGGGCGGGAGGCCCTGCTTTGCCTGGTACGGGATGCCGACGTGCTGGCCTACAACGTGCGCCCGCAGGCCATGCAGCGGCTGGGGCTGGACTATGAAACGCTGTCGGCCATCAATCCGCGCCTGGTCTATGTCGGCATGTTCGGCTTTTCGCAGCGGGGACGCTACGCGCCACAGGCTGCCTTCGATGACCTGATCCAGGCCGCAACCGGCCTGCCGCTGGCCGTTTCGCTGGGCAGCGGCGACAGTCCCCGGTATCTGCCCATCACCATCGCGGATCGCTCGGTGGGGCTCTATGCTTTCGGCGTGATCTGTGCCGCCCTGTATTCGCGCATGAGCACCGGCAAGGGCCAGCGCGTTGATGTCCCGATGTTCGAGACCATGGTTCCCTATGTGATGGGAGACCACCTGTATGGCGAGACCTTCGTCCCGCCAAAGGGCGGCTTCGGCTATCCGCGCCTGCTCTCGCCCGAGCGGCGCCCGTACCAGACGAAGGACGGACATGTCTGCTGCCTGATCTATCACGATCATCATTGGCGGGCCTTCCTCCGGGTCATTGGCAAGCCGGAGTTGTACGACACCGATCCGCGCTTCGCCAACATCAACACCCGCACCGCCAACATCACCGAGCTGTACGCCATGGTCAGCGACGAAATGGCCAGGCGCAGCACCGAGGAATGGCGCACCCTGCTCAAGGAAGCCGATGTTCCGGTCTTTCCGATGCACACGTTCGAGTCGCTGCTGGACGATCCCCATTTGCAGGACATCGGTTTCTTCAGCGAATCGGACCACCCGGCCGTCGGGCGTATCCGGGAGATGGCCGTGCCCAGCGAATGGCATGGCACCCCACCGACAAGCCGCCGCCATGCACCCGGCCTGGGTGAGCACAGCCGTGAGGTACTGCGTGAGGCCGGCTATGACGACGCCGCCATCGATGCGCTGTACGCGTCGGGCATCTTAGGGGATGGGCCGAAAGCGCGCCACGCCAAAGGAGAAACCAGCCATGAGTGAAGAATTGCTGAGCGAGGTCCGGGGCGCAGTGCTCTACCTGACCATCAACCGCCCGGAGCGCCGTAATGCCATCACGCCGGGAGTGGTGCAGGGACTTCGCGACGGCATCGTGCGCGCCGATCGCGATGCCGACATCCGCGCCGTGGTCATTACCGGAATGGGCGAGCAGGCGTTCTGCGCCGGCGCCGATCTGCAGACCGGCAAATCCTTTGCCTTCGATTACGCCGAGCCCTACCTGGGGATGGCGGACCTTTTCCGCTGCGCCAGGCAGTCGACGGTGCCGCTGATCGCCCGTGTCAACGGCGCCTGCATGGCGGGCGGCATGGGGCTGATGGCGATGTGCGATCTGGCGATCGCCAGCGAAGGCGCCCGCTTCGGCCTGCCGGAGGTCAAGCTGGGCTTGTTCCCGGCGCAAGTCCTGAGCGTGCTGCAGCACCTGGTGCCACGTCGCACGCTCACCGAATTGTGCCTGTGCGGCGAGCCACTGTCCGCGAGGGAAGCGCTGGCCGCAGGAC
Source organism: Cupriavidus sp. DF5525 (assembly GCF_040149425.2). Classification (NCBI taxonomy): domain Bacteria; kingdom Pseudomonadati; phylum Pseudomonadota; class Betaproteobacteria; order Burkholderiales; family Burkholderiaceae; genus Cupriavidus; species Cupriavidus sp. DF5525. The sequence goes on along the minus strand of NZ_CP168267.1, from coordinate 28,851 downwards.
TCGTCAACGATGTCAGCGACGATCTCGACGCCAGGCTGGACTTGCTGCTGACCCGCCTGCTGAACAATTCGCCCGCCGCCATCCGTCGGGGGCTGTACACGCTCAAGCATATGGAAACCATGTCGTTCGAGCAGTCCATGGCGTTCACGGAAAGCCAGATCGGGCTGTTTGCACTGACCGAGGACGCGCGCGAAGGCCAGCTGGCATTCCGCGAGAAGCGCCAGCCCAAGTGGACTGGCAGATAGGGAGATGGGAATGGACGTGAAAACGGTACGCATTGGCGGGGCTTCCGGGTTCTGGGGCGACAGCAGCGTTGGCGCGCCACAGCTTGTGCGTCACGGCGATATCGACTACCTGGTGTTCGACTACCTGGCCGAACTGACCATGTCGATTCTCGCCGCCGCCCGATTGCGCAAGCCGGAACTGGGTTACGCCACCGATTTCGTGACGGTGACAATGAAGGCCCTGCTCGGAGAGATTGCCGAGCGCGGGATCCGCGTGGTCAGCAATGCCGGCGGCATGAACCCGCACGGGTGTGCGCAGGCCATTGCCGCGCTGGCCGCGGAACAGGGCCTGACGCTGCGCATCGCCGTGGTGGAAGGCGATGACGTGATGCCCCGGCTTCCACAGCTGCGCGAAGCCGGTGTGCAGGACATGCAGAAAGGCCGCCCCCTGCCGGAGAAGGTGGTCAGCGCCAACGCGTACCTGGGGGCCTTGCCGATCAAACAGGCGCTGGACCAGGGCGCCCAGGTCGTCATCACCGGACGCTGCGTAGACAGTGCCGTGACGCTCGGCGTGCTGATGCACGAGTTCGGCTGGCAGGCGGACGACTATGACCGCCTGGCCCAAGGCAGTCTGGCCGGCCACATCATCGAGTGCGGGTGCCAGGCCACGGGAGGCTTGCATACCGACTGGGAAAGCGTCCCGGACTGGCACGACATCGGCTATCCGGTGGTCGAGTGCCGTGCCGACGGCACCTTCCTGGTCGGCAAGCCGCCCGCCACCGGGGGACTGGTCAATACCGCCACGGTCGGCGAGCAGGTGCTGTACGAGATCGGCGACCCGGCCACCTACCTGCTGCCAGACGTCACCTGCGATTTCACGCAGGTAACCCTTCGGCAGGCCGCACCGGACCTGGTGGAAGTCAGCGGCGCGCGCGGGCGGGCTCCGGGCAATGCCTACAAAGTCTGTGCCACCTATGTCGACGGCTTTCGCTGCAATGCGCAGCTTTCCATCGTCGGCGTCGACGCGGTCGCCAAGGCGGAACGCACGGCGCAGGCGATCCTTGCCCGCACGCGCAAGCTGTTCGGGGAGAACGGGTGGGGAGACTACAGTCGCACCCGGATCGAGGTGCTCGGAGCGGAGTCCTGCTTTGGGCCACATGCCGCCGTCCGGCACACCCGCGAGGCGGTGATGCGGCTGGCGGTGATGCATCCCGAGAAGGCGGCGCTGGAACTGTTCGCGCGGGAAATTGCCGCGGCGGGGACCAGTTGGGCGCCGGGCACGACGGGCTCGGCTGGCGGGCGTTCCAGTCCCTCGCCATCGATTCGCCAGTATGCATTCCTGCTCGACAAGAGCGCCCTGACCCCGGCGGTGGTGATGGATGGCGTACGCAGCGGCGTGGCCGTTCCTTCGGGCGGTCAGGCGGTACCCGTCGCGCCGGTGGCACCTTCACTCGCGGAAGCGACAGGCACGGGCCCGGCAGAAAGCGATACCGTCGAAGTTCCGCTGATCCGTCTTGCCTATGGCCGCAGCGGCGACAAAGGGGATACCTCGAACATCGGGCTGATCGCCCGCCGGCCGGCGTACCTGCCCGTGCTCCGGGCCGAAGTGACGGTGGCGCGCGTGGCGGACTGGCTTGGGTACCTGGTGAAGGGGCCGGTGACATGCTACGACCTGCCCGGCTTCGACGCCATGAACTTTGTCTGCGAGTCGGCCCTGGATGGCGGCGGCATGGCGTCGCTGCGCAATGATCCGCTCGGCAAGGGCATGGCGCAGATCCTCCTTACCATGCCGGTGCGCGTGCCGCGGGAGTTGTTGTCATGACGAGCAATGCGTCCAACGCCGCTGCCAACGAGGGCGTCATCCTCGCCGACGACGGCATCGGCGGCGTGACGCGATATCGACAACTGGCCAGCGTCATCCGGCACAAGATCGTTTCGGGCGAGTACCCGGTGGGCATGCAGCTGCCAACCGTGGACAGCCTCGCGCAAACCTACGGGATCGCCAAGGTCACCGTGCGCCAGGCTTTTGCCGCGCTGACGGAAGAGGGGCTGGTCAACAGCCAGCGCGGTCGTGGCACCCACGTCATGAAGCAGCCGCCAGCACCCGGAGAAGGCCTGCGCTCCGCCATCAATGACGAATCGGCCCATGGCAGCGAGCTGGAAATTCGCATCCTGGAAATGCGCGAGGGCGTGACGCTGCGGCCGGGGCTGGCCCGCCGCGGCACGCCGCTGGACAGCTATGTGATGGTCCGCAAACTGCATTTGCATGGCGGCACGCCATTCTGCCTGATCGAAGTGTATGTGGCCTCGTCAGTCTTTGCCCGCTTTCCCCTCGGTGGCGAAAAGCACCACAAGCTCGGTCACCTGCTGCGCCAGGTCGAAGGCGATCGCCTTGGCATGATGCAGCAGACCATGACGGTTGAGCCGGCCGACTATATCCTGGCACGCGACCTCGCTTATGGCTTCGGGGCGCCAATCGCCAGAATCGTCCGGTCGACGCTGGACGTCGACGGCAATGTGCTGCTGGCAGGGGAGTTCTGGTATCGCGGCGACCGGTTCATCCTGGATGTGGAGATGCCAGCCAAGCTGACCGAGCACTACCCCGCGCTCGCCATCCCCGACAGCCGTCGCTGAGCGCGACAGACTTCACCATTCAAGCGAGGAGACATCCGAATGACATCATCCTTTGTACGGAGGGCCACTGACGTGCCCGCGTACGCACCGGCCAACCATACGGGAACGGCGAACCAGCGCATCATCGGCAAGGAGACTGTCGGCGCGCGCCGGCTCGAGGTCCTGCTGGGCACGATTTCGCGGGGCCACGGCGCATTGCCGCATGCACACCCGGACCTCGAGCAGGCGTCGCTCCTGCTCGCCGGCGAGGGTCTCGGCGAACTACCGGGAAAGCAGCGCATCTTGCGCGCGGGGGACTGGAGCTTCAATGCGGCCGGCGTCTTCCATCGCTTCGAGGTCATCAGCGACGAACCGGTACGGGTGATGGTGGTCTACGCGCCGCCGTACAGCGAGAACCCGAACGCAGCAGTGACCGCGACCGGCCCGGACGACCCGCGCCTTCAGGCCGGTGCCGCCGATGTCCGCGACGTTCCCGCCAGCACCGAACCGATCGAGCTGCCGCACTACCGTGGCGCGCTCGCCAGGCCGGTCATCACAGGCCAGACCGTCGATTCCCGCTTTCTCGACATCTACATGGTCGAACTTGATCCCGATGGCGGCGCCGAGCCGCACAGGCTTGGCGAGACCGAGCAGGTGCTCTTCGTGCGTGGCGGCACGATTCACGGTCGCATCGAAGGCGAGCGTTTTGCCGCCGGGAGTGGGGAGTGGGTCTACGTACCCGACGGTGCGGAGCTCAGCCTCGAATCGGCGGACGGGACGTGCGAGCTGATTGTCATTCGCGCACACGATCCGCTGTCCTGACGCAAGCTCGGCCAAGTCAATCCATCAGATCCCGAGATGCGGGAGGAGACAAGATGATCCAGCGATTTCCCCGGCGACGCATGCTCGCCCTGCTGTCCGGACTGGCCGCTGCTTCCGCGGCCCCGCAATTGGTGTGGGCAGCGGGCCTGAACGAGTATCCGGACAAACCGATCCGTGTCGTGGTGCCGTTCCCTGCAGGCAGTGGCACGGACAACATCGCGCGCTACATCGCGCGGACCATCACTGCCCAGACCGGACAGTCCGTCGTCGTGGAAAATCGCCCCGGTGCCAACGGGTTCATCGCGGCCACGGCGGTCGCGACCGCGCCCGGAGATGGCTACACGATGCTCATCACGACAAATACCACCCACGCGGCCAATGCGTCCCTGTTCAGGAAGCTGCCCTATGATCCCATCAAGGACTACGCGCCGGTGTCGCTGATCGCCAGGAGCGGATTGGTCCTGGTGGTGCCATCCGACAGCCCGGTGCAGAAGGTGTCAGAACTGACCACGTTGGCGAAATACCGGCAAGGCAAGATGACCTTCGCCAGCGGCAGTTCCTCCACCCGGGTCGCCAGTGAGCTCTACAAGATGATGAGCGGCGCACCGGCACTGCATGTGCCCTACAAGGGCGTGCCGCAGGGCCTGACCGACTTGATGGGCCACCAGGTCGACTTCATGATTTCCGACATCAATCCGGCCCTCCCCCTGATCCAGAACGGCAAGCTGCGCGCAGTCGCCGTGACCACGTCCAGGCGCCATCCCCTGCTCGGCAATGTCCCGACCATGGCGGAAAGCGGCCTGCCAGGGTATGAGATGACGGCCTGGGTTGCTGCCTTCTTCCCTGCCAATACGCCAAAGCCGATCGTCGCGCGCATGAGCCAGCTGATTCGACAGGGGCTGACGAGCCCGGCGGCTACCGAACACTTCAGCCGGACAGGAGGCCAACCCTCCCCATCGACGCCAGACGAGCTGGCAGCGTTCGTGCGCGGCGAGACCGTGAAATGGGCTGAGGTGATCAAGGCCGCCGGCATCCAGCCGGAATGACCTGCGCCGTCGGCGGCCAGCCTCTTTCCTCCCCAGGAGGCTGGCTACTTGCCCGGCCCCTTCGAATTCGTCATGTTCGCGTAGGCGGTTGAGCAGCGCCTGCGGGCAGGCGCTCCCAACCACTTGGCGGCAGTCAGAACATCCGGATCAGCCGGACCTGGGTGAACTTTGCGTGCTTGGCATTGCGCGACCATGTCGTCGCCATGTACTGCACGGTCAATGCCACATCGACCACCGGGACCATCGTCGTGAAGAACGCCCCCAGGTTGTTGGAACGGAAACGGCTTGCGCCCAGCGGATTGTTCTCGTCGTCCTGGTACTGCTGGATCCGGATCCCATGCACGCCCACCACCCCGATCGGCGTTTTATACCCGGCAGCGAGCTCCACGCCGAACCAGTTGCCGCTGCGTACATCGTTGTCCCGGTTGCGGCTGTTCAGGCCCGCGGATACCTTGGCCGCGAAGGCCAGGTTCGATGTGGGCAGATAGGCCACCTGGATGGTAGGGCGCACCGTGTAGAAGTTGCCGTTGCCGATATCCGGGCCGGCGTCGGCGCTGTACTTCCCCGTCGGCACCACCAGCGCAGCGCTGCCCAGCACCCGCAGCTTGTCGCCCACGTAGTGCCAGCCGGCGATGAGCTCGACGTCCCCGATACCGCTGACGTCGCCGCTTTCGCTCGCGCCCTGCGCCTTGAGCGCGCCCTGGTACTGGCTGCTGAATTGCCCTTGCACGGCGCTCTGCACGTCGGCCGGAACCGCGGGATTCCAGTTGAGCACCGGTGTGGCGCCGCTTGTGCTGATGGATTGCGATTTCCTGGCGAACGGAACGTCGACGGCAAAGGCCAGCCGCCCGCCCCCAAACTGCTCGTTCGTGATATAGCCGAGCACCAGGTCCCAGCGCGTCATGGTGCCGGAGGCTGGAATCTCTACCGTGCCGCGCGAAAAGGTGGGATAAAGGGCCGAAGGCGTCGGCTTGGGCAAGTCAACGGTGCCCCCCGGAACGCTCTGGGTCAGCTGCCCGCCATCGTCCCCGGTCACCTTGCTGACACTGACATGGGTGGCGGCGAGCGCGCTGATAAAGCCGGTCTGGTTGGGCGGCGCAAACATCTCGCCGCCCAGGCTTCCAGCCATGTTGTAGCGCGGCTCGAAGCCCTCCGCACCGAGCGCCGCGCATGACCATGAAAGCATGGCACATGAAACGACGGAGCGAAGTGCGTCCGCTGTTCTCTTTGTCATCTTTGTCTCCTCCGGTATCAAAGCCGTTTTGCTTTACTTGACGACCCCGGGACCGACGCTTGCCTCGACCGGAGCCGGTGTGTTCGTCCGCGGTTATCGCGGGATGCCTCTGGTCGGGCGGCGTACCTTCGCCAGCGCATCGCTGGCGCGCGGGGGCGCACGCCAAAGCGATCAGGGCAAGCCGGTCTCAGCCGGCGGCCTGCAAAGTGCGAGGCAGGCCTTCAGGCAGCGGGCTGTCCGCGCCAAGCATCGCAAGCGATTCGAGCACGATGTCGTCGAGGGCCTCGAGCGGGCCATCGTGCAGCACGGTGCGATCGGGGCGCACGACCGCGATCCAGCCAACCGGTGCGGCCCCGGGCACGAGCTTGTCCGACATGTCCTCCCACGAAAGTCCGCCCTGCCCTTCGCGCGCCTCGAGCGCTCCGCGCCCGGCTTGTCCGCAATGGCGCAGCTGCATAATGTCGCCGCCCGCCTGCTGCCACGCGGCCAGAAGGCTGGGGCTCAGCCGCGACGCGGGATCGCAGCCGAATCCCGCCAGCACAAGCCGCGCACCGAGCGCCTCGTCGCTCGGCACGATGGGCGCGCCCGGGCCGCTGCGCACCAGCCCTTGCGGCAGCAGACCGCCGCGCACCAACTTTGCGCGCGTCTTGCCGCGCCGGAACAGGCCGCGCCCGAATCGTGCGGGGGGCTTGATCTTCAGGTCCTCGAAGAAGGCCCGGGCCCCCGGGATGCGCTGCATCAGCGCCATCGCGCCATGGACGGTGAGCGCGGTCAGCCGGTTGCTCGGCATCACTAGGCGCCCCATCAGCAGCGCGAGATTGATGATGGAGCGCGCATGCGGACGCCGCTCGGTGTCATAGGTTTCGAGAATGGCGGGTGCCGCCTTTCCTTGCAAAACCCATGCGAGCTTCCAGCACAGGTTGGCGACGTCGCGCAGGCCGGCGACGAGCCCCTGGCCGACGAAGGGTGGCGTGATATGCGCGGCGTCGCCTGCCAGGAAGACGCGGCCCTTGGAGAAGCGATCGACGATGCGCGCGTGGAACCGGTAGACCGCAGTGCGTTCGATCGTGATGTCCTCCGGCTTGCACCAGGGGGCGAGCAGTTCGCGGATTTTTTCCGGCGTTTCCATCTGTTCGCGCGACTCGCCGGGCTGCAGCATGAACTCCCAGCGTTGCCTGCCGCCCGGGGCGACCATGTGCGGTGTGGGCCGGCGCGGGTTGCACAGGAATTCGATATGGTCGATCGGATCCGGCACATTCAGCGCATCGACGATCAGCCAGTCCTGCGTGAAGGTCTTGCCTTCGAAGCCAAGGCCGGCGTGGCGCCGCACGAAGGAGTTAGCGCCGTCTGCGCCAACGATGTAGCGCGCGCGCACGGTGGCCGTGTCACCGTCGGGAAGGCGCACCGTGGCCCGTACCGCCTCGCCGTCGTCCTCGAAACCGGCAAGTTCGGCGCCGAGCGCGATATCCACGCAGGAATAGCGGCTCAAGCGGGCGCGCAACGCTTGCTCGAGTTCGGGCTGGTAGAACGTGACCAGGCGCGGGTGGCCGTCGAGAGTGCCCGCGGTGTTGGCGCGTGCGTACTTGCCGAACAGCGGCGAATGCATCTGCACCTTGGCAATGGCGATCGTCTCGAACGCGCCTTCCTCGAGCCCCGCCATCTGCAGGATGCGCAGCGCTTCATTATCGAGCGCGATGGCACGGGGCGCGGTGAAAATATCCGAGGCCTTGTCGATGGTCAGGGTATGGACGCCGTAGCGTCCCAGCAGGTTGGCCGCGGTGGCGCCGACCGGGCCCAGGCCCACCAGCAGGACGTCGACCTGCTCGGGCAATGTGGTATTCATGAGCGGTTTCTCTACGGGATGGGACTCGGCGCGTTCACACCGGGCAGTTGAAGTCGAGAGGGAACGGAAACCGTCCGAGCAGATCCTGCACGCGCGCCACGTCCGCGGCGGGGCATTGGATGAAGGCGACGGTGCCGCGCCGGATATCCGGCCCCACGCGCACGCTGGCGGCCGTGCCGGCCTGCGCCAGAATCTCTCGGAACACATGCTCGGCAGCGCGCATGCGTAGCTCCGCCCGGGCCACCTTGCCGACGGAGGTCAGCGGCATCTCCTGCAGGATGTCGATGCGCACTGGCACTGCAGCGCGTTCCGGCACGAGGCTGCGCGCTGCCGCCAGCAGTTCGTCGGCAGCCGGGCTAAAGCCTGGCTTGAGCGTGACGTAGGCGACTGGCAGTTCCCCGGTGTGCGCATCCGGCTGGCCGACCGCGGCCGCCATCGCCACGGCCGGATGCTGCAGCAGTGCGTCCTCGATCATCGCCGGATCGATGTTGTGGCCGCCGCGGATGATCAGCTCCTTGGCGCGGCCGGTCAGATGCAGATAGCCGTCGGCATCGAGATGGCCGAGGTCGCCGGTATTGAGCCATCCCGGATTGAGCCAGATGCCTCGATTATCTTGCTCGCGCAGATAGCCGGGAAACACGTTCGGACCTTTGATGCCGATGACTCCGGTTTCGCCCGGCGCGCACGGCTCGCTGGCGTGGCCGCAGCCGTCGACCTTCCAGACGCCGATTGCCTGGTGCGGCAGGCGCAGGCCGACCGTGCCGAGGCGACGTTCGCCCTGCGGCGGATTGAGGGCCGAGACGCACGCGCCTTCGGTCAGACCGTAGCCCTCGTACAGCGGAATGCCGGCGGCGGCTTCAAAGCGCCGCGCGACCTCGGCCGGCAACGGCGCGGCGCCGCAAAAGGCGAAGCGCAACGAGGCAATGTCGGCGCCTTCCCGCGGCAGATCGGCCAGCGCGGCGTAGATCGTCGGCACGCCGCTGAAGCTGGTGGCGCGGAACCGTTCGACCAGCTTCCAGAAGTTCGGCATTACGCCCTGGCCCCGATAGCCGGCGGGCGTCAGCATCACGACCTCCCAGCCGCTATGGAACGCAGCAAGGCCGGTGATCATCGTGCCGTTCACGTGGAACAGCGGCAGGCCGCATAGGATCGTATTTGGCGACGGGATCAGCGCCTTAAGCATCGACGCGACGAAGGCTTCATTGAGATGCGTGTGCGTCGCGACCTTGGGCAGGCCGGTCGTGCCGCCGGTATGGAAATGCGAGCAGAGGTCAGTCGCCAGGATGCGGCGCCTCGAAACCAGCGTGTCCGACGGCTCGGCCGCCAGCGCCTGGTCGAAGCCGACGATCTTCACGTCAGCGCGGCACGGCCTGGACGCCGTGTCGAAGGCCGCGTCAACCCGCGCAAGATCCGCGGCAGGAAGGTACGGCGCAGCGCTGACGACGAACAGGGTCCGCACCGAAGGGCAGCGGTCGGCCACGGCGACGGCTTTGTCCCACAGCGCGCTGTCAGAGACCGGGGCGCAGGCGACCAGCGCTTGCGCCCCTGTCTCATTGACGATGGCGGCGATATGGTCGACCTCCAGCATCGGGTTGATGGGACTGGCGATGCCGGCAGCCTGCGCGCCCAGCAAGGCGTAATGGGTCTGGGGCAGATTGGGCAGCAGCAACGCCACCGCCGTGCCAGTTGAAATGCCGGCGCGGTGGAAGGCGTTGGCCGCTTGCGTCACGCGCGCCTTGAGGGTTGCGTAATCGACGACAAATTCTGGCGCGTCTGGCTCCCCTGTCATGACGAAGCGCAACGCGGTCTTGTCCGGATGACTGTCGCAGGCACGGCACAGCAGTTCATAAGTGTTCTGCGCGGGCAGCTTTTCCTGCCAGGGCGTGCGTTCGAATTCGTCGATATCGGCCTGGGTCTGGATGCCGCCGGTACGCGGCCCGCGGTCGTTTGTGGTATCGGGCATGCTTGTCTCCTTGTTGTGGCCCTGTTTTTTTCTAGATTTGCCCTGGCAGCAAGACGGCCCGCCGGGGTTGGCCTTGGCCGACGTGCAGGAACGCCTGCCCGGCCTGGCTGAGCGTAAAAGTCTTAACCTCGGGGGGCGCCAGCGCCGCCGCGCAATCGGCCAGTGCCTGCAAGGCCGAAGGGTTCGGGCGGAAGGTCGTCCACCCATAGCGCGCGCCCTTCGGTATCAGGCCGCGTTTGCCACGCTTGCCGACCAGCGTGGCCACCCCGCCTCTGAGCAGTCCCAGCCGGTCGAAGTTGCCGAGCAGCGGATGGACCGTGGTCGCGTGACCGGCCGCGTCGGGCGCCAGCCGGTACAGCAGGTCCGCTTCATCGTCCCAGTTGGCGAAATTCAGGGTCGCAGCGAAATGCCGCGGCAGGCTCGCCAGCGACTGGCGGTGGCGATCGACGAGTTCGTCGGCGCCAGCTGCCAGGCAGGCAACGAGCCCTTTACCTCCGCCGACGGCGGTAACACTCGCTCCCAGCCTGTGCAGCAACCAGACCGCGATCTGGCCCAGGCCACCGGTGGCACCGTGCACGAGCACGGGACGCCCGTTCACGGTCTCGCGGCAGATCCCGGCGTCGGCGAACGCGCGCGTCACGGTCAGGAAGTTGTACGGTAGCGTCGCCAGGGCGGCGGCCGGGATGGACGACGGCCTCAGGCGAGCGTGTTCGGCGCGCATGGCGACATGGGTGGCATGCGTGCCCGCACTCGACGGCGGCTTGGCGCCGAACACGGCATCGCCTTCGCGCAGCCCGGTCACACCCTGGCCCACCGCGCAAACCGTCCCGACAAAATCGTTACCGAGCACGAGCGGCATGCGCGCCGCGCCCATGAGCGAGAAGATTCTGCTGCCATAGCCGCCGCGGCGGCGCACATCGATGGGATTGACCGCTGCGGCCTCCACTTGCACCACGATCTCCCCCTGGCGCGGCTGCGGGCGGGGCGCCGGGCGCAGCCGCAACGCGAACGCAGCGCCAAAGCCGTCGATGGCGGCGACATAGCTGGGGCTCATGACGCCACCACCCGATTGCGCTGCTCGCCCAGGTCGATGGCGCCGTCGTCGGTGCGGATCGCAGCGGTCATGATGTCGCCCGGCCGCAGGTAAGCCGGGTTGGACAGGCCCTTCTTGATGAAGACGCGCCACTTCGCGCTCTCGGACAGCACATGCCGGAACACCCACATGGCGAGCTTGCCAGGCGCACGGGCGGCGCAGCCTGCCGGTGTGCCGGTGGCGATCAGATCGCCAGGTTGCACGTCGTGCAGGGCGGACAGCTCGGTAAGCGTCTGGTGCGGCTTGAAAATCATGTCCCCGCAATAGGCGTCCTGGCGGGGCTGCCCGTTGACATGCAGCTGCATACGGAACTCGGGCCAGCGCCGCCATTCCTCGGCGTTCAACAGCACCAGGAAGGGCCCGACCGGGCCGAAGCTGCGGTAGCTCTTGCCCTTGTAAAACTGCGCCTGCGGCAACTGGACGTCGCGCGCCGAAATGTCGTTGACGATGGTCACGCCAGCGAGGAACTCGTGCAGCTGGTCCGGCCCGACCTGGACCGCGCCGCTCAGCGGCTTGCGCACCACCAGACCGAGCTCGATTTCATAGTCGAGCAGGCGCACATGCGCCGGCCGCACCACGTCGGCGTCGGCGGGCGCAAGGCAGGACGGGGCCTTGGTGAACAGGGTGTTGAAACCGATCTTGTCGGGGTCCATGCCGGACTCACGCACATGGCTGGCGTAGTTGATGCCCTGGCACAGGAACTGGCGGTCAGACGTGACCGGCGGCAGCAGCGTGACCGCGTCGAGCGGCAGCGTGGCCTGGTCGGGGGTGCTGCGCCACGCGGCTTCGAGACCGTTCGCGACGAAGTCGGCGGTGCTGGTGGAGCCGCAAGACAGCGGCGCAATGCGGCGGTCGTGGACCACACCCCAGCCGGGCTCCCCGCCGTGGATATATCGGACAACTTTGACGGACATTTGCTTTCCTTGACGTGAGGGGGGGGTGGTACGGGAGCGGGAGCGGTAGCGCAGGCTCAGAGCCAGGGCCGCGCCTGGGTCATCGCGCGCCCAAGCAGCTTCAGCCGCGCGGCCGAGAGCCGGCCGGCGCGCAACAGTCGCGCAACGCGGAACACTGTGGCGAGATTGCGCTTGACACCCATGCTGGCGGGGACGTCGTCGCCCCATGCCCAGATGCCGGACATTTCCAACGGCACGTAGTGGGTTTCCCGGTCGGCGGTGAAGACATCGCCGTCGGCGTAGTGCTCGAATTCCATGCCGTCCGGATCGAACCAGTAATCGAACAGCTGGCTGCCGAGCACATGGCGCCCAATCCCCCACATATGGCGGTGGCCATTCGCGCGCAGCACGTTGTGGCCCTGGCCGAGCGCGTCGAGGTCAAGCACTTCGTATGCACTGTGCTCGTATTTCTCCTCGATGCCGCCGGCGACCACGAAGGTGTGATGGTCCGCAGGCGTGCTGCCGAGGTCCAGGCGGAAGAAGCAGAGATTGGGTGACCCGTCCTCCAGATACTGGACATCGGTCGGGATCAGGCCGAGATGACGCATATACCAGCGCGCCATGCCGGGAAAGTCGACTGTCTGGAGCACAACGTGGCCGAGCTTGACCACGGCTGCGGGCTCCAGCGGCGGCCGGACCGTAGCATTCACCCGCCGAAGCTGCCCCGGGTCGTTGGTGAGCGAATGCAGCGGGTCCCGCAATGGCAGCGGGTCGAACGGCTGCTGGCCGGTCACCAGCCACAGCAAGTTCCCGGCGGGATCGGTCAGTTCGACGCCGGCGCCGCCGCCCGGGATCTCGTCGGCCGACAGGCGGCGGGCATTCGCGTTGGCCTCGAGGTGGAGCAGGTCTGCCTCGCTGCGCACCGAGAAGGCCGCGCCGACATAGCGCGAGCGCTGGCCTTGCGTCACGAGCATCAGGCACGGCTGGACGCCGGCGCCGCGCATCAACAGCCGGCTGCCGGTGCGCGACACGCAGCGCATGCCGAAATCCGTCAGGAAGGTCTCCGTCGCGCGCAGATCGCGCTTCTCGAACATCAGGAAGGCAAGCGCCTGGGCCTTGACCAGGGCTTCGGGCCGGTTGAGCTTCTGGACGAAGGCAGGCAGCGCGCTTTCGGGGAAAGCCGGCGGCGTGCGCAGCACGCTGCGGGGCGGGCGGGTCATGGCGTCTCCTGAATGGTCGGGCGCCGCTATAGGTGGCACCCTATGTTTTGACGACATTATCGTCATCCTGACGAGTTAGTCAATATTAAAAGACGATCTGGCGTTTGTCCGCACCCGCTTGCGACGTGTGCTTCATTCGGCGTGATTCGCGTGTGGCCCGCGTGAGATGCTTCCTGTTCCAGGCGTGGCCGACGTTCGCGAGCGCATTCAATGGAGAGCTCACTGTCGCGCAGATGCGGATCGACGGAAATGCCCTACTACTGGTCGGGCAGAGCGGTCTCGGAGGGTGATAGCGCTGAAGTGCGGCGGCCACGACCTGAGGGCGCCGCCGATCTGGACAAATCAAGATGGACGAACCGAGAAGACAACAAGCATCGTTGCGCGGGGACGCTGGCGCAAAAAAAGGCAGTGAGAAAGACGGCTACACGAAACCAGAAGCCGAAAGAAGTTCGCACTGACGTGTCGGCGCCTTCGGATGCCCCTCTGACCCGCGGCGCACGTTCGCGCCTGCGCACGCGAAACAAGCTGATTGTGGCCGCGCACTTCCTGATGGCCGAGAAGGGCTTCAAGCAATGCACGATCGAGGAGATTGCACGGCTGGCCGATGTGGGCTTCGGCAGCTTTTACAATCACTTCAAGCCGAAGGAGGATATCGCGCGAGCGGTATTTGCCCAACGCGCGACGGAGATCGGCACACTACCGACGACATCTCCCAGAGGGAGCCCGACAAGGCCGTCGCGATCAGCTACATCCAGAGAATGTTTCTGACCAAGCGGTGCACGACCCGGTTTGGGGGCGCTTCATCGTGCGGACCCAGGATTCATAACGGCAGATGAACGAAACCTTCGTGACCCAAGCCGCTGGGGATATCGAGATGCTAGCCGGTACGTACAGACGGCGGCACGGGCGGCGAGTACAGTCTTGCGCCCGACGGTTCCCAAGCGCGACTAGCGCCGGGCAGCGGTTGCCGATCACTTTCCGGTACATCGACCCGACATCGGCCTGTACCAGCGAGTCGGAGAGTCGGAGAGTCGGCGACAAAATTCTGTGTTTCCTCTCGAAGAATGGGCAGTTCTCCGAGCCGCGGAGGGCGGTCACTTTCGCATCGCACAGGACTCCCCGAGGACGAGATCCAACGGCACATTTACCTGGCGTGCGGGCACATCGACAACGCCTTCCAGTCTATCCAGCATCAATTGCGCCGCGGCTTGCGCCGCCGCTTCGATATTGAAGTGCAGCGTTGTTAGCGGTGGGTACATTAGCTCCAGTGTTTCCGGGGTGCCAATGCCTATAACTGAAAGATCGTGCGGAATATCCAGTCCTGCTTTCCTCGCCGCGTAGATGGCGCCGGAGAGCAAGCGGGTGCCTAGCCCGATTATTGCGGTGGGCGGCTGTTTGAGGCCAAGCATGACACTCATCTGCGCTCGTGAAGAATCTACGGCCGAACGTGACATGAATACCAGCGCCGGGTCATAGGGGATCCCCGCCGCCTGAAGCCCGTCTTGATATCCGAACAACTTCTCGCGCCCGGGCCGAATGTGCTCCCCGGGACCGAACAGGGCAATTCGGCGATGGCCAAGCGAAACAAGGTATTCCACTGACTGCCGTACGCCGGCACGATGGTCGAGCATGACCGCGTCCATCGGCGTTGGCGTCTCCCTGTCAAGAATGACAACGGGCAAGCCACATGCACTGAACACAAAATCCGCTGGCGACTCGCTTTCCACGCTGGGCGCAGCAATGATGCCCTCGAGCCGCCGCGTCTCGAAGAGTGTTACCAGTTCGCGATCACGGTGAGGCTGGTCCAGCGTATTTCCCACTATGACCGAATAGCCGGCCGTCTGCAGGTGACGCTCCACCTCGCTGAAATGGGCAGCCAGCAGCGGATTGCGAATGTTCGAAACCAGGTATCCGACCGTGTGGCTGCGCCCTGTGCGCAGGTGTTTCGCGGCAAAGCTCGGCGCATACCCCAGCTTGTCCACGGCAGCCAGAACCCGTGCGCGTAGCGCGGCGCTGGCGTAACCCGTCCCATTCAACACGCGTGACACGCTGCCGATTGAAACGCCCGCAGCCTCAGCCACATCCCTCACAGATACGCGTTGCGTCATGGTCTTCCCTAATGAAAACGTTCCACAGTTGGACGCCAGTTTTTCCGACTGTTAATTTACCACCACGCCGTTTTCTCTTGCATTTCTGATCTGAAAACGTTTTCCGAATTCTGCAGAAAGGCGCCCCTGGATGCGCCCGCACCGGAGACCCTGCATGCTGTACCGACTCCTGTCAGGCTTGCTTGCTGCAACAGCCATTTCGATGCTTGGCACGCCGGCGCTGGCGCAAACCTATCCGTCCCGCCCGGTCCGACTCGTCGTCCCGTTCCCGCCGGGCGGTACGGCTGACGTGTTCGGCCGCCTCCTGGCCCAGCAACTGACGCAAACGCTTGGCCTGCCTTTTGTGGTGGAGAACCGTGCAGGGGCCGGCGGCAATATCGCAGCCGGAGCCGTCGCCAATGCGTCCGCCGACGGCTACACCGTGCTGCTCGGCACGATCGGCACGCACGGCATCAATCCCAGCCTGTACAGCAACCTGCCGTATTCACCCCGCAAGGACTTCCAGCCGGTGGCATTGGTCTCTTCCGGCGCCAACGTCCTCGTTGTCCATCCCGAAGTGCCGGCCCGTACGGTCAAGGAGCTGGTTGCGCTGGCAAAAAGCCGGCCCGGCCAGTTGATGATGGGCTCGTCGGGCAATGGCAGCAGCATTCATATGTCCGGCGAACTGTTCCAGACGATGACCGGCACGCGCTTTACACACGTGCCCTACCGCGGCGCGTCCGCAGCGCTCACGGACCTGATGGGCGGCCGCGTTCAGCTGATGTTTGACAACGTGCCGTCTTCGCTTCCTCTGATTGCCAAAGGACTGGTGCGGCCTCTTGCAGTCACTTCTGCGCGTCGCTTACCCGCGTTGCCCGAGGTGCCTACCCTCGCGGAAGCCGGTGTCCCGGGCTACACCGTCAGCAACTGGAGCGGCCTCTTCGCGCCGGCAAACACACCGCCTGATGTCGTGGATCGCCTGAATGAGGCCGTGAGGAAAGCCGTGACCAGTGACACGCTGCGAAAGCGTTTTGTCGAAATGGGCGCTGACACACAGGCCATGAGCCCCACGGAGTTCGCTCGCTTCGTGGACGACGAGATGGTCAGATGGGATCGAATCGTCAAAGTGTCGGGAGCGCGGCCGGAATGAGATCCCTCGCCCCGTTTCGTGCGGCAGTCGTGTCGGCCGATTTTTCAAACCGGAGTACGTATGCAGCCGATTGACTTCCTGCTGAGAACCGCAAGCGCGTTCCCCCAGCGTATTGCCCTGGAAGCAGAAGATGTCTCAGTGACTTACGGCGAACTGGCCCGGCAAGTGTCCGCGCTAGCCACCGCCTTCCAGGACATCGATCCGGTGCCCGGCTCTCGGGTGGCCATCTGTGCCGGTAACAGCGTCCCGCACGTGGTCGCCTTGATGGCGACCCTGGCGGCAGGCAAGACCTGGGTGCCGCTCAATCCGCGCAGCGCCGGCCCGGAACTTGCCAGGATCATCGAGTTCACGACACCGTCGATTCTCGTGTTTGACGAAGCACACCGTGAGCAGGCCTGTTACGCGGTCCCTGCCGGCACGCTGCGCGTTGCTTGCGGTGCCCACTCCCGTGAACCGGACAGTGTGGAGGGCTTGATAGCGGCATGGCAAGGGCGTATGCCACGACGCCAGTCAAGGGAATTGTCCGAAATCCAGGCCATCAAGTTCACTGGTGGTACGACGGGCGCCCCCAAAGGCGTTATGCAATCCCTACGCGCCTGGAATGCCACGGTCGTATCGATCCTGACAGCAATGCAATTGCGGGAAGATGAGCGCTATCTCGCAGTGGCGTCGATCACGCACGGTACGTCGACCTTCCTTCTTCCCGTGTTTGCCTGCGGGGGCACCATTGTCCTGGCGAGTTCGACCAGGCCGAAGTCAGTACTGGACCAGCTCGAAAGCGGCCGCATCACCGCGACCTTCATGCCGCCCACGCTGATCTACGACTTGCTCGATGAACCCGGTGTTGCTGAGCGGGACTGGTCGCACCTGCGGCATCTGGTCTATGCCGCCGCGCCGATGCGAGCAGACCGCATCGCCCAGGCCATCGCGGTGTTCGGCACTCTCGAAACCTCGTTCGGACAGACCGAGGCGCCGGCGGTCATTGCGTATATGCCTGCGGCCGACCTGCGCAACCCAGTGCGCCACGGATCTGTCGGCCGCGCCACTCCTCTGGCCGAGATTGGGATCATGGCCCCGGACGGCCGCTTGCTGCCGCCGGGAGAGGCCGGAGAAATCGTCGTTCGCGGCGACCTGTTGATGAGCGGCTATTGGCGACAGCCAGAAAAGACCAGCGAGACCATCGTCGACGGCTGGCTGCATACCGGCGATGGCGGATACCTGGACTCGCAAGGATTTCTCTACCTAAAGGACCGGCTGCGAGATATGGTCATCAGCGGCGGCTTTAACGTCTACCCGACTGACGTCGAGAATGCCTTGGGCGAGCACCCGGCCGTCTGCCGGTGCGCGGTCTTCGGCGTCGACGATCCTCGCTGGGGTGAAGCCGTACACGCAGCCGTCCAACTCAGGCCTGGCACCGACGTGTCGGCCGACACGCTCAGGGCCGTGGTCAGAGCTCGCCTCGGCCCCGTCCAGACGCCTAAACAAATCCACTTTCTCGACAGTCTGCCTGTGACCGCGAACGGCAAGGTTTCAAAACAGGCCCTCCGGGGCAGCTGACGAGTCCGGACTGCAAGGCTCATTTCGTCAAGGAGACGCTCGCATCATGATTCCTGAATCTGTACTTGTCACCGGTGGCTCCGGCGGTATCGGCTGGGCCTTGTGCCAGACCCTGGCGAGACGCGGCTGCCATGTCGTGAGCGTCGACCGCGTCGTGCCGCCCCAGCCGGACATCGTGGAGTTCTACGATGCAGACATGGCCAGTGAGACTGAGCTTGCTGCAGTCCTGCGCCATGCCTGCGGCAAGCATGCGTTCGGCGGGCTCGTCAACAATGTGGCCACGCTGCGTGCCGCCAACATCGACGATACGGCGTTGGACGACTTCGACAATCAGATGCTGGTTAACGCCCGCGCCGCCCTGCAATGCGCCCAGGCGGTGTTGCCCGCCATGCGCGCGGCGCGGCAGGGCCGCATTGTCAATATCTCCAGCCGTGCGGCGCTGGGCAAGGAAATGCGCACTGCCTACGCCGCGACCAAGGGCGCCCTCAACGCGATGACCCGGACGTGGGCGCTCGAACTAGGCGCGGACGGCATTACCGTGAATGCGGTCGCACCGGGGCCGATCGCCACTGCGGCGTTCGGCGCGGCCAATCCGGCACAGCAGGCGTTGACGCAGCGTATCGTCGCCGGCGTTCCCGTGAAACGGCTGGGCACGGCCGAGGACATCGTCCACGCCGTGGAGTTCTTTCTGGATACGCGTGCGTCCTTCGTGACCGGGCAGGTCTTGCATGTCTGTGGCGGCATTACCGTGGGGTTGTCCGCATGAGTACCGCTCGCGGGAGCATCTGCACTGACATCGGCACCACCACGCCCGACCGTATTGCGGTGCGTGGACGCGATCTCGCGCGCGACGTTATCGGCAAGCTCGATTTTGTGCAGATGCTGTGCCTGGTCGCGCTCGGCAGGCTGCCGGACAAGGCTGAGGCGCGCATGATCGACACGCTACTCGTCACAGCGGTGGACCATGGGCTGACACCCAGTGCCATCAGCACGCGCATGACCTGGCTTGGCGCTCCCGAGTCACTGCAGGGCGCCGTCGCCGCTGGCCTGCTTGGCGCAGGGGAACGCTTTCTCGGCACGGTGCAGAACACCGCCGAACTCCTCTTGCGAGAAGCTGCTGATCTGGACCCGGACGCACAAGGGCCCGTATTGCACGAGACCGCACGCCGGGTCGTGGCGACTGCGCGACGGGCCGGGCGCGCCCTACCCGGCCTGGGCCATCCGATCCACGCCGACGGCGATCCGCGCGTTCCGGCGTTGTTCGATACCGCCAGCGCCAGCGGATTCTTCGGCCGGCACTGCCGTTTGGCCCTCGCACTCGCAGACGCGTCAGGCGAGCCGGGCGCTGATGGGAATAGAAAGCAGAAGCTCCCGCTCAACGCCGCCGGTGCCATCGGCGCCATCCTGGCCGACATGGGGCTTGATCCCCTGTTTGGCCGCGGCCTCGCACTGATTGGACGCTGCGCCGGCCTGGTCGCCCACGTTCTGGAGGAGCGCGAGCATCCCACCGCTGCGCTCATGTGGGACCTGGTACTCCGTCAGGACAAGCGCAACGTGCTGTCCTGATACACAGAAGTTTTCCGCTCCATCCACCACCCACGAGCCGCGCCAACGCGGCCAGAGGAGACTCCATGGCTCGCATGCCATATTTCGACGTCAACGAAGTCACCGGCCCGCTCGGCGAGCTGGTGCGCGGCCGTCCGCCGCTCAACCTGTACCGCATTCTCCCCAACGCGCCCGAGACCGCTATCGGCTTCCTGGCGCTGGGGCGCGCCATTCTCGCGAAATCGGCGCTCCCGGCAACACTGCGCGAGCTGGCCATCCTCAGGGTTGGCGCACTGTGCAAGGCCACCTACGAGATCCATCAGCATCGCCGGGTGGCGCGCGCCGCCGGTGTGCCCCAGGCAAAGATCGAAGCTGTCCTCGGGCCGGGCTCAACCGAGGCCCTCGACTCACGCGAGGCACTGGTGGTCGCATTCACCGATGCCGTGGTGCGGGACGTCAAGGCCCCCGAGGAGCTGTATGCGCGCGTTGCGAAGGCACTCGGAGATCAGCAGACCATGGAACTGCTGGTGACCATCGGCTACTACATGCTGGTGTCACGCCTGCTGGAAAACCTGGAAGTCGATATTGAGAGCCCGCCGCTTGAACACCTGGAGATTCCCCGTGACTAATGCGCTGCAAATGCGTCCTGAACAACAACTCTTTGCGCCTGCACTGGGCACTGCCCGGCGCGAGGGGCGCCTTGCCGGCCGGCGTATCCTGGTGGTTGGCGCTGGCCAGCGCCAGACCGTGGATCCGCTCCCTTCCGTCGGAAACGGACGCGCCATGTCGGTGCTGTTTGCGCGCGAGGGCGCAGCGGTGACTTGCGCCGACATCGATCCCGGTGCCGCCCAAGGCACGGTTGACTGGATCGCTCGCGAAGGCGGGCGGGGCTTCGTCGTGCAAGTTGACGTTTCGGACCCTGCCCAGATTTCGCGGATGGTGCGCGAAGCAGTAGCCGCCATGGACGGCCTGGACGGGGTCGTCGTCAATGTCGGCATCGGCAACCAGAACCGCTTTGGCAACGAGAATCCTGCCGACTGGGATCGTGTGCAAGACCTGAACCTGCGGGCGCCAATGTTCTGCGCACAGGAGGCGGCGGCCGTCATGCCACCCGGCAGCGCAGTCGTCTTCGTCGCCTCCACTGCGGCAATTTCGCCTCTGAGCGGCCTGCCGGCCTATGAATCGTCCAAAGCCGGTCTGATGGCCCTCGGTCGCGCCGTCGCCTTTGCCGGACAAAGCACAGGACTGCGCGCCAACGTGCTCGCGCCAGGCCTGATCGACACGCCGATGGGACGCGACGCCTCCCGCGCCCGCCCGTCGCGCGCGGCACGCCCCCTGCCCTTTGGCCGCCAAGGCACAGGCTGGGAAGTCGCCAACGCCGCTCTCTTCCTCATCAGCACCGAATCCTCTTACGTCAACGGCCAAATGCTGGTCGTGGACGGCGGACTGTCGATTGGTGCCGTGCGCACCGCAGCCTGAGCAACCCGGCGCCGATTGGGCATACCAAGGAGGAGACCCAAATGAAAATCTGGACCTTATGCGCCGGCCGCGCTCGCGTGGCCTCATGGTACCTTGCGCGGTGTGCGTGGCTGGCCATGGCCTGCATGACCGGCACGGTGCTCGCGGACACCTGGCCCGCGCGGCCAGTGCGGCTGATTCTTCCGAGTGCAGGCGGCAGCGGCCCTGACACTATCGCGCGGATCTTTGCGGAACGACTGAGCCGGTCCCTGAAGCAGCCTGTGGTCGTGGACAACCGGCCCGGCGCCAACGGCGTCATCGGGGTCGACGCCGTCGCAAAGGCCGCTCCCGATGGCTACACCCTGCTCTTTGCCAGTTCGTCATCGACCGTCATCAGCCAGGCGTTGCTGAGCAAACTGCCATTCGACGTGACACGTGACCTGGTGCCTGTAGCGCAGATCTTCTCCGGCGGCATCCACCTGGTGGTCTCCAACGACTTCCCGGCGCACGATCTCAAGGCCTTTGTGAGCCTGGTGAAGGCAAACCCCGGCAAGTACGACTACGCAACCTGGGGGCCAGGATCGACGGGACAGCTGGTCATGGAGTCCTTGAAGCGTCGGAACGGCCTCGATATCCGCCACGTTCCCTACAAGACCATCAGTCAGATCTACCAGGACATGCAGGGCGGACGGATTCAGGTCGCCTTCGTCGACGCTACCAGTTCCGTGCCACTGATCAAGGCCGGGAAGCTGCGCGGCATCGCCATCACTGGCTCTCATCGGGGCCCCGCCCTGCCAGCGTTGCAAACCATGACGGAGCAAGGCTACCCCTTCGATACAGATGCCTGGTATGGCGTCTTCGCACCCAAAGGCACCCCTCAATCCGTGGTGGCCGCGGTACACCGCGAGATCCTGGGCACGCTTTCAGCGCCTGAGTTGCGCGAGCGGTTCCTGCAACTCAACCTGGTCGACCCGCCGCTGAAGACACCGGAGCAATTCGCCCAGACGGTGCGAGCCGACCTGCTGGTATGGCAGAACATCGCACGGGCCAATGAGATCCATCTGGACTGAGCCCGATTCCGGAGTCCAATTCGACTGATTTCCGGCCACCCGAGTGGGAAAACCCCGAAAGTCAGACGACTCTCGGGGCTTTTTGCTCCTTGGGCTCCCTGACACCCAAAGCATTCAACTCAGGCGCACGTACCCCGCAAACGCACGCCCCATCGCGCTGTGAAATCACCGCACAAGGCTTCGGATTCCCTGCGCTCCGTCCCCCGCGACGGGTGGGCCCGCCTGTCACGTGACCGGAGTACTTCGGCCAGCCGTTCAGGCCGCGGCAGCCCGCAGCAGGCGCTGCCGAACCCATGTCAAGCCTAGCTCGCAAGGACGTTCACCGCATCTTCCAGTGCCTGCGCCTGCTGCTTCAGCTCCATTGCCGCTGCGGCCGACTCATCGACCAGTGCTGCGTTCATCTGCGTGATCTGCGTGATCTGCTCGACCGCCGTGCTGGCCTGCTCGATCTCGACGCTCTGCCCCCTGCTGGCATTGGCAATCGCCGAGATCGTCCGTATCAGCGCCGAGACGGATTGCTCGACACGGTCCATTTCGCTGCCGGCACTGACCGCAGCCTCAGTGCTGGCCTCCACAACTTCGAGCGAGTTCTCGATCTGCGCCTTGATCTGCTTGGCGGCCGCCGCGGACCGCTGGGCCAGCGTTCGCACCTCGCTCGCCACCACCGAGAAGCCGCGCCCGTGCTGGCCGGCGCGTGCCGCCTCCACCGCGGCGTTCAAGGCCAGCAGGTTGGTCTGCATGGCAATGTCGTCAATGACCGCGGTGATTTCGGCAATCTTGCGCGATTGTATGCTCAGCTTCTCCATCATCGTGGCCGCGCGGCGCACCCCGCCTGCGGCTGCGCAAGCTGCTTCGGCGGTACGGCGCCCTTCCTGGTGGGCCTGTTCAGCATCGCTCGCATTCTGCCATGCGGTCTCCGTGATCTGCGCAAGCGTGGCGGTCGTTTCTTCGATGGCGCTGGCCTGCTGCTCGGTCCGCCCGGACAGGTCGGCATTGCCGCTTGCCAGTCCGACGGAAGACTGCCACACGCCGGCAATCGACGTCCGCGTATCCAACAGCACGCCTACCAGGCGCGCATTCATCTGGTTCAGGAAGCGGCCAAGCAGGTGCGTCTGCGCGTCCCCGCACTCGGGAAACTGGTGCTGCAACTGCCCGGACAGCACGGCCAGCGCGCTCTGATTCAAGCCCGTCAGCGGCCTGAATATGTTCAACACGAGGTAGCAGGCGGCCGCGCTGCACATCGCCGCCGCCGCCCCAGCCAGCGTCCAGGTGACGGCAGAGGGAGCCGACCAGAACGTCGCACCTGCCGCCGCCATCAGGATCAGCAGGATCTGCGCGAACTGGACCGCGAGCAGACGCGCCACCACAGGCAGCCGCAGCATGCGTTGGTTGACACCCGCGGCGCCCTTGCGAAAAGCCTCGCCACCAGACAAACGCCAGCGGGAGCGCGGCCCGCGCTGCAGATCGGCGTAAAGACGGGTTGCAGCGACAATCCGCGCCCGGGCGGGCTTGGTCCGCACCGACAGGTAGCCCGAGGGCTTGCCGTCCTGGAGGACCGGCGTGACATTGGCCAGCACCCAGTAGAAGCCGCCGTCCTTGCGGCGGTTCTTCACCACGCCGGTCCACGGCGTACCGGCGCGGATGGTTGCCCACATATCGGCAAACGCGGCCGCTGGCATGTCGGGATGGCGGATGATGTTCTGCGCCTGGCCGATGACCTCGGCACGGTCGTACCCGCTGCTGCGGAAGAACGCCTGGTTGGCATATTCGATATTGCCCTGCACATCGGTCCTGGTGATGATGACCTCGCCCGCTGGCAGTTCGTACTCTTTGTCTGTGACCGGCAGATTCACTCTCATATGGCTGGTTGTCTGTCTTGATGCAACCTCGCTCCGACTTTGCTTGGAAAGTCGCCCCTGATTTCCCACCCCACTCCCCGATCGCCAGATCGCAGGACCGCGCGGTAGTATTCCCGATGGGTCACACCACGAGGAGATGGTTCACGACGAACATCGCTGCCGCTTGACCGGGCGCAATTGCAATGCATCCTTACCCCTTCGGACGGATTGCATTCAGGCATCTGGCCGTTCAGCCCCGAACACGCCACGCTGCCTACGACGGTACTCCGGTAAGGGTCGCCCGAACTTCGGCGGCGGCGATCACGGGCGTCCCGCCATTGCGACAAGCCGAGCAAGTCCAGCGTAGTCCGCCAGGCGCGCAGTCCGTCTAAGACGCAGTCCGCCCAAGATCTTGGTTCCATCGTCAATGCGCTCCTGACCGCGCTACGGTGGCTAGAACATACGGTGCTCAGTGACAGGATGACCGCCAGGGCTCACCGACCCTTCGGCGCCTTGTTACCGTCCTTTTGCATTTTGACCGCTAATTCTCCCAAGGTCCGGACGGCGCTGGTAAAACGCTCATCAATCTCCTGGCAACAGGACAATCGGAGATAGTGACGATAGCGTGGGCCCTTGGCGTAAACTTGGCCTGGCATCATTACTATGCCCTTTTCCAAAGCCGCGTGGAACAGTTTCAAGCTGTCCACCTGAGGTGGCAGCTCAACCCAAAGAACGAACCCTCCTGCCGGCTGAGTCGCGCGCGTGCCCCCAGGGAAAAATTGTGCGACTAATCCGCGTACCGTGGCGACCTGAGCGAAGTACAACCGTCTCAAACTGCTGAGGTGACGTTCATAACCTCCGCTTTTGAGAAACTGCCCAACGGTCTCGCTCAGTAGCATGGATTCGGACGCACTGGAGGCAAACTTAAGCCGTTGTACGGCCTGACTGAAGCGCCCGCCGGCGATCCAGCCCAAGCGGTAGTCGGGAGCCAATGTTTTTGAGAATCCTCCGCAGGCCAGCACCCATCCTCCGTGATCGAAGGCTTTTACGGTGGGCGCCAAGGGCTCAAGAAACTGAAGCTCTGCGTACACCATATCCTCAATCAATGGGGTCTTGTATTGATTGAGCAGCTTGGCAAGTCGCTGCTTCGCGTCGACTGGCATTGAGCATCCGAGCGGATTGTGGACGCTCGGCATGGCAACGAGGGCTGCAACTCGCTTCTCGGCAAGGACGCTCTCCACGGAGTCAACATCCAAGCCGTGCTGCGGATGCGTCGGAATCTCGATGGCCTTGAGCCCGAGTGCGGATAAGAGGGGGTAAAGATTGAAGTAGGAGGGGGCCTCGATTCCGACGAAGTCGCCCGGACGAGTCACCGCTCGAAGCGCCAGATGAAGTGCTTCCATGGCGCCATGCGTGAGCACGATGCAATCGGCCGTAAGGTCCATCCCCAATCTCTGGCTGCGCCTGGCAATCTGGTCGCGCAAGAGCTCCGAACCCGGTGGCATTGCGTAAGAGGCGACAACGTTGCCTTGGCGGCGCAGAACCGAACTGGTCATTCGGGCCAAGCGTTCGCCGGGGTAGAACTTTTTCCCGCGAGGAGCGGCGAATGCCAGATCGATATGGCCTGGCCGCTGCTGCGCCTCCAGAACTGCAGTCATTAAATCTTCCTGAGCTGCCCCCACCACGTCCTTAGCAATGCGCCGGAAAGCGAACTCTGGTTCTGCCAGCTCACTGCACACATAGAAGCCGGATTGAGGGCGAGCCACGATCAGGCCCCGATCTTCCAGCAGCCGATAGGCGGCGGTGACGGTGTTGAGACTGAGTTTGCGCTGTATCGCGCATTCGCGAAGGGAAGGCAGGTTGGACCCTGCGGGAAGACGTCCTGACGAGATAGCCGCGGTCAAATCATCAGCCAAGATCTGATACAGGCTACCTGCCGATGGGGTCGTTCGCACAGGGTTTCCTCTCGATGTCAACTGTAACCATAAATTTTGGATTGTACTGCCTCTGTACCCATGACTGGTCCACTCCTATTATCCCTGCAGCTGGTGGCAAGCAGTCGCGTGAAGGCCTGCCGGGCGGTTCCACCGGCCGTCCCCTCGCCAGTCAACCGCGATGCAGCGCATCGCGAATACACCCTCAGGAAGCAGATAGATGTCCGGCGTCCCATTCAAGCAAGTTGATGTTTTCACCAACGTTCCCTATCGCGGAAACCCAGTAGCCGTGATCCTTGACGCAGAAGGACTCACAGGCGAGGAGATGCAGCGCATTGCGAACTGGACCAATCTCTCCGAAACGACCTTCGTGCTACCGCCTACGCAGCCGGGTGCGGACTACCGCGTGCGCATCTTTACGCCTCAATCGGAATTGCCGTTCGCGGGGCACCCCACCCTTGGAACGGCGCACGCACTCCTGGAGGCGGGGCGGATTGCGCCGCAAAATGGCAAGCTCAAGCAGGAGTGCGATGCCGGACTGATCGAGCTGACCGTCACTCCGTCGGCCGACTCAAGCCCGGTGATTGCTTTCAACCTGCCAACACCCAGCTTCGTTCCCCTGACCAATGCACAGATTGACGAGCTGGCGGCCATTCTTGGTGCCCCGGTGCAGCGTGAGCACACGCCGAAGCTCATCAATGTCGGCCCCGTCTGGACGATCGTCCAGATGGAAAGTGCAGAGGCCGTCCTGGCGCTTCGCCCCGACTTTGTGCGTATGGCGGAGTTTGACAAACGCAACAAGTCCATCGGCATCGTGGTGTATGGCACCTATGAGAAGGGTGCACCTGCGGCGATCGAGGTGCGCGCCTTCGCGCCCAGTCTCGGCGTGAATGAAGACCCCGTTTGCGGCAGCGGAAACGGCTCGGTGGCAGCGTTCATTCGCGAGGCTGGCCAGGTCCAGACCTTCGGTTCCAGCTATGTCAGCACGCAAGGTTCGGTCGTTGGGCGCGCAGGAAAGATCTTTGTGGCCTTTAACGGCGACGACGTCATTCGCGTTGGAGGTCAATCGGTCACGTGTGTCGACGGAACCATCGCTGTGTGATCAGGCCGCTGGCCGTTCCCCTATTCTGCTGAAAAGCTAACTTGAAGAAACTCCATCATGACCGCGCAACAGTTCGTTCGTATTTCCGCGGCGCTGGCCCTGGCGTTTGGTGCGTCCACCTCCATCGCGCAGAACGTCTACCTGAACAGCGGAAAGGTTCTGAAGGGGGAATTCCCGTTCTCTGAGGCCGTGAAGGTGGGCGGGACGCTGTACCTCTCCGGCCAGATCGGCCTGATTCCCGGGACAACGGACGTCGCTCCCGGCGGCATCAAAGCCGAGGCCAAGCAGACCATGGAGAACGTGAAGACCAGCCTGGAAGCCAACGGGTATGCACTCGGCCACATCGTGAAGTGCACGGCAATGCTCGCGGATATGAGCGAGTGGTCGACATTCAACGAGGTGTACCGGACCTATTTCACTCCCGGGAAGTATCCCGCGCGCAGCGTCTTCGGCGCATCGGGGCTGGCTTTCAATGCGCGCGTGGAACTCGAATGCATCGCAGCTAAGTGAGGCGGCACGTTCCTCGAGAGAGGGCCGGTGCCGGCAACAGCTTGACCATTGCTGCCGACGCCCTGGTGGCCAGCGGAATTGTTTGTGTACGGCGCCGGACCCTGAACCGACTCGCTCCCTTAAGGCTAGGGTGGCGCACCACTAACGAACTGCTTCATCTATGACATCCGCGCGTTATTCCCGACTGCTGATCGTCCAGGTCGGTACCCCACCCAAAGAAATTCGTGAGCCTCTGGGCGACTTGCCAGCATGGTTTTGCCGTGCATTGGAGCGACCGATTGATGAGGTAGAGGTGGTACGCGTTTTCGATGGCGACGTGCTTCCAGAACCGAATCCCGGCAGCGCCGCAATCATCACGGGATCATGGGCGATGGTAACGGACCGACTTCCGTGGAGCGAGACGACAGCGGAATGGATCCGGGATGCGGTAGCAGTCGGGATGTCGATTTTTGGCGTTTGCTATGGGCATCAACTGATGGCACATGCGCTGGGTGGTCGCGTGGATTTTCATCCGGATGGACGCGAAATGGGGTGCCATCGCATTCACAAGACATCCGCGGCGGGAAATGATCCCTTGCTCAGTAAATGGCCGGAATCCTTCACTGCTCACCTTACTCACGAGCAAACCATCATCGAACTGCCTCGCGGTGCGGAGGCGTTGGCCTTTTCGGCACATGACCCTCACCAGATCGTCAGGTACGGTCCGAACGCTCTATCGACCCAATTTCATCCGGAGTTCACCCGTACGATTGCCGCAGCGTGCATCCGGCGTAGGGCAGATATCTTACAGCGCGAAGGAAGGGATCCTGATGCGATGCTGAGTTCTTTGGAGGAAACATATGAGGCGACCACCCTGCTCAAAGCCTTCGTCGGCCAGACGGTAGCCACTCCGGCCATTTTCCCCATTCACCCATAAGACCACTCGACAAATATGCGCACTCTCGGACTAATTGGCGGCATGAGCTTTGAGGGCTCGGCCGTGTACTACCGAAAGATCAACGAAGCCGTGCGGGAGCGTCTCGGCGCGCTGCATTCGGCTGAACTCCTTCTGCATTCTGTCGATTTTCAGACCATTGTCGACATGCAGAAGACAAGCCGATGGGACGAGGCCGGCATGCGCCTCGCGGCCGTTGCACGCGGCCTGCAAGGTGCGGGTGCCGATTGTGTGCTGATTTGCGCCGTCACCATGCATCTGGTCGCCGAAGCGGTGGAGCAGGAGATCGACATTCCCTTTATTCACATTGTCGACGAGACAGCGCGCAAGCTGAAGGCGTACGGATGCCGCCGCCCTCTGCTTCTGGCAACCCGCTACACGATGGAGAGTGGTTTCTATCGTGCGCGAATGCTAACGCATGACATCGATGTCGTTGTTCCCGACACTGAAGGGCGGACGATTACCCACGACATAATCTTTAACGAACTCTGCGCGGGCAAGGTGTTAGACGATTCTCGCGAGGCTCTCATCTCCCTGATAAACAAGGCGAAGCTTGAGGGGGCAGACGCCGTCATCTTCGGCTGCACGGAGATCTGCATGATCCTCGAGACCGATAAGCTGCCGTTGCCAGGCTTCGATTCCACCGCTATTCATGTGGAAGCGGCGGTGGACTTTGCTCTGGGTGGCATTGCCGCTGGCATGGGAGTCTGACACC